>NZ_CP080494.1:0-1162500 GCF_019464415.1 Pseudomonas sp. So3.2b | reverse complement strand
ATAGAAGCATAGATAGCCCACTCCTTCAGGTCGGCACGCACGATCCACAGCATATGCAACAAACCAAGCCCCAGAATCACATACACGAGGCGATGCAACTTCTTCCAACGGGTACCCAATCGACGCTGGCTATAGCGATTGGATGTCACCGCCAACGCCAGCAAACACAGGAACGCCAACGCTCCCACAATAATGTAGGGGCGTTTGCGCAGCTCGACGCCCAACTGCGACCAATCCAACCCAAGGATAAATACACAATAAGCCGCAAGGTGCAGCACCACATAAGCAAAGCACCACAACCCCAACTGCCGGCGCACAGCGATCCACCCCGCCCAACCGCTCAACTTTTGCAGAGGCGTCATCGCAAGCGTGACCAGCAGCAAGATCAGCGTTCCCAGCCCCAGCCGATCAACCAGCACTTTGCCGGGATCAGGCCCCAAGGTAAGACTCCAGGCCTCATACAACCAGTACAACGGCCACACTGCCGCAGCTATAAAGACGCCAAGGCGCCAGAGGGGGTAGCGCATCAGTAGTTCTTCCGCAGATCAAGACCCGTATAAAGAGAAGCGACCTCATCCGAGTAGCCATTGAACATCTGCGTCTCGCGCACATTCGGGCTGAACAAGCCGCTAGGCAGACGTCGCTCCCGCGCCTGGGTCCAGCGAGGATGATCGACCGTGGGGTTCACATTTGCATAAAACCCATACTCATCCGCCGCAATGCTTTGCCAGGTGGTTTTCGGCTGCTCGCTCACCAGGCTGATCCGCACGATGGACTTCACACTCTTGAAGCCATACTTCCAAGGCACCACCAGCCGCAGCGGCGCACCATTCTGGTTGGGCAGTTCACGGCCATACATGCCCACCGCAAGGATTGCCAAAGGGTTCATCGCTTCATCCAGACGTAACCCTTCTATATAAGGCCAGTCGATCAGGCCGAAACTCGAACGCTGGCCCGGCATGCTCTTGGGATCCTGCAGAGTTTCAAAGCGGATGTACCTGGCCTTGGAAGTGGGTTCGACCTGTTTAAGCAAGGCCGATATAGGGAAGCCGATCCAGGGAATGACCATCGACCACGCCTCGACACAGCGTAGACGATAGATTCGCTCCTCCAACTGATACGGCTTCATGAAGTCCTCCAAGGCATAACGCCCAGGCTTGGCGACCTCTCCATCAATCACGACGCTCCACGGCTCCGTCTTGAGGGAACCAGCATTCGCCGCCGGGTCGCCCTTGTCGGTACCGAACTCATAGAAGTTGTTGTAGTGGGTCGCATCTTTGAACGGGGTGATGGCTTCGTCTTTGACCGTCACCGCCTGCCATTGGGTGCCTGGCAGCTTCTCGGCAAACCAGCCGGGAGCTTTGCCCGGCTCGACATCGGCATAACGCGCGGTATCAGCTGCACTCGCCCAACGCGGCAGGCTGCTGGCAGCAATACCGGCAAGCGCACCACCGAGCAAACTGCGGCGGGAGAAATAGAGGGATTCCGGGGTGACATCCGATTCGTGACAATCGGACGCTTTAGGCAACTTGATTAACATGGCAACTCCGCAGCATTGGAGAACTGATGCACCAATAGACTGCGGAGTATGGGGGAAATTACATTAAGGCAATGTTTTGTCCCGCCGCAGATGCAACAGGTACTGAACCGGACCCGAAGCCGCATACACCAGGAACGCCAGCAACAGAATCCGCGGCGGATCACTGAAGACCACTGCGAAAACCAGCACCACTACCAGAATCGCCACAAAAGGCACCCGCCCCTTCAGGTCGAACTCCTTGAAGCTGTTGTACTTGATATTGCTGACCATCAGCATGCCGGCCGCCGCAACCATCAAGGCCACCAGGAACGACATCTTCGATCCCTGGATACCGTAGTCACTGAACGCCCAGACAATACCCGCCACCACACCTGCCGCAGCAGGACTGGCAAGGCCAATGAAGTAACGCTTGTCGGCAGTCCCCACCTGGGTATTGAAACGCGCCAGGCGCAGTGCAGCACCGGCCACGTAGATGAAGGCAACCATCCAGCCAACCTTGCCCATATCACCCAGGGCCCAGGCAAACGCCAACAGCGCAGGCGCGACACCAAAGGCAACCATGTCCGACAGCGAGTCGTATTCGGCACCGAAGGCACTTTGCGTATTGGTCATGCGCGCTACGCGGCCATCCAGGCCGTCAAGGACCATGGCCACAAAGATCGCGATGGCAGCAAAACCGAAGTATTTGCTGGCACTCGCCGCATCACCTGCCGCCAGCGCACTCTGGGCACTCATGGAATTGATGATGGAGTAGAAACCGGCAAACAGGTTCGCCGTGGTGAACAGGTTGGGCAGAAGATAGATGCCACGATGCCGGACCTTGCGGCCTTCCGCGTCATGCCCTTCTTCGACATGCTCATCGATCGGTAGCAGGCTTTCGGCGTCAGAGGCCTGGTTTGGCTCTTCGGGACGTTCGCTCATGGACTTTACCTTGCAACGGTGTGAAAAAATTCGACAGACACTTGCGGCGAGTGTTCGCCCGCAAACGATGCAGCTTTATACCAGAACCGGCCCGCAAACGAAAAAACGCGGCCTAGGCCGCGTTTTCCCTTGATGCATCCGACTTAGTTTTTGGCTTTGTCGACGATCTTGTTGGCACCGATCCACGGCATCATGGAGCGCAGTTGCTCGCCGATGACTTCGATACCGTGAGCAGCGTTGTTACGACGCTTGGCGGTCATCGAAGGGTAGCCGGTTGCACCTTCGCTGATGAACATTTTGGCGTACTCGCCGTCCTGAATACGTTTCAGGGCGTTGCGCATGGCCTGACGGGATTCGGCGTTGATCACTTCCGGACCTGTCACGTACTCGCCGTACTCAGCGTTGTTGGAGATCGAGTAGTTCATGTTGGCGATACCGCCTTCGTACATGAGGTCAACGATCAGCTTCAGTTCGTGCAGGCACTCGAAGTAGGCCATTTCTGGCGCGTAGCCAGCTTCAACCAGGGTTTCGAAACCGGCTTTTACCAACTCAACGGTACCGCCACACAGAACGGCTTGCTCGCCGAACAGGTCGGTTTCGGTCTCGTCCTTGAAGGTGGTTTCGATGATGCCGGTACGACCGCCACCGACGCCAGCAGCGTAGGACAGTGCAACGTTCTTGGCGTTGCCCGAGGCGTCCTGGTAGATCGCGATCAGGTCAGGGATACCGCCGCCCTTGACGAACTCGGAACGCACGGTGTGGCCCGGTGCTTTCGGCGCGATCATGATCACGTCGAGGTCAGCACGCGGCACGACCTGGTTGTAGTGGATCGCGAAGCCGTGGGAGAAGGCCAGGGTGGCGCCTTTCTTGATGTTCGGCTCGATTTCGTTCTTGTACAGCGAGGACTGGAACTCGTCCGGGGTCAGGATCATAACCAGGTCGGCAGCCGCAACAGCAGAAGCCACGTCAGTGACTTTCAGGCCGTGGGCTTCAGCCTTGGCAACGGTAGCCGAGCCTTTACGCAGACCGACAGTGACGTCGACGCCGGAGTCTTTCAGGTTGCACGCCTGGGCGTGGCCCTGGGAGCCGTAACCGATGATGGCGACTTTCTTGCCCTGGATGATCGACAGGTCACAATCTTTATCGTAATAAACTTTCATGAGGTTCCTCTATATATCCAGGCCGTAAGGCCATTCGCTAATTTGGGTTAGATGCTGAGTACTTTGTCGCCACGGGCAATCCCGGTGACGCCACTGCGTACGGTTTCCAGAATCGAGGCCGTCCCGATCGACTGGATGAAGCTGTCCAGCTTGTCGCTGGTACCGGTCAGTTGAACGGTATAAACGCTGGCGCTCACATCGACGATCTGCCCACGATAAATATCGGTAGTCCGCTTGATCTCGGCACGCTGGGCGCCCGTGGCCTTGACCTTAACCAGCATCAGCTCGCGCTCGATGTGGGCACTTTCCGACAAATCGACCAGCTTGACCACTTCGATCAGCTTGTTGAGGTTCTTGGTGATCTGCTCGATCACTTCATCATGGCCTACAGTGGTCAACGTCAGGCGCGACAGGGTCGGGTCTTCGGTCGGGGCCACCGTCAGGCTTTCGATGTTGTAGTTGCGCTGCGAAAACAGGCCGACCACACGAGACAGAGCGCCCGGTTCGTTCTCCAGAAGCAGGGAGATAATGTGCCGCATGATTAGGTCCGCTCCGTCTTGTTCAGCCACATGTCGCGCATAGAGCCGTCTTTGATCTGCATCGGGTAGACGTGCTCGCTGGTGTCGACCTGGATGTCGATAAACACCAAACGATCCTTCATGGCGAACGCCTCTTCCATCTTCGGCTTGAGATCCTTCAAATCGGTGATGCGCATGCCGACATGGCCATAGGCTTCAACCAACTTGACGAAATCTGGCAGCGATTCCATGTAGGAATGGGAGTGGCGACTGTTGTAGCTCATGTCCTGCCATTGGCGAACCATGCCCAACACACCGTTGTTCAGGCAGACGATCTTCACCGGCAAGCCATATTGCAGGCAGGTCGACAGCTCCTGGATGTTCATCTGGATGCTGCCTTCACCGGTGACGCAGGCCACGTCAGTGTCCGGGAAGCTCAACTTCACACCCATGGCCGCCGGGAAACCGAAGCCCATCGTGCCCAGGCCACCGGAGTTGATCCAGCGGTTAGGCTTGTCGAACTTGTAGTACTGCGCGGCAAACATCTGGTGCTGGCCCACGTCCGAGGTCACAAAGGCGTCGCCCTTGGTCACTTCACACAGGGTTTCGATCACGGTCTGTGGCTTGATGATGCTGCCGTCGCCCTTGTCGTAAGGGAACAGGCCGCGATCACCGCGCCATTCGTCGATCTGCTTCCACCAGCTGGCGACCGACTCCTTGTTCGGAGTTTCGCCAATGTCCTTGAGCGCGGCGACCATTTCGGTCAATACGCTCTCCACAGGACCGACAATCGGCACGTCGGCCTTGATGGTCTTGGAGATGGACGCCGGGTCGATGTCGATGTGGATGATCTTGGCATTCGGGCAGAACTTGCTCGCGCCATTGATCACCCGGTCATCGAACCGTGCACCCACGGCCAGGATCACATCAGCGTGGTGCATGGTCAGGTTGGCCGTGTAGCTGCCGTGCATGCCGAGCATCCCGACGAACTGACGATCCGAACCCGGGAAGGCACCGAGGCCCATCAAGGTGTTGGTGACCGGCAGGTTGAGCATCTTGGCCAGTTCGGTCAAAGGTGCGGAACCACCGCCCAGGATCACGCCGCCACCCGAGTACAGCACTGGACGCTTGGCCGCCAGGAGCATTTCTGCCGCCTTGCGGATTTGCCCCGAGTGCCCACGAACGGCCGGGCTGTAGGAACGCAGCTTGGCTTTCTTCGGGAAAACGTATTCGAATTTTTCCGCCGGGTTGGTCATGTCTTTCGGGATATCGACCACCACAGGACCCGGGCGACCGGATTGCGCGAGGTAGAACGCCTTTTTCATGATTTCCGGGATTTCCGAGGCGTGCTTGATCATGAAGCTGTGTTTCACGATCGGCCGGGAAATACCGATCATATCGGTTTCCTGGAATGCATCAGTGCCCACCATGGTGCTCGCCACCTGGCCGGAAATGATCACCATCGGAATAGAGTCCATATACGCAGTCGCGATGCCAGTAATGGCATTGGTTGCGCCTGGGCCGGACGTTACCAGTACCACGCCGGCTTTGCCGGTGGCACGGGCATAACCGTCAGCCATATGGGTCGCGGCCTGCTCATGGCGAACCAGGATGTGGTTGACAGCCGGTTCCTTGAACAGTGCGTCGTAGACATGCAGCAGAGCACCACCTGGGTACCCGTAGATATAGTCGACGCCTTCGTCACGCAAAAAGCGGACGAGCATCTCACCGCCAGATAAAAGCTCCACGTTGTTCACCTCTAAAACGCCAGAATACCGTCCGTTAAAAACCGACGGGTCTTAATAGGTTTACTTCTCAACAGAGCATGAGCGACGGTGGTCGCCGACTACGTCAGCACTGACTGAGCAAGTATTGGGATCGTCCCAAGTGTTGCGGGCTTTTCCCACCCAGCGCGAGGTAACGCGTTGCGGGTGTAACAGGTCGGCGCGGATGTGCGCCTCATGATCTGCTGAGCGGGCCTGCTTCTGGCAGTCCCGATACAGCGGACTTTGGATTCTTCTGTTTCAGCCCCTTCAAGTCAAGCAATAATTGCGCTTTTTTCCAACTAAGCGCATGTGAACGTAGAAGAAAGGGCTTTGAGGAGGGATAAAACTCGCCTGAATGTCGTCAAGCGGTAGAAATGTGCGCAAGACTGCCGGAAAACCCGGCAGTCAGGCAATTAACGAGCGCCGACGATCAGTTGGTCGAACTTTTTCAGCGCCGACCGTAGGCCGAGGCTCTCTTGAAGACGATCGGCGTAGACCATCTCGGCCATCTCCAGAATGCCCGAGGCATTGGGCAACGGCAGGTCCTGCTCGAGGATCTGCTTCATGCGACCCAGGAAGATCCACTGCAACCACTGATGAAAATCCAGGGTATCAACCGAAAACGGCTCGACGCTGCTCAGCGCCTCGGCACTGGGGGACACTTCATCCCACCAGCCCGCCAGGCGCAATTCGCGCTCAATCAGCAATAACTGCTCGGCAATTGCCGGAAAACGAGGATCCATCAGAGACTGACCTTGGCCTTTTGCCGAGCCTGGGCAGCACCGGCAGCATCACCTTGCGCAGCGCGCGCGTCGCCAATCAGGGCCCACAGACTGGCCTGCAGGTCAGGACGACCGTTAGCCATGGTCAGGCCACGACGGGCGAACTGTTCGGCTTGTGGCGCATCCCCCTGGGCCATGCGCACTTGCGCCAGGCGGTAGAGCACCTGCGGTTCACGTGGCGCGACACGCTGGGCGCGCTCGAGGCTGGACGATGCACCGTTCAAGTCTCCACCGGCTTGCTGTTGCTGCGCAGTGGTGAGCAAGGCCAGGACCGGACCGTCCAACTGCTCGTCGGCGGACAGGCCACCGGCGTTGGCCGAAGGAATCCCGCTCGGGGTCGAGGGCATGTTGTAGGTGCCCTGGTTGATCGGCGCGCTATCAATCGGCGCGGAGTTCGACGGCCCAGGTGTGATCGGGCCCGGTGTCCATGGCGCCGAGCTGATCGGCGCAGACGTAGTAGCGCCGCCCCCCGGAACCATTACCACCACTCCGGAATCCTGGGGTACAGCCTGGGTTGTGGCAGGGTTTGGACGCGTGGTCACGGTCTGGCGGAAGCCGCCGTTGGCCGAGATCCGGTCATTGTTGGACACGGCCGTGCCGGAATCCACCACCGGGATGGACCCGCGCTGCACGGTGGAGCAACCACTGAGCAAAGCTAACGTTGTAATAGCCGGAATCAACCACTTGTTCACTTGAAATCCTCTTTGCTTAATTCATCCAGCCCTTGACCCAATCCATCACCGAATCGGCATCCGTGGGCACACCTGTGCCACATGGAGCGCCGGCTGGCGGTTCACTGCCGCGAATATACGGCATCTGCACCGCGCCCGGACAGTTGGCATCGGAGCCCTGCCCGGTATGGGGGTCGATCCAGGCCTGCACGATGTTGTCGGGTTGCGGCATGTTCAGTGGCAGCGGGTCGGCCTTGCGCATAAAACTGGTCCAGACCTGCAAGGCGCCGGTCGCCCCCGTGAAGGGTGTCTTGCCATTGTCATCGCGCCCCAGCCACACCACCGCGAGCAGGTCCTGGCTGAAACCGGCGAACCAACTGTCCCGGGAATCGTTACTGGTGCCGGTCTTGCCGGCCAGCGTCAGGTTGCCCGGCAGTGAGCTGTACACCGAGCGCCCGGTCCCTTCGCGCATGACCCGCTGCATGGCGTTCTGGATCAGGTAGATGGAGGCCGGATCAAAGCGCTGCTCGATCTGGAACGGGTAGCGCTTGAGCGGCTCGCCTTCCGCCGTGAGCACACTGCGGATCCCGCGCATCGGTGTATTGAAACCACCGTTGGCCAGGGTCTGGTACATGGTCGCCACTTCCATCGGGCTCAAGCCCCCCGCCCCCAGCAACATCGAAGGGAACGCCGGGAACTCGCGACTCACGCCCAGGCGCGCCAGGGTCTTGAGGACGTTCGGCACCCCCAGCTCCAGGCCCAGCCGCGCCGTGGACAGGTTGTAGGAATGTGCCAGGCCCTGGTACAGGAACACCGTACCGTGGGAGCGACGGTCATAGTTCTGCGGCTTCCACACCTGGCCATCGGCGCCCTTGACCGAAAACGCTTCGTCGGACAACCAACTGGTCAGGGTGTACTTGCTCGGTTTTTCCAGCGCCGTGAGGTACACCGCCGGCTTGATCAGCGAGCCAATCGGTCGCACGGCATCCAGGGCACGGTTGAAGCCGGCAAAACTGGCCTGGCGGCTGCCGATCATGGCCTGGACTTCACCGGTTTCCGGATTGGTCACCACCATGGCCGCCTCAACCTCATCCGAACCCTTGCGCCCGGCCAGGCGCTTGAAGGTATCGCTGACCGACGCTTCGGCCTTCATCTGCAGGATCGGGTCGAAACTGGTGAAGATCCGCAGGCCTTCTTCGGTCAAGTCCTCGTCGCGATAGTCTTCGCGCAACTGGCGCTTGACCAGGTCGATAAAGCCGGGGAATGAACTGTCGGCCAACTTGCCACGGGTAGTGACACCCAGGGGCATCTTCTTCGCGGCGGCGACCTGTTCTGCGGTGGCCACGCCCTGCTGTTCCAGCACGTCGAGGACCAGGTTACGACGTTCCAGGGCCCGCTCCGGGTTGCGGCGCGGGTTGTAATAGGACGGCCCCTTGACCATGCCCACCAGCAACGCCACCTGATGCAGCTTGAGCTCGGACAATGGCTGGCCGAAGAAGAACTGACTGGCCAGGCCGAAACCATGCACGGCGCGCTGGCCATCCTGGCCGACGAACACTTCGTTGAGGTAGGCCTCCAGGATCTCCTGCTTGCTGTAATGCAGCTCCAGCAACATCGCCATCATGGCTTCAGTGAGTTTACGGGTCAGGCTGCGCTCACTGGTCAGGTAGAAATTCTTGACCAATTGTTGCGTCAGCGTACTGCCGCCCTGGGTCATGCGGCCACCCGAGGTGTTGACCCAGATGGCGCGGGCGATGGACTTGGGTGATACGCCCCAGTGGCTGTAGAAATCCCGGTCTTCAACCGCGACCAGGGTTTCCAACAGATACGGCGGGACCTGATCAATCTTGATCAGGATGCGATCTTCAAGGTTCTTCGGGTAAATCCCGCCGATCAGCAATGGCTCAAGGCGCACCACCGGCAGCTTGCCGCCGTTGAGTGCGGAAAGCTCGGCCACGTAATCCCCGGAGAAACGCACACGCACCGGCTGGGCCTTTTCCAGGCCTTCATAGAACTGGAAGCCCCGGGTGTTCAAGTCCACGGTATTGCCGCTGACCGCCGCCGCCCCCGGACCGTTGGCCACGGCTTCGCGTCGGTAGCCCAGCGCATCGAGTTCGGTGAGAAAGTCTTCCTTGCTCAGCTTCTGGCCGGTAAACAGCTCCAGCGGGCGAGCGTAGACCTTCGCCGGGATGGTCCAGCGCTTGCCAGAGAACTTCTCCTGGACCACGGCATCGAGGTACACCGCGACGCCTGCGAGTGCCACCAGGCCAACCAGGCCGAGCTTGATCGCCCAGCCCAGCCAGGGGCGCAGGCTGCGGGGAGGAGGTTTTTTACGGGAACGGGGAGATCGGGTACGAGTCATGGCGGCGGATTATACGCATTTTATTGATGATCAACATGAACCGGACGGCGGTTTGCATGACCGACTTGAGCGGCCATAATGCGCTCCATTATTTTCCCAGACTCCGAAGGATCGCCCGTGAGCCAGCCCCTGATTGCCGCCCTGCAAAACCCGGCCCTGTTTCCTCATCCGGTCGAAGCGTTTCAAGTCATCGAAACCCATATTTCCTGGGTTCTGCTCACTGGCCCCTACGCCTACAAGATCAAGAAACCGGTGAACTTCGGCTTCCTCGACTTTACCCAGTTGGACGCCCGCTCCCACTTCTGCAACGAGGAACTGCGCCTCAACCAGCGCCTGACACAAGATTTGTATCTTGAAGTGTTACCGATCACCGGCAGCGTTGAAGCCCCGCAACTGGGCGGCGAAGGTCCGGCCATCGAATATGTGCTGAAAATGCGCCAGTTCCCGCAAAGCCAACTGCTGAGCACCTTGCAGGCCAATGGCGAGCTGACCAGCAGCCACATCGACGAAATGGCCAGCCAGATTGCGCAGTTCCACTTGAACGCGCCCAAGGTTCCCGAGGCGCACCCGGCCGGCACGCCGGACGAGGTGATGGCACCTGTACAGCAGAACTTCGAGCAGATCCGCCCGTTTCTCAGCGACAAGGCCGACCTGGCCCAACTGCAAGCACTGCAAGCCTGGGCCCAGAGCAGCTTCGAACGCCTCAAGCCCCTGCTGGAGCAACGCAAGCTCAATGGCTTTATCCGCGAGTGCCACGGCGACATTCACCTGGGCAACGCAACGATGATCGACGATCACGTGGTGATCTTCGACTGCATCGAGTTCAACGAGCCGTTCCGCTTCACCGACGTATGTGCCGACACTGGCTTCCTGGCCATGGACCTGGAAGACCGTGGCCTCAAGTCCCTGGCCCGACGTTTTATCAGCCAGTACCTGGAACTGACTGGCGATTACCAGAGCCTCGAACTGCTGAACTTCTATAAGGCCTACCGTGCCCTGGTGCGGGCCAAGGTCGCCCTGTTCAGCATGCCGTCCGAAGCAACGCCTGTAGAGCGTGCGACCACCCTGCGCCAATACCGTAACTACGCCAACCTGGCCGAAAGCTACAGCACCATCCCTTCGCGCTTCCTGGCAATTACCCACGGTGTGTCGGCCACCGGCAAAAGCCATGTGGCAATGCGCCTGGTCGACGCGCTCGGTGCCATACGCCTGCGCTCCGATGTAGAACGCAAGCGCCTGTTTGGCGAGCAGCAAGTGGAGAACACCCCACAAGCGGGGATCTATGCCTCGGATGCCAGCGCAGCGACCTACGCCCGCCTGCATACCCTCGCCGAAACCGTGCTGCGCGCGGGCTTCCCGGTGGTCCTGGACGCCACCTACCTCAAGCGTGAACAACGCGACGCCGCCGCCAAAGTCGCAGAGGCCACTGGCGCGCCCTTCCTGATCCTCGATTGCAATGCACCACAGGCAGTGATCGCCAACTGGCTGGCGAAACGTCAGGCAGATAAAAACGATCCTTCTGACGCCACCCTGGAGGTCATTGAGCAGCAGCAAGCCAGCCGCGATCCTCTGAGCGCCGAGGAACTGCTACTGAGCAAGCGGGTCGAGACCAATGAAAGCGGGACGCTGGACGCGCTGGTTGCCCATGTTCGTCAACACCTGCCAGGGCTGTAAGAAATATTTCCTGGCTGTGAAGCAGTTAACAGCTCACAGCCAGCAATAGTGGCACTATAATGGCGCCATAAATCCAACAGGAGATGCCGCCATGGGCCAGCCGAAGTTGCTTGATACCCCGCTCTACGCGCTGCTGCATAAAGATGACATCCATGGCTTCAATCAGGAACGCCCCAAGGATGGCCCCATTGATATGCGTGGCGGGGACTTCCGCGGGCTCGACCTGCGCCACCTGGATGCCGAGGGCGTGGATTTTACCGACGCCTATTTCCGTTCGGCCGATTTGCGTGGCCTGGACCTGCGCGCTTGCGCGCTGGAAGGCGCCAGCCTGGCCCATGCGCAGATTTCGGGCACTTACTTTCCGCCTGAGCTGAGCGCTGACGAGATCCTGATGTCGGTCAATTTCGGCACTCGCCTGCGTTACCGCACCCGCTGACAACACGCCCTTATCCCCAGCTACGCGCAACGCGAGCTGGGGGCTTGCGCCACTCGCCGTCAATAATCCAGCGCCAGCCTTAGAAGCGTTTACATCGTTTCTGAGCAAAGAACTACGCTTTTCCTACTGAGCGCTACACTCCTTTCAGGCTTGCCTGGTCACGATACCCACCGAACCATTCGGCCGTCGCAAGGAGGCTTAATGAACGATGAGCTGCAACACCTGAAAAACCTTGGCAAGACCTCTGCGCAATGGCTGCATGCGGTGGGCATCCATAGCGCTTCAGACCTGCGTCGCCTGGGCGCCGTGGACGCCTATCGGGCGGTACGCAGTCGTGGCTTTCGGGCGTCCAAAGTCCTGCTGTATGCCATCGAAGGCGCATTGATGGATGTGCATTGGAACGATATTCCAACTGAGCGCAAGGAAGCCTTGAATCGCCAATTGGAAGTTTTGTCGGTACGCAACAAGAACTGAAACAGTCAGGAACCCAGGGTTTACGGGGATTTCAAACATGCGTTTGAGGAAAAGCCCCCAGGGCGTAAAAACAAATATTGACTCTCAAATGAGAATCGTTATGATTATCACAACTGGTCGCGAGATCAGCCGATAACTGAAAGACCCTTGGTTCGGACTCTCAGTTTATCTCCTCATCAGGCTAATCACGGTTATTTGACCCGGCTCTTGCCGGGTCTTTTTTTGCCTGGGTTTTATGAACCCGGTACATCGCTGCAGCCACGACGAACCTCAGCGGGCAATGACCAATGGATGACCTAGTTCAGGATGGGGCTGCACCAGCACATCCAGGCCAAACACGGCCTTGAGCAGTTCCGGGCGCAATACCTGCGCCGGCGTACCCAGGGCATGGGGGCGGCCGTTTTCCAGCAGCAGAATGCGGTCACAGTAGCGCGCCGCCAGGTTCAGGTCGTGGAGGATCACCAGCACAGCCGCGCCACGATCAGCAAAGCTGCGGATCGCCTGTAAGGTGGTGTGCTGGTGCAGCGGGTCGAGCATCGACGTCGGTTCGTCCAGCAATAATGTCTGCCCCGCCTCGCCCGGCCAGAGCTGCGCCAGCACTCGCGCCAGGTGCACACGCTGGCGCTCGCCGCCAGACAAGGCCAGGTAACTGCGCCCGCTCAAGTGGCTCACGTCAGCGGCCTGCAAGGCGGCGTCGATGATTTCAGCGTCGCGCGCCCGACCGGTCTGATGGGGCAGTCGTCCCATGCCCACCACTTCCTCGACGCGAAACGCGAAATCCAGGGTCGACACCTGTGGCAGCACCGCCAGCCGCTGGGCCCGTTGCGCACCCTGCCAATCCTTGAGTTCGCGGTCATCCAGCCAGACCTGGCCTTCATCCGCCTGCAACTGCGCGCACAACGCGCCCAGCAACGTACTTTTGCCGGCGCCATTGGGGCCGAGCACACCCAGGACTTCACTGGGCTTCAGGTCCAGGGTCACGTCGGCCAATACGGTTTTGCGACCACGGCGGATCTGCAGGTTTTCCACTCGCAGCATCAGGCGCGCCCTCGCAACAGCAGGTAAAGAAAAAACGGCGCGCCAATAAAGGCGGTAACAATGCCAATGGGCAACTCAGCGGGCGCCAGGGCCAGGCGGGCCACCAGGTCGGCGAATAACAACAGGCTCGCCCCCGCCAGCACCGAGGCCGGCAGCAGCACGCGATGATCCGGCCCCGCCAGCAGGCGCACCAGATGCGGCACCACCAGCCCGACAAAACCAATCAACCCCGCTGCGGCGACTGCCGCGCCAACCCCCAGGGCCGTGCAAAACACCAGCTCACGCTTGAGCCCCTCGACATTGATCCCAAGATGACTGGCTTCCGACTCCCCGAGGAGCAAGGCATTGAGCGCCTTGGCCCGGCGCGGCAGCCACAGCGCCACCCCGGCACTGACCAGCAGCAACGGCCACAGCCGCGAGTAACTGGCGCCATTGAGGCTGCCGAGGTTCCAGAACGTCAGGGTGCGCAAGGTGGCGTCATCCGCCAGGTAAGTGAACAGGCCCACCGCCGAGGCCGCCAGGGCGGTCAGGGCGATACCGGCCAACAGCATGGTTGCGACATTGGTCTGGCCATCACGCCGCCCCAGGCGATAGACCAGCGCCGTCACGCCCAAGCCACCGAGGAATGCACACAGCGACAGCAGATACGGCCCCACCGCATCCGGCAGGCCACCAAAGGCCGCGCCGCCGACGATAGCCACCGCCGCCCCGAGCGCGGCGCCACTGGACACACCAACCAGCCCCGGGTCGGCCAAGGGGTTGCGAAACAACCCCTGCATGGCCACCCCCGACAGCGCCAGCACCCCGCCGACCGCCAACCCCAACAAGGTGCGCGGCAAACGGATCTGCCCCAGAATCAACTCTGCCTGCTCCAGCCCCTGAGCCTCAAGGGGCACGCCAAGCAAGCGTAACGCGGCGCGCAATGTGTCGAGCAACGGCAGGCTGACAGGCCCCAAAGCCAAGGACAGCCAGATCGCCAATACACACAACAGGCTCAGGCCTATAAACAGGGCGCGTGGTTTAACCAGAGTGGTCATGGGGCGGCTTGGGTTTTAGCGGGGTAGAACCCGGCGGACAAGGCTTGCAGGCTGGCCGGCAACCGTGGGCCCAGGCCCCCGACCAACAAGGTGGGGTCCAACTCAACGACCCGACCGGTCTTGGCCGCCGAGGTGTTCGCCAGAATCGGATTTTCCTTGAACAAGGCTGCGCGGGCCGCCTCGCCACTCAGGGCACGGTCGGAGAACACCAGCACTTCAGGGCTCAGCCCCGCCAGGGACTCCACCGAAAACGGCTTGTACCCGGTGTGCGTCGCCAGATTGCGCCCACCGGCTTGTTGCAGTACCCAATCGGCGGCGGTGTCCTTGCCGGCGATCAATGGCTTGCCGCCAGCATGCCCGAGCACCAACAGCACGCCTGGGGCCTTTTGCCGGGTTTGCGCCTGGGTCACGGCGTTTTTTTGCAGGTTTAGTTGCTGTTGATACGTACTGAACAGTGCCATGGCCCGATCTTCAGCCCCCAGCAGCGTGCCCAAGTGTTGCAGGTTGCCTTGCAGGGTCGGTAAGTCAGGCTGTGCGGAAAACAGCTCCACTTGCACCCCGGCATTGCGAATCTGCGCCAGCACCGGGGGCGGTCCCATTTCCTCAGTGCCCACCAGGATTTGCGGGCGCAGGCTCAAGATCCCTTCGGCCGACAGCTGGCGCTGGTAACCGATACTGGGTAATGCCTTGAGCGATTGTGGGTGCTGGCTAGTGGTGTCGACGCCCACCAGCTTTGACTCGCCCCCCAGGGCCACCACCCACTCCGACAACGCCCCGCCGGCGCTGACCCAGCGTTGTGGCGGTTCAGCGGCTTGCGCCACGTGGTTGACCAGCAGTCCGACAACAAGCGCAATAGCGCTGGTACTCAGGCGCATAAAAGGGTTTCCTTCCAGGGGGTGGAGCCAGTCATGCGACCGTCTGAGCACGCAGTCAGCTAACAGGCGAAGCCGGCATTTGATAATTGTTTGCATTTGAACGTCAAGCACCGGGCTCACCCGCAAACCCTGGATCACTCTACAGCCCTTGACCCGCACCACCTGAGAACGCTTATGAAGTTTCTATGCCCCTCCCACGAACTGGCACCCGACAGCAGCCGCGGCTTCGATATCGACGGCCGCAAGCTGTTTGCCGTGCGCCGCGAAGGCCGGGTGTATTTCTATATCAACCGCTGCCCTCATCGCGGCGTTCCGCTGGAATGGCAGCCGGACCGCTTTCTCGATCCCAGCGCGAGCATGATCCAATGCGCCACCCACGGCGCGTTGTTTCTGATCGAAAACGGTGAGTGCGTGGCCGGCCCGTGCGCGGGCCAGAGCCTCAGCCCCCTGCCCGGCCGCGAAGACGCACAGGGGTTGTGGGTGCAACTCTAGTCGTTGAGCAACACCGTCAATGGCCGATCAATATAGATTTGCTGCGCCCCCACCTGCACGCCGTACGCCAGGACTTCCACCCCGGCAGCTTTGGCTTCACGCAGTGCCGCCGCGTAACCCGCGTCGATTTCCTCGGCCGGCCTTACGCTGTCGATGCCCGACAGGTTCACACAGTACAACTGCACCGCCCGCACGCCGCTGCGGGCCAAATGCGCCAATTCGCGCAAATGCTTGGCCCCACGCTGAGTCACCGCATCGGGAAACGCCGCGACAGAGGTGCCGTCAAACCCCAGGGTGACACTTTTGACTTCGACATAGGCCGCGCCGTCGGGATAGTCCAGGCGAAAGTCGATGCGGCTTTTTTCCTGGCCATACGGCACTTCACGCTTTAGTCCGGTAAAGCCATTGAGCTCGGTGATCACCCCGGCATGCAGCGCTTCTTCGACCAACGGGTTGGCACGTGCGGTGTTGACGCACGCCAGGCGACCCTGGGGCGTTTCAGCGATTTCCCAGGTGCCCGGCAGCTTGCGCTTGGGGTCGTTGGAGCGGCTGAACCAGACTTGTCCGCCCTCGACCATGCAGTTGAACATCGAGCCCGTGTTCGGGCAGTGAATGGTGAGCAACTCGCCGGTAGCGGTTTCGATATCGGCCAGAAAACGCTTGTAGCGGCGAATCAGCCGACCTTCTTCGAGGGGAGGATGAAAGCGCATCAGCCTTGCCAGCTCCGCAAACCACGGGCAATCCGCTCCACCGCTTCCTGTAGTCGATCAAGATTTTGCGTGTAGGCAAAACGCACATGATGCCCCGCCTGGAAGCGACCGAAATCCAACCCGGGCGTGAATGCCACGTGTTCGGTTTCAAGAAAATGCCGGCAAAATGCAAAGGCATCGCCACCAAAGGCGCTGATATCGGCATACAGGTAAAACGCCCCTTCAGGCTCGACCGCAATACCAAAACCCAACTCGCGCAAAGCCGGTAGCAAAAAGTCACGCCGGCGACCGAATTCGGCCCGTCGCTCTTCAAGGATCGCCAGAGTCTGCGGGGTAAAGCAGGCCAATGCCGCATGCTGGGCCATGCTCGGCGCGCTGATGTACAGGTTCTGCGCCAGTTTCTCCAGTTCGCCCACGGCTGCGGGGGGCGCCACCAGCCAGCCCAGACGCCAGCCGGTCATGCCGAAATACTTTGAAAAACTGTTTAAGACAAACGCCTCGTCATCCACTTCCAGCACGCTGGCCGCGTCAGTGCCGTAGGTCAGGCCGTGATAGATCTCATCCACTACCAGATGACCATTGCGGGCCTTGATCGCGCTGGACAGGCCCGCCAGTTCATCACGGGTCAGGATGGTCCCGGTCGGGTTGGCCGGCGAAGCGACCAAGGCCCCCACGCTGTCCTGGTCCCAGTAGCGCTCCACCAGATCGGCAGTCAGTTGGTAGCGCACCTCGGGGCCGACCGGCACCAGTTGCGCCGCACCTTCCACCAAGCGCAGGAAATGCCGGTTGCAGGGGTAGCCCGGGTCCGCGAGTAGCCAATGCTTGCCGGGGTCCACCAGCAGGCTACTGGCCAGGAGCAAGGCCCCGGAGCCGCCCGGGGTGATCAGGATGCGCTCGGGGTCGATACTCAAGCCATAACGCTGCTGGTAGAAGCCACTGATGGCCTCGCGCAGTTCCGGCAAGCCACGGGCGGCGGTGTAGCGGGTTTTGCCGTTGGCCAGCGCGGCCTGGCCGGCCTGGATGATCGGTTCGGCGGTGGTGAAGTCCGGCTCGCCGATTTCCAAATGAATCACATCATGGCCTGCGGCCTGTAGCTCATTGGCCCGCGCCAGTAACGCCATGACATGAAAAGGTTCGATAGCTCGACTGCGAGCACTGTAGGGCTGAGCCATTAGCCTTCCTTAACAATGAGGACAAAATCGGGATTCTACCGAACCCGCGAGGTAAAACATGCTCTATTGCCTGCCTGGCCCAGGGCAATGAGCCGGGCAAGCACCTGCAAAACGACTAAAATCAACATTCGAGACAATGTATACCCAGCCATTGCCGGTCGCAGCAGTTTGCAACCCCGGCAGGACGGGCCTCGACAACCGGGAGTGGCGCACCCCGAAGCTATCTGGTAAGTTCGCCCGCTTGCAGCCGCAGGGCCGGCAGGTGTCGGTGATGTTGCAATCCTGCGCAATGGATTAGAAGAGTGAGAGGCGGTCTATTCATGTCCACCCAAGCAAAGCAACAGCAGACTCAAGGTCTCGGCGGCTTCGAACCTTACGTAGAAAAGAAGGGCGAAGAATACATGGGCGAGCCCATGCGCGAGCACTTCACCAAGATCCTGAACAAGTGGAAACAGGACTTGATGCAGGAGGTCGATCGTACCGTTGGCCATATGAAGGACGAAGCAGCCAACTTTCCTGACCCGGCAGACCGTGCCAGCCAGGAAGAAGAATTTGCCCTGGAATTGCGTGCGCGCGATCGCGAGCGCAAGTTGATCAAGAAGATCGACAAGACGCTGCAACTGATCAAGGACGAAGAATACGGCTGGTGCGAATCCTGTGGCATCGAGATCGGTATTCGTCGCCTGGAAGCCCGTCCTACCGCAGACATGTGTGTGGACTGCAAGAACCTTGCAGAAATCAAGGAAAAACAGGTCGGCAAGTAATCCCTGCCGGGCCGAACAAATGGGGCGTGCAAACGCCCCATTTTTGTTTCTGGGGTTTGGCGGTTTTCCAGTAATATCCAGGCCATGACAGCCTCTCCCTATATCGGGCGTTTCGCCCCCACCCCCAGCGGCCATTTGCACTTCGGCTCCCTGGTTGCAGCCCTCGCTTCCTATCTCGACGCCCGCGCCAATCAAGGCCGCTGGCTGATGCGCATGGAAGACCTCGACCCTCCCCGTGAAGAGCCCGGCGCCCAGGCGGCAATCCTGCATGCTCTGGAAAGCTATGGTTTTGAATGGGACGGGGAACTGGTCCGACAAAGCGAGCGGCATGATGCCTACGCCAAAGTCCTGAACGACATGTTCAACCATGGCCTGGCCTACGCCTGCACCTGCTCACGCAAGCAACTGGAACCGTATAACGGCATTTACCCGGGCCTGTGCCGCAACGCCGGCCACGCTCAGCAGGATGCTGCCATTCGCCTACGGGTTCCCGAACTGGAATACCATTTCACTGACCGCGTACAAGGCCAATTCCGACAACACTTGGGCCGCGATGTAGGCGATTTCGTCATCCGCCGCCGCGACGGCCTGTATGCCTACCAACTGGCGGTGGTGCTCGACGATGCCTGGCAAGGTGTCACCGATATCGTGCGCGGCGCCGACCTGCTGGACTCCACGCCGCGCCAGCTGTACCTGCAAGAACTGCTGGGCCTGCGCCAGCCGCGCTACCTGCATGTACCGCTGATCATCCAGCCGGACGGTAACAAGCTGGGTAAATCCTACCGCTCGCCGCCGCTAACGCCCGACCAGGCCACACCTCTGCTACTCAGGGCCCTGCGCGCCCTCGGCCAGCAGCCGGGGGATGAGCTGCTCCACGCCAGCCCACAGGAACTGCTCGGTTGGGGCATCCGGCACTGGGATGCCACCCGGATCCCGCGCACACTGACCCTGGCCGAAGCGCAATTGCACTGAAGACGCTTGCAGCCTGCCAACCATCCGTTAACATCGCCGCAGTTTTTCAATCAGAGGCCAACATGTACATCTATCGATTGGTCCTGCTGCTGGTCGTCGGGATCTACCTGTTTTCTCCCGCCATCATGGACTGGTGGATCGACGCCACGGGCGCCTGGTATCGCCCCTATCTGCTGTGGTTGATCCTGATCGTCGTGACTTTCATCCTGCAGAGCCAAAAAGATGCCGATGAGCTTTAGCCTGACCCAGATGCTGCTGATCAGCGCCGCCTACCTGGCCGCGCTGTTCGGGGTGGCCTGGATCAGTGAGCGTGGGATGATCCCGCGGGCGATCATTCGCCACCCGCTGACCTACACCTTGTCCCTGGGCGTCTATGCCAGCGCTTGGGCGTTCTATGGCACGGTGGGCCTGGCCTACCAATATGGCTATGGGTTTCTTTCCAGCTACCTCGGGGTATCCGGGGCCTTCCTGCTGGCGCCGGTGCTGCTGTACCCGATCCTGAAAATCACCCGCACCTACCAACTGTCGTCGCTGGCTGACCTGTTTGCCTTCCGCTTTCGCAGCACCTGGGCCGGCGCGCTGACCACGATCTTCATGCTGATCGGCGTGCTGCCGCTGCTGGCCCTGCAGATCCAGGCAGTGGCCGATTCCATCGGTATTCTTACCCACGAGCCGGTGCAACATCGGGTGGCCCTGAGCTTTTGTGCGCTGATCACCCTGTTCACGATTTTTTTCGGCTCGCGGCATATCGCCACCCGGGAAAAACACGAAGGCCTGGTGTTTGCGATTGCCTTCGAGTCGGTGATCAAGCTGATCGCCATCGGTGGCGTGGGCTTGTACGCGCTGTACGGGGTGTTCGACGGCCCGCAACAGCTTGAGCTGTGGCTGCTGCAAAACCAGACCGCCCTCGCCGCCCTGCACACCCCGCTGCAGGAAGGCCCCTGGCGCACGTTGCTGCTGGTGTTCTTTGCCTCGGCCATCGTCATGCCGCACATGTACCACATGACCTTCACCGAGAACCTCAACCCGCGTTCGCTGGTCAGCGCCAGCTGGGGCCTGCCCCTGTTCCTGTTGCTGATGAGCCTGGCGGTGCCGCTGATCCTCTGGGCCGGGCTGAAACTGGGGGCCACCACCAACCCGGAATACTTCACCCTCGGCATCGGCATCGCCGCCAACAGTAAATCCCTGGCGCTGCTGGCCTATGTCGGTGGGTTATCGGCGGCCAGTGGCTTGATTATCGTCACCACCCTGGCGCTGTCGGGCATGGCCCTCAACCACCTGGTGCTGCCGCTGTATCAGCCGCCCGCCGAAGGCAATATCTACCGCTGGCTGAAATGGACACGCCGCGCGCTGATCGTGGCCATCATCATGGCCGGCTATGGCTTCTACCTGCTGATGGCGGCCGAGCAAGACCTGGCCAACCTCGGCATTGTGGCCTTCGTCGCCACCTTGCAGTTCCTGCCGGGGGTGTTGTCGGTGCTGTACTGGCCAACCGCCAATCGGCGTGGATTTATCGCCGGGCTGCTGGCGGGGATCCTGGTGTGGCTGGTGACCATGCTGCTACCACTGGTCGGCAACCTGCAGGGTTTCTACATCCCGCTGCTGAACATGATCTACGTGCTGGATGACACCAGTTGGCACATGGCAGCCATCGCCTCGCTGGCGGCCAACGTACTGATGTTCACCCTGATCTCCCTGTTCACCAACGCCAGCCCCGAAGAAACCAGTGCGGCCGAAGCCTGCGCGGTGGATAACGTACGCCGCCCGCAACGCCGCGAACTGCATGCCGCCTCGCCCCAGGAATTCGCCACGCAACTGGCCAAGCCCCTGGGCGCCAAGGCTGCACAAAAGGAAGTGGAACAGGCACTGCGCGATCTGTACCTGCCTTTCGACGAGCGCCGCCCCTATGCCCTGCGCCGCCTGCGCGACCGCATCGAGGCCAACCTGTCCGGGTTGATGGGCCCCAGCGTGTCCCAGGACATGGTCGAGACCTTCCTGCCCTACAAGGCCGGCGGCGAAAACTATGTAACTGAAGATATCCACTTTATCGAGAGCCGGCTGGAAGACTACCACTCACGCCTCACCGGCCTTGCCGCCGAACTCGATGCCCTGCGCCGCTACCACCGCCAGACCCTGCAGGAACTGCCCATGGGCGTGTGCTCCCTGGCCAAGGACCAGGAGATCCTGATGTGGAACAAGGCCATGGAAGAGCTGACCGGCATCGCCGCCCAGCGCGTGGTCGGCTCGCGCCTGACCACCATCGGCGATCCCTGGCGCGAGTTGCTGCAGGGCTTTATCAACCTGCCCGACGAACACTTGCACAAACAGCACCTGGCCCTGGATGGCCAGACCCGCTGGCTGAACCTGCACAAAGCGGCCATCGACGAACCCCTGGCCCCAGGCAACAGTGGCTTGGTATTGCTGGTCGAAGACCTCACTGAAACCCAGATGCTCGAAGACAAGCTGGTGCATTCCGAGCGCCTGGCCAGTATCGGGCGCCTGGCGGCAGGCGTGGCCCACGAGATCGGCAATCCGATCACCGGTATCGCGTGCCTGGCGCAGAACCTGCGCGAGGAGCGCGAAGAAGACGACGAAATCACCGAAATCAGCGGGCAGATCCTCGAGCAGACCAAACGCGTCTCGCGCATCGTGCAATCGCTGATGAGCTTCGCCCATGCCGGCGGCCACCAGAATCACGATGAAGCGGTGTGCCTGGCCGAAGTCGCCCAGGATGCTATTGGGCTGCTGGCCTTGAACCGGCGTAATTTCGAAGTACAGTTCTATAACTTGTGCGATCCGGAACACTGGGTGGTCGGCGACTCACAACGCCTGGCCCAGGTGCTGATCAACCTGCTGTCCAATGCCCGCGACGCGACACCCGCCGGCAGTGCGGTAAGGGTCAAGAGCGAGGCTTACGAGCACACGGTAGACCTGATCGTCGAAGACGAAGGCAGCGGTATTCCACAGAACATCATGGACCGATTGTTCGAACCCTTCTTCACCACCAAGGATCCTGGTGAAGGTACCGGTCTGGGCCTTGCACTGGTCTATTCCATCGTTGAAGAGCATTATGGACAAATCACCATCGACAGCCCGGCTGACACCGAAAGCCAACGCGGCACCCGTATTCGGGTGACCTTGCCGCGTCATGTCGAAGCGACGTCCGCTGTGAACTGAGACCGTCGAGAGAATTGAATCAATGCCGCACATTTTGATCGTCGAAGACGAAACCATTATCCGCTCTGCCTTGCGTCGCCTGCTTGAACGTAATCAGTACCAGGTCAGCGAAGCCGGCTCGGTGCAGGAAGCCCAAGAGCGTTTCAGCATTCCCACATTCGACCTGATTGTCAGTGACCTGCGCCTGCCTGGCGCGCCCGGTACCGAACTGATCAAGCTGGGCCAGGGCACGCCGGTGCTGATCATGACCAGCTATGCCAGCCTGCGCTCGGCCGTAGACTCCATGAAGATGGGCGCGGTGGACTACATCGCCAAGCCCTTCGACCACGACGAAATGCTCCAGGCCGTGGCGCGCATCCTGCGTGACCGCCAGTCGACCAACAGTGCCCCGGCGGAACGGCCGGCCGGCAAGACCGCCAGCGACAAACCCGGGGTCGACAACAGCAATGGTGAGATCGGCATCATCGGCTCCTGCCCGCCCATGCAGGACCTGTACGTCAAGATCCGCAAGGTTGCGCCCACGGACTCCAATGTCCTGATCCAGGGCGAGTCCGGCACCGGCAAAGAGCTGGTGGCCCGCGCCCTGCACAACCTGTCCAAACGCGCCAAGGCCCCGATGATCTCGGTGAACTGCGCGGCAATCCCCGAATCCTTGATCGAATCCGAACTGTTCGGCCACGAGAAAGGTGCCTTTACCGGCGCCAGCGCCGGACGCGCCGGCCTGGTGGAAGCGGCGGACGGCGGCACGCTGTTCCTCGACGAAATCGGTGAGCTGCCCCTGGAAGCCCAGGCACGCCTGCTGCGCGTATTGCAGGAGGGCGAGATTCGCCGGGTCGGCTCGGTGCAGTCACAAAAAGTCGATGTGCGCCTGATCGCCGCGACTCACCGGGACCTGAAGAGCCTGGCGAAAATCGGCCAGTTCCGCGAAGACCTGTATTACCGCCTGCACGTAATCGCCCTCAAGCTGCCGGCCCTGCGCGAACGCGGTGCCGACGTCAACGAGATTGCCAATGCATTCCTGTTGCGCCAGAGCGCGCGCGTCAACCGTACCGACCTGACGTTTGCGGCCGACGCCGAGCAAGCTATCCGCCACTATTCGTGGCCAGGTAACGTGCGCGAGCTGGAAAACGCCGTGGAGCGGGCTGTGATTCTTTCGGAGAGCCCGCAGATCTCCGCCGAGCTGCTGGGCATTGATATCGAACTGAGTGACCTGGACGATGACGACTTCATTGGCCTGGCACCACAACAGGGCGGCAGTAACACCAGCCATGAGCCTACAGAAGACTTGTCCCTGGAAGACTACTTCCAGCACTTCGTCCTGGAGCACCAGGACCATATGACCGAGACCGAACTGGCGCGCAAACTGGGTGTCAGCCGCAAGTGCCTGTGGGAACGGCGCCAGCGCCTGGGCATTCCACGGCGCAAGACCGGGGTTGCCAGCGAAAGCTGAGGTCAACTCACATTGGGTAACACCCCAAACGTGAAAAAACTGTTACCTCAGATATTCACGTAACAAAAAGCCGGGGCTTACGGTAACGAAGCCCCGGCTTTTTTTCGCCTGCCAAACACCCAAAACCCGGCCATCCCCCTGATTTTGCTGGGGCTCGCAAAAGTTGGCACGCACCCTGCTATATGCTTAGTACAAGAACAATAAAAAGCACCGTACACACACAATAAAAATAAGACGAATCGACTCACGCACAATAAAAACAACACGGCGGAGGCGCAGCTAACTGATTCTTTTGGAGAGGCGTTGCATTTGGGGCTTGCCCCGCAACCAGGCCGAGAACAACAAAAACTGCCCTAAGGCAGAGCCTGAACTGGTTGGATCATTGATCATCGCAACACAGCGACCAAAGCAATCCGTTTGCTCTTGACTCCCGATTGGGAGTGTCATGAAGGTCAAATCTCATGGCGAGGGCGATCAACAAAAACAAGAAGCCCGAAACCAATAATAAAAATAGAGCACGCAACTACTTTCTGGGGGAGCTTCGGCTCCCCTTGTAGTTTCTGCGATTTGAGCGCCGCACCGGCTTATTTAAGCATCTGGCTCAACGCTTGCAGCTAGTTCCTACACCATCCCCTGACTAAATGCTAGAATCCCGGCCCATCATGCGGTCATTCTTCGTTATGGCCGAACATTCCTTCAAACAGTGCATCCCATGCTGAAGAAGTTGTTCCAGTCATTCCGTTCCCCCTTGCGTCGTACGCAACACATTCGCAGCACGCCTGAAGTGCTCAACAGCAATCAACATTCGCTGCAGCGCGCCCAGTTCAGCCGTTATGCGGTGAACATCGTCGAACGCCTGCAGAACGCTGGCTACCAGGCCTACCTGGTCGGTGGTTGTGTGCGCGACATGTTGCTCAACATCACTCCCAAGGATTTCGACGTCGCCACCAGCGCCACGCCTGAACAAGTGCGCGCCGAGTTTCGCAACGCGCGGATCATCGGTCGGCGCTTCAAGTTGGTGCATATCCACTTTGGTCGCGAGATCATCGAGGTCGCCACCTTCCGAGCAGGCCACCCGCAAAACGATGAAGAGGAAGACAGCAACCAGTCTTCCCGCAACGAAAGCGGACGCATCCTGCGGGACAATGTGTACGGCACCCTGGAAGAAGACGCGCAACGCCGCGACTTCACCATCAATGCCCTCTATTACGATCCGGTCAGCGAGCGCATCCTCGATTACGCCAACGGCGTACACGATATTCGCAACCACCTGATCCGCCTGATCGGCGACCCTACGCAGCGCTACCAGGAAGACCCGGTGCGCATGCTGCGGGCCGTGCGCTTTGCCGCCAAGCTGAACTTCGGCATCGAGAAACATACGGCCGCGCCGATTCGCGAGCTGGCGCCGATGCTGCGGGAAATCCCTTCGGCACGCCTGTTCGAGGAAGTGCTCAAGCTGTTCCTTTCCGGGCATGCCGCCGACACCTTCGAAATGCTGGTGGACCTGCAGTTGTTCGACCCACTGTTCCCGGCCAGCGCCGATGCACTGGAGCACAACCCCACGTACACCCACACGCTGATCAGTGAAGCGTTGATCAACACTGACCTGCGGATCAAACAGAACAAACCGGTGACCCCGGCATTCCTGTTTGCCGCCCTGCTCTGGCCGGCGCTGCCCGCCCGCGTGCTGCGCCTGCAGAACCGTGGCATGCCGCCGATTCCAGCGATGCAGGAAGCCGCGCACGAGTTGATCGCCGAGCAATGCCAGCGCATCGCAATCCCCAAGCGCTTCACCATGCCGATCCGCGAGATCTGGGACATGCAGGAACGCCTGCCACGGCGCAGTGGCAAACGTGCCGACCTGCTGCTGGACAACCCGCGCTTCCGTGCCGGCTATGACTTCCTGCTGCTGCGTGAAAGCGCCGGCGAGCAGACTGATGGCCTGGGCGAATGGTGGACCGACTACCAGGACGCCAATGACAGCGAACGTCGCGAGATGATTCGTGAACTGAGCAGCAAAGGCGAACCCACTGGCGACGGCCCGAAAAAGCGCCGCCGCAGCAGCGGTAGCAAACGCAAGCGCAGTGCCGCCGATACCTCTGGCGAATAAGCACCGTGGAGCGTATCTACATCGGCATGGGCAGCAACCTCGCTGCCCCGCAACAGCAATTGCGCAACGCCATCGAGGCGTTGGCGCAGTTGCCGAACACCACATTCGTCGGTGTTTCTGCCTTCTACCAAAGTGATTCCCTGCTTCCCGGCCAGCCCCGCTATACCAATGCGGTGGCGGCGCTGAACAGCACCCTCGCGCCACTGGAACTGCTGGATGCGCTGCAAGCCATCGAGAACGACCAGGGTCGCGAACGCCTTGAGCGTTGGGGCCCGCGCACCCTGGACTTGGATATCCTGCTGTTTGGCGATCGCCTGATTGATGAGCCGCACCTCAAGGTGCCTCATTACCAGATGCATCTAAGGGCTTTTGTGTTGTATCCACTTGCCGAACTGGCACCGGCCACTTTGCAACTGCCTGACGGCCGCCTACTCAGTGATCTGCTCGATCAATGCCCATTCGTCGGCCTGGAACGCCTGCCTCCTGCTTGACTCAAGCCCTGTGGGCGCTGGCCGAGCACGCCTTTTACCTGCTGAATCGCATCAGTAACAGCGGTAACACCCCGCTCGTAACAATGCGGTAACACATCCAATTGACTTCCAGAGTCCTCCTCACGACTATAGGCGTCCCGCTGCCGCCAACCCGGCGCTGAAGGGCGCAATCCAGGCCTTATAAGCACTGCTCTGAAGAAAGTGCGCCTGTATAAACGAAGACTCACGCGCGTTACTCGCTGTTTCCAAGCGCCTGAACGAGGACCCTTTTCATGCCAGACATTACCCTGACCACCTTGCAGAGCCTCAAACTCAAGGGTGAAAAAATCACCATGCTGACCTGCTATGACGCCACGTTCGCCCAGGCTTGCTGCCAGGCCGGGGTCGAGGTGTTACTGGTGGGCGACTCCCTGGGCATGGTTCTTCAAGGGAATGACAGCACCCTCCCCGTCACCACCGATGAACTTGCCTACCACACCGCCAGCGTCAAGCGCGGTAACGAAGGCGCCTTTATCATCGCCGACCTGCCGTTCATGGCGTACGCAACGCTTGAGCAGACCTTCCAGAACGCCGGCAAGCTGATGCAGGCCGGGGCACATATGATCAAGGTCGAAGGTGCCTTGTGGCTTGCCGAGTCGATCCGATTGTTGGCTGAACGCGGCGTTCCGGTATGCGCACACATGGGCCTCACTCCACAGTCCGTCAATATCCTGGGTGGCTACAAGGTCCAGGGCCGTAATGAAGCCCAAGCCCGGCAGATGCGGGCCGACGCCATCGCCCTGGAGCAGGCCGGCGCTGCAATGATTGTGCTCGAGTGCGTGCCTAGCGAACTGGCGGAAGAAATCACCCAGGCGGTGAAAATCCCGGTGATCGGCATTGGCGCCGGCAGCGCGACCGACGGCCAGGTCCTGGTGCTGCATGACATGCTCGGCCTGAACCTCACCGGCCGCGCCCCCAAATTCGTGAAGAACTTCATGACCGGCCAGGACAACATCCAGGCCGCGCTGAGCGCCTATGTGGCTGAAGTCAAAGCCGTTACCTTCCCTGGCCTCGAACACGGATTCTCTGCATGAACACCGTAAAAACCCTGCGCGAACTGCGGGCCGCCGTCACTCACGCGCGTAACGCCGGCAAGCGCATTGGCTTCGTGCCGACCATGGGCAACCTGCATGCCGGCCACGCTACGCTGGTGACACGCGCCGCCGAACAAGCCGACTTCGTGGTGGCGAGCATTTTCGTCAACCCACTGCAGTTTGGCGCCGGTGAAGACCTGGACAAGTACCCGCGCACTCTGGCCGCCGACCAGGAAAAGCTGCTGGTGGCGGGCTGCAACCTGCTGTTCGCCCCCACCGTCGACGAGATGTACCCCGACGGCATGACGGTGCAGACCCGGGTCAGCGTGCCGCAACTGTCCGAAGGCCTGTGCGGCGCCAGCCGCCCGGGTCACTTCGAGGGCGTGGCGACGGTGGTGAGCAAACTGTTCAACATGGTCCAGCCCGACCTGGCGGTGTTCGGGCAAAAGGACTACCAGCAACTGGCGGTGATCCGCGCCATGGTGCGCGACCTGAACATGCCGATCCAGATCATTGGCGAGCCCACCGTGCGCGCCGAGGACGGCCTGGCGCTGTCCTCGCGCAACGGTTACCTGACTGAAGAACAGCGCGCCATCGCCCCGGTGCTGTACCGCAGCCTCCGTCATATCGCCACCGCCATTGAAAACGGCGACCGCGACTTCGCCAAGCTGCGGGCCGAGCAGGTCCAGCACATCGAGGCCGCCGGCCTGCGCATGGACTACCTGGAAGTCTGCCAGGGCCAGCACCTGCGTCCGGCAACCGCCGAGGATCGTGATGTGGTGATCCTGGTCGCCGCGTACCTGGGCGCAACACGGTTGATCGACAACCTGCACCTCAACCTCAGCGCTTAAGCCTGGCAATCTCCCCATGTGGGAGCGGGCTTGCCCTCGATGGCGGACGGTCAGTCGATGTATTTGTCGCTGACCCAGCACCATCGCGGGCAAGCTCGCTCCCACATTCAGTTTTTAGCGCCTCCCAGGCCCCGGTATAAAAAAGTACCGGCTTGCGCGCAGACAAAGCCAAGACATATCGACACGCTAGGTTTAATGTAATCGCCCGGCGTTATAGTTAGCGCTGTCTGGAACCCAAACCTTGATACAAAACTGGATGTTCCGGGTTTAGAAGTGTCCTAAAAGCAGTCCCAGTAATAAAAAGGAAACCCGCAGCGATGGCGTATTACCGCACCCCTCATGACGTTACCGCTCTGCCCGCCTGGCAAGCGCTCAATCAACATCGCCAAGCCATGCAGGATTTCAGCATGCGCGAAGCGTTTAATGCCGATCCCCAGCGCTTTACCCAGTTCACGTTGAGCAGCTGCGGACTTTTCCTCGATTACTCGAAAAACCTGATTACCCCTGAAACCCGCGACCTGCTGGTGGGCCTGGCCAACGAAGTCGATCTCAAAAGCGCAATCAAGGCGCTGTTCGATGGCGAGCCGGTCAACTCTTCGGAAGGTCGTCCGGCGCTGCACACCGCACTGCGCCGCCCGGTGGGCGACAAGTTGTCGGTCAACGGCACCAATATCATGCCCGACGTGCACAAGGTGCTGAACCAGATCACCGACCTGGTGGGCCGCATCCATGACGGCCTGTGGCGTGGCTACACCGAGAAGCCGATCACCGACGTGGTCAACATCGGCATCGGCGGTTCGTTCCTCGGCCCAGAGCTGGTCTCCGAGGCACTGTTGTCCTACGCCCATAAAGGCGTGCGCTGCCACTACCTGGCGAATATCGATGGCAGTGAATTCCACGAGCTAACCCAGAAGCTGCGCGCCGAGACCACGCTGTTTATCGTCTCGTCGAAGTCCTTCAACACCCTGGAAACCCTGAAAAACGCCCAGGCCGCCCGCGCCTGGTACCTGGCCCAGGGTGGCTCGGAAGCCGAGCTGTATCGCCACTTTATCGCCGTGTCGAGCAACAACGCGGCGGCCGTGGCCTTCGGTATCCGTGAAGAGAACATCTTCCCGATGTGGGATTGGGTCGGCGGCCGTTACTCGTTGTGGTCGGCCATCGGCTTGCCAATCGCCCTGGCCATTGGCATGTCCAACTTCAAGGAACTGCTGTCGGGTGCCTACACCATGGACCAGCACTTCCAGACCGCGCCGTTCGAGGCAAACATGCCGGTGCTGCTGGGCCTGCTGGGTGTGTGGTACGGCAACTTCTGGGGCGCCCAGAGCCACGCGATCCTGCCGTACGACCACTACCTGCGTAACATCACCAAGCACTTGCAACAGTTGGACATGGAATCCAACGGCAAGAGCGTACGCCAGGACGGCACGCCGGTTTCCACCGATACTGGCCCGGTTATCTGGGGCGGCGTGGGCTGCAACGGTCAGCACGCGTACCACCAGTTGCTGCACCAGGGCACCCAGTTGATCCCGGCCGACTTCATTGTGCCGATCGTCAGCTTCAACCCGGTCTCCGACCACCATCAGTGGCTGTATGCCAACTGCCTGTCCCAGAGCCAGGCGCTGATGCTCGGCAAAACCCGCAGCGAAGCCGAAGCAGAGTTGCGTGACAAAGGCATGGCCGAAGACGAAATACAAAAGCTGGCGCCGCACAAGGTGATCCCGGGCAACCGCCCGAGCAACACCCTGGTGGTGGAGCGGATCAGCCCGCGCCGTCTGGGCGCGCTGGTGGCGATGTATGAACACAAAGTATTCGTACAAAGCGTCATCTGGGGCATCAACGCCTTTGACCAATGGGGCGTGGAGCTGGGCAAGGAACTGGGCAAGGGCGTCTACAACCGCCTGACGGGCGCCGAGGAAACCTTGGCCGACGATGCCTCGACCCAAGGCTTGATCAACTACTTCCGTGGTCGTCACCGCGGTTGATGTGATCGGCACTACAATCAGGGATTGAACCTGCACAAGCGCCCCCTGGGGGAGCTGGCTTGCCAGCTCCCCCAGGGACCAGCCTTGAACTCTTGTCTCTATAACAAGAAGAGGGATCCCTAATGTTCGATATCAGCCAGTTTCCCCATGCCGATGCAGTGCGCCGGGGCGCGCAACTCAGTCAAGAGGGCTACCAGCGCCTCTATCGGCAATCCATCGAACACCCCGATACGTTCTGGGCCGAACAGGCCAAGGCGCTGCTCGACTGGATCACGCCCTGGCAGACCGTCCAGCACTGCGATATCAACACCGGCGCCGCGCAGTGGTTTGCCGGTGGCCAGTTGAACGTCAGCTACAACTGCATTGACCGTCACCTGGCGCAACGCGCCGATCAGCCGGCCTTTATCTGGGAAGGCGATGATCCTGCAAAATCTTCCAAAATCACCTACCGCCAACTTCACCAAAACGTCAGCCGCCTGGCCAATGTGCTGAAAAGCCGTGGCGTGAAAAAAGGCGACCGGGTGTGTATCTACATGCCGATGATTCCGGAAGCCGCCTACGCGATGCTGGCCTGCACGCGGATTGGTGCGGTGCATTCCGTGGTGTTTGGCGGGTTCTCACCGGATGCCCTGCGCGACCGTATCCTGGATGCCGACTGCCGCACCGTGATCACCGCCGATGAAGGCGTACGCGGCGGTAAACCGGTGGCGCTGAAACAGAATGTCGACAAGGCCCTGGCCAGCTGTCCGAATGTCACGACGGTGCTGGTGGTGGAACGAACCGGTGCGCCCGTAGCCTGGACTGAAGGGCGCGACCTCAAGTATCAACAGGCGGTGGAAGCGGTCAGCGACGCATGTCCGCCCGAGCCGATGGCTGCCGAAGACCCGCTGTTTATCCTCTATACCTCCGGCAGTACCGGCAAGCCCAAGGGCGTGCTGCACACCACCGGCGGCTATCTGCTGCAAGCGGCGATGACCTTCAAATACGTGCTCGATTATCGCGAGGGCGAAGTGTTCTGGTGCACCGCCGATGTCGGCTGGGTCACGGGCCATAGCTATATCGTGTACGGGCCGCTGGCCAATGGCGCCACGTCCCTGATGTTCGAGGGTGTGCCGAGTTACCCGGACAGCTCGCGCTTCTGGCAGGTGATCGATAAACATCAGGTGAATATTTTCTACACCGCGCCCACCGCCCTGCGGGCCTTGATGCGCGAGGGTCATGGCCCGCTGGAAAGTACGTCCAGGGCCAGCCTGAGATTGCTCGGCAGTGTCGGCGAGCCGATCAACCCGGAAGCCTGGGAGTGGTATTTCAATGCCGTCGGCGAGCAGCGCTGCCCGATTGTCGATACCTGGTGGCAGACCGAGACCGGCGGCATCATGCTCAGCCCGCTGGTCAGCGCCCAGCGCATCAAGCCCGGCTGCGCGACCCAGCCGATGTTTGGGGTGCAGCCGGTATTGCTCGACGAGCAGGGCAAGGAAATCAGCGGCGCCGGCAGCGGCGTCCTGGCGATCAAAGCCAGTTGGCCGGGGCAGATCCGCAGCGTGTATGGCGACCCGCAGCGGATGATCGACACCTACTTCAAGCCCTACCCCGGCTACTACTTTACCGGCGACGGTGCGCGGCGCGACGAGGATGGCGACTACTGGATCACCGGGCGTATTGATGACGTGATCAACGTCTCCGGCCATCGCATCGGCACCGCCGAGGTGGAAAGCGCGCTGGTGCTGCATGACAAAGTGGCCGAGGCTGCCGTCGTCGGCTATCCCCATGACCTCAAGGGCCAGGGCATCTATGCGTTTGTCACACCGATGAATGGCGTCGAGCCCAGCGATGCGCTGAAAAAACACCTGCTGGACCTGGTCAGCAAGGAAATCGGCGGCTTTGCCAAGCCGGAGCTGATCCAATGGGCGCCGGCCTTGCCGAAAACCCGTTCAGGCAAGATCATGCGGCGTATCCTGCGCAAGATCGCCTGCAACGAACTGGACAGCCTGGGCGATACCTCGACCCTGGCCGATCCGAGCGTGGTCGACGGCCTGATCGACAAGCGCCTGAACCGATAGGAACCCCCAAGCCACCATGGAATTTCTGCGCAACCGTATCGAATCCCAACTGATGAGCCTGACGGGGCTGTCCCTGGGCAATCTGGACCTGGAAAGCCCCAAGGGCGACCCAGGGCTGTTCGGCCCGGACTCGGTGAGCTGGAAGGTCCATGGTGACTTCAGCAGCATGCTGATCGGGGGTATCAGCGCCTTGATGTTGCAGGCGCTTCATCCCCTGGCGCTGGCCGGCGTGTGGGACCATTCGAATTTTCGCCAGGACATGCTTGGGCGTTTGCGCCGCACTTCGCAGTTTATTTCCGGTACTACGTTTGGCTCGCGCCGCGACGCGTTATGGCTGATCGAAAAGGTGCGCACCATCCACCTGCAAGTGGTCGGGCACGCACCTGACGGGCGCCCCTACGCGGCCAGTGATCCTGAATTGCTGACCTGGGTTCACGTCGCCGAAGTCAGCAGCTTTCTGGCGGCGCATTTGCGCTACAAAAACCCGGATCTATCGCCCAGAGACCAGGATCGGTATTACAGCGAGATTGCCCTGGTCGCCGAACAACTGGGGGCTCGCCACGTGCCGCGTTCAAGGCAGGAAATTGCTGATTACCTGCAACGTATTCGCCCACAACTGCTGTGTGACGAACGCAGCCGCGAAGTACTGCGCCTGTTGCTCGATGCCCCGGCTCCCAGCGCCCTGGCCAAGCCGTTCGGGGCGCTGATGATGCAGGCCGGGATCGACCTGCTACCGGACTGGGCGGGTGACATGCTGGGTCAACAGCAAAGCCCGCTGCAACGCCAACTGATCCGCGCCGGGGTCAGGCGCAGCGCGCCGCTGCTGCGCTGGGCGATGCGCAATGGTTCGGTGCAACGGGCCCACAGGCGGATGGGCCTGCTGTAACGACACACACCCTGTGGCACCTGGCCTGCCCGCGATACTGATCGACCTGCACCCGCGCCATCGCCGGCAAGCCGACGCCCACAGGAGCTGTTAAACTTGCGCGCTTAAATTCCCCAGCAAGGCGCGCTCCATGTCGTCCCTGAATCAGGCGCTGCGCGCCGCCCTCGATCACCGCCAAGACCTGCTCGCCGAGCTGCATGCCCAAGGCACCGATTGCTATCGGCTGTTTCATGGCAGCCAGGAAGGCGCGGGGGGCCTGACCATCGACCGTTACGGCCCGCAATTGATGGTGCAGAGCTTTCACCAGTCCCTGGACAGCGATGCGCTCCTGCAATTGCACCTGATGATCAACCAGTACCTGGGCCTGGAGTTGCTGCTGGTCTATAACGACCGCTCCCGAGGCAACTCGCGTATCGACCGCGAAGACACGGTGTACCGCGCCGAACCTGCGGCCCTGGAAGACCTGGTTGGCCACGAATGGGGCCTGAACTATCGCGTGCGCGGTCGCCACCCGGGGCAGGACCCGCTGCTGTTCCTGGACCTGCGCAATACCCGCGGCTGGGTCAAGGCGCACAGTGCCGGCAAAAGCGTGCTGAACCTGTTTGCCTACACCTGCGGCGTCGGCCTCAGTGCAGCGGCCGGCGGGGCCCGCGAGGTGTGCAACCTGGACTTCGCCGAGGGCAACCTGGCAGTCGGTCGCGAAAACGGCGAGTTGAACCCGCAACTGCCAGCCATGACGTTTGTACAGTCCGATTACTTCCCGGCAATCCGCCAACTGGCCGGGCTGCCGATCACCCAGCGTCGCGGGCAAAAACTGCCGAGCTACCCGCGCCTGGAGCAACGTCAATATGACCTGGTGCTGCTCGACCCACCCGCCTGGGCCAAGAGCGCCTTTGGTACCGTGGACCTGTTGCGTGACTACCAGAGCCTGCTCAAGCCGGCATTGCTGGCCACCGCGCAAAACGGTGTACTGATCTGCTGCAACAACCTGGCAAAGGTCAGCATGGATGACTGGCGCGAGCAGGTCTTGCGCTGTGCTGAAAAGGCTGGCCGCCCCGTACGCGACTGGACAGTGATGACACCCGGCGCTGACTTTCCCTCACAAGACCAGCAGCCGCCGCTGAAGACCCTGATCCTGCAGTTGTAGGATTGCCCTGAAAGAACCTGTCTGGCGTAATAAAGGCGCGGTTCTTCGGAACCGTAAACCCGTGCCATACTCCAAGGCACTCCTGATCGACATAGATGGCGTCACCCATGCCCAAAGGATTGATTCGCGCCACAGGCGCCTTGCTGACCGCCCTTGCACTCTACAGCTTGCTGGGCTTTTTGATTCTGCCCGGTATTGCGCTTCGCGTGACCAACCAACAGTTGGCCAATTACGCTACCGTGCCGGCCCGTATCGAGCGTATCGAGCTCAACCCGTTCAGCCTGGAACTGACCCTCTGGGGCCTGAAAATCGGTGAGCCGGGCAAGGAACAGGTGGGCTTTGAACGCCTCTACGCCAACCTGCAGATCGACAGCCTCTGGACCCGCGCCCTGCACCTGGCCGATGTGCAGTTGGACAAGCCGAAGACCGAAATCCTCTTCGACAAGACCGGTACCCTCAACCTGGCGCAGCTGTTCAAGTTGCCGCCGAGCGAACCGACCCCCGATGACCCCGAAAGCAAACCGTTCCCGCTGCGCATCGAACGCATCAAGCTGGCGAGCGGTTACGTGCACTTCGAAGACGTGCGCCCCAGCGAGCCTATCGAGTTCCTCTACGACAAACTCGACTTCGAGCTGAAAAACCTCAGCACCCTGCCCGAAGACAATGCCGACATGACCCTGGTCGCCGCAGGCCCCGAGGGCGGGCAGATCGACTGGACCGGCAACTTCAGCCTGGTGCCGATCGCCTCTGAGGGTAAGTTGAAGGTCACAGATGGCAAGATGAAAGTCTGGTGGCCCTATGTGCGGGACGCCGTGCCCCTGGTCCTGGAAGATGGCACCCTTAATTTCAGTACCGACTACAAGCTGAACCTGGCCAAAGAAACCGAACTGAACCTGACCAACGTCTCGGCGAGCATCGCGCCGTTCGCGATCAAGGCCCCGGATGGCCGGCCACTGGCCCGCCTGGAGCGCCTGGATGTCAGCGAAACCTCGATCGACCTGGCCAAGCAGCAAGTGATCGTGGGCAAAATCCGCAGTAACAAGCTCGAAACCTGGGCCGCCCGTGAAGCCGATGGCCAACTGGACTGGCAGAAACTGTTCGCCAGCCAGCCGAGCAAGCCGGCTACCAAGCCTGAGCCAACAAGCGCTCCCGCCACGGCCGATTCGCCAAAAGCCGAGCCGACAGCGCCGAGCAGGCCTTGGCAAGTGCTGCTCAAGGATGTGCAACTGCGTAACTATCAGGTGCACTTGGCTGATCGCCAGGTAAAACCTGCGGTGGCCCTGGAGCTGGGCCCGCTGAATGTCGATGTACAAGACTTCGACAGCCTCAATCAAAGCCCCTTCACCCTCAAGATCGACAGTGGCCTGGGCAAGCAGGGCAAGATCCAGGCGAGCGGCCAGGTCAACCTGAACCCGGTCAGCGCCAAGTTGAAAGTCGACACCAAGGATATCGACCTGCGGGTTGCCCAGTCCTATATCAGCCCCTTTATCCGCCTGGAACTGCGCAGCGGCATGCTCGGCAGCAACCTCGATGTGAACCTCAAGAGCACCGAACCCCTCGCGCTGCAGATCACCGGCCGCGCCCAAGTGGATCAGTTGCACACCCTGGACACGCTCAAGACCCGCGACTTCCTCAAGTGGCAGCGGCTGGTGGTGGAAGGCTTGAACTACCAGCACGGCAACAGCCTGTCGATCGACAAGATCAACCTGCTGCAACCCTATGCGCGCTTTATGATCAACGATGATCGCACCACCAACGTCGATGACCTGCTGATCCCACAGCCGGCCGACCGTGGCGCCAAATCGACGGCCAAATCCAGCGCGAGCAATGAAAAACCCCTGGGCATCCGTATCGGGCAGATCGCGATCAATGACGGCTCGGCCAACTTTGCCGACTTCAGCCTGACACCGAACTTTGCCACGGCGATCCAGCAACTCAATGGCCAGATCGGCACCATCGACAGCCGCCAGGCCAAACCCGCCAGCGTGGACATCAAGGGTAAGGTTGACCGCTATGCACCCGTGACGATCAAGGGCAGCGTCAACCCGTTTGACCCGATGGCCGCGCTGGACATCGCCACCAGCTTCAAACGCGTCGAGCTGACCACCCTGACACCGTACTCGGGCAAGTTTGCCGGGTTCCGTATCCGTAAGGGCCGGCTCAACCTGGACCTGCACTACGTGATCACCAAGGGCCAGTTGAAGGCCGAGAACAAGGTGGTGGTAGAGCAACTGCAACTGGGCGAGAAAGTCGACAGCGCGGACGCGGTGGACCTGCCGATTCGCCTGGCAATTGCCCTGCTCAAGGACACTGACGGCAAGATCTCCATCGAGTTGCCGGTGACCGGCGACTTGAACAACCCGCAGTTCAGTGTGATGCCGATCGTCTGGCAGACCCTGCGCAACCTGGTAGTGCGCGCGGCAACGGCGCCGTTCAAGTTCATTGGCGGGCTGGTGACCGGTGGAGGCTCGCAAGACCTGGGCAACGTGTCGTTCGCCGCAGGCTCCAGCGCCCTGAGCAAAGACGCCGAGTCGGCCCTCAACAGCCTCGCCAAAGCCCTCAAGGAGCGCCCTGCCCTGCGCCTGGAAATCGAAGGCACTGCGGCAGCCAGCAGCGATGGTCCGTTCCTGGCCGCCGAGCGGCTTGAGCGTGAGTATCAGTACAACTACTACAAGATACTCCAGCGCCGTGGCGATAAAGTCCCGGCCCAGGCGTCATTGCTTGTAGTACCGGAAAAGGAAAAGGCGCCACTGCTCGAAGGCATCTATCGCACCCGCTTGAAGCAACAGCCACCGGCTGAGTGGAAAGACCTGGGCAGCGATGAGCGCTCGGCGAAGCTGCGCGACGGCGTGATCAAGTTCTGGAGCGGCAGTGATGTGCTGCTACGCAAACTGGGCCAGGACCGCGCGAGTGCAATCAAGGACTATCTGGTCGACAAGGGCCAGTTGGAAGACGATCGGGTGTACTTCATTGATGCCAGCCTCGGCCAGGCCGAGAAAGATGGCCGGGTAATTACGCCAATGCACCTGGATGCCGAGTAACTACCGGCACCATAAGTCCAAAGTGTGGGAGCTGGCTGCCTGCTCCCACACTTGATCTGCATAATCCGCAGACATGTATTCCCCGCCACAATAAAACGGGCCCCGACACAAGTGTCGGGGCCCGTAGTGACCACATCCCTGTGGTCGGTCGCATGAACCTGTAAGGTGCATTGAGCGGATATCTGCCTCGCTCGTGGCCGCCTTGCCTAAGTCCAGTCGAGTCGTTGCGCGTTACTCTGCTTTCAGGCCGTCGGCCGATACAGCTTTAACGCCTTTGATTTTCTTGGCGATGGCTACTGCCATTTCCTTTTGTGCATCAGTCACAGCAACAGTGGAGGACAGGGAGACCACACCTTTGTTGGTTTCGACTTTGATGTCGGTGCCAGGAATGCCTTTCTCGGTAACCAGGTCAGCTTTGACTTTAGTGGTGATCCAGGTATCGGTGGTCGCTTCTTTGGCCTTGTCCACTTCACCGGCGGCTACAACCATTGGAGCCTGGGAAGTTTGGGCGAACGCAACGTTAGCCATGGTCAGGGTCAGCGCGGTGGCAGTTGCAGCAGCGATAGCGAACTTCTTCATACGAGTAACTCCTGTTTTTTCGAAGGTCTGCAGCGTTTCAACGTTAATGCTGCAGGGTTACCAGTACTGTTGCAGGCGCTGTGCCAACTTTCGCATAAGAATAAAAACCTTTAAATTCAATAGCTTATGTTTTTTGTCGAAATTCAGAATCGTGCAACTTGCATGAAGCCCATCGTGCCTGCATGCAAGTTGCGGCTTTTGTCCTGGGCTAAACGGCTGATTTACCTTCACTTTCCTGCAGCCCAAAAAAAAGGACTCCGAAGAGTCCTCTTTTTCAGCGTAAAGCCTGGGAGTAATTAAACGCCCGAAGCCTTGGCTGCTGCTACGTCCTTGATGGACAGCTTGATACGGCCGCGGTTGTCCACGTCCAGTACCAGCACTTCCACTTCCTGGCCTTCTTTCAGGATGTCGGTCACTTTCTCTACGCGAGCATCGCTCAGCATGGAGATGTGAACCAGACCGTCCTTGCCCGGCAGGATGTTGACGAACGCGCCGAAGTCGACGATGCGCTCAACCTTACCGACGTAGATCTTGCCGATCTCGGCTTCAGCGGTGATGCCCAGGACGCGCTGGCGTGCAGCTTCAGCCGCTTCCTTGGTTTCGCCGAAGATCTTGATCGAACCGTCGTCTTCGATGTCGATCGAAGCCTTGGTTTCTTCACAGATCGCACGGATGGTCGCGCCGCCTTTACCGATGACATCACGGATTTTGTCGGTGTCGATTTTCATCGCGATCATGGTCGGAGCATTTTCCGACAGCTCGGTGCGGGACTGACCAATGATCTGGTTCATCTGGCCGAGGATGTTCAGGCGCGCTTCCAGGGCTTGGCCCAGAGCGATTTCCATGATTTCTTCGGTGATGCCCTTGATCTTGATGTCCATCTGCAGCGCGGTAACACCTTTGGCGGTACCGGCTACTTTGAAGTCCATGTCGCCGAGGTGGTCTTCGTCACCCAGGATGTCGGTCAGGACGGCGAACTTCTCGCCTTCTTTAACCAGACCCATGGCGATACCGGCAACTGGCGCCTTCATCGGCACACCAGCGTCCATCAATGCCAGGGAAGCACCGCAAACGGAAGCCATGGAGCTGGAACCGTTGGACTCGGTGATTTCCGACACCACACGGATGGTGTACGGGAACACGTCGGCGGCAGGCAGCATGGCTGCAATCGAACGACGGGCCAGGCGGCCGTGACCGATTTCGCGGCGACCAGCACCCCCCATGCGACCACACTCACCTACCGAGAACGGAGGGAAGTTGTAGTGAAGCATGAACGGGTCTTTTTTCTCGCCTTCCAGGGTGTCCAGCAGTTGTGCGTCACGGGCAGTACCCAGAGTCGCGACTACCAGGGCCTGGGTTTCACCACGGGTGAACAGGGCCGAACCGTGGGTCTTCGGCAGAACGCCGACTTCAATATTCAGCGGACGTACGGTGCGGGTGTCGCGACCGTCAATACGTGGCTTGCCGTTAACGATATTTTCGCGAACGGTGCGGTATTCGATTTCGCCGAAGGCTGCTTTGACTTCGCTGGAAGAAGGCTGGCCTTCTTCACCGGACAGCTTGGCAACAACCTGATCCTTCAGTTCACCCAGGCGAGCGTAACGGTCGGCCTTGATGGTGATGGTGTAGGCGTCGGAGATCGCAGCACCGAACTCGGAGCGGATAGCGCCCAGCAGTTCAGTGGCTTCTGGCTGAGGAGCCCAGGTCCAGGTCGGCTTGGCGGCTTCGGCAGCCAGTTCTTTAACAGCGTTGATCACAACCTGGAACTCGTCGTGAGCAAACAGTACAGCGCCCAGCATCTGGTCTTCGGTCAGCTCTTTGGCTTCCGATTCAACCATCAACACGGCTTCCGAAGTACCGGCAACGACCATGTCCAGGCTCGAAGCTTTCTGTTGTTCGTAAGTTGGGTTCAGCAGGTAGCCGGTGCTTTCGTGGAAAGCAACGCGAGCTGCGCCGATCGGGCCATCGAAAGGAATACCGGAGATGGCCAGGGCAGCCGAGGTGCCGATCATCGCAGCGATGTCCGGATCGGTCTTCTTGCTGGTGGAAACGACGGTGCAGACAACCTGCACTTCGTTCATGAAGCCTTCTGGGAACAGCGGACGGATCGGACGGTCGATCAGTCGGGAAGTCAGGGTTTCTTTCTCGGAAGGACGGCCTTCGCGCTTGAAGAAACCACCAGGGATCTTACCGGCAGCGTAAGTCTTTTCCTGGTAGTGAACGGAAAGAGGGAAGAAGCCTTTGCTTGGGTCAGCGGTCTTGGCGCCTACAACGGTTACCAATACGGTAACGTCGTCGTCAACGGTGACCAGCACTGCGCCGGAGGCTTGACGGGCAATACGGCCTGTCTCGAGGGTAACGGTCGACTGACCGAACTGGAATTTTTTGATTACCGGGTTCACGGTGTCCTACCTTCTTTGTGGCTCTTGGGGAACTTGTCTTCTTGCGAAATTCTTGGGCAATGTCGGGAATCGGCCCAACCCTTGTCCAGGGTAAAACGTGTATCCAGATAAAACTTGAGGCTGGGAGCCTGCCATGGGCCAGCGGGAAACCCACTGACACACGGCAAACAACCAACCTCTAGCGCAATCGCTGATTAGCGACGCAGACCCAGGCGACCGATCAGAGCCTGGTAACGGCCCAGATCCTTGCCTTTCAGGTAGTCCAGCAACTTACGGCGCTGGTTTACCATGCGGATCAGACCACGACGGGAGTGGTGATCTTTACCGTTGGCCTTGAAGTGACCCTGCAGCTTGTTGATGTTGTGGGTCAGCAGTGCAACTTGCACTTCTGGCGAACCAGTGTCACCAACAGCTTGCTGATAGTCAGCTACGATTTGTGCTTTTTCTTGAACGTCGAGAGCCATGAGGCAATCCTTTTTTCAGGAAACCACCCAAAGGGCAGTTTCAACAGGCCAGGGACAAATCCCTGTATCTAAAAATGAGTGTTGACCGTGCCTGTTAACAGCCACACTCGTTCGGTCATTCTGACCGAATCAGCCGACGCGGCGCGATGCGCCCGTCTTCGCTCACTTCACCGATACCGATAAAGCGACCGTTATGATCTTGTACCCGCACCATGCCGAACTTCGGAGCATCCGGTGCGCGGACCGGCTGGCCGTTGAGCCAGTAGAACGCGCTGTGTTCCGAGAAGTGCAGCAATGGCCAATCCAGCAAACCGCTGTCCGATGGCATCAGGAAGCGATCAACTGCTTCATTGCCGCCTTCGGCATGTACAGCTTCCAACTCTTCCAACGTGACCGTCTGGGCCAGGGTGAAAGGGCCAGCCTGGGTGCGTCGCAGTTCTGCAACGTACGCGCCGCAACCGAGCTGTTCACCAATATCTTCCACCAGGGTACGGATATAGGTGCCTTTGCTGCAGTCCACGGCCAAGCGGGCGGTGTCGCCTTCACAGGCGAGCAATTCCAAGCGCGCAATAGTAACAGAACGCGGTTCACGCTCCACTACTTCGCCCGCACGTGCCAGCTTGTAAAGAGGCTGGCCATCACGCTTGAGAGCCGAGTACATCGGCGGTATCTGACTGATTTGCCCACGAAAAGCGGGTAAGGCAGCCTCGATATCTGCACGACCAACGGTCACGTCGCGAACCTGCAGAACATCACCTTCGGCGTCTGCCGTGGTGGTGGTCTTGCCCAGCTGCATAAGGGTTTCGTAACCCTTGTCCGAATCGAGCAGGTATTGCGAGAACTTGGTGGCCTCGCCAAAGCACAATGGCAACACGCCAGTAGCCAGGGGGTCGAGGCTACCAGTGTGCCCGGCCTTTTCGGCATTGAGCAGCCAGCGGACCTTCTGCAACGCCGCATTGGAGGTAAAACCAATGGGCTTGTCGAGCAGGATGATGCCGCTGACGTTACGACGGATACGTTTGACCTGAGCCACCGCTTACTCCTTGGCGTCTTCAGGTGTGGACGGATGCTGATTGTCTTCAGCCACGGCGCGCTCGATCAGGGCCGACAGGTGCGCACCACGCACGACGCTTTCGTCGTAGTGGAAGTGCAACTGGGGCACGCTGCGCAGCTTCATCTCACGGGCCAACTGCATACGCAGGAAACCTGCAGCGGAGTTGAGCACCTTGATGCTTTGCGCGATTTCTTCGCTGTTGTCCTGACCCATCACGGTGATGAAGATCTTGGCGTGACCGACGTCACGGCTCACTTCAACAGCGGTGATGGTGACCAGGCCAACGCGCGGGTCTTTGACTTCGCGACGGATCAGTTGGGCCAGCTCGCGCTGCATCTGATCGCCGATACGTTGGGTACGGCTGTATTCTTTTGCCATGTCTTGTTACCTGTTACTGCCACACGGTGAAACCCGTGGGGTCTGAAAGCGGCAAACGCCCGGCCTGACAAAAGCCAGACCGGGCGTTGCGTTTAGAGTCCGGACACTGCGCGGGGCATTTGCATGCCCACACGCGGCGTGGCTCCTGAAGTGCGCGAGTTAGAGGCTGCGAGCAACCTGAACCTTCTCGTAGACTTCGATCTTGTCGCCAGGCTTGACGTCGTTGTAGCTCTTGACGCCAATACCGCATTCCATGCCGGCACGTACTTCGGAAGCGTCATCCTTGAAGCGGCGCAGGGATTCCAGCTCGCCTTCGAAGATAACGATGTCTTCACGCAGTACACGGATTGGACGGTTACGGTGCACAGTACCTTCGATAACCATGCAACCGGCGATCGCGCCAAACTTCGGCGAACGGAACACGTCACGGACTTCGGCGACACCCAGGATATTTTCCCGAACGTCACTGCCAAGCATGCCGGTGAGGGCTTTCTTGACGTCTTCGATGATGTCGTAGATGACGTTGTAGTAACGCATGTCCAGGCCTTCCTGCTCGACGATCTTCCGTGCGCCAGCATCGGCACGCACGTTGAAGCCGAACAGTACAGCGTTGGAAGCCAGTGCCAGGTTGGCGTCGGATTCGGTGATACCACCGACACCGCCACCGACAACACGCACTTGCACTTCGTCGTTACCCAGGCCGTTCAAGGCGCCGTTCAACGCTTCGAGGGAACCACGGACGTCAGATTTGAGGACGATGTTAAGCGTCTTCTTCTCTTCCTGGCCCATGTTCTCGAAGATGTTTTCCAGCTTGCCGGCGTGAGCACGGGCCAGCTTGACTTCGCGGAACTTGCCTTGACGGAACAGAGCCACTTCACGGGCTTTCTTCTCGTCGGCAACTACGCTCATCTCGTCGCCAGCGTCCGGGGTACCGTCCAGGCCGAGAATCTCGACAGGGATGGCTGGACCGGCTTCCTTGATTGGCTTGCCGTTCTCGTCGAGCATGGCACGTACACGGCCGTAGTTCGAACCGACCAGCACCATGTCGCCTTGGCGCAGGGTACCGTCTTGAACCAGAACGGTCGCAACCGGGCCACGGCCCTTGTCGAGGCGGGATTCAACCACAACACCACGGCCAGGAGCCGATGGGGTAGCGGTCAGTTCCAGGACCTCGGCTTGCAACAGGACTGCTTCGAGCAGTTCGTCAACGCCGGTACCCATCTTCGCCGAGACCGGTACGAATGGAGTGTCGCCACCCCACTCTTCGGAAGTCACGCCATGAACCGACAGTTCGCTACGGATGCGATCGAGATCAGCGCCCGGCTTGTCGATTTTGTTCACGGCAACCACCAGCGGCACGCCAGCTGCTTTAGCATGCTGAACGGCTTCGATGGTTTGCGGCATCACGCCGTCGTCCGCTGCAACCACCAGGATCACGATGTCGGTCGCCTTGGCACCACGGGCACGCATGGCGGTAAACGCGGCGTGACCAGGGGTGTCGAGGAACGTCACCATGCCACGGTCGGTTTCAACGTGGTAGGCACCGATGTGCTGGGTAATGCCGCCGGCTTCGCCCGCTGCAACCTTGGCACGACGGATGTAGTCGAGCAGGGAAGTCTTACCGTGGTCAACGTGGCCCATGACGGTCACGACTGGAGCACGGGAAACCGCTTCACCTTCAAACTTCAGGGACTCGGCCAGGGAATCTTCCAGGGCGGTGTCGCTGACCAGGGTCACTTTGTGGCCCAGCTCTTCAGCAACCAGCTGGGCAGTTTCCTGGTCCAGTACCTGGTTGATGGTGGCTGGAGTACCCAGCTTGAACATGAACTTGATGATTTCAGCAGCCTTGACCGACATCTGCTGAGCGAGATCGCCAACAGTGATGGTCTCGCCGATCTTCACTTCACGCACGACAGGGCCGGTTGGGCTCTGGAAACCGTGGGCGTTGCGTTTCTTCAGCTTGGCCTTGCCGCGACCACCACGACGGAAGCCATCGCTTTCTTCGTCGGTAGTCCGTGGGGCAACGCGCGGAGCAGGCGCTTTCTCTTTGACCGAAGCACGATGTGGAGCGTTTTTACGCTCGCCATCGCCACCGCCGCTACGACGATTGTTATCGTCGGCACGTGGTTTGTCCGGACGACGAGGTTCGTCGCGCTTGCGAGCGTCAGCAGCAGGCGCTGGTGCAGCGGCAACCGGAGCGGCCTCACGCACAGCTTCTACAGGCGCGCTAGGCGCAGCGACTGCGTCAGTACCAGCAGGTTGCGCAGCAGCAGGCTGGCGACGCGCTTCTTCTTCGGCGCGACGCTTGGCTTCTTCTTCAGCCTTCTGACGTGCAGCATTTTCTACTGCGCGACGTTCGTCCATCTCGCGTTTGCGCTCGGCTTCGATTTCTTCCGGGCTGCGCTGTACGAAGACTTTCTTCTTACGCACTTCAACGCTGATGCTCTTGCTACCAGCCACCCGCAGGGTGCTGGTTGTTTTGCGCTGCAATGTAATCTTGCGCGGTTCTTCCACTTTCGCCTTGTGGCTGCTTTTCAAGTGAGTCAGCAACGATTGCTTCTCACTGTCGCTCACATGTTCCTCGGCGGCGGTGTGCGGCAGACCTGCCTCACGCATCTGCTGCAACAGGCGCTCTACCGGTGTTTTGACCTCATCGGCCAGTTGTTTCACCGTGACTTGCGTCATGCACTTCTCTCCTCAGGCCGCGCCTAATTACTCGAACCAATGGGCTCGGGCGGCCATGATCAACTTGCCGGCACGATCATCGTCAATGCCGTCGATGTCGAGCAGGTCGTCAATAGACTGCTCGGCCAGGTCTTCGCGGGTAATTACGCCGCGCACCGCCAGTTCCATCGCCAAATCCTTGTCCATACCCTCAAGCGAGAGCAGGTCTTCGGCCGGATGGGCGTCTGCCAGCTTTTCCTCAGTAGCGATGGCTTTAGTCAACAAGCGATCCTTGGCCCGAGCGCGAAGCTCGTTGACGGTGTCTTCGTCAAAGCCGTCGATGTTGAGCATTTCCTCCACCGGTACGTAGGCAATCTCTTCCAGGCTGGTAAAGCCTTCATCTACCAGCACCTGTGCCAGATCTTCGTCGACTTCCAGCTCATCGATGAAGTTGCGCAGGATGTCGCCGGTTTCTGCTTGCTGCTTAGCCTGGATGTCCGATTCGGTCATGACGTTCAGGGTCCAGCCAGTCAACTGGCTGGCCAGACGCACGTTCTGACCACCGCGACCGATGGCCTGGGCCAGATTGTCTGCGCCAACGGCGATGTCCATTGCATGGGCATCCTCGTCAACAATAATTGCCGCGACTTCAGCCGGGGACATGGCGTTGATCACGAACTGCGCCGGGTTATCGTCCCACAGCACGATATCCACACGCTCACCGCCCAATTCGCCCGACACTGCCTGGACGCGCGAACCGCGCATACCAATGCAAGCACCCTGCGGGTCGATGCGTTTGTCCTTGGAGCGGACCGCGATCTTAGCGCGCGAACCCGGGTCGCGGGACGCAGCCATGACTTCGATCAGGCCTTCGGCAATTTCCGGCACTTCGATACGGAACAGCTCGATCAACATTTCCGGCGCGGTACGCGACAGGATCAGTTGAGGGCCACGGTTCTCAGTGCGGATTTCCTTGAGCAGCGCACGCAAACGCACGCCGACACGGAAGGTTTCGCGGGAAATGATGTCTTCACGGGCCAGCAACGCTTCAGCATTGTTACCTAGATCGACGATCACGTTGTCGCGGGTCACTTTCTTCACGGTGCCGGAGATGATTTCCCCCAGGCGCTCGCGATAGGCGTCAACGACTTGAGCGCGCTCGGCTTCACGGACCTTTTGCACAATGACTTGCTTGGCAGTCTGTGCAGCGATGCGGCCGAACTCGATGGACTCGATCTTTTCCTCGACGACGTCACCCACCTGGGCGCCCGGATGCGTTTGCGCAACCTTGCTTGGCCAGGTTTCGATGGCCGGATCATCAAGATCGGCTTCTTCAACGACTGTCCAGCGACGGAAAGTCTCATAAGCTCCGGTGTGGCGATTGATTTCCACACGCAGATCAACTTCGTCTTCAAAACGCTTTTTGGTAGCAGTGGCCAGGGCCAACTCCAGCGCTTCAAAAATCACGTTAGCCGGTACGCCCTTTTCATTGGATACCGACTCAACAACCAGCAGTACTTCTTTGCTCATCGTACGCCTCGCCTTTCGCAAGCCATTGGATCCGCGGGATCCGCAGTTTCTGGCACGTCTCAGTCAAAACTGGGAATAATGTTGGCCTTGTCGATCATATCGATCGGCAACAGGAACTCGTGGTCTTCTACCTGCACCACTACATCCTGTTCTTCTACACCGCGCAGAAGGCCCTGAAAGTTGCGTCGCCCTTCGAAAGGGGATCGCAGCTTGATCTTCACTTGTTCACCGACATATTTAGCAAACTGCTCAATAGTGAACAGTGGGCGTTCCATGCCTGGCGAGGAAACTTCGAGGGTGTATTCAACGGCGATCGGATCTTCAACATCCAGGACACCGCTGATCTGACGGCTGACGATGGCACAATCGTCCACCAGCACACCGCCCTCTTTATCGATATAAACGCGCAACATTGAGTGGCGACCTTGAGCCGAAAACTCAATACCCCAGCATTCATAGCCTAGGGCCACGACCACCGGGGCCAGCAAGGCCTGCAACTCTTCTAGCTTGCTCGACACCTGAACCCCCTCGTGCATGTATGTGCATGCTGTGCAAAATAAAAAAATGGGCGAAACGCCCATCCTTGAAACGCCGTCGAACAGCGGCGTTGAAAGTGTCCAGCTAACAAAAAGCCCCTTAAAAGGGGCTCCGCTAAAACTGGTTGCGGGGGCCGGATTTGAACCGACGACCTTCGGGTTATGAGCCCGACGAGCTACCAGACTGCTCCACCCCGCGACAAAGCTGGGGCGGAAGTATACGACCGATCCTTTACAGGGTCAATGTAACCTTCCACCTACAAGAAAGCCCGCAACAGCGGGCTCTCCTGATAATTGGTACCGAGAAGGGGACTCGAACCCCTACACCCTATGGGCACAACCACCTCAAGGTTGCGTGTCTACCAATTCCACCACCTCGGCAATACAGCGTTTACAACCTTCTTACTTCTGCTCTTGAGCTGGAGGCACGTCAGTCGCTGGAGTAGCCGACTTTTGCTCTTGAAGCACCGGGACATCATCAGAAGCCGGTTTTGCTTTTGGAACTTCCAACACTGCTGGATCTGGCAAACCTGCTTGAGTCAGCACATGAGCTTTCTCTTTAGCAAAGTAACCTAACCCCAGGCTGGTTATGAAGAAACCGGCGGCAAGTATAGCAGTAAACTTACTAAGAAAGGTAGAGGAACCTTGGCTTCCGAACACAGTATTTGAAGCACCTGCCCCGAAAGACGCACCAGCGTCCGCACCTTTACCCTGTTGCAGCAATACCAGGGCAACAACGCCCAGTGCACCCAACAGATGAAAAACGACTACGACTGTTTCCAGCATTTTCTCAGTTTCCCGCGGCGCGACAAATCGCACCGAACTCATCTGCATTCAGGGAAGCTCCACCAATGAGCCCCCCATCGATATCCGGCATGCCGAACAGTTCGACCGCATTGGCCGCCTTCACGCTGCCGCCGTATAGAAGCCGCACACCTTGTGCGACCTCAGAATTCTCTGCCGCCAACTGCGCGCGAATGGCTGCGTGCACATCCTGCGCCTGTTGCGGTGTAGCAGTCAGCCCGGTGCCAATGGCCCAGACCGGCTCGTAAGCAATCACTGCCTTTGCAAACGCACCAACACCCAACTCCTCGATGATGCTGCCCAGCTGACGCGAGACAACTTCAAGAGTCTTGCCCGATTCACGCTGCTCAAGGGTCTCCCCTATGCACAACACCGGAATCAGGCCACAAGCCTGTGCTGCTGCGAACTTGCGATTGAGTATCCCATCACGTTCGCCCATCATCTGACGGCGCTCGGAGTGCCCAACAAGCACATAGGAACAACCCGCATCCACCAGCTGACTCGGTGCAATCTCACCGGTCAACGCACCCTGCATGGCTTCCACCGCAGAATTCTGCGCGCCGACCTGGATCGACTTGCCTTTCAAGCCATCAACCACTTGGTTGATATGCAAGCAAGGCGGGAATACCGCGATATCAACACCGCTCGGCAGGGCCAGGTGACGAAGGCCATTGACCAGCTCAGCGACACTGGCGCGGGTACCGTGCATCTTCCAGTTACCAGCTACCATAGTGCGACGCATGCTGTACCTCGTCGGTCAAAGTGGGCGCAGATGTTACCCAACCACATCAACACTGGCAAGCCGAATTCAGGCGCAAACTTCAGTTACCAGTTTTGCCAGCTCTTCGGCGTAGCCGCGAACCTGTGTTTCATCATCGCCTTCGACCATCACACGCACCAAAGGCTCGGTCCCCGACTTGCGCAACAAGACCCGACCACGCCCCGCCATAGCGACGGTAACGCGCTCACAGGCTTCCTTGATCGCCGGGTGCTCGATAGGGTTTTCGCCACCCGAAAAGCGCACATTGAGCAGCACCTGCGGGCACTTGCGCAGCGCCTGGCGCGCCAGGGCCAGGCTTTCATCACGCCGACGCAGGGCCAACAGCACCTGCAGCGCCGCAATGATCGCATCCCCGGTCGTGGTGTGCTGGAAGCACACGACATGCCCCGAATTCTCGCCACCTACCAGCCAGTTGCGCTCCAGCAGCTCGGCAATCACGTAGCGGTCGCCCACATTGGCCCGCACGAACGGGATCCCCAGGTCTGCCAGGGCCAGCTCCAGCCCCAGATTACTCATCAGGGTACCGACCACGCCACCTTGCAGCTTGTTACGCTCATGCAGGTCGCGGGCAATGATGAACAGCAGGTCGTCACCGTCGACGATGGCGCCGGTATGATCGACCATCAACACGCGGTCACCGTCGCCATCGAAGGCAATACCCAGGTCCGCGTGCTCGGCCAATACCGCTGCCTGCAATTGACCCATATGGGTCGAACCACAGTTATCGTTGATGTTCAGGCCGTTGGGCTGGGCCGACAGCACTGTAACCTCGGCACCCAACTCCTTGAATACACTCGGAGCAACCTTGTAGGTTGCACCATGGGCACAGTCGATGACCACCTTGAGCCCGGCAAAATTAGTGCTGGTAGGCACGCTGCTTTTGCAGAATTCGATATAACGGCCAGACGCATCGTTAATCCGTGAGACCTTGCCCAGCTTGCTCGATTCGACGACGGTCATCGGCGCATCCAGCAACTCTTCAATCATGTGCTCGATCGCGTCCGGCAGCTTGGTGCCCTGGCCCGAGAAGAATTTGATGCCATTGTCATCATGGGGATTGTGCGAGGCACTGATCACAATACCGGCTTCAGCGTGAAAGGTACGCGTCAGGTAAGCGATCGCCGGCGTAGGCATCGGCCCCAGCAACATCACATCTGCCCCGGCGGCAGACAGGCCCGCCTCCAGCGCAGACTCGAACATATAGCCAGAAATCCGCGTGTCCTTACCCACCAGGATGCGGCATGCCCCCATGCTGCGGAAGGCCATCCCGGCCGCCCAGCCCAGCTTGAGCATAAAGTCCGGAGTGATCGGGAATTCGCCGACCCGACCACGAATACCGTCGGTGCCAAAATATTTCTTTGTCATAAGTGCTCCATCATTCTTATTCGGCTGATTCTACTGCTTCGATCATCCGTACAACGTCAACTGTCTCGGCCACATCGTGCACCCGCAGAATACGCGCGCCCTTGGCCACGGCAAGCGCCGCCAGGGCCAGACCGCCGTACAGACGCTCACCCACAGGGCGATTCAAGGCCATGCCTATCATGCTCTTGCGCGACACCCCAACCAACAGGGGGCGACCAAGGGCATGCAGCGATTCCATATGTTTGAACAGGCTCAGGTTGTGCTGCAGGGTTTTGGCAAAACCAAACCCGGGATCGAGAATGATCCGCTCAGGGGCAATTCCCACAGCGGCGCATTGGGCAATGCGATCGACAAGAAATTCCGTCACTTCTGCGACCAGGTGATCATAGTGCGGCGCGTCCTGCATCGTCCCGGGCTCGCCGAGCATATGCATCAGACAGACAGGCAACCCGGTGGCTGCCGCCGCATCCAGCGCGCCGTCGCGCTGCAGCGAGCGCACGTCATTGATCAGCCCGGCCCCGAGCCGCGCGGTTTCGCGCATGACCGCCGGGGTCGAGGTGTCTACCGAAATAATGACATCCAGTTCGCGGTGAATACGCTCGACAATCGGCGCAACACGCTCCATTTCCTCCACAGGGGAAACAGCACGCGCGCCAGGCCGGGTTGATTCGCCCCCCACATCAATAATGGTCGCACCCGCAGCTACCATTGCCGCTGCATGGCGCAACGCCGCATCCAGCTGGCTGAAGCGACCACCATCGGAAAAGGAATCAGGGGTTACATTAAGAATGCCCATAACATGCGTATGGGCCAAATCAAGAACCCGGCTGCCGCAAGGCAACCGGGTGGAGGACAACACAGAAGTCATTTCAAGCCTTAAAGGTCGGCAGCCGGGCCGCCGATTGGGTTTTCCGGGCGTTCGTTCTGTACCACTGGCGGTGTGCCTGAAGTACCCGAACCACCTTCCCAATCACGAGGCTCGCGAGGCGTACGACCAGCCATGATGTCGTCGATCTGCTCGGCATCAATGGTCTCGTACTTCATCAGGGCATCGGCCATGGCGTCGAGCTTGTCACGGTTATCGGTGAGGATCTGCTTGGCCGTGCCGTAGCACTGGTCAATGATGCTGCGCACTTCAGAGTCGATCAGCTTGGCAGTCTCGCCGGAGAAGCTGGCACTTTGACCGCCACCACCACGACCCAGGAACACTTCGCCTTCTTCCTCGGCATACATCAGCGGGCCGAGTTTTTCGGACAGGCCCCACTTGGTAACCATATTCCGGGCAATCTGGCTGGCACGCATGATGTCGTTGGAAGCGCCGGTGGTCACACCGTCAAAGCCCAAGGTCATCTCTTCAGCGATACGACCGCCGTACAGCGAGCAGATCTGACTGATCAGAGCGCGCTTGGAGAGGCTGTAACGATCCTCTTCCGGCAGGAACATGGTGACACCCAGTGCCCGGCCGCGAGGAATGATCGACACTTTGTAGACCGGGTCGTGCTCAGGCACAACGCGACCGACAATGGCGTGACCAGCCTCGTGATAAGCGGTGTTCTGCTTCTCTTTCTCGGACATGACCATGGATTTGCGCTCGGCACCCATCATGATCTTGTCTTTGGCCAGCTCGAATTCTTTCATCTCGACAATGCGCTTGCCGGTACGGGCAGCGAACAGCGAGGCCTCGTTCACCAGGTTGGCCAGGTCGGCACCGGAGAAACCAGGGGTACCGCGAGCAATCACGCCTGGAGCGACGTCGTCGCCCATTGGCACTTTGCGCATGTGAACCTTGAGAATCTGCTCGCGGCCACGGATATCTGGCAAGCCAACCACAACCTGACGGTCGAAACGGCCCGGACGCAGCAGCGCCGGGTCAAGTACGTCAGGACGGTTGGTGGCGGCAATCACGATGATGCCGTCATTCATTTCAAAGCCGTCCATCTCGACCAGCAACTGGTTGAGGGTCTGCTCACGCTCGTCATGACCACCGCCCATGCCAGCACCACGATGGCGACCAACAGCGTCGATTTCGTCGATGAAGATGATGCATGGCGCGTGCTTCTTGGCCTGCTCGAACATGTCACGCACACGGCTGGCGCCCACACCGACGAACATCTCGACGAAGTCGGAACCGGAAATGGTGAAGAACGGCACCTTGGCTTCGCCGGCAATAGCCTTGGCGAGCAGGGTTTTACCGGTACCCGGAGGACCGACCATCAGTACACCGCGAGGAATACGGCCACCCAGGCGCTGGAATTTGCCCGGATCGCGCAGGAACTCGACCAACTCGCCAACTTCTTCCTTGGCTTCGTCGCAACCGGCAACGTCAGCCAGGGTGGTTTTTACCTGGTCTTCGGAAAGCAGGCGGGCCTTGCTCTTGCCGAAGCTCATCGGTCCGCCCTTGCCCCCTGCGCCGCCTTGCATCTGGCGCATGAAGAACATGAAGACGGCGATAATCACCAGGATCGGGAAGCTGGCCACCAGGAGCTGGGTCCAGATGCTCTGCTGCTCAGGCTGCTTGCCCTCAACGACCACCTTGTTGTCCACCAGGTCGCCGATCAGACCATTGTCCTGGATCGCCGGACGGATGGTCTTGAAGCTGTCGCCATCGTTGCGCTTGCCAGTGATCACGTAGCCATCAACCGCTACGCGCTCGACCTTGCCATCCTTAACTTGCTGGATGAAGTCGGAATAGTTGAGGGTCTGCGGCTCGTTAGGGCTGGAGAAGTTGTTCATCACCGTCACCAGGACAGCCGCGATGATCAACCACAGGATCAGATTCTTTGCCATATCGTTCAATTAACTACCCTCTGAAGCAAGCTCCGCTACTGGCGCGCGCTTCGCATGATATTCACCGGCCTAACTTACTACATTACCTACAACTCTGGCAGGCGCCGTCTGTAACCCTTTGTGAAACTTTGACTACACAATATTCGTAAAGCTTCGTGACGAAAGCGATATAAAAAAACCTATCGACTCCCTTAAAACCTTTAAAGACGCTCATCACTGGCAGCGCCTTCGACACCGCGATAGCCGCGGCCCAGCAAATACTGCTCGCGAGACCTGTCCCTCGAGGAGTCAGGCTTGCGGGTCTGCACCTTGTCGAACAGCTTGCGCATGTTCTTGTGGTACTCGTCAAAACCTTCCCCAAGGAAGACCTTGACCAGAAAATCACCACCCGGACGCAGAACCCTTCCTGCCAGATCCAGTGCCAATTCGCACAGGAACATGGCGCGTGGCATATCCACGGCTGGTAATCCACTCATATTGGGGGCCATATCCGAAATCACAAGGTCTACCTGCGAATTTCCGACAGCCTCGAGGATCTGTGCCAGTACATCATCACGGGTAAAGTCGCCATGCACGAAGGTCACATCAGGGATGCTATCCATTTCCAGGATATCGGAAGCGATCAAACGGCCTTGCCCACCAATCAGACGACTGGTCACCTGGGACCAGCCACCGGGGGCTGCGCCGAGATCAATTACGCTCATGCCGGGACGGATCAACCGGTCCTTTTCCTGGATTTCCAGCAGCTTGTAGCTGGCCCGGGAACGGTAGCCATCCTTTTGCGCCTTTTTGACGTAAGGATCGTTGAAATGCTCTTTAAGCCAGTTAAGGCTAGTTTTGGAACGGGCCACGGGCCACCTCGAAAATAAAACGGGTCGTGATTAACTGGGCGGTCCCGGACTCGCTCGGGTAAACTGGCCGCCGCTTTTTACAAGATCAGACGCAGGGGTCAGATTATGCCGCTCACTCAAGAGCAGAAGAAACAGTACAAATCCATTGGCCACCATCTGAAACCAGTTTTGATTGTGGCCGACAACGGTTTGACTGAAGGTGTGTTAGCCGAACTTGAACGCGCATTAGGCGATCACGAGCTGATCAAGATCAAGGTCAATATCCTTGATCGCGAAGCGCGCCTGGCCGCCATTGCAGAACTGTGCAAGGTGGGCAAAGCGGACCTGGTCCAGGTCATCGGCAAGATGGCGCTGCTGTATCGCAAGAATTTCAGCGCCAACAAGCAACTGTCGAACGTTCATCGCTTCAAATGATGCAAGGGTCACGGGCGCGCTTCGCGCGCCCTGCCACTCCATCCCGGCGCAGGCTGTACCACCAGCACCAAGCCAGAAAACCCTAGCACAAGATAGCTGAACAGCTGCCAGCGCAACGCTTCCGGCAGCAATATGCGCACCACGCAATACATTGCGCACGCATACAGCGCCATCAACAGCAGTTGCCCGCGCATATCCCGCCACAAGCTCCCCAAACCCTCGGCCTCGACCAGCACCAATGCCTGGAGAATCACGCACGCCGCCGCAAATCCCACCAGCAGCGCACTCAATAATCCGCCGATCTCATCGATCAGCAACGGCGCCAGGCCAATCATGCCCAGCACCGGCAATACACCAAGATGTAACAGCCATAGCCCGCCAACCCAAAGCATCTGGGCCAACTGCCAAAGCATGGCGCCCGCTCGAAGCGGGCGCCGTTTTTCAGATGTGACGAACTTCGACAATCTCGTACTCGATCACGCCACCGGGCGTCTTGACGGCCACCACATCACCCTCTTCCTTGGCAATCAAGGCGCGGGCCAGGGGCGAACCGACGGAGATCTTGCCGAGCTTGAAGTCAGCCTCGTCCTCACCCACGATGTGGTAAGTCACGCTTTCATCCGTCTCGACGTTGGCGATTTCTACAGTCGTGCCGAAAATCACCTTGCCGGTCTTGGGAATAGTCGTGACATCAATGATGACCGCATTCTGCATGCGCCCTTCGATATCACGGATCCGCGCCTCGACCATCCCCTGCTGCTCACGGGCAGCATGGTATTCGGCGTTTTCCTTCAAGTCGCCCAGCTCACGGGCCGTACCGATGTCCTGGCTCAGCTTTGGACGTACGACCTTGGTCAGATGGGCGTGCTCCTCTTCCAGGGCCTTGGCGCCCTGGACAGTCATTGGGTATTTGATCATGCCTTCAATCCTGCGTGTAAATCCTGCAAGCGACGCACGGTCTTTTCCGGACCGAACTTGAGCGCTTCACAGATGGCTTCGCCAGCAGCAATGGTGGTGGTGCAGTAGATCTTGTGCTGCAAGGCGTTACGACGAATGGAGTAGGAATCCGCGATCGACTGGCGACCTTCGGTGGTGTTGATGATCAGGGTGACTTCGTCATTCTTGATCATATCGACCACGTGCGGACGACCTTCCGTTACCTTGTTCACGCGACGCACTTTCAGGCCCGCGGCTTCAATCAGCTTGGCGGTCCCGGCGGTGGCCACGACTTCGAAGCCCAAGTTGATCAGATCACGGGCCACGCCTGCAACCAGCGGCTTGTCATCATCACGCACGCTGATAAACGCAGTACCGCCGGTCGGCAGCACTTCGCTGGCGCCCATCTGGGCCTTGGCGAATGCTTCGCCGAAGGTATCGCCCACGCCCATCACTTCACCGGTGGACTTCATCTCTGGGCCCAGGATCGGGTCCACACCAGGGAATTTGGCGAATGGGAATACCGCCTCTTTCACGCTGTAGAAGTTCGGGATGATTTCCTTGGTGAAGCCGATTTCCTTCAAGGTCTTACCGGCCATGACACGGGCGGCAATCATCGCCAGGGACACACCGATGCACTTGGAAACAAACGGCACGGTACGCGAAGCACGCGGGTTGACTTCGATGACGTAGATGTCTTCGCCTTGCAGCGCCAACTGTACGTTCATCAGGCCGACCACGCCCAGCTCCAGAGCCATTTTCTTGACCTGCTCGCGCATCTCGTCCTGGATGTGCAGCGGCAGCGAGTACGGCGGCAGGGAGCACGCGGAGTCACCGGAGTGAACACCCGCCTGCTCGATGTGCTGCATGATCGCGCCGATCACCACGTCGGTACCGTCGCAGACCGCATCCACATCCATCTCGATGGCGCAGTTGAGGAAGTGATCCAGCAGCACCGGGCTGTCGTTGGACACTTTCACCGCATCACGCAGGTAACGCTTGAGTTCTTCTTCTTCGTAGACGATTTCCATCGCCCGGCCGCCCAGCACGTAGGACGGACGCACCACCAACGGGTAGCCGATCTTGCTGGCTGCACGGATGGCTTCGTCTTCGCTGCGCACGGTCGCGTTTGGCGGCTGGCGCAGGTTCAGGCGTTCGACCATTTGCTGGAAGCGCTCACGGTCTTCGGCACGGTCGATGGCGTCAGGGCTGGTACCGATGATCGGCACGCCAGCCGCTTCCAGGGCACGCGCCAGTTTCAGCGGAGTTTGCCCGCCATACTGCACGATCACGCCTTTTGGCTTCTCGACGCGACAGATTTCCAGCACGTCTTCCAGCGTTACCGGCTCGAAGTACAGGCGGTCGGAAGTGTCGTAGTCAGTGGAAACAGTTTCCGGGTTGCAGTTGACCATGATGGTCTCGTACCCGTCTTCGCGCAGGGCGAGGGCGGCGTGTACGCAGCAGTAGTCGAACTCGATGCCCTGACCGATACGGTTTGGACCGCCGCCCAGGATGATGATCTTGTCGCGGCCCGACGGCGCGGCTTCGCACTCTTCCTCGTAGGTGGAGTACAGGTACGCGGTGTCGGTGGCGAACTCTGCGGCGCACGTGTCAACACGCTTGTAGACCGGGAAGATGTCCAGTTTGTGGCGGTGGGTGCGCAGGTTTTTCTCGGTCACGCCCAGCAGTTTGGCCAGACGCTGGTCGGAGAAGCCTTTGCGCTTGAGACGGAACATCAGGTCGCGGTCGATAGAGGAAAGACCCAGGGTCTTGACCTTCTCTTCTTCCTTGATCAGATCTTCGATCTGCACCAGGAACCACGGATCAATCATGTTCATGCCGAAGATGTCTTCGACGGTCATGCCCGCGCGGAAGGCGTCAGCCACATACCAGATACGCTCGGCGCCCGGCACGGTCAGCTCGCGCTTGAGGATGCTCATGCTTTCCGGATTGCTCAGGTCGAGCTTCTCATCCAGGCCGCAAACGCCCACTTCCAGGCCACGCAGGGCTTTCTGCAGGGACTCCTGGAATGTCCGGCCAATGGCCATGACTTCACCGACCGACTTCATCTGGGTGGTCAGGCGGGCGTCGGCTTTCGGGAACTTCTCGAAAGCGAAGCGTGGCAGCTTAGTGACTACGTAGTCGATCGACGGCTCAAAGGACGCCGGCGTAGCGCCGCCAGTGATTTCGTTTTGCAGCTCGTCCAAGGTGTAACCGATCGCCAGCTTGGCAGCGATGCGCGCAATCGGGAACCCGGTAGCTTTTGATGCCAGCGCCGAAGAACGCGACACACGCGGGTTCATCTCGATCACGACCATACGGCCTGTGTTCGGGCAAATACCGAACTGAACGTTGGAACCACCGGTTTCAACGCCGATCTCACGCAGTACCGCCAACGAGGCGTTACGCATGATCTGGTATTCCTTGTCCGTCAGGGTTTGCGCAGGAGCAACGGTGATCGAGTCACCGGTGTGCACACCCATCGGGTCGAAGTTTTCGATCGAGCAGACGATGATGCAGTTGTCCTTTTTATCGCGGACAACTTCCATCTCGTACTCTTTCCAGCCGATCAGGGATTCGTCGATCAGCAGCTCTTTGGTCGGCGACAGATCCAGGCCGCGGGCGCAGATTTCTTCGAACTCTTCACGGTTGTAAGCGATACCGCCGCCGGTGCCGCCCATGGTGAAGGACGGCCGGATAATGCACGGGAAGCCGAGCTTTTCGAGAACCGCGTTGGCCTCTTCCATGCTGTGGGCGATACCCGAGCGCGGGCAATCAAGACCGATAGACTTCATGGCCTTGTCGAAACGCGAACGGTCTTCAGCCTTGTCGATGGTGTCGGCATTGGCGCCGATCATCTCTACGCCGAACTTTTCCAGGACGCCTTCGCGCTCCAGGTCCAGGGCGCAGTTCAGTGCAGTCTGGCCACCCATGGTCGGCAGCAGTGCGTCCGGACGCTCTTTCTCGATGATCTTGGCAACGGTCTGCCACTTGATCGGTTCGATGTAGGTGGCGTCGGCCATGTCCGGGTCGGTCATGATGGTGGCCGGGTTGGAGTTCACCAGGATGACGCGGTAACCCTCTTCGCGCAGGGCCTTGCAGGCCTGGGCGCCGGAGTAGTCGAATTCGCAGGCCTGGCCGATCACGATCGGGCCAGCGCCGAGAATCAGGATGCTTTTTATGTCTGTACGTTTTGGCATGGGTTTGTCACTCAAATCCGCAGGTCAGTCGGCAAGCCGTCTTGAACAATCTTTGAAGAGCCTGCGGGGGCCACCGAAAGTCGGGGCCGCCCGCAAGCCACTCAGTCAGCGTCGCTTGGCCATCTCATTGATGAAACGGTCGAACAGCGGCGCTACGTCGTTCGGGCCCGGGCTCGCTTCAGGGTGGCCCTGGAAGCTGAACGCGCTCTTGTCGGTGCGCTCGATACCCTGCAGGGAACCGTCGAACAGCGACTTGTGAATGGCACGCACGTTGGCCGGCAAGGTGGCTTCATCCACCGCAAAACCGTGGTTCTGGCTGGTGATCATCACGACACCGGTGTCCAGGTCTTGTACCGGGTGGTTGGCACCGTGATGGCCGTGGCCCATTTTCAGGGTCTTGGCGCCGGAGGCCAGAGCCAGCAGCTGGTGGCCGAGGCAGATACCGAATACCGGGATCTCGGTGTCCAGCACTTCCTTGATGGCCTTGATCGCGTAGTCGCATGGCTCAGGGTCACCCGGGCCGTTGGACAGGAACACGCCATCCGGTTGCAGGGCCAGCACATCGCTGGCCGGGGTCTGGGCCGGGACCACGGTCACACGGCAACCGCGCTCGACCAGCATGCGCAGAATGTTGTACTTGATGCCGTAGTCGTAGGCCACGACGTGATACGGCAGCTCAGCCGCTTCGATGGTCGCGTGACTGTCGGTCTTCAAGTCCCAGACAGTGGAGCGCCACTCGTACTTCTCTTTGGTGCTGACGACTTTCGCCAGGTCCATGCCTTTAAGGCCAGGGAAGCCCTGCGCTGCAGCAATTGCCGCTTCTTCGGAAATATTGTCACCGGCCATGATGCAGCCGTTCTGCGAGCCTTTTTCACGCAGGATGCGTGTCAGGCGGCGCGTATCGATACCGGCGATCGCCACAACATTGTTGGCTTTCAGGTAATCGGACAACGACATCGTGTTACGCCAGTTGCTCGCAACCAGTGGCAGGTCACGAATCACCAGACCGGCCGACCAGACACGATCAGACTCGACGTCTTCCGGTGTAGTACCGGTGTTGCCGATATGCGGATAAGTCAGGGTAACGATCTGTTGGGCGTAGGAAGGATCGGTAAGGATTTCCTGATAGCCGGTCATGGCGGTGTTGAACACCACCTCTCCAACGGTCTGACCGTCGGCTCCAATGGCTTCGCCGCGAAAAATGCTGCCATCAGCAAGGGCGAGTATGGCTGGCTTAGTCAAGAAGACCTCCCGTAAATAAAGCCTGAAAGGGCGATCGCAGGTTGCAAAAAAGCGGAGTGACGTATGGACACGTCACCCCGCTTCTTCACTGAATTATTCTGCGCGCTTTTAGTGGACACACTAAAGCTGTAGCTTACAGAAAAAGGCTTTTTGGGTCCACCGCTAATGAGCCGAAAAGGCAGGAGAATGCGACAGGACGTCGCTTAGCGGGTAAAAACGGGGCCCTAGAGTAATCCTCCGGGCCCGTTTTTGCTACTGATTAACGCAGATCCAGCACGTCTTGCATGTCGTAGAGACCCGCTTCGCGGCCCTCCAGCCACAATGCGGCACGCACCGCGCCCTTGGCGAAGGTCATGCGACTGGAAGCCTTGTGGGTAATTTCCAGGCGCTCACCTTCGGCAGCAAACAGCACCGTATGGTCACCCACCACATCACCACCGCGCACGGTGGCAAAGCCAATGGTTTCACGCTCGCGCGCCCCGGTATGACCTTCGCGACCATATACCGCAACCTTCGACAGATCACGCCCCAAGGCATCGGCAATCACTTCGCCCATGCGCATGGCAGTGCCCGATGGCGCATCGACCTTGTGCCGGTGATGCGCCTCGATGATCTCGATATCCGCGTCATCACCCAACACCCTTGCCGCCATGTCGAGCAACTTCAGCGACAGGTTGACGCCCACACTGAAGTTGGCGGCAAACACGATAGGAATGTCCTTGCCTGCCGCGACGAGCAATTGCTTTTGCTCGGCATTCAGGCCCGTGGTACCGATAACCATGGCTTTGCCCGCCTTGCGGCAGAACGCCAGGTTTTTCAGCATCACTTCAGGCAGGGTGAAGTCGATCAATACATCGAACTCATCAGCCACCTGCTCCAGGCTGCCGGACAATGACACACCGATCCGCCCCAGGGAGGCCAGCTCGCCAACATCGGCGCCGATCAGCGTACTGCCCGGGCGCACGATCGCCGCAGTCAGCCCCGACAGAGGCGAGCGCTGCTGCACCGCCTCCACCAGGTTCTTACCCATGCGCCCGGCGGCGCCCATCACTGCTATACGTCGCATATCCACGTCCTTACAGGTCGCCGAAGAAGCGCTTCACGCCTTCGAACCAGCCAGCGGTCTTGGGCGAATGGGAGCCATCACCGGCCAGCGAACCGCGCAGCTCTTCGAGCAACTCACGCTGACGACGATCCAGGTTGACCGGCGTCTCGACAGCCACACGGCACATCAAGTCACCCGCACCACCACCGCGCACCGGCGCTACACCTTTGCCACGGATCCGGAACTGCTTGCCGGTCTGAGTCCCCTCGGGGATCTTCAGCTTGACCCGCCCTTCGAGGGTCGGAATCTCCAGCTCGCCACCCAGGGCCGCGTCGACAAAACTGATCGGCACTTCGCAGAACAGGTGCTTGCCGTCACGCTGGAAGATCGCGTGCTCGCGCACATTGATCACCACGTACAGATCGCCCGTCGGACCACCCTGCGCGCCCGCCTCGCCCTCGCCCGACAAACGGATACGGTCGCCAGTATCAACACCGGCCGGCACTTTCACCGACAGGGTCTTGTACTCTTCGACGCGTCCTTCGCCGTGGCAGGAATCGCACGGATCGGAAATGATCTTGCCCTGGCCATGGCAGCGCGGGCAGGTTTGCTGCACCGAGAAAAAGCCCTGCTGCATGCGCACCTGGCCAATACCGCCACAGGTCGGGCAGGTGATCGGCGAGGAGCCTTTCTTGGCGCCCGAACCGTCACACGGCTTGCAGTTGACCAGCGTCGGCACGCGGATATTGACGCTGGTGCCGCGTACGGCCTCTTCCAGGTTCAGTTCCAGGGTGTAGCGCAAATCGCTGCCACGCTGGGCACCGCCGCGCTGACCACCACGACCGCCGCCGAAGAAGTCGCTGAATACATCGCCGAAGATATCGGAGAAGTTCTGCCCGCCAAAGCCAGCACCGCCGCCGCCCATGCTTGGATCGACACCGGCATGGCCATACTGGTCGTAGGCTGCACGCTTGTTCGGATCACACAGGCATTCGTAGGCCTCATTGGCCTCTTTAAACATTTCTTCGGATTCTTTGTTATCCGGATTACGGTCCGGGTGGTGCTTCATCGCCAGGCGACGGTAAGCCTTCTTCAGGTCCGCCTCGCTGGAACCGCGCTCCACACCCAATACTTCGTAATAGTCACGCTTTGCCATAAGTCTTTGCACTCTTAAGGACGTCCGGCAAAACCCTCCTGAGCCTGCCAAACTCGTTGAGCCCCAATACAGGCCCGGACCCAACTCACGTCAAATTCAACGATCCTGGTCTTTACTGCTTTCAGCCGAGACCCAGCCAAAAACGCGGTGCCTGTCGATCGCAAAGCAGGAGCATTCCCGATCACACCGCCAACATCCGAACCTTGTCGCATGCTGTAAAAATTCGCGTACCCCAGACACGCCAACGCGGGAGCAAGCTCCCGCGCGGCGACATCCTACCAGTCACCGCTTGATAGCGGTCAACCGGGCGACCAAGTTACTTCTTCTGGTCTTCTTTTACTTCTTCGAACTCGGCATCGACAACGTCGTCGTGCTTGGCTTCAGGTTCTGCCTGTTGCGCAGCACCATCACCTTGCGGAGCCTGCTCGGCGTACATCTTCTGAGCGACCGGCGCGGAGACTTTCGACAGTTCCTCAACCTTGGCTTCGATGGTGGCCTTGTCGTCGCCTTTAACAGCGGCTTCCAGGGCAACCACGGCGGCTTCGATTGCGGTCTTCTCTTCAGCAGTCACTTTGTCGCCAGCATCCGCGATCATTTTGCGAGTCGAGTGAACCAGTGCATCACCCTGGTTGCGGGCAGCGGCCAGCTCTTCGAACTTGCGATCTTCCTCGGCGTTCTTTTCAGCATCGTTGATCATCTGCTGAATTTCTTCCTCGGACAGACCGGAGTTGGCCTTGATCACGATCGACTGAGTCTTGCCAGTAGCCTTGTCCTTGGCGCCTACGTGCAGAATGCCGTTGGCGTCGATGTCGAAGGTCACTTCAATTTGTGGCACGCCACGTGGAGCGGGTGGAATCTCGGCCAGGTCGAACTTGCCCAGGGACTTGTTCTGTGCAGCCTGCTTACGCTCACCTTGCAGCACGTGAATGGTCACGGCGCCCTGGTTGTCATCGGCAGTCGAGAACACTTGCGATTTCTTGGTAGGAATCGTGGTGTTTTTCTCGATCAGCGCGGTCATCACGCCGCCCATGGTTTCGATACCCAGAGTCAGCGGGCTGACGTCCAGCAGCAGCACGTCTTTCACGTCGCCGGCCAGTACCGCACCCTGGATGGCAGCACCCATGGCAACGGCTTCGTCCGGGTTCACGTCTTTACGTGCTTCTTTACCGAAGAACTCGGTGACCTTCTGCTGTACCAGCGGCATACGGGTCTGACCGCCAACCAGGATCACGTCGTTGATCGAACCAACGTCGATACCCGAATCTTTCAGGGCGATGCGGCAAGGTTCGATAGTGCGCTGAACCAGATCTTCAACCAGCGATTCCAGCTTGGCGCGCGAGATCTTCACGTTCAAGTGCTTAGGACCGGTGGCATCTGCAGTGATGTACGGCAGGTTCACGTCGGTCGAATTGCTCGAAGACAGTTCGATCTTGGCTTTTTCAGCAGCTTCTTTCAGGCGCTGCATCGCCAGCGGGTCACCCTTGAGGTTCATGCCGCTTTCTTTCTTGAATTCGTCAACGAGGTAGTCGATCAGACGAATGTCAAAGTCTTCACCGCCCAGGAACGTGTCACCGTTGGTCGCCAACACCTCGAACTGGTGCTCGCCATCGACTTCAGCGATTTCGATCACGGAAACGTCGAAAGTACCGCCACCCAGGTCATAAACGATCACGGTGTGGTCGCCCTTGGCCTTGTCCATGCCGTAGGCCAGAGCGGCCGCGGTAGGTTCGTTGATGATACGTTTTACGTCCAGGCCCGCGATGCGGCCGGCGTCTTTGGTCGCCTGGCGCTGGCTGTCGTTGAAGTAGGCCGGAACGGTGATCACCGCTTCAGTCACTGCTTCACCGAGGTAGTCTTCGGCAGTCTTCTTCATCTTTTTCAAGATTTCAGCCGAGATTTGCGGTGGCGACATTTTCTGGCCGTTCACTTCAACCCAGGCGTCACCGTTGTCAGCCTTGGCGATTTTGTACGGCACCATCTTGATGTCTTTCTGTACGACTTCTTCGTCGAACTTACGACCGATCAAACGCTTCACCGCGTACAGGGTGTTATGCGGATTGGTCACAGCCTGACGCTTGGCGGACTGGCCTACCAGGATCTCGCCGTCATTGGCGTAAGCCACGATGGACGGAGTGGTACGCGCGCCTTCTGCGTTTTCAATAACCTTGGATACGCCGTTTTCCAGCACGGAGACGCAGGAGTTGGTAGTCCCCAGGTCGATACCGATAATTTTGCCCATGATTCACTCTCCCGAAACTTTGGATTTGGTTGCCGCAGCAGTGGTGGCTAACTGCGGTAGCACTTAAACGCTTGACTTATAAATGGGGTCGTTACGAACGATTTCAAGCCTGCTCGTCAATCGACGGCGAAACCAGTGCGGGAGCCTTGCTCACCACCACCATCGCCGGGCGCAACAGGCGACCATTAAGCTGGTAGCCCTTCTGGAACACCTTCAACACGCTATTAGGCTCAAGGTCAGCATTTTCCTGCATGGCCATGGCCTGGTGATGCTCCGCGTTGAACGGCTCGCCGCCTTGCGGATCGATTGCTTCCAACTGATAACGCTTCAGGGTGTCCTGGAACATTTTCAGGGTCAGTTCGATCCCTTCGCGCATGGCACGGATGTTTTCGTCGTCCGGACTGGACAGCTCCAGGCCACGCTCCAGGCTGTCGATGATCGGCAACAGATCACCGGCAAACTTCTCCAGCGCAAACTTGTGGGCTTTCTCTACATCCTGCTCGGCGCGGCGGCGGACGTTCTGCAGATCGGCAGCAACACGCAAAGCCTGATCCTGAGCGCCTGCCAGTTGCTCTTCGAGCACTTGCACACGAGCCGCCAGGTCTTCACCCGCTGCCTGCGAGGCCTGGTTGGCGTCTGGGTTTTGCGTATCCAGCGTCTGTTCGTCAGCCATAGTTTTCTCCTTTCGAAATCCTGCGCGAACTCAACTCGCGCTTCTGTTCCGGTATATGGGGCCACAATTTCCAGGTTCAAGGGCGGACATACCCCGACTCACACTTTCCCGCACATTCCACATAGAGCTAAAAAAACCCTTTATCCAAGCAAATTGAGCTAAGTCGCAGGATTGTCAGCGCCAAACAAAACACTGTATAAATAACCAGACCTAAAGCCTGGGAGCGGCCACTATGCTGGTTCACCTGTCCGTACATAACTACGCCATCGTTGAGCATCTGGATCTTGAACTGGATCGCGGGATGAGCGTAATCACAGGCGAAACCGGCGCCGGCAAGTCGATCATGCTCGACGCCCTGGGCCTGACCCTGGGTGATCGCGCCGACAGCGGCGTGGTTCGCCCCGGCGCAGACAAGGCCGATATTCTGGCGACCTTTGACCTGGCAGATATTCCGGAAGCCAGCGCCTGGCTGGCCGAGCGCGACCTTGACAGCGATAGCCCGTGCATTCTGCGCCGGGTGATTACCGCCGAAGGCCGCTCGCGGGGCTACATCAATGGCACGCCCTGCCCCCTCGGCGACCTGAAGGCCCTCGGCGAGTTGCTGATCGACATCCACAGCCAGCACGAACATCAATCCCTGCTGAAAACCGATACCCATCGCCGACTGCTGGATGAATACGCCGGCGCCACCGACCTCGCCCGCCAGGTGCAATTGGCTGCACAACGCTGGCGCCAGACCCGCCTGGAACTGGAGCGCCTGTCCAATTCCGGCGACGAGCAACGCGCCCGCCACCAACTCCTCAGCTATCAGTTGGAAGAACTGGAAAGTCTGGGCCTGGGCGAAACCGAGCTGGAACAGCTGGAGCAGGAGCACAAGAACCTGACCAATGCCGAAACCCTGCTGGGCATCTGCCGCCAGGTTGTCGAGCAATGCAGCGAAAGTGACTCCGGCAATGTACTGAACGCACTGACGGCAAGCCTTAACCGCCTGTCGAGCGTAAACAGTGGCTCTGGCTCCCTGAATGAAGCCACTACCCTGCTGACCAGTGCGCAGATTCAGGTCGAAGAGGCCGTTGGTGAACTGAACCGCTTCCTTGACCACTTCGATGCTGACCCGGCCCGCCTGCAAGAGATCGAAGAGCGCCTCGACACTATTTATACCCTGGCGCGCAAACATCGGATCCAGCCGACCGAAGTGGCGGCCATGCAGCAAAAGCTGCTGGACGAGATCGAAACCCTGAATGCCAATGATGAATCCATCGAGCGCCTGGGCGATGAACTGGCTTCCTTTGCCCGTCATTACCAGGAAAAGGCCCGGGAACTGAGCGACCTGCGGCACCAGGCCGCAACCGGACTGGCCTGCGCCGTTGAGCAGGAGATCCAACGCCTGGGCATGCCGGGCGGACGCTTTACCATCGAGTTGCACGCCAACAGTGGCAACGAACTACAGCCCAATGGCCTGGAACAGGTCGAATTGCTGGTAAGCGCCAACCCGGGGCAACCCCTGAAGGCTCTGGCCAAAGTCGCCTCCGGCGGTGAACTGTCACGGATCAGCCTGGCAATCCAGGTTATTACCGCCCAGACCTCGCGCGTACCGACCCTGGTCTTCGACGAAGTGGATGTGGGGATTGGCGGGCCGACCGCTGAAATTGTCGGCCAATTGCTGCGCCGCCTGGGGGAGCGCGGACAAGTGCTGACCGTTACCCACTTGCCACAAGTTGCAGCCCAAGGGCATCAGCATCTATTTGTGCACAAGGTACGGGGCAGCGACGCGACACATACCGCCGTGTCCAAGCTGAACAAGACCGAACGGGTGGAAGAAGTCGCGCGCATGCTTGGCGGCATCGACCTGACCAAGGAGTCCCTGGCCCACGCGAAGAAAATGGTGGTAACGGCGAAGGTTTGAATCCTTTTTTATCGGATTTTCTCTGGCGGCAGATAGCATGAAGGCGACCCTAGGGTCGCCTTCGATCGTTGCGCAGAGCGAATCTGCAGCGCTTTTTTACTTTTTCTTACGGATGTACAACACAAGATTGTGGTCAACCAAATCGAATCCATGCTCCTCAGCGATTTCGTGCTGAAGCTTTTCGATTGCCGGGCTGGTGAACTCGATAACCTCATTGGTATCCAGGTCAACCATGTGGTCGTGATGACCACCGTCAGCCAATTCAAACACCGCATGACCGCCGTCGAAATTATGACGAACCACCAGCCCTGCGGCTTCGAACTGGGTCAGTACACGGTAAACCGTGGCCAGGCCGACGTCCTCGTTAGACTCCATCAGCGCCTTGTAAACATCCTCGGCACTCATGTGGCGCTGCTCGGCGGAATCGAGCATTTGTAGAATCTTGACTCGTGGCAGAGTCACTTTAAGACCGGCTTTGCGTAGTTCGCTATTTTCAACCATGGTTAGCTTTCTCGCGGATGCTGCTTCGCAGCTTCTCTTAATACGGGTATGATCGGCGTTTACGTTGTCCCAGCCAAGATAGTGGAAGTCGCCCACCGATGCAAAACACCAAGCTCTTGCTAACCAGTTTCACCCTTGTGGGACTGCTCGCACTCGCCGGTTGTTCATTCCCCGGGGTTTACAAAATCGACATCCAGCAGGGCAATGTCGTCACGCAGGACATGATAGACCAGTTACGCCCGGGAATGACCCGACGGCAAGTACGGTTTATTATGGGCAATCCCCTGCTGACCGACACATTCCATGCCGATCGCTGGGATTATCTCTATAGCCTGCAGCCTGGAGGCGGAGAGCGCCAACAGGAGCGCGTCAGTGTCATCTTTAATGGCAACGACCAACTGGTCAGCCTTTCCGGTGACTTCATGCCCGGCGTGAGCCGTGATGAAGCCCTGTTGGGCAAGGACAGCGGGACCAGCGTCACTGCGCCAGCGCAGAATGCTGAAAAACCCAAGTCCGAGCTGCCGGCCAAGCCTGGCTCCTTGCTGGATACCATCCAGAAAGACATCGACAGCGTGGAAACCGTTCCGGTGCCAACGCCAGAACCTCTGGATACAACCCCGCAATAATTTGTATCGTTCAACAAAAAGCCCGGCATGCCGGGCTTTTTGTTGCCTGCTATTTCACAGGTTATGAATTTTGCCGCCGGGCTTCAGCCGCTTTAGCTGCTCGCAGGCGCCTGACCTCTCTGGGATCCGCCAGCAAGGGGCGATAAATCTCGATGCGATCGCCGACCTGGACATTACGGGTTTCAGCGTCGGCCACAACCTTGCCGAAAATCCCCAAGGGGCAAGCGGCGATATCCAGCTCGGGAAACTGTGCCGCAATGCCCGACGCCAGCACCGCAGCCCTCAGGCTCGTACCCGGCGCAACCGCCAGGCTCAACAACCGTTGCCGGTCTACCGCAGCGTAGACCACCTCAATTTCGATCAACGACTCAGCCATGCAGTTGCTTGGCCCGCTGGCAAAACGCATCCACCAGGGTATTCGCCGCCTGATTGAACAGCGGCCCCAAGGTCGCCCGCACAATGGAGCCCGCGTAATCAAACGTCAGGTCCAGGCTGATCTTGCATGCCTTCTCTCCCAGCGGCTTGAACACCCAGACGCCGTGCAGTTGAGTGAACGGCCCTTCTTCCAGATTCATCTCAATCGACTGACCGGGAACCAGCACATTACTCGTCACAAACTTCTGACCAAGCCCGCCCTTGGATACCTCCAGGCTCGCGCGCATATGCTCATCGCTGCTCTCCAGCACCGTGGATGAGGAGCACCAGGGCAGGAAATCCGGGTAGCTCGCCACGTCATTGACCAGGTCATAGAGCGCTTGCGCCGGGTAAGGCAGCAGGGCCGAGCGTTGAATATGCGTCGTCATGGGAGCGTTATTTCCGAAGCTGAGCGGCAAACATCGCGAAAAGACTGCCCGATTCGCGAGAGAAAAAAACCAGAAAACTGGCGGTATTGTCCGGGATTCATCCAACACGCTCAAGCACGCAGGTTGACCGTAGCCGACACGCTCGCAACTGCCTATAATGCCGCCCCTATGGCTAAACAAAAGAAACACCCAACAGGGACCATCGCGCAGAACAAAAAGGCGCGACACGATTACTTCATCGAACATCGGTTCGAGGCTGGTCTGGTCCTGGCCGGCTGGGAAGTAAAAAGTCTGCGCGCCAGCAAGTTGCAACTGGTCGACAGTTACGTGCTGCTCAAGGATGGCGAGGCCTGGCTGCTCGGCAGTCATATCACGCCGTTGATGACCGCCAGTACCCACGTTATTGCCGACCCGGTGCGCACACGCAAGCTGCTGCTCAATGCCCGCGAACTGGAAAAGCTCGCTGCTGCGGTCCAGCAGAAGGGTTATGCCTGCGTCTGCCTGTCGTGGTACTGGAGCAAGCACCTGGTCAAGTGCGAGATCGCACTGGGCAAGGGCAAGAAGGAATACGACAAGCGTGATACCGAGCGCGAACGCGACTCCAATCGGGAATTGCAGCGCGCCGTACGCAACAAGGGCAAGGAAGACTGATCTTCCCCGCCTCTTGAAGCGAGCCGATGTGGCCAGGGAGCCTGCTCCCTGCGCCGCAATTGCAGGCTATATCCCCTTGCGCCGCTCTGCCCGAGCCATACGCTGCACTTCCTGACGCACCTCTTCCAACACTTCCTGCACGTACAGCAGGTGACGTGTTGAGACCTCGCGCGCCTGTTCCGCCCGCCCCTCGATAATCGCCAGATACAAATCCCGATGCTGGTTGATCAGCATATCCCGGGTTTCGGTGCGTTGCTGGTACATGCCGCCGATATTGGTCACCACGTTACGCTTGAGCAAATCAAACAAGCCCCGGATGGTGTGCAGCAATACCGCGTTATGGCTGGCTTCGGCGATAGCCAAGTGAAACCTGGCGTCGGCCGCGCCTTCCTCAATGCGACTCACCTCATCATCCCGTGCATAGCAATCCTGCAAGGCGTCAAAGGCGGCAGTCAGCCGTTCGCGATCCACTTCCGTGGCACGCAAGGCGGCGTAATAAGCGCAAGACGCTTCAAGCGTCTGACGAAATTCCAACAGATCACGCTGGGCTTCGGGGTTGCTTTCCAGCAGATGCAACAATGGATCGCTGAAGGTTGAACCCAGCGTCTCCACCACATAATTGCCGCCGCCCTGGCGACTGACCAGCAGCCCCTTGGCCGCCAGCTTCTGGATCGCCTCGCGCAATGACGGACGCGACACACCGAACTGTTCAGCCAGTGCGCGCTCGGCAGGCAATCGCTCACCCGACTTCAACGTGCCCTCAAGGATCATCCCCTCAAGCTGCTCGACAATATCGTCGGACAAACGGCGCTGACGCACCTGATCAAACGCCATAACTGACTCTCCACGATCCCGGCCACTCGCCGGGCCCTCTATTCTGGCCTATTGCGGCGGCGTCGGCACCTATCAGAACCCCTTTGATTGCACCGATCAGACCCCGCCCCGCCGACATACGACCAAAGTTTCTCAAGCGGCAAATTGACACGCCACCCCGAAGGCTCTTAACCTAGCCCACAGCGATTGTAAATTGGTCTTACCAATTATCCAAATCAGCTGAGCATGCATGACCAACAACAATTAGGGGCCACCCCATATGCAAACCTGGCAACAGCTCTACAGCCCACTCGGCAGCCTTGGCCTGTCCGCACTGGCCGCCGTTATCCCGATCATATTTTTCTTCCTGGCCCTGGCGGTGTTTCGCCTTAAAGGCCATGTTGCCGGGAGCATCACCCTGGCGCTGTCGATCCTGGTGGCGATATTTGCCTTCCAGATGCCGGTCGATATGGCATTCGCCGCTGCCGGCTATGGCTTTGCCTACGGCCTGTGGCCAATCGCCTGGATCATCGTCGCCGCGGTATTCCTCTACAAACTGACGGTCAAGAGTGGCCAGTTCGAAGTGATCCGCAGCTCGGTGCTGTCGATTACCGATGACCAGCGCCTGCAAGTGCTGCTGATCGGCTTCTGCTTCGGCGCATTCCTGGAAGGTGCCGCCGGTTTCGGCGCCCCCGTGGCGATTACGGCCGCGCTGCTGGTCGGCCTGGGGTTCAACCCACTGTACGCCGCCGGCCTGTGCCTGATTGCCAACACCGCGCCAGTGGCTTTCGGCGCCCTGGGGATCCCGATCATCGTGGCCGGCCAGGTCACCGGCATCGACGCCTTCAAGATCGGCGCCATGACCGGTCGCCAGCTGCCGCTGCTGTCGCTGTTCGTGCCGTTCTGGCTGGTGTTCATGATGGACGGCCTGCGCGGCGTCAAGGAAACCTGGCCTGCGGCACTGGTGGCCGGCTTGAGCTTTGCCATCACCCAGTACTTCACCTCCAACTTCATCGGCCCGGAACTGCCGGATATCACCTCGGCCCTGGCCAGCCTGATCTCCCTGACCCTGTTCCTGAAAGTCTGGCAGCCCAAGCGTACAGCGGGCGCACAGATTGCTGGTGCCACCTCCAGCGTTTCGGTTACCGGCAGCGTCGGCGGTTTCGGCCAGCCGCGCACTTCCGTGGCTTCGCCTTACAGCCTGATGGAGATTTTCAAAGCCTGGTCGCCGTTCCTGATCCTGACCGTGCTGGTGACCATCTGGACCCTCAAGCCGTTCAAGGCAATGTTCGCCGCCGGCGGCTCGATGTACAGCTGGGTGTTCAATTTTGCGATTCCGCACCTGGACCAGATGGTGATCAAGGTTGCACCCATCGTCACCAACGCGACGGCCATTCCAGCGGTGTTCAAGCTGGACCCGATTTCCGCCACCGGCACGGCGATTTTCTTCTCCGCACTGATCTCCATGCTGGTGCTTAAGATCAATTTCAAAACTGGTCTGACCACTTTGAAAGAGACCTTCTACGAGTTGCGCTGGCCGATCCTGTCCATCGGCATGGTGCTGGCGTTCGCATTCGTGACCAACTACTCCGGCATGTCTTCGACCATGGCTCTGGTATTGGCCGGCACCGGCGCGGCGTTCCCGTTCTTCTCGCCGTTCCTCGGCTGGCTGGGTGTGTTCCTCACGGGTTCCGATACCTCGTCCAACGCCCTGTTCAGCTCCCTGCAAGCCACCACCGCACACCAGATCGGCGTCAGCGACACCCTGCTGGTAGCGGCAAACACCAGTGGCGGCGTGACCGGCAAGATGATCTCGCCACAGTCGATCGCCGTGGCCTGCGCCGCGACCGGCCTGGTCGGCAAGGAATCCGACCTGTTCCGCTTTACCCTCAAGCACAGCCTGTTTTTCGCCACGATTGTCGGCCTGATCACCTACGCCCAGGCGTACTGGTTCACCGGCATGCTGGTGCATTAAGACCACAGGCAATACCGTAAGAACCGACGCCGCAACCGCTTTGCGGCGTCAGCTATTCACAACCCAGTCTGCAGGACCGTGGCGCCAAGGCTCCCCAGACTGGGTGCTGCTGATCCTGGAGGCCCCATGAGTCTGCCCATCGCGTTCCTGGATGCCGTCGCACGACTGATCCCGAAAGATCGACGCTTCGACGATCCTCTTTCCACCCTGGCTTTCGGCACCGACGCCAGTTTTTACCGACTGATCCCACAGCTGGTGGTGCGCGTCGAATCGGAAGATGAAGTGGTCGAGTTGCTGCAACTGGCGCAACGTGACCGCGTGCCAGTGACCTTTCGCGCAGCCGGCACCAGCCTCTCCGGCCAGGCCATCAGCGATTCGGTGCTGATCGTGCTCGGCGATAACTGGAACGGGCGTGAGATTCGTGGCCAAGGTACGCAAATCCGCCTGCAGCCCGGCGTCATTGGGGCCCAGGCCAATGCCTGGCTTGCGCCGTTCGGGCGCAAGATCGGTCCGGATCCGGCGTCAATCAACGCCTGCAAGATCGGTGGGATTGTCGCCAACAATGCCAGCGGCATGTGCTGCGGCACCGCCCAGAACACCTACCACACCCTGGCCGGGATTCGCCTGGTGCTGGCCGACGGCAGCCGCCTCGATACCGAGGACGCCACCAGCGTCGCAGCGTTCCGCCAACAACACAGCCAGTTGCTTGAGCGCCTGGCCACCCTGGGCCGCGAGACCCGGGCCAATCCTGAATTGGCGGCAAAAATTCGCCATAAATACCGTCTGAAAAACACCACCGGGCTGTCACTCAATGCCCTGGTGGATTTCGACGAGCCACTGGATATCCTCAGCCATCTGCTGGTGGGTTCCGAAGGCACCCTGGGCTTTATCAGCGCAGTGACCTACGACACCGTCATTGATCACCCGAGCAAAGCTTCGGCGCTGATCGTATTCCCGGATGTAGAAACCTGCTGCAACGCCGTAACCGTGCTGAAAACCCAGCCGGTGTCAGCGGTTGAGCTGCTGGACCGACGCAGCATGCGCTCGGTGCAGGACAAACCCGGCATGCCCGCTTTCGTACAACAACTATCGGAAAGTGCCTGCGCGCTATTGATCGAATCCCGCGCCGCCTCGTCCACATTGCTGCATGAGCAACTGGCGCTGATCATGGCCTCGCTGGCCGACTTCCCGGTCGAGAAGCAAGTCGACTTCACCGAAGACCCGTTGGAAAACGCACGCCTGTGGGCGATCCGCAAGGACACCTTCCCCGCCGTCGGCGCCGTACGCAAGACCGGCACCACGGTAATCATCGAAGACGTGACCTTCCCGGTGGAGCAACTGGCCATTGGTGTGAACCGTTTGATCGAGCTGTTCGACAAACATCACTACGACGAAGCCATCCTTTTCGGACACGCCCTGGAAGGCAATCTGCACTTTGTGTTCACCCAAGGCTTCAACAGCGCCGAAGAAGTCACACGCTATCAAGCGTTCATGGATGACGTGGCACAACTGGTGGCCGTGGAGTTCGGCGGTTCGCTGAAAGCCGAGCACGGCACCGGTCGCAATATGGCGCCCTTCGTCGAACTGGAATGGGGCAGCGATGCCTATCAGTTGATGTGGCAACTCAAGCGCCTGCTCGACCCCAACGGCATTCTCAACCCGGACGTGGTGCTCAGCGAAGATCCGCAAATCCACCTTAAAAACCTCAAGCCCCTGCCCGCCGCCGACGAGATTGTGGACAAGTGCATCGAGTGCGGTTTCTGCGAGCCGGTATGCCCCTCCAAGGGCCTGACCCTGAGCCCGCGCCAACGCATCGTGATCTGGCGTGATATCCAGGCGCGCAAACGCGCCGGCATCGACACCACCGAGCTGGAAGCGGCGTATCACTATCAAGGCATCGACACCTGTGCCGCCACCGGGCTGTGCGCCCAGCGCTGCCCGGTAGGCATCAATACCGGCGACCTGGTGAAAAAACTGCGCAGCCGTGAAGCAGGCAGTACGAAAACCGCCGAGTGGCTGGCCAGCCATTTCTCCACCGCACTGCAAGGCGCACGCTTCACCCTGCATGTGGCCAACGGCGCCCGCATGCTACTGGGCGCGCCACGCCTGGCGAAACTTTCGGCCTCCATGACCAAGCTGTCCAAGGGGCAAATCCCGCAGTGGACCAGCGCCATGCCTAAGCCGGAAAAAGCCATCCGCTTCAGCCCCGCCGTCAACGATGAACGCCCACGGGTGGTCTACCTCGCGGCCTGTGTATCGCGGGCAATGGGTCCGGCGGCCGGGGACAAAGAGCAAATGTCGCTGTACGACAAAACCCGTGGTCTGCTGGAAAAAGCCGGTTACCAGGTGGTCATCCCAGACAACCCGGACAGCCTCTGCTGCGGCCAGCCCTTCGCCTCCAAAGGCTACGCCGAACAGGCCGAACACAAACGCCAGGAGCTGATCGGCGCCCTGCTCCACGCCAGCCGTGGCGGTCTCGACCCGATCTACTGCGACACCAGCCCCTGCACCCTGCGCCTGGTCCAGGACCTGGGGCAAACGCGCCTGGACCTCTACGACCCGGTGCGGTTTATCCGCACCCACCTGATGGACCGCCTGGACTTCACCCCCCAGGATGCTCCGATTGCCGTGCATGTGACCTGCAGCACCCAGCACCTGGGCGAAAGCCAGGCCCTGATCGACCTGGCCCGGCGTTGCAGCAACAACGTGGTAATCCCCGAAGGCATTCACTGCTGCGGGTTTGCCGGCGACAAAGGCTTCACCACGCCGGAACTCAACGCCCACTCCCTGCGCTCCCTCAAGGACGCCGTGCAGCACTGCAGCGAAGGCATCTCCACCAGCCGCACCTGTGAGATCGGTCTGACCCAGCACGGTGGGATTGATTACCACGGCCTGGTCTACCTGGTTGACCGGGTGACCCAGGCCCGCGCAATAAAAACGAACCCCTGCGAACTGGCGTAGTCACTTGCTTAAGCCCCGGGCAACCGGGGCCGACCCATGACCTCGCCGGCTGCCCGCACGTACCGCGCAGCATCGAGACCTCTTTGCACAAGGAGATACCCATGAAGCGTTCCGTACTGGCTGGTGTATTCGTTACCGCTGCGATGCTGGCCTCCCCCGTGTTTGCCGCAGGCAACGAAGCAGATCTGTGCCAGATCAACCTGGATAAAATCAACAACGGCAAAGCACTGCTCGCCACGGACACCAGTGGCAAAAGCAGCGAGATCGACACGGCCGTCTCCCAAGCCAAAGCAGCCCACGCGGCCGGTGATGAGAAGAAGTGTATCGAGATCACCTCCAAAGCCCTGCAAGACCTGCAGAACCTGGACAAAGGCGGCAACCCATAACCCGCCAACCGCTCAAGGCCAACCTTTCGGGTTGGCCTTCTGTGACCGTTTGACGTACACTGCGCAGGCTTGTCGCTCACGATCACATCGAGCAACAAGCACGGGGCCGTTTAGGATTCGACGCCGGTTGCGAACCTTTAGGTGCATGCCGAGTTGGTAACAGAACTCGTAAATCCACTGTTGCAACTTTCTATAGTTGCCAATGACGAAACCTACGGGGAATACGCTCTCGCTGCGTAAGCAGCCTTAGCCCTTCCCTCCTGGTACCTTCGGGTCCAGCAATCACCAGGGGATGTCTGTAAACCCAAAGTGATTGTCATATAGAACAGAATCGCCGTGCAGTACGTTGTGGACGAAGCGGCTAAAACTTACACAACTCGCCCAAAGCACCCTGCCCTTCGGGTCGCTGAGGGTTAACTTAATAGAAACGGCTACGCATGTAGTACCGACAGCAGAGTACTGGCGGACGGGGGTTCAAATCCCCCCGGCTCCACCAATTGAAACATCAGAGAAGCCCGCCCAGTGCGGGCTTCGCTGTATCTGGAGTACCGAATATTGCTGAAAATCGCTGTGGATGAATGCCGATATTGGCGCGTCTCAGCAGCTTTTCAGCACCACCTCCCCCCGGCGTCCTGCCGACCGAACACCAATGGGACAGCGTCAGCCCACACCGAAAAGTGCTGCTCTATCTGCAAACAAACGAACAGGGTGAAGAAAAGGGCGCTGGTCGGTGGGCACGAGGGTCGCCGCGCCCAACTGAGCTACGCCCGCCGACAGGCACTGGAAGACCTGCTTGTAGCCGGCCCACTTTGCCACGCTCAAAGGATATAGCGAACGCTGGCAGGCAATTCGACCAGCAGATAGCGAGTGAGAGAAAAACACAAAAAAAAACCGCGCAAACAACAAAAACTCTTACAATCCAGGGTCGGTTTTCCTACAGATTTTTTGCCCCCACTGATACCCAAGAGATAGCCCCGTGAGTGACTCAGACAGCTCATCCGCGCCATTGGTTGACGTAGTGAAGCTTGCCGCATCCCTTCAGCGTTTCGCAGATGATCGTGACTGGCAGCAGTTCCATTCCCCAAAAAATCTCATCCTGGCGCTCACTGGCGAGGTAGGAGAGCTGTGCGAGATTTTCCAATGGATGAGCGATGCCGATTCGCTCTCCGTAGCTAAAGATCCCGAAATCGGTCTAGCCGTGAAAGACGAATTGGCGGACGTACTGATGTATCTGGTTCGCCTGAGCAGCGTGCTCGGCATCGATCTCAACGAGGCGGTGACACGGAAACTCGCCTCGAACGGCCAGAAGTACCCCGTGGATAAAGCCAAAAGCAGCAGCAAAAAGTACGACCGACTCTGAACAACTCGAATCTAAGGACAGCCCGTGATCGTTTACGCTGCGACCAAACAGCAATTTCTAAAAGATAACGATAACGATGACATTGAGGAGGTGATCCTCAGGCATTTCAAGGAAGCCACCGGCAAGACCGTTGGCAGGTCGGAAATCAGATCGTGGCAAGGATCTCTAACATATATGGCCAAGGTCCTTAGGGATGAAGGCCTGCCGAGCGACGCGGGCCTGGCCATTGAGCTGCACATTCCGCAGTCGTCGAAGCGAATCGATTTTCTGCTCACCGGTCGCGACGAAAATCAGGCAAAAAAAGCCATCTTGATCGAATTAAAGCAATGGAGCAAGGCCAGCGCCACTACCAAGGATGCCATCGTCAAAACGGCATTGGGGGGTAGCCTCGTTGAGACCATTCACCCGTCCTATCAAGTATGGTCATACGCCGCGCTGCTGGAGGGCTTCAACGAGGCGGTGTATGACAAAAGCATCGAGATCCGTCCGTGTGCCTACCTTCATAACTACGTCAGCGACGGCATCATCGACTCAGCTCACTACGAGCCCCACATCAGCAAAGCCCCACTGTTCCTGAAAGGGCCGGATGAGCTCACCAAACTCAGAAGCTTCCTGAAAAAGCATATTGCTCACGGCGACAACAAAGAGGTTCTCTACGAACTGTCCGATGGGAAAATCCGTCCGTCCAAAGCGCTAGCCGAGGCCCTCGAAGGGCTGATGACAGGCAAGCCAGAGTTCGTATTGATTGACGATCAAAAAGCAATTTTTGAATCAGCGCTTGCGGCAGCAAGCGAAGCCTCGGACCAGGCACCAAAGGTGCTGATCATTGAGGGGGGGCCGGGCACCGGGAAAACTGTTCTGGCTATCAATTTACTGGTGAGGCTCACAGAATTGAGGTTGTTAAGCAAATATGTCTCGAAGAATGCCGCCCCACGTAAGGTCTACGAAAGCAAACTGGTTGGCACCATCAAACGCAGCCATTTCTCGAATTTTTTTTCAGGCTCTGGGGCGTTCATCGACACTGAGCCCAACACATTCGATGCGCTTATCGTGGACGAAGCCCACCGGCTGAATGAGAAAAGCGGGCTTTATGGGAACCTTGGCGAAAACCAGATCAAGGAGCTGATTGAATCAGCGAAATGCTCAATTTTCTTCATCGATGAAGATCAGCGTGTGACCCTGAGCGACATAGGCAGCAAGCAGGCAATACGCGCCTTTGCCAAAGCCAAGGGTGCTGTGGTCGAGGAATATGTGCTGTCTTCACAGTTTCGCTGCAGTGGTTCTGACGGTTACATGGCATGGCTGGATGACGTGCTTGGCATTCGCTCGACAGCAAATCCGACGCTCAACACCTCGGAGTACGAGTTCAAGGTATTCGACTCACCTCAGGCGCTGCATGACGCCATTGACGAGAAAAACCATGGAAACAAGGCTCGTGTGGTCGCGGGCTATTGCTGGCCTTGGCTCAGCAAGAAAGACTCCAAGGCCACTGACATCGTTATCGGCAATGACTACGCACGCCAATGGAATCTGGATCAGGATGGCAGCTTGTGGATCATCGCTGAGAATTCCATTGAACAGGTCGGTTGCATCCACACCTGCCAAGGGCTGGAAGTTGATTATATTGGAGTGATCATCGGACCAGATCTAGTCGTGCGTGATGGGCAGGTGGTAACGTCGCCGCATGAGCGAGATAAGAACGACAAATCGATTCGTGGCTGGAAGAAGTTGATGAAGGAGCAACCGGCTCTGGCGCAGCAAGATACAGACCTGATCATCAAAAACACGTATCGAACATTGATGACTCGTGGGATGAAAGGCTGCTACCTATACTGTACTGATCAGGAGACCGCGCAATACTTTGAGAGCCGACTTGCCAGGCACAGTAACGGCTGATGGGCCCGCCGGTAGGATGTCACTATCCAGGGCTCAGCCTCACAAAAAAACGTAGGTTGAACACAGTAGAAAACTAAGGCTCGATTACCCATCGCCCGCGCAACATTCCTTTCAGCTCATCAACGCTCAGAGTCATATGCCGCTTGCGATGGACCACCGCGTGACAGTTCGCGCACAACGTAACGAGGTCAGTCTCAGGATTCACGGCTTTCTCACCACCTAAGTCCGAAATCGGCACTATATGGTGAACGTGAATGAACCCCTTCGCGTGCTCGCCGTACGCCTGTTCGAAATCAAAGCCACATGCCTTACAGTCAAGGCCGTGGATAGCAATGGCCTTCACCCTCAGATCTTTCCGGCGCTCGTAGCGGGTTCCAAAGTAACTTAATTTGCTGCCTTCATTGGCCGATTCAAAGGTCAATGGATCGCCTTCGGAATTTGGTGCGACCTGGTGAGCCTGGGAAGACAGGAGCTTCGCATAACTTAGGATTGCATCGTAATCCAGTTGGGAAATGGACCGAACCCCGTCACGCCAATAGTTGTTCACTCGAGTAGCAGGGATCGTCTCTAGGTACACTCCGTTAATTTTCGAGGGGATAGCGCCTTCAAACGGAGTGAAGTTTTCGATCAAAGCAAAAAGGTCACCCTTATCACTCCTCCGGTCTGCGTAGACCTTGCCGATGCGTGCCATACCAAAATAATGCGGATCGGCGCTGAGGCGGACAGAAGCAAAGGTTTTGTCCTTGATGCGTCCTTTGTAATAGATCACTTCGGTTCCTTCAGCAAGCCAGGCTTGGTACCGCTTGGGGAAGTGATAGACAGCACCGGTTTCGTCTTGCCATTGCGATGTGTCGTTTTCAACGATGACTGCGGGCATTCCATTTCCTCTAGACTGATGGCAAAAGCCTACCAAAAATGAGGAAGTTTCTTACAAGATATTTAAAGATTTACATCCTTGCTTAACGTCAGCTCCGCTCTGGTGAACTCATACCACCGATCGTGGTGAGTATCGCCCGGTAGAGCGGTATTCCAATTGGTATTCCAGCAACAATTTAAGATTATTATTCTTTATATAAATTAATAAGATGAGAAAGCTTTTCAGCTTCCCCCTGCCATTTGAAACACCAAAGAAGCCCGCCAAATACGGTTTTCTCTGCGTCTGGAACATTAGAAGCTCCTGAAAATCGTTGTGGGTTGATACAGATTCACGCAAGTCTCAGCAGCTTTTCAGCAACATCCATCTACGGCGTTCTGCCGACCGAACTCAATCCCTACTCCCCAAACCCATCATAAGCCCGCTCACACGTCACTCCCCTACCTCGGCTTGGGTCCGCGCGCTTGAGCACGTCAGCAAACACCATGCCGGCGCGGGTAGGCGATAGCACGCAGGTTCTGCTGCCGCGCATTGTTCGTGCGCCTTCCCTCCGCTATTTCGACCGCAGGTCAGTCCTGCCCGCCCTCCTCCCTCTTGTGCTTACGGTAACGGGAGAGCGAAATCCCCGTTTGGCGCTTGAAGTAGCGACACAAGTAAGATGCGTCGGCGAAGTTCAGTTCGTCGGCCACACGGCCAATAGCCAAGTCACTGTATGAAAGGAGAGCCTTGATTTCCAAGGTTACCTGCCGATCGATCAGGCCCTTGGGGGTCTCATTGAAAAACGCTTTGGTCAACTGCGACAGGTAGAACGGTGTGATACTCAGTGCGTCGGCGTAGAACTTCACATCTCGGTGGCGGATGCAGTGTTTGCCTATCAATTCCCAGAAGCGCCAACTGAGCATTTCCTTCCTGCTGAATCCCCTGTTCTCTATTTGGTTGGCTGGAAGTTGCTCGGCTATTTTCAAAAAGAGGTTCTGCAGTTGATTGCGCAACATGATGCGTTGGTAGGTGGGGCAGGTCTGCGCAATGTTCAGCATCTGCGTCACCCACCCCTCTATCAGCGGCATGTCGTCCTTGGATGGGACGCAATGAGGATGGTCATGCAGAAATACGAACAAGGTATTTGGCAGTGGGTAGGCAACCTCCGCTGCAAAGTTTTTCGGCATAAGGCAGAAAAACACCTTGAAGCGGCGCGAGCGACGTTTGAGCAGGGCAATCGTGTCTTCAGCCAGCAGCATCACACCACCGCGCCTGACCGCATGCTCTTTGAAGTTGAGAGTGAAGTGGGCGCTACCGCAGAGGCATACCAGCAGCGTCAAGTAAGCATGACCGAAGGAAAGCGGTAAACCTAGCCCTTGCGCGAGCGTGGTTTCTCCCATCCGCATCGATTCGTCAGGAGCGGAAAGTTTCGGAATGTGATGCATAGTGCCCCAGCGCTACAACAAACAAGTGCCACAATCGTATCAGCGCCTGGTGAAACTGTTTTGAAAAGTACCGAAAAAGCCGAGGTACTAGCGTGTACCGATGGTCTGTCTCCCAATACTCTGTCCCGAACGCACCAATCCATTACGAGTACAGGCCATGACACTTAAAACAGAACGCCTCTTGCTGCGTCCCTGGCAGGACACGGACGCCGCCGATCTATACGAATATGCCAAAGACACCCGAGTCGGCCCCATCGCTGGCTGGCCTCCGCACACCAGTGTGGAGAACAGTGCCGACATCATCCGCACAGTCTTCAATCACCCAGAGGTGTACGCGGTCGAATTGAAAGAAAATCGCCGTGCTGTTGGTTGTGTGGGCATTCTCATAGGTAGCAACAGCAATTTTGAAATCAGTGAGCAGGAAGGTGAAATAGCCTACTGGATCGGCGTGCCTTACTGGGGCAAAGGCCTGATTCCGGAAGCAGTGCGTGAAGTGATGCGACACGCTTTTGAAAACCTGAACCTCAAAGCACTTTGGTGTGGTTACTTCGCCGACAACATCCAATCCCATGCTGCTCAATCGAAGTGTGGCTTTCGCTTTCATCACACCGAAGAAAACAAATATAACCAGTTCCTCCAAGACTATCGGACGGAACACATCAGCCGCATCACCTACCAAGAATGGCTGGAACAGAAAATGACTGGGTCTGAAGTAACAAGAAACTCTGCCTACCCTGACCCCGCAGCCAAGCACACCATTGCTCGCTGACATCCACATGACATCGAAACACCCCCATTTCGTCATATTTCTGCAATGAAACCATGCGAGTTTTGTCGGCGGAAATAGGACATAACAGTATGCTTTAGCACGCTAATACGCTGTTTTAATTATGGAAAATGGATTCTAAGGAAAGTCGATGTCGATGTTTTGTCAGATCATGGATAAATCTGAGAGTGGTGGGTGCGGGTGCAAGATCCCATCCAGTGTGTTAACGAAGATTCTGTCGCAAACTGCAGCAGCCAATACGGTTTCGGATGACAAGGTGGTGTTGGGCTTTGAGTCTTCTGACGATTGCGCCGTCTATGACGCAGGTGAAAAATATCTGTTATTCACCACCGATTTTTTCTCTCCGATAGTCAACGATCCTTATATCTTCGGCCAATTGGCAGCCAGCAATGCTGTAAGCGATATCTTTGCTTCAGGCGGGAGTCCGCTTATTGCCAACTCGATCATGGCGTTCGACCCGGAACAGGTTTCGGTCGAGCAAGTTACGCAGATGATCCTTGGCGCCCAGTCGGTGATGAACAGGTTCAATGTCAGCATCGTCGGTGGTCATACGATCAAGAACAGCCAGCCCTTGTACGGCTTCTCGATCATTGGCGAGGTGGAAAAACACCGTTTGAAGAAAAACAACACGGCCAGGGCCGGTGATTTGCTGGTCATGACGCGTCCGATCGGTGTCGGCATCCTCGCCAATGCCCTGAAGAGCGGAGTGATTGAACAAAAGGATATTGCTGCGTCGACGCTTGCCCAGATTACCGGCAACAACGCGTTTGGCCGCACGCTGAGCGAAAGCCCTGAGGTGAGCAGTTTGACTGATATCACGGGGTTCGGTTTGATCGGCCATATCAGTGAGATGGTCGGGCTGGGGCAACTGGATGTTGACCTGGATACAAGCAGTCTGGTTTTTTATGACGGCACAGAGTCATTGGCAGTGGCGGTGACTTCAGCTGACAGCGGTATTTTCTCTAACATTAAAAAGTACGCGCAGAACGTGGAGTACCTGACTGATCCTCCATTAGCTAGAAAGTTTCTGTTGCATGATCCGCAAACGAATGGCGGTTTGCTGTTCACGGTGAGTGCCGAAGGGTTTGAAAAGAACCATCAGAAGTGGCAGGCGCTTTGCCCTGATCTGATTGTTATCGGTCGGATGACGGAAGGGACCGGCAAGATCAAGGTCTGCTGAGATGGTAGCCGTGACAATCTACCCGGTTATGGTCGGTGTGGGCATGGTGGCTGGTTTCATGTCAGGTCTGTTCGGTATCGGTGGGGGCATCATCGTGACGCCCCTGTTGGTGCTGATTTACCCGATCTTGTCCGGTCAGAAACTGCCGATTGAAGTCGTGACGGGACTTTCTTCCGCACAAGGCTTCTTTTCGTCCCTCGTGTCGTTCGCGCTGCACCGCATCAAGTTTCAGCCGGATTGGCGAGTGATCAGAAGCTTTGCTGTACCGATGGCTGTCGCCAACTTTTTTGCCTCTCTCCATGCTGATGCATTCAGCGAAAACTTCATCCTGTTCGTCTTCGGGCTGCTGGGGTTGATGTCGCTGTTGGTGACGCATCTGTTCCATAGACCGGTGGCCCTGTTGTGCAACCATCAATCGCTGTCGTTGCCACTGATAGGGCTGGTGCTTGGCGTATTGTGCGGGCTGGTCGGCCAGGGCGGCGGGTTCATCTACCTGCCTGTACTGATCAGCTTGTTTGGTCTGCAGATAAAGCAGGCCATTTCGACCTCGGCGCTGATCGGAATCATCGGAGCAAGTGGGGCTTTACTCGGCAGAGTGGGCTCCACCATGGACTTTCTCGGCTACACCGGTGAATTGGTACTGGGGATAGTGGTGGGTGGTTTCCTCGGAGCCATGCTTTCTCATCGGCTGGACTCAGGGCATCTGAAACAGGCACTGAATGCTTTCGTTTTGCTGTGCTCGATCCAGCTCATGCTGCGCCTTATTGTTTGACCCGTGAGTCTCTGTTCGCATTATGCGAGCAGCATCCTGAATGACATAAAACAGAAAACTGGAAGTGTTTGATATGGATATTGCTGTGGATGCAGTTTATGCCGACGTCTGTGGTTCGGCACCGGTTTCAATGGCTGTCAGCAACATGCTTCAGGCGTTGTTCTCGACCCGCCAATGCGCCAACCCCAACGCCAATCACGCCCTCGGCGTTCAATTGCTCGAACGAGTCGAACGGGCGCGTGGCCGCATCGCCAGCCTTTTGAAAGTGGACGCCGACTGCCTGATTTTCAACAGCGGCTCCAGTGAGGGCTGTAGCCAGGTGTTTCATGATTTTTTCGAACGCTACAAACATGAGCAACCCTTGGTGCTGTACTCAGCGATCGAACACTCCTGCACCCTGCAGAACATAAACCGCTACGGTCTGGAAGGTCTGCAATCCATAGCGATCGGGCATCAAATGAACGGACTGCTCGACACTGCACAATTGGAACAGCTGCTCCGCACCCATGCAGGTCGCCCGACATTGGTTTGCGTTATGGCGGTGCATAACGAAACCGGCGTGATTCAACCGATCGAAGCAATCGCCCGACAAGTGAAGGCTGGGGGTGGTTTGCTATTTTCGGACATGACCCAGGCCATCGGCAAAATCCCTGTGGATCTGCACGCATCCGGCGTTGATTTCGCTATTGCGTCAGGACACAAGTTCGGAGCGTTGCCCGGTGCCGGTTTTCTATACGCCAGAAACCGCTACGGTTTGTCGCCATTAATTGTTGGCGGTGGCCAGGAAGGCGGGTTGCGCGGTGGTACTCAGAACTATCCGGGCATTCTTTCGATTGAAACTGCGTTGCAGGAGAAACAGCACAAATACGGCAACGGTAAAGTCGCGGTACAACAGAGCCGGGAAACATTTGAATCTAAGCTGCAAGCGATGCTGGGCGAAGTGGTCGTGATCGGTCAGCAAGCACCGCGTGTACCGTGTGTGAGCTTTATTGCATTGCCGGGCGTCAATACAAAAAAACTGCAGCTTGCCTTGAACAGGCAGTCGATCTACATAACCGGTGGGTCGGCATGCTCGGACAAGACACTCAGCCTGTCCAACACGGTTACACAACTGGGATATTCCGAGCAGATCGCCGGGGCCACGGTGCGCATTTCCATCGACGAAGAACATTGTCAATTCGCGTATGAGCGGATTCTGGAGGGGATCGCTCAAGCGCTGAAGCTGTCTTCAACTGTCTCGGCAGCTCACGCTGTGGCCCACGTGTTATGAGGGTGGTGACCTCAGGCTCGGCGTACCTGGACATCGATGCGTATGCCTGCTGCATTGCGTACGCCGAGCTGTTGAATCGCCAAGGCATTGAGGCTCGGGCCGTCAGTAGCGCCCCGCTCAATGCCAGCATCTCCAGGACTGTGCTCGGATGGCAGTCATCTCTGGATGACTATCTGCCGAGAGCGGGTGATGAGTTCGTGTTGGTGGATGTCTCCGACTACCACTATTTCGACCCGGTGGTGGTTCCTGAACAGGTGGTGGAAGTCATTGACCATCACCCAGGCTTTGAAAACTATTGGGCGCAGAAGCTCGGTTCTGCGGCAGACATCCTGCCAATCGGCGCAGCGGCGACCCTGATTTTTCAGCGTTGGGAAGCGTTGGAGCTGTTGCCGCTAATAAGCGAAAAAAGTGCTGCGTTGCTGGCCACGGCTATTCTGGACAATACCCTGAATTTCACCGGGCAGTTGACCACCCAATCGGATATCCGGGCTTATGAAGTCCTCGCACGGCGGGCGAAACTGGATGCGGGCTGGCCCGAGCGGTACTTGCGCGAGTGTCAAGCCACTATCGAGTCAGACTTGATTGGCGCGTTGGCGGTTGATATGAAGCGGCTGAAAGCCGATAGCAACCTGCCGCAGGTTTTCGCGCAGATGGCGGTGTGGGATGCCAGTGCGCTGATCCAAACGCATCGGTCAACGCTCGCCCACTGGATGGCCGCGCAGGGTGAAGACTGGCTGTTGAACGTCATCAGTATCAGCGAGTGCAAAAGCTACTTTCTGGCTGAGCCCTTGGCCAGCCAACAAAAGTTGAGCCATTTGCTGTCGATCCAATGGCAGGCCGGAATGGCTGTCCTTGAGTGCCCGCTACTGCGTAAGGAGCTGTTGAAGTTGGGGTTGGCGCGCACCTGCGTTGTTCCAACAAGCCTTCGCGGCAGTTAAAGAGGCTGCCGTGGCTGGGGATCATGCGCAATTTCATTGACGCCGCTGACGGTGCACCCCGTCAGGGCCAGGGCAATACATCCTCCTGTAATGACCTGACAATTACGCAGGCGCCGCGCATTGTCATGCAATCGGCCGCCCCTGGCCATAAGTGAACAGGCGTCAGCTAGCGCCTGACGAATCATCGTTTGTCCCCGCCATAGGCCTGAAATCTAATCCATCGCAAACAACTAACAATAACTGCGATGGAGCAGACCCACCCATGTCCCCTACCTTTTCTCTATTGATCCTTGGCGCGTCCATTCTGTTGATTGTCGTGCTGATCGGTAAATGCCGTGTGCATCCGTTCCTGGCCCTGATCGCCGCCAGTCTGCTGGTGGGGGTCGGCACGGGCATGACTCCCACCGCGATTGTCTCGGCATTTGAGAAGGGCATGGGCAGCACGCTCGGGTTTCTTGCCGGCATCATTGGGTTGGGCAGTATCCTCGGCAAGTTGCTGGAGGAGTCTGGCGGCGCCAAGCGCATTGCGACCACGCTGCTGCGGCTGCTGGGTGAGCAGAACGCCGCGTGGGCGATGATGCTGGTGGGCTTTATCGCCGGGATTCCGGTGTTCTTCGAGGTGGGATTTGTGCTGCTGATCCCGCTGATTTATGTGGTTGCCCGTCAGACTCGGATTAACCTGTTGTACCTGGGTGTACCGCTGGCGACTTCGCTGATGGTGGTGCATTGCATCCTGCCGCCGCACCCCGCCGCCACGGCCATTACCGGCATGCTCAATGCCGATATCGGCAAGGTGATTTTGTACGGGCTGATCGTCGGCTTGCCCACTGCCGTGATCGCCGGGCCGATCTGGGTCAAGCTGACTTGTGCGCGGCAGGCCCCGGCCAACCAGGCGCAGTTTTTGGCTGAGCGTGGTGAGGGGAGCATCGACGACAGCCAGGCCCCCAGTTTCGCGATGGCGATGATCACCGTGCTGTTGCCCTTGGCGCTGATGGTCGGCAAAACCCTGGCCATCCCCTTGCTGGCCAAAGGCTCGATGGCGTTTGAGTGGGTGTCTTTCATAGGTAACCCGCTGATTGCCCTGGCGCTGTCGATTTGCTTTGCCTACTGGTCCCTGGGCCTGCGCCGTGGGCTGGGCATGGGCGATTTGCTCGACCTGACCCACCGCTGCTTCCCGCCGCTGGCAGGCATTCTGCTGGTGATCGGTGCCGGCGGGGCGTTCAACGACATGCTGGTCGGCAGCGGCATCGGCAAAGTCCTGGCGGACGTGCTGGGCCAGTCCAACATCAACCCGATCATCCTGGCGTGGTTGATCGCCGGGCTGATGCACTTCGCCGTGGGCTCGGCCACCGTGGCCATGATCAGCACCGCCGGCATGGTGTTGCCGATCCTCGGGCAGAACCCGCAATACAGCCCCGAGATCCTGGTGATCGCCATCGGTGCCGGCGCCATCGGCTGGACCCACGTGACCGACTCGGCGTTCTGGGTCGTAAAAGAGTACCTGGGGATTTCCCTCTCCGAAGCCCTCAAGAAATTCACCGGCGCCACCGTGCTCGCCTCGGTGGCAGCCCTGGTCTTGACCCTCATCCTTTCCCGGTTTGTGTGATGAACCCCACTCCAAAGGCAGTTCCCATGATTCAAGGCAAAACCCTAGACGCCTGGTATGCAAGCCATCCCGTTATCCAGCAATTGGTCGCACTTGAGCCGGTCAGTTGGTTCAACCCCGCGATCGCCCCGGCCGCTGTAGCGCTTGAGGATGTCGGCCTGACCCTGGAGGATGTACAAGACGCCAGCGCGCGCCTGCTTCGCTTCGCGCCCTACCTCGCCAAGGTGTTCCCGGAGACGGCGGCGACGGGCGGTATCATCGAGTCCGCGATCCAGCCGCTGAAGGCCATGCAGCACGCGCTGTTGAGCGAAGCCGCCCTCCCCGACTGCGGCGCGCTGTGGCTGAAAAAAGACTGCGACTTGCCGATCTCCGGCTCGATCAAGGCCCGTGGCGGTATTCATGAAGTCCTCAAGCACGCTGAAGACCTGGCCCTGCAGGCAGGCTTGATTACCCTCGACGATAACTACGCGGCCTTGGCCGGCGAGCGCGCACTGGGGTTTTTCAGCCAGTACAAAATCGCCGTGGGCTCCACCGGCAACCTTGGCCTGTCCATCGGCATCATCAGCGCCACGCTGGGTTTCCAGGCGACGGTGCACATGTCCTCGGATGCGCGCCAATGGAAGAAGGACAAACTGCGCGCCAGCGGCGTGACGGTGGTGGAATACGCCTCCGACTACAGCGTGGCCGTGGAAAACGGCCGCCAACAGGCGCAAAACGATCCGGCCTGCTATTTCATCGACGATGAAAACTCGCCCCACCTGTTCCTTGGCTATGCCGTGGCCGCCGAGCGCCTGGCCCGGCAATTTGAAGTGGCCGGGGTGCGGGTGGACGCCGAGCATCCGCTGTTCGTGTATCTGCCCTGTGGTGTCGGCGGCGGCCCTGGTGGCGTGGCGTTTGGCTTGAAGCTGGCGTTTGGCGATGCCGTGCACTGTGTGTTTGCCGAACCGACCCACTCGCCATGCATGCTGCTCGGTGTGTATACCGGGCTGCATGACCAGGTGAGCGTGCAGGACTTCGGCATCGACAATGTCACCGCGGCTGACGGCCTGGCAGTGGGCCGCCCCTCCGGCTTCGTCGGCAAGGCAATGCAGCGCCTGGTCGATGGCTACTACACCGTCACCGACGAAGAACTCTACCGCCTGATGTTCCTCGCCCACGACCTTGAAGGGGTAAAACTCGAACCTTCGGCCCTGGCCGGCGCGCCAGGCATTGTGCGGGTGCTCAAGGACGCGCAGTATTTGCAGCGCATTGGCGTCTCGGCGGCACAGTTGGCCAGCGCCACGCACTTGATCTGGGGCACCGGCGGCAGCATGGTTCCCGCCGAAGAGTTCGCCACCTACCTGGATAAGGGGCGCGCTCTGCAAACCACAATCCATCGTTGATCGCCGGCGGTTGACGCGAAGAGGGACACCCACATGGCAGCACTTGGCCTGGGCAAAGCGCCGAAGCTCACCGGCGCCCACCTGTCCAACCTGCATACCTTCCTGGTCGCCGCCCGCCACCTCAGCTTTGCCCGCGCCGCTGACGAGCTGTGCCTGACCGCCAGTGCGGTCAGTCACCGCATAGCGCGCCTGGAAGAAGAACTGTCGCTCAAGCTGTTCCATCGCTTGCCGCGCAAGGTCGACCTGACCGATGACGGCGAGCGGATTTTCAAGGTCATGCAGCACACCATGGACACCCTGTCCGAGGCCGTGCAAGAACGCTCCGACAGCCAGATCGAAGGCCAGCTGTGCTTCTACGCACGGCCCTCCGTCGCGCAATGCTGGCTGGTCCCCAGGCTGGCCGATTTCACCGCACGCTATCCCGGGATTCAACTGGATGTGCGGGTCGGCAACGAACCGATCGACTACCGCACCCGGCGCATCGACCTGGTGCTGTGCTACTCCAACGGCGAGCATCCGGGCCTGGAAAGCCTGCGCCTGATGCCCGAGCGGATTGCCCCGGTGTGCAGCCCGCAATATGCCCAGGCCCATGGCTTGATCGGGCATCCGGAACGCCTGGCACAGTGCACGGTGCTGCACGATGTGGCGGCATGGGACAACATTTCATTCGATGCAGAATGGCGTTTATGGCTGGATGCGGTGGGCGACAGCAGCGAACTGCCAAGCCGCTTCATGACCTTTGACCGCTCCGACTTGAGCACCCTCGCGGCGATCAACTATGCGGGCGTGGCCATTGGCCGCGAGCAACTGGTGCGCAAGCGTGTGCAAGATGGCGAACTGGTGCTGCCGTTCGGCGGGTTCAGGGAGGCGTTCAACTATGGCTACTATCTGGTCCACCCCGCCCACGAAACCCTGCCCAGACGGCTCAAGGCGCTGATCGACTGGCTGGTCGAACAAGCCCGGGGTTGAGGTGTGCCAAGGCAGCTAAACCCGAGAACAACGCGCGCGCCATCGCGGTGATTTCAGGCTGACAGCTAACGGCAAGCGTCCATGCCAAGCCCCTTGTTAGAGGCCCGGCGATGCTTATACTCCTGCGCTGTACCTGTCGCGTTTACGCCCTTTTGTTATGCATGGAAGCCATTTGAATTGAGAAGACCGCTGACCTCTACACGCCTGCTCGTCGGTCTGGGCGTACTACTTTTCGTGGCAACAATCGGGTTATGGGTGTTCTGGCTCGACCGCATCGTGTACTTCAATACGTTGAGCGTGATGATCTGCCTGGTGACATCGCCCCTTTTGGCTGCGGTGGCATTTGTGCTGGGGGTGCGGCGCAGGAATCCGCGCCTCAAATTTACAATAATGGACTCGCTGGAAGAGGCGATCTCGGCGCTCGCCGTTATCGCCGTGGCAGAATTTTTCGTGTTGTCATTGCTTGTGTTTTTTTCCAGCACAAGACCGGGTGATTACATCGCCCGCTACGAATACACCTCCGGCGGCAAGCGGTGCAGCGGGTTGCAGGTCTACGATCGAGAACTCGAAAAACATATAAAAATCTGCCACCCGGATGCGCTTAGGGCGGGTGGCAAGGTCAGGGTCGAAAAGCGCAGTGGCCCGTTGGGTATCACGGTGAAGCGCGCCGAACTCCTTTAGCCCGCCGCACGCGTCTCAACCCGGCGCCCACCGTGAATCACCCCATGCACCAGCAACCCCGCCACCAGCCCCCAGAACGCGCCGCCAATGCCCAGCAACGTGACATTGGCCGCCGTTGCCAAAAAGGTGATCAACGCGGTTTCCCGGGTGCGTGTATCGGCCATCGCATTGGCCAGGCTTGAACCGATGGCGCCGAGCAGCGCCAGGCCCGCCAAGGTGGTGATAAACGCGCGGGGCAGGACCATGAACAAGGTTGCCAACGTCACGCCAAACACCCCGACCAGGATGTACAGCGCCCCACACACCAACCCGGCGATGTAGCGTTTGGACGGGTCCTGATGGGTATCGCGCCCGGTGCAGATCGCCGCCGTAATCGCTGCGACATTGAACGCGTGGGCGCCGAACGGTGCCATCAATAAAGACCCCAGGCCGGTGACGGTGATGATCGGGTTGGCGCTGGTCTTGAACCCGTCGTTGCGCAGCACCAGCATGCCGGGGATGTATTGCCCGGTCAGGGTAATCACGAACAGCGGCAAGGCCACGCCAAAAAACGCCGCGATGGAAAAGTGCGGCATTTCAAACACCGGGGCGGCCAGTTGCAGCTCCAGGCTGTGCAGGTCAAGGCGCTGTTGGGCGAGCAGCAGCCCTAGACCAATCAACAGAATCCCGACCATCGCATACCGTGAAGTGAAGCGGCGCAGCACCGCGTAGGACACCACCAGAACAATCACCAGCAGCGGGTCCGCGCTGGCGCCACCAAACGCCGCCACACCAAATTGCAGGAGAATCCCCGCCAGCAAACCCGCCGCAATGCCACCGGGGATCAGCCGCACCAAGCGCTCGAACGCTCCGCTCAGTCCCAGCACGATAAAACCGAGGGCACACATCACATAGGCGCCGATCACTTCGGCATACGGTGTAAACGGCATGACCGTCGCCAGAAAGGCCACCCCCGGCGTCGACCACGCGGTGATGATCGGCTCGCGGTAGCGGTAGCTCAACCACGCGCCGGTCACGCCCACGCCGATACTCACCGACCAGACCCAGGAAGCGGTTTGCGCCGCGCTCAACTGCGCCAGGTGGGCAGCCTGGAACACCAGGACAAAGGTGCCCGCGTAATTGACGATGACCGAAATCAGCGCGCTGATGCTGGGGGACAGGTAGTCGGCGAGGCGTAGGCGTGGGGCGGGTCGGTTCATGGCGCGTTCCTTGTGTTGAGGCCGCACAGGCTAACAAGCACCGGCCCGCCCTTTCAGTCCACTTCGCCGCCTTGCGCCAGACCACTCTTGAGCACCTTGGCCAACTGCCGGCAGGCACTCTCGATTTCACTGGGCGTCAGCGCCGAGAACCCCAGCAGCCAGCCGCCCCGTGCCGGTGGCCGGGCATAAAGCCGCGTCAGGCCCGGCAACTGGATACCCACCCGCGCCGCCTGGCGAATCGTCTCCAGCTCCGACCATCCCTCATGCAGCACACAAGGCAACTGTAAGCCCCCGGGCGGCAAGCTGGCGGTGACCACATGGCTCAAGTGGCGCTCCACCGCCTCGGCCATGGCATCACGTCGCTCGCCGTAGATTTTGCGCATTGCGCGGATATGGCTGCCGAAATGCCCGTCGTTCATAAACCGCGCCAGGGTCAGTTGGGCGATTTGCGGGGTATGGCCGTCGAGGATGCTGCGGGCGTAGGTCATGGGTTTGACCAACTCCCGGGGCAGCACCATAAAACCCATGCGCAAGCCGGGGTACAGGGATTTGCTGAAGGTGCCGAGGTAGATCGTGCGCTGGGAGCTGTCCAGGCCCTGCACACAGGCGGTCGGCAAGCCTTCATAGTGAAACTGGCTGTCGTAGTCGTCCTCGATAATCCAGCCTTGGCGCTGCTCGGCCCAGGCGATCAGGTCCAGGCGCCGCTCCAGCGCCAGGGTGGCGCCTGTGGGGTATTGATGGGACGGCGTGACATACACGGCGTTGGCGCCGCTGCGGTCGGCGCGCAGGGCGTCGATACACAGGCCTTTGGCGTCCACCGCAACCGGTACCACCTTGAGCTGGGACATTTCAAACGCCTTGCGGGCGCCGAAGTAACCGGGGTCTTCCATCAGGATCGGCTGGCCCTCATCCACCAGCACCTGCGCGCACAAATACAGGGCCTGACGCGTACTCGACAGCACCAGCACCTGATCCGGCGTGACCCGCGCCCCGCGTTCCAGGTTCAGGTAGTCGGCGATGGCCTGGCGCAGGGGTTCGGCGCCTTGCGGGTCGCCATGCAACAGCAGGTTCGGGCGGTAATCCTTCAATGCCTGGCGGTGCAGGCGCTCCCAGATGCCCACGGGGAAGGTGCGCGTTTCCGGCAGCCCTGTGGCAAACGCCTTGACCACTTGCTGGTCGGTCACCCCGCCGCTGGCAAGGATCTGCGCGCCCCTGGCACTCAGCGCCGCGACCTGGTTCGCCACCACTGGCTGGCGCTTGCGCGCGCCCAGCAGGCTCGGCCCGATCTTCTCGGAAACGTAACTACCCGAACCTTCACGCCGGCACAGGTAGCCGTCCAGTTGCAGTTGGACGTAGGCCATTTCTACGGTATCCCGGGAAATGCCCAGTGACTTGCCCAACGTACGCGTGGCGGGCAACCGACTGCCGGGCGCAAGAATGCCCTCCAGGATCAGCTGACGCAGCACGCGCTGCACCCGCACACGCAAATCCAGGGAGGCCAGCTTGGGGTCCGTCAGGCGGATCTTCAGGGTGTCCAGTTCAAGGTTGTGGGTCATTGACTTGGCCAAGGGGTAAAAAAGCATGCATCTTTGTGCGATGCCGCCGATATGTCCACGAGCAATATCGGCGAGCTTTGCCGTCGGGTGTTACAGAACCATCCGATACTCAATGCAGCCCGAGTCCTCGGCGATCCAGTTGTAGAGTTTCTGCGCACGCTTGTTGGTCTGCTGGGTATGCCAGTACAACCGGGCGCAGCCGTGGTGTTGCGCATAGCGCTGGACCCATTCGATCAACAGTTTGCCGGTACCGCCGCCGCGCACCGTGGGGGCCACGTACAGGTCTTCGAGGTAGCAGAAGTCGGCGACCGCCCAGGTCGAACGATGCAACAGCGCATGCACCAGCCCCACCAACTCATCGCCCTGCACTGCCACGGCACAGGCCATGGCTTCATTGGTATCGAGCAAGCGGCTGAAGGCAGTGCGGGTGGTGGCCTCATCCAGGCTGACTTGATAAAAGTCCTGGTAGGCCAGCCACAGTTGCAGCCATTGCTCATAGTCTTCAGGTTGCACTGCCCTGACCACGATTGCCTGTGGATCGTTACTCATCGCGTTCTCCTATCGGGAAGCCCGTTCCGGGATGGATCGGGACCCGGCAATGGTAGGTTTCCAAGGCGGCGGCGAACCGACCACTTCCAGACCACCTGGCAGGCCAATCCGCAACGGGCACTCCGTTCACAATTCGTTAAGGATTGCCTTCGTATACTCCAACGCTGCCCCCTAGCATCCGGTAACTCACCCCATGACACGCCCTGCCCCGCTGTTGCTGCTGCTTGCCGGTCTGCTGTTCTTCGTGGCCCTGGGCAATCACGAGTTGCAAGGCTCCACCGAAGCCCGAGTGGCCGGGATTGCCATGGCCATGCACCTGGATAACGACTGGGTGGTGCCGCGCCTGTTCGGTGAGCCCTTCCTGGAAAAACCACCCCTGAGCCTATGGCTGGATGCCGGGGCGATCCGCCTGTTTGGCGCCAGCACCGGCGCGGTACGACTGGCCTCGGCGTTTGCCGGGTTGTTCAGTGTGATGCTGCTGTACGGCATGCTGCGCCGCTTCGGCCGGCCTACGTCCCTGGCGTTTGGCGCCGCGCTGGTGCTGGCGACCATGGCCAGTTACTGGAGCAACGTGCGCGGCGTGGGTGAGGATGCGTTGCTCAGCCTCGGCGTGACCCTGGCGCTGCTGGCGTTCTACCAGGCCACCCGCCCGGAGTCCCAGCCCGGCGCCAATATCGGCACATGGCTGCTGTTTACCTTGGGGATGGCCATCGCCACCTTGAGCAAAGGCGTGCTGGGCCTGGCGATGCCGGGCATTGTGATTTTTGCCTACCTGGCCTGCACCAGCCTGTTGGACAAGCGCGTGCGGCCCGGCCAATGGCTGCGCCCGGGCATGTTCACTCTACTGGCGCTGGTGCCGCTGTTTATCTGGCTGGGGTTTCTGTATCAACGGGGTGGGATGCAGGCGGTCGGTGAGGTGTTGTGGACCAACAGCGTCGGACGTTTCAGCGGCTCCTTCGTCGAAGCCGGGCATTACGAGCCGATCTACTACTACCTGGCCAAACTGCCCGAGGCCTTTTTGCCGTGGAATATCCTGGTGTACCTGGGCCTGTGGCACTTTCGCAAAAGCCTGGCGAGCAATCGGTACCTGCTGTTTTTCAGCCTGTGGCTGGTGGCGCAATTTACCCTGCTGACCTTCGCCTCGAGCAAACGCATCGTGTATCTGATGGCCCTGACCCCGGCGGCGGCGGTCCTCGCGGCCGAATATGGCGCGGTTCTGCTCAGCCGCGTGCCCGCCTATCGCCGTGGCTTGATCAACGGCGTGTTTGCCGTGGTGATTGCCTGCTACCTGGGCGCTGCTCTCTGGTATGCGCCCAAGGCCGACCGGCGTGAGTCCTTTGTACCGCTGACCCGCCAAATCCAGGCATTTCAGGCCCAAGGCCACAGGGTGGTGCTGTACCAGCCCAACGAGCGTGTGGCCGGCGCCACCGTGTTTTACACCCAGAACAACTTGCCGATCCTGCAGACCGAGGCACAACTGCGTGCCTATCTCGATGCCAGGCCGGGCAACCTGGCGTTGCTGGACCGCATTGAGCAACTGACCACCCCGGTCACCGCTCTCAAGCAGATCACCGTGGGCAGCCGGCCCTACTCCTTTGTCGAACAGTAAGGCCTACCAAAGCGCCAAATCGTACGTCAGGTAGACCCGGTAGTTATCGCGGTCACTGGCATAGGTGGAACGGTAGGTGGCCTTGCGCAACTCCACGCCCAGGCCTTTGAGGGTGCTGTCCTGGATCACATAGCGCAGGTGAGTGTCGGACTCCCTCTCGCGGGCTTCGCGGCCCTTGAAGTCGCCGTTCTGGCCCTTGTAGTAACGGGTCATAAAGCTCAGGCCCGGCAGCACAGCGGCAAAATCGTAGTCATAGCGCAGCATCCAGGTTTGCTCACCGGCCTGGATAAACTTGCCGACCCCGGCGTTGCTGAACGAGTACACGGTGGACACGCTGGCATAGGGCAGCGCGGTGTCGCCACTGACCTTTTGGTAGCCCACACCCAACGCCTGTGGCCCCAGCCGATAGGTGAACAGACCACTGAACATGTCGCTGTCGACCTTGCCGTTACGCGCCTCGCCGGCCTCATTGCTGATGAAGTAGCGCAAGTCACTGGTCAGGCTCCCCGCGCCCAACGGCTGCTTATGCACCAGGCCGAGGAATTGCTGGCGATAGAACTCGCGCATTTCCCCGTAGTACCAGGTGCCACTGAGCGTAGGCGTGAAGGCATAGGTGGCGCCGGCGAAATCGAAGTCGCTGCCCTTCTTGCCGCTGTAGCCCTGTGGATAAATATCCACGCTGTCGCTGGAGTTACGCAGTTTGAATTGATCCAGGTGCCCGCTGTGCAGGTACAGGTTGCGGATGCCCGTGTATTCGATCTGGGTGCCGCGAAATGTCTGGGGTAGCAGGCGCCCGTCGTTATGCACCAGTACCGGGATCTTGGGCAGCAAGGTGCCGGTTTTCACCACGGCAGCGCCGATGCGCATTTTTGCGGTCACGCCGAGGCTGGAGAATTCATTGGCGGCGCGCCCATCATCGTGGACCGGCAACAAACCGGTGCCGGCGTGGGTGCGGCTGGAGTCGAGCTTGATCCCCGACAGCCCCTGGGCATCCAGGCCAAAGCCGACGGTGCCCTCGGTGTAGCCCGACTGCAGGTTGAGCAAAAAGCCTTGCGCCCATTCCTTGCGGTCCTCGCCACCGTCGCGATAACCGTCGTTGAAATAGTAATTGCGCAGGGTCAGCTTGCCATGGGAATCCTCCCAGAACCCCTGGGCCATCAGCGACGGCGACAGACTCGCCAGCACCCCGACGGTGACCACGCCACCCCTGGTGAAAAGCTCACGCATAACTGTTTCCTCAATGCCGTATTGTCGATTTTTATGGGCAGTTGCTCCGTGTGCCAGGCTGGACGCCAGGTCACATTGGGGCGGACACTAACGGCTTGCCGAACGCCCCACAACGTTATGCGAGAAGCGCATGACGCTATGCGCAAAGCCGCCCTTCGACAGGAAATCCACGGTGAATCTCAAGCAACTCGAAGCCTTCAAGGCGATCATGTCCACCGGCTCGACCATCGGCGCAGCCACGCGCATGGGCTTGTCGCAGTCTGCGGTCAGCCGCCTGTTGAGCCAGTTGGAAGACGCCCTGGGGTTTGCCCTGTTCCTGCGCAAAAAGGGCCGGTTGATGGCCACGCCAGAGGCCGAGGAACTGCTCACCGAAGTCGCCGGCCTGGTGGACGGCATGCAGCGGATCCAGCGTCTGGCGGACGAAATGCGCGTCGGCCGCTCGCGCAAAAGCCTGCTTAAAGTCGGCGTGCCCACCAGCATGACCCAGGAATTGTTGCCGCGTATTGTTGCGGACTTTCTCAAGGACCATGACGACACTGTGGTCGAGCTGCTGACCGGTTCCTACGACATGATCGAGCGCGCCGTGCTGGACCGCTCCGCCGACCTGGGTTTTGTACGCCTGCCCACCGAGATCCCCGACTTCGATATCGAGCCGGTACTGCACACCGAAGGCGTGTGCGTGATGCCGGCCGACCATCCACTGAGCCGACACCCGTTCATCGAGGTGCAGCATCTGCGCAATGTGCCGTTGGTGATGCTGGGCCGGCAACGGGCGGTGCGTACCGAGTTGAACCAGATGTTCCGCGCCGCCAACCTGACACCCCAGGTACGGGTCGAAGTGCACTCGGTGGGCGCCGCCTGCAGCTTTGTCGCCGAAGGCCTGGGGGTGTCGATCGTCAATGGCTTGCTGGCCAGCCACTTCATGCACCTGCCGATTGTCAGCCGGCCGTTTCGCCCGGCATTGCCCTATGAATTTGGCCTGGCATTTCGTGCCGACGAACCGCGCCCGCAGTTGGTAACGGCATTTGCCGAGCACCTCAAGCAGCGCCTGAATTCCATTGCGAAAATCCCGTAACCCTCTGCGCGGTCGGAGACCAGAATCCCCTCTCGGCATCCCGAGCGCTGCGTAAAACGCATACCCCAACCCGCACCACGCATAACGTTGTGGGCCTGCGCGCGATGCCCTAGTGTCCGCCCAACCAAGCGTCACTACCCACAACAATAACAGCGCACGCACCCCGCTCAGACGGGGGCCGCGCCGGGGCCGCCAGCATGACCGAACCGCAGATCCTCCGTACCCCGTCGCCCACCGAGGCGGCCGCAGACAAACCCGTGCAACGCAAGCAAATCAACCCGGCGATCATTCTGCTGAGTATCGTCCTGCTCGCCGTCGCCTTCACCTACGTGGTGAATGCCGGCAAGTTCCAGCGCCAGAATGGCCTGGTGGTGCCGGGCTCGTATCAGGTGCTGGAAAAGCAGGATTCCTTCAGCCAACTGTTCTCCCTGGAACCCCGCAAGGCCGGCGACACAACGGCCCGCCCGGTATCGTTGGTGGAAGGTTTCATGGCCATTCCCCAAGGCATCGAAAAGCGTGCGGCGTTGATTTTCATGGTGCTGTTCATCGGCGGCATGTTCGGCGTGCTGAACAAGGCCGGGGTGATCGACGCCGGGCTGGAGCGCCTGCTAGGCATGACACGAGGCAATATCTACGTGCTGGTGCCGAGCCTGATGCTGGTGTTTTCCGCCGGCAGTACCTTTATGGGGCTGGCCAAGGAGTTCATCCTGATCGTGCCGTTGATGGTGGCCATGGCCAACCGCCTGGGGCTGTCGAACCTGATTGGCCTGGCCATCGTCACCATCTCGGTGAAGATCGGCTACCTGGCGTCCATCTCCAACCCGGTGGCCTTGTCCGTGGCCCAGCCGATGGTCGGCCTGCCGATCTTCAGCGGCTTGAGCATGCGCGTCGCGGCCTATTGCACCTTCCTGTTGGTGGGTATCGCGTTTGTGCTGTGGAGCATTCGCAAGCACGGCTTTGATGCCAGCGCGCAGATCACCTTCGAAAGCAAACCCCTGCCGATTCGCCACCTGCTGAACCTGCTGGTGCTGGGCGGCGGCATCGGCTTCCTGGTGTATGCCTCGAACCGCTGGGGCTGGAAATACCATGAGCTGTCGGCGTTCTACCTGCTGCTGACCGTGGCCTTCGCCGTGATCGCCGGCCTGGCCGCGAGCACCGCCGCCAGCGCGTTTGTCGATGGCATGAAGAAGGTGCTGATCGCCGGCGTCCTGATCGGCCTGGCGACCGCCGTGGAAATCATCCTCAGCACCGGCCAGGTGCTGGACACCATCGTCAACAGCCTGGCCAACCTGGTGGGCGACCACGGGCCGGTGGTCTCGGCCTACGGCATGTTCTTCGCACAACTGGGGCTGGACGTGCTGATCCCCTCCACCTCCGGCCAGGCCGCGGTGACCATGCCGATCTTCGGGCCACTGGGCCAGTTGTCCGGGGTCAGCCCGCAAACCACGGTGTTTGCCTTTTTGATGGGCAACGGCCTGACCAACATGATCACCCCGACCTCCAGTGGCCTGCTGGTGCTGCTGGCCACCGCCAACGTCGGCTGGGGCCAATGGGCGCGCTACATCCTGCCGCTGTTCCTGATCTATGCGGTACTGGCGATGGTGCTGCTGGCCATTGCCGTGCAAACCGGATACTGAGTCGATGAGTGTTTTACCTATGCAAACCCTGCACAACCAGATGATCGCCATGCGCGACGGCATCCACCTGGCCACCGATATCTACCTGCCGGCGGGCGGCGAAGGGCCGTATCCGGTGGTGATCGAACGTACACCCTATGACAAGTGCAAACCGTCGCGCTCGGAAAAACAGCTCGACGGCCAGCACATCTCCCGCGAGCAAATGGCGGCGCGTTTTACCGCCCAGGGGTTTGTCGCGATCTTCCAGGATTGTCGCGGGCGCTACGCTTCCGAAGGGGTGTTCACCAAGTACACCGCCGAGGGCGAAGACGGTTTCGACACCCTGGCCTGGATCGTTCGCCAGCCATGGTGCAACGGCAAGATCGGCAGCATGGGCCTGTCATACGCGGCCCACACCCAACTGGCGATGGCCTGCCTGCATCCGCCGGGCCTGAGCAGCATGGTGCTCGACAGCGGCGGCTTCGCCAACGCCTACCAATGCGGGATTCGCCAGGGCGGTGCGTTTGAACTCAAGCAGGCCACCTGGGCGTTTCGCCAGGCCAAAGAAAGCCCGCTCGCCCTGGCCGATCCGCAGGTGCGCCAGGCGCTGGAAGACGAAGACATCCATGAATGGTTCCGCCGCATGCCCTGGCAGGCGGGCCAATCGCCGTTGCGTCATGTGCCCGAGTACGAAGCCTATCTGCTGGAGCAGTGGGCCCAGGGCACCTTCGGCCCCTACTGGCAGAAATCGGGAATTTATGCCGAAGGTCACTACGGGCGCTTGCCGGATATTCCGGTGCTGTTCATGTCCAGTTGGTACGACGCTTATGTCAGCTCGACCCTGGCCAACTACACCGCCTTCAACCGCGCCAGCAGCGCGCCGCAACGGTTGATCATGGGGCCGTGGTTGCACGGTGACCGCAATATCAGCCATAGCGGCGATGTGGAGTTCGGTGCCCAGGCCGCGTTTGACGGCCAGGTGGCGCAGGATTGGTTGAGTTGTCGCCTGCAATGGTTCGAGCAATCCCTCAAGCCCGGGACGCAGCCACCGCCGGCCCAGGTGCAGGTGTTCTTGATGGGCGGTGGCAGCGGTTTGCCGGATGAGCAGGGCCGCCTGCAACATGGCGGTCGCTGGCTGCAGGGCGAGCAATGGCCACTGCCTGGCACCCAGTCGCTGACCTTGTACCTGGATGCGCAACGGCAACTGACCGAGGTTGCGCCCAGCGCTGACGAAGCTGTGTTGGGTTACTACGCCGACCCGGCCAACCCGGTGCCGACCGTGGGCGGTGCATTGACATCCGGCGCGCCGATTTTTGTCGGCGGCGCCTTCGACCAGCGTGAACGCCCGGACTTTTTTGGCACCCGGGGTGACAATCGCCCCCTGTGCGAGCGCGACGATGTGCTGAGCTTTCAGACCGCGCCCCTGAGCGAAGACCTGATCGTCGCCGGGACGGTGCAGATCGAGCTGTGGATCGACAGCGACGCGCCGGACACCGACTTCACCGCCAAGCTGGTGGATGTCTACCCGCCGAGCGCCGCTTACCCGGAAGGCTTTGCGATGAACATCACCGACGGCATCCGCCGCTGCCGCTATCGTGACGATTGGGAGCAGCCCAGACCGCTGACACCCGGTGAGCGGGTGAAGGTGAACATCGAGCCATTTGCCACCTGCAATCTGTTCAAACAGGGCCATCGCCTGCGCTTGGACATTTCCAGTAGCAATTTCCCGCGCTTCGACGTCAACCCCAACAGCGGCGAGAGCGAGGGCCAGGCCAGCCATCCGCGCATTGCGCACAATCGCCTGCACCTGAGCCGGGATGCGGCGTCGTGCCTGGTCCTGAGCATCCTGCCCACAAGCTGATCCCCCTGACCAGCGGCCGTGTTGTGCCGAGCGGGCTTGTTGTGGCGAGCGGGCTTGCCCGCGTTGGACTGCGCAGCAGTCCCCTCTCCTGGGGAGGGCGCTACGCCCCCCCCAACGCGGGCAAGCCCGCTCGCCACAAAGGGAAGTCAGCTTTTTAAAAGTGACCACTCATCCACGAATCCCACATTGATTAAAAAACCGTTTCAGCTCTCGCCCTGCCTGCCGATATCCCCAGACTATCCATCGGCTGGGCGACCTTCCAGCAACTGATGTACACGCAATCTGTTCCTGGAGGAATTCGATGAATACATGGTTTGGCAACATCAGCGTCAACTTGAAACTGGGCCTGGGCTTTGGCCTGGTGCTCGTGCTCACCTCGATCCTCGCACTCACCGGCTGGACCAGCCTGGGCAGCCTGATCGACCGCAGCAACTGGATGAGCGACATCACCCAGCTCAATGCATCGCTGACCAAACTGCGCATCGTGCGCCTGCAGTACATGCTCGCCAACGGCGACGAAGCCGTGGCGCAGAATGTGCAGACCACCCTCGACAGTTTTGCCGCGCAGCAGCAACAGTTGGTCAACAGCTTCAAGAGCCCGGAAAACCTCAAGCTGCTCAACGAACAGAAAGACACCATCACCGCCTACCGGCAGTCGCTGAACAAAATGCGCGAGGCCTACCGCAACGGTAACGCCGCACGCCAGACCATGGGCGAGCGCGCCGACGCCGCCGGCCTGGTGATTGCAGCCCTGGACCGCAGCGTGCGGCAGATGCCAGAAAGCAGTGAGCGCTTCGCCCAGTACGAAGCCGTCAACCACGCCAAGCAAGAGTTCCAGGTGGCGCGCTATGAAGTGCGCGGCTACACCGGCAACGTCAACCCAGACACCGAAGCCCGCGCAGAGGCGCAAATCGAATCGGCGATCAATGGCCTCAAAGGTTTGAAGAACGTGTTCGGTGAAGCCCAACGAACCGAGCTGACCGCCCTGGAAAACGCCCTGGGCGCCTACCGCACTGCGCTGCAGGCGTATAAAGCCGCCAACGCCAATATCGTTCTCGCCCGCCAGGAAATGACTGTGCAGGGCGCCGATATCGTGTCGCACAGCGAAGCGCTGTATAACATCCAACTGCAACGCCGCGACGCCGAAAGCGTCCAGGCTCGCAGCCTGCAACTGATCAGCACCGTGCTCGCCCTGTTGGTGGGGATTATCGCCGCGCTGGTCATCACCCGGCAGATCACCCGCCCGCTGCAGGAAACCCTGGCAGTGGTCGAGCGCATCGCTTCCGGCGACCTGAGCCACAACATCCAGGTGACCCGTCGCGATGAGCTGGGCGTGCTGCAACAAGGCATCCAGCGCATGGGCAGCACCTTGCGCGAGCTGATTTCCGGTATCCGCGACGGCGTCACGCAGATCGCCAGCGCTGCCGAAGAGCTGTCGGCCGTGACCGAGCAGACCAGCGCCGGGGTCAACAGCCAGAAGATCGAGACCGATCAAGTGGCCACCGCGATGCATGAGATGACCGCCACCGTGCAGGAAGTGGCGCGCAACGCCGAACAGGCTTCCCAGGCCGCATCCACCGCCGATGGCCAGGCCCGCGAAGGCGACAAGGTGGTGGCCGAAGCCATCGCCCAGATCGAACGCCTGGCCGACGAAGTGGCGCGTTCCACCGACGCCATGGCGCACCTGCAACAAGAGAGCAACAAGATCGGCAGTGTGATGGACGTGATCAAGGCCGTGGCCGAACAGACCAACCTGCTGGCGCTCAACGCCGCCATCGAAGCCGCACGTGCCGGTGAAGCCGGCCGCGGGTTTGCCGTGGTCGCCGACGAGGTCCGCGGCCTGGCCCAGCGCACGCAGAAGTCCACCGAAGAAATCGAAGGCCTGGTCGCCGGTTTGCAGAACGGCACCCAGCAAGTGGCCACGGTGATGAACAACAGCCGCAGCCTGACCGACAGCAGCGTCGAACTGACCCGCAAGGCCGGCGTCTCCCTGGAGAACATCACCCGCACGGTGTCGAACATCCAGTCGATGAACCAACAGATCGCCGCCGCCGCCGAACAGCAAAGCGCCGTGGCCGAAGAAATCAGCCGCAGCATCGTCAATGTGCGTGATGTGTCGGAGCAGACCGCAACGGCCAGCGACGAGACCGCCAAGTCCAGCGTCGAACTGGCACGACTGGGCAGCCAGTTGCAGCAGATGGTCAGCCATTTCCGGGTGTAAACAAAAAGCCGCCCCGGCCGAAACCGGGGCGGCTCCACTTCTCAGGCCTTGACGGTCATCGAAGCTGTCTCGCAGGAATCGCCAGACGTGCTAAACACGCAGGCCATTCACCACGAGGTGTGACAAACAGCGGCTGATGCCCTGCCATTTGTCGATCAGGCCTGGCCTTCCTCGACAAACACCAGCCGATTACCAAACGGGTCCTTGATGCTCATCTCCCGCGAGCCCCAGGGTGTTTCCTCGACGCCCGGCTTGGCAAAGCGATAATTCTTGGCCTGCAACTGCTGCTGGAACCCATCCACCCCTGGGGCCTGGATCCGCACCGCCGCACCCGGCGAGGCGTCGCCATGGTGCTCGGATAGATGCAGCACGCACTCGCCCAGCGACACTTGCAGGTACAACGGAAAATTCGCTTCGAACCGATGCTGCCAATCCACCTTGAACCCCAGGAAGTCGACGTAGAACTCCAGCGCCTTGGCCTCGTCGAAAATCCGCAGGATGGGGGTGACTTTTCCTAACTGCATAAGGCTCTCCAAATCCACAAAACGTCCTGTTGTCAGGCCACCACCCTACCCCAAGGCGAGCGTGCCGTGAACGCCAGTCGAGGCTGGATTCAACCGTGGGCCTTGCCGGCGGTGCCATAGCGCTGTGCCGAAAAGAAATCGCTGGCGACCGCCTCGGTGAGGGTCATGGAGGACTCGGGCGTGCCGCTATGCGCCCAGCCGGTCACCGCGCCACTGCTGTGCGTGCTGTTGGCGGACGAGAATTTATGCAGGTAGACCTTGTCAGGGTCGATCCATTGATGGGTCAGGCTCCAGACTTTTTCCTGGATCCAGCCTTTGATCGTATCCCGGGGAAAAGGAAAGGTGGCCAGCGTGTTGGCGGCTGGCACATTAGCTTCGCCCGTATGGTCACCGACGCGCACCGAGGCAGTGAAGATGGATGGGTTACCGAAATGACTGACGCTTCATATTGATTGTGCATACAGGCTCTCCGTAAGAAGTCCCGTCCATCTTAGATAGCGCTCCCACAGCCACAACCTGCGTTTTGTAAGCCCTCATTGAGCACAATCTGACACACCTCATGGCCTGTCACACCTGGGCAAAACCCCGCCGCAAATCACCACTGCGCGCCAGGAAGCGCCCCGCCCGCTGGCCGTTCGCCTGCCCGTCGCAGTAGCTCAACACACCATTGACCCACACCCCATCAATGCCCTCGGCGGCACGTTGCGGGTCCTTGAAGTCCGCCACATCCCTTACCCGCAACGGGTCGAACAGCACCAGGTCGGCCCAATGCCCCTCGCGGATTTCCCCGCGCTCGGCCAGGCCAAAGCGCGCGGCCGACAAGCCGGTCATTTTGTGTACCGCTGTGTGCAGCGGGAAAAGTCCCAGGTCACGACTGAAATGTCCGAGTACCCGCGGGAATGCGCCCCACAAGCGCGGATGGGGGAACGGGTCTTCCGGCAAGCCGTCGGAGCCCACCATCGACAGCGGATGGGCAAGGATGCGTTGCACATCGGCCTCATCCATTCCGTAGTACACCGCCCCCGCCGGTTGCAGGCGACGGGCAGCGTCCAGCAGGGATACACCCCACTCGGCGGCGATGTCCTGCAAGTCACGCCCGCCCACTTCCGGGTGCGGCGTGGACCAGGTGATGGTGATGCGGAAGGCATCGGTGACTTGCTTGAGGTCCAGGGTCGAGGAGCTGGCGGCATAGGGATAACAATCGCAGCCCACCGGATGGGACTTCGCCGCCTGCTCCAGGGATGCCAGCAATTGCGGGCTGCGCCCCCAGTTGCCGGCGCCGGCACATTTGAGGTGGGAAATAATCACCGGTGCCTGGGCATGGCGGCCGATCAGAAACGCCTCGTCCATGGCCTCCAGCACCGGCTCGAATTCACTGCGCAGATGGGTGGTGTACACCGCGCCAAACGCCGTCAGTTCTTCACTCAATTGCAGCACTTCGTCGGTGTCGGCGTTGAACGCGCTGGCGTAGGCCAGGCCGGTGGACAAGCCGAGGGCGCCCGCTTCGAGGCTTTCCTGCAGTTGCTCGCGCATCGCCGCGATTTCGGTGGCGGTGGCGGTGCGGTGCAGGTCGTCCATATGGTTACTGCGCAAAGCGGTATGGCCAATCAATGCCGCGACGTTGAGGGCCGGGTGAGCGTTTTCCACCGCAGCGCGGTAATCGAGGAAACGCGGATAGGCAAACGCCTCGGCATTGCCCAGCAGGTTCATCGGGTCTGGCGGATCGCCACGCAGGCTGACCGGCGAGGCGCTGATGCCGCAGTTGCCGACGATCACCGTGGTCACGCCCTGGCTGAGCTTGGGCAGCATCTGCGGCTGGCGGATCACCACCGTGTCATCGTGGGTGTGGACGTCGATAAAACCCGGTGCCAGTACACGGCCATCGGCTTGGATTTCATGCTCGCCCTGGGCCGCCGACAAGTCGCCGATCTTCTCGATACGCCCCGCGCGCAACCCCACGTCAGCGAGATACCCCGGCGTGTTGCTGCCATCAATGATCAGCGCCTGGCGAATCAGCGTGTGGTACTTCATCTCAATCTCCCAGCGGCAGGCTGTCAGGGCCGCCGCGATAGTCGTCCAGGGCCAGCTTGATCCGGCGCAGGCGCTCCTGGTTGTCGTCCGGCATGGCCAGGGCCAGTTCAGTGGCGAGCAAATCAATGGCCAGCAGCATGCCGTAGCGCGCCGCCGTGGGTTTGTAGATAAAACTGGTTTCGGCCGGTTGCAGCGGCAGCAGCACGTCGGCCAACTGTGCCAGCGGCGAGTCGGCCAGGGTGATGGCGACAATCCGTGCGCCATAGTTGCGGGCCAGTTCCACCACGCCCAGCAGCTCGGGTGTGAGGCCGGTCAGGGAGCAGACAATCAGGGCGTGCTCGGCACTCAATGTGGCGGCCGTGACCCGCATCATCACCGGATCGCGGCAGGCAGCAATCGAATAGCCCAGGCGCACCAGACGCACTTGCAACTCTTCACTGCACAGGCTCGAGGGGCCGCCCATGCCAAAGGCGTGGATCATCCGCGCCTTGCCCAGCAGGTTCACCGCATCGACAAAACCAGCCTGATTGAAGCCGGACAGGTGCTGGCGCAGCGTCCCTTCGATATCGCCGAGGATCTGCCGATGAAACGCCGACTGCTCGGGCAACCCCGCCGGGTCGAGGAAGCGACTGCCCACACCGCTGGCCTGGGCCAGTTGCAGGCGCAGGTCGCGCAAATCACGGCAGCCGACGCTGCGGGCAAATCGCGACAAGGTCGCGGTGCTGACCTCGGCCCGCTGGGACAACTCTTCCAGGCTGGCGGATGCGGCAAAACCCACATCATCGAGCATCAGCCGGGCGATACGCCCTTCGCCAGCGCTGAAGGAATCCTGGCGGGCGCGGATCTGGTAGAGGATGTCCATGGGGTCTCCGGGTTACAGGATGAGGCTCATAAAACAAGAGACAGGCCGTAGGTCAGACCGAAGGCAACCAGCGAAATCAAAGTCTCCAGCACGGTCCAGGTCTTGAAGGTCTGGATCACCGTCATATTGAAGTATTCCTTGATCAGCCAGAAGCCGCCGTCGTTGACGTGGGAAAAGATCACCGAACCGGCACCGGTCGCCAGCACCAGCAATTCCGGGTGTGGATAACCCAGGCCCAGGGCCACCGGGGCGACAACGCCCGACGCGGTGGTCATGGCCACGGTGGCCGAGCCGGTGGCGATGCGCATCAGCGCGGCAAACAACCAGCCCATCACCAGTGGCGACAGGTTGAAGGCGTTGGCCATGCCGAGGATTTCATGGGTCACGCCGGCGTCCACCAGGATCCGGTTCAAGCCGCCGCCCGCGCCCACCAGCAGGGTGATACTGGCGGTCGGCGCCAGGCACTCGTTGGTGAACTTGAGGATCGACTCGCGGTTGAAGCCCTGGGCCAGGCCCAGGGTCCAGAAGCTGACCAGGGTCGCCAACAGCAAGGCGATCACCGAGTTCCCGATAAACAACAGGAACTGGTTGAAGCCGCTGCCGGGCGTGGAGATCAGGTTGGCCCAACCGCCGATCATCATCAGCACCACTGGCAACAGGATGGTGCCCATGGTCAGGCCGAAGCTAGGCAGGCGGGTGCGCGGTTCGCGCTCGATAAACTGGCGTTCCAGCGGGTTTTCGGCGGGCAGGTGGATGCGCGGCACGATGAACTTGGCGTACACCGGGCCGGCGATGATCGCGGTGGGGATGCCGATCAAAATCGCATACAACACGGTCTGCCCGACCGAGGCGTTATACGCCAGCACCGCCATCATTGCCGCCGGGTGTGGCGGCACCAGGGCATGCACCACTGACAGACCGGCGACCATCGGCAAACCGACCATCAGGATCGACACGCCCACGCGCCGGGCCACGGTAAAGGCAATCGGCACCAGCAATACAAAACCGACCTCGAAAAACAGCGGCAGCCCCACCAGAAAGGCAATGCACACCATGGCCCAGTGGGCATTGCGCTCGCCAAAACGGTTGATCAGGGTGCGCGCCACCTGCTCGGCGCCTCCGGACTCGGCCATCATCTTGCCGAGCATGGTGCCCAGGGCCACCACCAGCGCGATATGCCCCAGGGTCTTGCCAACCCCCGCCTCGTAGGAACCCATGATCGTATCCGCCGGCATCCCGGCCAGCAGCGCCAGGCCGATGGACACCAGGGTGATGACGATAAACGGGTTGAGCCGGTAACGTGCAATCAGCACGATCAATGCAATGATGGCGATGGCAGCGTATGCCAACAGCCAGACGCCCGGTGATGCGGCCATGCGGTACTCCTCGGAAAGGGTCACGTCGAATTGGTTGTGAAACTCATAAATCATTACCGAGGAGCATTTTCAAATTTTATGAAAGTAATTTTCGCCCACAGATAAGCGCTGTCGCTTTGGGACATGCCCGCAGACTCAGGATGAAAATCAGGGGATCGTTCTTACATGCAGGCCGGGCCCAATGCGGGAAACTCAACGGCCACTGTCCGGTCTCAGATTGCACACCGAATCATCCTCAGGAAGCCCGTCATGAACCGTAGAACCCTTACCCTCAGCGCGTTACTGCTGGCCTTGTCCGGCACCGCAACGGCCGCCGACAGCAGCCCGGCCCTGCAAAAGTGCCTGGACGCCGCCAACACCACGGCCGCGATGGTCGGCTGCAACGCCCAGGAAACCAAGGTGCAGGACAAGCGCCTGAACAGCGCCTACCAAACCGCACTGCAGGCCCAGCAAGGCCCGCGCAAGCAGCAACTGCAAGATGTACAGCGCCTGTGGATCAAATACCGGGATGCCAATTGCGCCTTCGCCGGCTCCGCGACCGGCGGCAGTATTGACCAGGTCAACGGCTCGGGTTGTGTGCTGGACATGACCCAGACCCGCGCCGATGAACTGGAAAACCTCGTCGGCCCATAACTCCCTCGCCTACACCAGCAGGATCAGTCGTGCTGCACTCGCGCGCGCTTGAGCAGCTTCTTGCAGCGCTCCGACAAATGCAGCACCCGCAGGTGCTTGCCGGCCTTGCTGTAGCGTTCGCGCAGGGTCATCAGCGCGGCAATCGCTGAATAGTCGACAAAACTCAGGTGACGGCAATCCAGCGTTACCTGGGCCGGATCGTTGGCCGGGTCGAACTGGTTCAGAAAGGGTGTGGTCGAGGCAAAGAACAGGGTGCCGTGCAGCCGGTAGAGCTTGCTGCCATCGGCCTCCAGATGTTCATCGGCGTACAACTCCCGCGCCTGCTGCCAGGCAAAGTTGAGCGCGGCAATCACAATCCCGCACAGCACCGCCGTGGCCAGGTCGGTGAACACCGTGATCACCGTCACCGCGATGATCACCAGCACATCATTGAGCGGCACTTTGTTGATCACCCGCAGCGACGCCCAGGCAAAGGTCTGCTGGGACACCACAAACATCACCCCCACCAGCGCCGCCAGGGGAATGCGCTCGATCAGCGGCGATAGGAACAAAATAAACAGCAGGATCATCACCCCGGCAAACACCCCGGAGAAACGCCCGCGCCCGCCCGAGCTGAGGTTGATCACCGTCTGCCCGATCATCGCGCAGCCGCCCATGCCGCCAAACACCCCGCTGACCATATTCGCCGCGCCCAGGGCCACGCTTTCGCGGTCGGGGTAACCACGGGTCTCGGTGATTTCGTCGGTGAGGTTGAGGGTCAACAGGGTTTCCAGCAGCCCGACCATGGCCATCAGGAAAGCGTAAGGCGCGATGATGCCCAGGGTTTCCAGGGTCCAGGGGATCTGCGGCAGGGCAAAAGTCGGCAGGCCGCCGGCGATATGGGCCATATCGCCCAGCGTGCGGGTGGGCAAGCCCAGCAGGTACACCGCCAGCCCCACACCGAGAATCGCCACCAGCGCCGGCGGCACCGCGCGGGTCAGGCGGGGCAGCAGGTAGACGATGGCCATGGTCGCCACCACCAACCCCGTCATCACATACAACGGCGTGCCGCTGAGCCAGGTCTCACCGCTCTTGAAATGTTCCAGTTGCGCCAGGGCGATGATGATCGCCAGGCCGTTGACGAAACCGAGCATCACCGGGTGCGGCACCATGCGCACCAGCTTGCCCAGGCGCAGCAGGCCGAAGGCAATCATGATCAGACCGCCGAGCAACACCGTCGCCAGCAGGTACTCCACGCCGTGTTGCACCACCAGCGCGACGATCACCACCGCCATCGACCCCGCCGCCCCCGAGACCATCCCCGGCCGGCCGCCGAACAACGCGGTCAGGGTGCAGATGATAAAAGCGCCATACAGGCCCATCAGCGGGTTGAGGTGGGCCACCAGGGCAAAGGCGATGCATTCGGGCAACAAGGCAAAAGACGTGGTGAGTCCGGCCAGGGCGTCGGCGCGCAGACGAGAGAGTTTCATAGGTTTACCGGGGGCGTTGCAGGAAATGAGGGGGCGATGGTACGGAAAACCACCACCCGGGACCAGTAGGAGCCGGTCAACAGGCGTAGCGCGCGAGCTTTGCCTGGATAAAGTCCAAAAAGCACTGGATACGCAGGGCCAACTGCGAGTTGCGGTAATACACCGCGTTGATCGGTTGGCGATAGCCACTGTTGAACGGCGCCAGGATCGACTGCAGGCGGCCGGCGTTGATGTCTTCGATGGTCATGAAGTGCGACAGGCAGGCAATCCCCTGCCCCTCCAACGCCAGTTGGCGCAGGGTTTCCCCGCTGGACGCGGCAATGCCCGGCTCGATCTGCCAGCGGTCGCCCTGCACATGGCGCAACGGCCAGTGGTTGAGGGTTTCGGTCTGGGTAAAGCCGAGCAAGGTGTGATTGGCCAGGTCCGCCACTGTGGTTGGCGTGCCGTGCTGCTCAAGGTACGCCGGGCTGGCGAGGATATGCAGCGGGCTGCAGCCCAGGGAGCGAGCATGCAGGGTCGAGTCCGCCAGGGCACCGATGCGGATAGCAATGTCGGTGCTCTGTTCCAGCAAGTCGATGATCAGGTCGTTGCTGTTGAGCTCCAGCTGGATATCCGGGTACAGACGGCGGAACTCGGCGACGTACGGCACGATGGCATGCAGCATGAACGGCGAGGCGGCGTTGATCCGCAAGCGCCCGGACGGGGTTTTCTGCCGTGACGACAGGCGCTCTTCCAGCTCGTCCATCTGCTCCAGGATCAGCTTGGCCTGCTCGAAGAAGTACTTGCCCTCTTCGGTCAGGTCCATGCGCCGCGTGGTGCGGTTGATCAGGGTGGTGTCGAGCTTGGCTTCGAGCCGTGACAAAGTGCGGCTGACCGCCGAAGGCGTCTGCCCGACTTGTTCGGCGGCAGCGGAAATCGAACCGCATTCAATCACGCAGACGAAGATCTGGAGCTCATCGGATCGGGCTTTCAACGTGAATCCTCGTGAATACGGCTGCGTGGATACTAGCCGTATTACAGCGTCAGGTTAAACACCTGGGCCAGATGCTGCTCATAGCGCAGCACATCAGCCTCGATGGAGGGGCGCTTCATCACGTCCACACACAGGAACGTCGGCAGGCCACTCATACCGAGGAACTGGTTGGCCTTGTGGAACGGGAAGTACACCGCATCCACGCCCTTGGCTTCGAAGAAGTCGCTCGGGTCATCGAATGCTGCCTGTGGTGCATTCCAGGTCAGCGACAACATGTACTGCTTGCCCTGGATCAGGCCGCCGCTGCCGTACTTCTGCGACGCGTCGGAACGGGTGCGGCCATCGCTGGCGTACAGGCTGCCGTGGCCTTCGGTGAAGACTTCGTCGATGTACTTCTTGACGATCCATGGGGCGCCCATCCACCAGCCGGGCATCTGGTAGATGATCACGTCGGCCCAGAGGAACTTGGCGACTTCTTCGGCCACGTCGTAGCCGGCGTCGATATGGGTGACTTTCACGTCAAGCCCACCCCGGTCCAGCACGGCCAGCGCCGCATCATGCAGGGTGTTGTTGTAGCGGCCATCGGAGTGGGCGAATTTCTTGCCGCCGTTGAGCAACAGAACTTTTTTCATGGGGTTGTACCTGAAGGTTGAAAATGGATGAGCGCAGGCTACGGGCAACCCCTCGGGTGAGTAAGCCACGGACCGGCAAAACACTTTTGACCTTCAGGCACGAGTAACCATCTGATTATTGCGTCAAGCACCCATCAGCAGGTGCCCGCCCAGGGCCGCCATGCCCATAAAAAACACGCGTTTGAACAGCACAGCACTGATGCACTGGCGCAGCTTTTGCCCCAGCCACATGCCCAGCAGCGCCGGCACCAACGCCAGCAGCGAGGCATTCAGTTCGCCGGCCCCGAGGTTGCCGCGCCAGAACAGCCCGGCGGCCAGGGCCAGGGTGGACACGCTGAAGGACAGGCCCAGCGCCTGCACCAGTTGGTCCCGATGCAAGCCCAGTGCCTGCAAGTAGGGCACGGCCGGGATCACGAAGACGCCGGTGGCCGAAGTGACGATCCCCGTCAGCAGACCACACAGCGGGCCCAGCCAACGCTCGCTGCCGGCGGGCACCCGCAACGTCGGCAGCAACAGCCCGCACAGCGCATACACCAGCAACGCCCCGCCCAAGGCCCGCACCACCCAGGGACCGCCGTCCATGCCCAGCCACAGCGAACCGAGCCCGGTCCCCAGAAAAATCAGCAGCAGCATGGGCCACAGGCGTTTGCTCAGTGCGCCCAAGTGCCCACCGAAGCTCAGTTGCCAGAGGTTGGTGATGGTCGAAGGAATGATCAGCAGGGCCGCAGCCTGCGCCGGCAACATAGCCAGACCGAGCAGGCCCATGGCGACGGTGGGCAGGCCCAGGCCAATCACGCCCTTGACGGTGCCGGCCAGCAGGAAGGTGCCGATCACCAGTAGGGTCAGGGCTGGGCCGAGGTGTTGGTAGAACGCGAGGAAGGTTGTCATGGGGGGGAGTTTGCGGGTTTGGCGTGGGGTTGGAAATTCGCCATATACTGAGGCAGCCTCTTGTTTTGCGTGAGGCTGAGACCGCTATCGCAGGCAAGCCAGCTCCCACATTCTGAATGTGATCACCCCTCCAAATGTGGGAGCTGGCTTGCCTGCGATAAGGCCCGTCCAGGCACCCGAGAACCCCGGCCATGCACTTTGACCTGATCGACCTGCGCCTCTACCTGCACATCCTCGACACCGGCAACATCACCGCCGGCGCCGCCCGCAGCCACCTATCCCTGGCCGCCGCCAGTGCGCGCATTCGCGCAATGGAGGCTTCACTGGGCGTCGAGTTCCTGCAGCGCGGCCGCCGAGGCGTGACCCCGACGGCCGCCGGCAACGCCCTGGCCCGCCACGCACGCCTGCTGTTGCAACAGGCCGAACGTCTGCAACAGGAGCTGGCGGAGTACGCCAACGGCGTCAAAGGCCAGGTGCGCCTGCTGTGCAACACCACCGCCCTCAGCGAATACCTGCCGGAGTTGCTGGCGGATTTTCTCTGCACCCACCCCAACCTCGATATCGACCTGCAGGAACTGCCCAGCCTGCGCATCACCCATGCCTTGCGCCAGGGCGCGGCGGACCTGGGGATTATTTCCGATGCAGTGGACAGCCACGGCTTGCAGACCCGGCCGTTTCGCGACGACCCGTTGGTGCTGATCCTGCCGACAGGCCACCCACTGACGGCCGGCGCAGTGAGTTTTATCGACAGCCTGCCCTACGACTATGTAGGCCTGGCCGCCGACAGCGCGTTGGCGGTGTACCTGGAGGAACAGGCGCTGCACGCGGGTTTTCGCTTGCAGACCCGGGTGCGGGCCGATGGCTTTGATGGGGTGATGCGCATGGTCGCCCGTGGCGCGGGCCTGGGAGTCGTGCCGCTGGCCGCGTTACAGCGCTGGCCCCACGCGCAGCCATTCCAGGCCCAGCCGCTGACGGAAGACTGGGCCTGTCGCAGACTGCTGTTGTGCGCGCGTTCGTTCGAGCAATTGCCGGCTTACGCCAAGGCCTTGCTCGATGCCTTGTCCGTGCCTTTGCGGAAAAACACGTAATACACCACCGAGAGAATCAGCAGGAACGGCACGCCAAACACCAGGGTCATCTTGAACGCCTCGGTGAAGTACGTGGTGATCATCACCGCGCCCATCAGCACCAGCCCCAGCAGCGTGCTGTAGGGAAACAGCCGCAGTTGGAAGGACAACTTCGGCCCGCCGTGGCGCTTGCGGTAGCGGCGGAAGAACAGGTGCGTGAGGAAGATCATGAACCAGGTGAAGATCGCGCCAAACATCGAGATGGCCATCATCAAGGTGAAGGAGCTTTCCGGGTACACCACGTTGAGCAGGGTCGCCAAGGCGATGCCCGAACTGGACAGCAACAGGGCATTGAGCGGGATCCCGCTCTTGCTCAGGGCGCCCATGGATTTTGGCGCAAAGCCGGCGCGGGACAGGCTGAACATCATGCGCGTGGTGATGTAGAGCTGGCTGTTCATGGCCGACAGCGCGGCAATCAGGATCACGAAGTTCATCACCCCGGTGGCGCCGGGAATGCCGATGGTCTGCATCACCGTGACAAACGGGCTCTGGCTCTGCCCGGATTGGTTCCACGGCACGATGGCCAGCATCAGCGCCAGGGTCAGCAGGTAGAACACCACCAGCCGCACAATCGTCGCGCGGAAGGCTTTTTTCACCGCCTGCTCCGGGTCAGCCGCCTCACCCGCCGCCACCGCGATCATCTCCACGCTCAGGTAGCTGAAGATCGACACGATCACCGCGATCCACATGCCACTCAGGCCATTGGGGAAAAACCCGCCGTGGGCCGTGTAGTTCTGCACCCCGTAATCCGGGTTGCCAGAGCCGAACACCACATACACCGCAAGGATGATAAAGCCGACAATCGCGCTGATCTTGATCGTCGAGAACCAGTATTCGAAGTTGCCGAAGGTTTTCACGCTGATGGCGTTTAGCACGATCAGCACGCTGGAAAACGAGACGATCCACACCCACTCCGGCACGTTGGCGAACCAGTACTTCATGTACATCGCCACCGCCGTGACCTCAGCGCCCACCGCCAGCACAATCGCCGCCCAGTAGGCATAGCGCACCAGAAACCCGGCCAGAGGGCTGATATAGAACTCGGCATAGGCGCCAAAAGAGCCGGAGGTGGAATGGGCCACCGTCATTTCCGCCAGGCAGCCCATCAACAGCAGGGTGATCAACGCGCCGATGGCGTAGCTGACCAGCACGCTGGGCCCGGCATAGCCGATGGCATAGGCGCTGCCCATAAACAGCCCGGTGCCGATGGCGCCACCGATGGCGATCATGCTCATCTGCCCGGAAGTGAGCTGGCGCCGCAGGCCCAGTTCGCGGTTGGTGATTGCTGCAAAGCCGTTGTCTGGCGTGGTCACGTGCGTGCCCCTTTTATTATTGTGATTGTTACTGCTGGCCAAGCACCTGTGGAAGCTGGCTCGCCTGCGATGCAGACACCTCGGTAGGTCAGTGCGACCGAGGCGATTTCATCGCAGGCAAGCCAGCTCCTACAGGGTGTTGTGGTGTTTTCAGGTGACGCTGTGGCGCACTTTGAATTGCGGCTGGTCCCAGGATTTCTCATCGAGGATTTCGCCAAGGATTTCTACCGCATCCCACACCTCGGTGAAGCTGGTGTATAGCGGGGTGAAGCCAAAGCGCATGATCTTCGGCTCACGGTAATCACCGATCACGCCACGGGCGATCAGGGCCTGGACGATGGCGTAACCTTCAGGGTGTTCAAAGCTCACATGACTGCCGCGCTTGGCATGCTCGAGCGGGGTGATCAACGTCAGGTCATGGGCGGCGCAGCGGCGTTGTACCAGCTCGATAAACAGGTCGGTGAGCGCCAGGGATTTGCGGCGCAGGCTGGCCATGTCGGTCTGGGCGAAGATATCCAGCCCGCACTCGACCATCGCCAGCGAGGTGATCGGCTGGGTGCCGCACAGGTAGCGGGTGATGCCCTTGCCGGCCACGTAGTTGGACTCCATGGCGAACTGGCGGCTATGGCCGAACCAGCCCGACAACGGCTGCGTCACCAACTCCACCAGCGCCGGGTTGACCCAGACAAACGCCTGGGAACCCGGGCCGCCGTTGAGGTATTTGTAGGTGCAGCCAATGGCGTAGTCGGCGCCGGCCTGGTGCAGGTCAATCGGCACCGCGCCCGCCGAGTGCGCCAGGTCCCAGATCGCCAGCGCGCCGCACTCATGGCTCAGGGCGGTCAGCGCTTGCATGTCGTGCATGTAGCCGGTCTTGTAGTTGACGTGGGTGATCATCACCACGGCAGTGTCCTGGTCGATGGCCGCCGGCAGTTCGTCGGGGCTGTTCACCAGGCGCAGGCTGTAGCCCTGTTGCAGCAGCGCCGCCAGGCCTTCGGCGATGTACAGGTCGGTGGGGAAGTTGCTTGCCTCGCTGACAATCACCTTGCGCTGCGGCTGGCGTTGGCGCTGCACGCTCAAGGCGGCGCTGAGCACCTTGAACAGGTTGATCGAGGTGGTATCGGTAATCACCACTTCAGCCTCACCCGCGCCGATCAGCGGCGCCAGGCGGTTGCCCAGGCGCTGGGACAGGTCGGCCCAGCCGGCGCTGTTCCAGCTGCGGATCAACCCATTGCCCCACTCCTCGGCAATCACCGCTTGTGCCCGCGCAAGCGCCGCCACCGGACGTGCGCCGAGGGAGTTGCCATCGAGGTAGATCACCCCTTCCGGCAGGGCGAATTGATCGCGCAGGGGCGCCAGCGGGTCTTGGGCGTCGAGGGTCTGGCAATGAGTTCGGCTGGTCATGGAAAGTCCTGTTTTTATAGATGACGATGGACCAAATAATGAACGAAGATTTGCAGAATTTTCGTGCAAAGTGCGCTACAACTGGCTTAATAAGCTGTAGGAAATTCGAATTTAACCTCTAAATACGCGGATTAATTCTAAGCATGATTCTCGACGCCACCGACCTGCGCCTCCTGCATTTCCTGCAACAGGATGGCCGTATCAGCAACCAGGAACTGGCGGAAAAAGTAGCCCTGTCGCCGTCCGCCTGCCTGCGCCGCTTGCGCCTGCTGGAGAGTGAGGGGGTGATCAGCGGGTATCGCGCGGTGCTCAATGCCGAGCAATTGGGGATCGAGCTGGAAGCCATCGTCCACCTGTCGTTGCGCCAGGACATGGAGGACTGGCACGAGACCTTTATCAAGAAGGTCCAGGGCTGGCCGGAAGTGGCCAGTGCCTATGTGATCACCGGCGCCAGCAACTACGTGCTGCGGGTGCAGGCGCGCAACCTCAAGCACTTTTCCGACTTTATCGTGAACCACCTCAACCGCACGGCGGGGGTGATGGATATCCGTTCGGAGATCGTGTTGCAGAAGATCAAGGACCGGGATGAGGTGCTGGACCTGGTCGTACGCAAATAGGCAAAGCACTGCTGATCAACTGTGGGCGCTGGCTTTTGTGGGAGCCGGGCTTGCCCGCGATACAGACCCCTCGGTTTATCTGCACTACCGAGGCGAGGCTATCGCAGGCAAGCCAGCTCCCACAAAAGCCAGCGCCCACATTTTTGACCGTATTCAGTCTTCGAGGGCGCGCACGCGTTGCATGCGTTTTTGCTCGACCGGTGCCACCGCCGGCTGCAACTCGAAGTCAAAGTCGATCTGCGCAAACTTGCCCTCCACGCCAAACTCCCGCGCCAGTTGCGGGTCTTCGCTGAAGCGAATTTCGGCAATCAGCTCATCCCGAGTGGCGTAGGCAAAGTCATCATGCAGGTACGGATCATCCGACAGGTTGATCTGCGTGGTCAGGTGCCGATGCCCCGGTGCCGAGATAAAGAAGTGGATATGCGCTGGCCGCTGGCCGTGACGCCCCAGTTGATCGAGCAACTGCTGGGTCGGGCCGGTCGGTGGGCAGCCGTAGCCAGACGGCACGATGCTACGGAAACGATAATTGCCCTGGGCGTCGGTCTCGATCCGGCGACGCAGGTTGAACTCCGATTGCGATGGGTCGAACCAGGAGTAAGTGCCGCCGGTATTGGCCTGCCACACATCCACAATCGCCCCCGCCAGCGGCTTGCCGTTGATGTCGCGCACTTGCCCGCGCATAAACAGCGGCACGGCCGCATCCAGGCCATCGTCCAGGCGTGCTTCGTATTTGGACAGCGGCGCACCCGCCACGTACAGCGGCCCTTCGATGGTGCGCGGGGTGCCGCCGGATTTGCCGGCTTCCTCGTCGGCGGCGTCCATCAACAGGTCCAGGTAATGCTCCAGGCCCAGGCCTGCGGCCAGCAGCCCGGCTTCCTGGTTCTTGCCCAGTTCATTGAGGTAGTTGACCGCCTTCCAGAACTCTTCCGGGGTCACTTCCAGGTCTTCGATGATATTCACCGTATCGCGCAGGATCCGGTAGATCAGCGCCTTGGCCCGTGGGTTGCCGGCGTCATTGAGGTTGCCGCTGGCTTCTTCGAGGAAGCGCTGGGCGTGGGCAGTCTGGGACAGTCGAATGGACATGGTGCAATCCTCATCTTGTAATTATTAGGGGGCTAGACAGGCTCAGCAGTCATCCTCATGGATCGACGACGGATGCCGGCACAGGGCATTCACTTCAATGGCCATGTAGGGATAGAGCGGCAGTTGCATCAGCAGGTCATGCAGTTCCTGCACGCTGTCGACATCAAACACGCTGTAGTTGGCGTACAGCCCGGCGATGCGCCACAGGTGGCGCCACTTGCCTTGCGCCTGCAGGCGTTGGGCCAGGGCTTTTTCGTCGGCCTTGAGGGCCGCTGCGCGCTCGGGGTTCATATCGACAGGCAGGTTTACGGTCATCTTTACGTGGAACAACATCGCAGGCGTCCTCTTAATGTTTGTCGCGACGGAAGAACGCCAGGCGCTCCTCATCAATGGCCAGGCCCAGGCCCGGGGCGGTCGAGACATGCAGGTGGAAATCGCGATACAGCAGCGGCTCGGTAAGAATGTCTTCGGTGAGCAGCAGCGGCCCGAACAGCTCGGTGTCCCACGCCAGTTTATTGAGAGTGAGAAACGCGTGGGCCGAGGCCAGGGTGCCGATACCGCCTTCAAGCATGGTGCCGCCATACAGGCCAATACCCGCCGCCTCGGCAATCGCCGCCGTGCGCAGTACGGCGCGCGGGCCGCCGTTTTTCGCGATCTTCAAGGCGAACACCGAGGCCGCGCCTTCGCGGGCCAGGTTGAAGGCATCTTCGACACACTCGATGGACTCGTCGGCCATGATCGGCGCCGGGCTCGAGAGGTTGAGCCGGGCCATGCCGCCACGGTTATTGCGCGAGATCGGCTGTTCGATCAGGTCGATAGCGTTATCGCCCAACACCTTGCAAGCGCGTAGGGCCACGGCTTCGTCCCAGGCCTGGTTGACGTCGACGCGCACGCTGGCGCGCTCGCCCAGGGCTTTTTTGATCGCAATCACATGGGCCAGGTCCTGGCTGACTTCACCGGCGCCGATCTTCAACTTGAAGATGCGGTGGCGGCGCAGGTCGAGCATCTTCTCGGCTTCGTCGATGTCCTTTTGCGTATTGCCGCTGGCCAACGTCCAGGCCACCGGCAGGGCATCGCGCACTCGGCCGCCGAGCAGCTCGCTGACCGGCAGGTTCAGGCGCTTGCCGAGGGCATCGAGCAAGGCGCTTTCGATGCCGGACTTGGCAAACGTGTTGCCACGGATGCTGCGTTCCAGGCGCAACATGGCGGCGTTGATGTTGCTGGCATCCTGGCCAATCAACAGTGGCGCAAAGTGTTGGTCGATATTGATCTTGATGCTGTCGGGGCTTTCGTTGCCGTAGCTCAGGCCACCGATGGTGGTGGACTCGCCGATCCCTTCGATACCGTCGGCGCACCGCACGCGGATGATCACCAGGGTCTGGTTTTGCATGGTGTGCATCGCCAGCTTGTGCGGGCGAATGGTGGGGAGATCGACGATGATGGTCTCGATCGACTCGATGGCGCAAATCGGCATGGCAATACCCGTTGGGTTCTTTATAGGTCTTGCCCGATTCTGTCGCCCATTGTTGCTGGCTTCCAATATAGAATTGGTCTCAAACAATACCCTCAAGGTATGAGAGGAATCCGTATGGAACTGCGCCACCTGCGTTACTTCCAGGTGCTGGGGGAAACCCTGAACTTCACCCGCGCCGCCGAACGCCTGCACATCGCCCAGCCGCCGTTGAGCCGGCAGATCCAGCAATTGGAAGATGAGTTGGGTGTGGTGCTGCTGGAGCGTGGCCGGCCGTTGCGGCTGACCGAGGCCGGGCGGTACTTCTATGAACACGCCAATGTGCTGCTGGAGCAGTTGGCCAAGACCTGCGACAACACCCGGCGCATCGGCTTGGGGCAGAAGACCTGGCTGGGCATCGGCTTTGCCCCCTCGACCCTGTATGGCGTGCTGCCGGAACTGATCCGCCGCCTGCGCAGCCATGACGCGCTGGAGCTGGAGCTGGGGCTGTCGGAGATGACCACCCTGCAACAGGTCGAAGCGCTCAAGGCCGGGCGCATTGATGTGGGCTTCGGGCGGATTCGCATTGATGACCCGGCCATTGTCCAGCGGGTGTTGGTCGAGGATCGGCTGGTGGCGGTGTTGCCGGCCGGGCACCCGCTGCTGGGCGCACCGGTGACCCTTGCGCAGTTGGCCGCCGAACCGCTGGTGCTGTACCCCGGCAACCCGCGCCCCAGCTATGCCGACCACGTGATCGCACTGTTCGACACCCATGGCCTGGCGATCAAGGTCGCGCAATGGACCAATGAGTTGCAGACCGCCATCGGCCTGGTCGGGGCCGGCATGGGGGTGACGCTGGTGCCGGCGTCGGTGCAGATACTGCATCGGGCGGATATCGGCTATACGCCGATTGTCGAGGTTACGGCGACCTCGCCGATTATTCTCAGCCGGCGGATCAATGATCAGTCGCCGGGGCTGGGTCATTGCCTGCAACTGGTAGAAGAACTGATCTGAAATCTCCCAGTCACCTCCAATACCCTGTGGGAGCTGCATTGTGTTCAGGCACCCCGCATGCGCCGCGCATCGTTGCGCTGCAGCGTCTGGCTGGGGGATTCGTCGAACAGCTTGCGGTACTCCGCCGAAAACCTTCCCAGGTGGGTAAAGCCCCAGCCCAGGGCGATTTCGGAGATGGTGCGGGTGGCGCCATGCTCGAGAATTTCCTGGCGCACCGCGCTCAAGCGGTACTTCTTCAAGTAGGCCATGGGCGACAGCGCGAAGTATTTGCGAAACGCATCGAACAGCTTGAACCGCGACACCCCGGTGGCCGCCTCGAGGTCTTCCAGGTGCAGCGCTTCGCGGGCGTTGGCGTGGATGTACTGGCGGGCGCGGATCAGGTAGTGGGGCAGCTTGACCCCCAGCACGTCGCGCAGTTCTTCGGAATAGTTGTTCGGCTGGGCCAGGATCAGGCCCTTGATCAGCGAGCTTTCCAGGTCGCGGGTAAACGCGGCCTGGTCATACAGTTCGCTGCTGTGCTCCAGCTCCGCGATGAAGTGCCTTGCCATACGCCACCACGCTGCCGGCGCGCCCTGCACCGCATCCATCACCGACTCAAAGCGCAGCGGCGCATCAATCGGCCGCTGCAACAAGCCCTCCAGGGTTTCGCTCATCGCCGCACGGGTGATCACCACTTGCAGCTTGCGGCAGTCGCCGGAGATCGCCAGCACCTGGTGTTCATTGGGCGAAATGATCACGCCCTGGTCGCGATTGGAACTCAGGCGCTGGCCACCCTTGCTCAGCTCCTGCTCGCCCACCAGCGGCAGGCTCAGACTGTAGCTGCTGAAGTGCTCGGCGTCTTCGATATCGATGGTCACGTCGGTGCCGTATTCGATCACCCCCAGGGTGGTGGCGCGGGACTTGAACACATTGGCACTGTGGTGGAAGCGCAGGCGCTCCGGGGTGGCGGTTTCCAGCCGGTGGGGCCCGCAGATGCCGGACATCCAGCTGCGGGCGCCTTCAAGGTCGAAACGTTCAATACGGATATCGCGTGTATGGCTACTCATCAGGGTGCACTCACGGCGGTTGTGGCCAGCGCGCTCTGACGGCGCGTCCGGTGGATCAAGGCAAGTTCTGCGCCACGTCGCGCACTTGGCCACTGGGTGGATAGTGAGCGTCGACTATGTGGATAAGAAGCCGGCTTTTTCGACAATTGCCTAGCCTGACAGTAGCGCATTCCCCGGCGTCGTTGCACGGATGTGGGTATTTGCGCCCCAACTATGCGGCCCATCTTCCCCCATTAAGCGGATAGCTGGCCGCCCCCCTGCCCGCCTCTAATGAACCACCGATTAGCTACCCAATAAAAGGTGCCTCCCATGAGTGGTGCAAGAAGCGTCGAGCAATGGAAAACGTTTATCGAAAGCTGCCTGGATTTCCGTCCGGCCGAGGGTGTGTTCCGCATCGCCCGGGACATGTTCACCGAACCTGAGCTGTTCGACCTGGAGATGGAACTGATCTTCGAAAAGAACTGGATCTACGCCTGCCACGAAAGCGAACTGGCCAATAACCACGACTTCGTAACCATGCGCGCCGGGCGCCAGCCGATGATCATCACCCGTGACGGTGAAGGCCAGCTCAACGCCCTGATCAACGCCTGCCAGCATCGCGGCACCACCCTAACCCGGGTCGGCAAGGGCAACCAGTCGACCTTTACCTGCCCGTTCCACGCCTGGTGCTACAAGAGCGACGGCCGCCTGGTGAAGGTCAAGGCGCCGGGGGAATACCCGGAAGGTTTCGACAAGGCCACCCGCGGCCTGAAGAAGGCGCGCATCGAAAGCTACAAGGGCTTTGTGTTTATCAGCCTCGACGTGCACGGCAGCAACAGCCTGCAAGACTTCCTCGGCGACTCCAAAGTGTTCTTCGACATGATGGTCGCGCAGTCCGCCACCGGCGAGCTGGAAGTGCTGCCCGGCAAGTCGGCCTACACCTACGACGGCAACTGGAAGCTGCAGAACGAAAACGGCCTGGACGGTTACCACGTCAGCACCGTGCACTATAACTACGTGGCCACGGTGCAGCATCGCCAGCAGGTCAATACGGAAAACGGCAGCGCCTCCGGCAGCACCCTGGACTACAGCAAACTCGGCGCCGGCGATGCCAATACCGATGACGGCTGGTTTGCCTTCAACAACGGCCACAGCGTGTTGTTCAGCGACATGCCCAACCCCAGCGTACGCTCCGGCTACGCCACCATCATGCCGCGCCTGGTGGCAGAACACGGCCAGCAAAAGGCCGAGTGGATGATGCACCGCCTGCGCAACCTCAACGTGTACCCCAGCCTGTTCTTTCTCGACCAGATCAGCTCGCAACTGCGCATCATCCGCCCGGTGGCGTGGAACAAGACCGAGATCATCAGCCAGTGCCTGGGGGTCAAGCACGAGTCCGATGCCGACCGCGAAAACCGTATCCGCCAGTTTGAAGACTTCTTCAACGTGTCCGGTATGGGCACCCCGGATGACCTGGTGGAATTTCGCGAAGCCCAGCGCGGCTTCCAGGGCCGCCTGGAACGCTGGAGCGATATCTCCCGGGGCAGCCATCGCTGGGAAACCGGGCCGACGCCCAACAGCGAGGCCATCGGCATCCAGCCGGCCATGACCGGCACCGAGTTCACCCACGAAGGGTTGTACGTCAACCAGCACCGCAACTGGCAGACATTCCTGCTGGACGGGCTTGAGGCGCAATCGTTGAAACTGCACGAGGTGAAATGATGAACGCGCAATTGCAGTATCAGATCGAGCAGTTCTTCTACCGCAAGTCCGAACTGTGCGACGCCCAGGACTGGGACGCCTACGTGCAGTTGTTCGACCCGCAGAGTGAGTTCCACCTGCCGCAATGGGACTCGGAACACGTCTACACCCGCGACCCCAAGCGCGAGATGTCGCTGATCTACTACGCCAACCGCTCGGGCCTGGAAGACCGGGTGTTCCGCCTGCGCACCGGCAAGGCCGCATCCGCCACGCCGATGCCGCGCACCTTGCACCTGATCAACAACGTACGGATTGCCGAGCAGGCTGATGGCTGCCTGGAGGTGCGGCTGAACTGGCACACGCTGTTTTATCGGCTGGCGATGTCGGAGCAGTTCTATGGCCACGCCACCTACAGCCTCAAGCCCCATGGCGACAGTTGGCTGATCACGCGCAAGCATGCGCTGCTGCTCAACGACACCATCAACTCGGTGCTGGACTTCTATCACCTCTGACCGTGCCCCTGTGGCGAGGGGCAACCTCGCCAGTCATCAATCTATCTACGCGGAGTGCGGTGGATGAATCACAAAGTGGCCTTCAGTTTTGCCGACGGCAAAACCTTGTTCTTTCCGGTGGCCAGCAACGAAATCCTGCTGGACGCGGCGTTGCGCAACGGCATCAAGATCCCCCTGGATTGCCGCGAAGGCGTGTGCGGCACCTGCCAGGGACGCTGCGAGTCCGGCGACTACAGCCAGGACTATGTGGATGACGAGGCCCTGTCCAGCCTCGACCTGCAACAACGCAAGATGCTCAGTTGCCAGACCCGGGTCCAATCCGACGCGGCGTTTTACTTCGATTTCGACTCAAGCCTGTGCAACGCACCGGGCCCGGAACAACTCAGCGCCACGGTGTGCGAGGTGCAGCAGGTGTCGGCCAGCACCGCGATCCTGTCGGTGCAACTGGAGCGCGCCCTGGACTTTCTGCCGGGGCAATATGCGCGGCTGTCGATCCCCGGTACCGAGCATCAGCGTTCCTACTCCTTCGCCAACCGCCCGGGCAACCGCTTGCAGTTCCTGATCCGCTTGCTGCCGGACGGGGTGATGAGCAATTACGTGCGCGAGCGCTGCCAGGTCGGCGATGAAATCAAGCTGCAGGCACCGCTGGGCGCGTTTTATCTGCGACACGTCACCCAGCCCCTGGTGCTGGTGGCCGGCGGCACCGGGTTGTCGGCACTGTTGGGGATGCTCGATGAATTGGCCGAGCGCGGCTGCGAGCAACCGGTGCATCTGTACTACGGGGTGCGCGGGGCCGAGGATTTGTGCGAGGCCGAGCGCATCAAGGCGTATGCACAAACGATCCGTGGTTTTCGCTACACCGAAGTGCTCAGCGACCCATCGCCGCAGTGGTCCGGCAAGCGCGGTTATCTGACCGAACATTTCGACGTGGCCGAATTGCGGGATAGATCGGCCGATATGTACGTGTGCGGCCCCCCTCCAATGGTCGAATCCATCAAGAACTGGCTGCAAGATCAGGCACTTGATGGCGTTCAGCTGTATTACGAAAAGTTTACCGAGAGTAATATCTGACCCCTCAGCAGTGAGGGGCGGATCTGGCGTGCAGGATCAACCCTGAAAAAAACAAGTAGAAGGGAATGTTAATGGCGGATGACATGGTTAACCCGGTTGGCCTCAAGCGTGGCCTGAAAAACCGGCATATTCAGCTGATTGCCCTGGGCGGGGCGATTGGTACGGGTTTGTTCCTCGGTTCGGCCGGGGTGCTGAAATCGGCGGGGCCGTCGATGATCCTGGGCTATGCGATAGCCGGGTTTATCGCGTTCCTGATCATGCGCCAGTTGGGCGAGATGATCGTCGAGGAACCGGTCGCCGGTTCCTTCAGCCACTTCGCCCACAAGTACTGGGGCGGCTATGCCGGCTTCCTCGCCGGCTGGAACTACTGGGTGCTGTATGTACTGGTGGGCATGGCCGAGCTGACAGCGGTGGGCAAGTACATCCAGTTCTGGTGGCCTGAAGTGCCGACCTGGGTCAGCGCAGTGGTGTTCTTCGTTGCGGTGAACCTGATCAACACCCTGAACGTGAAGTTCTTCGGTGAGACCGAGTTCTGGTTCGCGATCATCAAGGTGGTGGCGATCATCGGCATGATCGTGCTCGGCTGCTACCTGCTGTTCAGCGGTACCGGTGGCCCGCAAGCCTCGATCAGCAACCTGTGGGACCACGGCGGTTTCTTCCCCAACGGCGGCATGGGCCTGCTGATGGCGATGGCGTTCATCATGTTCTCGTTCGGCGGCCTGGAGCTGGTGGGTATTACCGCCGCCGAAGCCAGCGAGCCGCGCAAGGTGATCCCCAAGGCGATCAACCAGGTGGTGTACCGGATCCTGATTTTCTACGTCGGCGCCCTGACCGTGCTGCTGTCGCTGTACCCATGGGATCAACTGCTGCAAACCCTCGGCGCGTCCGGCGATGCCTACAGTGCCAGCCCGTTCGTGCAGATCTTCTCGTTGATCGGTAACGACACCGCCGCGCACATCCTCAACTTCGTGGTGCTGACCGCGGCACTGTCCGTGTACAACAGCGGCGTGTACTGCAACAGCCGCATGCTGTTCGGCCTGGCCGAGCAAGGCGACGCGCCCAAGGCGCTGATGAAGCTCAACAAGCAAGGCGTACCGTTGCGCGCCCTGGGCATTTCGGCCCTGGTGACGTTGCTGTGCGTGGTGATCAACTACGTGGCACCCAAGGATGCACTGGTGCTGTTGTTTGCCCTGGTGGTTGCTTCGCTGATGATCAACTGGGCGCTGATCAGCCTGACGCACATCAAGTTCCGCAAGGCCATGGGCGAGCAAGGCGTGGTGCCATCGTTCAAGACCTTCTGGTTCCCGTTCAGCAACTACCTGTGCCTGGCGTTCATGCTGGTGATCGTTGGCGTGATGCTGGCAATCCCGGACATGCGCCCATCGGTGTATGCGATGCCGGTGTGGGTGGGGATTCTCTTCCTGGCGTACTGGTTGCGCTCCAGGAAGAACAAGGCCCTGGCTGTCGCGCAATAACCTGTGTAGAAGCCGGCTTGTGCAGGAGCTGGCTTATGTGGGAGCTGGCTTGCCTGCGATGGCATCGACTCGGTCTAACTGAATGACCGAGCCACCTGCATCGCGGGCAAGCCCGGCTCCCCCATGAACAGGGTCACAATAGGAATGCATTGCCAACAAAAAGCCCCGGTACTCAATGAGTGCCGGGGCTTTTTGTTGGGTTTCAATCAGAGCGTCGAACGCACCCGCCACAGCTCGGGGAACAGCACGGTGTCGAGCATCTTGCGCAGGTAACCCACGCCCTCAGTGCCACCGGTGCCAGGCTGGAAGCCAATGATCCGCTCCACCGTGGTCACATGGCGGAAGCGCCATTGGCGGAACGAGTCTTCCAGGTCGATAAACTTCTCGGCCAACTGATACAGGTCCCAGTAACGGGTCGGATCGCGGTACACCTCGCGCCACGCCGCCTCCACGGATTCGTCATGAACCGTAGGCGCCGTCGGATCGCGTTGCGCACGCTGCGGGTCAATCGCCAGGCCCGCCTTGATCATCAGGTTGATCGCTTCGTCATACAGCGACGGCGTGGCGATCGCCACTTGCAGCTCCTTGAGCAACTCCGGGCGATGGGCGTGGGGCCGCAACAGCGCCGCGCTTTTATTGCCGAGGATGAACTCGATTTCCCGGTACTGGAACGACTGGAAGCCCGACGACTGCCCCAGGTACGGGCGGATCGCCTTGTATTCCGACGGTGTCATGGTCGCCAGGACCGCCCAGGCGTGCACCAGTTGATCGAAAATCCGCGAGACCCGCGCCAGCATCTTGAACGCCGGCGCCAGCTCACCCAGGCGCACATGTTCGCGGGCAGCCTTGAGCTCGTGGAGCATCAGCTTCATCCACAGCTCGGAGGTCTGGTGCTGGATGATAAACAGCATTTCGTTGTGGTCCGGCGACAGCGGGTGCTGGGCCGTGAGCACTTTGCCCAGGTCCAGGTAGTCGCCATAGCTCATGGACTCGGAAAAATTCAGCTCGGCGTTATGCCATTCTTCCGGCGGCTGGTAATCAGGGGAGAAAGGACACTGGCTCATCGCGTGGGCTCCTTGAGCGGGCGCAGGATTGCTCGTACCGGGCTGGCATCGAGGTTGGCAAAACGCAGCGGCAGCGCGATCAACTCGTAATCGCCCTGCGGGACGTCATCGAGCACGATGCCTTCGAGAATCGCCATGCCATGACGGGCGACGGCGTTGTGGGCATCCATGGTCTTGGACTGCTGCGGGTCCAGGGACGGCGTGTCGATGCCGATCAGGCGCACGCCGAGGCTGGCCAGCAGCTCGATTGTTTCCTTGGCGACGGCGGTGAAGTTCGCGTCCCAGGTGGTCAACGGCGCCTGTTGATAAGTGCGCAGCAGCACGCGCTCCGGCAGGTTATCCAGGCGACCTTGCAACTGCTCGGGCTGCACCAGCGCGCCGCTGTCCAGGCAATACAGTACCCGGCACGGCCCCAGGTACACATCCAGCGAGACTTCGCCGATGGGCGCACCGTCGGCGCTGTAGTGCAACGGCGCATCGACATGGGCGCCGGTGTGGGGCGACAGCGTAATGCGGCCGACGTTGACCGGGCATTCGGGGCCGAACTGCCAGACGCGCTCTTCCTGGAAGGGCGTATCGCCCGGCCAGGTCGGGGTGGCGGTGCTCAAGGGTGGGCTGATATCCCACCACGTTTTTATTGGGTTCATACGAGGCTCTCGGTCGTTTCTAAGGTGAATGATACGAGGGCCAGCGGTAAATATTCTTGCGAATTCCAGCGCGAAGGCTGATTTCTTTCGTAGTTACTGCGAAGAAACGCCTGATTATTGAATGGATCCATCAGCCACCCCAGATCAAATGTGGGAGCGGGCTTGCCCGCGATAGCAGTGGACCAGTGAAAAATGCGTCACCTGACACACCGCCATCGCGGGCAAGCCCGCTCCCACAGGGACGGTGTAGGTTTTAAGATCGTATTCCGATGCGCTTCTGGGCATCCCAGTGTCGAGTTCAGACCACTGGCATCCGACCTGGGGTTATAGGGTAGAACTTCATTTCCCTGCCTTGGAGCCATCATGTCCCAGCCGATCACCGTACTGCGCGATACCCATCCCCTACCGGTCCTGGATGCCTGCAAGTGGGAGAAGCTCGAAGGTGACCCGCACACCGTCAACCTCAACGCCTACACCAGCGAAGACGGCAGCAAGATCATGGGCACCTGGATCTGCACTCCGGGCAAGTGGTACGTGGAGTACGTGAAGTGGGAATACTGCCATTTCCAGGAAGGCTACTGCGTGATCACCCCGGACGGCCTGGAGCCGATTCACTTGCGGGCCGGTGATATTTTTGTGGTTGAGCCGGGTATGAAAGGTACTTGGGAGGTAGTCGAGACCGTGCGCAAGTACTTCGTTTTTGCCTGAAACGTACCGCCATCCTTAAAAAGGGGCCACCAGGTTAATGCTGGTCAGGTCCCTTTTTTATGCCTCGTAGCATGAGTAAAAAACTCATGCACACAGCAAAACAACCTCCTACCCGATCAATCATAAGCCACCCACCACTACTTTAGTGTTAGACACTATTCACTTTTGACTCCAGGTTCCTTTTCGTCTAACTTTCTTGAAACGCAGTTAATATAGACACCTCATACAGTTATAACGAAATGATAACAAATGACCAAAAAAAAGGTGGTTAACCTCACAGAATGGAAACTTTCCACCTGCTTCCATAGAAAATACGATTTGATTGATTTAGACTTTCAACCAATCAAATTACAACCTCATTGGTTTGTCTCAAGCGTTCTTCACTCCATTTAGCAATTACTTCATGCGACAGTCGAGGCCGCATTTTTCTAGAAGGATCAAGAAAATGTCAGAAAAAACCACACGCCTGACCATACTCATCGACTCCCCCACCAAACAGAGACTGGAGGCGCTGTCCGAAGAGATTGACCTTACTATTTCCCAGGTCATTCGCAAGCTGATCAGAGACCATCTCCAGCAATATGAAAGTCCAATAGTTCCAAAGGCAATAGAACAGGCACGTGAAGACTCATCCACCTACACTTGACATATAATTTGGATTAACAGTCTCATCCCCGAGCCGCTGGGTTTCATTTACCCTTTCTTTTATTGGCGGGTCAATCAGCTATAAAACACGCAACCGTCCTTGAATATTTTAATTAACGGACATCCTATGCCTGTGAAACAGCAATTGCTCGATTGTTATGCTCTCCTGAGTAAAGACACCGATGAGTTAGCTGTCTCATCGGGCACAGTACAACCCTGCGTGCTATTTTTCTCGATCAGTGACAGCACAAAACGTGCATATGTTTTCCATGTCATCGCTGACAACTTCGAAGCGGCATGGCAAACAGGGGCGAATGAACTACAACGAACTCATGATCAGCTGTTGATGCAGTCGGGTAATAACCCTGAATGTACGTGGATACGTATTGAACGTGCAGTTAACGTGAAGCCAATCACTTGGGCAAAGCTCAACGAACGCTTCAAGCACCACAAGCGTAATTACTTTCGCAGTGGCATCGCGCTCGACAGTAATCTGCAAATAGCGCTCACCGAACAGGAACTGAACGCTAACGCAATCCTCTACGGCGGCAGCGAAATTGCCCATGCAACCTTCAATACAGGCAATTTTTCTGTCTATGCCAAACGCCGTTTTGCAGGGTCAACGGCATCGAACGCAATTGCCACGTTGCAACCCGATACCTTGGTCTATCTGTTCGACACGGCGGGCGTGTTCTGCGCCGAAGATGGCGTGCCCCATAGACTCAACAGCAACGCCGCAGAGGTCGGCTGGCGCACCCTGGCGGCCCTGGAGCCTGACGACGTCAGGCGGCCCATCTGCACCGCTGCCACGTATCTGGGGGAGCAGGTGCAGGACAGCGGCCAATTCGTCTACGGCTACTTTCCGTGTTTCGACCGACCGATCAAGAACTACAACACCCTGCGCCATGCCAGCAGCACCTACGCGATGATCGAAGCCTGGGCCTTGAACGGCGACGAGACGTTGAAGTCCGCGATTCAACGGGCATTGGACTATCTGACCCAAACGCTGATCAGGCCCAGCCTGCTGCCCGATGGTAGCGTGGCCGCCTTCCTGGTGGACACAGACAACGAGATCAAACTGGGCGGCAACGCGGTATGCCTGCTGGCCCTGGTCAAGTACAGCGAAGTGACCGGCACCCGCCAGTATTTACCACTGCTGGAAGCCCTCGCCAACGGTATGGCCTGGATGCAGGACCCCACCACCGGTGCTTTCGTACACGTATTGAACGCCCATGACTTGAGCCTCAAAGAGCCGTTTCGCATCATCTATTACGACGGTGAGGCCGCGTTCGGACTGATGCGCCTCTATGGGCTGACCCACAATGAACGCTGGATCAATGTCGTAGAAAAGGCCTTCGATTACTTCATCGGCAAAGAGCACTGGCGCGAGCATGATCACTGGCTCAGCTACTGTGTGAACGAGTTGACACGCTATCGCCCCGACGAGAAATACTTGCGCTTCGGCCTGAACAACGTCGCGGGCTACCTGGGTTTCGTCCAACAGCGCATTACCACCTTTCCCACCCTGCTCGAGCTGATGATGGCCGCACAGCAAATGCTGGAACGGATCGCACAACAGCCATCGCTACATCACCTGCTCCAGGACATTGACCTGCACGCTTTCTATCGGGCCTTGCACCATCGCGCCCGTTACCTGCTCAACGGTTATTTCTGGCCGGAGATAGCGATGTATTTCGCCAACCCGGCACGCATCGCCGGCGCATTCTTCATTCGGCATCACGCTTTCCGGGTGCGTATAGACGACGTCGAACACTACCTTTCCGGGCTGATTGCCTATCACCGGTATCTGCTGGATGGTGCGCCGCAAGTGAGCCAGCCTCCACCGACTGAAGCCACATCCGACTGGACCTGGGACGCCGTGACCGTGGCCCGTGTAACGCAAGGGACATGGGTACCACAGCCACCCTCGGACTGGAGGGCCACTGGCTTGACGCCCTCCATGCAGTTCTTCAAGCCGGGACGCATGCTCAATCGCCACCCCACCAAAGTCGGTCCGAACGAGGCGCAATCGGCCCTGCGCTGGGCACAGGCCAAGCCTGAGCGGCGGCCCTCGGCCTTCTTGTGCGTGGACCCGACCCCCTATCTGGACTGCGGCTTGCCGGCGCTGCAAGTCGCCGACACCAGCGAAGCGATGTTGCAGTTGGGCAGGCACGCCCGACAGCACTTCAGCGGGCAGGTGTTCGGCGTGACCGGCAGTTTTGGCAAAACCACGGTGGTGGCCATGCTCGCCCACGCGCTGAAACACTGGGGTGAGGTCGGACAAACCGAAGCCAACGCCAACCTGCCGCATGGCATTGCCTGGAACCTGGCAAGCATGCCCCCTGCAACTAGGTTCTGGGTTCTGGAAATGGCCGTGGGACGGATGCCTATCAACTCGGAACTGGTTCGCCCACACATCGCTATCGTCACCGGCCTGGCCCCCGCACACCTGGAATACCACGGCACGCTGGAGAACCTGGCCCGCAAGAAAAGCGCAATCTTCCGCTCCATGGCACCGGGCGGCCACGCGGTGCTCAACCGGGGCATGCCGTATTACGAGCTGTTCGCCCAGGCAGCAGAAACCGCGCGTCTGCAGGTGATCAGTTACGGCGAACACGTCGATGCGGATCTGCGCCTCCTGGATTGGCGCAGCGAATCGCAGCTGGTTTACGTCCGCGCGCAACGAGGCTCACAGGCACTCAACTTCACCCTGCAAGCCCGCGGCCGGCACATGGTACTCAACGCACTAGCGGTGCTGGCGTCGTTGTTCGCAGCGGGTCTGGAAGCTTGCCAGGCGCTCGAAATCCTGACTGGATTCGAACCCGTTGAAGGACGTGGCAATGTCATGCAGATCCCATGCGCGGGTGGTCATTTCCAGATGATCAACGACGCCTACAACGCCAACCCAGGCTCCATGGCCGCAGCACTGCAATCCATGGCGGACCTCCCTGTACCCTCACGACACCGGGTGCTGGTATTGGGGGATATGCTGGAGCTCGGTCCTGACACCCAGCGTTATCACCTGGAGCTGGCCACACCATTGCGTATGGCAGCGCCACGCCATGTGCTGTTGTGCGGCCCATTGATGCGCGCGCTGTACCTCGAGCTGCGCGGTGAACTGTCGGTCCAGTGGTTCGAGAATGCCAAAGCGCTGAACCTGGCCTTGATGCAGAACCCGGCGCAGTGGTTTCAACCAGCAGATTGGGTGCTGGTGAAAAGCTCGGGCGGGACCGGTTTGTCGCAAGTCTGCGAGTGGTTGAGGACGATGGAGCAGACGGTACTTGCCGAGTAACCCGCCAAGCGAAAAGCTTACTTTGCGCAACCGGCCGCCGTTTTAAGCGCGATATCGTTGCGCAATTGATGAAACGCCGGCGCCACGGCGTCAGCCTTGATCAATTGCGCCCGATGCCCCGCTTTAATCAGCGCCAGGAAAAAGCCTTCCTGCAACACGAACGGCGCCACCTGATCATCGACGTTGCCTATCACGAACAGCTGCCGCTTGGGCGCTGCGACAATGCCGTCAATGTGCTGGCCGGGATCATAGGGGTGGAGTAATCCATTGGTGTCGCGTCCCGGCCTGGAAGGCAGGCCTTTGCTCTGGCGAATCATCTGCGCACGCTGCACCAGGGCGAACGCGCCGGAGCTCATCACCGCGCATTTCACATCGTCGCGCCCCAGGGTCAATAACGCAGCAGCCACGGTCGCGCCACCGCTATGGCCCAACAAAACATACTGCCCAATGCCGTGGAGCTCACGCAGTTCATCCAGAGCGCCATTCAGCGCCATGAATTCCCGGGCCTGGCGCCGCTGCCCATGATTGCCGCTGGAGCCGTAGGTACCAGGCCGAGCCACAATCACCAGCGGTACGCCAGCCCTTTTGCTCAGTGCTTTTGCCGCAATTACCTTGGCGGCCAGGGTGTTGCCGCGGATCGCCTCGGGCGCCTGATGCATCTCGATATTTCGATCACCATGGAACATGACGATCACCACTGGCGCATGATCGAGGATAGCCCCTGCAAAGTAGCGGATGCATTCCTCACCCTGGGCAAACTCGACCCACAATGCCGAGTCCGGGTCGCTACATGTCGCCTTGTCGGCGGACGTGTTCCAAGGCAAAGGCGCTGAGCTGTCGTCGAGCGCCAAGGCACAAGGCGCGCCGACAACACTCAACCCTAGCAGCAACAGCCTGAGGGCTTTGCCCATCAGCACGTCCTCTGTCAGCGCTCGCGCAAAGCTTCACGCGCACGGTTCATGGGCTTGATCAAGTAGTCGAGGACAGTTTTCTGCCCGGTCTTGATATCCACTGAAGCAATCATCCCCGGCACAATGGAGAACGACTTGCCAGCCTTGTTCTTCAAGGTGTCGGCGTCGGTGCGGATAAACACCCGGTAGTAGAAAACCTCGGGTTTGACTTCGTCCTGGATGGTGTCGGGCGAGATGGTCACCACCTTACCGTCCATGCCGCCATAAATCGCGTAGTCGTAGGCCGTGATCTTGACCTTGGCCACTTGGTCGGGATGGATAAAAGCGATGTCCCGCGGCGAAATACGCGCCTCGATCAGCAGTTGTTCATCCAGAGGAACGATCTGCATCAAGCGCCCATTGGGTGGGATGATCCCGCCGATGGTGGTGACTTCGATGTCTTTGACGATACCGCGGACCGGAGAGCGCAAGGTCAAGCGAGTCACTGAATCCGAGCGCCCGCGCATGATCGATGACAGCGTCTCGACATCGGCATTCGCCTTGGCCAGTTCCTCACCGGCGCGCACCATGTAATCGGAGCGGGCCTGGGTCAGCTTCATCTCCAGCTCTGCCTTCTGGCGTTTGAGGCGCAGTACTTCAACACTGCTGGCGGCACCGACTTTGGCCAGGTTCTGGGTAATCTCCAACTCGCTGCGCACCAGCCCCAAGGATGAACGTAAACCCGCCTGGGTGTCCTCCAGCCCCTTGCGCCGGGTACTGAACAAATCGGTTTCGGCTCGGATCAACTCGGGGTGGCGCTGTAGTTCAACAGGAAACACCAAAGGTTTGCTGTTCACCTCTGCCTGCAAACGCGCGACGCTGGCCAGGGATGCCCGGAACTTGGAAGCGCTTTCATCGAAGTTGGATTCGGTCTTGGTCGGGTCGAGTTTCGCCAACGTCTGGCCACTGTTGACGATATCGCCCTCGGTCACGTTCAGTTCAGTGACGATGCCGCCTTCCAGGGACTGGATAATTTGCTCGCGGGAGGTTGGGATTACCTTGCCGCTGCCAGTCGAAACCTCATCGATCTCAAAAAAATAACCCCACGCACCAAACGCAACCAACAGGACAAACACCCAGAAAACCACCCGCGTCGAGCGCACTACTGTGTTGTCATCAACACCGTCGTTATAGGGTTGGGCGCCCTTGTTCTCGAGGCCCAACAGCGGAATTCTTTTGCGCTCATGGGTGTTCACTGATTCTTCCCCTTGGTTTTGGAAAGCCGGGCAATCGCGTTGTCCTTGGTGTCATCGACAAGGATCTGTCCGTTGTCGACGACGATGATCCGGTTCACCAGACTCAACACACTCATGCGGTGGGTCGCGATGACCAGCGTGCGGTGGGCCGCCCACTTGTCCAGGTTGTGGATCAATTGGCGCTCGGTCGCTTCATCCAGAGACGCCGTGGGTTCGTCCAACAGGACGATGTGCGGCTGACGGATGATCAAGCGCGACAGCAGCAACGATTGACGCTGCCCGCCTGACAGTCCGAGGCCGCCTTCCAGAATCATGTGGTCCATGCCGTCGGCGAACTTACCGATAAAGTCCGCTGCGCCCGTCAACGCCAGCGCCTGGAGGATTTCCTGATCAGAGGCATGGGGCGCACCCATGATCAGGTTGTCTCGCAGAGTGCCGTGGAACAGGCGCGAGTTTTGCGTCATCAGCCCGACATCCCGGCGCACGTCCGCCGGGTCGATATGACCGAGCGCGACCCCATCGAGACTGATGCTGCCGCTCTTCAGATCGAGCATGCCGGCCAAGGCCTGCAGCAAGGTGGATTTGCCTGCACCATTGCGACCGAGAATGGCGATGCGCTCACCCGGTTGTATCTGCAAGTCCGCCACCAGCAATGCCGGCGCCGGCGCATCGTCGGAATACTGGAATGCCGCCTGCTTGAGAACGTAATGGCCGCTCACCACTGGCAAGTGCACGCGCTTGCTGCCTTCGGCATGGTCCACCGGCAATTCCATGAGCCGGTTCAGGCTTTGCAGGGCCACCTTGGCCTGCTGCCAGCGGGTCAACACCTGGGTGACCTGCGACATCGGCGCCATCATGCGCGAGGCCAGGATCGAGGCCGCCACCAAACTACCGGTGGTCATGTCACTGGCCATAACCATCGGTGCACCGAACACCACCACCACGGCAAACACTGAACCTTGCACGTTGTTGGTCCAGGCCATCAGCTTGTTGGTCAACATCCGCAGCCGCAGGCTGGCGTCGCCACAGGTGGCGTTGTAGTGATTCCACTGGTGCTCGAAGCGCTGCTCGGCTTGCAGCGCCTTGATATCGTCCAGGCCCTGAATGGTCTCCACCAACATGGCGCTGCGCAACGAGCTTTCGCGCATGGATTGGTTGGCCAGCACTGCGAGTTTCTTCTGCGACAACACACCAGGCACCACCAGAAACAACACTGCCACCATCGGCACCGCTACCAGAGGCCCGGCGATCAGCCAGTAAATCACCAGGAACAACAGAAAAAACGGCAAGTCTGCCAAGGCCGTTGCCGTACTGGAGGTGATCAATTCACGCAGTTGCTCCAGTTCCTTGAGCTGGGAAATGAACGAGCCGGTGGACTTGGGCCGGGCGCTGTTACGCAGGCGAATGGCATGCCCGAACACCAGGTCGGACACTCGCATGTCTGCCCGCTTGCCAAGCATGTCAGTGATCCGCACGCGGGTGATGCGCATGATGAAGTCGAACACCAGCGCCAGCATGACACCACCAAACAACACATACAGGGTGGGCATCGACTCGGCCGGGATGACCCGATCGTACACCTGCATGGAAAACAGCACCCCGGCCAGTCCGAGCACACTGGTCACCAGCGAAGCCAGCATGACATAGCCATAAGGCCGCATGTCCCGCAGCACGATGCCTTTGAACCAGTCCTTCTCATAAGGTTTGATGTAGTCATCGACGCGAGTATCGCGTACGGCACTCATGGGTCGCAAAATCACGCTCTTGCGCGCCGAGTCGAGCAACTCCAGGCAACTGAGCCGGCTTTGCAGACCGCCATCGCCACTGTAGGCGATGCCCACGTGCTCGCCATCGCCCAGGGTTTCCAGGACGCCGACCTGGCCGTCACTGAACTGCAAGATCATCGGCAGTTGCCGCTGCATCAAGGTCGAGGCGTTGAAGTCGGCGATCGCACAGTTTAATCCGGCCTGGCGGGCCATCTGCCGCACCACGTCTTCCACCGAAGCGCCTTCGGTCCACTGCGCGGCAAGCCGGACACTTTGCGCCGAGCACTCCAGTCGGTAATGCCGGGCGATGCTCAGTACCGCCTCCAGCCACACCTCATAATCGAACGCCGGCGCCGGATCGGGTGCCGCGTCCACTGCACTCATGTCGCCCTCAAGCATCACGGCATCATTCATGGCCGAATCTCCACACCTTGCAAGGTGCTGTTATCTAGATGGAACGCCGCGCGCAACCCGCCGGTGTTGTAGAGACAGTCGATTTTCAGGCGCCGCAGGTCAGCCGCGGTGTTTTCCCGGTCCATGCGGGCCTGGTGGATTTCCTGCTCGGCATTGAGCAAGTCCAGCAGCGGCCGGGTGCCCAGTTCGAGGTACTGCTGACGATAAAGGTCGCGGGTCTCGGAAATGCTGCGCTCACGAAAATCCAGGGTGGAGAGCCGCTGGGCCAGACTCGAAATCTGATCCCGCGCTTCCAGCAGCCCCTGGCGTACAGCGAGCCGGGCGGCGTCGTTGGCCGCTTCGGCAGAACGCAGGGCTTGTTGTGCGGCGGACTTGCGCGCAGTAATGGCGCCGCCCTGGTACAACGGCATCTTCACGTTGAGGAACACACCGTAGCGGGTCCGGTCCCGACCGCCGGGGATGCCGGTGTCGTCGTTGTTGTCCAGATACTGAGTCACCGATGGGTCCAACGATACAGTCGGCAACGCTTGCGCCCGGGCCTGGGCGATCAGTGCCAAGGCATCGGTCCGTTGCGCCTGGGCAATCAACAGCGCCGGGGTGACCGCTTCATCAGGCGCCAGACCTTGACAGGATTGCTCCAGGCTCGCCGGAAAGTCCTGCGTAACGCTCACCGGAGACTGCGCCCCCAGCAAGCTGCTCAAGGCGCTGCGCCAGCGATTGAACTGCGCCTGCAGTTGTAACTGTGTCGCCTGCGACGCCTCGACTCGCGAACGGGCCTGGATCAGGTCTGAGCGGGTGCTGGCGCCCATGTCGCTGCGTTGCTTGGCCAGTTGCGCAATCGCCGAAATGCCCTTGATCTGGTCACCCGCCAGCGCCACCAGCAGCTGCGAACGCTGCAACTCGATCATGGCGTACGAGGTATCACGGGCCACTTGGTCGATTGACAGCAAAACCGCCGCCTGACTGCCACTGACCCTGGCCAGAGCACTGTCCACGGAACTGGACACCTTGCCGAAGTCGTAGAGCATCTGCGATGCCGACAAGGAAAAGGTCTGGCTTTGGCCGTTGCCACTCAGTCCGCTGTCGTAGCCGGAATTGAAACCGCCGCTCACTTGCGGGTAGTAACCGGAACGGGCAATGGTCACGTTCTCATTCTGCTGGTACAGCTGACCGATCGCCTCGGCAATGGCCGGGTGCCATTCCACGGCTAATTGAATAGCCCGTGTCAGGTCGAGGTTTTTCGGTATGGTCCGTTGCGGTGCCACCGGTGCGCTGACGCCCGTTGGACCACCCGGTAAATTCGTGCCCAAGTCACTGGGGCTGATGATGTTGACGCTTTCTTCGTCGTCGATAAACGACTTGGCCATGACCTGCCCTGTCGCCGGTGCAGTCAATGCCGCTGCCAGGAAAACCGCAGACAGCTGTTTAGCCAGGCTCTTGTACCTCACGTCACGTCCCCTGCTTGTTATCAACTTGTTGGGTACAACCATGGACCGTGACTGACACCTGTCACGGTCCATCGCTGCATTACCGTTGGTGAGGGAAACCGGGCCTTGCGGCCCGGCCGTCGGGTGCGTGGTTACACCACGCTGATGCCGCTTTGTATCCAGAGCTGATGGGTCTCATCTTCCTGGCTCGTGTAGATCACGTACTCCAGACCGTTCTCTACCTGAGTCGCACCAGCAGACCAGTCGCCTGTCAGATGAACGCTGTCCTGATCATCGCCCTGGATCATCAAGCGATCCGACTCGGGGCCTGTGATGGATACCAAGTCCTCCAGGCTCAACGTCAGTTCAACCGCGCTGACGTCGTTCAGGTCAATGCTCTGCACACCGCTGGCAGTGCCGATCAGGTCGCTCAGGTTGATGGCAGCATCACCACCCTCCCACAACCACCCCTCTGCCCCCGCGCCACCATCGACGTGGGTGAAGTCAGTGCCGTCGACTACCACAGGGTCGTCGCTGCCACTGTCTGCGCCGCCTTCAGTGCCCGTACTGTCATCGCCTGACGCGGCCTCATCCACCATGATGCTGGCGGCGGCGAAACCGGCGCCCTCAGTGGCAGGTGAACCAGGGTTGGCGTCGTCCCAGACCAGATCGCGGTCTGGCGAGTCGATGCGGATGTACAGATTGGCCGTGTCCTCCTGGCCGGCGGGTGTGGTGAGCTTGTAGGTGAATGTATCCACCTGGCCGATGTCCGCAAGCGCCAGACCCGGGGTTGGCGTGTAGCTATAGGAACCATCCGCTTGCAACGTCAGCGTGCCGTAGAGCCCCTGGACTTGCGCTCCAGCTTGACCGGGTATGACGTAGAGCCCGTTGACCAGCACACTCAGGACGGTCAGCGTCGAGCCGAGGCTGTCTGCTGGCGATAGATCACTGAGTTCAAGGACATTACCCGTTGCGGCGACTGCAGCCCCCGTGACGAACTCGGTCAGGTGGGTAGTGGACAACGTCAGGTCAACCGTCACAGTTCCGGCCGATACAAGCGCACCAGTCGTCGACGTCACTCGGTACTCACCCGCATCCAGCCCCGTGAAGGTATGAGCGGCCGTAGTCGTGGTCTGCTGCGTTGTCCAGACACCGTCGATCAGTTTCTGCAGGTTGATGGTCGTCGTAGGCAGCACACCGATACCTACGAAGCTGCGGCTGATTTCCAGCTCTGCCGTCGTATCGACAGCGACCACAAAGCTCTCGCTGGTATCTGTAGTGCTCCCGATTACTGGCGGCGAGTAGCTCAGCTCCGTCAGGCTTTGCGTGTCGACCAGGTTGTCGATATCGACCTGTGCAGCACCGATATCATCCGTGGCAACAACATCCACGACACCCGGTGCCGCTGGATCGGTAGGACTCCAGACAATCGTCGTATCGTTGCTGTCTATGCGGATGTACAGGTTGGCCGAAGCCACACCGCCAGCCGCCGTCACCAGTTGATAGGCGAAGCTATCGACCTGACCAATGCTCGCCACATCGCCATTTGGCGTGTAGCTGTAATCACCATTGGCAAAGATCGTCAGCTCACCGTACTGCCCTTGCAGGACCGTACCGACCGTCGCATCTGCATCGACAAACACGCCGCCGACTTCAACCTGTACTGTCGCATCACCCAGAGCCCCCGTGGAGTCCGGTTGCCCATTGAAACCTGGGTCGGTGATGACGTTACCTTCAACATCAGCGCCGGGTTCGACAATGAAGTCGGTCAGGCTTGCGTTATCGACACTCAGGCTAGCCGTTGCAGAAGCCCCAACCGCTACCAGGTTCGGGTCAAGGCTGAGCGTGAAGCGATATTCACCTGCGGCCAGACCGTCGATTTGCGCGGTCGTACCCGAACCGAACAGCCCCAGCAGATCGAGCAGGCCCGTACCACCGCTAGCCTGGTCGATACCGACCCAGCCGCCAGCACCATCGCTGACTTCAAGCACTCCAGTAAAGCCACCACCCAAGACAGACAACAGGTCCCCTTGACTGAAGGACAGGTTCAGCGTCCCGGAACTACCAGCATCCACAGAGAACTCTTGAGTCAGCGAAGGCTCCCCGACCTGGATACCACCGACTCCCAGCAACGTGAATACTCGCATATCGTCCAGTGCTGTCTGCGTAGTCACCGGCGTAACGATGAGTTCAGCAGTACCGACGTCGTCGGTTGCTTCCAGGTCAGCATCCGCGTCAGCGTCGGCATCGGCATCGGCATCGGCATCGGCGTCCGCATCGGCATCCGCGTCGGCGTCGGCGTCCGCATCAGCATCAGCATCAGCATCAGCATCAGCATCAGCATCAGCATCAGCATCAGCATCGGCATCGGCGTCCGCATCAGCATCAGCATCAGCGTCAGCGTCAGCGTCAGCGTCAGCGTCGGCGTCAGCATCGGCATCGGCGTCCGCGTCGGCGTCGGCGTCAGCGTCAGCATCGGCATCCGCGTCGGCATCGGCATCCGCGTCGGCATCAGCGTCAGCATCAGCATCAGCATCAGCATCAGCATCGGCGTCAGCGTCAGCGTCAGCGTCAGCGTCAGCATCAGCATCAGCATCGGCGTCGGCGTCGGCGTCGGCGTCAGCATCGGCATCGGCGTCCGCATCAGCATCAGCATCAGCATCAGCGTCAGCGTCAGCGTCGGCGTCAGCATCAGCGTCAGCATCAGCATCAGCGTCAGCATCAGCATCGGCGTCGGCGTCGGCGTCAGCATCGGCATCCGCGTCGGCATCGGCATCGGCATCCGCGTCGGCATCAGCATCAGCATCAGCATCAGCATCAGCATCAGCATCAGCATCAGCGTCAGCATCAGCGTCAGCATCAGCATCAGCATCAGCATCAGCATCAGCGTCGGCGTCGGCGTCAGCATCAGCGTCGGCGTCAGCATCGGCATCGGCATCGGCATCGGCATCGGCATCAGCATCAGCATCAGCATCAGCGTCAGCGTCAGCATCGGCATCCGCGTCGGCATCGGCATCGGCATCCGCGTCGGCATCAGCGTCAGCGTCAGCGTCAGCGTCAGCGTCAGCATCAGCATCAGCGTCAGCGTCGGCGTCGGCGTCAGCGTCAGCGTCAGCATCGGCATCGGCGTCAGCGTCGGCATCGGCGTCGGCATCAGCGTCCGCATCAGTTTCATCAATGTCGTGTGCAACTACCGAGCTTGGGCCGGACTCGTTCCCCGCCGCATCCTTCAGTGTCACTCCCAGCGTTTCGCCGTTGACCTGAGGGATGTCCAGCGTGACCTGGAAGTTACCGTCAGTACCGACTGTGCCCGTCCCGATCACGTTGCCAGCGGCATCCTTGACCGTGGCGGTTGAACCCGGCTCGCCCTTGCCACTGACGGTGGTGCCATCCGTGCTGACGGCCAAGTCTGTTGGCGCATCGGGCGCTGTGGTGTCGCCCGCGCTGACAGTGCCAGTCGGCGACTCATTGCCTGCAGTGTCTTTGAGGCTGACCTGCAGGGTCTCGCCATTGGTTTGTGGCGTGTCCAGCGTGACCTGGAAGTTACCGTCAGTACCGACTGTGCCCGTCCCGATCACGTTGCCAGCGGCATCCTTGACCGTAACGGTTGAACCCGGCTCGCCCTTGCCACTGACGGTGGTGCCATCCGCGCTGACGGCCAAGTCTGTTGGCGCAGCGGGCGCTGTGGTGTCGCCGGCTACGACAGTGGCGGGCGGTGACTGATTGCCCTGAGCGTCCTTGAGGGTGACCTCCAGGGTCTCTCCATTGGTTTGTGGTGTATCCAGCGTGACCTGGAAATTACCGTCAGCGCCCACAGGACCGGAGCCGATCACATTGCCAGCAGCATCCTTGACGGTCACCGTAGTGCCCGGTTGCCCTTTGCCGATGACGCTCTTGCCATCGGCACTGACGGATAAACCAGTTGCTGCACCCGGTGCCGCCGTAACTCCCCCACCGGTACCGCCGCCACCACCGCCGCCACTGCTGCTGATTGCGGCCACTGCACCACCCACGGCAAGGAGGCTAAGCCCCCAGAGTACCCAGTCCGGTACCGCGCTATCTGCCACTATGCCTGCCGCGGCCAGGTCGTCGAGCGTAGAGATCTCGCTGAATGTAAAGCCCGAATACGGCGATGAATAGTTGCCCAACAGCAACGTTCCGTCAGCGTTAGTCATTACCAGCTGGTTAGCCGCACCGTCAGCGCCAACTACAAAAAAATTCTGAATGGTGATGGTTTCTCCAGACTTTAGCGTCACCACCAAGTTCTGACCGGACTGCTGAAAGGACTGAACGCTTTCAGGCCCAACGGGTAGTTTGACAATGCTTGTGCCCTTCAGGCTGACATTGCCAAGCGTATGCTCCGTTGCCGCTCCCGTTGCTTTATCGACAATTGTTATATTTTTCATCTCACACCTGTTCTCTCTTCGATAAATGGACACACAGATTTCAGCGCGAGCGAATACTCCACGACGGTAATAACCGCCGAGCGCTCAACTTTATTTTTGCGTTATTGAAAACTAACCAGGTGCCAGTAGTTTCAGCCCACACCGGTCTCTTCACGGAGTTGCAGGCGCATTCCCCTTTGATTGCAAAGCGCGGGAGTCTCAAGGCGTGATGTGAACAGGGTTCTTGAAGGGCGTTGCGCTAGCACTTTTGTCGTGCATTGCGCCATTGTCATGAGGTCATGCAGAGAGATGCCGGACTGTCGTGGAGCCATTGGCAAAGGGCGACCGCTGGCCCAGAGGTGCAGTAACGAGCAGAGACGGCGGGCCAGTTTTTGTGCTCTCTCGAGCTCCCTGGCCTCGGCAACCTGTTCGGTTGCAAGCCCGAAACTATTTGATGTACGCATCCATTCATCAACCATCTCAGATACACCCGCACAACTTAGAAAAATTACAGCTATTCGGTTGTGACTTTCGAGGCACAACAACAGTGCCAACACTTGCCTGATCGATACTAGCGGGGAGGAAACTCAACATCAAAGGAGAAAACAAGCACGATGCAAACACTCACTAAACGTAAGTGTTTGTTCTGTTAACCCATCGCATACCTACGTTAAATAACCCATACACCCGTTATCAAAGGATGATAATCACATGTAACTACAGGGCTAACCCCATGAATATTCTATGAACAGAATCACAAACTTTACTAAAATAAAAAGAAATTGTAATACTTTATTTCGCAACTTTAATAACCCACTAAAAACCCTTCCAACTAAATAGTAGATTAGTGATAGAAACCCTATATACCGCTGTAAATACGAAATAAATGGCAAGCGACAAGGCTTGCCACATTTAGTTCTTTCAGGATGGGGAGTTGGCCAGTATTTGATGAGCTGACCAGGCTGGCTCAGCCACGGACGACCGCTACGCACAAGAGGTGCTTCGGCTAACGCTGACCAACGGAGGGAGTTGAATATCTCGTTGAGAAACAACGGAGATGGAAGGGATCGGAACTGTGTACAGCGCCAAAAACCCGAGAACCCGCCCGACGCAAGTTCTCGGAAAAAACCTATTGGGGTTTGCGGTAGCTGTTAATGATTGCCGAGAAGTCCTTGCTGCCTTCCCCACGCTGGCTCATCGCCTGATACAACTGCTGGGCCACCGCACCGAGAATTACCGGCTGGTGCGCCTGACGCGCTGCCTCAGTGGCCAGCCCAAGATCCTTGAGCATCAGTTCCGCACCAAAACCACCGGTATAACCACGAGACGACGGTGCCGTCTCGATAATGCCCGGCCATGGGTTGTACGTGTCGGAACTCCAACAACGCCCGGTTGAACTGTTGATAATCCCGGCCAGTACTTTTGTGTCGATACCCAATGCATCGCCCAGGGCCATGGCCTCGCTGACGCCGACCATGGTGATGCCCAGCAGCAGGTTGTTGCAGATCTTGGCGATTTGCCCGGTGCCGACTTCACCGCAATGCACGATGTTGCGGCCCATCTGCGCCAGCACCGGTTGCAGGGTGGCGAACAGTTCCGGGGTGGCGCCGACCATAAAGGTCAGCGTCCCCGCCTGCGCCCCGCCCGTGCCGCCGGAGACCGGCGCATCGGCCATCGCCACGCCGTGCTTGGCTGCCGCAGCCGCCACATCGCGGGCGGTCTGAGGGTCAATGGTGCTGCAATCCACGGCCGGCACGCCTTTGCCGATACCGGCGAGCACGCCGTCTTCATTCAGCCAGACGCTGCGCACATGGGCGGCAGCGGGCAGCATGGTCAACACCAGTTCGGCGCCTTCTGCTGCTGCGCGCGGTGAGGCACTGATGGTGCCGCCCAATTCGGCCAGTTCCTTGAGCACGGTCTGGTTCAGGTCAAACAGGTTCAGCGCGTGGCCAGCCTTGATCAGGTTGCGGGCCATGGGTGCGCCCATGTTGCCCAGGCCGATAAATGCAATCTTCATGGTCGTCTCCTTGATCAACGCAGGTTGATGGTGGTGTTGACACCATCATTGACGCTGTCGTCGTCGAACCAGCGGCTGGTGACGGTTTTGGTCTGGGTGTAGAACTGCACCACTTGCTTGCCGTACGGGCCCAGGTCGCCGAGTTTCGAACCACGGGAACCGGTGAAGCTGAAGATCGGCACTGGCACTGGGATCGGGATGTTGATGCCGACCTGGCCGACGTCGATTTCGCTCTGGAACTTGCGCGCCGCCGCACCGCTCTGGGTGAACAGGCCGGTGCCGTTGCCGAACGGGTTGGCGTTGACCAGGGCGATGGCTTCGTCGAGGGTATCGACTTCCAGCACCACCAGCACCGGGCCGAAGATTTCCTGGGTGTAGATCTGCATATCGGTGGTCACGCCCGAGAACAGGGTCGGGCCGACGAAGTTGCCTTGCTCGAAGCCCGGCACCTGGATGTCGCGGCCGTCCAGTTCCAGCTTGGCGCCTTCTTTCACACCGCTTTCGATCAGGTCGAGGATACGCGCCTTGGCGCGCTTGGAAATCACTGGGCCCACGTCGGTCCCGGCTTCGCTGCCGGCGTTGACTTTAAGCTTCAGCGCCAGGGCCTTGAGGTCCGGCAGCCACTGCTTGGCCGCGCCCACCAGCACCACCACCGAGGTGGCCATGCAGCGCTGGCCGGCCGCGCCGAAACCAGCGCCAACCAGTGCGTTAAGCGTCTGTTCACGGTTGGCATCGGGCAGCACCACCGCATGGTTCTTCGCGCCCATCATCGACTGCACGCGCTTGCCGTGCTTGCCCGCCAGGTCGTAGACGTGGGTGCCGACGGCGGTCGAGCCGACAAAGGACACGGCCTTGATATCTTTGTGGGTGCACAGAGCATCCACCACATCCTTGCCACCGTGGACCACGTTCAACACACCGGCCGGCACCCCGGCTTCCAGCGCCAGTTCCACCAGCATCAGGGTCGACAGCGGATCCTGTTCCGAAGGCTTGAGCACGAAGGTGTTGCCGCAGGCGATGGCCATCGGGAACATCCACAGCGGGATCATCGCCGGGAAGTTGAACGGGGTGATGCCGGCGCAGACGCCGATGGGTTGGCGCAGGGTGTAGGTGTCGACGCCACCGGCGACGTTCTCGGCGAACTCGCCCATTTGCAGGGTGCCGATGGAGCACGCGTGCTCGACCACTTCCAGGCCACGGAAAATATCACCCTCGGCATCGGCAATGGTCTTGCCCTGCTCGGCACTGAGGACTACGGCAATGCGTTTGGAGTGTTCACGAATCAGCGCCTGCAGCTTGAGCATGATGCGCATGCGCGCGCCGATCGGCGTCAGCTTCCAGGTCTGGAAGGCGCGATGGGCAGCGTCGATGGCCGCGTTGACTTCATCGGCCGTGGCAAAGGGCACACGGGCCAGGACTTGTTGGGTCGCCGGGTTGACGATGTCTTGCCATTCGGTGGTCTTGGACTCGACCCATTCACCGTTGATCAACAGTTTGGCCTGTTTGACGGTGGTATCGGCAGACGTAAGCGATGCGTTCATTGTGGTCTCCAGATCTTGTAGTTATGCAGAGAGCCAAGGCGTGAAGCGCCTTGAGGATGAGGCGTTCGGACGATTTTTGGAGTATAGATGTGCAAACTTCCAATAAGAACCCACATAAAAGCCGGTCCAACATGCAAAAAAACATCACGTCTTTAGGCTCGCTGAACTGGGATGACCTGAAGTTTTTCCTCGAAGTGGCGCGTACCCGCAAGGCCAGCGTCGCTGCCAAGCGCCTGGCGGTGGACTACACCACCGTGTCGCGGCGCATCAGCTCGCTGGAAGGCTCGCTGGGCACCCTGCTGTTCGAGAAATCCCGGACCAGCGGGTTTGTGCTGACCAATGAAGGCCAGCGTTTACTGGGTTACGCCGAGTCCATCGAAAGCACCCTGCACATGGCCTGCGAACAAGTATCGGGCTCCGGCGTGGCGCTGTCGGGGCATGTGCGCATGGGCTGTACCGAAGGGTTCGGTAGTTTTTTCGTCACCCCGCAACTGAGCCACTTCGTCGATACCTACCCGGCGATCTCGGTCGACATCCTGCCCCTGCCCCACTTCATCAGCCTGTCCAAGCGCGAAGCCGACATCGTCATCGCCCTGGAACGCCCGGAACACGGGCCCTACGTGTGCTGCAAACTGTGCGACTACAAGTTGCAGCTGTACGCGACCCAGGAATACCTCGACCAGCACCCGCCCATCCGCCGCCCGGCCGATTTGGCCGACCATCCGTTTATCAGCTACGTGGATGACCTGGCGTTCAGCTCAGAGCTGCTGTACCTGGCCAATGTCGTCCCGGGCGCCAGCGCCAGCCTGCGCAGCACCAGCGTGATTGCGCAGTACGTGGCGGCGCAGCAGGGGCGCTCGCTGGCGATCTTGCCGTGCTTCCTGGCCGCGCAGGACTCGCGGTTGCTGCCGGTGTTGGGAGAGGAGATCAATATTACGCGGCAGTTCTGGATGTATTGCCGCGAAGACCTGCGCAAGCTCAAGCGGATTACCCTGTTGTGGGATTACATCCGGGAGGTGACGGAGCAGAACCAGGGGTTGTTGATGGGGGAGACGCGGGAGATGGTGTTTGCAGACTGAATGGCTGCTGCGGGCGCAGAACGTTGGGTCGGCACTGATAAGTGTGGGAGCGGGCTTGCCCGCTCCCAAAGTTGAGCGTGTTTGAAATTCAGACCGGCCTGTCGGCTCAGTCGGCGATCACTACAATCGACACCCGGCGATTCTCGGTACGGCCCGCAGAAGTGCTGTTGGAGGCCACCGGCTCGCTGCTGCCCAGGCCTCGCAGTTGCACGTTTTCTTCCTTCATACCCACGTCCACCAAGACCTTGCCCACGCTTTTCGCCCGGCGCAGGGACAGTTGCTGGTTGTAGGCTTCCTTGCCCGAGGCATCGGTGTGGCCGTCTACGCGCACGCGTTCGATGCCCACGCCGGTGAGGGCCTTGCCGATGCGTTCGACGATCTCGGTGCTGGGCGTGTTGAGTTTTTCGACGTCGCTGCCAAACAGCACTTTGCCCGACAGGCCAAACGCCCAACCTTCGTCGGTCAGTTCGAAGCCTTGTTGTTTGAGCACCGCCACTTGCACCGGGGTCAGGCCTTTGGGGGGGGGAGTCTGGCAGCCACTCAGGGCCAGTAGCGCAATAAACAAGGTGATAAACAGAACGCGTGTGTTAGCAAACAAGGGATCAACTCCTGTGTTGAACATTGGCAGCGGGGTGCTCCGACTCCGCCGTGTGCTGGCCGCCCTGGGAAAGGCGTTTGGCCTGGTACATCGCCACATCGGCGGCATTGAGCAAGGCGCCGGGAGTGGCACCATGATCGGGATATACCGCGATACCGATACTGAGTGAGGTCAACACTTCGGTGTTGCCCGGCAGCGGGATGGGCTGGTCCATGCTGGCGATGATTTTGTCGGCGATGCGCTGGGCATCTTCGAGCTTGTGCAGGGGCGAGAGCAGGATGGCGAACTCGTCACCGCCCAGGCGGGCCACCAGGTCGCTCTCGCGCAGTTGCGCCCGCACGCGCGCGGCGACCGCAACCAGGACGGCGTCACCGGCGGCATGCCCGAAATTGTCGTTGATGTCTTTGAAGCGGTCACTGTCGAGGAACAGCACCGCCACTCGCTCGTTGAGCTTGGCCGCGCTGCGCAAGGCGCGAATCAGGCGGCCCTCAAAGAAGGCGCGGTTGGGCAGCCCGGTCAGGCTGTCATGGCTGGCCTGGTGGGCAAGGGTTTCGTTTTCGCTTTGCAGGTGGGTTTGCCAGGCTTCCAGCTCGTCAAGCAGGGCATTGAAGTCGTTGCCCAGGCTGTCGAGCTCGGCGATCTGCGCCGGCGGCACACGGCGGTCGAAGGCCCGCTCGCTGCGCGCAGCGTGGGCGACGTCGGCCAGGCTGTGCAGGGGGCCGATAATGCCGCGCAACATGCGCCGTGCCAGGTAAATCGCGACCCAGCCACTGATAGCGGTACAGATGATGATCCCCGCCAGGCCACTGAGCAAAAAGCGCAACAGGCTACCGCCGTGGCCACTCAACTCGACGGTGCCAATTTTCTGGCCTTGATGCAGGATCGGCTGGCTGATGGGCTCTTCCAGCAGCGTGTGGGCCAACTCCAGCTCGATCCTGGACAGCACCCCCGTTTCCGGACGCACCCAATGGGCCAGGGTGTTGCCGTTGAGGTCCAGCACCCGGGCTTCAGCGACTTCTTCAGTGGAGGCAATCAGCGCCAGGGCTTCGGTGGCCGCCACGCGGTCCTTGAACACCACTGCGGCTCCTACGGTGTAGTTGATCGAGCGGGCGATCAGGTGCAGGTTGTGGTCGGCATATACCCGTAGGGCCAGCACCCCCAGCAGGGTCAGGGAGACGCTGGCCATGGCTACGGCCACCAGCGCCACACTCAGGTGCCCGCGACCAAGGACCGAACGTAATGTAGGGCGGGTTTTGGCGTTACGCAGCTTCATGGCTCCGGCGCCCGACGACGGGATAACTGCAGGACGCTGGGATGGATGCGCACACCGCTGCGGGCGACGGAGTCGAGGTTGACCTCGAACGAGACTTGCTCATCAGTGACCCGCAGGCAAAACAGGCTTCCCACAGTGCATTGATCGCCGCCTTCGCTGATGCTCAGCACCGGATGGCCAGTCAACGCGGTGAACAGGCGGCCACGCTCGTCAGGAGTGAGCTTGCCGATGTACAGCGCGTCGCACGCATTGACGATATTGGGGTTGTCCGCCAGCAAGCGCTGGACCACCACCGGCCGGCCGGTGGCCTGGGTGGTACCCTTGACCAGGTCGTCGGTGTATTGGGTCGGGCCAACGATGCACAACCGCAGTTGTGCGGGCTCCACCGGCCAACGGGCGTAGCTGAGAATCCCCAGTACCACCTGGGTGACGGCCTGGGCCCGCTGGTCGGCTGCACTGGCTGTGGGCGCCTGGGCAAAAGCCAGAGGCGTGACGAGACACAAAACGGCCGATAGCAGCAATCGTCTCCAGCTCCAACTACGCTCTGCGGGCGAGACAGCCACGTTCATGCAGCGATTCTCTATGATCTTCTCGGGATAATGCCGCAACGATAGCATATTGGCGGAAACCCCATCGAGACGGGCTCTAGGTAGATTCTGCCATTCATCACGAAAAACCCGACATATCGGTCAGGTTTTTCCCACATTCTCACGCACCCAACTCCAACATCAGCCCGCTCAACCGTTTTACCTTGCGCCGCACCGCCTCTTCGAAAACCCCGCCACGGGTCTCGATCAAGCTGAAGCGATCCTTGGCGCGGGTGATGCCGGTGTAGATCAGCTCCTTGGTCAGTACCGGGTTCAGTGCATCCGGCAAGATCAAGGCCGTGTGGGCAAACTCCGAGCCCTGGGACTTGTGCACGGTCATGGCGTAGACGGTTTCCACATCATTGAGGCGGCTGGGCAGCACAAAGCGCACTCCGCCCTGGCCATCGTTGCGCGGGAAGGCCACGCGCAGCACCTGCGGCCCACCGTCGCTTTCGGGCAGCTTCAAGGCGATACCAATGTCACCGTTCATCAAGCCCAGGCCATAGTCGTTGCGGGTCATCAGCACCGGGCGGCCTTCGTACCATTGCTGGTCGCTGTCGATCAGCCGGGCCTTGAGCAGCGCCGCGGTGATGCGCTGGTTGAGGCCTTCCACGCCCCAAGGGCCCTTGCGCACCGCGCACAGCAACTGGAAGGCATCGAAGGCTTGCAACAACTGGCGCGCCCAGTCGGTCCAGCGCGAGTCGTCGCGGGGTGTCTCGGCTGCCGGGCGCGTGGTGCGCAACAGGTTCAGGTAGTAGCGATAGCCCTGGGCATCGCTGCCCTGCCCGTCCAGCACCAGGCGCTCCAGGGCGCGGTCATGCTCGCCCTTGAGGTGCAGGCAAAACAGGTCGTGGCTGCCGGCGTCCAGCAGTTGGCGAGCCTGCTCGGGGTTTTGCTGGTTGACCCAGCGCGCCAGTTGGCCGATGCCGCTGCCTTCGCCGAAACGCCGGGAATAACGCAGCATGACCACTTGTTGCGCCAGCGGATGACTGGCCTCGAGATCCTCCAGCAGGCCGCTGCCCGCCAGGGTCTCGCCACTGACGTTTTCCAGCCATTGGCGGGTGTCGGGGCTGTACCAACCCGCTTCGGCATCGCGGCACAAATCGCCGAGCACCGCGCCGGCTTCCACCGAGGCCAATTGGTCCTTGTCCCCCAACAGTACCAGGCGCGCATGGGGCGGCAAGGCATCCAGCAGGTTGGCCATCATTTCCAGGTCGATCATCGAGGCTTCATCCACCACCAGCACATCCAGCGGCAACAGGTTGCCCGCGTGATGGCGGAAATGCCGGGTGCCGGGGCGGCTACCCAACAGGCGGTGCACGGTGGTGACCTCGGTGGGGATTTTTTCGCGCACAGCGTCGGGCACTTGCAGCGAGCGTACTTGCTGGCTGATGGATTCGGTCAAGCGTGCCGCCGCCTTGCCGGTAGGCGCCGCCAGGCGGATGCGCAAGGCCGTGCCCTGCTCCACTGCGGGTGCCTGCAGCAAGGCCAACAGGCGCACCACCGTGGTGGTCTTGCCGGTGCCGGGGCCGCCGGTGACGATGCTGAACGCACCGCGCGTGGCCAGGGCACAGGCGAGTTTCTGCCAATCGACCACGCCGTCCGGGGGCGGTTGGTCGAACAGGCCATTCAAGCGCTGGGGCAGGTCGGCCGAGACCGCTTCCTGCACGGCAAGACGCTGACGCAAGGCGCTGTCGATGCGTCGCTCATAGGTCCAGTAACGCCGCAGATACAGGCGCTTGCCCGACAATACCAATGGCCGGCTTTGCGCCGCCGCACTGCCATCGACGGCCAGCGCCACCAGCGGGCTTGCGGCCAGGGCATGGCACCAATGGGCGCCGTCCAGGCCCTCGAGCAATTGCGAGGGCAGCAGCATCACGCCACTTGAAAGATCCCCTTCTGGGGGCAGCGACAGAGCGAAATCCGGGGCCTTCAGGGTTTCGAACAGGTCCAGGCACACATGGCCGTGGCCCAGTTGGTGACTGGTCAGGGCGGCGGCCAGCAGCACCAGGGGATCGGCCTGTGGATCCAGTTCGTGGAGAAAGCCGACGAACGCCTTGTCCAGCGCCCGCAGCCAGCCGCGCTCGACCCAGCGCTCCAGCAGGTGCATCAGGTCGTCAGCGCGATCCAGCGGTGCCAGTGCCTCCAGCGGCATTGTCGAGAGGCTCATAGCAGGACTCCTTGTTCCCAGGCCGGTTCGACCTTGGGCGGTTGCGGCTTGCCCTGGAACAGCAGGTCCAGGCGTTCGATCAGCTCCCGTGGCGGCCGGGTGAAATACGCGCCCTGGCTCACGGCTTGGCTACCGCGCAGGAACAGATAGAGCGCGCCGCCCACATGCCGGTCGTAATCGTAATCCGGCAGGCGCGCCTTGAGTTGGCGATGCAGGGCCAGCAGGTAGAGGACATATTGCAGGTCGTAGCGATGGTCGAGAATCGACTGTTCCATGGCCTCACGGGTGTAGGCCGCGTCGTCGGCGCCGAGCCAGTTGGATTTGTAGTCAGCCACGTAGTAGCGGCCGTCATGTTCGAAGGTCAGGTCGATAAAGCCCTTGAACATGCCATTGAGCAACACCGGCTCGGCGGCGACCCGCGACACGCCGTCATGGGTGTATTGGCAGACCAGTTGGTCGAGGGCGAGCACATCGACTTTGTGGCTGGCGAACCAGAACTCCATTTCAATCTGATAGTGCTGCGGGTCGCTCAGGGTCACAGATGCCTGCCCATGGCCCAGGCCCAACGGCAGTTGCAACAGGTGCCCGAGCCAGCCGCTGAGGGTGCCGATCCAGCCTTCCCAGCCACGTCGGTTGCAGCGCCGGGCAACGGCATCTTCGATGGCTTCGGCCGTTACGTTGAAGCCTTCGTTACCGGCCCACTCCAGCAGGCCGTGGAGAAAGGTCCCGGGGTTGGGGCCCCGTGGGAAACGGTGAATATCCCCGCCAGACGCGGCGACTTCGCGCGGTGCATCCGGGTCCAGGCGTTCGTCGTCGAACAGCTTCTGTGCCTGGGGGCTTTCCGGGGCTTCCAGGCTGGCGGCGCTCATGCTTTCGCCGATGCGCAGGGCGCTGTAGGACGCGATCCACCAGTTTTCCGCGGCCTTGCGCTTGGGCAGCAGCGGCGCGAGCAAGGTCGCGTCATTGCGCGGTGGTTGGTAGGTACTGGTGTCAGCTTCCGGCATTTGCCCGTAGGCAATCGCCGCGCAGCCGTCCTGCAAATCCATCAGCCAGCGGGCCAGGGCTGCGGACTCACCCAGGGCCGCGCCGCCGCCCAGCAGATAGCCCAGGGCTGACAGGTGCAACACCGAACTGTTGTTATTGCCGCGTTTGAGGTCGGCCACGCCCAGCCAACAGGCATGCTTGGCCCGAGTCAGCGCCACATAGAACAGACGCAGGTCTTCGGCCAGGCGCTCGTCATCAGCCTGGGCGATCAGTTCGACGGTGGGTTTCAGGCTGACCTGGGACTTGCCGTTGGCATCGTGGTAATGCAGCGGCAGGCGGCTGCCGTCGACCGGCTTGGCCGAGCAGATAAACGGCAGGAAGACCAGGTCGTATTCCAGGCCCTTGGACTTGTGGATAGTCACCACTTTGACCAGTTGCTCATCGCTTTCCAGGCGCAGGATCTGCTCTTCGCCGGCCTGGCCCGAGAGCGCTAGGTGCTCCGCAAGATGGCGGATCAGCGCTTGTTCGCCGTCCAGCTCTGCGGCGGCCTGTTGCAGCAACTCGCACAGGTGCAGCAGGTTCGTCAGCACCCGTTCGCCATCGCTGCGGGCAATCAGGGTTTGCGGCAACTTGAAGTCATGCAGCAGACGCCGCAGCATCGGCAGCACGCCCTGGGTGCGCCAGATCACGCGGTAATCGCGGAACTGCATGACTCGCTGCTCCCAGACCAGTTCGTCCTGGTTCAGTTGTTCCAGCTCGGGCAGCGACAGGTTGAGGGTGACGCAGGCCAGGGCCGCGCGCAGCGGGCGCTCGACATCCGGTTCGGCACAGGCTTTGAGCCAGGCGAGCAGGTCATGGGCTTCCTGGGAGGCGAATACCGAGTCCTTATCGGACAGGTACACGCTGCGCACACCCCGCGCGGCCAGCTCACCGCGTACGGCCTGGGCTTCCTTGCCGTCACGCACAAGGATGGCGATGTTCGACGGTTGCACGGGAGTGAAGTCTGCCCCCTTGATAAACCCTGCCGTGCCCTGCTGACCGCCATTGAGCAACGCGACAATCTGGCTGGCGCACGCGCCTGCCAATTGCTGGCGATACCGCACATTGGAGACCGGCTGGTCGGTGGGCAGGTGCCAGATATTCAGGGCTGGCAGTATGTGGCCATCGACCTGCAACTGCTCCTTGCGACCCTGGGACGACACTGGCTGGAAAGGCACCGGGTTGTCGCCGTCGGGCGTACGAAACAGAAACGCCCCACGCCCGGACTCCGCACGCTCGAACACGTGGTTGACCGCCTCGACCATCGCATGACTGGAGCGAAAGTTGGTGCCCAGGGTATGCAAGCGCCCGGCGGTGGCCTGGCGGGCGCGCAGGTAGGTGTAGATATCGGCGCCGCGAAACGCATAAATCGCCTGCTTGGGGTCGCCGATCAGGAACAGGCCGCTGCGCGGGCTGTTGTCTTCGATGCGGTAGATGCTTTCGAAGATCCGGTACTGCACCGGGTCGGTGTCCTGGAATTCGTCGATCAGGGCCACCGGGAACTGCTCGCGGATTACGCTTGCCAGACGTTCGCCACCCTCGGTTTGCAGGGCGGCGTCGAGGCGGATGAGCATGTCGTCAAAACCCATCTCGGCACGCCGGCGTTTCTCTTCTTCAAAGCGTTTGCCGACCCAGGCCGCCGCGTGTTGCAACACTGCAGCATCGGGCGTGGGCAAGGCGTCGAGGCTGGCTTTGAGGCCCGCCATGGCATCCAGGCCGGGGTGACGGGGGGCGTCGCCCTTCCAGGCTTCGGCCATACCCTCGGGGGTCAGGCGGGTGAAGCCGGTGCCGATGTCCAGTTGTTCCAGGGTTTCGTCAGCGGCCCAGGCGCTGATTTTCTCGAACCAGGGCTCGAAATAACGGGCCTGCATCTTGCGGCCGTCCACAGCCTTGGCGGCGACAGCTTGCAGGCAGATCTCGCGCAACTCGGCGGCCCATTGCTGCCAGGGGGCCTTGAGCGCCACCAGGGCCTCGCGGCGCTCGTGCAAGCAGGCCTCGATCAACTCGGCGGGCTCACGGGGTTCATCACCGGGGCGCTCGCTACCGAACAACGCGCGCACTCGGGGCATCAGCGCCGCAGGGCCACCCCAGTTGCTGCGGACCCAGTTCAGGGCATCGCCGTGCATCGGGTAGCAGAACAGCCGCCAGTAGTCGCGCAACACTTCGCCAAGCAAGTCGCTGTGGTCGGTTTCCAGGGTCTGGGTAAACAGGCTGCCACTGTCGAAAGCGTGCTCGCGCAGCATGCGCTGGCACCAACTGTGGATGGTCGAGACGGCGGCCTCGTCCATCCATTGCGCGGCGATGTCGAGGCGGTTGGCGCAACCCTGCCACTGCTCGGCGCTGTACTGATCACGCAGCTCGGCGATCAGGGCATCGGGCTGTTCGATTTCGTCACGAAAGAAACGCGCCGCTTGTGCCAGGCGGGTGCGGATGCGTTCACGCAGCTCTTTGGTGGCGGCATCGGTGAAGGTCACCACGAGGATTTGCGGCGGCAGCAATTCGCGGCCAAAACCCGCCTCATCGCCACCGTGGCCCAGAACCAGGCGCAGGTATAACGCGGAGATGGTGAAGGTCTTGCCGGTACCGGCGCTGGCTTCGATCAGTTGGCTGCCACGCAGGGGGAAGGCCAGGGCCAGGGGTTTGGTGCTCATGAGCGGGCCTCCTCGCTGGTCAGTGATCGCCAGGGGGCGGTGATGAGTGGGCGGTACAGGGTTTCGCACCAGCCTTCGAAATCTTCACTGGCGACCAGGGCCGCGTAGTCGGGGAATTGCCGGGTGAGGGCCGGGCTTTCGCGGCGCTCGCCATCGCTGGTGATGCCATCGCCTTCGTAGGCTTTAAGGGCGGCGGTCTGGGCTTTGTCCGGGTCAGTCTGGCCGAGCCAGGCGAAGGCGGTCTTCACCGCGATCGGTAGTGGTTCGCTCATGCCGGCCCGCCAGGCCAGGAGCAGGTTGCCAAGCACATCCTGGGCAAGGTTTTGCTCCAGTGGCGCCAGTAGGAGCGTGTCATCACTCGCCACCAGGCCGGTGCTCAAGGGCAGGCCACAGGCGCAGGCCACCAGGTGGTTGACCCATGGGCGGATCAGGCGATGCCACTTGCGGGTCTTGATCGAGCCGATGCTGTTGGGGATGGTGGTCACGCTGAGCAAGCCGCCATCTCTGCGCCGGTGCAAGCCGCTGACCCAGCCGTCGAGTTGAATACCCTGGTGCGCGAAGCTGACGGGCTCCGCCGTATTGTGTGGCGTGGGCCAGAGTGCCAGGAGTTGCTGGTAGCGTTGCAGCAAGTCAGGCAAGGGTTCGATCAGCTCGTTGCGCAGGCATTCGCCGAAACCGACCATGGGCAGCAGGCCACTGCCTTGAAGACGTTGCGCTTGGGCCTGCAGGGCTTGTTCGAGATGATCCGGGTCGGTCAGCGCGGCGGCGAGCAGGCTGTCGCTCAAGGTGTAGCGCTGCAAGGCGTCGAGGACGAAGGGTTCTTCATCGGCCAGGGGCACTTCAGCGGCTTCGAAAAATACTTTGAGGCGCTGGCTGAAGAAATGCCTGACAGGGTTACGCAAAAAGTCCTGCAACTGACCCAGGCTCAGGGGTTCTTCCTGGATGTGGGGTGCCAGACCGGTCGTTTCGAGGGGCTGGTCTTGAACTTCGTGTAACAGTTGCCATTCGCGGGCGTAGCTGAACAGTGGATCGCCCTCGTGGAAGTAACGCGCACTGAAGGGTTGCAATGGGTGCTCCTGGGTCATCGCCTCCAGCAACGGTTGCTCCTGGGCATGCTGCCAGCCGCTGGCGAGGTGATCGCGCAGTTGGCCGATCAGCACGGACGCCGGGCGCTCGCTGTTATCGCGGATGCTGCGGCCGACCCAACTGATGTAGAGCTGGTCGCGCGCCGAGAGCAGGGCTTCGAGCAGCAGGTATCGGTCGTCTTCACGCCGGGAGCGGTCGCCGGGGCGGTAGTCGCTGCCCATCAGGTCGAAATCCAGCGGCGGTTGCGCGCGGGGATAGTCGCCGTCGTTCATGCCCAGCAGGCACACCAGCTTGAAGGGGATGGCCCGCATCGGCATCAGGGTGCAGAAGTTCACGGCACCGGCGAGAAAGCGCTGGGACAAGCGGCCCTGATCGAGACCGGCGAGCCAGGCCTCACGCACGACAGTCAGCGGTAATTCGTCGTACAGGCCGACGGACTCGCAGGTCTCCAGCCAGTCTTCCCGCAGTTGCTCCAACTGACCCAGCAGATAGTCATCGTGTTCATTGCTGGGCAGGAAGAAGCGCTGCATCAAGTCTTGCAGGCGTGTGCCCCAGGCTTGCGGGGTCGCGGGCTGTGACAGGGCTTGGTGGGCATCGTGCAATGCGTCAAGCAGGGCGACCAAGGGCCCGATCAGCGCCGCGTCGAGGCCGCCGATTTCGTCATAGGGCTCAATGCCGGCGCAGGCTGCGCCACTGCCGACGGCGTAGCCCAGCAGCATGCGGCGCAGGCCGAATCTCCAGCTGTTCTGCTCCAGCGCACTGGGCAGGCCCAGGCCTGCGCGCTGTTCAGCATCGAGCCCCCAACGGATGCCTGCGCCTTCTATCCAACGGTGCAGCGTGGGCAGGTCGCGCTCCTGGATGGCGAAGCGTTCGCGCAAGGCGGGAACGTCCAGCAAGTCGAGGATTTCGCTGACCGGGAAACGGCTGTCCGGGAGTTTCAGCAGGTGTTCGACGGCGATCAACAGCGGGTCGCGGCCCCGTTGGCCCTGGTCCGTCAGGGTGAAGGGGATGAAACGTGGGTCTTTCTTGTCCAACTGGCCGAACACCGCACGGATATGCGGTGCATAGCTGTCAACGTCCGGGACCATGACGATAACGTCGCGGGGGCGCAACGTCGGGTCCGCGCTGAAGCGTTGGAGCAGTTGGTCGTGAAGGATTTCCACTTCGCGCTGGGCGCTGTGGGCGATGTGGAAGCGGATCGAGGTGTCGTGCTGCAGATCGACGGCCGGCCAGCGCTCGCGGGTTTCCGGGAGCGGGCGCAGTTCGAGGATATCGTCCTGTAGCTGGTTGAGAACGGTGGTCGGCTCGCTGTCGCTGAACAGGTCGATGCGCCCGTCACGGAAGGCCGACCGGTAGCTGTTGGGATCGTCGTAGCTGTCCAGCAGGTTGATGTAGTCGCGACCTTGCTTGCCCCAGGCGGCCAGCAAGGGGTGGGCGTGCTGGTGCAAAGTTTGCGGGTCGATGGTGACAGGCATCCCGGTCTTGCGCGCCTGGCGTTTGTATTCGTTTCGCAGGAGGTCTTTGTCGGCGACGATGTCGGACCAATGGTGACGGCAAGGGTTGTGCACGCAGAGCAACACCTGGCTGAAACGGGCCAGGCCGGCCAGGGCTTCAAGGGCCTGGGCGGGCAAGGAAGAAATGCCAAACACGATGACGCGGGACGGCAGGCCTTGGGGGGCGGTGTCCAGGTTATTAATGCGTTCGATAAAACGCTGGTGAACCCCGGCACGGCTTTGCGCCATGCCTTCCTCACCCACGTCCAGCAGCAACGCGCGCCATAACTCGGCCTGCCAGCAGTTGGCCGGGCTCAAGGGCTTGGCTTCGCCTCGGCCATTGCGCAACTGGTGGCGGCCAGCGGCCCAGTCTTCCAGCCAGTCGGCACGGTACACCTGATATTGATCGAACAGGTCGGCCAGGCGCTCCGCCAGTTGGTAGCGTTTACGCAGGTCAGTGTCATGGGTGAGGAAGCGTTGCAGGGGCTCGAAGTGCGGCTGGTCGATCAGCTCGGGCAACAGGCGCATCAGGCGCCACGTCAGTGGGGCTTTATCCAGCAAGGATTTGGCCGGGATTTCATCGCGGCCCAGGACCATGCGATAGAGCTGCCACATAAAGCTGCCGGGCAGTTGCACGTCGATTGCCGCGGCTATGCCGCACCCTCCCAGATCGTCCTCTTCCGGGTCTTCAGCAAGGGCCAGCTTGAGCCATTGGGCGATGCCGTTGCTTTGCACCAGAGCGATTTCGTTTTCCAGGGGAGCCAATGGATAACGACGCATCCAACTGACGACCAGGCTGCGCAGTTCATCCAGGCGATTGCCGTGGACGACCATAAATCCAGCACTGAGGGACGTTGCATCCGGCATAACGGCTTCCTTGGGAAAAGCAAAATCGAGGGAGCGACTTTAGCATTGAAGGGCGTTACAGGCGGAGTTGGACTGCGCGCCAAATCGCCTCAGCGCTTTTCGCCCGCCCAAAACAAAACCCCAACTGCTTTCGCAATTGGGGTTTCGGAATTTAATCTTGACGATGACCTACTCTCACATGGGGAAACCCCACACTACCATCGGCGATGCATCGTTTCACTACTGAGTTCGGGATGGGATCAGGTGGTTCCAATGCTCTATGGTCGTCAAGAAATTCGGGTACTGAGTCGTGACCAGATGGTCTCGCTTCAGCAAATTGGGTATGTGATAGCTTTCGGTGTTTTGTGAGATTCGAACTTTCGGTTCATTTCGTCTTCACACACCGCAATCTGATGCTTTTGCTTGTTTCCAAGTCAAGAGTAGTCAAATTGCTTGGGTGTTATATGGTCAAGCCTCACGGGCAATTAGTATTGGTTAGCTCAACGCCTCACAGCGCTTACACACCCAACCTATCAACGTCGTAGTCTTCGACGGCCCTTCAGGGAACTCAAGGTTCCAGTGAGATCTCATCTTGAGGCTAGTTTCCCGCTTAGATGCTTTCAGCGGTTATCTATTCCGAACATAGCTACCCGGCAATGCCACTGGCGTGACAACCGGAACACCAGAGGTTCGTCCACTCCGGTCCTCTCGTACTAGGAGCAGCCCCTCTCAAATCTCAAACGTCCACGGCAGATAGGGACCGAACTGTCTCACGACGTTCTAAACCCAGCTCGCGTACCACTTTAAATGGCGAACAGCCATACCCTTGGGACCGGCTTCAGCCCCAGGATGTGATGAGCCGACATCGAGGTGCCAAACACCGCCGTCGATATGAACTCTTGGGCGGTATCAGCCTGTTATCCCCGGAGTACCTTTTATCCGTTGAGCGATGGCCCTTCCATACAGAACCACCGGATCACTAAGACCTACTTTCGTACCTGCTCGACGTGTCTGTCTCGCAGTCAAGCGCGCTTTTGCCTTTATACTCTACGACCGATTTCCGACCGGTCTGAGCGCACCTTCGTACTCCTCCGTTACTCTTTAGGAGGAGACCGCCCCAGTCAAACTACCCACCATACACTGTCCTCGATCCGGATAACGGACCTGAGTTAGAACCTCAAAGTTGCCAGGGTGGTATTTCAAGGTTGGCTCCACGCGAACTGGCGTCCACGCTTCAAAGCCTCCCACCTATCCTACACAAGCAAATTCAAAGTCCAGTGCAAAGCTATAGTAAAGGTTCACGGGGTCTTTCCGTCTAGCCGCGGATACACTGCATCTTCACAGCGATTTCAATTTCACTGAGTCTCGGGTGGAGACAGCGCCGCCATCGTTACGCCATTCGTGCAGGTCGGAACTTACCCGACAAGGAATTTCGCTACCTTAGGACCGTTATAGTTACGGCCGCCGTTTACCGGGGCTTCGATCAAGAGCTTCGCGTTAGCTAACCCCATCAATTAACCTTCCGGCACCGGGCAGGCGTCACACCCTATACGTCCACTTTCGTGTTTGCAGAGTGCTGTGTTTTTAATAAACAGTCGCAGCGGCCTGGTATCTTCGACCGGCATGAGCTTACGGAGCAAGTCCTTCACCCTCACCGGCGCACCTTCTCCCGAAGTTACGGTGCCATTTTGCCTAGTTCCTTCACCCGAGTTCTCTCAAGCGCCTTGGTATTCTCTACCCAACCACCTGTGTCGGTTTGGGGTACGGTTCCTGGTTACCTGAAGCTTAGAAGCTTTTCTTGGAAGCATGGCATCAACCACTTCGTCATCTAAAAGATGACTCGTCATCAGCTCTCGGCCTTAGAATCCCGGATTTACCTAAGATTCCAGCCTACCACCTTAAACTTGGACAACCAACGCCAAGCTGGCCTAGCCTTCTCCGTCCCTCCATCGCAATAACCAGAAGTACAGGAATATTAACCTGTTTTCCATCGACTACGCTTTTCAGCCTCGCCTTAGGGACCGACTAACCCTGCGTCGATTAACGTTGCGCAGGAAACCTTGGTCTTTCGGCGTGGGTGTTTTTCACACCCATTGTCGTTACTCATGTCAGCATTCGCACTTCTGATACCTCCAGCAAGCTTCTCAACTCACCTTCACAGGCTTACAGAACGCTCCTCTACCGCATCATCCGAAGATGATACCCGTAGCTTCGGTGTATGGTTTGAGCCCCGTTACATCTTCCGCGCAGGCCGACTCGACTAGTGAGCTATTACGCTTTCTTTAAAGGGTGGCTGCTTCTAAGCCAACCTCCTAGCTGTCTAAGCCTTCCCACATCGTTTCCCACTTAACCATAACTTTGGGACCTTAGCTGACGGTCTGGGTTGTTTCCCTTTTCACGACGGACGTTAGCACCCGCCGTGTGTCTCCCATGCTCGGCACTTGTAGGTATTCGGAGTTTGCATCGGTTTGGTAAGTCGGGATGACCCCCTAGCCGAAACAGTGCTCTACCCCCTACAGTGATACATGAGGCGCTACCTAAATAGCTTTCGAGGAGAACCAGCTATCTCCGAGCTTGATTAGCCTTTCACTCCGATCCACAGGTCATCCGCTAACTTTTCAACGGTAGTCGGTTCGGTCCTCCAGTTAGTGTTACCCAACCTTCAACCTGCCCATGGATAGATCGCCCGGTTTCGGGTCTATTCCCAGCGACTAGACGCCCTATTAAGACTCGCTTTCGCTACGCCTCCCCTATTCGGTTAAGCTCGCCACTGAAAATAAGTCGCTGACCCATTATACAAAAGGTACGCAGTCACCCAACAAAGTGGGCTCCCACTGCTTGTACGCATACGGTTTCAGGATCTATTTCACTCCCCTCTCCGGGGTTCTTTTCGCCTTTCCCTCACGGTACTAGTTCACTATCGGTCAGTCAGTAGTATTTAGCCTTGGAGGATGGTCCCCCCATATTCAGACAAAGTTTCTCGTGCTCCGTCCTACTCGATTTCATGACTAAGAGATTTTCGCGTACAGGGCTATCACCCACTATGGCCGCACTTTCCAGAGCGTTCCGCTAATCTCAAAGCCACTTAAGGGCTAGTCCCCGTTCGCTCGCCACTACTAAGGGAATCTCGGTTGATTTCTTTTCCTCAGGGTACTTAGATGTTTCAGTTCCCCTGGTTCGCCTCTTAAGCCTATGTATTCAGCTTAAGATAACCATCTTATGATGGCTGGGTTCCCCCATTCAGACATCTCCGGATCAAAGTCTGTTTGCCGACTCCCCGAAGCTTTTCGCAGGCTACCACGTCTTTCATCGCCTCTGACTGCCAAGGCATCCACCGTATGCGCTTCTTCACTTGACCATATAACCCCAAGCAATCTGGTTATACTGTGAAGACGACATTCGCCGAAAATTCGATAATACTCAATTTGAGTAACTCACAAATTTTACCTTAGCCTGATCCGTTACCAGTGAAAGTAACGTTCAGTCTATCTTTCTATCACATACCCAAATTTTTAAAGAACGAACTAGTCAAAGACTAGAAATCAACATTCACCATCGCATTGATGGAATGCTCATTTCTAAGCTTTATACAGACAGAAGCAGTAGTGGTGGAGCCAAACGGGATCGAACCGTTGACCTCCTGCGTGCAAGGCAGGCGCTCTCCCAGCTGAGCTATGGCCCCGTATTTCTACAGGCGTTTCCCACACAAAATTGGTGGGTCTGGGCAGATTCGAACTGCCGACCTCACCCTTATCAGGGGTGCGCTCTAACCAACTGAGCTACAGACCCAATTTCGGGCTGCTTCTTTCGTCTTCTTCAATGAATCAAGCAATTCGTGTGGGAACTTATGGAGCAGCTGATGTCGTCGATTAAGGAGGTGATCCAGCCGCAGGTTCCCCTACGGCTACCTTGTTACGACTTCACCCCAGTCATGAATCACACCGTGGTAACCGTCCTCCCGAAGGTTAGACTAGCTACTTCTGGTGCAACCCACTCCCATGGTGTGACGGGCGGTGTGTACAAGGCCCGGGAACGTATTCACCGCGACATTCTGATTCGCGATTACTAGCGATTCCGACTTCACGCAGTCGAGTTGCAGACTGCGATCCGGACTACGATCGGTTTTGTGGGATTAGCTCCACCTCGCGGCTTGGCAACCCTCTGTACCGACCATTGTAGCACGTGTGTAGCCCAGGCCGTAAGGGCCATGATGACTTGACGTCATCCCCACCTTCCTCCGGTTTGTCACCGGCAGTCTCCTTAGAGTGCCCACCATTACGTGCTGGTAACTAAGGACAAGGGTTGCGCTCGTTACGGGACTTAACCCAACATCTCACGACACGAGCTGACGACAGCCATGCAGCACCTGTCTCAATGTTCCCGAAGGCACCAATCTATCTCTAGAAAGTTCATTGGATGTCAAGGCCTGGTAAGGTTCTTCGCGTTGCTTCGAATTAAACCACATGCTCCACCGCTTGTGCGGGCCCCCGTCAATTCATTTGAGTTTTAACCTTGCGGCCGTACTCCCCAGGCGGTCAACTTAATGCGTTAGCTGCGCCACTAAGAGCTCAAGGCTCCCAACGGCTAGTTGACATCGTTTACGGCGTGGACTACCAGGGTATCTAATCCTGTTTGCTCCCCACGCTTTCGCACCTCAGTGTCAGTATCAGTCCAGGTGGTCGCCTTCGCCACTGGTGTTCCTTCCTATATCTACGCATTTCACCGCTACACAGGAAATTCCACCACCCTCTACCATACTCTAGTCAGTCAGTTTTGAATGCAGTTCCCAGGTTGAGCCCGGGGATTTCACATCCAACTTAACTAACCACCTACGCGCGCTTTACGCCCAGTAATTCCGATTAACGCTTGCACCCTCTGTATTACCGCGGCTGCTGGCACAGAGTTAGCCGGTGCTTATTCTGTCGGTAACGTCAAAATTGCAGAGTATTAATCTACAACCCTTCCTCCCAACTTAAAGTGCTTTACAATCCGAAGACCTTCTTCACACACGCGGCATGGCTGGATCAGGCTTTCGCCCATTGTCCAATATTCCCCACTGCTGCCTCCCGTAGGAGTCTGGACCGTGTCTCAGTTCCAGTGTGACTGATCATCCTCTCAGACCAGTTACGGATCGTCGCCTTGGTGAGCCATTACCCCACCAACTAGCTAATCCGACCTAGGCTCATCTGATAGCGCAAGGCCCGAAGGTCCCCTGCTTTCTCCCGTAGGACGTATGCGGTATTAGCGTCCGTTTCCGAACGTTATCCCCCACTACCAGGCAGATTCCTAGGCATTACTCACCCGTCCGCCGCTCTCAAGAGAAGCAAGCTTCTCTCTACCGCTCGACTTGCATGTGTTAGGCCTGCCGCCAGCGTTCAATCTGAGCCATGATCAAACTCTTCAGTTCAAACATCTTTGGGTTTTTAAGAAACCCTAAACTTGGCTCAGCAATCGTTGGTTACATCTTTGATTTCTCGCGGAGTAACTTGTGATGCTGATAATCTTGTTGACTATCAGTCTGACTCCACAAGCACCCACACGAATTGCTTGATTCAGTTGTTAAAGAGCGGTTGGTTAAGATCTTTCGTCTCAACCGAGGCGCGCATTCTACAGCAGCCTCATTTGCTGTCAAGTGATTATTTTCAGAAGTTTTCGAGGATTTCCTCAACAACTTCAACCACTTGCGCTTCCGATCTCTCGTTAGCGGGAGGCGAATTCTACAGCGTTACACGCTGCTGTCAACACCTCTTTTTCTCCGCTTTCGACCGAGAGGATCGAAACGTTAATAGAGCCAAACAACACTGCTCTACCAACTCCTTCTGGGCTTCGATGAACTGAAGCAACTCGCTGTCGAATTCTGCGTAACTCTTTGTTTACCAAGGAGTTTTCCGTTTCGACTGCGCCGGAAGTGGGGCGAATTATAGACTTCCAGAATCTGCCGTCAACCCCTATTTTCACAATTCTGTCATATCGGTCAAAAAAGCCCCGAAAACGCGAAAGCCGGCCCCCAAGGGCCGGCTTTCTATTCATGCAACCTTACAAACTAGGGAACGCGAACTGCGACGCTTCATGGCTGGCACGCTGCGGCCAACGCTGAGTGATCGCCTTGCGACGGGTATAGAACCGCACCCCATCCGGCCCGTAGGCGTGCAAGTCGCCAAACAGCGAACGCTTCCAGCCACCAAAGCTGTGATACGCCACCGGCACCGGCAATGGAACGTTGACCCCCACCATGCCCACTTCAATCTCGTCACAGAACAACCGCGCCGCTTCACCGTCACGGGTAAAGATGCAGGTGCCGTTGCCATATTCATGGTCATTGATCAGTTGCATCGCCGCTTCCAGGCTATTCACCCGGACGATGCACAGCACTGGGCCAAAGATCTCTTCTTTATAGATGCGCATTTCAGGCGTCACGCGATCAAACAGGCAGCCACCGAGGAAGAAACCGTCCTCATGACCACTGACGCTCAGGCCACGCCCATCGACCACCAGCTCAGCACCCGACGACACACCGTCTTCTATATAGCCACTGACCTTGTCCCGCGCCTGCGCAGAAACCAGCGGCCCCATGTCCAGGCCACAGGAAGTACCCGCACCAATTTTCAGCGCCTTGACCTGCGGCACCAGCTTGGCGATCAGAGCATCCGCCACCTGATCACCTACACACACGGCCACCGAGATCGCCATGCAACGCTCGCCGCAGGAACCGTAGGCTGCGCCCATCAAGGCACTGACCGCGTTATCCAGATCCGCATCCGGCATCAGCACCGCGTGGTTCTTCGCCCCGCCCAGCGCCTGTACACGCTTGCCGCGCTTAGTCGCTTCGGAATAGATGTACTCGGCAATCGGCGTCGAACCGACAAAACTCAAGGCCTTGACCTCAGGCGCCTCGATCAGCGCATCCACCGCCCCCTTGTCACCATGCACCACGCTCAGCACGCCTTTGGGCAAACCGGCTTCCTGCAACAACTGGGCAATCAGCAGCGTCGAGCTTGGGTCGCGCTCTGATGGCTTGAGGATGAAGCAGTTACCGCAGACGACGGCCAGCGGATACATCCACAGCGGCACCATGGCCGGGAAGTTGAACGGCGTAATACCTGCCACTACGCCCAACGGCTGGAAATCGGACCAGGCATCAATGTTCGGGCCGACGTTGCGGCTGTATTCGCCCTTGAGGATTTCCGGTGCCGAGCACGCGTACTCGACGTTCTCAATCCCGCGCTTCAGCTCGCCGGCAGCGTCTTCCAGGGTCTTGCCATGCTCTTCGCTGATCAACTGGGAGATGCGCGCTTCGTTCTGCTCCAGCAATTGCTTGAAACGAAACATCACCTGGGCACGCTTGGCCGGTGGTGTGTTGCGCCAGGCCGGGAACGCCGCCTTGGCTGAGTCGATGGCTTGTTGAATGGTTTCACGGCTGGCCAATGGCACCTGGTGAATCACCTGGCCGGTGGACGGGTTGTACACATCGGCACTACGACCGCTGTCGTTGACCAATTCGCCGTTGATCAAATGCTGGATAAGGCTCATGCAAGGCTCCTGAAAAGTTGTCCACAGGCGCGACACGTGTCGCGCCCGACAGTTGTTCTATATAGAAGAAGAAATCAGTCGATCTTGTTCAGCACTTCGCCGACCGCATCGAACAAGCGATCCAGGTCCTGCGGCTTGCTGTTGAAGGTTGGGCCGAACTGCAGGGTGTCGCCGCCAAAGCGCACATAGAACCCCGCCTTCCACAACGCCATGCCCGCCTCGAATGGACGCACGATGGCATCCCCATCACGCGGTGCAATCTGGATCGCACCGGCCAGGCCGTAGTTACGGATGTCGATTACGTTCTTGCTGCCCTTGAGGCCATGCAGCGCATTCTCAAAGTGCGGCGCGACTTCGGCCACGCTCTGCACCAGGTTTTCCTTCTGCAACAGATCCAATGCCGCCAGCCCCGCCGCGCACGCTACCGGGTGCGCCGAGTAGGTATAGCCGTGTGGGAATTCCACCGCATACTCAGGCGTCGCCTGGTTCATGAAGGTCTGATAAATCTCGCTGCTGGCAATCACTGCCCCCATCGGGATCGCACCGTTGGTGAGTTGCTTGGCGATGCACATCAGGTCTGGGGTCACGCCGAAGCTGTCTGCGCCGAACATCGAGCCGGTACGACCAAAGCCGGTAATCACTTCGTCGAACACCAGCAGGATATTGTGCTGATCACAAATTTCACGCAGGCGCTTGAGATAACCCTGTGGCGGCACGAGCACACCAGCGGAGCCCGCCATCGGCTCAACGAACACCGCAGCGATATTCGACGCATCATGCAACTCGATCAGCTTGAGCAACTCGTCAGCCAAGGCAATACCGCCCTGCTCCGGCATACCGCGGGAGAAGGCATTGCTCGCCAGCAGGGTGTGCGGCAGGTGATCGACATCCATCATCGCCTGGCCAAAAATCTTGCGGTTACCGTTGACGCCGCCCAGGCTGGTGCCGGCGATGTTTACCCCGTGATACCCACGGGCACGACCGATCATCTTGGTCTTGGTCGCCTGGCCCTTTAGGCGCCAGTACGCACGCACCATCTTCACCGCCGTATCGGCGCACTCGGAGCCGGAGTCGGTGAAAAACACGTGATTCAGGTTACCTGGGGTCAGGTCGGTAATCTTTTCTGCCAACTGGAAGGACAAAGGATGACCGTATTGGAAGCCCGGCGAGTAGTCCAGGGTGCCCAATTGCTTGGCGACCGCTTCCTGGATTTCCTTGCGCGTGTGCCCTGCGCCGCAGGTCCACAGGCCCGATAACGAATCATAGACCCGGCGCCCCTTGTCATCGATCAACCAACTGCCTTCGGCCCCCACGATCAGGCGCGGGTCGCGCTGGAAATTACGGTTGGCGGTGTAAGGCATCCAGTGGGCATCCAGTTTCAATTGGCTGGCCAGTGTGGATGGGGCGTTTTCGGGCATGTTCATCAGCAAAACCTCGCAGGGCAAAAGGCAGCGTCGGGATTGAAAAGCGTTGTTGCAGCTAAATTGCCACGGAGATAAAGTCTAAGAAATGCAACTCTTCTAACCTTCAGTCAGGCCTTTACTAAACTATGAGCAGCCGCCGACCCGATCCACTGGCACAAGTCAGCGACTTCGATATCCGTTTGCTGCGCATCTTCCGCAGCGTGGTGGAGTGCGGCGGCTTCTCGGCGGCAGAAACCGTGCTGGGCATCGGCCGTTCCGCCATCAGCCAGCAAATGAGCGACCTGGAACAACGCCTGGGCCTGCGCCTGTGCCAACGCGGGCGCGCCGGCTTCTCCCTGACGGAAGAAGGCCGCGAGGTCTACCAATCGGCACTGCAACTATTAAGCGCGCTGGAAAGTTTCCGCACCGAGGTCAACGGCCTGCACCAACACCTGCGCGGCGAACTGACCATCGGCCTGACCGATAACCTGGTGACCCTGCCCCATATGCGCATCACCCATGCATTGGCGCAGTTGAAAGAGCGCGGTCCCGACGTGCAGATCCAGATCCGCATGATCGCCCCCAACGAAGTGGAACAAGGCGTGCTCGACGGGCGCCTGCATGTCGGCGTGGTGCCCCAGGCCAGCGCGCTGTCGGGCCTGGAATACCAACCGCTGTATAGCGAGCGCTCGCTGCTCTACTGCGCGGTGGGTCATCCGCTGTTCTACGCCGAAAACAAACAACTGGACGACCTGCGCATCAATAGCCAGGACGCCATCGCGCCGACCTTCCGCCTGCCCGCCGATATCCAGGCCCACTATCAAGCGCTCAACTGCACCGCCAGCGCTTCCGACCGCGAAGGCATGGCCTTCCTGATCCTCACCGGGCGCTTCATCGGCTACCTGCCCGACCACTACGCCAGCCTATGGGTGCAACAAGGCCGACTACGCGCGCTGAAACCGGCTACACGCTTTTACGATTTAAGCCTGGCTTCGGTCACGCGCAAAGGCCGTCGCCCTCATTTGGTGCTGGAAAGCTTCCTCGAAAGCCTGGCAGCGACCCGCTGATACGGGCCCCATACAAAACCTGAGCAAGTGGACAGCTTTTTGCAAGGCACAGGGACCATGAACCGTCAGCCCTGAGTCCACATGCCATGCCACCAGAATCCTCCAGCGCCAGCGACCTGATCTACGGCCTCAACGACCGCCCCAAACCATTGCCCGCCCTGCTCGCCGCCCTGCAACATGTACTCGCCAGCTTCGTCGGCATTATCACCCCGCCGCTGATCATCGGTTCGACCCTGGGCCTGGCCGCCCACTTGCCCTACTTGATCAGCATGGCGCTGATGGTTTCCGGTGTCGGTACCTTCATCCAGGCCCGTAGGCCATTTGGGATTGGCGCCGGGATGATCTGCCTGCAAGGCACCAGCTTTGCCTTTCTCGGCGCGGTGTTGTCGGCGGGCTTCCTGGTCAAGCAGCGTGGCGGCAGCCCGGAAGACATTCTGGCAATGATCTTCGGCGTGTGTTTTTTCGGCGCGTTGGTGCAGGTCGTGTTGAGCCGGTTTATCGGCCAGTTACGCCGGGTCATCACGCCGCTGGTAACCGGGATTGTCATTACCCTGATTGGCATCAGCCTGATCAAGGTAGGTATCACCGACCTGGGCGGCGGCTTCAATGCGCCGGACTTTGGCGCGCCGACCAACCTGGCCCTGGGCCTGTTCGTGGTGCTGACGATTATCCTGCTCAACCGCTCGAACACGCCGTGGGTACGCCTGAGCGCGATCATCATCGGCCTGCTGCTGGGCAGCGTCGCCGCCTGGTTCAGCGGCAAGCTGGTGCCCCAGCCCCTGCCCGACCTGCCCTTGATCAGCCTGCCGACGCCATTCCATTTTGGTTTCAGTTTCGATTGGAGCGCCTTCCTACCGGTAGCGCTGATTTATCTGATAAGCAGTATCGAAACCGTAGGCGACCTCACTGCCAACTGCATGATCGCCCGCCAGCCCATCAGCGGCCCTTCCTATATAAGCCGGCTCAAGGGCGGCGTGCTCGGAGATGGCGTCAGTTGCATGATCGCTGCCACCTTCAGTGCCTTCCCCAACACCACCTTTGCCCAGAACAACGGGGTGATCCAGTTGACCGGCGTCGCCAGCCGCTATGTGGGCCTGTACATCGGCGTGGTGCTGTTCTGTCTCGGGTTGTTTCCACTGATTGGCGCTGTCTTGCAGCAAATCCCCAAACCCGTGCTGGGCGGCGCGACCCTGGTAATGTTCGGCAGTGTTGCCGCCGCCGGCGTGCGCATCCTGGCCCAGGCCCCGCTGGATCGGCGCAGCATGCTGATCATCGCCACCTCGTTCGGGGTCGGCCTGGGCATCGCGGCGCAACCGAACCTGTTGCACCTGATGCCAACCCTGGTGCAGAACCTGTTCGATTCGGCCATCACCAGCGGCGGGCTGACGGCAATCGTGTTGTGCCTGCTCTTGCCGGAGTCCAAGGCCGCAACACCTGCCGCAAATCCAGCTCTGGAAAGCGATACGCTGGAACCGCTTTGACGCTTTTATCGTATCGGGACTTGTCTGAGGCTTGAGGGTGGGTTATCTGTGCAGCAATCGCATTCATCGATCTGCACGGAAACCTCCATGAGCCTCGAAGTTCCTGCCCACAACAGCCACGCCGGAAAACCCGCCAGCCGCATTCGGCAAAAGAACGAACAAGCGATCATCCAGGCCGCCGAAGACGAATTCGCCCGGCATGGCTACAAAGGCACCAGCATGAACACCATCGCCGCGAGCGCCGGGCTGCCGAAGGCCAACCTGCATTACTACTTCACCAATAAGCTGGGGCTGTATATCGCGGTACTGAGCAATATCCTCGAGCTGTGGGACAGCACCTTCAACACCCTGACCGCCGAGGATGATCCCGCCGAAGCACTGACCCGCTACATCCGCACCAAGATGGAATACTCGCGACGCCAGCCACAGGCCTCGCGGATCTTCGCCATGGAGATCATCAGCGGCGGCGAATGCCTTACCGAATATTTCAGCCAGGACTACCGCACCTGGTTCAGCGGCCGCGCCGCCGTGTTCCAGGCCTGGATAGATGCCGGCAAGATGGACCCTGTCGATCCGGTACACTTGATCTTCCTGCTGTGGGGCAGCACTCAGCATTACGCTGACTTTGCCACCCAGATCTGCCGCGTGACCGGCCGTACCAAGCTGACCAAGCAGGATATGGAAGACGCGGGTAACAACCTTATCCACATTATTCTCAAAGGCTGTGGCATCAAGCCGGCCCTCTGAACGAAGCGACTCAATGCCTTTCACCCTTACGGGCTTTTGCGAATTTCGCGAAGAAATCCGCAAAAGCCGCTTCATCACCTATGCCGCGCCGATTAGCAGCCCGCAAGACGCCCAGGGGTTTATCGAGCAGCACAGCGACCTCAACGCCACACATAACTGCTGGGCCTGGAAACTCGGTGGGCAATACCGCAGCAACGACGACGGCGAACCCGGCGGCACTGCTGGGCGACCGATCCTGGCTGCCATCGAGGCCCAGGGGTTCGATCAGGTCGTGGTGCTGGTGGTCCGCTGGTACGGCGGCATCCAACTGGGTACCGGCGGCCTGGCCCGGGCGTATGGCGGTGGCGCGAATAAATGCCTGCAAAACGCCGAGCGTATCGAGCTGATCAGCCGTGTGCCGTTGAGCTGCGCCTGCGGCTTTGCTGAACTGCCCCTGGTCAAGCTGCGTGTCGCCGAACTGGGCGGCCTGGTGGTAGAAGAAACCTTCACCGCCAATGGCGTGGAGCTACAACTGGCCCTCGGCGAAGCCCATATCGACACCTTGCAAACCCAGTTGGCCGACCTGAGCCGCGGACGAATCCTGCTGCAACGCTGAACCTGATAAGGTTGTTCACTGAACCTCGATGCCATAGGAAGCCTTCATGTCTACGCCAAAAACCGCATTGATCATCGGCGCCTCGCGCGGGCTGGGCCTTGGCCTGGTCAAGCAATTGCTGGCTGACGGCTGGCAAGTCACCGCCACCGTGCGCAACCCGCAAAAAGCCGACGCCCTCAAAGCCCTCGGCCCGGTACAGATCGAGCAACTGGACATGGACGACCAACAGGCCGTCATCGCCTTGAACCAGCGCCTGAAAGCCCAGACCTTCGACCTGCTGTTCGTCAACGCCGGCGTCAAGGGCCCGGCCAACCAGACCCCGGGCCATGCCACCCAGGCCGAAGTCGGCCAACTGTTTTTCACCAATGCTGTGGCACCGATCAACCTGGCCCAGCGCTTTGCCCCGCAGATTCGCCAGGGCAGCGGCGTGCTGGCGTTCATGAGTTCGGTACTGGGCAGCGTGACCATGCCCGACGCGCCGGACCTTGCGCTGTACAAGGCCAGCAAGGCCGCGCTGAACTCCATGACCAACAGCTTCGTGACGCAACTGGGCGAGCAGAAGCTGACCGTATTGTCGCTGCATCCGGGCTGGGTCAAGACCGATATGGGCGGCGAAGGGGCCGACCTGGACGTGGAAACCAGCGTGCGCGGCCTGATCGCCCAAGTGAACGCCTACACCGGCAAGGGCGGCCATCACTTCGTCAACTACAAGGGCCAGACCATTCCCTGGTAAGCCAGCAGATAAGCGGTGGATAGACCCCACCGCTCACTCCACGTAAACTTCCCACCTCGCCCTTACCGGCGACCCTGGATCAGCAGACAGGGCAACACTGAGCTGGCAAACCTGAACCCATCATTCAGAGGAGCCGGCCAATGCCTGCGACCCGTATCTGGTTAAAAAACCCTCTCGCGATTTTCACTGCCAACACCCTGGACGCCCGTGGCGGCCTGGTGCTGCAAGACGGTGTGATCGTCGAAGTGCTCGCCCTCGGCCAGCAACCGAGCATCGCCTGCGAACAAACCTTCGACGCCCGCGAGCACGTGGTGCTTCCCGGCCTGATCAACACCCACCATCACTTCTACCAAACCCTGACCCGCGCCTGGGCGCCGGTGGTCAACCAGCCGTTGTTCCCCTGGCTGAAAACCCTGTACCCGGCGTGGGCGCGCCTGACCCCGGAAAAACTCGCGCTGGCCAGCAAAGTCGCCCTCGCCGAGCTGCTGCTCTCCGGCTGCACCACCGCGGCCGATCACCACTACCTGTTTCCCGATGGCCTGGAACAGGCGATCGACGTGCAAGTCGAGAGCGTGCGCGAACTGGGCATGCGCGCCATGCTCACCCGCGGTTCCATGAGCCTGGGCGAAGCCGACGGCGGGCTGCCACCGCAGCAGACCGTGCAGCAGGGCGAAGTAATCCTTGAAGACAGCCAACGCCTGATCCAGCGCTACCACGAGCGCGGCGACGGTGCGCAGATCCAGATTGCCCTGGCGCCTTGCTCGCCATTTTCGGTCACCCCCGAAATCATGAGCGCCAGCGCCGAACTGGCCAACCAACTCGATGTGCGCCTGCACACCCACCTGGCCGAAACCCTCGACGAAGAAGACTTCTGCCTGCAGCGCTTCGGCCTGCGCACCGTGGACTACCTCGACAGCGTCGGCTGGCTCGGCCCCCGCACCTGGCTGGCCCATGGCATTCACTTCAACCCGGATGAAATCGCCCGCCTGGGCGCGGCCGGCACCGGTATCTGCCATTGCCCAAGCTCCAATATGCGCCTGGCCTCCGGCATCTGTCCGACCCTGGACCTGATCGCCGCCGGCGCGCCGATTGGCCTGGGCGTGGACGGTTCGGCCTCCAACGATGCGTCCAATATGATTCTCGAAGCGCGCCAGGCTTTGTACATCCAACGCCTGCGTTATGGCGCGGAGAAAATCACCCCTGAAGGCGTACTCGGCTGGGCCACCAAAGGCTCCGCCAAACTGCTGGGCCGCAGCGACATTGGCGAACTGGCGGTGGGCAAACAGGCCGACCTGGCCCTGTTCAAGCTCGATGAGCTGCGCTTCTCCGGCAGCCACGACCCACTGTCGGCCCTGCTGCTATGCGGCGCGGACCGGGCGGACCGGGTGATGGTGGGCGGCAAGTGGCGGGTGATCGACGGGCAAATCGAGGGCATGGACCTCAAGGCCTTGATCGCCGATCACAGCCAGGCGGCGCGGCAGTTGATCAACGCGTCCTAAGACGGGCCCGAGCTCGAATGCCAAAGCAGCGACCTGGGTCGCTGCTTTGGCACTTGCACAAAACGCAGGGAAAACAGCGCTCTGGTTACAGGTCTTTATGTTTAAGTTTGTCCGGCAACATAAACATCAGGATCAGGCACGCCAACAAGCTGGTGGCGCTGATCACATACAACGCGGGCGTCGCACTCCCCGTAAACTCGATGATCTGACTGACCATCAATGGGCTGACGATTCCACCGAACTGCCCCAACGTGTTGATCAATGCGATACCTCCCGCCGCGGCCGCTCCCGATAGAATCATCGGCGGCAATGCCCAGAATGCGGGGATGGAGGCAATCACGCCACCGCCCAATACGCCCAGGGCAATCACCAGCAACGTCGTATCGTCATCGAAAAAGCCCGCTAACAGAAATCCGATAGACGCCAGCAACAACAGGCCTGCCACGAATTTTCGGCGCTCGCCTGAACGGTCTGACAGGCGTCCAACGGTAATCATCGCAATTGCCCCACAGACGTAAGGCACCGCAGTCAAAAGCCCCAATGTGCCTGACGACTCCACCCCAGTGGAACGAATCAAATGCGGCGCCCAGAAATTAAGGCCATGGGACCCAAGCTGAATGAGAAAATAGAGAAACCCCAACAACAGAAGAATCGGCGATTTCAATGCGCTTCGAAAGGAGTGCTCTACAGAGGACGATTGGTTCTTTTCCGATATTTTTTGCGCCAACCATGATTTTTCGGCCCGCGTCAGCCATTTAGCGTCCTCCACACGATCACAGAGTACATTCAAGACAACGATCCCCAGCACAACGCAGGGAACACCTCCGAATAGAAACAGCCAATGCCACCCGGGAAGACCAAACACGTTATCCATATGTTCTAACAGGAGCCCCGCCAAGGGTGCGCCTATCAGTCCTGAAAATGCCGAAGCGAGGAACAAGTGCGACGTCGCTCGACCTCGAAATGCAGAAGGAAACCAAAGCGTCAGGTAAAATACGACCCCCGGCCCAAAACCCGCTTCCATTGCGCCGATCAGGAAGCGCAGCACATAAAACTGCCATTCGGTCTGGACAAAGACCATGGCACAAGTAGCAATCCCCCAGGACATCATGATCCTGGCAATCCACCTGCGCGCCCCCACCTTGTAGAGCATCAAGTTACTGGGCACTTCGAAAATCACATACCCGACAACAAATAAACTGGCCCCCAGCCCATACACCGAATTACCGAACCCTAACTCGCTTTCCAGCTGAAACTTTACAAAACTGATATTGATCCGATCAAAAAATGCAAAAAAAAAGCAAATTATAATTAATGGCATCAAGCGCCAGGTTATTTTTCTTATCAGTGCCTGGCCCTGAACATCATCCGAGACACTGTCTTGCGCCAACTCTGCCTTTGCAGCCTGCATACTTCCCCCCATTGAGAGATGTAAACCCTCTCAAATTATTATTTTTATTATTCAACGTTTCAAGCAAGACTAACCAACCACTCATCAATCATTCCGGCCACTTGATTGCTGTTAGCATCCATCATCAACATATGACTGTTACCCGACACTCCGACCGTCGGCAACTCCAAGACCCGGGAATCTACCGATTTATTTTGCAGTTGCTCAAAGTACGCCTCACATCTGTGAAGGTAGCTCTCCCACATGACACTTTTATCGCGAATGAAATCCCCCCAAATGGCTAGATGCGGAGGAAGCGTCAGTACACTTTTGGATAGTTCGGGAACTGCCGATGGCTCGATAGCAACCACCCCTTTCACCGTTCCTGCAAACTCCTGCGCCAGTTGCAGGGCGTAGTAAGCGCCCTGGCTATGCCCGATCAATACACAAGGTCCAATTTTTTCCAGCAAGGCTCTATAGCCGGCAAGTGCCCGGTGATCGGTACCTGCCCAGCGAGGCACGAACTGTTGGCCAAAAACATCCAGGTGCTCCACCGGGAACTGCTGCCCGGGGTAAGCCTGCTCTTCACGGGCCTCAGCGCAGTAACTGGACGCCGGACCGAAGCGGAAATGATGCCATACCGCATCCAGCGTCCGGTGTTCAGGCTTGCCTGCGAGGATCTCGGGATAGGCAGGCCAGGATGCACGTCCACGCTCAAACGCATCGCACAAGCAGGCGTCGTATCGGGCCTTCAGAAAAAACGTCAACCACCCCGGCCGGCCATCCGGTGTGTTTTCCCAACAGGCGCCGGTCAGGCCGCCGCCATGCAGGAAAACCAGTGGATAGGGGGAGCGTGGGTTGCTTTGTGTATACCGTTGGCAATACATCTGGCCAACCATGTGATGCCCATTCATCGACACCCGGATAGGCGCGGCGCCGGGAACCTTGGTCATCAGTTGTTCCGGAAAGCCGTCCATATACACGCGCTCTCCGCCAACATGAAAACCCTCGATAGACTTCAATGCAATGTCCTGGATCGTCATTGTGATTACCTCTGCTTTTTTTAATACACAGCTTGTTTAATCACTTGAGATTGATCCTACTCAGGCTATATTGGAAATACCGTTTTTTGATTGACCCATATATAAGATATATACCCCATGACAGGCTAACCCATGAAAAATGCCCGAAAGCTCGATATAGGCAGGCTCATTGCATTTGTGACTGTATGCGAAGAAGGCAGTGTGACGGCCGCATCGCGCAAACTGGGCATTGCACAACCTGCTCTTACTGTAACGTTGACCAAACTCGAACAAGCTATTGGTGTGCAATTGTTAACGAGAGATGCCAGAGGGGCTTCGCCGACTGCATTGGGCCAACGTTTTTTAAGCAGCGCTTATGAACTACTGGGCATGGCCGAAATGGCCTACAAAAAAATACATGAAGATTCTGATTTTCCCGAAGGAGAAGTCGTCATAGGCGTGCCCTACTCTTGCGCCAATGTATTGGTCGTCCCACTCCTGACCCGACTGGCAGCCGCCTACCCGGGAATCCGCTTGCGCGTCGTAGAGTCCCCGTCCGCTTATCTTTGGGATTGGCTGAGCGACGGGAAACTGGACATCGCGCTGCTGTTCGACCGCAAATCCTCCACCGAGGTGGTCTGCGAAGACTTCGCCCAGGAAGATCTCTACTTGGTGGGCAGTCACAGCCTGCTCAATCTGCAGGAGATCAACGTCAAAAGACTCTCGGAGTTTCCGCTGGTCATGGCCTCGCGCCTCAACCGTATTCGCACCCTGTTGGACAATCATTTGGCGGGCCACGACCTCACCCTCAATGTGAGCATTGAAATAGATTCCGGCGAATTCCAGGTGCGCTTGATAGAAACCGGCAACTGGTTCGGTATCCAGGCCGCCAGTTCCGTTGCGGAAAAACTACGCACCCGGCAATTGCAGGCCGCGTTGATAGTCCCTCGGGTTACTCGCACCATCTGCATCGCCCGCCACCGGGGAAAGTTGACGGACCCTTGCGTCGCACGTGTGATTACCGAGTTGAAACAGGAAAGCGAGAGGATGTTTGAAAACGGGCTCTGGCCCGCGCGCAAAATCACCTAGCCAGGCCTATACCCCCAGCAGCGACAGCATGATAAAGGTCGCAAACAATACAAAATGGGTCATCCCTTCGATGGCGTTGGTTTCGCCATCGTTGAGGTTGATCGCACTGACAATCAGCGTGATAAACACCATCACCGTTTGCACCGGGGTCATCGCCATCTGAAACGGCTGGCCGGTGTACAGCGCCATGGCTTCCATCACCGGCACCGTCAGAATCACCGTCGACAACGAAGCCCCCAGCGCGATGTTGACCACCGACTGCATGCGGTTGGCCAAGGCTGCGCGCAAGGCGGTCAGAATCTCCGGGGCGGCGGAAATCGCCGCCACCAGGATCGCCGTGATCACCGGCGGCGCCCCCGTGCCCTCCAGGCCAAGGTCCAGGGTCTTGGACATCACCTCGGCCAATGCGCCAATCACCACCACACCAAACACCAGGGTCGCGATGGAGAACGTCAGGTTGACCGGCGAGGCGTGCTCTTGCGGCGATGGCTTGCGACGTTTTTCCGGATAGCTGTAGCTGAAGAAGTAGCTGTGTGGCCCCACCTGCATACGCAGGAACAAGGCATACAACACCACCATCGCACCGATGGTGAAGGCCGAGTAGATTTTCCAGTCGGCCTCGGGGATAAATTCCGGCACCACCATGGACACGCCCATGGCAGTCAAGATCATCACGCTGTAGGTCCGCGCCGAATCATCATTGTAGGACTGCTCCCCATGCTTGATGCCGCCCATCAGCGCAGCCAGGCCAAGGATGCCGTTGATATCCAGCATTACGGCTGAGTAGATCGTGTCACGCACCAGGGTCGGCGATGCCTCGTTGCTCATCATGATCGCCAGGATCACCACTTCCACCAGCACCGCCGCCAGGGTCAGGATCATGGTGCCGTAGGGGTCGCCGACCTTTTCGGCGAGCAGCTCGGCATGGTGGGCCACGCGCATCGAGGCCATGACGATAAAACCGATCAGCACCAGGCCGCCGAGCAGGGCCGTCATCTGTCCACTGTGCAACAGCCAGTGCTCCAGAGGGTAGGCTGCGAGGGCGGCGATCAGCGCCAGCCACATGAACTTTTCTTGCTTGAGGGATGCGAGCATTACGGGCCTTTTCGAGCGGCAAATCAGTCATTGATGGGGTACAGACTGCGGCGTATCGCTAACGTTTCGTTACACCTTAGTTCATTCGCCCATTGCCGCAGGCACGAACAATGCTTACCGCTCGGTCAGGTTTTACCGATTATTTGCGCCCTGGCCTGTAGAATGCCGCCATTGCACCTGATGAGAATGCCCCCATGTACGACTGGCTCAATGCCCTGCCCAAGGCCGAACTGCACCTGCACCTGGAGGGTTCGCTGGAGCCCGAGTTGCTGTTCGCCCTGGCCGAACGCAACAAAATCGCGCTGCCGTGGAACGACGTCGAAACCCTGCGCAAGGCCTACGCCTTCAATAACCTGCAGGAGTTTCTCGACCTCTACTACAAGGGCGCCGATGTATTGCGCACCTCCCAGGATTTCTACGACCTGACCTGGGCCTACCTGCTGCGTTGCAAGGCGCAGAACGTGATCCATACCGAACCGTTCTTCGACCCGCAGACCCACACCGACCGGGGGATCCCGTTTGAAGTGGTGCTCAACGGCATCGCCAGCGCGCTCAAAGATGGCGAGCAGCAACTGGGCATCACCAGCGGCCTGATCCTCAGCTTCCTGCGCCACCTGAGCGAAGAGCAAGCGCAAAAAACCCTCGACCAGGCGCTGCCGTTCCGGGACGCGTTTGTCGCCGTAGGCCTGGACAGCTCGGAAATGGGCCACCCGCCAAGCAAGTTCCAGCGCGTATTCGATCGCGCCCGTGGCGAAGGTTTCCTGACCGTCGCCCATGCCGGTGAGGAAGGCCCGCCGGAGTACATCTGGGAAGCCCTCGACCTGCTGAAGATCCAGCGTATCGACCATGGTGTGCGCGCCATTGAAGACGAGCGCCTGATGCAGCGGATCATCGACGAGCAGATCCCGCTGACCGTGTGCCCGCTGTCCAACACCAAGCTGTGCGTGTTCGACGACATGGCCCAGCACAACATCCTCGACATGCTCGAGCGTGGGGTGAAGGTCACGGTGAACTCGGATGACCCGGCGTACTTCGGCGGTTATGTCACCGAGAACTTCCACGCGCTGCACACCTCGCTGGGCATGACCCAGGACCAGGCCCGCCGCCTGGCGCAAAACAGCCTGGATGCACGCCTGGTCAAGCCCTGACCAAACCCTGTAGGGGCCGGTTTTCCGGCTCCTACAAGGCCGCCATCCGGGCAATTTCCAGGCGCCCGGTCTCGGTGACCTGCAGTACGCTCGACTCATTGAGCACCGTCAGCCAGCGTGACTGCATGAACAACTGCAACAATCCCGCCCCCAACGCCCCGCCCAGATGCGGCTGCTGCTCGCTCCAGTCAAAACAATCGCAAGCCATCGTCGAGTAACTGTGTTGCGCCAGGGCCTGGGTGTAAATGCCACGCTCGGCCAATTGGCGTGCGCCCAACGGCGTCACGTGAAGCCGCTGTTCGAAGCGTTCAACCCACTTCGCCAACACCATGCGTTGATAGAGTGCTGCCGCCATTTCACCCCCCAGATGGTCATGACAAAGCCGCGCATGACGCAACGACGACGGTGCCAGCAAGGCCGCCACCGGCAGGCCGACTGCACTGCGCGCCACACTGGCCATGGTGGTACTGGCCAGCGCATCGACTGCCGCGCTCACATCGGCCGCCGCCATGCGAAAGAAGCGTTTGCGCCCCCGGGCTTCAATGCGCAGCAATCCACCCGCCGCCAATCGCGCCAGATGCGCATTGGCCGATGACGCGGATAACCCCGCCAGCATCGCCAGTTCTTCGGACGGCTTGGCCGAGCCGTCCATCAACGCCCAGATCATCGCGGCGCGTTTGGGGTCGGCCAGCAAGGTGGCGATCTGGCTGATGCAAGGTGCCTGTTCCATGTATTCACTCCCTGTAGATTCGTTGGTCTGCTCCATTTCGCGGAAAAGTATAAGTGTGTAAGCAGCAGATTCCGTGGCGTCTTACAGCCAAATCAGCGACAGCATTTGCCTGAAGTTTCCTGAATTCCCAGGGGTTATTACGTAGTCCCTTGCTGTTCAGGCAACTGCGCGCTCAACTTCCCACAACGTGCCACGAGCATTTCACGCAGGAGGTTGATCGGCTTACTCAACTGCGCGCGATGGGCGCACAGCAGATTGAGCGGTGTGCGCTCACCCTGCAGCTCCGGCAAGAGCAACCGCAGGCGGCCTGCCAGTACGTCGGCACTGACATCCAGCCAGGACTTGTAAGCAATCCCCACCCCGGCCACGGCCCAGCGCCGCACCACGTCGGCATCGTCACTGAAGCGGTCACCGGTAACCGTCAGACTGATTTCCCGTTTGCCATCCTGAAAGCTCCAATGGTCATGCACGCGGCTACCGAGCATGTACAGCAGGCAGTTGTGCTGGGCCAGTTCCTCCAGGTGGCGCGGCTCGCCATGCCGGGCCAGGTAGCTGGGCGCGGCGCACAGCACCCGGCGATTGTCCGGCGCGACCGGCAAGGCCACCAGGCTCGAATCCTCGGGTTCGCCATAGCGCAAGGCGATATCCACCGGCTGGCGGAACAGGTCGGCAATCCGGTCGCCCAGTAGCAGGCGCACACTTAATTGCGGGTGCTCGCGCTGAAATTCGTCCAGCCACGGCAACAGCAGGTTGCGGCCGAAGTCCGAAGGCGCCGACAGTTGCAAAACACCACTGACATGGTCCTGGCTGCTGGCCAGCAGGCGCCGGCCTTCATCCAGTTGGCTCAAGGCACCGCGGGCGTATTGCAAGAAACCCTCGCCCTCGGCAGTCAGGCGCAGGCTGCGAGTGGAACGTGCCAGCAAGCGCGCGCCCAATTGTTGCTCAATGCGTTTCAACGCTGCGCTGGCCACCGCCGCCGACATATCCATGACCCGTGCGGCGGCCGACAAACTCCCCAAATCCGCCGCACGTACGAACAACTGCAAATCATCAAAACGCAGCATGACCACCGCCCCGAGGGATTATCAAAAAACCATTGAAAGAGACTGCTCTTTTAGCGGGTTTTATCTGCAAGAGAAATAGCTAATGATCTAACCATCCCATTCCGCCCTTCCTGGAACTTGCCATGAAAGCCATCGCCTACTACGCCGCATTGCCGATCAACGACCCAAAGTCCCTGCAGGATATCCAGTTGCCTGAGCCGGTGGCCGGTCCGCGCGACCTGCTGGTAGAAGTCAAAGCCATCTCGGTCAACCCGGTGGATACCAAGATCCGCCAGAACGTCACCCCGGAAAACGGCGCGGCCAAAGTGCTGGGCTGGGACGTGGCCGGTGTGGTCAAGGCCGTGGGCAGTGAAGTGACGCTGTTCAAGGCCGGCGACAAAGTGTTTTATGCGGGCTCCCTGACCCGCCCGGGTGGCAACAGCGAACTGCACACCGTCGATGAGCGCATCGTCGGCCATATGCCCAAGAGCCTGGGGTTTGCCGAAGCTGCCGCCCTGCCGCTGACTGCCATCACCGCCTGGGAACTGCTGTTCGAGCGCTTGCAAGTGCCTGAAGGCAAGACCGATCAAGGCCAGAGCCTGCTGATTGTCGGCGCTGCCGGTGGCGTAGGTTCGATCCTCACCCAATTGGCGGCGCAACTCACCGCACTCAAGGTGATCGGCAGCGCCTCGCGCCCGCAAACCCAGGCCTGGGCCAAGGACCTGGGCGCTGACCTGGTAGTCGACCACAGCCAGCCACTGAGCGAAGAGCTCAAGCGCGTAGGCCACCCACAGGTGACCCACGTCGCCAGCCTGACCCAGACCGACCAGCACCTGGACCAGTTGGTCGAAGCGCTCGCGCCCCAAGGCAAACTGGCACTGATTGATGACCCCAAGTCGCTGGATGTGCTCAAGCTCAAGCGCAAGAGCCTGTCGCTGCACTGGGAATTCATGTACACCCGCTCGATGTTCGAGACTGCCGACATGATCGAGCAACACAACCTGCTCAATCGAGTGGCCGAGCTGATCGATGCCGGCACCCTGAAAACCACGGTGGGCGAGCACTTCGGCGTGATCAACGCAGAGAACCTGCGCCGCGCCCATGCTTTGCTGGAAAGCGGCAAGGCCAAGGGCAAGATTGTGCTGGAAGGCTTCTAAGAAGCGGGCTCTGTCAGTGTCGTCCGTTCCACCTGTGGGCAACGGACGGCACCGCTAGTCAGACACTTGATCCTTGTCATATTTTTGAGCGTCTTCGGGTTTATATTGGCCGCCTTTGCCACGCAATCTTTTACGTGAGGAAGTCAGCAATGAAGATCCTGATAAAAGCGTTAGCAAAATCCCAAGGCAACAAATGGCAGGTCCGCCTGGACCAGGACGCCTTTACCTTCCGCAGTGAAGCCGAGGCCCGCGCCTTCGCCAACACCCTGCAAAACCGGATCCAGGCGCCCCACCGGTTTCCCGAAAACCAGCAGCGCGCTACGGGCTGAAAAGACTGTCAGACCTGCGCTTGCAAGGCTCGCTGCCGCTGCAGGCGCTGGGTCCACATGGCCACCACTACCGCCAACACCCCGCACAGGCTGATGACGATCGACATCGGCATGGCCGTGCCGTCGTGCAATGCGCCGACCAACGATGCCGCACCCGCTGCCACACCAAACTGGATGCAGCCCAGCAGTGCCGAGGCGCTGCCGGCCCGCGCGCCCTGGCCGTTCATGGCGCACGCCGAGGTATTGGGCATGATGCAGCCCAGGCTGGCGATACACAGGAACAGCGGCACCAGCAGCGGCCACAGTGCTTCGGTATGCAAGGCACTGACGGCCAACAACGCCAGCGCTGCCGCGAGGTAAACCCATACCGTACGGGTCAGGAGAAAGGCCGGCCCGCGCTTGGACAGCAGCCGCGCATTGACCTGCGCCACCAGGATAAAGCCCGCGGCATTGGTGCCGAACAGCCAGCCATAATGCTCAGCCGGCACGCCGTACAGCTTGATAAAGACGAAAGGCGAACCGGCAATGTAGGCAAACATCCCGCCAATCGCGATGCCGCCGGTCACGGCATACCCCAGGTATACGCGGTCGGCCAGCAGGCGCCCGTACTGGCGCAACGCTCCGGACAGCGGCTGCCGAGGTTGATGGGCCGGAAAACTCTCCGGCAGACCGACAGCCACTGCCACACCCGCACCGACGCTGAACAGGGTCAACGCCAGGAAAATCGACTGCCAGCCCCACAGGCTGACCATCACCCCACCGAGCATCGGCGCCAGGATCGGCGCCAGCCCGACCACCAGCATCAACTGCGAAAAGACCTTGGCCGAACCCACCGCGTCGCACTTGTCGCTGACCACCGCCCGGGAAATCACCATGCCCGCACACCCGCCCAGGGCCTGGACGAAGCGCGCACCGATCAGCCACTCCAGGGACGGCGCATAGGCGCACGCCAGGGAGGCCAAGGTGAACAGGGTGACACCACTCAATAGCGGGACGCGCCGGCCAAAACGATCCGCCAGCGGCCCATAGATCAATTGACCGACCGCAAGCCCGGTGAAGTACACCGCCAGGGTCAACTGGATATGTTTTTCGTCGGTGCCGAACGCCACCGCCATGGCCGGGAAGCCCGGCAGATAAAAGTCGATGGCCAGCGGCGCAAATGCGCTCAAGGCCCCCAGAATGAGGAGTATGCGAAGGTTCATCAGGCACCCAAAAGAGTCGGCAGCCCGACAGTCTAGCCGCGCTTGGGTGCCTTGAACATTACGATAGCTCGCTAACTATTAAATAATCAGGCGAGCTTGGCGCTGTAGCCTTCTTCGGTAATCACGTGGATCACTTCTTCCGGCAACAAACGACTTTCCACCCCCACTTCCTTGGCGCCCAGATCGACCTTCACACTGGCTGCCGGGTCCAGGGCCTGAACGGCTTGGGTGACGGCACGAACGCAGTGGCCGCAGGTCATTCCTTCAACGCTGAATATTTGCATGACATGACTCCTTAAGTGAGGTTGCACCCAGTTTCATCCTTGCCACGATGGCAAGGTCAAGCGCCGAAAACAACAGCCGGGCTGGTATTCCCTGGCGGCGTCGGCCAAGCTGCAACCATCCACGATTTGAAACCCGGAGAATTCACCATGCGCTGGTCGCTTTTTGGCCTTGTGAGCCTGTTGAGCCTGTTCGCCGCCGCCCCCCAGGCCAGCGCGGCCGAGGATTATGCGGTGCTGATCATTTCCAGGGAGCGCCTGGAAGTCCCCACCAATTGCGAGATTGGCCTGTACGTCAATGACCAGTTGGCCGGGCGGCTGTTCCAGGAGCAATCCACCTCGTTCAACTTCCCCGCAGGCCCGGTCTCGCTGCGCCTCAAGCTACTGCCAGGCCAAGCCCCAGGCTGCCTGCCAGGATTGCTGGCGCCCAAGGCACAACACATCGAGTTGAAGGCAGGCGATGTGCGCAAACTGCGCATTGCCCAGGGTGCGGACGGCATGTACCTCAAGGCGGCAAAGCTGGGCTATTAATCTACGGCAGCCAAACAATGGAGCTTGACCTTCCCCTAAGGTCAAGGTTGATCCTACCGCTAACATTTCCCGGAAGACTGCCGCAAAGCGCAACCGCCGGCCGCGAGATCTGCGCAAAATTGGGCAGCATCCATTCGGGGCTGTTGTGTCCAACTGGTTCGGCCTGCTCGACCTGCTACGGACCCTGTCCAGCGCGGACATGGTGAGCAATGCGCTGCTGTTGAAACCTGGAAACCCAAGGATCTGGAGGATCACCGCCCATGAACATCGGTCTGGCAGCCCGGCAAAGCGGCTTGAGCGCCAAGATGATTCGCTATTACGAATCCATCAACCTGCTTAAACCGGCCAATCGCAGCGACAGCGGCTATCGCCTATATGGCCACGACGACCTGCACACCCTGGCATTCATCAAGCGTTCGAGGGATCTGGGGTTTTCCCTGGAGGAGGTCGGCAAGTTGCTGGAACTGTGGCAGGACCGGCAACGGGCCAGTGCCGACGTCAAGGCGTTGGCTCGCCAGCATATCGAAGAGTTGAACCACAAGATCCGCGAGTTGGGGCAGCTGCGCGATACATTGCAGGACCTGATGGAGCACTGCCAGGGCGATCACCGGCCGGACTGCCCGATTCTCAAGGAGTTGGCAGCGGGCGGTTGTTGCAAGTGACGGGGTATCACTGACCGCCCACAAAACCCAATGTGGGAGCCAGCTCCCACATTTACATTGCCAGTGACCTGAAGATCACTGCATCCAAGGCGGTGGCGGTTCTTCCGCCGGTTTGCCCGGTGGCGCATCATCCGCCGCACGGATCGCCTGGCGCCGCTCTTCGTCGAGCCGTGCCGCTTCGATCTCGCGCATCACGCCGCCCACATCCGCCAACTCTTCCGGCTCGTCGAACTCGCCGGTCAGCACGCTGGCCGGGTGCAAGGTGCCGGCTTCGTACAGCGCCCACATTTCCTTGGCGTACTTGGTGGTCTTCAATTCCGGGGCAAAGCGCCCGAAATACGACGCCATGTTGCCCACGTCCCGCTCCAGCATGGTGAATGCGTGGTTGTTACCCGCAGCATCCACCGCTTGCGGCAGGTCGATGATGACGGGGCCGGTCGGCGTCAACAGCACGTTGAACTCCGAAAGGTCACCGTGCACCAGGCCGGTACACAGCATCAGCACGATCTGCGAGATCAGGAAGGCGTGATACTCACGGGCCTGATCCGGTTCCAGGACCACGTCGTTCAGACGTGGCGCCGCGTCACCGTATTCATCGGCCACCAGCTCCATCAGCAACACGCCTTCGAGGAAGTCGTAGGGCTGGGGCACACGAACGCCCGCACCGGCCAGGCGAAACAGCGCCGCTACTTCGGCGTTCTGCCACGCGTCTTCGGTTTCTTTCTTGCCGAACTTGGAGCCCTTGGCCATGGCCCGGGCCTGTCGGCTGTTACGGACCTTGCGGCCTTCCTGGTATTCGGCCGCCTGACGAAAACTTCGTTTATTCGCCTCCTTGTAGACCTTGGCGCAACGTAACTCGTTGCCGCAGCGCACCACATAAACAGCTGCTTCTTTACCACTCATAAGTGGGCGCAGCACTTCGTCGACCAGACCGTCCTCGATCAGGGGTTCAATGCGTTTAGGAGTCTTCATCAGCTTTTATTGTGGGTCCTTTATTACCAAACACGCGTATGGCACTCGTTATACGGCAATCCTCGCACAGCGGGGAGAGGGTAACGAGCTTTGATCTGCTAAAGAATGCATCCAATATGCCAGATTAATCCGACAAAGCCGTTATTGCCCAAGGCGTTCGGATGATAGCCGAGATCAGCGCTCAATGATCGCTGTCACACCCTGCCCGCCCGCCGCGCAGATCGAGATCAGCCCGCGCCCCTTGCCCGCCGCATCCAGCAGCTTGGCCAGGTTGGCGACGATACGCCCACCGGTGGCGGCAAACGGGTGCCCGGCCGCCAGGGAGCTGCCCTTGACGTTAAGGCGGCTGCGGTCGATGGCGCCCAACGGCGCGTCCAGGCCCAGGCGGGTCTTGCAGTAATCGGCATCTTCCCAGGCCTTGAGCGTGCACAACACCTGCGCAGCGAAGGCCTCGTGAATTTCGTAGTAATCAAAATCCTGCAGTGTCAGGCCATTTCTCGCCAGCAGGCGTGGCACGGCATACACCGGCGCCATCAACAGCCCTTCGGCGCCGTTGACGAAATCCACCGCCGCCGCCTCGCCATCGCGCAGGTAGGCGAGGATCGGCAGGCCACGCTCCTTGGCCCAGGCTTCGCTGCCCAACAACACCAGGGACGCGCCATCGGTCAGGGGGGTGGAGTTGCCGGCGGTGAGGGTACCCTTTTCGCTGCGTTCAAAAGCCGGTTTGAGGCTGGCGAGTTTTTCCAGGGTCAGGTCCGGGCGCAGGTTATTGTCGCGGGTCAGGCCGAGAAACGGTGTGAGCAAATCGTTGTGCCAGCCCTCGGCGTAGGACGCGGCCATCTTCTGGTGGCTTTCCAGGGCCAGTTGGTCCTGTTCGGCGCGGGGAATCTGCCAGGTCTGCGCCATCAACTCGCAGTGCTGGCCCATGGACAGGCCGGTACGCGGCTCGCCATTGCGCGGCAGTTCCGGCTTGAGGTGTTGCGGACGAAGTTGTAACAGGACTTTTAATTTATCCGCCATGGATTTGCTGCGATTGGCTTGCAGCAGGATTTTGCGCAACCCCTCATTGACGCCAATGGGCGCGTCGGAGGTGGTGTCGACGCCGCCGGCAATCCCGCATTCGATCTGCCCCAGGGCAATCTTGTTGGCCACCAGCAGCGCCGCTTCCAGCCCGGTGCCACAGGCCTGTTGAATGTCATAGGCCGGGGTTTGTGGCGACAGGCGCGAGCCCAGCACGCATTCGCGGGTCAGGTTGAAATCCCGCGAGTGCTTGAGCACTGCACCTGCGGCTACCTCGCCCATGCGCAGACCGTGCAGGTTGTAGCGCTCGATCAAACCTTCCAGGGCGGCGGTCAACATGGCCTGGTTACTCGCTGTGGCGTAGGGGCCATTGGAACGAGCGAAGGGGATACGATTACCGCCAATGATCGCGACGCGGCGCAACTGAGTCATGTAAAGCTCCCTGAAGGTGGTAGGTGCAATCCTGAGCCTAGACTAGGAACGACTGTCACCGATTGATGGTCCACCCTTTGAACCCCAGCAGCCGGAGAGCGTTCCATGTCTGACCGTTATATCGACTTCGCCAACTCAAGCCTCGGCCACCGCCTGGTCTCGGCCATTGGCCTGCCGTCCCCGGTACGCCTGGAGCGCTGGCAAGCCGGGCGCCTGCGTCCGGTGGACGGCGCCCTGCTATTGGGCGGCGGCCCGCTCGCGGCCCAGGTTCAGGGGTTTGCCAATAAACTCACCGAGGCCATCTACAGCTACGGCCCCGAACCGTTGCAGGCCACGCCGTGGATTCCCGGGCATGGCCCCAAGCTCAAGGCGGTGCTGTTCGACGCCAGCCACTTGCAGCACACCGACCAACTCAAGCAACTGCGCGAATTCTTTCAGCCGCTGCTGAAAAATCTCGACCACAGCGCACACCTGGTGATTCTCGGCCGCGCCCCGGAAAGCCTCGACGAGCCGTTTGCCGCCAGCGCCCAGCGCGCCCTCGAAGGCTTCAGCCGGTCCCTGGCCAAGGAGCTGCGCAACGGTGGCACTTTGCAGCTGCTGTATGTCGCAGAAGGCGCCGAGGATCAGTTGGAAGGTGCGCTGCGGTTTTTCCTCTCGCCGAAAAGTGCCTATATCAGCGGCCAAGTGCTGCGCCTGAGCGCCTGCCCAACCCAGGTGCCCGACTGGACGCGCCCGCTGGCCGGGTGCAAGGCCCTGGTGACCGGAGCTGCCCGTGGCATCGGCGCGTCGATTGCCGAAACCCTGGCGCGCGACGGTGCCGAAATTGTGTTGCTGGATGTGCCGCAAGCCAAGGCCGATCTCGACGCCCTCGCCGCACGGTTGGGCGGGCGTGGCATTGCCCTGGATATCTGCGCCGATGACGCGGCCACGCAATTGATCGAGCAATTGCCGGACGGCATCGACATTGTGGTGCACAACGCTGGCATCACCCGCGACAAGACCCTGGCCAATATGACCCCGGAATACTGGGACGCGGTGCTGGCGGTCAATCTCAACGCCCCGCAAGTGTTGACCAAGGCCCTGCTCGACAGCGGCACCCTGCACGACAATGGCCGCGTGGTATTGCTCGCGTCCATCAGCGGCATCGCTGGCAATCGCGGGCAAACCAACTACGCCGCGAGCAAGGCCGGGCTGATCGGCCTGGCCCAAGCCTGGGCGCCGTTGCTGGCGCAACGCGGCATCAGCATCAACGCGGTGGCACCGGGCTTTATCGAGACCCAGATGACTGCGCATATTCCCTTCGCCTTGCGTGAAGCCGGGCGGCGCATGAGCTCCCTGGGCCAGGGCGGCCTGCCGCAGGACGTTGCCGAAGCAGTGGCCTGGCTAGGCCAGCCAGGCTCGGGGGCGGTCAGTGGTCAGGCGTTGCGGGTGTGCGGGCAAAGCCTGCTGGGAGCATAACGATGCTGTGGCACACATTACCCAGCAGCCCGGCGCTGCCACCGTTGTACTGGCGCGCCGCACTCAAGCGCAAAATTACCGGCACCACCCTGCCCGACTTTGGGCTGCACTGCCGGGTGCAGGTCAATCCCGAGGCAGTGGCGGCCTATCGCAAGGTCTGCGGGTTTGCCGACAGCCCAATGCTGCCGGCGACCTATCCGCACATCCTGGCGTTCGGCCTGCAGTTGCAGTTGCTGACAGCCCGGGAATTTCCTTTCCCTCTGTTGGGGCTGGTGCATCTGAGCAACCGTATCCGCGTATTCCGCCCCATGGGCGGGGTCAGCGAGGTGCGTGTCAGTGTGCATACGCGCAACCTGCGACCCCATGCCAAGGGTGCGACCTTTGACTTGATCACCACCGTCGAGGATTCCCTGGGCTTGCTGTGGGAAGGCGAAAGTCGAATGCTCTGTCGTGGGGTGAAACTCGAGGGGGAGACGCCGGAGCAATCCCTGCCAACAACTAATACCGTCAGCGAACTGACCCGCTGGCAGGCGCCGTCCGACATCGGTCGGCGGTACGCCCGAGTATCCGGCGACTACAACCCGATCCACTTGAGCGCCCTCACTGCCAAGCTGTTCGGCTTCCCCCAGGCGATCGCCCATGGGCTGTGGAACAAGGCGCGCACCGTCGCGGCCCTGCATGAACATCTGCCGGCGGCGAATATCGAGATCTACGTTGAGTTCAAGAAACCTGTGCGGCTGCCTGGACAGGTCATCTTGTTAAGCAGTGCCTCTGGCTCCAGCGGCGAGTTGCAACTCAAGGGCAATGGCGACATCGAACATATGCTCGGGAAGTGGCAGCCGATTGCCTGAAAGCGGGGTAATTTGCTGATTAATTGTATATATACACCCTAAGTTATAGCGGGCCATTGGTAGCCCGCTAACTTATTTAACTTATTGATCTAGAACACATAACCACAAATAAAAAACCGCCTTATATACCTTTGGCATTAATCATCAGGACGAGTAAGTCTGCCTGTATATAAATCGTTAATACCAAGTTGAGCGTTGCGATAAAGAGTACCGAGGACTGTTATAGCCACAACGGACGCATGTATTGCTCGCTGAAGAACGGGCGAACTAGCGAAACCAACAAAGGCTGTACCAGGTGCTAAGGAACTCATCATGAAAACTCAAGTCGTGTTGTGGAAGGCAAGTACTGCATTGGCCCTTATTCTGGCGATGAGCCTGGGAGGCTGCAGCAGTGGTGGTGGCGGCCATAAGAGCAGCGTCGCATCCTCCTCCCCGGATGCCGGTACCGACGGTGGTACAGGTGGTGGTGACGGTGGCGGCACTGGTGGCGGTACCGGCGGCGGCACTGGTGGCGGCACTGGTGGCGGTACCGGCGGTGGCACTGGTGGCGGTACCGGCGGCGGCACTGGTGGCGGTACCGGCGGTGGCACTGGCGGCGGCACTGGCGGCGGTACCGGCGGTGGCACTGGCGGCGGCACAGGCTCGACCACCAGCCCCTTGGTCACTGGGCAGATTGCAGCCAACCTGGGCGACACGCTCGGCAATGTCGGCACAGCCATTGGTGGCATCGGCACAACCGTTGGCGGCGTTCCAGTAGTCGGCACTACGGCAGGTGGCCTGGTGACCAGCGTGGGCACCGCGGTCGGCAGCATCGGCACTGGCGTCGGCGATGGCCTGGGTTCCCTGGGCACTAACAGCAACTCCCTGGGCGTTACCGTGGCCGGCGTGGCCAACGGCGTCGCCGACCTGGGCACCGGGGTTTCGAACACCGGTAAAACCCTGTCGACCACCTTGGGCGGTATCCCAGTAGTCGGCGGCCTTACTGGCGGCGTCGGTGGGGCCGCCGGTGGCCTGGTGGATAAAGTCGGCCAGGCGGTCACCATGCTCGGCGATACCTTGAGCACTGCCAGCACCACCGGTCCCCTGGGATCGGTCACCAACACCCTGGGCGGCAAAGTGCTGGTGCCTGTGGTCTCGCTGGTGGAAAACACCACGGGCAATCTGGGCAAAGCCACTGGCCTGGGCAACCCGGTCAACGGCCTGCTGGATAAAGTCGGCTCTACCGCCACCGGCCTCGGCACCCAGGTGGCAGGCGCAGGTGGCACAGGCAACCCGGTGACCGGTGCCCTGGGCACGGTACTCGGCGGTGTCGGTGCGGTAGCAGGCACTGCAGGTGGTTATGTCGCACCGTCTGCCGGAACCGGCAGTGGCAGCGCCCCAGCCTCCGGTCTGCCTGAACTGGTGGGCGGCCTGGTGGCCAACGTCGGTAACGGCCTGAATGCGGGCAACACCAACGGTACCGTCAGTGCGGGCGGTGTGGCAGGTGGCGCATTGGGCAACACGGTGGCTTCGCTCGGCACAGTGATCGGTGGCAACGGCGTCGCCAACACGGCGGCAACCGCACCGGTCGCAGGTCTTGCGAACAATGTGGGCGCGGCGCTGAACCCTGTGACTTCGGGGGTCAGCAGCCTGACCCAAAACATCGGCACCTCTACCGGCATCGGTGCACCGGTTAATGGCCTGGTGACTCAAGTAGGCGGCGCAGTCAGCGGCCTCGGTGGCAACATCACCGCAGCCAATGCCAACCCGATCACCAACACCGTGGGCCAGACCGTCAACGCAGTCGGTGGAGCGGTCTCCTCAGTGGGTGGTCTGGTCACCGGCGGCACCAGCGGCAGTGGCGGTGGCCTGCTCGGCGGCCTGAACATCAACGCCAACGCCACGGCGTCTGGATCGGCCACTGCAAACACCGGCGTAGGCGGCCTGCTCAAGGGCCTGACCGGTCAATAGAAAAATTGCACCTGGCCCATTAGACGGCCTCCCCTACAGCGCCTACGCTTGGTTGAGACGAGAGATTCCAATGGGTCTCTCGTCTTTTTTATTGGACTCCCAACCGCGTCCAAGAGCCCGGTGGGAACCTGCGAAATGCCGCTGCAGTTTTGACCATGGAGTGTCCTATGCGCGCCTTGACCCCGTTGTTATTGCTCACCCTCAGCGCCTACGTCCACGCCGAGACCCTACCCAGCTTCCTCAACAGCAACGACACCATTCGCAATCTCCCGGTCCCCAACCTGCCGGCCGACGCCTACCGCCCGGTGACGCCGCAGACCCAGCTACCCGAGACCCCGGCCGCACAAGCGCAACCGCTGCTGATGGACACCAAAGTCACCATCCGCAAGCTGCAGATCGAAGGCGGCACGGTGTACCCGCTCAAGGACGTTGCACAGGTGTTCGAGCCGTTGATTGGCCGTGAAACCAACCTCGCGCAACTGATCGAAGCGACCCGCAGCATCACTCGCCGCTACCAGCAGGATGGCTACTTGTTGTCCTACGCCTTCCTGCCCGACCAGCGTTTCGAACAGGGCCTGGTGCGCGTGGTGCTGGTCGAGGGCTATATCAAGGACTACCAGGTACAAGGCGACATTGGTTCGGTCTCGGCCTACGTCGACAAACTGGCGCAAAAACTCCAGGCCGAACGCCCGCTGACCCGCAAGACCTTTGAGCGCTATACCACCTTGATGGGGCGCATTCCGGGCGTCACGCTGCAAGCGCAAGTACCGCCACCGGGCACCACCGATGGTGCCGCGCACATGAACATCCAGGCCAGCCGCAAACCCTTTACCAGCAGCATGAACATGACCGACGACAGCCGTGGCGGCCTACAAGCCTTGATCGCCGGCACCAGCAATTCCCACACGGCAATGGGCGAACAAGTGAGCCTCAGCGGCCTGTTCCCGCCGGGTGAAGACAAAGAGCATTACTACCGGCTCGACTACAGCCAATTCATCAACGCCGAAGGCACACAACTGAGCTTGTATGGCGCGCGCTATCGCAGCGATCCGAGCACCCATATCCGCCTGAACGGCGGCTTCTCGCTCAAGCCACACCGCGAGAACGACCGCTTCTCCATCGGCCTGAGCCACCCATTGATCGCCTCGCCCAGCGAGTCCCTGACCCTCGGCACCCGCTTCTACGGGGTGAACGACAGGACTCGCTATCAACTGGTGGGTTACCCGCAACGCTTTGACGTAGAAACCGACTTGCGTGCGCTGGCCTTTGAAGGGGATTGGCGCAAGGCCGACAATCGCCAACTGCGCATCCTAAGCGCCGGCCTGTACCAGGGCATCGACGGACTGGGAGCCCACACGCGCAGTGACCTTGAGGGGATAAAGTCGGACCTGGACTTCTTCCGCCTGCGCCTGTCCGGGGTGCAGAGCGACAAGTTCTTCGACAACTGGCAAGGCGTGCTCTCGGCAGCGCTGTACTGGAGCGACGACACCTTGCCCGACAGCGAACGTGCGGTGTTCGGTGGGCAAAATTTCGGCCGAGGCTACCCGGATGACCAGGGCTCGGGCGACAAGGGTTGGGGGGTGGCCTACGAGGTGAACTACAGCTACAACCGCGCCGGCGACTGGGTAAGAATCGTGCAGCCCTACGTCGTGCTCGACCGCGCCAAGGCCTGGTTCAACAACCTGCCGGTCAAGGACAGCGACATGTCATCCGCCGCCGTTGGCGTGCGCTTTGGCGATGCCAAGTACTACAACATCGCGCTGGAGGCGGCCAAGCCGATGTCCGATATGGCAATGGATAGCTTTAACCGGCGGCCGCGCTATACATTGAGTTTTAGCTATCAGCTATAGGAACCGGCTTGCCGGCGATGCGGCGACCCGACAAGCCAGCTCCCACAGGGAACACAGCTTCGCGCTCTGACTCTGCGGTTGCCGTAGCTCTGCTTTTGATCTGGCTGTTGCTGTGGCTCTGCTTTTGATCTGGCTTTTGATCTTGATCTCAGGCGCCCCGTTAAACCACGATGGCCGCAGGCAGGTATTGCGCAGTGGGCACCCCGGCATGGATGCCGGGGTAGCCGCGACACGGCCAGGGATGGCCGATCGCGGCGGGCCCACGGAGCAATGCCTGACTGCGGGAATGCCGAGCCTAGGCGAGGCACCGAGTGGTGGGGCAAGAGCGTTTTGCTTACTTTGGCGCTTCTCCAAAGTGAGCCGCCGTAAGGGCGGAACCCTAAGTGGCCGTGACCGCAGCAACGGATATGTACACAAACCCAGTGTAGATACCTATGGCCATCGCACTCAGGTCAACGCATCCCCCACCTTGCCAAAAAACGCCTCAATCTGCGGCCCCAGCAACCTCCCAGCCGCCAACACCACCAACGCAATCACCACAATCAAAATCACATACTCGATAGCCGTCGCACCGTCCCGCCGGCGCCAGAACAGCATCGACCACGCATACATCCTCAGCAGCAGGGCAAGCAACATAGGGCATCTCCTCAGCTGGGCGCTACGGACAGGCCAACTGTTCCCTACGCCCGGGGAAACAGATTGTTCAGAGTGTCGATCAACCGAACCAGATAGATCGGTTTGCGAAACAGGTCCAGGACCTGCAACCGCAACATGTCACTGACATCATCCATTTCGGCATGACCGGACATAACAATCACGGGCAAGTGCTGGCGTGAGGTGTGCTCACGCAAGCGCTTGATCAGGGAAATGCCGCTTTCTTCAGGCATGCGCAGGTCGGTAATGACCAGCGCAATATCAGGATGCAGTGTCAGTTCCTGCAATGCGTCCGTGACGGAGTTGGCGCAGAAACAAACGAAGCCCTCGTCTCCCAGCGATTCCGCCAGTTCAACGAGGGCATCTTCTTCGTCATCCACCAACAGGATCTGCTGGCGGTTCGCAACAACAGCGTTCATGAGCAATACCTTCCAAGACAATCACTGATGGGCTTGCTCAAGGCTCTATTGCCAATCAGGTCAAGGCATCCCCGATTCTTTCGAACATGTCCGCGATCTGAGGCCCAAGCAGTTGCCCGGCCGCCAGCACGACCAGCGCAATAACCGCGACAAGAATCACGTACTCAATCGCCGTCGCCCCCTCTTTGCGATGAAAGAACAGTTGGAGTTGAACGTAGAGTTTCATCATGAAGGTAAGGAACATATGACTTCTCCTTTGCGCTTGCTTGCGCTGATATCGCAGTGCTGCACGGTGATTGCCGCGTGCCACTAGAGCATTGTCAACAAAACCCACCTCAACAACTGTAAGAACGGATTAATCACAAAGTATTAGCCGCCATTCTGGCGCCATAACCCTGTGCGTTTAAGGCAATGCGCGAGGGTTCCAAAATAAATCGTGGTGGCTAATGGCATTTTGTCTTAGCTCGGCTACCGTCAAATAGCGAAATCGTTAGATGTTCATAGCTGCCTGGTTGCGAAATCAACTCGTTAGGAAAAACGGGCCCATAGTGCAACAGGATAGGGAGAGCCTTCATGAACAGTCGTGTCAGCATGATCCTGGCCGGGTTGTTATTAATCGGTGCGCTGTTTGCAGGCTATTGGGGGCTGGTACTTAGCCGTCCGCCTGAGCCAACTGCAGAGCCATCGCCCTCTGGCGTTTCCATAGAAAAAACCGTCGCCGCCGTTGAAGACCAGACCCGCCAATCGGTGGTGGTGCTGGCCCATGATGTGCCGCCCTATGTGGCGCTCACCGCCACCGACCTGACCCTGGAAAAGCTGCGCACCGCACCGGCCGGCAGCTTGACCAGCCTCGACCAGGCCATCGGCCGCACGCCCTTGAGAGCCCTGAGCGCTGGCACTTGGCTGGACGATTCCAGCTTCAATGCCGGTGGCCCACTGGCCCGCATGATCCGCCCTGACGAACGCGCCCTGGCGGTGGCCGTCGATGAAGTCATCGGTGCCGCAGGCCAGTTGAGCCCTGGGGATTATGTGGATGTGCTGCTGTTCCTGCGCCCGGAAGGCACTAATCCGGAGCCCACCTCGCAGATCATCGTGCCGGCCCTGCGCCTGCTCAGTGTGGGCGATAACCTGGGCCCCACCAACGATGGCAAGCCCGCCGTTGCGCCGCCCACCACCGATGAAGAAAAAGCCCGCCAGGCACAACGTCAGGCAAGTCCACCGCGGACGGTGGTGCTGGCGGTGCCGCAACAGTTGATGAGCCGCTTGATGCTGGCCACCAGCGTCGGCGCCTTGCGCCTGGCGGTGCGCAGTGCCGATGAACAATTGCTGAGCCAGTACTGGGCCGGGGACAACGAGGCCTTCGCCAAACTGCAAAGCGCCAATCGCGAGCTGTACCAGTTCACTCAACTGGCCATGCTCGGCGCGCCGAAAAGACTCGCCCAGGCCGGGGGTGCCAGCGAATTCCGGCGCTCCGGCATTGAGGTCATACGCGGTAACCAAGCGACCCAACACAATCCCTGATTGAACAAGGATGCCTTGCATGCGCCAACATCTCGCACCTGCGCTCACACAAATGGCCTGGGCCCTGATGCTGTCCAGCCTGCCTGTGGGCCTGGCGTTCGCCGCCGCTGACAGCTGCAGCAACCTGGGCGCCTTGCCGGCCGTGGTCGAGGTCGGTGAAGGCCTGCAACAAACCCTGCAATCGCCCATGCCTATTACCCGCCTGGCCATCGGCGACCCGAAAATCGCCGACGTACACCTCAACGGCGATCGTGCGTTCCTGCTCACCGGCGTGGCCTCTGGCGCCACCAGCCTGATGGTCTGGACCCGTTGCTCCAACGCGCCGCGCCAGAGCATGGTGTTCGTCAAGGGCAAGGCCACCTCGACCCTGACCAGCCTGGCCCTGTCGCCCTCCGACGACCCGTTCCTGCCGAGCCAGGTGCAGACCGATATCCGCTTTGTCGAAGTCAGCCGCACCAAGCTCAAGGAGGCCAGTACGTCGATCTTTGGCGGCACCCGCAACTTCCTGTTCGGCAGCCCGCGCACAGCCGGGGGGGGCCTGCCGCTGGACAACGAGAGCTTTAACATCGGCATCGGCGGCGGGCGCTTTTCGGCGATGATCAACGCCCTGGAGCGCAGCGGTTTTGCCTATACCCTGGCACGCCCGAGCCTGGTTGCCATGAGCGGGCACAGCGCGACCTTTCTTGCCGGCGGTGAAGTGCCGATCCCGGTGCCAAGTGCCGGCAGCGACACGATCTCTATCGAGTACAAAGAGTTCGGTATCCGCCTGACCCTGACCCCCACCGTGATCGACCGCACGCGGATTTCCCTCAAGGTCGCACCGGAAGTCAGCGAGCTGGATTACGCCAACGCCTTGGAGTTAGAAGGCATCCAGGTGCCGGCCCTGACCGTGCGCCGCACCGACACCACGGTCTCCCTGGCCGATGGCGAAAGTTTTGTGATCAGCGGCCTGATCAGCAATAACAACCGCTCCACCGTCAGCAAGTTTCCTGGCCTGGGCGATATCCCGATCCTTGGCGCGTTTTTCCGTGACAGCAACGTCAGCCGCGAGGAAAAAGAACTGCTGATGATCGTCACCCCGCACCTGGTCCAACCCCTGGCCGCCAACGCCCGCCTGCCGTCCCTGCCCGGTGAAAAGCTGCGCAACTACGACCCCAACTGGTATCGCCTGTACTTCCTGGAAAATGGCAACTTCGACCGACGCACAGGACTTTCCCAATGAGCGATAGCCTGAGCCAGACGTTCCTCGCAATTACCCGCAACACCACCGACCTGGAATGGCTGCAAGGGGCCCTGGCGCCCCTGGGCCAAGTGGTCAGTGCCGGTGGCGGCAGCCTCGACGAGCTGCTGGCCCTGGTGGACGTAACCTTCGCCAACCTGGTATTCGTCGGCCTGGACCGCGAGCATGTGGTCGCCCAGAGCGCCTTGATCGAGGGTGCCCTGGAAGCCAAGCCGATGCTGGCCATCGTCGCCCTCGGCGACGGCATGGACAATCAACTGGTGCTCAACGCGATGCGCGCCGGGGCGCGGGATTTTGTCGCCTACGGCTCACGTTCCAGTGAGGTCGCCGGCCTGGTGCGGCGCTTGAATAAACGCTTGCCGCCAGTCGCCCACAATGCGCACCTGGGTGGCCTGACGGTACTGTATGGCACCCAGGGCAATGCCGACGGCGCGCTGCTGGCCAGCCACCTGGCGATGGTGGTGCAGAAGAGCGGGCAAGAGACCCTGCTGCTGGACCTGGGCCTGCCCCGTGGCGACAGCCTGGCACTGCTGGGCCTGGAAAGTTCGTTCAACTTTGGCGATGCCCTGCGCCATTTGCGCCGCCTGGACACCACCTTGATCAACAGCGCCGTCACCGCCACCGAAGGCGGCCTGCGCATCCTCGCCTACACCGAAAACGACGAACCGCTGGAAATGACCAGCGCCGCCGAGCTGTACATGCTGCTCAGTGCCTTGCGCCAACACTTCCAGCACATCGTGGTGAACCTCACTGGCCAGCGCGACAGCGAAGCCCTGCGCACCTTCGTCAGCCACTGCGACAAGCTTTTGTGGTGTACCGACCAGAACGTCCTCGACTGCCGGCGCAACCTGGCGGTGCTGAATCAGTGGCGGGAAAAAGGCATGAAACTGGAGCATGCACGGCTGCTGATCGACCGCTATCTCAAGGGCGCCGCCCCCGACACCGAAACCCTGGAAAAGAGCTTCGGCCTGGACGTCATTGCCGTGCTGCCATTGAGCCCCGAGGTGCGCCTGAACGCCAAGAACCAGGGGCAGACCCTGTTCAGCCTGGCCCCCCGGGAGCCCCTGACGCAGAACCTGAAAGCGCTTGGCGAACGCCTGGCCAAACGCACCGAGGGCATGGAGAAACCCTCCACCCGTTGGTTTGAACGGCTGCTGGGGACAACCAAATGAGCAGCGAAAATCTCTTCGGCACCCCCGCTCGCGGGCTTAACAGCGCGGTGGATCACGACGGCCTGAAACTGGTGCTGCATCGCTACATCATCGACGCCATCGAAGAGTCGGGGAAAAACCTGCTGGAAGGTTCGCGCCAATCCCTGGCGCAATTTGTCATCGACAAGGTGTCCGAATACATCACCCGCATGCACCTGGCGATTTCCCGTTATGAGATGGAGCGCCTGGCCGAAGAAATCGTCGATGAGCTGACCGGTTTCGGCCCGCTGGAAGTGCTGTTGCGTGACCCGTCGGTGACCGAGATTCTGGTCAACGGCCCGCACCGGGTGTTTATCGAGCGGGACGGCCTGCTGCACCAGAGCGACTTGCGTTTTATCGACGCCCACCATGTGGAGCGGGTCATGCAACGCATCCTCGCCCCCCTGGGCCGGCGCCTGGATGAGTCATCGCCGATGGTCGATGCCCGGCTGCCCGACGGCAGCCGGGTCAACGCGATCATCCCGCCGATTGCCCTGGACGGGCCGTGCCTGTCGATTCGAAAGTTTCGCAAAGACATGCTCAAGAGCAGCGACCTGGTGGCGATGCAGACCATCGACCAGTCGATCTTCGAGTTCTTCCAGGAAGCGGTGGGCAAGCGCTGCAATATCCTGATCAGCGGCGGTACCGGCACCGGCAAGACCACCTTGCTCAATATTCTCAGCCAGTTGATCAACCCCCACGAACGCCTGGTGACCATCGAAGACGTCGCCGAACTGCAACTGGGCCACCCCCACGTGGTGCGTCTGGAAACCCGCCCGCCGAATGCCGAAGGGCACGGCGAGGTGAAGGCCAGCGACCTGATCCGCAACGCCCTGCGGATGCGCCCGGACCGCATCATCCTCGGCGAGATCCGTGGCGTGGAGGTGCTGGATGTGATGACCGCAATGAACACCGGCCACGACGGCTCCATGAGCACCGTGCACGCCAACAATGCCCAGGACGCCCTGTTGCGCCTGGAAACCCTGGTGGGCCTGACCGGTCGCGTGGTTGCCGAAAAAACCCTGCGCCAGATGATCTGCGCGGCCCTGGATGTGGTGATCCAACTGACCCGCCTGCCCGATGGCCGGCGTTGCGTCAGCGAAGTGGTGGAAGTGGTGGGTGTGCGCGATGACGTGTATGTCACCAACACCCTGTTCCGCCATGACCGGCGCACCGGCTTTGGCTTCCTGCGCGAGGCCCTCAACCCGGCGGGTGACAAGCTGCGCCGCGAATCCGCCCTGCCGCTATAGGAGCGTCACCATGACCGGCGCCATCCTGATGTTCAGTTGCGTGATTTTGATTGGCGTGTCGCTGCACCTGTTCCTCAGTGGCCTGCGCCAGGCGGAAACCGACCGCGTGCTGGAACGGCTCGCCGCAGGCCAGCCACTGCTGGCCGAAGAACGCGGGCGCTGGGTCGGCCTGGAGCGCATGTTCCAGCGTGCGGGCCTGGGCAAACCCACCGACAGCCTGGGCCTGTGGCTGACCTGTTGGGTGTTGGGCGCAGTCCTCGGGTTTCTGGTATGGAGCTGGGTCGGCCTGCTCGCCATGCTGCTGTTGCCGCCGCTGATACTGCGGCTGTACATCGCCTGGCGCTATCGGCGGCGGGTGAAGCGGATGATCGAACAACTGCCGCAGGTGCTCGACCATACCGTGCGCAGCCTGAAGTCCGGGCGCACCCTGGCCGATGCCTTGCTGGGGGCCATCGACAGTACCGAGGATCCCTTGAAGCCCGCCATGGGGCGCATTCAGCGCAACGTGCAACTGGGGGTCAGCCTGCCCGAGGCCGCCAGTGATTTCGCCGAATTCTACGAACAGGACGAGTTCCGCATGCTCGCCCTGGGACTCAAGGTCAACCATCGCTATGGCGGCAACGCCAGCGACTTGCTGGAGAACCTGATCAAGGTCATTCGCGAGCGGGAACAAGGCGCCCGGCAATTGCGCGCCATGACCGGCGAAACACGCGTCACCGCGTTCGTGCTGGCCGGCATGCCGATAGCGATGGTGGGCTATTTCATGCTGATCAACCCCGGCTACCTGATGACCATGTGGAATGACGACAGCGGCCGCTACATGCTGCTGGCCGCGCTGAGCATGCAGGTGCTGGGCTGCCTGACGATGTGGCGCATGTTGCGGAGTATTTGAGATGGTCCTGCTGATCAGTGCCTTATTATTTCTGGCTGCGCTCGTGCTGATCGCCGGCCAGTTGCTGAACCAGCGCCGCCGCGAGCGCCTGGTCAACCAACGCCTGCAAGGCCAACTGGTGCGCGGTGACCGTCTCGGCACCCTGCTCAGCCAGTTTGGCAGCAGCCAGTTGGCCCAACGCTCGGTGAGCATGGATAACGAAACCCAGCTCCTGCTCAACCGCGTGGGCTGGCGCACAGCCAATCAGCGCTCGATCTTCGCTGCCTGCCAGATTGGCGTGCCGCTGGTGCTGGCCGGGGTGATGCTGGTGGCACAAAGCCTGATCTTTCCCAATGCCGACTCCCCGTGGATCGCCCCCCTGCTCGGCCTGGGCGTGGGCTATCTGATCCCCAAGCGCATCCTCGCCAGTGCCGCCAAGGCCCGGCAGCAGCAAATCTCCCGCGAGGTGTCGACCTTTATCCCGCTGCTGCGCATTCTGTTCGAGTCGGGCATGGCGGTTGAGCAGTCGCTGCGCGTGTTGAGCGTTGAAGCGCAGCGCCTGCTGCCCGCCCTGACCCAGGAATTGCGCTTGATCCTGGCACGGGTCGACTCGGGCCTGGAACTGGGCGAGGAACTGGGCAAGACCGCCAGGCTCTTGGCCGTGGATGAGTTCACCGACACCTGCATCATTCTGCAGCAACTGATCCAGCAGGGTGGCGGTGCCATGAAGTCGCTGCTGGCCCTCAAGCAACTGCTCGATGATCGCCGCTTGACCCGTTTGCAGGAATTCATCTCGAAGATGTCGGCCAAGATGTCGGTGGTGATGATGGTCTTCCTGTTTCCCGCTTTATTGATTGTGCTGGGGGGGCCGGCGTTTATTGCGATCTCCCGGGCCCTGAGCAGCTTTTGAGGAGCACTCGATGAAAGCACTGATTGCAGGCCTGAGCCTGCTGATGCTCGGCGGTTGTGCCAGTAACGGCCAGACGCCGTGGTCGGCGTTGATGACCCCGGGCAGTTGCACCACGCCCAGCGCCGAACAGGAGCTGTCGCTGAACCTGGCTGACGACATGGCCAACGAAGGGAAGATGCACGCCAGCCTGGCCAACCTGCAAAGCCTGCCGGAGTCGTTGCCGCAAGTGCGCCAGCGCAAGGCCAAGGTTTATCGCCTGCTCGGGCGCAGCGAAGCGCAACCGCTGTACCGCAGCCTGCTGGGCACCTGCATGGCCGCCGAAGGGGAACACGGCCTGGGGCAATTGGCGGCGACCCAGGGCGACAACGCCCAAGCCCTGGCCCATATGCAGCGGGCGGCGCAACTGGCGCCCACCAACGAGAAAATCCGCAATGACCTGGGCGTGGTCTACCTCAATCAACGGCGCCTGGAAGAGGCGCGTTTTGAGTTCATGACGGCCATGGAGCTCAAGCAAAGCGACCAATTGGCGGCGGTCAACCTGGTGACGCTGTTGATCTACCAGGACCACTGGGGGCAGGCCGCGCAACTGGCCAGCCAGGTGGGCTTGAGCCCCGAGCAGGTCAGCGAGGCCCAGGCCCGCGCCGAGAAACTCAAGGCTGCCGGCACACCTGCGGCCAAGGACCAGGTCGCGGCGGCCAGCGATGCACCGCCTGTACTAATCAAGTAAGCGCTTGAAGGAGCCGATGATGAAATTCCATTACCTCGCCAGCCTGACGCTGCTGGCCCTGCCCCTGACGGCAATGGCCATCGAACCGGGGCCCTCGTCCAAGGCCCAGGAGGAAACGGAAAACTGGCTGGGGCTGCAAGTCAACGGGCAAGCCGCCTCGCCCACGGTGCAGAGAGCAACGCCCGCCGAACGCGAACTGGCGATGCAGCGTTTGCTGGAAAGCAAAAGATACGCGATCCCCGAAAATTTCGGCGAAGGCAGCGAAGGCGGGAGCTCGGGTGGCAGCAAATAAACCACAGCCACTGGAGAAATGTGGGAGCGGGCTTGCCCGCGATGGCGGGTGTCAGCCGATAAATGCCCTGGCTGATCCGACGCTATCGCGGGCAAACCCGCTCCTACATGGCTGTACGCAAAGCGTCAGTGCGCCGTCACCCGCTGGCGCAATGCCGAGTTGCTCGGCGACAGTGCCAACGCCAGTTGGGTGCGGTTGTGCATATGGGTCAAGCGCAACACCTGGGACACGTACAGCTTGACCGTGTTCTCGGTAATACCCAGCTCGCAGGCAATCTGGTAGTTGGTCTGGCCCTTGCCCACCAGCCGGGCAACATCCAGTTGCCGGGGTGACAGCTGATTGAAGATCGCCGGCACTTCCAGGACCTCCTCGCTTACCGCCTCACCCTCGGATTGCGGCGCCGGGCCGCGACGGACCTTGTCCAGGTCCTGGTACAAATCGTCGATGGACTCGGAAAGATACTGCAGCTTCTGGTTCAGCTTCCCCAAATGCAGATTCTTGTGGCGTTCTTCCAGCGCGGCTTCCTGGCGCTGCAACCCCTCCAGCAACTCATTGAGGTTGATGGGCTTCTGGTAGTAATCGGAGATGCCCACGCGCAAGGCCTTGATCACATCCTGCTTGTCGGCCCGACCGGTCAACATAATGGCTTCGAAGGCACGCTGCTTGCCGGCGATTTTCTGCAGGGCCTGCACCAGCTCGATACCGTCCATGTCCGGCATATGCAGATCACACAGCACCAGGCCGATCTGCGGATCGTCACTGAAGCGTTGCACGGCCTGCTGGCTGGACTCACAAGGGACACAGCGATAACCGCTGCTTTCAAGAAATTCGCAAAGCTCCTCCACAATCAGCGGCTGATCGTCGACCACGAGCACTTTTACTGCAGATGTAACTTTGTCCACGCGCTACTCCATGCCTGGCAAGCCAAAGATTGACCTATCGGTTGCGAAGAACCTTCCTACTTGCTTGTATAAATAAACGTAGACGTACTTTCCGACTATGTACATAGCGATACAGAGCGCCCACGACTAATGGAGCCACGCCCAGGCCAGGCTAAAACCCACTAAAAGAAACGGCGCGAAAGGCAGCTTTTTTGACGGGTCCACCACCAGGTAACCCAGGCGCGCTCTAACACCTTGACTGGCAAGGGGCAGCAGCCGCGGCCCATAGACCAGCCAGGCGACATTGGCTACGCCAGCGCCGATCAGCGACCACAACAGGTAGGTCGAATTCGACGCCAGCGCCAACGCCGCCAGCATCTTCACATCGCCCGCGCCCAGGCGCCCGAGGGCGTAGCCGGGCAAGGTCAACAGCAGGGCCAGGCAGAACGCCCACAGCCCTTGCGCCCTGGAAGTGCCCAGCCACGTGCTGCCGCTCCACAGCAGATAAAACAGTGCCAGCAGCAGCGCGCCCAGGGTCAGGCGATTGGCAATCTGCCGCTGGCGAATATCCTGCTGCGCACACACCACCAACCAGACAAACACCACGAGGCCTTGGATCACGTAAAAACCGTCCCTTTTTTCCGATTGATTCTATGCTGATAGCAGGTAGTAGCAGTCAGGGTAGTCGCAGTGATGAAAACCAGCCTCCCTAGAAAGCAAAAAGGCGCCGTCGCTATAGAATTTGCCGCGGTGTTCGTGATTTTTTTTGCCGTGTTCTATGCCATGGTCAGCTACAGCCTGCCACTGTTGCTGCTGCAGTCGTTCAACCAGGCCACCGCCGAGGCCGTGCGCCGCAGCGTGGCACTGGACCCCAGCACCCCCAACTACAATGCAGCGCTCATCCTGCGGGCGACCCAGACCGTGCAAAGCCAATTGCAGTGGATTCCAGCGACCTTCCAGTTCCAGACGGCCCATATCAATCCGACCTACACCGCAGGCGTGCTGACCGTCGAGATCAACTACCCCTCGGCCAACCTGAAGAACGTCCTGCCGTTTATTGTGCTGCCGGGCATTGGCACGGTGCCTCGGCTGCCGACCACGTTGCACGCCCAGTCGAGCCTGCAATTTTGAACTCCGGTGACAAAATTTTCGGCAGGCTGCTCGGCCGCAACAGCGCCCAGGCCCTGGAGACGCCCGCCAGCCCAACCGCGCAAGGCTTGCACCTGCGCCTGGATCAGCATGGTCATGTGCTGGATATCAGCCGCGCGTTGCACCCACAGTTAGCCCGTCACCTCAGTGCCCAGGCCCACCCGCTGTTGCGCGACCTGCTGTGCCTGCCTGGCGCCCTGAGCATCGAAGGCACCCCCGCCGACTGGCAGCGGCACAGCCTGGACCTGGATTTCCAGGGCGCCGCCGAGACCATCCTGCATACCCGTGGCTGGATCGAACCGGATGGCGACGGCTGGATCCTGCGCCTGCTGGATATCAGCGACCTGCTGAGGGGCCGGCAATTGGCCCAGCAGCGCGAGCAGAACCATCTGCTCGCCAGCCAGATGAGCGAACAACTGCGCGTGTGCAGCCTGTCGCGCCTGCCGCAAGTGTTCAGCGAGCACCTGCGCAGCCTGACCCAGCGCTGGCGTATCCCTTGCGCGGCGATAGTGCTGCTCGACCAGCAGGATCAGGACTGGCTGGTCTACAGCAGCTACAGCGCCCATGACGCGCCGCAACTGTGGGCGCCTGGGCAGCGCCTGGGCACCTGCCTGGACAGCCTCAACGGCAACACCCCGCTAAGCCTGAAAACCCTTCAGGGCCGCAGCGAGCACCCGCGCCTGCACAGCGTGTTTGGCAATGCCGAGGGCCTGCTGGTGCCGTACCGCGATAGTCAGGGGGTCGCCGCGTGGTTGCTGTGCGGGTTCTACAGCGGCCACGCCGACGTCAGCGAGCGTGACTGGCTGAACCTCACCGCCGCCCTCGCCGCGCCCTTGCTCAGCCGCCTGCGCGAGCAGCGCCATCACCAACAACTGGAGCGGGTGGAAGCCCTGCAAGGCCTGCTCGGCACCGGCTGGTGGGAACTGCTGGCCAACGGTGAAGAGATCCTGCTGGCCCCCCAACTGATGCGCAGCCTGAGCCCGGAAGATGCACCGACCAAACAGGTGCTGGCCAACTGGCTGGAACTGATCCACCCCGCCGACCGCCAGGAACTCAACAGCCGCCTGCAAGACCTGCAAAGCCTGGGCAAACCTTTGCTCGCCAGCGTGCGCCTGCTGCGCAGCGACGCCAAACAGAACCCCATCTGGTACCGCGTCCAGGGCCAGGTGCTGGGCGCCGGCGAGCAGCGGCGCTGGATCGGCTTCATGCTCGACATCAGCGACATCAAGAACCAGCAACTGCAGGCCGCCGCCGCCCATGCCCGCCTGGACAACCTGATCGCCAGCTCACCGGCGGTGATCTACGTGCAGCGCTATGTCAACGGCGCGCTGCACCCGGCATTTTTCAGCGACAGTCTGCTGCCGCTGCTGGGCTGGACCCTGGCCGAATGCACCCACGACACCTCCGTGGAATGGGTGCACCCCGAAGACCGCGACCTGTACTTCGAACGCACCCGGCAATTGCTACGCGAAGGCAACGTGCGCAGCCGCTACCGCGTACGCGATCGCCAGGGCAACTACCACTGGCTGCTGGACGAAGCCAAGCTGCTGCGCGACGACCTGGGCTTGCCGGTGGAAGCCGTCGGCCTGTGGCTGGACGTCACCGAAGCCACCCTGGCGGCGCAACAGATCAAGGACAGCGAAGAGCGCTACCGCCTCCTCGTCGAAGACTCGCCGGCGATGATCTGTCGCTACCGCCCGGACCTGACCCTGACCTTCGGCAACACGCCCCTGGCCAACTACCTGGAATGCACGCCCGCCCAATTGCCGGGGATCAACCTGGGCCACTGGTTATCGGACGAACAGCGCAACGCCTTTGTAAAACGCATCGGCCAACTGAGCCCGGAATTCCCGGTCAGCACCGCCGAAATCAGCCTGCAACTGCCGGGACGCGAACATGCGTGGTGGGTCTGGTCTGACCGTGGTGTGTTCGACGAGCACGGCCAGTTGCAGGAAATCCAGGCCGTGGGCCGCGACAACACCGAAGTGCGCCGCTCCCAGCAACAACTGACCCAAAGCGCGAAAATGGCCACCCTCGGCGAGATGGCCACCGGCCTGGCCCATGAGATCAACCAGCCGCTGAACGTCATGCGTATGGCCATCGCCAACGTGCTCAAGCGCCTGGGCAACGGCGACGTGCAACTCGACTACCTGACGGAAAAACTCCAGCGCATCGATGCACAGGTCCAGCGTGCGGCCAGGGTGGTGGACCACATGCGCGTGTTCGGCCGCCGCTCGGAGGTCGAGCAACAGCCCTTCGACCCGGCCCAGGCGGTGGAAGGTACGCAATCACTGCTGGGCGAAGGCCTGCGCGGTAAAGGTGTGGATCTGCGCATCACGCCCATGGACTTCAAGGTGCAGGTCAACGGCCATGTCGACCAACTGGAGCAAGTACTGATCAACCTGATGGTCAACGCCCGCGATGCGCTGATGGCGCGACACGAAAAAAACCACGATTTTCGCCCATGGATCGCCCTGTATAGCGAACACGACAGCCGCCATGTGCGCATCTGGGTCGAAGACAATGGCGGCGGCATTGATGCACGGCTGCTGGAGCGGATTTTCGAGCCCTTTTTCACCACCAAACCGATTGGCGTCGGCACCGGGCTGGGGTTATCGGTGAGCTACGGCATTGTGGAAAACATGGGCGGACGCCTGAGCGTCGCCAACAGTGAACATGGGGCGCGGTTTTGCGTGGAGCTGCCGGTGGTGGGTGGGGGGTTAGATGACTAGGTAGGCGCGGCCCATATGACATGTGAGGTTGGCGCCGACTTCTGCGTTGCCCAGGTTGATGCCCAAGCCGCTGAGCAAGCCATTGACGAGGGGATCGAGTAGCGGCGAAAGCAGGCCTTGAATTGCAGTAACCAGAAGACTCACAACCAAGGCTAAGCTATCTGCAACGCCTGCAAGCAGGCCACTTGAGGCACTCCCGCTAGGTGGTTTGTAGGTTACCTGAAGGCCATTCAACGTGGCACCCAGACTGTTGATGATGTCGACACTACTGATGCTTTGATAGGTAGTCTTCGCATTCATTTCCGCGACTGGCATATAGAGCAAGCTTTGGGTTCGCTCACCGACGGTGGATTGAGCCTTCAAAAGAAAGCCACCACCGACATTACTTTTGCGTATAGCGCTGCAACCACCTAACAACGAACAATATCGTGTGCCTATATCAATCAGCCGTATGGGTTGAACGTCTACAGGCACTGAAGAAGAGAAAGCTTTAGCAGGGTCTATATCGCCGACAGCTAGGTTGGCAATTGAACTGTGCGCCAGCACCGTCAAAGACTTGGCAGCAGGTGTCGCGCAATTGAAGTCTGTCACATGACTTTCTGCGCTGGCCGCCTCGACATAAATATCCAACCTAGTCGCGATTGCGATATCAGTTCGGTCGCATGCGAGAACACATAGAACGCCACCTAATATCGCAGGCAAGTCCAGATTCAATACCCCTTTAACCACCTTGAGGGCAGGCGTCGTCAGTCCCGTCACCCCCGACACAATAGAACTCACGTCCTTAAGCACCGAAGCGTCTATAGATACCAGCGTTCTGACTTGTGCCGTACGCACAAAAATTTGATCGGTATTAGTGGCTATCCCCTGCTTGGCCTTCAGTGGGTTCCCGATGGATGAGAGTTGCGGTGGCTCAATAACTTTCGTAGTTATCGATACAGAGCCAACCAGCGGAATAGTAACTTGCCCCTCGACACTCAGACCGCTTTGCTTATTTGAAAGCTGAGCCACGCCCTGGATCAACTGAAGTAACTGCACATTGGTATTCAGTGCTGAGGTGGGCGTTCCACTGGCAATGTCCAACAGGTCACCTAACTTCAGAACTTTGGTATTTTTGGCTATCAGTTGGATAGCACTCGTCGCCCCCAGCACAACCGACGCCGCAGCTCCGTTTTGTTGAAGCACAGTAACCGCCGCGTTGAGCAACTGAGTTGGTGAAACCAAGGTGTCGAGCAGCGTTGTGTAATCCCCAGCCGTTACCTGTGCCTGAATGGCCAACTGATCCAAATAACTGAGCAAGTTGATGTCCGTCGCGGCCAAGCCTTCCCATCCAGCAGCAGTGAGCGAGAGGCTGCCACCGAGCATGCCCCCCACGACCAAATTCAGAAGATCGGAATCTGCGGTGCTTACAGAGGCAAGCGAACTTCGAATCGTCAACTGCGCTACGGGAGGAGCCAGCGCCGCAACTGCCGTCGCGGTCAATGTCGTATTAGCGTTATACGTACCGCTGAACAACCTCCAGACCCCGTTGGCGATACCGGTGGTCACAGTGCGGGTAGCAACGACGCGGATGGCTTCATTCTTGGTGGCATCTGCAGTAAAGACACGGACATTGGCCGCATTGGTCAGCAACGTCCCACACGTCACCGCCAATGCGCGGCTGCTGTCGTTGGCGACAACGGTGAAGCCATTACGGGTGGCATTCTGCTTGGCGTAATCGACGGCGGTGGTGCTGCCTGAACACTGCCCGCCACGATTGGCGGCTTCCAGGGCAGCGGTGTCGGCGACGGCCTGCAGCTTGCGTTTTTCCAGGTACAGGCGGCCGCTATCGACCACCAGCAACAGAAACACCAGGGCCAAGGCCAGGGTGCCGGCGAACACCAGACCGATTGCGCCACGCTGGCCAGAACGAAGTCGGGGAGACATCGAGCACTCCTTTGCCGGCGAACTGCCGAGCGCTTACTCTCCTGTAGTCAACAGCAGTGTAGACAAGGCTTGGCAGGTGCGCTGGCAAGTCGCCACTTTGGCGACTGACGGAAATAAACAGCGCTCGACGCGGGCTTGTCGGGCCGCCGTGCGATGCGGGCACCTCAGTGGATCGGGTGTACGGACGCGATCCCATCGCAGCCTCGCCGGGGCTCGACAGCTCCCACAGGGGAGCCGCGGCACCTGCAAATCTATCTTGGAAACACAGATCGAATGTGGGAGCTGTCGAGCCCCGGCGAGGCTGCGAAGGGATCGCCTCGGTGTACCTGTTAAACCGCAGCGCCCGCATCGCAGTGATGCAGCAGCCCTACACGGACCGAGTACAACTTAGCGTGGCGGGTAGTTGGACAACACCTTGGTCACTGTCGCCCGGATCGCTGCACTGCGGTCCTGGGGGCTGGGCGAGTTGCTCATCATCTGTTCGTCGCTGCCGCGCCACACCAGCTTGCCGTCCTTGCCGTCGAGCAAGTCGATCTGGAGGGTCGCGACCTTGTAGGTGACGTTGCGGGTTTCGTTGTACATCGGTGCGCCCCAGTAGCCATTCCACGGGCCGCCCCAGGCGCCGCCGTAGTTGGTGGTGACTTGCTGCTGACGGTCTTCGACGATCAGGTAGGCCTGCACGTTCAGGTCTGCCTTGGCCCCGGGGGCTGCCGAGCGCAAGCCGCGCTGATCGAGCTGATCGGCCACCGCCTGGCGGATGCGCTGCTCGGTCAGGTCGCTCTTGATCCGCGGATCGTCAGGGCGGTACTGCAACGCCGGGTCTTTCCAGGCCCAACTGCGGTAGGCGGCAAAGTCGCGGCTGGCGTCAAAATCGTGATTGACCTGATGAGTCTGGCAACCGCCCAGCAGCACGGCAAAAGCGAGCAACGCGATACGACGCAACATGGTAGTTCTCCAAAGGGCAAACCGAGCCTGAAATGAGAATAGCTGTTAACTGGGAGGATACGCCGTCATGGCCTTCTGCACAGCCTGGCGCAAGGCATCGCCGCGCTCACTCAGGCTGCCCTGGCTGCCCGTCTCGGCGCTGGCGCTCCATACCGCCTGGCCCGTGCGGGCGTCGAACAGGTTGACGCGCACCACCACGACTTGCACTTCATAGGTGCGCACGATCGGCACCGAGTTGTACATGCCGTAGCCGTTGCCATAGCGGTTGTAGCCACCGTAGCCGTAGCCATAATCGTCCTGCACCTGGCGCAGGCGTTTTTCCAGATGCACATCGGCGCTGACCAGCAAGTCCGGCGCGCGCTGGTCATGCACCGGCCGCAGGCCACGCTGGTCAAGGGCACCGCTGACGGCTTCGGCGATCTGCGCAGGATCTGCCCAGGCCGAGCCGGCCGGCAACTGGCCGTTGCGCCAGGCCCAATTGCGATAGGCACCGTAGTCACGCACCGGCGCCGGGTAGGCGCTGGCATCAAAGGTGTTGGCCGCCTGGGCAGGCGCCGGCGGCATGGGCTTGGAGGCCGCCACATACGGGTTGTTGCTGGAGCAGGCCCCCAGCCCCAGGCACAGCAGGATCAATGCACAGCGCTTCATTTCGATCTCCGCAGACTGGGCCGCTTAAACCGGACGGCAGATCCAGTGCAAATAACGCCCAAGTCCGGCAAAGCTTGGGTGACGACGGTGAGCGAGTTCCATCTCCAACAAGTCCTGCAAATCGGCGCGGGCCTGGAATTCCACCGGCATATAGTCGTGGAAGACCCGCACCCCGCTCTGGCTTTCGACCTGCCACAGGCCTTCAAGTTGCGCCGCCAGTTCCCGTGGGTCCAGGGGCTGTTGCGGGGTCAGGCTCTGTTTTTCGCCGGCCATGTCATTTTTGCGCATCTTGCGAAAGTGGCCCTTGAGCAAGTTGCGGTAAATCAGCGCATCACGGTTATAGAACGCCAGGGACAACCAGCCACCCGGCGCCGTCAACTGGTGCAGCACCGGCAGGATCGCATGGGGTTCGGCCAGCCATTCCAGCACGGCGTGGCACAGCACCAGGTCGTAGGGCTCGGTGAGCTGACCCAACAGGTCCTGCCAGGGCGCCTGGATGAACGTTGCACTCTGCCCCGCTGCGGCGAACCGCTGGCGGGCGCCTTCGAGCATCGGCTCGGCGGGCTCGGCCAAGGTCACATGATGCCCGCGCTCGGCCAGCCACAACGACATATGGCCCAGGCCGGCGCCGATATCCAGCACGCGCAACGGCCGCTCCGGCAGGGCCTCGGTCAAGTCGGCCTGCAACACCGCCAGGCGAATCGCGCCCTTGGCACCGCCGTAGATCTTCTCGGCAAAACGCGTGGCCAACTGGTCGAAATGGCGATCACTCATGGGTAAACCGCCGCTCGTTGTCGGCCAGCTTGGCGCTGACCACTTGATCCATATCCAGGCCCAGCTCACCGCAGAGCAGCAGCAGATAGAGCACGATGTCCCCCACTTCCTGGCCGGCATGGGCGAGTTTGTCGGCGGGCAACTGGCGCGACTGGTCTTCGCTCAGCCACTGGAAAATCTCCACCAGCTCGGCCATCTCTACGCTGGCGGCCATGGCCAGGTTTTTCGGGCTGTGGAATTGTTTCCAGTCGTTGTTATCGCGGATGCGATGCATGCGTTCGGTAAGGTGTTCGAGATTCATGGGGCGCTCCTGAAGGGGTATAGCTTCAGGCTCAAAGACGGGGATGGCAAATAAATTTGCGCTGCTTGTCAGGGCACTATCGCAGGCAAGCCAGCGCCCACATTGGACGGTGTCAACAAATCAAACTGTGGGAGCCGGCTTGCCTGCGATGGCGATCTAATCAACCACGCTGAACTCAACCCTGGCCGTCTGCCCCGCCTCATCGAGCACACTCAGTTGATAGCGCCCCAACTGCTCCAGGCTGGCATTGATGCTGTCCTGGTTGGCACTGTCGCCCAGCGGCGCACCATTGAGGAACCACCAGCGCCGCCCACTGCCGCCCAGGGCCGAGAGCTTCAGGCGCAGTTGCTGCTGGCTGCCCGCCGGCAAGCGCAGTTGATCGCCCTCACGCACACCCACCACCGACAACGGCGACGACGCCGCCAGCGCCGGTGGCGGGCAATCCGGGTCTGGCGCAGGGATGCGTGCGTCACGCCGCTCGATCCTCGGCAACCACGGTTCCAGCGGTGCCGGCCACAGGGCAATGTCCCGCGATACCGCGCCCGGGCAACTGGCCGCCACGCGCAGGCCCTTGGCATTGACCCACACGGTTTCCATCAAGCCGACACCCAAAGGTTGGTCCAGGGCCTGCAAGGTCGGCGGCGTGGTGTTGTCCAGCGTCCAGGCAAACCGCTGGCGCCGGCAATTGGCGTCGCTGCGGCTCATGGGCTGGCCCAGGGGCCAACAGATCGCCGCCACGCCGACATTCATCGGCACGGGTTTAACCGGCGCGATAATGCCGCGCTGGCTGTCGCGGTTGGTCAACACATCGTGCACTTGCAGCATCAACGGCGCCGCCGAGGCCAGGCCAAACTGGCCGGGCACCGGGGTGCCGTCCGGGCGGCCGATCCACACACCAATCAAATAGCGCGGCCCGACGCCAATGGCCCAGGCATCGCGAAAGCCGTAGCTGGTGCCCGTCTTCCAGGCCAACACCGGGCGCTGCACCAGCTCGGCCCGGGGATCACGGTCCGGCCGCGCCTGGCCACTGAGGATGCGCCGCACAATCCACGCCGAACCCGGCGATAACAACGGACGCTCCTTGAGCACATCATCGGGCTGCAAACGGATGGCCGCGCTCTTGCCGTCGCGGGCCAACGCGCTGTAGCCACCGACCAGGTCTTCCAGGCGGCTGCCGGCGCCGCCCAGGATCAACGCCAGGTTCGGCTCGGCCAGCGACGGCAGCGCCAGGGGCATGCCGCCGATGCGCATTTCGCCAGCAAAGCGCTTGGGCCCATAGGCTTCCAATAGTTGCACCGCCGGCAGGTTCAGCGAGCTGGACAGCGCCGTACTGGCCGGCACCGCGCCGGTAAAGCCCATGGAAAAATTGCCCGGTCGGTAATCGCCATAGCGCCGAGGCACATCCTGCAACAGCGATTCAGAGTGAATCAGCCCCGCGTCCAAAGCCATGCCATACAGGAAGGGTTTGAGGGTCGAGCCCGGCGAGCGCAGGGCGCTGATCATATCCACATGGCCAAAGCGCCGCGCATCGTTGATATCCACCGAGCCCAGGTAGGCGCGCACGGCCATGCTTTCTTCTTCGACCACCAGGATCGCGGCCGAGGTGTGCTCCGGCAGCCGCGCGCGCCAACCCAGTAGCAGGTCTTCGAGACGGCGTTGCAGGGTCGCGTCGAGAGTGGTGCGAATCAGCGGCGGGCTGTCGGGACGGTTCAGGCGGCGCGCCAGCAGCGGCGCCAGGCTGGGTTCCAGGCGCGGCGCCAGCAACAGGGGTTCTTCCAGGGCTTCGTCGACCGCCGATTGCGGCCACACCTGGAACTCGGCCAGGCGCCGCAGCACTTTGTCCCGGGCCTCCTGGGCGCGCTGCGGGTGACGGTCCGGGCGCAGACGGCTCGGTGCCTGGGGCAGTACCGCGAGCAACGCTGCTTCGGCGTGGGTCAGCTGTTGCGGCGACTTGCCCAGATACGCCCAACTGGCTGCCGCCACCCCCTGCAAGGTGCCGCCAAAGGGCGCGCGATTGAGGTACAGGTTGAGGATCTGGTCTTTGGACAGGTGCCACTCCAGCTGCGCGGTGCGCCACAGCTGGCGCAACTTGCCCGGCAGGGTGCGCGAATGGGGATCGAGCAGGCGCGCCACCTGCATCGACAAGGTGCTGCCGCCAGACACTACCCGCGCGCCGGTCAGGTTCTGCCAGGTCGCCCGCACCAGGGCCAGCGGGTTGACGCCGGGGTGCTGGTAGAACCAACGGTCTTCGTAGGTCAGCAGCGCATCGAGGTAATACGGCGAGACTTCATCGGTCGCCACCGGGTAACGCCATACGCCGTTGGCATCGGCAAAGCGCCACAACGGCGTGCCGTCCTCCGCCAGTACCACACGGGCCAGATCGTCCTTGGGCAACGGCAGGGGCCAGAGGCGGTCGGCCAGCCACAGCAGGGCTATCACCACCAGCAGGCTACCCAGGGTAGCGCGTGCAACTATTCGCAAATTCAAACGGGCAAACCTCTATGCTTCTAGGGAACTCGCCCAAGGGATTGGCGACCAAAGGCTCAGGTCCGGCAGATACGCCCACCCTTTCATTAGGAAACTCATATGCAGGTAGAAAGCTTTTTCGAATGGCTGGGCCAGGCGCTCGGTTCGGTCATCCGCTTTATCGTCGACGGGCTCAGCGGCCTGTTCGGCGCCCTGACCAATGCCGGCGGCAACTTTATCGACGGCCTGTCGCGCACCCTGGGCATGGACACCTCGATCATCAGCATCATCACCCTGATCATTGGCCTGATGCTGCTGTACTCGGCAGTCCGGGCGTTTATGCGGGCCTCGATCATCATGGGGATTATCTGGTTGATGCTGGGGTTGTGGCTGCTCAGTTGGGTTGTGCATTAAATACAGGCCCTGTGGGAGCGAGCTTGCTCGCGATAGCGGTGTGTCAGTCGCCGAATACATCGGCTGAAAAACCGCTATCGCGGGCAAGCTGCCACATTAAAGGCAGCACCAGTTCCTACAGGAGGCGCTTAACGCCCCTTGATCACCATATCCACTGGGGTATCCCCCACTGCCTGCCAGTTCGGCCGGTACATCGACTCCACTTGCGGCGGCGGTACGCGATAAGTCCCAGGCGTGACAGCGCGGGCCAGGTACAGCAGGTGCGTGGTGCCGTAGCCGTCCAGGTTCAGCGCGGCCACATAGCGATCATCGCGGTATTCCTGATGCTTGATCGACGCATTCTGCATCGACTCGCGCCATTCCTTGACCTGACTGCTGGCGTTTTCCAGGCTGGCGGCGCTTTGGCCCAGGTTCTGGTTCTCCAGCTCCAGGCCAGCTGGTAGCAGGTCGACCACCAGTGCATCCGGCACCCGTTGCTTGTTGGCGCTGACCGCAATGTGCACCAGCACCAGGTCGCCGCTGCGCAGGTTTTGCAGGTTCAGCGGCTGGCCATTCATCCCCAGGTACTCACGACGAATACTCAGGTTTTCGCCACCCGCTACCGGCGCGTGCTGTGGATAACCGGAGATGCTCAGTTGCTGGTAAATCGGCTCGCTGCCCGGGTTGCGCAGGGTCAGCGGTGAAGCCAGCAACGGGCCTTCCAGCTTCAGGCCGGACTGGCCGTTGTTCAGCTCGCGGGTTTCGCCGCCGCTGCTCAACTGCGCCGTCCAGTTGGTTTCCGGTTTGCCCAGCAGGCCACGGCCGGCGAGGAACAGCGAGTTGCGCTCCTGGGTCGACAGCCATGGGCTGGCCGCCATCTGGTCCGACAGCTCGAACAGGCGTTCTTCACGCTTGCCTTTGGCCAGGTCGTTTTCTTCCAGCAAGGCCAGGATCATCGCCTGATCACGCAGGGGGCTGCCGTAGTCGGCCAGCCATTCATTGGCTTTGCGCTTGACCGCCAAACCGGCGAGCAATGCCTGGTCGGCGCGCGGCTGGTCGCCCATCTTCTGCAAGGCAATCGCCAACTGCACCAGGGGCAGGCCGGAACGCGCATCGCTGCGGCGCTCGAACAAGCTGCGCAATGCGCCCAGCGGCGCCTGCTGACTGCGCGCCAGCACCAGCCCGGCGTAGGCCTGCACGGCGAAGCGCGTGTGGTCGGCGTTGTCGCTGTAGTCGACTTCAATCAGGTTGCGTTCCTGCACATAACGCAGCAGGCGTTCGCTGGCCTTCTTCAGCGCTTCAGGCGGTACGGCAAAACCCTGGTCGCGGGCGCGCAGCAGGAAGTCGGTGACGTACGCCGTCAGCCAGTATTCTTCCTCGCCATCGGCACCCCACAAACCGAAGCTGCCGTTGTAGCGCTGCATGCCCAGCAGGCGCTCGATGCCCAGTTCGATCTTGCGTTTGCGCTCGGCATCCGGCTCGCCGGTCAACCCCAGGCGTGTCAGCACGGCGGCGTCGGCGTACAGCGACGGGTACAGGCCGCTGGCGGTTTGCTCCAGGCAGCCATACGGGTAGGCCTTGAGCGCACGAATCTGCTCGCCCAGGTTCAACGGCGGGCGGCTCGACAGGCTCAACAGCGCCTCACGCCCGGCCGGTTCAAACAGGGCCAGTTCGCTGTCCGGCAGGCTCCAGGCTTCGTCCTTGAGCACTGCGCGGTATTGCTTGAGCAGCGCCGGATAAGCCGGACGCACGCCCAATGTCCATTCGCGGGTAAACGCCGGCAGGTTCTCGCCCGGCAGGTCCAGGCCGTTGACCGTAACCTTGATCTTGCCCTGGCCAAAACCGCCCAGCGCACGCACTGGAATCTGCAAGGTGGTGCGCTGGCCCTGGGTCAGTTGCACGCTTTGCGATGGCTCGCCCAGCAGGGTCAGTTGACCTTCGGCGGTCAGTTGCACATCGAGCTTCTGCGCCTTGCCCGACAGGTTGGACAGGTCCAGCGCCAGGCGCGTCTGGTCGCCGCCAGCGAGGAAGCGTGGGGCCGACAGCTCGGCAATCAAGGGCGCGGCGATCACGGTCTTGGCTTCGGCCATGCCGTAGCGGTCATCGCTCCAGGCCTGGGCCATCAGGCGCAACTCGCCGTTGAAGTCGGGGATATTGACGCTGACTTCGCCCTCGCCTTTCTCATTCAGGGTCACCGGCGCGCTTTGCAGGGCGACGATGGTGACGCTGGTGTCCGGGCGCTTGCCGCCCTTGGCCAGCGCCGCGTCACCACCAAAGGCCAGGCTGGCCAGGCGGCCCTGGCCGGCTTCGATCAACTGCCCATAGATATCGAACTGATCCACGCCATACGCCTTGCGGCCGAACAGGCTGGAGTATGGATCCGGGGTCGGGTACTCGGTGATATTGAGGATGCCCACGTCCACCGCCGCCACCAGCACATGCACCTGTTTCGGCACGCTGCCATCGGCATTTTTTGCCGCAACCTTGACCGTCAGTGGCTGCTTGGGGCGCATTTTTTCCGGTGCAGTCAGGGTCAGGCCCAGTTTGCGCTGGGTACGATCCAACGGCAGGTGCAGCAAACCCACGGCGCGTTTGGGGGTGATGTTGGCTTTGCGCTCGCCGGGACGGATCACCAGCGCGCTGACATACAGATCATGACGCGACCATTTCGGATCGAGCTTCACTGCAAAGCTCTTGCCTTCGGCCGGCACCTCGATTTCCTGCCACCACAACGGGCCTTCACTGGATTCGACCAACAGGTAGCCCTTGCCGGCTGCCGGCGGGGTGACAGTGACGTTGGCCGTATCGCCATCGCCATATGCCGGTTTGTCCAGCGCCAGCTTGACCTGGTCCGGGCGCACGGCGCCGCCTTCGGTGTTGTCCTGGGCCTGGTAGCCAGCCCAGAAGCGCTTGCTGCTGATCAACCCGGTCTGTGGGTCTTCGACTTCGACGCGGTACGGGCCCCACTCCACCTGGAAGCTGACCTTGGCCGTATCGCCGGCCTTGATGTTGACGGTCTGCTCATCGAGGTTGAGGAATTTCTCGTTGTAGTGATAGCTCCAGCCGTCGTTGTCCGAGTAGTTCCAGTAGTAGTCGCGGCGCTCGCGGATCAGGCGGACCTTGAGGTTGTCGGCCGCCAGCTTGTCACCTTGCTGGTTGGCCAGCAGTACTTCGAATTCCGCCGGGCCATCGCCATCGGTCTCCTTGCCATCGAACAAGCCGCGCAGGCCGGGCAGTTGCTCGGCCGGCCATACCGGCTGTACCAGGCGGCGGGTGATCGGGCGCCCGCCGGATTCTTGCAGGCTGGCCTGCACGATCAGTTGCAGCGGCGACTTGGCCTCGCTCCATTTGCTTTCCAGGGTCAGCTTTTCCTGGCCCTGGGCATCAAGCACGCTTTCGTCCAGTTCAAAATCCTGGCTCAGCTCTTCTTCCGTTACCGAGCCAAACTCGTAGCCCGGCAGGGCTTTGACCGCCTCGCGCAGCGGGCGCACATACACTTGCCCGCTCAGGCGATTGCCCGCCGCCGGGGCGCCATAGAGGTAGCGGCCGTTGACCTGGATAACGGCGGTGTCCGCCGGGTTCAAGGGCGTGTCGCTGCCCTTGAGTTCCAGGGCCAGGCGCTCGGGCAGGAAGTCCTCGACGAGGAATTCATACAACTGCGGCTTACCGTCACCCAGGTCGAACACCAGTTGCCAGCGCCCGGTCGGCGCTTCGCCGGCCAACTGCAACTGATATTGATAGAGGCCAGAGGCATCGGCGTCCCATACGAATTTGCGGCTGACCTGCTCATCCGGGCGGCGCACTTCGACACTCACGGGCTGCGGCTTGACGGCATTGCCGTCCTTGTCGCGCAGCAGGGCGTTGAGCAGCACGGTTTCGCCAGGGCGGTACAGATCCCGCGGGCCGAACACAAAGAATTGCAGCGGGTGCGCGGGCTGGCCGCCGATATCGAACTCGGCCAGGTCCAGCGCTGCGCTGTCGAGGCGCAACAGGCTGGTTTGCTCGCCCTGCTTGGCCAGCAGTACCTGGGCCTTTTTCGGCAATGGCAGTTCGGCGTGGCCGCCCTTCTCGGTCTTGCCCTGGCCCAACACGCGGCCTTCGGCATCGAGGATTTCCAGCTCGACGCCATCGAGTGCCTTGCCGCCTTCCAGCGCCTGGGTAAACACATGCAGGCGGTTGGCGTAACGGTGCACCGACAGGCCGATATCACTGAGGGTGAACAGCGTGGCCGGTTGCGAATAGTTGTAAGTGCCCGAGGCGCGCATCACCGCCAGGTACACGCCCGGCTGTTGCAGTTGCTTGAGGCCGGCGATGGGCAGCAGCAGGGTTTCACGGGTGTTGCGCGCAGGATTCAGGTCGAAACGGCCGCCGTACACCAGGTCGGCCATGGGCAGCAGTTCACGGGACTCATAGCTTTGCAGGCTGGTATTGCGGCCCCACTGGGCGAGAAACGCCGGTAGCGATTCGGGCTTGATGCGGAAGAATTCGACGTCGATCTTGTCGACATTCAGCGCGATCACCGGCAAACCTTCGGCCAGACGGGTGGGCAACAGGGTGCCACGGCTGGCGAAGCCGACGGTGGCTTGCAGGTCGCGGGTTTCCAGGCGGCTGACGTACTCGGCGGCGAGCTTGGCGTCATTCACCCCACGCAGGCCGGCGTCCACGGTCAGCACCAGTTTGCGCTGGGGCTCCAGGTGACGCAGGCGCAGCTCCATCAGGTTGTCGGAAAGCTCCCAGGCACCGTCGACCTTGCCGGATTTGCTGTCCACCAGGTGCAGCTTGTCGGCGAACTTCTGGTCCGGGTCCAGCGGGATCGAAAAACTCACCGACAAGGTGCTGGCGCCATCCAGTTGCACCTCAGACACGTCCACCACGCTTAACTCACGGCCTGCATAACGCTGCTTGAGCGTCGCCACGTCTACCGCGGCCTTGGCCGGCGCCGTCACCGCTGCCGCAGGGGCCGCTGGCGCTGCTGGTTTGTCGGAAGAATCGCAGGCGCTCAGCAGGGCCAGCGCGCAGGCCAGGAACAATCCTTTGTTAAGCATGGGGCACTCGTTGTGAGGGTGTCTGAGGGGTGAACTATATATCAGCGCCAGTGAAGCGGGTTATGGTGGCGATCACATTGACCGACGGAGGGCGATTTGGTTCTGTGTACAGACCAAGTCAGGTCAAACCCTACCTCTGAAATGCTCCAGCGCCCGCTATTTGCGGATGCCTCGCCCCAACCTCCCGCAGAAACTCACCCGCGCTGAGCTTGAGCCACTCAATCAACCGGGCGATGGCCGGCTCGGACTGTCGACCCTTGCGGCAAATAATGTAATACGCCGCCGGCGACATCATCACCGGGCTGCTCAAGGCAACCAATCCCCCCTCTTCCAACTGGTCATATACCAACGCCGTCCTGCCCAGTGCGATCCCAGCCCCCTTGAGCGCAAGGCTTATAGCCAGGCTCGAATCCGGAAACCGAGGCCCAGGGTGATACGGGGGGGCCGCCACCCCCTGGAACGCAAACCAACTCTCCCACCCCGGACAGATCTGATCATCCGCCCGGTGAATCAATGGGTACCGGGCGATATCCTTCGGCGCAATATCGCCATGCTCGCGATAAAACGCCGGCGAACATACGGGAAACACCGCATCGCGCATCAGCAACTCGACATGATGCTCCGGATAGTCCCCGCCCCCTATGACTACTGCGACATCAAATTGATGAGCACCCAGGCTGGCAGGGCTCATATCTGCGCTGGTCAGCACCAGGTCGAGATTGAACGAGGCGTCAGTATGCGAGCCATGCACTCTGGGAATCAGCCAGGTCGAACAGAGTGAAGAGGTGCACGAGAGGTACAACGGTTGGGCTTCGCGCGGATTGAGAACCTGCAACGCCGCCTCCAGCCCTTTGAAAAACCCATCAGTGACCGGCAACAAGGCGTGCCCTGCCGACGTCAGCTTGACGCCACGTGAGTGCCGCTCAAACAACTGCACGCCCCACCACTCTTCCAGGCCCGCAATTTGATGGCTGATGGCACTGGCGGTGAGGTTAAGCTCAGATGCCGCACGCGCGAAACTGCCCGTTTGCGCGGCGCTGACAAAAGCCTGAAGCATCGCAGTGGGTGGAGGACGCTGAGCCATCAAGTGCTCACTTTGATCAGGATGATCCCGCAAACAATGACGCACGCCGAGAGCATCCGTCGCCAGCCGAACCGTTCATGAAAGAACAGCGCGGCAATAATGGCGCCGATAATAACACTGGTTTCCCGCAGCGCTGAGACCTTGGCCACCGCGTCCAGCGACAGCGCGAACAACACCAGGCCGTAGGATGCCAGGTAAAAAACACCCCCCAAGACACCCACTCGCCAATGACTGCCAATGGTTTGGACAAGTGCCGCACGCTCCTTGCAAAACGCCAGCAGCGGGATAGGAATGCTCTGGAACACCGTCAGGTAAATAATGTATTGCAGCACCGTTTCACTGGCTCTCACACCCTTGGCGTCCACCACTGTGTAGGACGCAATAAACACTCCAGCGCCCACCGCCATCAGGATCGGCTTGAGCATGTGCGCGGTCATCCTGCGTACAAATGTCAGGCTGATGATCCCCAGGCAAATCAACAACACCCCTGCCATCGCCTGGAACGACAGTTGCTCATGCAGCAGAAAGTAGGAAAACAACGCCACCAGCACCGGCGGCACACCGCGCATCACCGGGTAGACCTGACCGAAGTCGCCCGTCTCATAGGCCTTGATCAGAAACAGGCGATAGACCGTATTCAATATCACCGAGAGCAGTACATAACCCCAGACTTGCAGGCTCGGCACATTGACCAGCGGCAGCGCCGCCAGGCAGATCACCAGCGCCGTGCCATCGACGATGGCCAGGGTCATGAAGCGGCTGCTGCCGGCTCGGACAACAGCGTTCCAGGTGGCGTGCATGAAGGCGGAGATCAGGACCAGGGTGATCGCGATATCGGAGTTATCCATGGGGTTTGGCTGTTCTGAGGAGAAGGCGGGTATTTAACTCAGCCTCGCGTGCTGGCCAGAAGCGAAAGCTCATCAGCGCAGCCATGAGCCTTCATCATGCCGACATTGCCACCCACAACGCTGGGACCTGCTGTGGGAGCTGGCTTGCCTGCTCCCACATTGGGTCTGCGATGCTGCCCAGGCAGCGTTACAATGCCGCTCCCCCAAGGAGCCCGCATGTCCACCTTACTCACCGACTGGCGTCATCGCCCCACTCACCGCCGTGTCTGGGCCCTGGCCGCGCCGATGATTCTGTCGAATATTTCGGTACCGCTGGTGGCGCTGGTGGACAGCATGGTCATCGGCCATCTGCCCCACGCCCACCAATTGGGCGCCGTGGCCGTAGGGGCCAGCCTGTATACCTTCCTGGCCTGGGCCATGGGCTTTCTGCGCATGGGCACCACCGGGTTTGCCGCCCAGGCCGCCGGGCGCAATGATGGCGCGGCGCTGCGGCAAATCCTGCTGCAAGGTCTGCTGCTGGCACTGGGGTTGGCAATGGTGCTCGGCACGGTGGGCATTCCCCTGAGCCACCTGGCGCTGGAGTGGATGCAGCCCTCCGCCGAGTTGAATCAACTGACCCGCGAGTTCTTCCACACCCGCCTGTTCGGCCTGCCCGCCGCCCTGGCTACCTATGCCTTGGTGGGCTGGTTCCTGGGCACGCAAAACGCCCGGGCGCCGCTGGCGATTCTGTTGACCACTAACCTGGTGAATATCGCCCTGAACCTGTGGTTTGTGCTGGGCCTGGACTGGGGCGTAGTCGGTTCGGCGCGGGCCTCGGTGATTGCCGAATGGACCGGCGCCCTGCTCGGCCTGGCCCTCACGCAAAAAGCCCTGCGCGCCTACCCTGGGCATATCGCCTGGGCGGCGCTCAAGGTCTGGCAAAGCTGGCGCGCGCTGCTGGCGGTCAACCGCGACATCTTTATCCGCAGCCTGGCGCTGCAGTCGGTGTTTTTCATGATCACGGTGCAAGGTGCGCGGCTGGGCGATGCCACCGTCGCGGCCAATGCCCTGCTGCTCAACGGGCTGTTGCTGACCGCCCATGCCCTGGATGGTTTGGCCCACGCGGTAGAAGCGCTGTGCGGCCACGCCATCGGCGCCCATGACCGCCAGGCCCTGCGCCGCTCACTGGTGGTCGCTTGCGGTTGGTCACTGATCGCCAGTCTCGGCTTCGCCCTGCTGTTTACCTTCGGCGGGCACCTGTTTATCGCCATGCAGACCGATATCCCCAGCGTGCGCGCAACCGCCGATCTCTACCTGCCGTACCTTGCGGTACTGCCGTTGATTGCGGTGTGGAGTTACTTGTTGGACGGTTTGTTTATCGGCGCGACCCGTGCGCGGGAGATGCGCAATGGCATGCTGCTGACGGTGCTGATTATGCTGCCGCTTGCCTGGGCGCTGCAGGGGTTGGGTAACCACGGGCTGTGGATAACGTTCCTGCTGTTTATGGCGGTGCGCAGTCTGACGTTGTGGGCGATTGCGTGGCGACTGAACAAACAGGACCGCTGGCTCGGCCAACCCTGAGAACGCGGGCTATCTGTTGATTGTTACAAAACAGCTTGGCTGTTTTTCGGGGAGCAGACCACAGAGCATTTACACCTTCGAGGTCAAACATCACCTCTCATCCAAGGTAGGTCTGTGAATGAATATACTCCCGACACCAGCAACCGCAGCCCCCCTTTCACCACGCGTCACTCCACCGGCGGAACCGGTCGGCACCCCACATATCAGCGTTTTAGCGGATGATGGAAACACCAAGATCCAGCAGATTTCAACCTATAAAACAGACCCTCAAGGCAAGCGTGTACCCGGTGTCAGCAGAGTGCTGATTACCACCTCCGACCGGGCTGACAACGTCAGTATTACCGTAGGCGCAAACCACCAGCTCAACGCGCGTATCAATGGCAAAGACTACAAACTCCCACTGACAGCAAACAACAACGCGCACTCACTGAGGATCAACACTGCTGGAGGCAATGACCGCATTACCGTCGACAAGTACGTCAACATCGAAATGCACATAAACAGCGGCGACGGTGATGACGATATTGTTTCAAATGGGCGAGTGGGGACCGTGATCGGTGGAAAAGGAAACGATCACATACGCCTGGGCACCGGCGATATGGCGGTAACTGGCGGTGATGGCGACGACACAATTACTGCCGGCACGGGCAACGCTGCGATATCGGGAGGAAAAGGAAACGATCACCTGTATGCAGGCTTTGGTCCTGCCAACAGAGTGTTATTCCTCAACGGCGACAGGGGAGATGACCATCTTTACGCTGGGCCTGGCAAGGTTGTACTAAACGGGGGAAGGGGCAATGACACACTGAGTGGTTATTACCGGACTACTTTTTATAGCGGCGAGGGCGCCGACACCATTAACTCTTATGATAAAAACGATAAGATCTATGCCAAGTCTACCGACACAATTAACAACCAAGGCAACTCTAAAATCATCCCTGTTACATATTCCGAGAGCGGTAGAAAAGGCTTGGTAATAAAAGGTACAGAACAATTCATAGAACAGACGGAAGATGTTATAGACCGACTAAGAGCCTCACCAGCGGGTCAAAAAGCACTCGAAGCCATGGATCAATTTGTTGAAGACGGGCATAGGCCTATCGTCCTTACCGAATCGCACACCCCCGGCTTTAGCGCCTACGGATTCAGGAATGAGTACACCTCAAACGCTGAGCTCAGGAAAGACCCTTTCCGCCCTGAGTTTGGTTATATAAAAGACAACAAACCGGGTTCAGTTTCGACCCAGCCCGAAATCGTTTTCGAACCCGCTGACTTTGACCAGACCTTTTCCATCTCCCCGGAGATTACGCTCCATCATGAACTCGCTCACGCGTTCAATGGAGCCACAGGGACGGGCATACCTGGCAAACAAATCCTGAAGGACGCTAATGGAGCCCCCCTCCTCAGAGGCGGAGTGCCGAGAACCGTAAACAACGAGGAATACCAAGTGGTTGGAATTCCCACGGATGCCACGCCTTTCGACTTTGACAATAACCCCAACACTCCAGCGACCAACGTCAACCCTTATCCCTTCACGGAAAACGCCCTCCGTGAGGAAATGGGCGTTCCGCTGCGCGACCGTTATGACGTGGATGAGGCGCCGCGCATCTGATACGTCAGGAAGACAGGTACGAGGAGCGGGTCAGGCCCAGGCGCAAAGCATCCAGGAACTGCGTACGCTCCGCCGCCGTGATCTTCGCGCTGGCGCACTTGTCACGGTAGTGGGTCATCAACTCCTCCGGCGACAAGTGCACGTAGCGCAGCATGTCTTCGATGGTGTCGTGGGTCTCGATCCCGGCGCTGTAGACCGTGCCGTCGTCGCGCTGGTAGATGTTCACCGAGTCGGTGTCACCGAACAGGTTGTGCATGTCCCCGAGGATTTCCTGGTAGGCGCCCACCAGGAAGATGCCCAGCAGGTAATCTTCGCCTTCGTTCAAACCGTGCACCGGCAAGCTGGTCTCGATGCTCTGCTCGTCGACGTATTGCTTGATCTTGCCGTCGGAGTCACAGGTCAGGTCTTGCAGTACTGCACGGCGCAGCGGCTCTTCGTCGAGGCGATGCAGCGGCAGAATCGGCAGTACCTGGCCGATGGCCCAGGTGTCCGGCAGGCTCTGGAATACCGAGAAGTTGCAGATGTACTTGTCGGCCAGCTTGTCATTGAGTTCGTCCAGCACCTGGCGGTGCGAGCGCTGGCGGGCCTTGAGCGAGTTGTGCAGGCGGCGGCACACGGCGAAGTAGCACTGTTCGGCCAGGGCTTTTTCCGCGAGGGTCAGTTTGCCGTCGGCGTACTGGGCGGCCACGTCGCTCATGTAGTGGGTGGCGCGCCAGTAGGTTTCGGTGACCATTTCAATGTCGGTCGGGCCCAGCAGGTCAACCAGCCATTGCACGGTTTCCGGCAGGCTTTCCTTGTTCTCGATCACCGGCACGTCGTCGTTGTGTTTCTCGACGTCGGTGACTTGCACCACCAGCATGGCGTGGTGAGCGGTCAGGGAGCGGCCGCTTTCGGAGAAGATGTTGGGGTGCGGCAGGTTCTGCGCGTCGCAGAACTCCTTGAGCATGCCCACCACCACGCCGGCGTAGTCGTCCATGTCGTAGTTGATCGAACTGGCGTTGCGCGAGTGGGTACCGTCGTAGTCCACGCCCAGGCCGCCGCCGACGTCGATGTGGTCCACCGGCAGGCCAAGGTTGCGCAGTTCACCGTAGTAACGGATGGCTTCCTTGAACCCGTGCTGGTAGTCCGCCAGGTTGGCGATCTGCGAGCCCATATGGAAGTGCAACAGGCGGATGCCCTGGTCCAGGCCGGCGGCGCGGAAGCGCTCGACCACCGACAGCAACTGCGCCGCCGACAGGCCGAACTTGGACTTCTCGCCACCGGTGTCTGCCCACTTGCTCGACGCCAGGGACGACAGGCGCACCCGCAGGCCGACCTGTGGCTTGACCTTGAGGTTGGCGGCTTCTTCGATCACCAGGCCCACTTCGGACTCTTTCTCGATCACGATAAACACGTTGTGGCCCAGCTTCTGGCCCATCAGCGCCAGGCGGATGAACTCACGGTCCTTGTAACCGTTGCAGACGATGGTGCCGCCTTTCGGTGCCAGGGCCAGCACCGCCAGAAGCTCAGGCTTGGAGCCGGCTTCCAGGCCGATGGACACGTCCTGGGTGGCGATGATGTTCTCGATCACCGCTTCCTGCTGGTTGACCTTGATCGGGTACAGCGCGGTGTATTTGCTCTGGTATTCCAGGCGCTCGATATTCGCGTCGAAGGCGCCGGTCAGCTGGCGCACGCGGTCTTGCAGGATATCCGGGAAGCGCACCAGCAACGGCAGGGACAGGCCGCTTTTGCGCAGCTCGTCCACTTGCTCGTACAAGTCGATGGGCGAGCTGTTCGGGCCGTTCGGACGGACTTCAACGCGACCGGCATCATTGATCGCGAAATATCCGGCCCCCCAATGGCGAATCCCGTAAACACTGCGGCTGTCCGCAACTGTCCATTGGCTGCCATCGTCTTTGCGTGTGCGTCGTACGGACATCGAAGTCCCCTATATAAAGTCGAAGAGCGCCACCCAAGTCAGAGGCTGGCGCAGTCTAAAGAGTGAAAATGACGATTTGCCTGTGAGAGAGGTAGACCCCGCTCGCAGGACAGAGTTTAGACACCGGTCAGGAACAGGCTCTGTGAAACCATGGAGACGACGAGCGCGCTCGTCGGTGCGGGTTTCACAGAGGCTGCTAGCCGCCGGATTTCTTCGCCTTGTAACCGAGCTTGATCAACTCGGCCAACAGCAACTCGACGTGATCGCCCTGGATTTCGATGATCCCGTCTTTCAGGGCGCCACCGGTGCCACAGCGCTTTTTCAGCACGGTGGCCAACTCCTTGAGTGGCTCGGCCGCCAGAGGCACGCCGGTGATGGTGGTCACCGTCTTGCCGCCACGGCCCTTGCTCTCGCGGCGTACGCGGGCAATACCGTCACCTTCGGGAATCAGGGTCTGTTTGCAGGTACAGGCGTCCACGGGCTGGCGACAGTCCGGGCAATGCCGACCTGCGTCGGTGGAAAACACCAGGCCACCAAGGGCGGCGAAGGATGCGGCTTTTTTGGCCACCGGCAATCCTCTTGGGAGGATGAAGACTGATCAGTGCCCGTCAACCGGCCACCAACCGCGAAGCCCCACTCAGGCAGGGGCAGCGCTACCGAACCGCCAAGGCAGTTCGGCTTGAAAAGTCGCGCAGTGTAACGGCAAAAAGCCTACTTGCTAAGAGCCAAATGGCGCCAATTTATGCAACTTTAGCGACGCGCCGCCAGATAGCGTTTTAAGGCGGCCAGGGAGTCGGGGCAATAGGACTTTTGCTCGATATCGGCCAGGACTGCCTCAATGGACATAAAACGCGCTTCCAGCACCTCTTCGGGCTGCAGCTGCAGCGGCCCATCCCAGACCGCAGAAAACGCCGAGCACCAGAGCCGGTTACCCGTATCCTCGAAAAAGAAGTGGTCGTGGGCGGTCAGTTCTACACCGCTGACGCCCAATTCTTCTGCCAGCTCACGGGCGGCCGACTGCTCGTAGGTCTCGCCAGCCCCGACCATGCCGCCCGCCGCCACGTCCCAATAACCGGGATAGATGGCTTTGCTCAGGGTGCGCCGGTGCACGCACAGTTCACCCTTTGAGTTAAACAGCATGATGTAGGTGCCGCGCCCGATCAGCCCGCGCTCGCGCAGGTCAGCACGCACCAGGGCGCCGAGCAGGTTGTCCTGCTCGTCGACCCAGGCGATGTGTTCGGCATCCGAGGCCGCGCGGTGCGCGACCTCCTTGGCGCTATCGACCATGACTCAACCCTGGTTCAGCAGTTGACGCAAGTCGATCACCGCCGCGTTGGCGCGGGAGATGTAGTTGGCCATCACCAGCGAGTGGTTGGCCAATACGCCATAGCCGCTGCCATTGAGGATCATCGGGCTCCACAGGGTTTCCTGGGACGCCTCCAGCTCACGAATGATCTGGCGCACGCTGACGGTGGCGTTTTTCTTGGCCAGCACGTCGGCAAAGTCGACTTCGATGGCGCGCAACAGGTGGGACAGGGCCCAGGCCTGGCCGCGGGCCTCGTAGAACACGTTGTCGATCTGCATCCATGGGGTTTCCACCACTTCTTCATCGAGCTGCGGCACTTCGCCCGGCGCCAGCGTTTCGGTTTTCAGCGCGGTATTGAGCTTGACCCGGCCGACACTGGCCGACAGGCGCTGCGACAACGAACCGAGGCGGGTAGCAACATCGCCCAGCCAGTTGTTCAGGTTGTCGGCACGCGCGTAGAACAACGCGCCTTTCTGGTTGGGGTCGGAGAGACGCGCCTGATAGCGGTTCAGGGAGTTGATGCCTTCCTGGTACTCCGATTCGCTGGAGGGCAGCACCCAGCTCTTGTTGTCGAAGTTAAAGCGCGGCTCGGCCTTGGCCAGGTCGGCGTCTTCGGCCGATTGCGATTGCGAGCGGGCGAAGTCCTTGCGCAGGGCACGGGTCAGGTCACGCACCTGCACCAGCACGCCATATTCCCAGCTGGGCATATTGTCCATCCACAACCCAGGCGGGAAGCGGTCATTGGAAATATAACCGCCAGGCTTGTTCAGCAGGGTACCCACCACGGTCTTGACGGTTTCGACAGTGGTAAAGCCGAGCACCATTTGTTTGCCGTCTTTTTCGGCGGCAATTTGCGCATTTTGCTGGACCGGGAACAACGCCGGCTCCTGGCTCCAATACCAGCCCAGGCCACCGGTGACCAACAGGTAAATCACCACCAGGGTCATCAGGGCACGGCTCATCAACAGATTACGAAAATAGCTGCGGGAGGCCGACTTGGGCGCAGGGCTTGGGCCTGGGGCGCTGCCTGCACGGTTTTTCCAGTCCAGCATGGCGGATATCCTTTCAGTCACTTGAGTTCAATAGCTACGACCACAACCCTACCCCATCGTGCCCGTCGGTGCGGGGCTTTTAATCAAGGTGGCGTAAAGCTGGCACTCAACTATAAAGGATGGGCGCCGATGCGCCTACGCGACCCAAGGGTCAGCAAATGAATCCACAGGACGCTGCAGTTAATTGACGTATGACACTCGTGCGAATGAAAAGAGGTGCTAGCATAGAGCCACCAGTCGACCTCAGCATGCACCCTTACCTAGTAGTCAGGATATGACCGAGCCAGAAGACCCCAGTCGTGAGCGTCTCAAGCACCACTTTGCCCAGCGGGTAATTCATCAGGCGCGTCAAATTCTTGAGATCTGGCAGCGTTTACAGCGCAGCGAATGGTCGAACGCCGAATTGAATGAACTCAGCGAGGCCAATCTGCGCCTGCTGCGTTTTGCCGAACGCTTCGAACAACCCGAGCATGGCCAACTGGCCCGGCACATCATCGAGTCGCTTAAAGCCGTGGACGAAAACCGCGGCCGCCTGAGCAGTCACCTGATCACCGACCTCAACCGTTTGATGCAGCGCCTGTCGCGGACCGGCCTGCGTCAGGGCGACCAGCTGGATCAGACCTTCCTGCCGCCGATGCGCAAGCCGATCTACGTGATGCTCGCCGATCACGACCGCGCCGAGCGCCTGGCCAAGCAGCTGGAATTCTTTGGTTTGAGTGCGCAGTCTCTGGACAGCGTGGCCGCCTTCCGTTCGTCCATGGCCGAACGCCTGCCGGCGGCGATTGTGATGGACGTGGACTTCTGTGGCGCCGGCCTGGGCCTGAAATTGGCCGCCGAAGCCCAGGAAGGCCTGGAGCAGAAACTGCCGCTGCTGTTCTTCAGCCTGCACGAAACCGACACCCCCACCCGCCTGGCCGCCGTGCGCGCCGGTGGCCAGGAGTTCCTTACCGGGACCCTGGAGGCGTCGAGCCTGCTGGAAAAAATCGAGGTGCTGACCTGCGTCGCCCAGTACGAACCCTATAAAGTGTTGATCATCGACGACTCCCGCGCCCAGGCGATGCACACCGAACGCCTGCTCAACAGCGCCGGGATCGTCACCCGCACCCTGATCGAGCCGATCCAGGCCATGGCCGAGCTGGCGGACTTCCAGCCCGACCTGATCATCCTCGACATGTATATGCCAGCCTGTACCGGCACCGAGTTGGCCAAGGTGATCCGCCACAATGACCGCTATGTCAGCGTGCCGATCATTTATCTGTCGGCCGAAGATGACCTGGATAAACAGCTGGACGCCATGAGCGAAGGCGGCGACGACTTCCTCACCAAGCCGATCAAGCCGCGCCACCTGATCACCACCGTGCGCAACCGCGCCGCCCGCGCCCGCCACCTCAAGGCGCGGATGGTGCGCGACAGCCTGACCGGCCTGTACAACCACACCCATATCCTGCAACTGCTGGAAGACTGCAGCTTCCGCTCGCGCCGCGAGAACAAGCCATTGAGCTTTGCCATGCTCGACATTGACCACTTCAAGCGGGTCAACGACAGCCACGGCCACCCCATGGGCGACCGCGTGATCAAGAGCCTGGCGCTGTTTCTCAAGCAGCGCCTGCGCAAGACCGACTACATCGGCCGTTACGGCGGCGAAGAATTCGCCATCGTGATGCCCGACACCGACCTGGACGCCGCTTGCAAAGTGCTCGATGAAATCCGTGGGCGCTTTGCCGAAATCCACTACCCGGCCCAGCCCCAGGACTTGTGGTGCACCTTCAGCGCCGGAGTGGTCGAGCTGTGCGACGGCTCCGACAGCCTGATGATGGCCGCCCAGGCCGACGAAGCGCTGTACCGCGCCAAGGACGCCGGGCGCAATCGCGTGCACGCCGCAGGCACGTCAAGGCAAAGTGCCACCTTTTCATCGGATTCCACTCAGTCCGTCATAACGCTGTAACGAAAACGCAATAACTTCAGGCACTTATTCTTCCGCCGTTGGTTGAAACCACGCATGCGCCTGAAGCTGCTGACAAATCTCAATACCCTTCTGCTGGTCGCCGTTTGCCTGGCCCTGGGCGCTACGCTCTGGTGGTCGCAACGGGCGCTTGAACGCCCTTATGTGCTGATGGAGCGCTACCTGGGCCTGTCCCAAGCCTTCCAGAACCAGACCGCGCGCAATATCGACGACTATTTGGCCAGCGGCGATGCCTTGCGCCTGAGCGCTGCCGGCCAGAGCCTGGAAAGCCTGGCGCTGAACCTGGACGAGCTGCCGCCTGAGCTAAGCGAAAAATTGCGCCCCGGCTTGCTGGACCTTGAGGGTTTCAGCAAGACCGACCTGCTGGCCGCCGGCAAGCTGGCCGGCGACCCACAAGCCTTGCTGCTGCAAGCCGAGCGGGAGCTGGGGGCCAATCTGGAGCAACTGAGCCAGTACGCCATCGGCGTCAGCTCACCGGACGCGGCGCGTTATCTACCACCGTTGCTCGCCGCCGCGCAGCATCTGGGGCGGCTATCCCTGGCGCGGGACAAACTGGTGAGCAGTGGGCGCAGCGAGCTGGCGGCCGATGTGGAGCGTGAACTGGCCAACATCCGCAGCCAGGCGGACTTGATTGAGCAGCTACCACTGTTGGGCGTGACCGCCAGCAGTGCCTCCAACAGCGATGATTTTTCGGCGTTGATGGGCCTGGAAAGCAGCGAAACCACGGTCGCCGAAGACACCGGCGTAGGCCTCAAGCGCGAGCTCAACAGCCTGCTCACGCGCTACCCTTCCGAACTGGCGCGGACCCGCGAGCAAATCCAGAAACGTACCGAACTGGCCGCCGCCACCCACCTGAAAATCAACACCGTGCAGCACGCCATTGCTGCGCTGGAGCCCGAAGTGCGCGCCCAGCACGCTCGAATCCAGGGCGAAGTGCGGGTGATCCAGGGCGTAATGATTGGCCTGATCCTGATGATCGCCCTGCTCATCGACACCCTGCAACGGCGCCTGGCGCGGGTGCTGACCAGCCTGGCGCCGGCCCTGTCGACCTGGGCCGAGGGCGACTTCAGCCAGGAGATCGCCCTGGGTGCAACCAACCGTGAACTGCATGATATTGAAGCCTCGCTCAATCGCCTGCGGACTTACCTGGTGAACCTGGTGGGCACTATTCGCGCAAATGCCGAGCAAGTGGCCGGCAGCAGCCGCGCCCTGGCCGAACTGAGCGGCGGCCTGCATGACGGCGCCGAACGCCAGGCCGGGGACACTGCGCAAATCCGTGATTCATTGGGCGAGTTGGAGGCCACTATCCAGCAGGTCGCGGGTGACGCCAGCCAGGCCGCCGGGGCCAGCCGCAGCGCCGGCGAGGCCGTAGAGCATGGCCAGCGGGTGATCGGCTTGAGCCTGACCGGCCTGCACGCGCTGGTGGGCGAAGTGCAGGGCAATGCGCAAATGATCGAGAAACTCGCCGAAGAGTCCGCGACCATTGGCAACGTGCTCACGGTGATCCGCTCGATTGCCGAGCAGACCAATCTGCTGGCGCTCAACGCCGCCATCGAAGCCGCCCGCGCCGGTGAGGCCGGGCGTGGGTTTGCCGTGGTCGCCGACGAAGTACGCTCCCTGGCCCAGCGCACGGCGGGCGCCACCGCCGAGATCCAGACCTTGATCGCCGGCCTGCAAACCGCAGCACGGCAATCGGTGGAAGGCATGCGCGCCCAGGTCGAACACGCCGAAGCCACCGCCCAGCAAGCCGAAGCGGCCGACGGCGCACTGGACGAAATCGTCGGCGCGATCCAGACCATTTCCGACACAGCCATCCGGATTGCCGATGTAACGGCCCAGCAGAGCGGCGCGGTCAGTGAGATCCGCGATAATAGCGAGCGCATCCACCAGTTGGGTGAGGACAACCTGCTGCGCATTGGCCAAGGCCGCCGCCAGGGCGAGCATCTGTTGGTGCTCGGCGGGCAGCTCAACACGGCAGTGCAGGCATTTCGCGTCTGATTCCATCCTCCAAATCAGACGGACATCAAAAATGTGGGAGCGGGCTTGCTTGCGAATGCGGTGGGTCAGTGATGGATAGGTTGACTGATACACCGCATTCGCGAGCAAGCCCGCTCCCACATTTGATCTCCTGTGTACTCGCAACCGTGTTACCAATGACCGGATCCAAGGCCCTAGTCACAAATTTTGCGCAATCCTCGCTAATCGTGCTGGCTATTGCAGAGAACTGGACAGTCACAAAGGCTTTGCGGCATAGTCGCCGGGTTCTGACGTACCCACATCAATAACAAGGAACAGCCGATGGCGACCTTACTGGTTCTGCACGGACCCAACCTGAACCTGCTCGGCACCCGCGAACCGGGTGTGTACGGTGCAGTCACCCTCGAACAGATCAACCTCGATCTGGAGCGACGGGCCCGTGAAGCCGGCCACCATCTGCTCTACCTGCAAAGCAATGCCGAGTATGAATTGATTGATCGCATTCACGCCGCGCGCAGCGAAGGCGTGGACTTTATCCTGATCAATCCCGCCGCTTTTACGCACACAAGTGTTGCTTTACGTGACGCGCTGCTGGCGGTGAGCATCCCATTCATCGAAGTGCATTTATCGAACGTGCATAAACGCGAAGCTTTCCGCCATCACTCTTACTTCTCCGACGTAGCGGTAGGAGTGATCTGCGGCCTTGGCGCCAGCGGTTACCGACTGGCCCTGGAGGCCGCCCTGGAACACATTGAAGAACAGGCTAAACGCCCCTGACCGACCCTTGGGAGTTGATGATTCATGGATATCCGTAAAGTTAAGAAACTGATCGAACTGCTGGAAGAATCCGGTATCGACGAGCTGGAAATCAAGGAAGGCGAAGAATCCGTACGGATCAGCCGTCACAGCAAGACCCCGGCCCAACAGTTCTACGCACCCCAGATGCAAGCGCCGGCGCCTGCCGCTGCTGCTCCAGCCGCCGCACCTGCTGCTAGCGCTGCACCTGCCGCACCTGCTGCCCCTGCGCTGAACGGTTTCGTGGTCAAGTCGCCAATGGTCGGTACTTTCTACCGCACCCCGGCACCGACCTCGCCAGCCTTCGTTGAAGTGGGCAAGACCGTGAAAGTGGGCGACACCATCTGCATCGTGGAAGCGATGAAGATGATGAACCACATCACGGCCGAAAAAGCCGGCGTCATCGAATCCATCCTGGTAGAAAACGGTCAGCCGGTTGAGTACGACCAGCCGCTGTTCACCATCGTTTGAACCGCGGAGCGCCTTCGATGTTGAAACCTGCGAAGAAACTGCAAAAAGTCCTGATCGCCAACCGCGGCGAGATCGCGCTGCGGATCCTGCGCGCCTGTAAGGAAGAGGGCATCAAGACCGTCGCTGTTTACTCGACGGCCGATACCGAATTGATGCACGTGAAACTGGCGGACGAAAGCATCTGCATTGGCCCGCCACTGGCCACGAACTCGTACCTGAAGGTCTCGAACATCATCGCCGCGGCTGAAGTGACCGGCGCTGACGGCATCCACCCTGGCTACGGCTTCCTCGCGGAAAACGCCGATTTCGCCGAACAGGTGGAAAAATCCGGCTTCGCCTTCATCGGCCCGAAAGCCGAGACCATTCGCCTGATGGGCGACAAGGTGTCGGCCAAGGACGCGATGATCGCAGCCGGCGTGCCAACCGTTCCAGGCTCCGACGGCCCACTGCCGGAAGACGAGGAAACCGCCCTGCGCATTGGTCGCGAAGTCGGTTACCCGGTGATCATCAAGGCCGCCGGCGGCGGTGGTGGTCGCGGCATGCGCGTGGTGCACAAGGAAGAAGACCTGATCGAAGCGGCCAAGCAGACTCGCTCCGAAGCGGGTGCCTGGTTCGGCAACCCGATGGTCTACCTGGAAAAGTACCTGACCAACCCACGTCACGTGGAAGTCCAGGTACTGTCCGACGGCCAGGGCCACGCCATCCACCTGGGCGACCGCGATTGCTCGCTGCAACGCCGTCACCAGAAAGTCCTGGAAGAAGCTCCGGCACCGGGCCTGGATGAAAAAGCACGTCAGGAAGTCCTGGCACGCTGCGTCAAGGCTTGCATCGATATCAACTACCGTGGCGCCGGGACTTTCGAGTTCCTCTACGAGAACGGCCGCTTCTACTTCATCGAGATGAACACTCGTGTGCAGGTAGAGCACCCGGTTTCGGAGATGGTCACCGGTATCGACATCGTCAAGGAGATGCTGAGCATCGCCGCTGGCAACGTGCTGTCCTTTACCCAGGACGACGTGAAGATGCACGGTCACTCCCTGGAGTGCCGGATCAACGCCGAAGACCCGAAAACCTTTATCCCGAGTCCAGGCCTGGTCAAGCATTTCCATGCACCAGGCGGCAACGGCGTTCGCGTCGATTCGCACCTGTACAGCGGCTACAAGGTTCCGTCCAACTACGACTCGCTGATCGGCAAGCTGATCACCTGGGGCGCCACTCGCGACGAGGCCATGGCCCGTATGCGCAATGCCCTGGACGAAATCGTGGTCGACGGCATCAAGACCAACATCCCCCTGCATCGGGATCTGGTTCGTGATGAAGGCTTCTGCGAAGGTGGTGTGAACATTCACTACCTGGAACACAAGCTGGCCAACCAGTAAGTTTGTGCTCCACCCACAAAACCGCCTTCGGGCGGTTTTGTCGTTTATGCGCACACAAGAACACCACAAAACCCTGTAGGAGCTGGCTTGCCTGCGATAGCGGCAGGCCAGGCACTGATGAGCAAGCTGACACCCCGCCATCGCAGGCAAGCCAGCCCCCACATTTGGCTCCCGTGCTGTCAGTGGTGTCGTCTTCTGGCCTGCTCTCGCGTAAACTTGCGCCCTTTCGCAGCCCCACCCCGCTGCACACTCATTTTTTCAAAGGTGCCCGCCATGCCTTGGCTGCAAGTCCGTCTCGCCATCAGCCCAGAACAAGCCGAAACCTATGAAGACGCGTTCCTCGAAGTCGGCGCCGTGTCGGTGACCTTCATGGACGCCGAAGACCAGCCGATTTTCGAGCCTGAGCTGAACACCACGCCGCTGTGGTCCCACACCCACTTGCTGGCCCTGTTCGAAGACGGCACCGACGCCAGCAGCGTGTTTGCCCATATGGAACTGCTGACCGGCGGCCCGCTGCCCGAGCACCATAGCGAAGTGATCGAAGACCAGGACTGGGAGCGCAGCTGGATGGATAACTTCCAGCCCATGCGTTTCGGCCAGCGCCTGTGGATCGTACCAAGCTGGCACGCGGCCCCGGAGCCTGAGGCGGTCAACCTGCTGCTGGACCCGGGCCTGGCGTTCGGCACCGGCACCCATCCGACCACCGCCCTGTGCCTGGAATGGCTCGACGGCCAGGACCTGCAAGGCTGCAACGTGCTGGACTTCGGTTGCGGCTCGGGCATCCTGGCCATCGCCGCGCTGTTGCTGGGCGCCAAGGAAGCCGTCGGTACCGATATTGACGTGCAGGCCCTGGAGGCCTCCCGCGATAACGCCGGGCGCAACAACATTCCTGAAGGCAAATTCCCACTGTACCTGCCGGAGCAATTGCCCCAGGTGCAGGCCGATGTATTGGTCGCCAATATCCTCGCCGGGCCGCTGGTTTCGCTGGCTCCGCAACTGTCGAGCCTGGTCAGGCCCGGTGGGCGCCTGGCGCTGTCGGGGATCCTCGCCGAGCAGGGCGAAGAAGTCGCCGCCGCCTACGCCCAGGACTTCGACCTGGACCCCATCGCCAACCGCGATGGCTGGGTACGCATCAGCGGTCGTCGGCGCTAGAATGAGCGCCTGCATGAATCGGATGGCCGCATGACCGACAGTTTCGTCACCCAGTGCCCGCATTGCCAAACCCGCTTCCGCGCCAGCCATGCTCAATTGAGCGTGGCCCGTGGTGTGGTTCGTTGCGGCTCGTGCCTGCAAGTGTTCAATGCCGCCCGGCAACTGCTGGAGCAACGCGCCCACGCGCCTGAAGCGCCGGCTGCCGAAGCCCCGCCACGCGCCATCAGCCAGAAGCAATGGACCGCCGAAGAGCTGGACCTGGACCACCTGAACCTCGACGAAGAATTGGCCAAGCTCGAGCGCCGGGAGATCCAACACACCCAGCCCCAGGGCAGCGACCGCCGCCAGGCCGGCGCGGACCGTCGGCAAAAAGACGAGTCGATGATCGCCAGCCGCGATACGGTCAAGGCTGAAGAAGAACAGTGGGCCGCCAGCCTGTTCAGCGACCCGCCGGACGAACGGGCTGCGACAATCGCCCACACCGAGGAAACCGTCGAACCAGCCCCGGCCCCCACGGGCAAGCCCCAGCGTACCGAGCCCTCGATGTCCTTCGACATTCACGAGGTGGACGATGAGCCCGTGCTGCGTGCCGACGACGCTCTCGACCCGCCCGAGCCAACGCTCAGCAGCGAGCCGGACGAGCCCGAGCCTGAACCACGCCGCAAGCGCACACGCGCCACGGGCAACGTCCATGACGAGATGCTGCAGGACCTGGAAGACGACCCGCTGCACCTCTACGCCGGCAAGCGCCCCGCCGGCTGGGGCCGCCGCCTGCTCTGGCTGACCCTGGTGCTGCTGGCCGCCGCCGCCCTCGCCGGCCAGTACATTGCCTACCAGTTCGACGAACTGGCCCGCCAGGACAAGTACCGCCCATGGTTCCAGGAACTGTGCCCGAAACTGGGCTGTACCGTGCCGTCGCGGGTGGATATTGCCCATATCAAGAGCAGCAACCTGGTGGTGCGCAGCCATCCGGAGTTTGCCGGCGCGCTGGTGGTGGATGCCATCATCTATAACCGTGCGACGTTCTCCCAGCCGTTCCCGCTGCTGGAGCTGCGCTTTGCCGACCTTAATGGCCGGATGATCGCCAGCCGGCGCTTCAAACCCGCCGAGTACCTCAGCGGCGAGTTGGCCGGCCAGACCGAGATGCCGTCCCAGACCCCGATCCATATCGCCCTGGACATTCTCGACCCAGGCAACAAGGCCGTGAACTACAGTTTGAGTTTCCACTCCCCCGAGTGATTGGTTGCGCGCGTCAAGGTTCGGACGGCAGGTTATTGACTTGCTCGTCCACGACCAAACCGCTGGCGATAAGAAAATAACTGCTCAGATTTTATCCAATTCAGCCTTTAACCAGTCATCGAGAGCGGGTATCATGCCAACCCTTTTTCGAACTCTAATGATCCGGCCCCACAACAGGGAAGTCCTATGTCGGCGGTACGCATCGGCCCATATACATTGCCAAACGCTTTGATTCTCGCCCCGATGGCGGGCGTCACTGACCAGCCCTTTCGTCAGCTGTGCAAACGTTTGGGGGCAGGGCTTGTAGTCTCGGAAATGGTCACCAGCGACATGAGCTTGTGGAACACCCGCAAATCGCGGATGCGCATGATCCACGAAGGTGATCCCGAGCCCCGCTCGGTGCAGATCGCCGGCGGTGATGCGCAAATGCTGGCGGATGCGGCCCGAGCCAACGTAGAGCTGGGTGCACAGATTATTGATATCAACATGGGTTGCCCGGCAAAAAAGGTCTGCAACAAGGCCGCCGGTTCCGCCCTGTTGAAGGATGAGCAGTTGGTGGCCGAGATCCTGCACGCCGTGGTGGGTGCAGTGGATGTGCCGGTCACCCTGAAGATTCGCACCGGCTGGGACCGGGACAACAAGAACGGCCTGACGGTGGCGAAGATCGCCGAACAGGCAGGCATTGCAGCATTGGCGGTGCATGGCCGCACCCGCGCTGACCTTTATACCGGCGAGGCCGAATACGACACCATTGCCGCGATCAAGCAGGCAGTGTCGATTCCGGTCTTTGCCAACGGCGACATCGACTCGGCCGAGAAAGCCCGGCGCGTATTGCACGCAACCGGTGCCGATGGCCTGTTGATCGGCCGGGCCGCCCAGGGGCGGCCATGGATTTTTCGTGAGATCGAGCATTTCCTGCGTACCGGCGAAATCATGCCGGCACCGGGGCTGATCGAGGTGGAACGTATTCTGCTAGAGCATCTGGCCGCCCTGCACATCTTCTATGGGGACGTGATGGGCGCGCGCATTGCTCGCAAGCATGTGGGTTGGTACCTCGCAACCCTGCCCGGCGCCAAAGAGTTTCGCACCGGGTTCAATCGTTTGGATGAAACGCAAGCACAGGTCACCGCCGTTCGTGAGTTCTTTGCCGAACGAGACAAGAGCCTGAGAGCAGGGGACGGAGAAGGGGTGGCCGCATGACGATGATGACCGAGACTTTAGTGAGTGGAACAACACCCGTGAGCGACAACGTCAATTTGAAACAGCACCTCAACACGCCGAGCGAAGAAGGCCAGACCCTTCGCGGGAGCGTCGAGAAAGCGCTGCACAATTATTTCGCCCACCTTGAGGGCGCGGCCGTCACGGATGTGTACAACCTGGTGCTCTCCGAAGTCGAGGCGCCCTTGCTCGAAAGCGTGATGAACTACGTCAAGGGCAACCAGACCAAAGCCAGTGAGCTGCTGGGCCTGAACCGTGGGACCCTGCGCAAGAAGCTCAAACAGTACGATTTGCTGTAAGCATTCAATCAAACCAGAAAGGCGCCCGCGTAAAACCGGTCGCCTTTTTTGCTGACTCCTTTGCTTTTGATGGAAATTGAGATGACCGACCAGACTACCCGCCTGCCGATCCGCCGCGCCTTGATCAGTGTTTCCGACAAGACCGGGATCCTCGAATTTGCCCGGGAGCTGGAAGCCCTGGGTGTGGAAATCCTCTCCACGGGCGGGACCTTCAAACTGCTGCAGGACAACGGCGTGGCCGCAGTAGAAGTCGCGGACTACACCGGTTTCGCAGAAATGATGGACGGTCGGGTCAAGACCCTGCACCCGAAAATCCACGGCGGCATCCTCGGCCGTCGCGGTATCGACGATGCCATCATGAACGAGCACGGCATCAAGCCGATCGACCTGGTGGCCGTCAACCTCTACCCGTTTGAAGCCACCATCAACAAGCCAGGCTGCGACCTGCCGACCGCTATCGAGAACATTGATATCGGCGGCCCGACCATGGTGCGCTCGGCAGCCAAGAACCACAAAGACGTGGCCATTGTGGTCAACGCCAGCGACTACGCCCAAGTATTGGAAAGCCTGAAAGCTGGCGGCCTGACCTACGCCCAGCGTTTCGACCTGATGCTCAAGGCCTTCGAACACACGGCGGCCTATGACGGCATGATCGCCAACTACATGGGCACCGTGAACCAGGCCGCCGAGACCCTCAGCACTGAAGGCCGCAGCCAGTTCCCGCGCACCTTCAACAGCCAGTTCATCAAGGCCCAGGAAATGCGCTACGGCGAGAACCCGCACCAGAGCGCGGCGTTCTACGTGGAAGCCAAGCCTGCCGAAGTGGGGATCGCCACCGCGACCCAACTGCAGGGCAAAGAGCTGTCCTACAACAACGTGGCTGATACCGACGCCGCGCTGGAATGTGTGAAGAGCTTCGTTAAGCCAGCCTGCGTGATCGTCAAGCACGCCAACCCGTGCGGCGTGGCCGTGAGCCCGGACGCTGAAGGCGGGATCCGCCAGGCCTACGAACTGGCCTACGCCACCGACACCGAATCGGCATTCGGCGGCATCATCGCCTTCAACCGCGAACTGGACGCCGAGACCGCCAAGGCCATCGTCGAGCGTCAGTTCGTCGAAGTGATCATTGCCCCATCCGTCAGCGAAGAGGCCCGCGCCATCGTCGCCGCCAAGGCCAATGTGCGCCTGCTGGCCTGTGGCGAGTGGTCGGCTGAGCGTGCCGCTGCCTGGGACTACAAGCGCGTCAATGGCGGCTTGCTGGTGCAGAGCCGCGACATCGGCATGATCGGCAGCCAAGACCTGAAAGTGGTGACCAAGCGCGCACCGACCGAGCAAGAGATCAACGACCTGATCTTCGCCTGGAAAGTAGCCAAGTACGTTAAGTCCAACGCCATCGTCTACGCCAAGAACCGCCAGACCATCGGTGTCGGCGCTGGCCAGATGAGCCGCGTGAACTCGGCGCGTATTGCAGCGATCAAGGCCGAACACGCCGGCTTGCAGGTGGTCGGTTCGGTGATGGCCTCGGACGCGTTCTTTCCGTTCCGTGATGGCCTGGACAACGCTGCAAAAGCGGGCGTGACTGCGGTGATCCAACCGGGTGGCTCGATGCGTGATGCTGAAGTGATTGCCGCCGCTGATGAAGCCGGCATTGCCATGGTCTTTACTGGCATGCGCCACTTCCGTCACTGATTGATCGCGCCCACGCTCCGCGTCCCTCGGACGCAGGGCGTCCGTAGAGGCATTCCCACGCAGAGCGTGGGAACGATCAACTAACAGAATTTGAGGTTTTTGAAATGAATGTTTTGATCATTGGCAGCGGTGGCCGTGAACACGCCCTGGCCTGGAAAGTCGCCCAGGACCCTCGCGTCCAGAAAGTCTACGTCGCGCCCGGCAACGCCGGTACCGCCATTGAAGCCAAGTGCGAAAACGTCGCCATCGACGTCTTGGCCCTGGAGCAACTGGCCGACTTCGCCGAAAAGAACGTGTCCCTGACCATCGTCGGCCCTGAAGTACCGCTGGTGGCCGGCGTCGTGGACCTGTTCCGCAGCCGTGGCCTGGACTGCTTCGGCCCTACCGCTGGCGCCGCCCAGTTGGAAGGTTCGAAAGCCTTCACCAAGGATTTCCTGGCTCGCCACAAGATCCCGACTGCCGACTACCAGAACTTCACTGAGATCGAGCCCGCCCTGGCTTACCTGCGTGAGAAAGGCGCCCCCATCGTGATCAAGGCCGATGGCCTGGCCGCCGGTAAAGGCGTGATCGTGGCGATGACCCTGCAGGAAGCCGAAGACGCGGTGCGCGACATGCTCGCCGGCAATGCCTTCGGTGACGCCGGTTCGCGGGTGGTGATCGAAGAATTCCTCGATGGCGAAGAAGCCAGCTTCATCGTGATGGTCGACGGCAAGAACGTCTTGCCGATGGCCACCAGCCAGGACCACAAGCGCGTCGGCGACGGCGACACCGGCCCGAATACCGGCGGCATGGGTGCCTACTCCCCTGCCCCGGTGGTCACCGCCGACGTGCACCAGCGCGTCATGGACCTGGTGATCTGGCCGACCGTGCGCGGCATGGCCGATGAAGGCAATGTCTACACCGGCTTCCTGTACGCCGGGTTGATGATCGACAAGGCCGGCAACCCGAAAGTCATCGAGTTCAACTGCCGCTTCGGCGACCCGGAAACCCAACCGGTGATGCTGCGTCTGCAGTCGAGCCTGGTGCTGCTGGTGGAAGCCGCCCTGGCGCAAGCGCTGGACAAGGTTGAAGCCCAGTGGGATCCACGCCCAAGCGTCGGCATCGTGCTGGCCGCCGGCGGCTACCCTGCCGACTACGCCAAGGGTGACCTGATCCAGGGCCTGGACGCCGCGGCTACGCTGGAAGGCAAGGTGTTCCATGCCGGGACCGCGCTCAAGGATGGCCAGGTGGTTACCGCCGGTGGCCGCGTGCTGTGCGCCACCGCCATGGGCGCCAGTGTCGATGCCGCCCAGCAGCAAGCCTACAAGCTGGCTGCAAAAATCGACTGGCAGGGCTGTTTCTACCGCAAGGACATCGGCTATCGCGCCATTGCCCGTGAGCGGGGCGAGAGTCAGTAAACAGCTATCCGTTCGGCTAGGCAGGGGCCTTTGGCCCTTGCCGTCCCATTACGGTCCCGCGCATAGTTAACCCCGTGCATTAACCTACGAAGGGATTTCGCCGTGCGCTGGCTCAGGATCGCCATAATCTTCACGGTCAGTCTGCTGACCCTGCTCTGTCTGTTGCCGGCCCAGGCCGTTGCGCAAGGCAGCGGCTGGGCCGTATTGCTTGATGAACAGGCCGACCTGCAATTGAGCGATATTCGCTCGCCACGCTATATCAACCAATTCAGCCCTATTGAACTGGAACGGATCACCGCCGCCGAACCCAACGGTGCGCTATGGGTACGTTTCAAGCTGCAACCCGGCAAGCACGAGCAAGTGCTGCGGGTCTTCGCGCCGGACCTGGCGCATCTCAATCTGTATGTGCTGGACGGCGACACGCTGATCGAGCAGATCAACACCGGCACCCGCCAACCCCAGGCCGAACGCCCACTGCCCAGCAGCGAATTCATGCTGCCCATGCCCCAGAGCCAGAGGCCCCTGGATGTGTATGTGCGCCTGGTCTCGGAGCATGAGCTGCGGCCCTACCTGACCCTGGAACCGGCCGTGCAGGCCGCCGCCAACCAGACCCAGACCCTGGTCTACGGCCTGTTGTTCGGCTGCCTGCTGATGCTGATCCTGCACAACCTCACCCGCTACGCCTACCATCGCTCGCGCAGCAGCCTGTGGCTGGCGGCCTGCGAAGTGCTGCTGATGCTCAGCCTGTTGCTGTTGCTCAACCTGCTGGGCCCGTGGCTGCCGAACTGGCAGGCGGTGCAAACCCCGGGCGCCTACATGGCGTTGCTGCTGACCGCGCCATGCGGCCTGATGTTCGCCTACCGTTTCTTCGCGCCATTGGGCCCGCACCCGCTGAACAAGTTGCTGATGGCGGACATCCTGTTGATCGTGCTGTGCGGCCTGTTGCTGCTGTTCGTCAACACCCTGCCGCTGAATATCATCACCTACGCCCTGGTGGCGCTGGCCGGCCTGAGCATGCTGTTTGTCTCGGCCTACCACTGGCAAAAAGGCTACCGGCCGGCACGCCTGTTCCTGCTCGCCATGGTGGTGTTCAACACCGGCACGCTGATTATCCTCCCGGCCCTGCTGGGCCTGACCCTGGTGGCGCCGCAAGGCCTGATCATCACCTTGCTGGCGGTGATCTGCGTCAGCGGCCTGTTGATGAGCCAGGCCCTGGGCGAGCGCCAGCGCAGCATCGTCGAGGATCGCTTCAGCCTCAGCCGCGACCTGGCTGCCAGCAATGCCGAAATTGCGGCCAAGGCCGAGTTCCTGGCGAAGATCAGCCACGAAATCCGCACCCCCATGAACGGCGTGCTGGGCATGACCGAGTTGCTGCTGGGCACGCCGCTGTCGGTCAAGCAGCGCGACTACGTGCAGACCATCCACAGCGCCGGCAATGAACTGCTGACCCTGATCAACGAGATTCTCGACATCTCCAAGCTCGAGTCCGGGCAGATCGAACTGGACGATGTGCAGTTCGACCTCAATGCCCTGATCGAAGACTGCCTGAGTATTTTCCGCGCCAAGGCCGAGCAGCAGAACGTCGAGCTGATCAGCTTTATCCAGCCCCAGGTGCCACGGGTCATCAGTGGCGACCCGACACGCCTGCGCCAGGCCCTGTTGAGCCTGCTGGAAAACGCCCTGCAAAAGACCGACGAAGGCGAAGTGCTGATCGTGGTCGCCCTGGATGAGCGCAGCAGCAAACCGCGCCTGCGCATCGCCGTGCAAGACAGCGGCGTGCCGATGGAGGCCGCCGAGCGCGATGCCCTGCTGCACAGCGAACTGCACAGCAAGAACTTCCTCTCGGCCACGCGCCTGAGCGGCCACCTCGGCCTGGTGATCGCCCGCCAGCTGATCCTGTTGATGAATGGCGAGTTCGGCATCAAGGCGGGCAGCCAGCAAGGCAGCACCCTATGGCTGACCTTGCCCCTGGACCCGGAGCGCCTGGAACACCCGACCTCGGACCTCGACGGCCCGCTGCAAGGTGCGCGGGTGTTGGTGGTGGACGACAACGACACCTGCCGCAAGGTGCTGGTGCAGCAATGCACCGCCTGGGGCCTGAATGTCAGCGCCGTACCGTCGGGCAAGGAGGCCCTGGCCCTGCTGCGTACCAAGGCGCACCTGCGCGACTATTTCGATGTGGTGCTGCTGGACCAGAACATGCCCGGCATGACCGGCATGCAACTGGCGGCGAAGATCAAGGAAGACCCGAGCCTGAACCACGACATCCTGCTGATCATGCTCACCGGCATCAGCAATGCGCCGAGCAAGATCATCGCGCGCAACTGCGGGATCAAGCGCATCCTGGCCAAACCAGTGGCGGGCTACACCCTCAAGACCACCCTGGCCGACGAGTTGACCCAGCGCAGCAAGGGTGTGGTCCAGCCGCGCCATGCCGCGCCGAACGTCCCCGTGACCATCACCGTGCCCAGCGATTTCCGCATCCTGGTGGCCGAAGACAACAGCATCTCCACCAAAGTGATTCGCGGCATGCTCGGCAAGCTCAACCTGCAACCCGACACGGCCAGCAATGGCGAGGAAGCCTTGCAGGCGATGAAGGCCCAGCGCTATGACCTGGTGTTGATGGACTGCGAAATGCCGGTGCTCGATGGCTTCTCCGCGACCCAGCAGTTGCGGGTCTGGGAAGTCAGCAACCAGCGCACCCGCACGCCGGTGGTGGCGCTGACCGCGCACATCCTCTCGGAACACAAGGAACGCGCACGCCAGGCCGGGATGGATGGGCATATGGCCAAGCCGGTAGAACTGTCGCAACTGCGCGAGCTGGTGGAGTACTGGGTGACACAGCGCGAGCAGCCGCAGGAGCAGGCGCACACGTCCTGAATCACCACACATCCCTGTGGGGGCCAGAGCTGGTTTGGGGGAACTGGCTTGTGTGGGAGATTCTATGGTTTTGGGGAAGCCCCCAAAACCGCTTTTGACTGGTATTCGCTCAGGTTTTTCATGAGCGAAAAGGCGATGCGCGCCAGCTTGCGGCCAATGATGACCAGGGCTTGAGTCGTTTTCAGGCCCCTGGCCAGATAACCCTCGTATAAAGGTTTCCAGGCTTCTGACCTGATACCTGCTGACGCCGCGTTATGCAGCAATCTGCGTATCTCTGAATCTCCCTTCTTGCTCAATGAGCGGCGTCCGCTCATTTGCCCGGAATCGGATACTCTCAAGTCCATTCCCAAGAACGCGATGTAAGCGTCAGCACTTTCAAATTCTCCTCGCTGAAACGCCATTACCAGGGCAACCGCTGTCAGAAAACCAATGCCCTCGACGGCTTGGCAGCGCTTGACCTGATGCAAAAGCCCCGCCTCAGTAACAGCATCTAATATCCTTTTCTCAATGAGCCCCTCATGCCTATCAAGACACGCTGAAATGCTCTTGGACGAGGCCTTGAGTGATGGCTCGCCCGCCCAGCTCTGATTCAGTGCAACACGCATTTTCACCAGCGCTGCGCGTCGACGCAGCAAGCTTTGAAGCTTGGTATAAATCTTCGGCGGCGGATTCCAGGCGCGTAAATCAGCCTGTTCATTCTTCAAGTAGCGAGCCAGCAACTGCGCATCACTGAAGTCTGTTTTAGCGCGACCACCTGTGCCTTTGCGGTAATGGCTAAGGCGATATCCATCAATCACGTAAACGATATGGCCCATCGAATGAGCCAAATTGACGGTATCCACGTGATAGATATTGGTGGCTTCAATTGCGATGGCGCTGCCCGCAGGCAAAGACTTCAGCCATGCCTTCAGCTCGCTTTTCTTGTTCGATACGATCTTTGTTTCAGCAGTTTCACTTTGATAAACAACTACTTCGGCTTTAGCGACATCCACTCCAATGATTGATTGCGAGACAGTCATTGCCATGAGAAAAGCTCCGGGTTAGGGTTTACGGGCTTGTCGGGGCTTCACCGTTGCGCTGGCTTGCTTCTATCGTCGGTCATGGCCGATGCATTCCTTATCGGCGCTTTGGTGAAGGGGTGGGACGAAGTCTCCCACGGTCTGTACTGGCTAGAGTCAGATGCTGGCTTTTAGTCCCACCACCCCTACAAGTCTAACCATACAAGCTGGCTTGCCTGCGATGCAGGCACCCTGGTTTTCCAGTTGCACCGAGGTGATGCTATCGCAGGCAAGCCAGCTCCCACACAAGCCCACTCCCACATTGGTTCGCAGTCGCGCCTTCTGGCCCACAAGCCTGATAAACTCCCCCTCGCCCTTCCTTCGCTGTGAGCTCCCACCATGCTCCACGTGTTGTTCAGCGTTTATTTGAAGATGCTGGTGCTGTATAGCCCCTTCTTCGTCCTGTCCTGCTTTATCAGCCTGACCCGGGGCTATTCCAGCAAGGAGCGGCGACGCCTGGCCTGGAAGGTCGCCCTGGCGACGCTGGTGTCGAGCGTGTTGCTCTACCTGTTTGGCCGGGTGATTTTCAGTGTATTTGGCATCACCGTGGACGCCTTCCGCATCGGCGCCGGCAGTGTGCTGTTTATCTCCGCCCTGGGCATGGCCCAGGGCAAGTCGGCAGTGCAGACCGACAATGTGCAGCAGGACGTGACTATCGTCCCCCTGACCATCCCCTTGACCGTCGGCCCCGGCACCATAGGCGCACTGCTGGTAATGGGTGTCAGCCAGCCCCATTGGGATGACAAGCTCATGGCCATTCTCAGCATCGCCCTGGCCAGCCTGACAGTGGGCGTGGTGCTGTATCTGTCCAACCGCATCGAACGCATCCTCGGCGACCAAGGGCTGCAGATTGTCAGCCGCCTGATGGGCTTGTTCGTCTGTGCGCTGGCGGCGCAGATCATCTTTACCGGCGTACGCGGTTACTTGGTGCCCTGAGGCCCCGGTCAGATCCGATATTGGGCGATGGCCAGCAAGACCTTGTCGCCCGCACTCTCACGCAACTGCTGGAGGGTTGCGTCGTTGACCACGGCAGGGTTGAGCATCAGGCAGGTCTGGCCGCTGTAGGCTTCGACCGTGGAGCTGTCCCATTCAAAAAACGGCACCCCCACTTTCTTGCTGACGCCCTGGGCGCTGTAGGTCACCAGCACCATCAACACCTCACCGTCGACCTCGGAACAGGACGCCAGGCCAAAGTCGCCGCCCTCATGGTTGACGATGTTGCGCTTGAACAGATCAAAGGGTGCCGACAGCTGTTTCAAGGCGTCGAAAGCATCCGCCGCCAACTTGGGCAGCACCATCGCCAGGGAGCCTGACAGAAACGTCGAGGCCACCGTGGAGGTGATGATATTCAGCGCCGCCACCTGCACGCTCAGGCCCTTCACGGAGGTGGTGACGCGCTCGAAACTGCTGCGTATCGGCAGCCACCCCAGGTTGCCCATGACCTTGATGAACTCGTCGTACCAGGCCTGCGTGCCGCGCCCCACTTTCAGCACATCACTCACGTAGCTGCTGGCCAACAGGTAACTCTTGCGGGTGTATTCCTTGTTGAGGCGGCTCATGCCCGCGACAAACGAAAACACACTGTTATTGATCACCGCGCCATTCAGGTCGCCGTCAGCCTGCACCGGCGCCGGCGAACCCGCCGGCCGGCTGCTCAGCGGCAGTCGGTACGCCGCGATCAGCTTGTTCTTTTTAGCCAGATTGATTCGTTTATGTTTGCGCTCCATAACTGTTTCTCCACAAAAACCCACATGGGCTTACAAGAAACACTAGTCGCGTGATTGAACTTTTTTCAGGGGGTACGGAGAGCGTCATTTCACCGTAGGAAAAATCAGAGTTTGTTGCACACCGCGTAAATACTGGGGATGGGGTGACGCCTGATAATCGCAGGCTTACTTTCTGCAACTGAAAGAGAGGAACCGTTAATGGCATTGCGAAATGACGCGGCAGAACACAGAGGTTTCTGTCATCAATGATTAGCCTTTTCTGACAGATCAGCGGCCCCATTGCGGGGCCGCTGCCGTTTCAGGAGGCCGGTTTCTCGCCATACCAGCGTGGCGTGTACACCCACTCACCACCGCCCATCCGAGGGAACGCGCAGGTGGTGGACGAACCAATCAGCACCATGGTGCGCATGTCCACCTGGTCCGGGGTCAATTGGCCCAGGGTGGTGGTGCGCAGCGTTTGCCCGGGGCGCCCGATATCGCGCCCCAGCACTACAGGCGTGGCGGCGAGGCGGTGCTGGGCGACGATTTCCAGGGCACGCCCCAGTTGCCAGGGGCGCGAACGGGAGATGGGGTTGTAGAACGCCAAAGCCAGGTCGGCCTGGCAGGCCAGGTCCAGGCGTTTCTCGATGATGGACCAAGGCTTGAGGTTGTCCGACAGCGACATCACGCAGAAGTCATGGCCCAACGGCGCACCCGCCTGGGCCGCGGTGGCGAGGGACGCCGAGACCCCCGGCAAAATCTCCAGCTCGACCCGCTGCCAGGCCGGGTCGCTGGATTCGTGCAACGCCTCCAGCACCGCCGCAGCCATGGCGAACACCCCTGGGTCGCCGGAAGACACCACCACCACCGAACGCCCCTGGGCCGCCAGCTCGAAAGCATGCCGTGCCCGCTGCATCTCTTCGCGGTTATCGGTGCAGTGCTGCACCTGGTCGGCGCGAAACGGCCCGGCCATGCGCACATAGGTTTCATAGCCCAGCACATCGCTGCAGCGCGCCAGTTCAGCCTTGACCGCCGGCACCATCAACTCGGCTGCGCCGGGGCCCAGGCCGATCACGGCGAGACGGCCACGGGGGCGACCCAGTTGCGCCAGGTCCACGGGCCCGGCGGCCGAGTGGATGACGATATCGGGGCCTGCCGCCAGCGCCGTAAAGCGCAGCGGCACGCCCAGTTCCAGCGCCGCCTCATGCAGTTCGCCACTGGCCATGTCGGCGTCATCGGCCAGCAGGCACGCCAGGGACTGCACGGCGATGCCGTCCTGCTGCAACGCCTGGCGCACCCGCGCGGCCAAGCCGACGCCGGGGCGGCAGGTGACCCAAGTGTTTTTCGGATAGATCAGCAGCTCATTGGCCGCCGGCACGCGCTCGGCACTGCCGATATGAATGCTCAGGCGCGCCTGCTGGTCCTGCGGCAGGTTGGCCTGCTCCAGCCATGGCGCAGCGCCTTCAATGCGCACCTGTTCGCCGGCCAGCAAGTCCGAGACAAAACGCTTGCCCAGCTCAAGGTCCGCCAACTGATAACCCTGGGGCGGGTTGAGCAGGCAGGTGCCAAAGCGCAGTTCACCACTGGTGGTAATCGCAGCCGCCACCCCCAGGGCCGCCGCGATTTCCCGCGCCATGATATTCACCCCGCCCAGGCCGCCGAGCAACGGTACCACCGCGCTGCCGTCTTCAGCGACGGCCAGCACCGCCGGTTCTTCGCCTTTCTCCAGCAACAGCGCCGCCAAGGTGCGAATCACAATCCCGGCCGCGCACAGGGCAATGATCGGCGTGCCCTGTTGATACAACTGGCGCACGGTCGCGCCAAATTCGCTGTAGGTCTGGTCGGCGCCCTCCACCCGGCCGGCCAGGCCGTGGATCAAGGCGCCGGGGTACACCTGCTGGATGCTGCGCGCGGTGGCGAGGCTGCCCTGGCCGAGAATGACGATCGCCGGCATCATCACCCTTGCCACCTTTCGCCCGGCACGATGATCAACGAGAAATATGGCGAAGACATGGGCTCCACCTGATCCAGCGCGACGATTTTCTGGTTGGCCATGGTGGCGCGCTCCACATACAGCGCACGCCCGGCCAGCCCCAGCTCCTCCAGCACCTGGCGCACCTTGGTGAAGTTGCGTCCCAGCTTCATGATCACCGCCGCATCGGCATCCGCCAGGCGGCGCTTGAGTTCGTCGTGGGGCAGCACCCCGGACAATACCGACAGGCTCTGGTTGCGATACACCAACGGCGCACCCAGCACCGAGGCACCGCCGAGCATCGAGCACACGCCGGGGATGACTTGGGCGTCATAGCGCTCGGCGAGGCGGTCATGCAGGTACATGTAGGAGCCGTAGAAGAACGGGTCGCCTTCGCAGATCACCGCCACATCGCGCCCGGCATCCAGATGCGCGGCCACATCAACACTGGCCGCGTCGTAGAAATCGCTGATCACCTGTTCATAGGACAGCGGCGCCGGCAAGGCTTCGGTGGTCACCGGGTACACCAGCGGCATCAGCGTCTGCTGGGGCACCAGGTGTTCTTCGATAATGCCGAACGCATTGCCCTTTTTGCCCTTGGCGACGAAGTACGCCACCACCGGCGATTCGCGCAGCAGGCGCAGGGCCTTGAGGGTAATCAGTTCCGGGTCGCCGGGGCCGACGCCCAGGCCAATCAAACGTCCACGTGCCTGCATCATTCGACCTCCGTAGCCAGGGCGTTGACCGCTGCGGCGGCCATCGCACTGCCGCCCAGGCGGCCTTGCATGATCACAAACGGCACGCCACGGCTGTCTGCGGCGAGCATCGCCTTGGACTCGGCGGCGCCGACAAAACCCACCGGGAAACCGAGGATCAGCGCCGGCTTGGGGGCGCCGGCGTCGAGCATTTCCAACAGATAGAACAAAGCAGTCGGCGCGTTGCCGATCACCACCACACTGCCTGCCAGGTGCGGGCGCCACAGTTCCAGGGCGGCAGCGGAACGGGTGTTACCCAGCTCCCGCGCCAGCTCCGGCACGCTATCGTCACGCAAGGTGCAGATCACTGGGTTATTGGCAGGCAGGCGCGCACGGGTCACGCCTTCGGAGACCATCCGCGCATCGCACAGGATCGGCGCACCGGCGGCCAGGGCCTCACGGCCGGCTTTGCCCGCGCCTTCAGAAAACTGCAAACCGTCGATAGCCTCGACCATGCCGCAGGCGTGAATCACCCGCACGGCGAGTTTTTCCAGGTCGGCCGGGATGCGATCCAGCTTGGCCTCTGCGCGAATGATCGCAAAGGAGTTGCGATAGATCTCCTGACCGTCGCGGATGTAATCAATCATCGGTGTTGCTCCGTGGACGGGCACGCAACACGGCGCCCGCCGCTTCAATAGAAAGGTTGTGCGCGTGCAGGCGGCCGAAACCCGGCTGGCCTGCATCGCGAAAATAGAGGTCGTAGTGCCCGGTGCCCACTGCCAGCAGGGTAATCGGGGCAATGTGTGCCGCAGCGCAGGTGCGTGGGCAGCCAGACAGGTGCACATCAAGGCCATGGTCCTGGAGCAGCGTGGCCAGGTGCAGGGCGTCGGCCTTGGTGTCGGCCAGGGCCTTGGCGCAGCCGCTGGAACCGGTGCAGGCAATCAGCCGCGCCAGGGCCTGGTCGGCGGAACAGAGGAAGCCCAATTGCGCCAGGCCCGTCGTCACGCGCACGGCGGCGTCCGGCGCCAGGTTGGGCAGCAGCAGGCCTTGCCACGGGGTGAAACGCAATGTGCCGTCGCCCTGCTCGAGGGCCAGTTGCGCGGCGCCACGCAGCATGCTCGAGTCCAGGCGTCCTAATGGCGTGACCGCCGCCACATAGACCTGCTGCGGTTGGCGCTGTGGATAAGTGCCAAGGCGCAAACTGCTCGGGTTGGCGCGGCGACGATAGCCATCGGCGGGCAGTACCGGCAGGCGCAAGCGCCTAACGAAGTTATCCACAGACGTGTGTGTCAGCAGGTCGCGCATGCGGTTCTGGTCGGGTCGGGCCAGCTCAAGAAACAGTTCCAACACCGCCACGACCAACTCATGGCCTTGCTCCAGGGGTACGGCGCCCAGCGGCCTGTCATGCCCCGGGCAACCGGCCAGGCCGAATGCCAACAAGGTCTGGCCCTGCGTGGGGTAAGCCGATAACCACAGGTCATGATGATGTTCGAGCATCGCCAGGGCTTCGCCGCCATCCAGTTGCACGGCGAACTTGGCCGACAACTCATGGAACCGTGGATGGGTTTGCAGGGTGGCGAGGATCTGCTCCGCCAGGGGCCGGGTGTCCAGCAGCATGTCGCGGTCGATGCCCGCGCCGGGGCTGAGCATCACATTGCGCACATCGTCGCCCGCAGCGGTGGTCGGGCCCAGGCCTGCGGCCAGCAGGTGCGCGATCAAACCCTCGTGCTCCAGGCCAATGCCGCGGATCTGCAGGTTGGCGCGGTTGGTCGCCTCGATCACTCCGCCGGCGTAGGTTTGCGCGGCGTGTGCCACGGCCAGCGCCTGCGCGGCGGTGATGACCCCACCGGCCAGTTTGATCCGGCAAATCCCGCCATCCAATGCCTGGACAATACGCAGCAACCCCGGACAACCCGAGGGACGTTTGCTGGCGGACAGAGGAAGTGGCTTCACGGGGGCTACCGGTTCACGGGTAAAGGCGCGGTATTATGCCTGCTTTGTCCGGCAGCATGAAAAGCCTGCCCGTCGGATGTCGTTCAAGGAATCAATATGTCGCCCTGGCTGACAGTAGTAGGCATTGGTGAAGATGGCTTCAAGGGCCTGGGCAGGAATGCCCGGCATGCTCTGTTGCGCGCCTCTCGTATCATCGGCGGCCAGCGCCAGCTGGATTTGCTGCCGGTGTGCATCCGCGGCGAACGCGAGCTGTGGCCCAGCCCGTTTTCCCTGGAGCCGCTGCTGGCACGGCGCTTTGAACCGGTGTGCGTACTGGCCAGCGGCGACCCGATGTTCTACGGCGTCGGCGCCAGCCTGGCGCGGCAGGTGGCGGCGGATGAGCTGTTGATCCTGCCGGCGCCTTCGTCGGTGTCACTGGCGGCGGCGCGCCTGGGCTGGCCGTTGCAGGACGTGGTGACACTGTCGGTGGTCGCCCGCCCGGTGGTCGCGCTCAATGCTCATCTGGCCAGCGGCGTGCGCTTGCTGGTGTTGAGCAACGACGGCCAGAGCTCGACGGCCATCGCCGCGTTGCTGCGCGCCAGCGGGTTTGGCCCGAGCCGCCTGAGTGTGTTTGAACACCTCGGTGGCGCGGCCGAACGGCGTATCGATGGCCACGCCGAAAGCTGGCAAGACCCAGCCATTGCCGCGCTGAACCTGGTCGCCATCGACTGCCTCGCCGACGCCAATACCCCACGCCTGTCGCGCCTGGCCGGCCTGCCGGACTCAGCGTTCAAGCATGACGGCCAACTGACCAAGCGCGATGTGCGGGCGATGACCCTCGCGCGCCTCGCCCCCACCCCTGGCGAATTGCTGTGGGACGTCGGCGCCGGCAGCGGCTCCATCGGCATCGAGTGGATGCGCGCCCATCCCAGTTGCCGCGCCCTGGCGATTGAAGCCGACGCTGGCCGCCAGCAACTGATCGAACATAACCGCGATGCCCTCGGCGTGCCTGGCCTGCAATTGATTCGCGGCAGCGCGCCCCAGGCTCTGGCAGGGCTGGAAGCGCCTGATGCGATTTTCATCGGCGGCGGCGTGACCCGCGACGGCGTGCTCGACACCTGCTGGCAACACCTGCGCCCCGGTGGGCGGCTGGTGGCCAATGCCGTGACCCTGCAAAGCGAAATGACCCTGATGGCCTGGCGCGCGCAACACGGCGGCGAGTTGACCCGCATCCACGTGGCCCAGGCCCAGCCCCTGGGCGACTTCGATACCTGGCGCCAGGCGCTGCCCATCACCTTGCTTGAAGTGCTCAAGCCGCTATGAAGCGCATCCTGCTGCTGGGCGGCGTGACGGAAGCCCTGGCCATCGCCCGCACCCTGGGGCCCCAGCATATCTACAGCCTGGCCGGGATTGGCCGGGTGCCCACTGACCTGAGGTGCCAGGTGCGCGTCGGTGGTTACGGCGGCGCCGCAGGGCTGGCGCAGTTTATTCGCGAACAGGGCATCGACCTGCTGCTGGACGCCAGCCATCCCTACGCCGCACAAATCAGCGCCAACGCCGCCCAGGCCGCGCGCTTGTGCACGATCCCCTGCTGGGCCCTGCGCCGTCCCGCCTGGCAGCCACAACCGGGTGATGACTGGCGTGAAGTCAGTGACTGGGCCGGGCTGATCGAGGCGTTGAAACCCTTCCAGCGCCCACTGTTCACCCTCGGCCGCGAACCGCTGCAACACCTCGATGAAATCCCCGCCGGGCAGTTCTGGACCTTGCGCGCCCTGGACGTCTACCCCGGCAACGAACGCTGCGAAGTAATCGGCGCCCGTGGGCCGTTTTTGATCGAGGATGAACGGGCGTTGTTCGAACGACGGCGGATTGATGTGCTGATCAGCAAGAACAGCGGCAGCAGCGCCACCGAACCCAAGCTGGAAGTGGCCCGCGAGCGCGGCATACCGGTGGTGGTTTTGCAGCGGCCGGTGTTGGCGGGGGTGGATCGGGAGTTTTTGACGGTCGACTCGATACTGCAGGCTTTATAGAACAACACGGCTCAAATGTGGGAGCGGGCTTGCCCGCGATAGCGGTGTATCAGTCAGCATATTTGATCCTGACATACCCCAATCGCGGGCAAGCCCGCTCCCACATTTAGGACTGCGGTGTTTTCGCGATTGGTAATCCTGCGTTCGCGTCTATCATGATAAGCACAGCCACTGACATCACTGCGACACCAAACCACACCAGCAACTTTTACTTATGCCCCCCGATCAGGCTAAATACCCACTTGATCGCTTAACCCTACGGATTGTCCGCCATGGCCCGTCAACGCTTTGCATTTGCCTGGATCGCCTGCCTTGCAGTGCTGTTCAATGCGTTTGCCATGCCATTGGCCGGGGCAATGCAACAGGGTAAAAGCCCTGCCGAGCAATTGCTGTGGGGCAGTTTCTGTTCGTCCAATGGCAGCAAGCTGGTGGCGATGTCCCTGGGCACGCTGGATATACCGGCGCCGCAGCAGGACGAACATTCCAGCATGCAGCATTGCTGGTGCTGTTCGGGCTCGGCGCCGTTGGTGGCGCTGCCGGGGCATGTGCCGCAGTTGTATCTCACACGAATCGACCCGGCGCCTGGCCTGCCATCGCCTGCCCTGCAAGCCCCGGCTCCGCGCCAGCAATGGCCGAGCCTCAACCCCCGCGCCTCTCCTACCGTTTGATCACTTCGCAATTGAACTGCGTTTGAATCGTTCTGGAGAACTGCCATGCTCAAATCTTCCCTGCTTCTGGCGGCCTTGCTGCTGCCTGCGTTCAGTGCCGCCAATGCCGATGACTACAAGGCCGGCGACCTGCTGGTGAGCGACCCCTGGTCACAGGAATTGCCGCCCAATGCGCCGACGGTAGCCGCCTACTTTGTGATCCATAACCAGGGTGAAGCCCCGGACCGCTTGCTCAGTGTCGACACGCCAGTGGCGGCCAAGGCCGAGCTGCATGAGCATGTGATGCACGGTGACCTGATGAAGATGCAGCAGGTGCCCAGCGTGGCCGTGCCGTCCAAGGGCGAGCTGACCTTTGCGCCGATGGCCTATCACGTGATGCTCCTGGATCTTAAAGATCGCAGCCAGTTGCGCGACGGCCAGCACTTCCCGCTGACCTTGAACTTCGAAAAGGCCGGGCCGGTAAAAGTGCAAGTCTCGGTGCAAAAAGTACCGCCGATGGCCGAGCACGGGCACAAGCACGCCCATTAACCAGCCCAGGCCGCTCCCCATGGGTGCTCGCGCCAACAGGTCGACCACGCGCCGCCGCCAGCCTTTGAGGTTGGCGGGCGGCAGTTGGATCAGCCTGTTCGCCATGCTGATGATCTTTATCGGACCGCTGATTTCCCAAGCGATGCCGATGGATCATCACGCCGGCATGTCGATGCAGATGTCCATGGACGACACCTGCCATGCCGCGCCCCAGCACCCGGCCGAGCACACCAAGGCCCCCGCCGCCGACCACGTGATGTGGGAGAAATGCGGCTATTGCAGCCTGTTGTTCAGTTGCCCGGCCCTGCCTGGCAGCGTGTCATTCGTGGCCCTCGGCAGCCCGCCGCCGGCCACTGGCCTGATCCCCACACCGCGCCTGGGCCATGCCCGGCAGAGCATTTTCCCCGGCGCCCGCAGCCGCGCCCCGCCCAGCCAGTCGTAGACCGCCAATAACACACAACTTCGCACGGCCGCCTTCACACAGACAGCCGCAGGCTGCTGGCCGTGTTGTTTACGACTGATTGATGGAATTTTTATGTCCAGGTTTCCTGCTGACACCCGTATGGGACGTACCCCTGTGCTCGCCGTTTTGTGCGGCGCACTGTTGGCGCCACAGGCGTATGCCGACGAACACGCCGAGCACCACAATGAGCTGAGCCCGACAGTGATTACCGGCGTCGCCCCCAGCTCCCCCCTGACCATCGTCACCAACCCCAAGGACCCGCGCCAGCCAGTGCCGGCCAGTGATGGCGGTGACTACCTCAAGACCATCCCCGGCTTTGCCCTGGTGCGCAATGGCGGCACCAATGGCGACCCGGTGCTGCGCGGCATGTTCGGCTCGCGCCTGAATATCCTCACCAACGGCAGCATGATGCTCGGCGCCTGCCCTGGCCGCATGGACGCACCCACCTCCTATATCTCGCCGGAAACCTACGACAAGCTGACCGTGATCAAAGGCCCGCAAACCGTGCTCTGGGGCCCGGGCGCCTCGGCCGGTACGGTGCTGTTCGACCGTGAGCCGGAGCAGTTCGGCGAGTTGGGCACCCGAGTCAATGCGAGCATCCTCGCCGGCTCCAACGGTCGCTTCGACAAAGTCGTGGATGCCGCCGCCGGCGGTTCACTGGGCTACATTCGCGTGATCGGCAACCAGGCTCACTCCGACGATTACAAGGACGGCAACAACGACACCGTCGCCTCGCGCTACGACAAATGGAACGGCGACGTCGCCCTCGGCTGGACCCCGGACGCCGACACCCTGCTGGAGCTCACCGCCGGCCGTGGCGATGGCGAAGCGCGTTACGCCGGGCGCGGCATGGACGGCTCGCAGTTCCTGCGCGAAAGCCTCGGCCTGCGTTTCGAGAAATCCAACATCGGCGAGGTGCTGGACAAGGTCGAAGCACAGGTCTACTACAACTACGCCGACCACGTGATGGACAACTACAGCCTGCGCACGCCGTCGGGCACCGGGATGATGGCCGGGCCCATGGCTTCCAACGTCGACCGCCGTACCCTCGGCGCGCGGATCAAGGCCACCTGGCGCTGGGCCGATGTGCAACTGATCAGCGGTATCGACGCACAGACCAACGAACATCGCCAGCGCAGCAGCGCCGGGGTCGACACCTACAAGAACCTGCCGCGCAACAAGGACGCCGACTTCCATAACTACGGGGTGTTTGGCGAGTTGACCTGGTACGCCGCCGACAATGACCGGCTGATCACTGGCGCCCGCCTGGATCGCGCCTCGGCCAAGGATTACCGCCAGCGCACCGGCAGCGGCATGATGAGCCGCGCCAACCCGACCGCTGGCGATACCCGCGCCGACACTCTGCCGTCCGGTTTCGTACGTTATGAACATGACTTGGCCGACAGCCCGACGACCCTCTACGCCGGCCTCGGCCACGCCGAACGCTTCCCGGACTACTGGGAGCTGTTCTCCCCCGGCAAAGGCCCAGCGGGTTCGCTGAATGCCTTTGATGCAGTCAAACCAGAGAAAACCACCCAACTGGACTTCGGCCTGCAATACAAAACCGCTGACTTGGAAGCCTGGGCCTCCGGGTATGTCGGCCAGGTGCGCGACTACATCCTGTTCAACTACACCCCGGGGATGATGGGCATGACCTCCCAGGCGCAGAACATCGACGCGCGGATCATGGGCGGTGAATTGGGCGCAGCCTACAAGCTGACGGCCAATTGGAAAGCCGATGCCACCCTGGCCTACGCCTGGGGCAAAAACAGCAGTGACGGCAAGGCCCTGCCACAAATGCCGCCATTGGACGCGCGCTTCGGCCTGACCTACAGCGAAGACGACTGGAGCGCCGGCGCCTTGTGGCGCGTGGTGGCGGCACAAAACCGCATCGACCAGAACAAGGGCAACGTGGTCGGCAAGGACTTCGCCAAGAGCGGTGGCTTTGGCGTGTTCTCCCTCAATGCGGCGTACCGCATCAACAAGAACTTCAAGGTCAGCACCGGCGTCGACAACCTGTTTGGCAAGGCCTATGCCGAACACTTGAACCTGGCCGGCAACGCTGGCTTCGGCTACCCGGCCAACGACCCGCAAGCCATCAATGAACCAGGGCGCACGCTCTGGACCAAGGTGGATATGAGCTTCTAACAGGTGGCTTTGTGTAGGAGCGAGCTTGCTCGCTCCTACACAGGCCCGTACCTCCAGACCTACCTATAAATAAAAAACCTTGCGGAGCACCCTGATGAACCCGCCAAAGATTTCCTTCTACAACCTGGCCTGGCGCTGGCATTTCTACGCCGGGCTGTTTGTCGCGCCCTTCATGGTGTTGCTGGCAGTGACCGGCATCATCTACCTGTTCAAACCCCAGCTGGACCCGTTGATGTATGGCGACCTGCTCAAGGTCGAGCCCGCCGCGCATGTCCTCAGCGCCGACGAGCAATTGCAGCGCGCCAAGGCCGCCTACCCCCAAGCCACCCTCAGCAAATACCTGCCACCTGTGGACGCCAGCAGCAGCGCGCAATTTGTCCTGCACAACGCCGGCCACGAACTGACGGTGTTCGTCGACCCCTATCGCGGCAACGTGCTCGGGGAGCAGGACGCGACCTACAACCTGCAAGCCATCGTGCGTGCCCTGCATGGCGAGTTGATGATCGGCACCACTGGCGACCGCCTGATCGAACTCGCGGCGGGCTGGGGTGTGATGCTGGTGGTGTCCGGCCTGTACCTGTGGTGGCCGCGCGGCCGATCGGCCGCCGGGATCCTGTGGCCACGCCTGGGCAGTCGCGGGCGCCTGTTCTGGCGCGACCTGCACGCGGTCACCGGGTTTTGGGGCGCGGCGTTCCTGCTGCTGATGATCCTCAGCGGCCTGACCTGGACCGGCTTCTGGGGCAAGCAATACGCCGACCTTTGGAACCGCTTCCCGGCCGCCATGTGGAACGACGTGCCGCAATCCGACCAGCAAGCCCGCAGCCTCAATACCGCCACGCAACAGACCGTGCCCTGGGCCATGGAAAACACCCCCATGCCGATGTCCGGCGAGCATGCCGAGCACATGCAGCACGGCGGCATGCACCACGGTCCTGCCGCCCCGACAATCAGCCTGCAGCAGCTGGTGGACCTGGCCACCGCACGCCAGGTCGAGCCGGGCTACAGCATCACGTTCCCGACCACAGCCACGGGCGTGTTCACCCTCGCGGTGTTCGCCAACGACCCGCGCAATGATGCGACCCTGCATGTCGACCAATACACCGGCAAGGTCCTGGCCGATGTGCGCTGGGAGCACTACAACACCGTAGCGCGGGTCACCGAGTCCGGGGTGATGCTGCACGAGGGCAAGATGTTCGGCGTGGTCAACCAGATCATTGTGCTGCTGGTGTGCCTGATGATTCTGCTGAGTTCGGTCAGCGGCCTGGTGATCTGGTGGAAGCGCCGGCCACAGGGTGGCCTGGGGGTTCCGCCGTTGCGCCATGACCTGCCGAAGTGGAAAACCGCGATGGTGATCATGCTCGCCCTGGCGATTGTTTTCCCGCTGGTCGGCGCCTCGCTGATCGTGGTCTGGGTATTGGATCGGCTGGTCTTGTCACGCCTGTTCAAGCAACGTGAATCGGCCTCATCTTCTGCATGAGGTAGGCGAGATGCCCTACATAGAGGCGTTATGTAGTCTTACGCGGGCTTTCATCCTCCACGTAAGAAGTGTTAACTTATAACACTTATTGCACTGTCCCCACTCGCCGCGCCCAGCGGCGAGTACCGTCTCGAAGAAGCGATCTGCCGCCCGATGAACAAGTACCTTGCCAGCGGCCTGTGCCTGCTTGCCTTGCACAACAGTGCCCAGGCACTGACCCTGCCCGTCAGCCCCGTGACCGCCCCGGCGGTGGACAGCGCACCGGTCGACCTCAACACCCCGACCACCGCCGGTTCGCGCCTGGGCCTCAGTGCCCTGCAAACCCCCGGCAGTGTCGAAAGCCAGACCGGCGAGCAGATCCGTGAACGCGCTGATGCCAGTGTGCAGGACGCCATCTCCCGCGCCACCGGCATCAGCCGCACCGGCACCCCGGGCGACGGCGGTACCTCGCTGCAGGCTCGGGGTTTTGCCGGCCAGGGCTCAGTGATGCAACTGTATGACGGCAACCGCCTCTACAACGGCATGGGCACCTCGACCTTTCCGGTCGACACCTGGGCCGTCGAGCGCGTGGACGTGCTGCGCGGCCCGGCATCGGTGCTGTATGGCGAAGGTGCCACCGGCGCGGTGGTCAATACCGTCGCGAAAAAGCCCTTTGAGGGCGAGATCGAAAACCACATCCGTCTCGGCTACGGTTCCTATGATCGCCAGCAACAGGCCCTGGACAGTGGCGGCTCGCTGACCGACACCCTGAGCTATCGCCTGAACCTCAATCGCCTGCGCAGCCATGGTTTTATCGACCGTGGCGACTCGGCCAGCGATTTTGCCAGCGGCGCCCTGCGCTGGCAGGCTGCCGACAACCTGAGCTTCACCCTGGCCCACGACTACGGCGACCAGCGCCCGCAGAACTACTTCGGCACACCACTGCTCAACGGCCACTTGCACAAGGGCCTGCGTGACAAGAACTACAACGTCAGCAACGACACCCAGCATTACAACGACCAGTGGACCCGCCTGAGCAGCGAGTGGCAGATCAACGACAGCGTCAGCGCGCGCAACGAGCTGTACTACCTCAAGGCCCAGCGCCGCTGGCAGAACGCCGAGAACTACAATTTCAGTGCCGGGCAACTGACCCGCAGCGGCTTCTACGGCATCAAGCACAACCAGGAACAGGTCGGCGACCGCCAGACCTTTACCTTCAAACACACCCTGTTTGGCCTCGACAGCCAGACCGTGACCGGCGTGGAATACAACCGCATCCGCTTCCGCCTGGCCAGCAACTATCCGTTTACGGATGCAGTGACCGACGGCCAGCCCATTGACCTGAAACACCCGGCCCAGGCACCGTTTGAAAGTGCCACCCCGTTCCTGCCGCTGTTCGCCACCACCACCAAGCAGTTCGCGGGCTTTGCGGAAAACCGCCTGCAACTGACTGACCGGCTCTCGCTGATCACCGGCATCCGTCGCGACTACGTGCACCTGGACCGCGATGAACTGCGCAGCGGTGAACGCAACGACAAGACCCTCACCGGCAACAACTGGAAGGCCGGCCTGGTGTTTACCCTCACCCCGGACACCTCGGTCTACGGCCAGTACGCCACCAGCACCGATGGGGTCGGCGGCCTGATCTCCCTGAGTTCAAGCCAACAGGCGTTCGACCTGTCCACCGCCAAACAGACGGAAATCGGCATCAAGCAAGCCTTCTGGGACCAGCGCGGCGAGTGGACCCTGGCGGCCTACCATATCGTCAAAAAGAAACTGCTGACCGATGTACCGGGCAACCCGCAGTTCAAACAGCAGGTGGGCCAGCAATCCTCCGACGGCCTGGAGGCCAGCCTCGACCTGCAACTGCCCCACGCCTGGCAACTGCAGGCCAATGCGGCCATCGTGCGGGCGCAGTACGACGACTTCCAGCAGGACGTCGGCGGCGTGCAGGTTTCGCGCGACGGCAATCGCCCGGTGGACGTGCCGCGCCGCACCGCCAACCTGTGGCTCAGCAAGGCCGTGACCGACGACATCCGTGCCGGGGCCGGCGTGCGTTATGTGGATGCGCGTTACGCCGACATGGCCAACCGCAATGAGCTGCCCAGCTACACCGTGGTCGACGCCACTGTTTCGTGGAAAGCCCTGCGCAACACGACATTGGGCCTGCAATTGAATAACCTGTTCGACCGCACCTATGCCGTAAGCCAATACAATGACGGCCAGCAATGGATTCTGGGGGAGCCGCGCTCGTTCTTCGTGACGGCGGACTACACCTTCTGACCCCCACCCCGGATCGCTGTTTGACTTGAGATATTTGATGCCCACACTCAACCTTCATCACCTCGCCTGGTCCCCCCTGGGGCATGGCCACTGCCATCACCAGTTCCATCTGCGTGATGCCAGCCTGCAGGTGGGTGCCGGGGAGTTTGTCGGGTTGATCGGGCCCAATGGCAGCGGCAAGACCAGCCTGTTGCGCTGCGCCTACCGCTTCAGCAAACCCGAGCAGGGCGAAGTGCACCTCGATCACCAGAACGTGTGGAAGCAATCCTCGCGCTGGTGCGCCCAGCGCATCGCCGTGGTGCTGCAGGAATTCCCCGATGCCTTCGGCCTGCGGGTCGATGAAGTGGTCGCCATGGGCCGCACTCCGCACAAAGGGCTGTTCGACAGCGATACCCTGCACGACCGCCAATTGATTCAACAGGCCCTCGAGTCCGTCGGCCTGCTGGGCTTTGAAGACCATGCCTTCGCCACCCTGTCCGGCGGTGAAAAGCAGCGCGTGATCCTCGCCCGCGCCCTGGCCCAGCAACCGCAACTGCTGATCCTCGACGAGCCGACCAACCACCTCGACCCGCGCTACCAACTGGAGCTGCTCAAGCTGGTCAAGCGCCTGCAGATCGGCACCCTGGCCAGCATCCACGACCTGAACCTGGCCGCGGCCTTCTGTGATCGCCTGTACGTGATCAACCATGGCCGCATCGTCGCCAGCGGCACGCCCCACCAAGTACTGACCGTCGAGCTGCTGCGTGAGGTGTTCGGGGTTGATGCCTTGATCGACACCCACCCTTTGTCCGGCTACCCACGAATCACCTGGATAACCCAACCATGATCCTGCGTTCCCTGCTGTGCCTTACCCTGCTGTGCGGTGCAACCCAGGCCTTTGCCGAAGCCACCCGCTACCCGTTGAAGATTCAGAGCTGCAACCGCGAGGTAACCTTCAATCAAGCCCCTGAACACGCGGTCAGCCACGACATCAACATGACCCAGATGATGCTCGCCCTGGGCCTCAAGTCGCGCATGGTCGGCTACAGCGGCGTGACCGGCTGGAAGGCGGTGACCCCGCAAATGGCCACCCTTCTCGACGGCCTGCCGGAACTGGCGGCCAAGTATCCGTCGGTGGAAACCCTGCTCAATGCCAACGTGGATTTCTTCTTCGCCGGCTGGGACTACGGCATGCGCGTCGGTGGCGACCTCACCCCGCAAACCCTGCAACCGTTGGGCATCAACGTGCTGGAATTGACCGAGTCGTGCGCATTCGTGATGAAGCGTTCGGCCGCGACCCTGGACGACACCTATAACGACCTGCGCAACCTGGGCCGGATCTTCGACGTGCAGGACCGCGCCAATGCCCTGATCGCCCGGATGCAGGCCCAGGTCGGCGCCGTGCAGAAAACCCTGCCCGCCGAACAGCCACGGGTATTTCTCTACGACAGCGGCGAAGACCGCGCCATGACCTCCGGCCGCCTGGGCATGCCCCAGGCGCTGATCGCGGCCGCCGGCGGGCGCAATATCCTCGACGATGTGGATGCCAGCTGGACCCGGGTCAACTGGGAGACCGTCGTCGAGCGTAACCCCCAGGTGATCGTGATCGTCGACTACAGCGAAATCACTGCCGAGCAGAAAATCCAGTTCCTGTTGGATAACCCGGCCCTGCAATCGGTGGATGCGATCAAGCAGCGGCGCTTTATCGTGATCCCCTACGTGCAGGCCACGCCGGGCATCGACAATGTGCTGGCGGTGGAAACCCTGGCCAAGGGGTTCCACGGCCAATGATCGAGCGCCGCTATGCCCTGCTGCTCGCCGCCCTGGGTGCGGTGCTGCTGGTGTCCTGTGTGGTCTCGCTGGGCTTCGGCTCGGCGCGGGTGCCGGTGGACGTGGTGTGGCGGATTCTGTTGCACAAGGCCCTGGGAATCGGCGAAGTGGATTGGTCGGTGGGCCAGGAGCATATCGTCTGGCTGATCCGCGTGCCGCGCATGGTGCTCGGGGCACTGGTGGGCGCCGGCCTGGCGCTGATCGGCGCGGTCTTGCAGGCAGTCACCCGCAACCCGCTGGCCGACCCGCACCTGCTGGGCGTGACCTCGGGCGCCACCCTGGGCGCGGTGATTGTGGTGCTGCATGTCGGCCAGATCATCGGCCTGCTGACCCTGCCCATCGCCGCCTTTATCGGCGCCTTGCTGAGCATGCTGGTGGTGCTGGCGGTGGCCAGTCGCAACGGCCGGCTGGAGAGTGATCGCCTGTTGCTGTGCGGCGTGGCGGTGTCGTTTGTGATGATGGCGGCGGCCAATCTGCTGCTGTTCATGGGCGACCATCGCGCCGCGTCGGCGGTGATGTTCTGGATGCTCGGCGGCCTCGGCCTGGCACGCTGGGAACTGCTGGCGATTCCCAGCGCCACCGTGCTGTTGGGCCTGCTGTTGCTGCTGGGCATGGCCCGCCCACTGAACGCGCTGATGGCCGGCGAGCAGACCGCCGTGACCCTGGGCCTGAATGCCCGCACGGTACGGCTGCGGGTGTTTTTGATTGCCTCGCTGATGACCGGCGTGCTGGTGTCGATCAGCGGCTCTATTGGCTTTGTCGGGCTGATGGTGCCGCATATCGCCCGGCGCCTGGTGGGCGCCGAGCACCGGCGCTTATTGCCGGTGTGCGTGCTGGTGGGCAGCCTGTTCCTGGTCTGGGTGGACGTCGCCGCGCGCACCCTGATCGCCCCCGAAGACCTGCCGATAGGCGTAGCCACGGCGGCGATTGGCGGGCTGTTTTTTATTGGCCTGATGCGCAGGCGCTAGGCCTCCTCAACACTCATCGACCGGCGGCGTATCGGCAGGTGACCCTCGCCCTTACAACTCATCGCGGTCGCGTATCCTCAACGCTTCATCCATCTGGATTTCTTCGGTTTGCGTGTCGTCGCGGGTATCGACCTGAGCGTCTGACAGGCGTCCCTCGTACCGCCATAACGCATCCCGCTCCAGTACAAAAAGCTCACCGCTACTGGTCACGCGTTTCAAAAAGACACTGGGCTGAAGACCGGTGCCCAACACCATGACCTCCTCTTCCATCCTGGAAAAACTCGGGATGTATTTGAGGAGCGCCCCTTCGCGAACCGACAGATAAACGCTGGCTGGCCGTTGCGCATGGGCACGTACCACGCGCAGATAGAATCCGAGGAGGGTCGGGCCGACAAAGTTATTGATCAGCCTCTGTTCCTTGGGATCACTGCTTTGAGTAGACGGCATGCTTTTATAGACAAGCTGGGCAGCGACCACTTCATAGCGCGACGGGAACACGGGTAACGGCACCGGGCGGCCCACCGGCTGTACCAGAGGCTGTACCGGCCCGTCGGGCCCCGTGTAGAAAAGTGCCAGTTGCTGCGCCGTATCGAGCCCGGCCGCCAATGGTTGCGTTCCGACAAACGAGGTGCGCGTGGGGTTGCCCAATACGGCGGCCAGGTACTCCCGCCCCCGATACGGCGCGAGCCTGCGATGGATGGCGCGCGCTGCATCGTCGGCAAGGGAAAAGAGCGGGCCACAGGCCTGCCAGGTTGCAAAAAAGCCTTCCCCCGTACCGGGTCGCCAATCGGCGGCGACCCGCACAGTGCCGGACCAGACACGGCCCTCGATCAATATATCCAGATTGCCTCGGGCAATCAGGCTGCGCACGTAGTCGAGCATGCGGGCGCCCCCCTGCAGTAGCTGCAAACGCAGGGTCTGTAGCGTGCCCAGGGTGTCCAGTTGCTCATCAGTGCCAAGGTACTGATACCTGAGCAGCGCGCCGTCCAGGCACGACAGGTAAAACGTTAGTTTTTTGTCCTTGAGCCCGTGAATGGAGAAGCGTATCCCCGTATCAATATCCGAGGGCAGAAAGAACGCCTGATGCAACGGGTCATCCTCCGCTGTCAGAACCTCCCGGGTAGCACAGAGGTAGAAACCTTCGAGCGTATAGCCCTGGGGAAACAGGCCCTGGGGGAAAACCTGGTTGTAGTCGCGATAGCTCTGGCGCACCAGCGGCAGACTGACCATGTAATGCCCCGATCTGTGCGACTTGAAGATGTAGCCGAACTGCAGGCTTTCGCCGTGCCTGCAGTGCTCATGGGCATAGCGCACGGCATCCTGTTCCTGAGTGAAGACCGGGCTGAACGGCGGATCGGCCAGCGAGTTCCTGATCAATAACGGCTCAGGTCGGTCGAGGTTGGCAATGAACGGGGTGCTGATCCTGCGGGGCAGACCCCACACCTGGCTCCCCTCCACGACCCGCAATACACCGGCCTGGCCCAACCGGGAAACAAACTCGACCGGGGTCAGCGTGCCATCGCGCATCTGGCGCTCGACAAGGTTATCCAACAGTTCCGCCCGTTCGAGCTTCAACGGCAGCAAGGCCTTTTTCAGCTCATCCTCCAGGACTGTATGGCTTCGGGTGTAACTGAGCACACAGCCGTCACTGCCCAATAGATACTCACGGGTCAGGCGCGTGTCCGGGGACTGCAACGATGAACTGATCACCCGGGTGGAGAGCATGTTGCGATAGACGTTTTTTTGCGTGACCTCCAGAGCAAACGGCAACTCCCGCACCGGGCTGGTGCGGTAGCGCGCGACAATCGTGTGTCCCGCCGGAAAGCCCCCGGAGGCGACCACTTCATCCGGCAGGATCCACTTGGGATCGAAATCTTCCCGAGGCACCCTCAACGGTTCGGTCGCCACGAACAGGCCGTCAGGGCGTTTGAGGATCACCCCCCCCATCCCTCCGTTATCGTGATTGCTCAGCTGCGAGCGCACATGCCGCACCGCATCATCCTGCTCCTGGAAAGCCGGCCCCAGGCGACGACGGATAAAGTTCCTATAGGGCCGCCATAACACAGCGTTTTCGCTCACCGGGCCCCGTCGGTCCCAGCACTGGCTGCTGTACAACACCCGCAAGTCTCCGGCCTTGGCAATCAGCGAAATATAGCGGCGGGTATCCAGGGAGCCATTGCGCAGGCTCATGCCCTGGATCGTCACACCGTCCCCGCCACTACTCTGCTTGAGCAATGACGAAGCCTGGGGCTGATACCGCAGCAAGGCCCCGTCCAACGTCGAAAAATACACCGGCAGCACGGGAGTGGTGGAAGACCGCGGTAAATTCCGGGCATCCTCTTCAGCACGCAACAACACCTCGGGCGTGACAAAAAAACTCGTCAGCCAGGCCTCTGTCGTGGATAGCCCCACGGGCAGCCATTGCTGTGAATACAGCAGGCCCACCAGGACAAACCCCTTGGCGAAATCGCCACCGGCCAGATACCCGGCGCCTCGGGTGGAATCACTCAACCAACGCCCGTCCGGCTTGACCGGCAACAGTTCACTGACCACGAATTCATCGCGTTGTGGGTGTTTGAGGATGTAGGCCGCCCCTCCCTGGGCATCCAGGTTCCTGCCGTACCAGCGAACGTGGGCGTTGAGTGCCGCCGCGTCCTGGCTGTTGAAAATCGCACCAAACGCCGGGGCTTGCAGAGCCACTTCGGCGTACTCGAAGTTGGGCGTCCAGTCGTTGTAGACCTTGCCACGCGGCCCCCACAACTGGCTGCGAATCAGCACCTGCAGATTGCCCGCCTCCGCCAGGCGGCTGACAATGTCCACGGGCTTGAGCTTGCCGCTTTCCAACCGTTCGAAATACCCATGCTGGCCCGGCTCGCGGGTGGTGTTGTTGAGCACCAGCAATTCATTGGCCGAGCCACTGGGGGTGTAGCCGATCAGGTTGTTCGGCGACCCGCTCAGATAGGCCGGCTGCCGGGACTCGATCACCGAGCGGATCTCCCTGTCCGAGAACATCGTGATATTCACCTCCAGGTCGGCAAGGGTCCAGCCAAGACGCCGCTGGCGCCCCAGGTCACTCAAGGACAAAGCCGCATGGGACGCGTAGCGGGCATGAATTTCATAACCCGCCGGGGGCACCAGCAAGCCACTGCCCTGTGTCGGCAGCAGCAGGTCGGAGGCAAAGCCGTCACCGTGGATGCTCACCGGATCAGTGAACACAAACCGCCCGTCGGTCTTCTTGAGGAGGTAGCCACCCAGAGCGGTCCCACGGCGAAAGCCGATCTTCTCGTGGGCATGGCGTGCGGCGTCATCGGCCGTCAGGAACGAGGCACTGAGCACCATGGCGCCCGAGCCCAACGGCAGTTGCTCAAGGTCATGCATCGGCCCCAGGACGTTCCATAACCCGCCCTGCTGAAGCACCACCAACTCCCCAGCGCGGATGACCCGGCGCACGAACTCGCGCGGGGTCAGCGAGCCATCGAGCAAGGCGGCCTGGTTGCCGTTGTCGGTTACTGCCTGGCCCGCCACGCTGAACAGTTCGTTGGCGGTCTGCGCACTCGGCACCTGCCAATGCAGCAGCGCGTTGTCGGCGGTCTGCAGATACAGCTTGAACCCCAGTCCGGCGATTTGCAGGCCGAAGGTGGCGATGGCCTGAGTCATGGCGTCCACCCACAGCGCCGGGCTGGCAAAGCGCTTGTACAACCAGGCTTCGCTGGCCGGCAATTGCCCGGGCTCGAAGCGCGGTGCGTTCCGGTAGACGCCGACCACCCGATAGTTAGAGAGCAGTTTCGGCTGACCGTCGGCGCGGGTCGGGAACAGGCTTGCCAGGGTCGAGCCCGCCGCCACCGGTAACGTCGCGACATACGACGAGCGGGTCTGATGCTTGAGGACAAACCCCTGGTATGCAGCAGGCGGCAGCGAGTCGAGATTATTCAGGGCGATCAGCGCCGCCACATGCCCCATGCCGGCGACCGGCGTAAAGAACGGCTGTTCCTGCACACTGCCGGCGGGGGCGACCGGGTTGCCGAGACGCCAGCCTCTGGATATCCGACCGCGAGCACCGCCCCAGACACGATTGGGCAAAACCACCCGCAGGTCTCCAACATCCGCAAAGCCCCAGATGGCCCCTTCAAAGTCAGTGAATGGCTCGATCTCCAGCTCGCCGGTCAGTTGCTTGAGCAGCTTCTGCTCCGCTGCCGAGCCGCTGCTCATGTACTTGAGCAAAGAGCCCTCCGGCCCCGAGAGATAGTGGGCCGGGGCGAACTCGCGGTTACCGATGATAAACGCCTGGTCGGCCGACGAGAAAAAGCTGATAAACACCCTGACCTGGTCGGCGGAAAACTGTTCGTGCAGCTGTTGTTCCCCAGCGGAGCCTGCCGGATGCGAATGGTAGAAGGCGTGGCAGTCATAGGGCGACGGTGCAATGAAGTAGTCATGCTCGTCGGTGGCCATCATGGTGCGGAAATCAAACTGAATGGACGCACCGGCCACCGGCTCAGTGGCGAAATAACGCCCGCCCTGTTTCAGTACCGCGCCGCCATACTCCTTGTCACGCCGCTCGCCGATCCGATTGTGGGCCCAGCGGGCAGCATCGTCGGCCGTGGCAAAAGGCGGGCTCAAGACGGGCTTGGGAATCAACGAACAAGCACGCCAGTGCCCATCGACCGGGCCAACCTTGTCCCAGATCTTCCCTGCCCGGATCACCGCCAAATGCCCGGCCGCTGCCACGCGCAGTACAAAATCCCGCGGCCGCAACGTGCCGGCAAGCAGCGCCGAATCAATCTGGTTATCCACCACCCGACCGCTGGGCGCGACGCGAAAAAGCTCCGTCTCAGCCGCCGAAAACCCACAGGTGTATCGCAACAACGCGCCATCGTTGAGGTTGCGATAGAACCACAGCTGGCGCCCCGGCCCCAGTAAATCCGTGGCCTGGTGCCCCTGATAAAGCTGGGTCGCCAGCTCAAGCGGAGTAAAGAAGTTACGGTACAGCCAGGGTTCCAGGGCGGCGAGCCGCACTGGCGTCGGGGTTTTTCCCAGATAGACCCCGACCCAATGAAAATGGTCGTGCACCACGCGCTTGCCATCCGGGGTGCGCGGGAAGAGCTGTTGAACCGACAGCGCCGGTGCGCCATCGGCCTGGGGTTCGCTCAGCACATAGTCTTCTTTGTCGACGTGCTTGAGGATAAACACCGGCCGTGTCCGCTGGGGGCTGCGCGCCTGCAGCACCGCCAACGCAGCCGTCAGTCCCGCCTGGACAGGCCCGCAGGCAGGCAGGTCGTAGGTGTGTGAAGCAAAGGGTGAATACGGCTGCCACTGCTTGGGAACGGTGCCCACCGAACCGCCCCACAAGGGACTGGACACCACAAAGGACAGTTGGCTGACACTGAGCACCTTCTTGATAAGGCTTTCCGGTTTGTTGTCGGGGATCCCGTCCTCATGATTGAAGTGCAGCTTTTGATCAAGCCAGACCCCGAAACGGCGCTCCTCTTCCGAGCCGCTGGTGACATGCTTGAGCAGCGCGCCGTCGGGAGCGGACAGATAGGACGCAGAGAAAAAACCGCGCTCCAGAATATTGATGGCCAGATCAATGTCCGAAAAAAAGCCGTTCAGCGCCCGGACCTGACGATCGGAAAACTGCGGATTATTGGCTTCGAACTCATCGAACAGATCGGGGTGAGAGTGGTAGTCGGCCACACACCGATAGCCTTCCGGGGCCAGGTACTGCCCATTGCTGTCGACCTTCAGTACCTTCCAGTGATCGAAACTATTGCGCTCCCCGGCGATGGGCTCGGTGGAATGAAAGTAACCATCCGCCAGGCTCTCCAGAATCACTCCGCCGTACTCCACATCCCGCCGCCGACCAATCTGCTGATGAGCATAACGAGCCGCATCATCCATGCTGGCAAAGGCCGGCCCCACTGGCGGCAGCACCGCATCTGACTGCAAACCGCCCCCGAACCAGCCGCGTTTAGGTCGCTCCATGACATCCCCTCCAATTGGATAATCGCTGTGGCCAGACGCTGGCCACACAGCCAGCCAAATAATCACCGCTGCGGCCTGGCAGGGGGCGCTAGATAGTTATCTGCCGTCGCGCCCTGCCCTATTCGGGCGCGCCTCACGCACCAGCATGCAAAACAGGCCCTCACTTGGTGCAGCGTGCCTTGCCCACCCAGTCGATAGCCCCTGCAACCGCGCGGTGCAGGCACTAGGCACAGCCTTTGCAAACGCTCCAGCAATGCCCCTATCTGCCCTCATGAAAATAATCAGTTCTGGAGATCGCACCATGAAGCGTCGCAGCTTGATCAAGGCTTTCACTCTGTCGGCATCCATTGCCGCCATGGGCCTGACCTGGACCGTCCAGGCCGCCGAGACCATCAAGGTCGGCATCCTGCATTCGCTGTCCGGGACCATGGCCATTTCCGAAACGTCCCTCAAGGATATGGCGCTGATGACCATCGACGAGATCAACGCCAAGGGCGGAGTGAACGGCAAGATGCTCGAAGCGGTGGTGGTCGACCCGGCCTCCAATTGGCCGCTGTTCGCCGAGAAGGGCCGACAGTTGCTGACCCAGGACAAGGTCGCGGTGGTGTTCGGCTGCTGGACCTCGGTGTCGCGTAAATCGGTACTCCCGGTGTTCGAAGAACTCAACGGCCTGCTGTTCTACCCGGTGCAATACGAAGGCGAAGAGATGTCGCCCAACGTCTTCTACACCGGCGCCGCGCCGAACCAGCAGGCGATCCCGGCGGTGGAATACCTGATGAGCGAAGAAGGCGGCAGCGCCAAGCGTTTCTTCCTGCTGGGCACCGACTACGTGTACCCGCGCACCACCAACAAGATCCTGCGTGCGTTCCTGCACTCCAAAGGCGTGGCCGACCAGGACATCGAAGAGGTCTACACCCCGTTCGGCCATAGCGATTACCAGACCATCGTGGCCAACATCAAAAAGTTCTCGGCGGGCGGCAAGACCGCCGTGGTCTCCACAGTCAATGGCGACTCCAACGTGCCGTTCTACAAGGAACTGGCCAACCAGGGCCTGAAGGCCACCGAGGTGCCGGTGGTGGCGTTCTCGGTGGGTGAAGAAGAACTGCGCGGCATCGACACCAAGCCGCTGGTGGGCAACCTGGCGGCGTGGAACTACTTCCAGTCGGTAGAAAACCCGGTCAACGCCAAGTTCGTCGCCGACTGGAAAGCCTACGCCAAGAAACACAACCTGCCGGGCGCCGATAAAGCGGTGACCAACGACCCGATGGAAGCCACCTACGTCGGCATCCATATGTGGGCGCAGGCCGCTGAGAAAGCCAAGTCCACCGACGTCGACAAGGTGCGCGAAGCCCTGGCCGGCCAGACTTTTGCGGCACCGTCGGGCTACACCCTGACCATGGACAAGACCAACCACCACCTGCATAAGCCGGTGATGATTGGCGAGATCCAGTCCGACGGCCAGTTCTCGGTGGTGTGGCAGACCGAAGGGCCGATCCGTGCCCAGCCTTGGAGCCCGTACATCCCTGGCAATGACAAGAAGCCGGATCACGCGGTGAAGAGCAACTAAACCGCACCACAGATCAAATGTGGGAGCAGGTCGAATCGCCGCTCCCACATAAACCTAGTCCGCGCATGACCAGGACATTTGTTTATGCCCACTGCCCTCCACCGCTTCCTCCTGGCCTGCCTGCTGTTGCTGCCCCTGGCCGCACACGCCGGTGATGCCGAAGACTTCCTCGCCGCCAACCCGAGCCAACAAGCCAAGCTGTTGCAGGACTGGGCCGCCCAGCCTGACCCGGCGCGCATCGAGTTGGTCAACGCCCTGCAACAAGGCCAACTCACGGTCAACGGCGAACCCAAGACCGTGCGCCTGAACAACCGCCTGCGCGGCCTGATCGATAATGTGCAGGCCAGCCAACAACTGCTCGCCGCCGATCCCACGGTGCGCCTGGCCGCTGCGCGGACCCTGCAAAAAAGCGCGCAGCCTGCGCAACTGAAATTCCTCGACCAGCAACTCGCCAGCGAAGCCGACGACGACGTCCACAGTGCCCTGAGCCTGGCCCTGGCCAACCTGCAACTGGTCGACCCCGATCCGGCCGTGCGCCTGGCTGCCGTGCGCCTGCTTGGCAGCACCGGCGACCCGCTGGCCCGCACGCGCCTGGAAGCCTTGCTGGCGCCCGGCGTGGAAACCGATGCCGGGGTGCACACCGCCGCCGAAACCAGCCTGGCCCAGGTCAAGCGCAAGTTGCTGGTGGGCGAGATCCTCGGGCAAGCCTTCAGCGGCATGTCCCTGGGTTCGATCCTGCTGCTGGCGGCCCTGGGCCTGGCGATCACCTTCGGCTTGCTCGGGGTGATCAACATGGCCCACGGCGAGATGTTGATGCTCGGTGCCTACTCCACCTACGTGGTGCAGTTGCTGATGCAGCGCTACATGCCCCAGGCAATCGAGTTCTACCCGCTGATCGCGCTGCCGGTGGCGTTTTTTGTCACCGCCGGCATCGGCATGGCCCTGGAACGCACGGTGATCCGTCACCTCTACGGCCGCCCCCTGGAAACCTTGCTCGCCACCTGGGGCATCAGCCTGATGCTGATCCAACTGGTGCGCCTGCTGTTCGGTGCACAGAACGTCGAAGTGGCCAACCCGGCCTGGCTGTCGGGCGGGATCCAGGTGCTGCCCAACCTGGTGCTGCCGTACAACCGCATCGTGATCATCGGCTTTGCGTTGTGCGTGGTGGTGCTGACCTGGCTGCTGCTGAACAAGACCCGCCTGGGCCTCAACGTGCGTGCCGTGACCCAGAACCGCAACATGGCCGCCTGCTGCGGCGTGCCCACCGGGCGTGTGGACATGCTCGCCTTTGGCCTCGGCTCGGGTATCGCCGGCTTAGGTGGCGTGGCCCTGAGCCAGATCGGCAACGTCGGCCCAGACCTGGGCCAGAGCTACATCATCGACTCGTTCCTGGTGGTGGTGCTCGGCGGGGTCGGCCAGTTGGCCGGCAGCGTCATGGCCGCCTTTGGCCTGGGGATCGCCAACAAGATTCTCGAACCGCAGATCGGTGCCGTACTCGGCAAGATCCTGATCCTCGCGCTGATCATTCTGTTTATCCAGAAACGCCCGCAAGGACTCTTCGCACTGAAAGGACGGGTGATCGACTGATGAACCAGCCATTGATGCTTACAGCCGCGCAAAAGGCCGGCCCCAAGGTAACGATCGCGGTGGGTGTGGTGATCCTCGCCGTGCTGCTGGCGTTGCCGCTGCTGTCGCTGCTGCCTGCCGATAACGCATTGCATGTCTCGGCCTACACCCTGACGCTGGTGGGCAAGATCCTCTGCTACGCCATCGTCGCCCTGGCCCTGGACCTGGTGTGGGGCTACGCCGGTATGTTGTCCCTGGGGCACGGCCTGTTTTTTGCCCTAGGCGGTTATGCCATGGGCATGTACCTGATGCGCCAGGCCGCCGGCAGCGAGTTGCCGGCGTTCATGACCTTCCTGTCGTGGACCGAACTGCCGTGGTATTGGCTCGGCACCCAGCACTTCCTCTGGGCCTTGTGCCTGGTGGTGTTGGCCCCGGGTTTGCTGGCGCTGGTGTTCGGCTTTTTTGCCTTTCGCTCGCGGATCAAGGGCGTGTATTTCTCGATCATGACCCAGGCCCTGACCTTTGCCGGGATGCTGTTGTTTTTCCGCAACGAGACCGGCTTTGGCGGCAATAACGGCTTTACCAACTTCCGCAGCATCCTGGGCTTCGGTATCACCGAGCCCGGTACCCGCGCGGTGCTGTTCCTGGCCACGGTGCTGCTGTTGGTGGGCAGCCTGTTTATCGGCTGGCGCCTGGCCCGGAGCAAGTTCGGGCGGGTGCTGACGGCCCTGCGCGACGCGGAAAACCGTCTGATGTTCTGCGGCTATGACCCGCGTGGCTTCAAGCTGTTTGTGTGGGTGTTGAGCGCGGTGCTGTGCGGCCTCGCCGGGGCGCTGTACGTGCCGCAAGTGGGCATCATCAACCCCAGCGAAATGTCGCCGACCAACTCCATCGAAGCCGCCGTATGGGTGGCCCTGGGCGGGCGCGGCACACTGATCGGCCCACTGCTGGGTGCAGGCGTGGTCAACGGTATGAAGAGCTGGTTCACCGTGGCCTTCCCGGAGTACTGGCTGTTCTTCCTGGGGGCACTGTTCATTATCGTCACCCTGTACCTGCCCAAGGGCATCATCGGCCTGCTGAAGAAAAGGGGCGAACAATGAGAGTCACGGCAACCGACCAGTTCATGCTCGAACCGATCATCGAACCGAACCGCGACCAGGGCACCAGCCGCGACGCCATCGGCCTCGGCCAGGCCGCCGGCAAGGGCCTCAATACCCGCCATGGCACGATCCTGACCCTGGAAGATATCAGCGTCAGCTTCGATGGTTTCAAGGCCCTCAACGACTTGAACCTGTACATCGGCGTCGGCGAATTGCGCTGCATCATCGGCCCCAACGGCGCGGGGAAGACCACGCTGATGGACGTCATCACCGGCAAGACCCGCCCCAGCCACGGCAAGGCGTGGTTCGGTGAAACCCTGGACCTGAGGCGCATGAGCGAAGTGCAGATCGCCCAGGCCGGTATCGGCCGCAAGTTCCAGAAGCCCACGGTGTTCGAGGCCCTGAGCGTGTTCGAGAACCTGGAGCTGGCACAGAAGACCGACAAATCGGTGTGGGCCAGCCTGCGCGCGCGTCTGAGCGGTGAACAGAAAGACCGCATTGAGGAGGTGCTCGACACTATTCGCCTGACCACGTCGGTACAGCGCCCGGCCGGTTTGCTGTCCCACGGCCAGAAGCAGTTCCTGGAGATCGGCATGCTGCTGATGCAAGACCCGCAACTGTTGCTGCTCGACGAGCCCGTGGCCGGCATGACCGACGCCGAGACCGAGTTCACCGCCGAACTGTTCAAGCGCCTGGCGGGCAAGCATTCGCTGATGGTGGTGGAGCACGACATGGGCTTTGTCGGCTCGATTGCCGACCATGTGACGGTGCTGCACCAGGGCAGCGTGCTGGCCGAAGGGTCGCTGGAGCAGGTGCAGGAAAACGAGCGGGTGATCGAGGTGTACCTCGGTCGCTAGGCCAGATGCAAGCCAGCTCCCACAGGGGATTTGAGGAGAGTTTGAACATGTTGCAAGTCGACAAACTGCACCAGTACTACGGCGGCAGCCACATCCTGCGCGGCCTTTCGTTCGACGTGAAAGTCGGTGAAGTCACCTGCCTGCTCGGCCGTAACGGCGTGGGCAAGACCACCCTGCTCAAATGCCTGATGGGCCTGCTGCCCGCCAAGGAAGGTGCGGTGAACTGGGAAGGCAAGGCCATCACCGGCTTCAAGCCGCACCAGCGGGTACACGCCGGCATCGCCTACGTGCCCCAGGGCCGCGAGATTTTCGGCCGGCTGACGGTGGAAGAAAACCTGCTGATGGGCCTGTCGCGTTTTCCCGGCAGCGAAGCCAGGGAAGTCCCGGCGTTTATCTACGAGCTGTTCCCAGTGCTGCTGCAAATGAAGCACCGGCGCGGTGGCGACCTGTCCGGTGGGCAACAGCAACAACTGGCCATCGGGCGCGCCCTGGCCAGCCGTCCGCGCCTGTTGATCCTCGATGAGCCCACCGAAGGTATCCAGCCGTCGGTGATCAAGGAGATCGGCGCGGTGATCAAGAAGCTCGCCGAGCGCGGCGACATGGCGATTTTGCTGGTGGAGCAGTTCTACGATTTTGCCGCCGAACTGGCCGATCAATACCTGGTGATGTCCCGGGGTGAGATCGTCCAGCAGGGCCGTGGTGAAAATATGGAGGCCGACGGTGTACGCGGCCTGGTTACCATCTAATCTGTAGCGTCCCGTTGATTAAGCCCTGACCATGACCGTTCCTGCCCCCACCGCCATGTTCACCCCCAGCTGGCACGCCGCGCTGGAGTTGGGCTATGCACGCTTCGGCGCCAGCACACGCCCGGTGATGCGCCGCCACCTGGGCCCGCTGCGGGTGCAAAAGCACCTGTACGCCGAAGGCCCCGAGGTGTGCCAGCACATCATCGTGCACCCGCCGGGCGGGATTGCCGGAGGGGATCGCCTGGAGATCACCGCCCACCTGGCTGAGGGCGCGTGGGCGCAATTGACCAGCCCCGGCGCCGCCAAGTGGTACCGCGCCAGCGGGCCGGCCTATCAGCAGGTGGCTTTGACGGTCGAGGCCGGCGCCACCCTGGAGTGGCTGCCCCAGGAAACCATTGTGTTCAGTGCGGCCCAGGCCGAACTCAGCACCCGCATCGACCTGCACGGCGACGCCCGGCTGTTGTACTGGGATGTGGTGGCGCTGGGGCGCCCGGCCAGTGGCGAGCGTTTCGAGCGCGGGCACTTCCAGTCGCACCTGGACATCCGCCGCGACGGCCAGTTGCTCTGGCATGAGCGCCAGCGCATCGTCGGCGACGACGGCCTACTCGACTCGCCGATCGGCCTGGATGGCCAGCCGGTGTTTGCCACCTTGCTGGTGACCGGTGAAATCGACAGTGAACTGCTGGAACAGTGTCGCGCCCTGCCCCATGCAGTACGCGGCGACCTGACCCAGTTGCCGGGCTTGCTGGTGGCGCGCTGCCTGGCCAGCGAGACCCTGCTGGCGCGGGCGTGGTTGATTGATTTATGGCGACTGTTGCGCCCGGCACTGCTGGGGCGTGAGGCTGTACCCCCAAGAATTTGGAACACATGAAGGTGGAACCGGGCTTGTGTGGGAGCGGGTTCCCACAATGAATCTTCGGTGTTTTTTAGAATGCTTTTTATGACGGACTGCTGACCATGGACCTGACCCCAAGGGAAAAAGACAAACTGCTGATCTTCACCGCAGGCCTGGTGGCCGAGCGCCGCCTGGCGCGCGGGGTGAAGCTCAATTACCCGGAAACCATCGCCTATATCTCCGCCGCCCTGCTTGAAGGCGCGCGCGACGGGCGCACCGTGGCCGACCTGATGCACTTTGGCACCACCCTGCTCAGTCGCGAGCAAGTGATGGAAGGCATCCCGGAGATGATCCCGGATATCCAGGTTGAAGCCACTTTCCCGGACGGCACCAAACTGGTGACCGTCCACCAACCCATCGCCTGAGGCCCGGCCATGTCCTTGCTGATTCGTGACGCGGTGCACGGCGACCTGCCGGCCATCTGCGATATCTACAACGATGCCGTGCTCAACAGCACCGCCATCTGGAACGACCAACCCGTGGACCTGGGCAATCGCCAGGCCTGGTTCAGTGCGCGCCAGGCGCAGTGCTATCCGATCCTGGTGGCGGTGGAGGCCGAGGAGGTGGTCGGCTATACCTCGTTCGGCGATTGGCGGCCCTTCGACGGTTTTCGCCACACCGTCGAACATTCGGTGTACGTGCGCAACGACCAACGCGGCAAAGGCCTTGGCCCCTTGCTGATGCAGGCACTGATCGAGCGCGCCAGGGCCTGTGACAAACACGTGATGGTCGCCGCCATCGAAAGCGGCAACCAGGCCTCGATCCGCCTGCATGAGCGCCTGGGCTTCAGTGTCACCGGGCAGATGGCCCAGGTAGGCACCAAGTTTGGCCGCTGGCTGGACCTGACCTTTATGCAACTGCTGCTCAACCCCGGCGCCCAGCCGCCGGCGGTTCACAAGGAGTAATAGCGATGAACGCTGCCCAACTGCGTCGAGTGAATGCCGAAAGTTTTGCCCATTACCGCCAGGGCTTGATTGAGTTGTTGCTGGACGCCGTGCAGCACGGCGCATCGGTAGGTTTCATGGCCGACCTCGACGCGGCCCAGGCGCGCAGCTACTTCGATGGCGTACAAGCCGGCGTCGAGGACGCCAGCGTGTTGCTGTGGGTGGTGGTGCGTAATGAGCAAGTCCTGGCCAGCGTGCAACTGGCGCTGTGCCAGAAAGCCAATGGCCTCAACCGTGCCGAGGTGCAGAAACTATTGGTGCGCAATGACGCCCGGCGCCACGGCCTCGGCCAGCAATTGATGAGCGCCCTGGAGCTGTGCGCGCGCCAGCACAAGCGCGGCCTGCTGTACCTGGACACCGAAGCTGGCTCCCCCGCCGAAGCCTTCTACCAGGCCCTGCGCTACACCAAAATCGGCGAGCTGCCGGACTACTGCCAAAGCCCGGACGGGCGCTACAGCCCGACCGCCATCTACTACAAGACCCTGGGGCAACCTGCATGATTCCTGGCCAATTCCAGATCCAGCCTGGCGACATCGAATTGAATGTGGGCCGGCGCACATTGAGCCTGAGCGTGGCCAACAGTGGCGACCGGCCGATCCAGGTCGGCTCCCATTACCATTTTTTCGAGACCAACGACGCGCTGACCTTTGACCGCGCCCTCAGCCGCGGCATGCGCCTGAACATCCCGGCGGGCACGGCGGTGCGCTTTGAACCGGGGCAGAGTCGCGAGGTGGAGTTGGTGGAGCTGGCAGGGTTGCGCCGGGTGTTTGGCTTTGCCGGACGGATCATGGGCGACCTCGACTGACTGATCGTTCCCACGCTCCGCGTGGGAACGCCGCCTGGGACGCTCCGCGTCCCGCTCTTAACGTCGTGACGCAGAGCGTCAGCGGATGCATCCCCACGCAGAGCGTGGGAACGATCAACACAAATTTTTCAGGACACCCCAATGAAAATCAGCCGCCAAGCCTACGCCGACATGTTCGGCCCCACCGTCGGCGACAAGGTCCGCCTGGCCGATACCGAGCTGTGGATCGAAGTCGAACAGGACTTCACCACCTACGGCGAAGAAGTGAAGTTCGGCGGCGGCAAGGTCATCCGGGACGGCCAGGGCCAGAGCCAACTGCTGGCCGCCGAGGTGGTCGACACAGTGATCACCAACGCGCTGATCATCGACCACTGGGGCATCGTCAAGGCCGATGTCGGCCTGAAAAATGGCCGCATCGCCGGGATCGGCAAGGCCGGCAACCCGGACATCCAGCCCGGCGTGACCCTGGCCATCGGCGCCAGCACGGAAGTGATTGCCGGCGAAGGCATGATCCTCACCGCCGGCGGCATCGACACCCATGTGCACTTCATTTGCCCGCAGCAGATCGAAGAGGCGCTGACCAGTGGCGTCACCACCATGATCGGCGGCGGCACGGGCCCGGCAACCGGCACCAACGCCACCACCTGCACCTCCGGCCCGTGGCACCTGGCGCGCATGCTGCAATCAGCCGACGCGTTTGCGATGAACTTGGGCTTTACCGGCAAGGGCAACGCCAGCCTGCCCGAGCCTTTGATCGAGCAGGTCAAGGCTGGGGCGATTGGCTTGAAGCTGCATGAAGACTGGGGCACCACCCCGGCCAGCATCGACAACTGCCTGAGCGTGGCCGACGAGTACGACGTGCAGGTGGCAATCCACAGCGACACGCTCAACGAGTCGGGCTTTGTCGAAACCACCCTCGCCGCCCTCAAGGGCCGCACCATCCACACCTATCACACCGAGGGTGCCGGCGGCGGGCATGCGCCGGATATCATCAAGGCCTGCGGCTTTCCTAACGTGCTGCCCAGCTCCACCAACCCGACCCGGCCGTTCACCCGCAATACCATCGACGAACACCTGGACATGCTGATGGTCTGCCATCACCTCGACCCAAGCATTGCCGAGGACGTGGCCTTCGCCGAAAGCCGCATCCGCCGCGAGACCATCGCTGCCGAAGACATCCTGCATGACCTCGGCGCCTTTTCGATGATCAGCTCCGACAGCCAGGCCATGGGCCGCGTAGGCGAAGTGATCATGCGCACCTGGCAAACCGCCGACAAGATGAAGAAACAGCGCGGGCCGCTGCCCGGCGACGGCGAGGGCAATGACAACTTCCGCGCCAAGCGCTATATCGCCAAGTACACCATCAACCCGGCGATCACCCACGGTATCAGCCATGAAGTGGGCTCCATCGAAGTCGGCAAATGGGCCGACCTGGTGTTGTGGCGCCCGGCGTTCTTCGGCATCAAGCCCACGTTGATCCTCAAGGGCGGGGCAATTGCGTCCAGCCTGATGGGCGATATCAACGGCTCGATCCCCACCCCGCAGCCGGTGCACTACCGCCCGATGTTCGCCAGCTTCGGCAGCTCGCTGCACGCCACCAGCCTGACGTTTATCAGCCAGGCGGCGCTGGCCGAGGGCCTGCCGCAGGCGTTGGGCCTGAAGAAGCAGATCGCCGTGGTCAAGGGGTGCCGCCAGGTGCAGAAGACCGACCTGATCCACAACGACTACCTGCCAGACATCGACGTAGACCCGCAGACCTACCAGGTCAAGGCCGATGGCGAACTGTTGTGGTGCGAGCCGGCGGACGTGCTGCCGATGGCCCAGCGTTACTTCCTGTTCTGACCGTTCATCGGCAGATACCCGCCGTGCCAGTGAAGCGAAGAGGTGTAAGGCGCTACGATGCGCCACGCTTCTTCACTGTCTTGCACTTGGGAACCTGGCTATGCGCCTATCCGAATTCATCGTGTTACATGCCGACCGGATCGTCGATGAATGGGAACAGTTTGCCGAAACCTTGACCCCGGCCGCCGAAACCCTGAACCGCACGCAACTGCGCGACCACGCGCACTCCATCCTGCTGGCCGCTGCGCGGGACATGAACACCCGCCAGAGCGCCAGCGAACAGGCGGCCAAGGCCAAGGGCGAAGGCCTGGAAAAAACCCCGAGCCTGGACGAAGCCGCCGCCAGCCATGGCGAGCTGCGCCATACCGTTGGCTTTGACCTGGTACAGATGACCTCCGAGTTCCGCCACCTGCGCGCTTGCGTGATCCGCCTGTGGGTCAATCACCTGGAATCGCCAGAGCTGACCTATTTCCAGGACATGATCCGCTTCAACGAAGCCATCGACGAAGCCCTGGCCGAATCCACGGCGGCCTACGCCGAGCAGGTCAATCGCTCGCGGGATATCTTCCTCGCCATCCTCGGCCACGACCTGCGCGCACCGTTGCAGGCGGTGAAGATGTCCACCGAGATGTTGTTGCGCAAAGCCCCGCTGGACAGCAAAGGCCTGAGCCTGGTGGGCAATATCCAGAATGGCGCCCGGCATATGGGAGCGATGGTCAGCGATCTCTTGGAGTTTGTGCGCAGCCGGCTGGGCAGCAGCCTGCCGATCGAGCCCAAACCGATGAACCTGGCCGATGCAGCCAGGGAGGCCATCGCCGAAGCGTGCGCAGGCCGCCCGGATTGCCAGGTTCACTTGCATACCGACGGGGACACCCAAGGGCAGTGGGATCGCGGGCGCATTGATCAACTGCTGCAGAATCTGATCGGCAATGCGTTACAGCACGGGCTCAACGGCCAGGCGCCGACCCTGAGCCTCGACGGCACCGCCGACAGCGTGGAACTGCGCATGCACAACTTTGGCCCGCCGATTCCCCAGGCGGCGCTGGGTACCGTATTCGACCCGCTGGTGCGCAGCGCCACTGAAGAACTGGGCAGCAACTCGACCAGCCTTGGGCTGGGGTTGTTTATCGTCAAGGAAGTGGTGCAGGCCCACCGAGGCACGATTGAAGTGGCGTCCAGCGAGGCGGGGGGCACCACGTTTACCGTGGTACTGCCACGCCGATAGGCCACGCAAATCCTTTGTGTGTCGAGCTTTAGCGAGGCTGCGATAGCGGTGGGTCAGCCAACATCAATACTGGCTATGCCGCCGCCATCGCAGCCTCGCTGGGGCTCGACAGCTCCCACAGTAAACTTGCGTTCCTGACACAGATTGAGAGGCGCCGCCAATCCCTGTGGGAGCTGTCGAGCTTTAGCGAGGCTGCGATAGCGGTGGGTCAGCCAACATCCACGCTGGCAATGCCGCCGCCATCGCAGCCTCGCCGGGGCTCGACAGCTCCCACAGTAAACTTGCGTTCCTGACACAGACTGAGAGGCGCCGCCGATCCCTGTGGGAGCTGTCGAGCTTTAGCGAGGCTGCGATAGCGGTGGGTCAGCCAACATCAATACTGGCAATGCCGCCGCCATCGCAGCCTCGCCGGGGCTCGACAGCTCCCACATTGGACTGGTGTTCCTGACACAGATTGAGAGGCGCCGCCAATCCCTGTGGGAGCTGTCGAGCTTTAGCGAGGCTGCGATAGCGGTGGGTCAGCCAACGTCAATGCTTGCAGTGCCGCCGCCATCGCAGCCTCGCCGGGGCTCGACAGCTCCCACATTGGACTGGTGTTCCTGACACAGATTGAGAGGCGCCGCCAATCCCCGTGGGAGCTGTCGAGCTTTAGCGAGGCTGCGATAGCGGTGGGTCAGCCAACGTCAATGCTTGCAGTGCCGCCGCCATCGCAGCCTCGCTGGGGCTCGACAGCTCCCACAGTAAACTTGCGTTCCTGACACAGATTGAGAGGCGCCGCCGATCCCTGTGGGAGCTGTCAGCGGTTCCAGGTTTCCCGTGGATCAAAGTTGGCCTTTTTCGCCAATTCCTGCCACAGCGCCTTGACCTCTTCGTCGCTGCTTTTCGGCATCACTGCCTTGAGCTGCACAAACAGATACCCGCGCTGCCCGGCCTTGTTCAGCAAGCCATGGCCCTTGGCCCGCATGCGCTGGCCATTCTGGCTGCCGGCCGGGACTTTGAGGTTGATCTTGCCGGTCAGGGTCGGCACCGCGACTTCTGCACCCAGGGCCAATTCCCACGGTGCCAGCGGCAAATTAATCACCAGGTTTTCGCCTTCCACCTCAAACTTCGGATGCGGCGCAAAGCGGATGATCAGGTACAGGTCGCCATTCGCGCCACCACCAATCCCCGGTGCGCCCTGGCCCTTGAGGCGGATGCGCTCGCCATCGGCCACGCCGGCCGGGATCTTCACGTTCAGGCTCTTGGTGGTGTTGCTGACGTGCTGGCCCGCCGCATTGTATTGCGGCACCTGGAAGCTGATCGCCTTGGACTCGGTAGACAGCGTCTCTTCCAGGAACACCGGCAGCTCCATCTCCACATCCTGGCCGCGACGGCCGGGGCTGCGCCCTTGAGCGCCGCCGAAGCCGTTGCCACGCGAACCAAAGATCGAGCTGAAGAAGTCCGAAAACTCGCCCGTGTCCTGGCCACCGCCGAACCCGCCACGGCTCTGCCAGCCTGGCGGCCCCTGGAAAGGTTGACCGTGCTGGCCATAGCGGCGCAATTCGTCATATTCGGCGCGCTTGTCGGCACTTTTCAGCGCTTCATAGGCTTCCGAGGCGTCCTTGAACTTCTCTTCCGCGTCCTTTTCCTTGCTGACGTCGGGATGATACTTACGGGCCAGCTTGCGATAAGCGGCCTTGATTTGCTTGTCATCGGCCGTCGGCTCGACACCAAGAATCTTGTAATAGTCTTTGAAATCCATGGGGGCATCACCATCCGTTATCGAGATCGCACAGTCGAGCCCTGCCTGCCGGGGCATTGCGGGGCGATTCGAGGTGCGTCAGAAAAATATCGGCGGCTTGCAGGACAAACTTGATCCTTTCGACAGCCACCAACCGTATGCACAGGAGTTGGGGGCAAGGAGCCGACCTTTCAAGGTAACAAGTCTGCTGTATTTAGCGGATAGTCGGCCTACGCATCTGCACGCGAGTGACATACACTGCGCGGCCGTTTTTTAACCGGAACCTGTTAGACATGAACAACACCTCCCCAGCCCGTGCCTGCGGCATCGACTTCGGCACGTCCAACTCCACTGTCGGCTGGATCCGTCCCGGCATGGAAACGCTTATTGCGCTGGAGGACGACAAGATCACCCTGCCGTCGGTGGTGTTCTTCAACTTCGAAGAACGCCGCCCGGTGTACGGCCGCCTGGCGCTGCACGAGTACCTGGAAGGCTACGAAGGCCGCCTGATGCGCTCGCTCAAGAGCCTGCTGGGCTCCAAGCTGATCAAGCACGACACCAGCGTGCTGGGCACGGCCATGCCGTTCAAGGACCTGTTGGGCCTGTTTATCGGCCAACTCAAGAATCGCGCCGAAGCCACCGCCGGCCGTGAGTTTGAAGAAGTGGTGCTGGGCCGCCCGGTATTTTTCGTCGACGACGACCCGATGGCCGACAAAGAGGCCGAAGACACCCTGGTGGACGTGGCCCGCAAGCTCGGTTTCAAGGAAGTCTCGTTCCAGTACGAGCCGATTGCCGCAGCCTTCGACTACGAGTCCACCATTGAAAAAGAAGAGTTGGTACTGATTGTCGACATCGGCGGCGGTACCTCCGACTTCTCCCTGGTGCGCCTGTCGCCCGAGCGACGCAAGCATGACAACCGCCACGACGACATCCTCGCCACCGGCGGCGTGCATATCGGCGGTACCGACTTCGACAAACAGCTCTCGCTGGCCGGCATGATGCCGCTGTTCGGCTATGGCAGCCGCATGAAAAGCGGCGCCTACATGCCCACCAGCCACCATATGAACCTGGCCACCTGGCACACCATCAACTCGGTGTACTCGCAAAAATCCCAGCTGGCCCTGGGCAGCATGCGCTACGACATCGAAGACACCGGCGGCATCGACCGTCTGTTCAAGCTGATCGAACAGCGTGCCGGCCACTGGCTGGCCATGGAAGTCGAAGAGACCAAGATCCACCTCACCCACGAGGACAGCCGCCATGTGCCGCTGGACCGGGTAGAACCGGGCCTGAGCGTGGAACTGAGCCGCGCCCTGTTCGAGTCCTCCATCGACAACCTGCTGGAACGGGTGCGCAACAGCGTGACCCAACTGCTCGACGACGCCTCGGTGGATGTGGCCCAGGTCGACACGGTGTTCTTCACCGGCGGCTCCAGCGGCATCCCGGCCCTGCGCCAGAGCATCTCGGCAATGTTGCCCAATGCCCGGCACGTGGAAGGCAACATCTTCGGCAGTATCGGCAGCGGGCTGGCGATTGAGGCCAGTAAGCGTTACGGCTACTGAGTGAAGAAATCGCCTCGTGATGGCACGGGGCGATTCATCACAACTTACCTGTGGCCAACTGATCGACCCATGCCTTGAAGGTATCGGCATAGTCATAAAAACCGACAACCGTACGGACTAATTTTCCGTCCCGGAAAAACAGCGTGGTTGGCGCGGACTGCACGTCATAAGCAGGCGTTTTCTCGATTGGGCCATTGACCTCCAGCGTCTTGTCGAGGAACTCAATAGCCGTGCCCTGATCCCGGGCTGCAGCCTCCAGTGTCACGACCATTCTGTTTGAAGAGGGCTTGCTGGCATTACTGAACAGCACAATCACTGGGGTCGTGGCCTTGAGCACACGACTTTCAAAGCTGCTGGCATCTACCGTAGGCAAAGACATGATTTAGCTCCTGTCGAAACGAAAAATGATATTCCGCACTCAGGAGCAGACCAGCAAACCCGTGGTGGGTCTACTGTCAGAAATAACAGGTGTGAGCCAAAGGCAGCCTCCTACCGCGGCTCTCTAAACCATCCCGCCCAGCTTCAATTCACTCTTCAAATACGCATAGTAGATCGGCCCCGCCACCACTCCCGGCAGGCCAAAGGCTGCCTCGAACACCAGCATCGCCAACAGCAACTCCCACGACTTGGCGCTGATCTGCCCGCCGACGATGCGCGCATTGAGGAAGTACTCGACCTTGTGGATCACGATCAGGTAGCCCAGCGCCGCCACCGCCACCCAGATCGACACCGACAACGCGACGATGGTGATCAGGGTGTTGGACATCAGGTTGCCGATCACCGGCAGCAGGCCCAGCAGGAAGGTGAGGACGATCAGGGTCTTGGTCAGCGGCAGGTGGATCCCCGCCAGCGGCAGCACCACCGCGAGGAATATCCCGGTGAAGATGGTGTTGAGGGCGGCGATTTTGATTTGCGCGAAGACAATGTTGCGAAAGGCCTGGACCAGCAGGTGCAGGCGGTCGAACAGCACGGCGGCCAGGGGTTTGCGTTTGGTCAGGTCGGGCACCCGTTGCAGGGCGATGATCGCCCCCAGGACCATACCGATCAGCAAAGTCACGAACATATGGGCGGCGTCTTTGCCCACCAGTTGCAGTTCGCTCAGGTGCTTGCTCAGCCATTCGCCGATGGCCACGCGAAACTCGGCGGCGCTGGCTGGCAGGTAGGCGTCGAGGAACGGCGGCAACTGGCCGCGCGCGCGGTCGACCACGCCCATGAATTTATCGAGGGAGGCCCCGGGGTTTTCCGCTTCGTGCAGCAGGAAACTGATGGCACCAGCGAAAATCAGGGTCAGCGCGCTGACAATCACAGTGCCAAGCAACGCCACCGCCAGCCAGCGCGCACGCCGGCCTTCGATCAGGCGTTGCAGCTGCGGGGTGAGCATATTGACCAGTTCGAAAACCAGCAGGCCGGCCAACAGGCTGGGCAGCAGTTTTAACGGTAGGACCAGCAACAAGCCGCCGAAAATGATGATGTAGCTGGCCAGCAACAACACATGACGCTGAGAAAACGTTGGCATACAGCCTCTAAACGAACGGCGTTAAAGGATGGGCAGTCTGCCAGCCTTGGGACAATCAAGCGAGAAGTCTGATGGCTGTAAACGCCATCGACTGTGGGAGCGGGCTTGCCCGCGATGGCGCTGGCTCAGTCGATATCTCGCCGGCTGACACACCGCAATCGCGGGCAAGCCCGCTCCCACAGGGGTATTTAAGCGGGTCAGCCTTTGAGGCAGGTGCTCATAAAGGTTTTACGCGCATCGCCGGTCAGCGCCTTGGTTTTTGCCGACGCGTTGCAGTCCTTCATTTTTTGCTGCTGCGGGGTCAGGGTCTTGGCGTCGTTGGCGGCCGGGGCCGAGAGGCAGGTTTTCATGAAGGCCTTGCGCTCGTCGCCCTTCAAGGTCTTGGTCGAGGCTTCGGCATTGCAGGTGGTCATTTTGTTTTGCTGGGCAGTGGCCGCAAACCCTTGGGAACAGAGCAGCAGACCGATCATCAACAACGGAATACGCAACATCTTCATGGAGTTTTCTCCCTGTTACCACGCCGAGGGGCGCGGCCTCCCCTGCAGTGTAGACAAAGCCTGTTACACCTTCACCTGCTACGTAAGTTCGTTCGTCGATACTGCTCCGGCGTACAACCGGCCTGGCGCTGGAACATCGCAATAAACGCCGAGGCGGTGCTGTAGCCCAGGTCAAACGCCACCTCCTGCACGCTGCGCGTGCTTTCCAGGGCCTCGATGGCCGCCAGAAAGCGCAGGCGCTGACGCCACTCGCCAAAGCTCATGCCCAGTTCGCGCACAAACTGCCGGGCCAGGGTGCGCTCGCTGACATGCACCTGCTGCGCCCACAGCGCCAGCGCGCGATTGTCCCCAGGATCGGCCTGCATGCCTTCAAGCACGCTGAGCAGGCCGGGGCTGCTGGCATACGGCAGGAAACAGTCATGCACCGGCGCCTGCTGGAGTTGGTCCACCAGCACCTGGGCCAGGCGCACGTCGGCCTCGTTGGCCGGGATGTTCACGTCGCGCTCGGCGAAATCACTGAGGATCGCCTTGAGGATGTTGCTGATGGTCAGGGTGCAGGGCTGCTTGGGCAACAGCTCGCACAACGACGGCGACAGGTACACCGAGCGGTAGACAATCGCCTGGGCATTGTAGGAACTGTGCTGGGTGTTGGGCGGGATCCACACCGCGTATTGCGGCGGCGACACAAACCGGTTGCCGCCCACTTCAAAGCGCATCACGCCACGGGCCGAGTAGTCCAGGGAGCCCCAGGCATGCTGATGGCGGGAGGCGCGGCTGTCGGCGGCAAATTCCGAGTAGCGGAAGTACACCGGGGCCGGTAGCACGTCGAAATCGGGCAGGTTGATGTAGGTCTTGGACATATTGTCTGGATACAAAGGCGGCTTGTCTGGATCGAAGTATAGGCTTCGATCCAGACAAAGGATAATCAACCCTCACTAACGTTCCTGGTTCCTTGCAATGCAATACGCTTATCCGCTGCTGGCCATCTTTATCTGGGCTGGCAATACCGTGGTCAACAAACTCGCCGTGGGCTCGATTTTCCCGGCCGAGATCGGTTTTTATCGCTGGCTGCTGGCGGCCATCCTGTTCACCCCGTTCATGCTCAAGCCGGTCATTGCCAACTGGGCATTGATCCGCCCCAACCTGGGCAAGATCGCTGTGCTCGGCGTGCTCGGCATGGCGGTTTACCAGAGCCTGGCGTACTACGCCGCGAGCCTGACCAGCGCCACCAATATGGGGATCATCCTGTCGCTGATGCCATTGATGGCCCTGACTGCGGCGATTATCAGCCTCGGCCAGCGCCTGACCTTCGGCGCCCTGACCGGGGCGGTACTGTCGTTTTCCGGGGTGGCGGTGGTGGTGTCGGCCGGCAGCCTCGGCGCGCTGCTGCAACACGGGGTGAACCTGGGCGACGCGATGATGTTGGTGGCCACCCTGGCCTACGCGATCTACAGCACCCTGTTGAAAAAATGGCAGCTGCGCCTGCCGCCCCTGGTGCTCCTGTATTTGCAGGTGCTGGTGGCTGTGGTGGTGCTGTTTCCACTGTTCCTGGCCTCGGACAAGGTCGGCCTCGGCCCGTCGAATATTGGCCTGGTGGTGTACGCCTGCTTGCTGGCCTCGATGATTGCGCCGCTGGCGTGGATGCATTCGGTCAAGCAGTTGGGGCCGAGCCGGACCACGCTGTTTTTTAACCTGCTGCCGTTGATCACCGCGCTGATTGCCGCAGTGGTGCTCAAGGAACAGCTGGCGCTGTATCACCTGGTCGGCGGCGTACTGACGCTGGGCGGGGTGATTTTGTCGGAGCGCTGGACGACGCCCGTAAGACGTTAAAGCCCGGCCGCCTTCAACCGCTGTGCATGCTCGACAAACAGGCGGATCGGCTCGGCCCCCTTGCCCACCAGGCCCAGCGACTGGTTGACGATATCGAAATGGTCCAGCGCATAGTCGTCACCGATCACCGTGCCCAAGTGTGAGCTGTAGCGCCCGACCATGCCGTCGCACTGGCCTTTCTCCTTGACGAAGGTCCGTGCAAACAGCCGGCAACTGCGGTTGGTGCCGTCCAGCAGGTTGCGCCCGCGATCGGTCTTGCCCGGCTGCAGGGTGCCGGACCAGGAGTAATAGCGCACACCGCCCACTTCCTCGGCGCCCTGCCCGCCCCAGGTATCTGGCAGGCCCTGAGGGTACTGGCGATTGAACAGCGCCACTCCCGCGCTGGTCAGCGACTGATGGGAGGCGTGGATATCCGCCGCAAAACGCGGGCCGCGATAGCCGGTTTCCAGAAGCCCCATCACCACGCCCACCAGGCGCAACAGCGCACTCATGATCCGGCCCTTGGCGCTGTCGGCCGGGTAGTGGGTGTGCAGGTAGTCTGCCAACTCCGAGCCGTGATTAGGTCCCGCCACCGACGTCACCGAAGCCACCCATTCCGGGCGTTTGGCCGCTGCGTAACGGGCGGTGAGCGAGCCCTGGCTATGGCCGATCAGGTTGACCTTGTCGGCGCCGGTCTGGCGGCGTATCTGCTCGATCTGCACCAGTAACTGCTCGCCACGCACCTCGCTGGAGTTGAGCGGCGCCACTTGCACCGCAAACACCTGCGCCCCGCCGGCACGCAAGGCCGGAACGATGCCGTACCAGTACGGGTACAGCACCAGCCGTACAAACCCGAGCATGCCCGGCACCAAAACCAGGGGATAACGTGTAGCCAATGTCTGCGTCATAGGGGCAAACGTCCTTGAAAGAGGCGATTAGGCTGATCCTAGACCAGCCCTGCCGCCACCGATATGACACCCGGCAACATCCGATAAAACTTTTTGCGCCGCGCAGCACTCACAACTTGGAGCGATCACGCCCCGAGAGTGTGGCTCAAAACCGGATTAGCCTCAGGAGATTGAAATGACTGACATGCATTTGTCTGACGTAAGCACCCTTCGCGAACGAGCACGCAAGAATGTGGAAAACGGCGCGGTGACCGAAGGCTACAGCGCCGACCGCGAAGAGATCCTGCGTCTGCTCAATGAGTCGCTGGCCACCGAACTGGTCTGCGTGTTGCGCTACAAGCGCCACTACTTCATGGCCAGCGGCCTGAAAGCCAGCGTCGCCGCCGATGAGTTCCTGGAGCACGCCAACCAGGAACTGGAACATGCCGACAAACTGGCCGAGCGCATCGTGCAACTGGGCGGCGAACCCGAGTTCAACCCGGACCTGCTGTCCAAGAACTCCCACGCGCAGTACGTAGCCGGCACGACCTTGAAGGAAATGGTCTACGAAGACCTGGTGGCCGAGCGCATCGCGGTGGACAGCTATCGCGAGATCATCCAGTACATCGGCGAGAAAGACCCGACCACCCGCCGCATCTTTGAAGACATCCTGGCCCAGGAAGAAGAGCACGCTGACGATATGGCGGACATTCTCAAAGACCTGTAAGGCTGCCAGCACAGCTAACAACGGTGGGAGCGGGCTTGCTCGCGAGAGCGGTGTATCAGTCAGCATTTTTAGCGACTGAGCCACCGCTATCGCGGGCAAGCCCGCTCCCACATTGAGCTATCGGTTTCTTCGGTTAGCCTTTCACCGTTTTCGGTGCCTTGCCTTCCCGCATCTGCTGCAACAGCGGCACGCACTGGTTCGGCTCATCCCCACTCGGCGCCACCAGCGCCAGCAAGCCCGCCGCAGGGGCGACGATCACACCCAGCGCCACCATGCCTGCGCCACGCAACAACAGTGGCACCGTCTTGACCCCGGCATTGGGCTTGATAAACGGCCCGTTGACGTACAACGGCGAGCGCAGCGAGAACAGGCGAAAGCCCTTGGACTCTGGGCTGATCGTCAGGTCCAGCTGTTCGCTGGCCATGTTCGCGGTGCCGTCGATGTAGATGATCGCGTTCTCGGTATCGAATACAAACAGGCGGGTGGTAGCCAGGCCGGTCTTGATGCCGAAATCTGCCGCCGCGCAGTTGATCTTCACTTCCTTGTCGCCAAACAGTTTGCCAATCACATAGTTGCCCACGTTCAGCCCGGCGATTTCCATCAAGCCACGGCTGATGGCTCCGTCGTTGATGAGCATTTTCAGATCGCCATTGGCACTGCCCAGCAACGCTGCCACCGAGTTGCCGCGCCCGGCGATATCGGCATCGCCATTGAGCTCGCCGAAGCTGGTCTTCATCGGTTCAAAGGTGGGGAACAGTTGCTTGAGCTTGAAGTTGCGCGCCGTCAGTTTCGCCCGGCCTTCCAGCGGGGTGATGCGGCCATTGAGGCGAATCTGCGCATCGAGCTTGCCGCCCGCCACACCGAAACGCAGGGGTTCGAGGCTCAGTTGGCCGTCGTTGAGCACCAGGTGCGTGTAGAGGTCGGTAAAGGGCAATTCGGCACTGTGGACGATGCGTTTGCCGGTGAACTCGACATCCGCGTCCATATCGCGCCAGCGCTCGGTGCGGAACTCCTCCACCGGCAACACCTTGGTCGCCGGTTGCTTGCTTTCACCGCCACGAGCTTTTTGCTTGGCATTGGAGTCGGCACCGATCAGCGGCGCGAGGTCGGCCAGCAGCAGTTGATTGGACACCAACGCGCCGCTGAGCTTGGGCCGTGGCTGACTGGCGACATAGGCCAGGTCGCCGTGGATGTCGCTGTTGCCGATCTTGCCGTTGAAGTTCTCATAGCGGAACGACGCACCGCCGGCCTCCTGCAACTTGGCGATCAGGCGCCCATCGGTGGAATAGGCCGGCGAGTCCGGCAGGGTCACGCCAGTCAGTGGGTAAAGGTTGCCCAGGCTGGTACCGGACAGTTTCAGGCGCAGGTCCAGGGCGCCGAGGTTCAGTGGGTCGGTCAGGGTGCCGGCCAAGGCAATACTGGTATCACCGATTTTCGCCTGGGCTTGCAGGGGGAATGGCTTGGCAGCGTCCTGCAGGGCCAGCAGCCCGCCGATCTTGCCGCTGCCCGCGAGTTTCTGGCCGTGGTACTGGCCGCTGACCTTGAGGCCGAAGGCATAGTCCTGGGGTGTCGCGCCCTGCTCCAGGGCCTTTTTGGCATCGCGCTCGCCGACGATTTCGCTGAATGCGATGGGTTTGCCCAGGAGGTCGATCAGCACATCGAGACGGGTCTTGAGGGTCTGGTCGTCGAGGGTCACGTGGCCCTTGTCGAAACCGATGGCACCGATATCCACCACCCAGTTGGACGGTTCGGCATTCGGATCCTTGGGATCAAAGGTGAAGGTCCAGTTGGCGCGGCCATCGGCCAGGCGCTGCAGCTCGGCGCTCGGTTCGGTCAGGTCGATGCGCGGGATCACCACGCGCTGGGCCAGCAAGGCCAAGGGCGAGATGCGCAGTTCAACGCGCTTGAGGGTGACCATTTGCGGTTTTTTCGACCACTCGGGGTTGCCCAGGCTCAGGTCTTCGGCCACCACATGGGGCCACGGCACCCAGGCGCGCCAACCGCCCTCGTCCGGCTCGCGCTGCCAGACCACCGCCAGGTTGCCATTGATGGCAAAGGCGCGATGCAGCTCTTCGGAGACTTTGGCATTGAGTTGCGGCTTGATCCGGTTCCAATCGAAGAACACCAGGATCAGTACCACTGCGGCGATCAGCAGGGCGAAGCAAGCACTGCTCCAGGCGAGAATTTTACGAGTGCGCGTCATTGCACAGGGCTCCTGATTACGACTGCGCGTGCCACGGGCCACGCGCGCAAGGGCTAAAGCTTATATGGCTACGACTGGCAAATGGCCTGGGGGTTTAACCGCAGAGGGCAATTAGCAGTGAAAAGCGTTTTTTCTGACTAATCCGACAGCTTCTTTCATCAATGACGCACCATTGTTACCCACGCCCGTGTCGAAAATACCCACCTCGGTGCAAAAGCGCGTGCTTGAGAGCCGCGATTTAGAGCCTCGGCGCAGAACAATCAATTCTGTTGATTATTACCATTGCGTTTATGAACTTTTATATCGAGATATCGAGAGTAGCATTGGCTCCGTACCCACTTTATCGCCCTCCCAAGGAGCCACTCTCATGAAACGCCAATTACTGCTCAGTGTTGCACTCTCCGTCCTGGCCACCAGCGCTTTTGCCCTGCCAGCCGCAGAACAAGCCATCCCACAAGCCAAGGCTGACGCCGCGCACATCAGCCAGACCGTTGCCGAAGGTGGCCGCGATCGCCTGGAACAGAAAGGTCTGGTTGAAGGCGGTTCCGACCGTCTGCAAGAGCGCAACGCCGTCGCCGAAGGCGGTCGCGATCGCCTGGAACAGAAAGGCCTGGTTGAAGGCGGTTCTGAGCGTCTGCAGAAACGTGAATTCGTAGCCGAAGGCGGCCGTGATCGCCTGGAACAGAAAGGTCTGGTTGAAGGTGGCTCGGACCGCCTGCAACAGCGCGAATTCGTTGCCGAGGGCGGCTCCGACCGTCTGGATGACATGCATAAAGCTACGAGCTAAGCCCGTGCCGGCCCTGAAAAAAGCCCGATCCCCAGTGATCGGGCTTTGACTTTGTGGGACCTGCCCCCCTTTTGCCCTGTTTCAAGTTCGACGCCGGTAAAGTTGTTTTGCTAGAGTGCGTCGCTGTCCTTGTCTACAAAGCCCAGCTGCCAATGCTCCCCCGCGCCGAACAGAAGCAACAGACCCGCCTTGCCTTGATGGACGCAGCCCGCCATCTGATGGAGGGTGGCCGTGGGTTTGGTAGCCTGAGCCTGCGTGAAGTGGCAAAGAGCGCCGGCATCGTGCCCACCGGTTTTTACCGTCACTTTGCCGATATGGACCAACTGGGCCTGGTGCTCGTCAGTGAGGTCGGCCAGACCTTCCGCGCCACCATCCGCCTGGTACGCCACAACGAATTCGTCATGGGCGGCATCATTGATGCCTCGGTGCGGATCTTTCTCGATGTGGTGGCGGCCAACCGTTCGCAATTCCTGTTCCTGGCCCGCGAGCAATACGGCGGTTGCCTGGCCGTGCGCCAAGCCATCGGCGCGCTGCGCGAGGACATCACCTCGGACCTGGCAGCCGACCTGACGCTGATGCCCAAGCTCCAGCACCTGGATGCCGACGGTTTGCATGTGATGGCCGACCTGATCGTCAAGAGCGTGTTCGCCACCCTGCCCGACATCATCGACCCGCCCGCCGCCGCCCTGCCTCCGCATCTCACGCCCCAGGCCAAGATCACCCAGCAACTGCGCTTTATCTTTATCGGCCTCAAGCACTGGCAAGGCCTGGGCAGCACCGAGTAGCGCGGTCAACGCACCGTGTGAAAACGCTTGGCGGTGGTGTAGTTCTTCTTCCAGTAGTTGTTGGCCAGGGAGTCGATGCGGATGCTCTTGCCCTTGCGCGGCGAATGAATGAACTTGCCCTCACCCACATAAAGGCCGACATGGCCGACCTGGCTGCTGCCATTGGCCTTGAAAAACACCGCATCGCCGGGCTGCAGCGCATCACGCTTGATCGTCGCCGCCGTTGACCGGTGCATCGCCGCCGTGGTGCGCGGGATGACAATATTGGCCTCGGTCTTGAACAGATAGACCAGCAACCCGCTGCAATCGAACCCCTGCTCCTGGGAGCTGCCGCCCCACTTGTACGCGGTGCCCAGCAACTCATGGGCGCGGTCGACCACACTCTCGATGGTGGGTTGCGGCACGGCCTGCAACGATGAACTGAAAGGGGCCAGGGAAGTGGTGCGCTTATTGAAGTTGGCCGAAGCCGATGAGGTGATGCCAAACAGACCGACCATGACTACACATAAAAATGACTTAAACATGAGGAACGTCGCAATGGATTAAACACGGGGGCGAAATCCTAGTGAAACGACGCGTAGAAATATGAGCGAGGAATCCCCTATGCGCGTAGGAGCAATCCCAAATCAACCCTGGGACAAGTAGCTGAAGGAAACGCCCTGCAAAACAGCTGGCGGGGCCCGCCAAAACCGCCCAATTCGGGTGCTTGCGCAGCCCATGACGCACCACAATGAATCACTCCCTCACCACCCCCTCGCCCCGTTTAGTGGCGCAACGCCCCAGACCTACGGCGTTTTCCTACGTCCAGCAGGGTTGGCAAGCCCCTTGCTCTAGCCTGTTTATCGCTCATAGCTGGAAGCTTCCTGATGCTGGTGATCCACCGCCGAATCGCCCCCCAACCCACCTGGGCCGCAGAGTTGCTGCTGAACTTCGAAGCCCGCAGCAAAAGCCGCCTGCGCTGTTTCAGTGCCGAGGGAGAAGACGTCGGCCTGTTTCTGGAGCGCGGTCAGCCGCCGCTGCACGATGGGGAATTCCTACAGGCTGAAGACGGACGTGTCGTACGTGTCTGCGCGCGCCCTGAACAACTGCTGCACGTAACCTGCAGCAGCGCCTTCGAGCTGACCCGCGCGGCCTATCACTTGGGCAACCGCCATGTGGCCCTGCAAGTGGGTGACGGCTGGCTGCGCCTGCTTGATGACTACGTGCTCAAGGCCATGCTCGAGCAATTGGGGGCCCATGCCGAAACCCTCGAAGCACCGTTCCAGCCCGAGCACGGCGCCTACGGTGGCGGTCATCATCACTCACGCCACGGTGACGAAGACTTCAACTACCCGCCCAAACTGCATCAGTTCGGCGTGCGCCTGTGAACCCGGCCTGGGCGCTGTTGCGTCTGGCCAGTCCGCAATTGCCGATTGGCGGCTACAGCTATTCCCAGGGCCTGGAAATGGCCGTGGACAATGCCCGTGTCAGCGATGCCGACAGCGCCCGACGCTGGATCAGCGACCAACTGCTACTCAACCTCGCACGCTTCGAAGCGCCGCTGTTGCTTGCCCAGTGCCAGGCCGCCGCCGACCAGGACTGGGCGCGCCTGCGCCAGCTCTGCGAAGAGCATCGTGCCAGCCGCGAAACCCGCGAGCTGTTCCAGGAGAGCCGGCAAATGGGCTACTCCCTGCAACAACTGCTCAACGGTCTGCCGGAACTGGATGACGCAGCGCGCCGCTTTCTCGACGCCACCCCCGAACCCCACCTGGCCCTGGGCTGGGCACTTGCCGCGCGCGCCTGGGCGATCAGCCCCGAGGATGCCCTGGCCGCCTGGCTGTGGAGCTGGCTGGAAAACCAGTTGGCGGTGCTGATGAAGACCCTGCCCCTGGGCCAGCAGGCCGCCCAACGCCTGACCAGCGAGCTGCTGCCGTTGCTGCAACAAGCCCAGCAGGACGCCCGCCAGTGCGATCCCCATCACGTTGGCAGCGCCGCGTTCGGCCTGTCCCTGGCATGCATGGCCCACGAGCGCCAGTACAGCCGCCTGTTCCGTTCCTAGGAGAAACCCATGAACACACAACCTCTGCGCGTCGGTATCGGCGGCCCCGTTGGCTCCGGCAAGACCGCCCTGACCCTGGCGCTGTGCCTGGCCCTGCGTGATCGCTACAACCTGGCGGTGGTCACCAACGACATCTATACCCGCGAAGACGCCGACTTCCTGGTGCGCAACCAGGCCCTGGCACCCGAGCGCATCATCGGCGTAGAAACCGGCGGCTGCCCGCACACGGCGATTCGCGAAGACGCGTCGATCAACCTCGAAGCCGTGGATCAACTGAACCGGCGCTTCCCAGGCCTGGACCTGATCCTGGTGGAGTCGGGCGGCGACAACCTGTCGGCCACCTTCAGCCCCGAGCTGTCGGACCTGACCATCTATGTGATCGATGTGTCGGCCGGCGACAAGCTGCCACGCAAGGGCGGGCCGGGGATCTGCAAGTCGGACCTGTTGGTGATCAACAAGATCGACCTGGCGCCGCTGGTCGGCGCCTCGCTGGAACTGATGAACAGCGACACCCAGCGCATGCGCGGCGGCAAGCCGTTTGTGTTCAGCAACCAGAAAACCGGCGTCGGCCTGGAAGAAATCGTCGCCTTTATCGAACGCCAGGGCCTGCTGACCGCAGCCTGATCCCTTACCAAGGAGCTGTTTATGAGCCTCAACAAACTGTTTGCCGCCGCCACCCTGCTACTGGTCCCAGCCCTGGCCTTTGCCCATCCGGGCCACGGCGACAATGGCCTGGTGGCCGGCATCAGCCATCCCCTCGGCGGGCTGGACCATTTGCTGGCGATGCTGGCCGTCGGCCTATGGGCAGCGCAGCAACAAGGGGCGGCGCGTTGGGCGCTACCGTGTACGTTTGTCGGCACCATGCTGCTCGGCGGCGTGCTGGGGTTTGAAGGGTTGGCCTTGCCGGCCCTGGAAAGCGGGATTGCCGCGTCGGTACTGGCCCTGGGCCTGGCGGTGGCCTTGGCGATTCGCCCGCCGGTGGCGCTGGCCGTGGCCGCAACAGCGGTGTTTGCCCTGTTCCATGGCGTGGCCCATGGCCTGGAGCTGCCGGACATGACCAGCCCTTGGGCGTATGCAGCCGGGTTTGTCGGGGCGACGGCGGTGCTGCACGCGGCCGGGTATGCGCTGGTGCGCTTCTTGCCGGCTGCGGCGGCGCCGCTGGTGCGGCTGGCGGGCGCGGCTTCGGCGGCGACCGGGGTCTGGTTGCTGGCGGGCTGAGCCTTGCGGTGCCTGTAAGGGATCCATCGCAGGCAAGCCAGCTCCCACATTTGAAGGGGTTCACAACTCAAAAATGGGGAGCGGGCTTGCCCGCGATAGCGCTCGCACAGACACCACTGTTCTCAAGCCTGCTACCATGCGCGGCAAACACCCCTGCCGTGACGACGCCAGCCGATGCCCATCGCTCCAAGCTCCGCCCACAAGCCTCAATTGAACGCCGTGCTCACGCACTTCAACGACCTGATCGTGCCGCTCTGGCAGGGTCCGGGCTGGAATGCCGAGCTGGCGTTGCCCTATGAGGCGCTGGACGCCGACCATCGCCCCTTGCCCCCGCAACGCTACCGCGCCATGGCCTGTGCCCGGCAGTTGTATGTGTTTGCCAGCCTGATCGGCGAGCCAGGCAAAGAGTTTGCGCAAGAGCGCGCTGCGGCGTTGTTTCGCTCGCTGCAACGGCACTTCCATGACGCCGAGCACGGCGGCTGGTTCTACAGCATCGACCCCCACGGCAATCCGCTGGACCAGCGCAAAGACCTCTACACCCACGCGTTTATCATCTTCGCCTGCGCCCATTACTGGGCCAAGGTCCGCGAGCCGTTGGTGGAGTCGGTGCTCAATGCCGCCCTGGAAGTAGTCGCCGAGCGCTTTGCCACGGGCGACGGCCTGTATGAGGCGGTCCTGGAGCGTAACTGGTCGTCCCTCGAGTCCGGCCCGCTACAGAACCCGCTGATGCACCTGGCTGAAGGCTTCCTCGCCACCCTCGCGGTGCGTGAAGACGCGGCAGTGCAACAGGCCCTGCTGGCACTGGCGACGGCCATGCAGCAGCGCTTTATCGAGCGCCAGCATGGCGTGATGATGGAGAAACCCCTGGGCGCTGTGGATAACTGGTTCGAGCCGGGGCATCAGTTTGAATGGTTCTTCCTGCTGGAGTCCTCGCCCCTGCTGCGCGGCACTGCGCTGCATGCCTCGCTGAGCAGGGCATTTGCCTATGCCGAGCAAACCGGTGTGGATAACCTCACTGGCGCCGTCAGCGGCATGTTGGCGCTGGACGGCAGCGTGCGTGACGCCACCCAGCGCATCTGGGCCCAGGCCGAGTACCTGCGGGCACTGACCTTGCGCCCGGGCAGCGCGGCGGTGCTGGAGCGCCAGTTGCTGGCGTTGCAGCAGCATTTCCTGCATGCCAGGGGCTGGAATGAGTGCCTGGATGCCAAGGGTGAGGTGAGCCGGCGGGATATGCCGTCGACTACGCCTTACCATTTGGCTACCTGCTATCAGGGGTTGAGCGAGTTTCTCGGCTGATTTTCCCGGCCCCATCGCAGGCAAGCCAGCTCCCACACTTGAACGGTTTCCATCGTTGGAACGCAGTCGAATGTGGGAGCTGGCTTGCCTGCCAGAGCCTCACCTCGGTCTAACGGCCGATCACGCAATCCACTTGCGATCCCCAGTAAAACTGATCGTCAGCCACCGCGCCTTGTCCGGCGCGCCCAGCCCTGTGGATATCTCTTCACGTAGCCCGTCGAGCGTCGCAACCTTATCCACCGGGTAATCGGCCGGCAACACCACATGGATCTCGATAAACCGCGCCCGCCCGTGTTTCTGCACGTAGGACACGTAATCCTCGAAACCATGCCGGGCCTGGGCCGCATCCATCACTTCGCGCACCTTGTCGTCCAACTGGTCCGGGGCAATCCCCAGCACGTCGCGCAAGGCCGGGCGCAGGATCTTCAAGGCCGGCGCCAGCATGCTCAGGGCCAGCAGGATCAGGATCAAGGGGTCGACATACACCGCCCACTCGCCGTAGCCCTGGGACTTGAGCAACAACGCGGCCTGGAAGCTCACCAGCAGGCCCACGGAGAGCATCGCGTCCACCAGCCAACTGATATTGTCGAACTGGATCAGCGACGACTGCAGCTTGCGGTTGCGGTGGCGCACATAGAAGAAGTAGGCGAACTCGACCACGGTAAACACCGCGGCGTAGATGATCACCAGCCCCAACTCGATCTCGCGCCCGCCATTGATAATGCCGAACACCCCGTTGAGAAACGCGTAGATGGCGATCAACAGCAGGAAACTGCCCTCGATCAGCAGCACCATGGGTTCCAGGTGCCAGTAGCCGAACTGGAAGCGGTCATTGCTTTTCTTGGCGATCAGCTTGGCCGTGATCAGCATCAGCACCTTGATAAAGGTCGCGATCAGCGAGAAAAAGCCATCGAATAAAATGGATTGGGCGCCTGATATCACACCCGTGACAATCCCGGCGATCGCCACGGCGAACATCAGGATGGTCGATTGTTTGAGCAGTGCCTGCTCACCTCGGTTACTCACATATCCTCCTGTCAAAACCTTTAAACCGCTGGTTGCGGTGGGGTTTTCAGGAGTGGAGTGTACCTTATGTCGCCTTTTGGCCGATTTGCCGCCTTCGCCGGCAACCCCGGCTCCCCCATTTGATTGCATTTCAGAAGAGGGAGCCGCGCTGCGACGATTCGACTTGCCCGCGCTGCAGGCGGCGCGGTGCTAAACCTTATTTAGCCCCACGCTCAATCGCAAACCCTGCCCAGGTCTGGCTGACCGGCATCAGCTCCAGGCGGTTGATGTTCACATGCGCCGGGGTGTTCATCACCCAGAAGATGGTGTCGGCAATATCTTGCGGCTGGATCGGCTCGGAGCCCGCATAGGTGGCGTCGTAACGCGCCTGGTCACCGCCGAAGCGCACCAGGGAGAACTCGCTCTCGCACAGGCCCGGCTCGATGTTGGTCACGCGTACGCCGGTGCCTTGCAGGTCGCAGCGCAGGTTCAGGGAGAACTGTTTGACGAACGCCTTGGAGCCGCCATACACGTGGCTGCCCGGGTACGGGTAGTTACCGGCGATGGAGCCCAGGTTGATGATCCCGGCGCCACGACCATGGGCGATCAGGCGCGGCAGCAGCAGGCTGGTAGTGGTCAGCAGGCCCTTGATGTTGGTGTCGACCATGGTTTCCCAATCGTCGAGGCTGCACTTGGGCGCCGGGTCGGTGCCCACGGCCAGGCCGGCATTGTTGATCAGCCCACGCAGTTTGCTGAACGATGGCGGCAGGTTGGCAATTGCCTCCTCCATGCCCTTGCGATCACGCACGTCCACCACCAGGCCATGCACCTCGGTCTGCTTGGAAAGCTCTTCGACCAGGACATTCAAGCGCTCGGCGCGCCGACCGGTGAGCACCAGTTTCCAGCCAGCCTCGGCAAAGCGACGGGCACAGGCTTCGCCGAAACCTGAAGTTGCGCCAGTAATAAACAGCGTGTTGGACATGGTGTTCTCCTTGCGGGCATCGGGAAAAAATCAGCCAGCAGAATGCCCTTACGCCGCCGTTGCGGCAACCGCTATGCACATAACTTCATGCACACCTGATCACTTTTTAACCACCCCAGGTAAAGCCTTGTAAACCGTGGCCTGCAGCCATATGCGCGCAGGTTATCCACAGCTGCGCCCACAGTCTTTGGGGGCAAGTACAAAACCCTCCAGGCCCCTATGTACAAGGCTTTCAGGGCGATTCAAAAAGTTTTTTGCTTGACCTTGGGCGGGCCATATGTAGGCCCCTGCGGGAGGATGAGTCGGGATGCATGGCTCCAGGCCAGTAAATCCGGCCTCTACACCAGTCTTTCCAGAGTTTAACCACAGACTTATCCACAGGCTTGAAGGTCATGTTTCGGTCATATACCTGTGTCTATGAACAGGTTGACAAAACCTGCGACACTCCACAAAAAAGCCCCTGATCAAAAAACAACCATAGCGCTACAGGCCGCGTAGATAAAGGCTTGCAGCCAGCTACTCCCATGTTACCCACAGCCGGTTCCACAGTGGATGGGGACAAGTCATTTGTGTGACAAAACAGGGATTTGCGGCGGCTATATGTCGCGCTTGAGGAGGTGTGTGGATTTGTTTTCCACAATTTGCCGGAGGGCCTGTGGACGACCGAAAAATGCAGGCGCCCGCTGATCGTTCCCACGCTTCGCGTGGGAATGCCGCCAAGGACGCTCTGCGTCCCAAAGCGTGACGCGGAGCGTCACAGGATGCGCTCCCACGCAGAGCGTGGGAGCGATCAGGCCGGGTTAGTGCCCGCCGAGGTAGGCGTTGCGCACTTCCTCGTTCACCAGCAACTCCTTGCCGGTGCCGGTCAAACGGATTTCGCCGTTGACCATCACATACGCCCGGTCAGACAGGCGCAACGCATGGTTGGCGTTCTGCTCCACCAGGAAGATGGTCATCCCGGTGGCGGCCAGCTCGCGCAAGGTGGCGAAGATCTGCTTCACCACAATCGGCGCCAGCCCCAGGCTCGGCTCATCGAGCAGCAACAGCTTGGGTCGGCTCATCAATGCCCGGGCAATGGCGAGCATTTGCTGTTCGCCACCGGACATGGTCATCGCCCGCTGGTTACGCCGCTCCTTGAGCCGTGGAAACAGCTCGAACATGCGCTGCATATCTTCGCTGGCGTGCTTGTCGCCAATGGGGATGGTGCCCATCAGCAGGTTTTCCTCGACGGTCATGTCCGGGAACACCCGCCGCCCTTCCGGGGACTGGGCGATGCCATTGGAGGCGATGTAGTGGGACGACTTGTGGGTGATGTCCACGCCCTGGTAGAGGATCTGCCCGGACTCGGCGCGCGGCTGGCCGAAGATCGACATCAGCAGCGTGGACTTGCCCGCGCCGTTGGAGCCGATCAGGCTCACCGTCTCACCTTCGTCGATGTGCAGCGAGACTTTTTTCAGGGCCTGGATCGGGCCGTAAAACACGTCCAGGTCCTTCATTTCGAGGATAGGCGTACTCATACCAACTCCTCTTCATCGGCGCCCAGGTAGGCCGCAATCACTTTCGGGTCGTTACGGATCGCTTCCGGCCCGCCCTCGGCGATGACGTTGCCGTGGTCCAGCACCACGATGTGGTCGGAAATACTCATCACCATGCCCATGTCGTGTTCAATCAGCACCACTGTGAGGTCGTGTTCGTCGCGCAGCAGGCGAATCATCGCGCTGAGGGCTTCGGTTTCCTGGGGGTTGAGGCCCGCTGCCGGTTCGTCCAGGCAGATGATCTGCGGCCGGGTGCACATGGCACGGGCGATTTCCAGGCGGCGCTGCTGGCCGTAGGAAAGCTCGCCGGCCAGGCGGTTGGCACAGTCCACCAGGTCCACCACTTCCAGCCAGTAGAAGGCGTGGTCCAGTGCATCGCTTTCTGCCTTGCGGTAGCCCTTGGTGTTGAGAATGCCCGCCAGCATGTTGCGGTTGACCCACATGTGCTGGGCCACCAGCAGGTTTTCCACCACCGACATTTCCTTGAACAGGCGAATGTTCTGGAACGTACGCGCCAGGCCGGCACGGTTCACCAGGTGGGTGCCGCCGAACATCTTGTAGTACACCCGGCTGAAAAAACTCTTGGGCGACACGAAGTCGGTGGGCTTGAAGCGTTCGCCGAGCAACTGGATCACGTTGGTCTGCTTGCCACGGATATTGAGTTCGATCTTGCCGCCGCTGGCCGTATAGAAGCCGGTCAGGCAGTTGAACACCGTGGTCTTGCCAGCGCCGTTGGGGCCGATCAGGGAGAAGATAGAGTTGCGTTCGACCTTGAGGCTCACATCGCTCAAGGCCTTGATGCCACCGAAGTGCATCATCAGGTGTTCCACGTTGAGGACCACTTCCTTGCTCATGGCGCTACCCCCTTGCGTGGTGTCACGCCGCTACGGCTGATCCGGATCAGGCCACGCGGTCGCCAGATCATCATCACCACCATCAACACGCCAAACAGCAGCACACGGTACTCGGAGAAGCTACGCAGCAGTTCAGGCGCCACGGTCAGCACGAACGCGGCAATCACCACGCCCACCGTCGAGCCCATGCCGCCCAGTACCACGATGGCGAGGATCAATGCCGACTCGAAGAAGGTGAACGAAGACGGGTTGACGAAGCCCTGGTAGCTGGCAAAGAACACCCCGGCCAGACCGGCCGTGGAGGCGCCGATGGTGAAGGCCGAGAGTTTGACCAGCACATGGTTCAGGCCCATGGAGCGGCAAGCGATCTCATCTTCACGCAGGGCTTCCCAGGCGCGACCCACTGGCATGCGGGTCAGGCGGTGCTTGATGTACAGCACGGCCAGCACCACCAGGAACAGCACGATGTAAATGAACAGAAATTTCACGTTGGGGTTGTAGGCGATGCCGAAGAACTCATGGAACGGCACCCCGCCTTCTTTGGCGCGGCGGCCGAACTCCAGGCCGAGGAAGGTCGGCGATGGCACCGGCATACCGTTCGGCCCGCCGGTAAACGACAGCCAGTTGTTGAGCACCAGGCGGATGATTTCACCGAAACCCAGGGTCACGATGGCCAGGTAGTCACCGTGCATTCGTAACACCGGGAAGCCGAGTATGCACCCCGCCAACGCGGCCGCAATGGCCGCCAGCGGCAACACCGTCCAGAACCCCAGCCCGAGGTATTGGTACCCCAGGGCCAGGCCATAGGCGCCGATGGCGTAGAAAGCCACGTAACCCAGGTCGAGCAACCCGGCCAGGCCCACCACGATGTTCAGGCCCAGGCCCAGCAACACGTAGATCAGCCCGAGGATCACCACGGTCAGCAGGTATTTGTTGGCAAAAAACGGAAAGACAATGGCGATCACGATCAGCGCCGGGATGATCCAGCGCAGCCGCGACTTGTAGTCCGGCGCCAGCACATGCACCCCGGAGCCCGAGCTTTCAAAACCCTGGAGGATCTTCAAGCCCTTGGGCGTTTGCAGGAACAGGCTCATGACCAGCCGCCCGGCCATGACGATGGCGACCAGCAAGCCCACGCGGGCCGGCTCCAGGTTGAAGCTGTAGCCGTCCAGGACCACGCCGACGATAGGGCCGAACACGATCAGGGAAATCAGCCCGGCGAGGACCGCATCGACCACACTTTTCTTGATATCAATAGATTTGGCAGCAGACATGTTTACACCTTCGCCACGAGAGGGCGACCAAGCAGGCCCTGGGGACGGAAAATCAGAATCACCACCAGCAGGGAGAAACTGAACACGTCTTTGTAGTCAGAGTTGATCAACCCCGAGAACAGCGACTCGGAAATCCCCAGGATGATCCCGCCCAGCATCGCCCCAGGCAGGGAGCCGATGCCGCCGAGTACCGCTGCGGTAAATGCCTTGATGCCGATGATAAAGCCGGCATAGAAGTCGAACGTGCCGTAGTTCAGGGTAATCAGCACACCGGCCAGGGCCGCCATGGCGGCACCGATGACAAACACGTAGGAAATCACGCGGTCGGTGTTGATCCCCAGGATCGAGGCCATCTTGCGGTCTTGCTGGGTCGCACGGCACATGCGGCCGAGCTTGGTGTACTTGATGATGTAGGTCAGCAGCGCCATACCGGCAAAGGCTGCGACCAGGATAAACACCTTGGTGTAGGTCAACTGGACGAACCCGGTGCCGATATCGACGCGCCAGGCGCCGGCCAGCAGAGTGGGAATGCCTTGTTGCTTGGCGCCCTGGGCGATCTGCGCGTAGTTCTGCAGGATCAGCGAAATCCCGATGGCGCTGATCAGCGGGGCCAGGCGCGTGGAGTTACGCAACGGTTTGTAGGCGACACGCTCGATGACCCAACCGTAGACGCCCGTGACGACAACGGTGAACACCAGGGTGCCAAGAATGAGCAGCGGGAAGGATTCGAGGCCGAAGTAAGCCAGCAGTGCCAGACTGATCGCCGCGAGGTAAGCGGAAATCATATAAACCTCGCCGTGGGCGAAGTTGATCATGCCAATGATGCCATAGACCATTGTGTAGCCGATGGCGATCAGGCCATAGACCGACCCGAGGGTCAGACCGTTGACCAGTTGCTGCAGGAAAATACCATCCATAACGCAATCTCACGCGGTGAGAACCTGCACACCGTGGGGTGTGCGGTCCTTCTGGAGGAAAAGACAGATCTGGTGCCGGACGCAATGGCCCGGGCAACCGCGATCCAGTGTGGGAGCTGGCTTGCCGGCGATAGCGGTCTCACATTCAACACAGGTGCTGGCTGTCAGTCCGTCATCGCGGGCAAGCCCGATTCCCACAAGGGGTCGGTGGTGGCTGGTTGATTACTTCTGCTTTTCCAACTGGTGGTATTTGCCGTCCTTATCCCACTGGTACACCACGTAGTCGGAGACTTTCAGGTCACCCTTGGTATCCCATTCTTTCTTGCCCATCACGGTTTGCACCGGGTTGGCCTTGAGCCACTTGGCTGCATCTTCGCCCTTGTTGGACTTGGCGCCGTTGAAGCCGGCGGCCAGGGCCTGGATCGAGGCGTAGGCGTACAGGGTGTAGCCTTCAGGCTCGGTGCCATTTTTGCGGAACTCTTCCACCACGGCCTTGCTGTCTGGCAGCAGGCGCGGGTCGGCGCCGAAGGTCATGTAGACGCCATTGACGTACTGCGCACCACCGGCGGTCGCCACCAGTTCGTCGGTCACGACACCGTCGTCGGACATGAACTTGACGTCGTTGAGGCCGGCTTCACGGATCTGGCGTACCAGTGGACCGGCTTCCGGGTGCAGGCCGCCGAAGTACACAACGTCGGCACCCAGCGAGCGGATCTTGGTGACCAGGGCGCTGAAGTCTTTTTCGCCACGGGTCAGGCCTTCTTCCAGCACCGGCTTGACGCCGCGCTTGGTCAACTGGGCGGCGGTGGCATCGGCCAGGCCTTTGCCGTAGGTGTCCTTGTCGTTGATGACCGCGACTTTCTTGCCCTTGAGCACGTCGACGATGTAGTCGCCGGCCACGATGCCTTGCTGGTCGTCACGCCCGCACATACGGAACATGGCCGCCAGGCCACGCTCGGTCACTTGTGGGTTGGTGGAGCCTGGAGTGATAGCGATGATGCCCGCTTCGTCGTACACCTCGGAGGCTGGAATGGTGTTGGACGAGCAGAAGTGGCCGACCACGCCGATCACTTTGTCCTGGTCGGCCAGGCGGTTGGCCACGGCCACGGCCTGCTTGGGTTCGCACGCATCGTCACCGGCCACCAGCTTGATCTGTTCGCCGTTGATCCCGCCCGCCTTGTTGATCACATCGGCTGCCGCCTGGGCACCTTTCATGTACTGCTCACCGAAGGCTGCGTTGGCGCCCGTCATCGGCCCCGCCACGCCAATCTTCACATCAGCTTGAACAAACGTAGAAACACCCAGCGCGGCAGCTACCGCGAGGGCCAGGAAACCTTTCTTGTAAAACGTCTGGGACATGAGTGGTGCTCCGAGTTTTTTGTTGAATGGGCACTGCAATTTCACTTCAAACTTTCACTTGAAACCTTCACCGGAAAGCTGAGAGCAAGCGGCGTGCCATTGCGTTTTTATATTTCAAAAAGACACGGTGTCATTGTTATTACAGGCGTTTCGGTGCCTTTTTGCCGGGACGTGCAACCCTCTGGAACGCAGAGGTGCAACCAAAGGCCCGAAAGAGTGAAACCCGCCGATTGGACTGATGTCAGCCAGCCATCAAGCGCCCCTTCGGACATCTGTAACCACGCGCGTAACGGAAGTGCACATTTACAGTGCGTCACTGCTACGACTCGCACCAATACAGATTAGTAGCCGGCTAAGAAAACGCCGGCTTTTGGGCGGTATTTCGCTGATCAGATGACAATTCGCAGGCATTGGCCGGCGTGATACAACGAAAACCCGGCTTCATACAGGCAACTGCGCAGGCCCACCCCGGCCAGAGGCTGCATCGGTGCAAACGGAATCGGCAGAGCCTGGGGATCCTGGTGACACAGGTAGTCGGCAAATGCCTTACCCACCACCGTCCCGGTGGTCACGCCACGCCCGTTGTAGCCAGTGACGGCCACCAACCCGGGCGCGGGCTCGAACAGCCGCATCAGATGGTCCGGGGTAAAGGCGATACAGCCGGTCCAGGTGTATTCCCAGTCCACCGCCTTGAGGTACGGGAAATAGTGCTGCTGCACACGGTCGGCCCAGGCCTTGAGGAACCAGGCGGGCTTCTGGTTACCGTTGCCCAGGCTGCCCAGCAACAGACGCCCGTCGGCATCACGCCGGATACTGCTCAGCACCTGACGGGTATCCCAGGAACCCTGGCCGCCCGGCAGGATTTGTTGCGCGGCGGCATCGGTCAACGGCGCGGAGGCTACCTGATAGTAATAACCGGGGAAAAAGTTGCGCCGCAGCTCGGTCCATTCACCTTCGGTGTAGGCGTTGGAGGCGATCACCACTTGTGCAGCCTGCACCGCGCCCTGGGCAGTTTGCACAGACCAGTGCTGCCCCTGGCGCTCCAGTTGGGTCACCGAGGAATGATCGAACAATTGCCCACCCAGGCCCACGGCTGTATGGGCCAGGCCGCTGGTGTAGGCCATCGGGTTCAAGGTACCGGCACGCCGGTCGAGCAAGGCGGCGGCGATCTTTCGGGTGCCGGTGGCCTCCTCGCACGCGGCCCCCGTCAACAGTTCGACCGGTGCACCACGGCGCTTCCACTGCTCCTCGCGGCTACGCAGGTCCGCTTCGCCACGGGCGTTGTGCGCCATGTGCAACGTGCCCTCGCGGCGCAGCTGGCAATCAATGTTGTATTTGTCGATCAGGCTGAACACCAGGGACGGTGCCGCACCGAGCATGCGGTTGAGCTGGCTGCCCACCGCCGTGCCGAAACCGGCCTCGATCTCGTCCGGAGGAATCCACATCCCGGCGTTGACCAGCCCCACGTTGCGCCCCGAACCGCCATGGCCGGTGCGATGGGCCTCCAGCACGCAGACACTTTTGCCTTGCTCCAGCAGGTGAATGGCCGCCGACAAACCGGTGATACCGGCGCCGATCACGCACACATCCACCTTGACCTCACCCTTGAGGGCGGCGCGATCCGGCCGGCCAGGGGTCAGTTGTTCCCACAAACACGCTTCGCGTAATGGCATTGCCAGACTCCGGGATCTAACCAACAACGCTTATTCTGAATTGCGAACCCAATCGGCTGTGGGAGCTGGCTTGCCGGCGATAACGATGGTGAGTCCAATACCGCTATCGCCAGCAAACCAGCTCCCACATTGACCGCACCTGATTCAGTCGAAGGTAATGCCCTGGGCCAACGGCAGTTCCAGCGAATAGTTCACGGTGTTGGTCTGCCGGCGCATATACCCGCGCCAAGCGTCCGAACCCGACTCACGCCCGCCACCGGTCTCTTTCTCGCCGCCAAACGCGCCGCCGATCTCCGCGCCACTCGGGCCGATATTGACGTTGGCGATCCCACAATCACTGCCCACTGCCGACATGAACTGCTCGGCCTCGCGCACATCGGTGGTGAAAATGCACGACGACAAGCCCTGCGGCACCGCGTTATTCAGGCGCAATGCCTCGCTGAAGTCCTTGTAGCCGACCACATACAGAATCGGCGCGAAGGTTTCACTGCACACCACATCGCTCTGCTCGGGCATTTCGACGATGGCCGGCGACACGTAGTAAGCGTTGGGGAACTGGTCCTGCAACTGACGCTTGCCGCCAAACACCTTGCCGCCTTCGCTCAAGGCCTGCTCCAGGGCGTCCTGCATGTTTTCAAAGCTGTGTTTGTCGATCAGCGGGCCGACCAGGTTGCCTTGCAGCGGGTGACCGATGCGCACCTTGGAATAGGCGGCCTTGAGGCGCGTGACGATTTCGTCCTTCACCGACTCGTGGGCGATCAGCCGGCGCAGGCTGGTGCAGCGCTGGCCTGCGGTACCGACCGCACTGAACAGGATGGCACGCACGGCCATGTCCAGGTCGGCGCTGGGACCGAGGATCATCGCGTTGTTGCCGCCCAGTTCCAGAATGCTGCGAGCAAACCGTGCGGCGACTTTCGGCGCCACTTCGCGGCCCATGCGCGTGCTGCCGGTGGCGCTGATCAGCGCCACACGCGGGTCGTCCACCAGGGCGGCGCCGGCATCGCGCCCGCCGATGACCACCTGGCAGAGATACGGCGGCGCGTCGCTGAAGTTTTTCGCGACACGTTCAAACAGTGCCTGACAGGCCAGGGCGGTGAGTGGGGTCTTTTCCGAGGGTTTCCAGATCACCGCGTTGCCGCACACCAGCGCCAGCGCCGTGTTCCACGCCCACACCGCCACCGGGAAGTTGAAGGCGCTGATCACACCCACCACGCCCAACGGGTGCCAGGTTTCACGCATATGGTGGCCAGGGCGCTCGGAGGCGATGGTCAAGCCGTACAGCTGACGCGACAGGCCCACGGCGAAGTCGCAGATGTCGATCATTTCCTGCACTTCACCCAGGCCTTCCTGGGTGATCTTGCCGGCTTCCCAGGACACCAGTTCGCCCAGGTCGGCCTTGTACTCACGCAGCAGGTCGCCGAACTGGCGCACCAGCTCACCGCGACGAGGCGCCGGCACCTTGCGCCAGGCGTCGAATGCATGCTCGGCGCGACTGACCTGCTGCTCGACCTCGGCCGCCCCTTCCCAGTGCACACTGGCGATGCGGCTGCCATCTATAGGTGAATGCACAGGCTGCTTCCCCGCCTGGTACAACGCCGGGTCTACACCGAGACGATCAAGCAATGCGGCAACCATGGGTCACTCCTTCAATCCACCAACAGAAAAATTGCGCCGTGGCCCGCACGACGATCCAGGCCTTATTTGTAGCTGGCCCAGGACTTGCCAACAAACGACGATTAGGCGAGATATCATTCCGTTTATTCATGCAAAACAAAAAAAGAGGCGTGCCGTGCTCAATAAAAGACATTTGCCCTCGATCACCGCCCTGCAGTGCTTCGAGGCCGTGACCCGCCACCTGAGCTTCACCCGCGCCGCCGAGGAACTGAACCTCACCCAGAGCGCCGTCAGCAAGCAGGTCGCACAATTGGAGGAGTTGCTGCAGCACCTGTTGTTTCGCCGGGTCCGCCGACGCTTGCAGATGACGCCGGCGGGCGACCTGTACCTGGTGGAAGTGCGCAAGATCTTGAGCCAGGTGGAGATGTCGACCCACTACCTGCGCTCCTACGGCGGCGAAACCGAAGTGCTGCGCGTATCGACGCCCTATACCTTTGGCGCGCGCTGGCTGGTGCCACGGCTCAAGGGCTGGCGCCTGCGCCACCCGCAGATCCACCTGGACCTGTGCAACGAGCAGACGCCGGACGAGTTGCTGCAAGGCAAGGCCGACCTGGCCTTCTACTTCGGCACAGGCGCAAGGCCTGGCACCGAAAGCCTCAAGCTGTTCAGCGAGGAACTGGTGCCGGTGTGCGCCCCCGACAGCCTGCCGGCCCAGCCCTTCAGCGACCCCACGCAACTGAGCGAGTTGGTGCTGCTGCAAAATGCCTCGCGCCCCCAGGGCTGGCATGACTGGTTCGCCAGCCTCGGCTACCAGACCGAGCACAGCTACCACGGGCCGCGCTTTGACACCTTCTATATGTGCATCCGCGCCGCGCAGGTAGGTTGTGGCGTGGCGCTTCTACCGCGTTTTTTGGTGGAAGAAGAGTTGGCAGACGGCAAGTTGGTGATCCCCTGGCAGCACGCAATGCCCAGCCAGGATGCGTACTACCTGGCGTATCCGGAGCATTCGGCAGAGGTGCCTAAGGTGCGGGATTTTGTGAAGTGGATGATGGAGCAGGTTGTTTAGCCCCTGGAATACCGCCATCGCAGGCAAGCCAGCGCCCACATTTGGAATGCATTCTCCTGTGGGAGCTGGCTTGCCTGCGATGACGCCAGAGGCCACGACAAAAAAACCTCTGGCAAAACAACACAGGTCTATGCGCCACTAGCGCCATTCTTGTCTGGAGATTCCCGTTATGAGCGAGAGTGTGTTTGCCGATCGCATCGTGCAGAACCTGCTCGACACCGACTTCTACAAGCTGACCATGATGCAGGCGGTGCTGCACAACTACCCCAACGTGGAAGTTGAATGGGAATTCCGTTGCCGTAACAGCGAGGACCTGCGCCCCTATCTGGCAGAAATCCGCTACCAGATCGAGCGCCTCGCCGAGTTGAGCCTGAGCCCGGACCAGTTGGGTTTCCTGGAACGCATCAGCTTTATGAAGCCGGACTTCCTGCGCTTCCTGGGTTTGTTCCGCTTCAACCTGCGCTATGTGCAGACCGGCATCGAGAATGGCGAGCTGTTTATCCGCCTGCGCGGCCCCTGGCTGCATGTGATCCTGTTTGAAGTGCCGCTACTGGCGATTGTCAGCGAAGTGCGCAACCGCTATCGCTACCCGACCATCATCCTGGAGCAGGCCCGCGAGCAGCTGTATCGCAAGTTCGACTGGTTGACCGCCAATGCCAGCAGCGACGAGCTGGCCGAGTTGCAGGTCGCGGACTTCGGTACCCGCCGGCGCTTCTCCTACCGCGTGCAGGAGGAAGTGGTGAATGTGCTCAAGCACGACTTCCCCGGCCGTTTCGTCGGCACCAGTAACGTGCACCTGGCCCGCGAACTGGACATGAAGCCCCTGGGCACCATGGCCCACGAATGGATCATGGCCCACCAGCAACTGGGCCCGCGCCTGATCGACAGCCAGATCGCCGCCCTCGATTGCTGGGTCCGCGAGTACCGTGGCCTGCTGGGGATCGCCCTGACCGATTGCATCACCACCGATGCCTTCCTCAGCGATTTCGATCTGTACTTCGCCAAGCTGTTCGACGGCCTGCGCCATGACTCCGGCGACCCGGTGCAGTGGGCCGAAAAAGCCATCGCCCATTACCACAAGCTGGGCATCGAGCCGATGAGCAAGACCCTGGTGTTCTCCGACAGCCTGACGCTGCCCAAGGCCCTGGAGATTTTCCGCGCGCTGCGCGGTCGGATCAATGTCAGCTTTGGCATCGGTACCAACCTGACCTGTGACATTCCAGGTGTGGAACCGATGAGCATCGTGCTTAAAATGACCGCCTGCAATGGCCAGCCCGTGGCGAAGATCTCCGATGAAGCGGGCAAGACCCACTGCACGGATCCGAACTTCGTCGCCTATTTGCGCCACGTTTTCAAAGTACCTGCCATCTCTAGCGAGGAGTGAATCATGCAAGCCGTACAGCGTGAGATTGCTGAACAGCTCAAGGTCCAACCACCGTTCCAGGACCACGCCGCCCTCGAAGCGGAAGTGGCCCGGCGGATTACCTTTATCCAGGACTGCCTGCTCAATTCGGGGCTCAAGACCCTGGTGCTGGGCATCAGCGGCGGCGTCGACTCCCTGACCGCCGGCCTGCTGGCCCAGCGGGCGATGAAAGAGCTGCGCGCGCTCAAAGGCGATGACGCTTACCGCTTTATCGCGGTGCGTCTGCCTTACGAGACCCAGTTCGACGAACACGATGCCCAGGCCAGCGTTGACTTCATCAACCCCGACGAACGCCACACGGTCAACATCGGCCCGGCGGTCAAGGCCCTGGCCAATGAAGTGGCGGCCTTCGAGGGCAAGGCGGCGGTGTCCCGCGATTTTGTACTGGGCAATACCAAGGCGCGGATGCGCATGGTCGCGCAATACACTATCGCCGGCGCGGCAAGTGGCCTGGTGATCGGCACCGACCATGCGGCGGAAGCGGTGATGGGTTTTTTTACCAAGTTTGGTGATGGCGCCTGCGACCTGGCGCCGTTGAGCGGGCTGGTGAAAAACCAGGTACGGGCGATTGCCCGGTACTTTGGTGCGCCCGAGTCGCTGGTGGAGAAGATCCCGACAGCCGACCTGGAAGACCTCTCACCGGGCAAGCCGGATGAAGCGTCCCATGGCGTGACCTATACCGAAATCGATGCGTTCCTGCACGGCCAGCCGGTGCGTGAGGAAGCGTTCAGGATTATCTGCGAGACCTATCGCAAGACTGAGCACAAGCGGGTGATGCCGTTTGCGCCTTGAGGTGAGGCGGGTGGTTGTGTATTGATTGTCAGGCCGCTATCGCGGGCAAGCCCGCTCCCACAGTTGAATGTATTCATACATCAAAATGTGGGGGCGGGCTTGCCGGTGACGAACGATAACGCGGTCTGTGGCCTTACTTCAGGGTCACAGTGCCTTTCATCATCGCGACGTGGCCAGGGAACGAGCAGAAGAACATGTACTTGCCGTCAGCCTTGAGCTTGGACACATCGAAGGTCACCGAGTCGGTCTCGCCAGCGCCGATGATCTTGGTGTGGGCGATGATGCGGGTGTCGTCTTTTTTCAGGTAGTTGTTGTCGATACCGGCGGCCATGCCCTCGGTTGCAACCGGCTGCATATCAGCCTCAGTGGTCAGCACCCAGTTATGGCCCATGACGTTCTTCGGCAGGTTGCCCGAGTGCTTCAGCTCAACGGTGAACGTCTTGCAGCTCTTGTCGATTTCAATGGCCTTGGTATCGAAGGACATTTGGTCGGTGGAGTCGACAGTGACCTTGCACTCTGCAGCGAGCAACTGACCGCTGGCCAGAGTCAGCAGGGAAACAGCAACGATTTTGGCGAACATGTGAATCTCCAAGGCAGGGTTTAAAAAACGCATATGCGACAAGGGTGCCTGAGGCAGGCAGATGTTCCAATGATCTGAATCAACAGATTGTATACAACTTTAGGCTATCAGACTGATCGACAGAATCAACCAGCCAAAGTGCCGCACGCTGCCTATGATCGGCTCATCTTTCCTTCCTGGAGTCCGAGCCATGCACCTCAATAGCCTGTTATGCAGCCTGCTTGCCGCTTACGCCTGTGGCGCCAGCGGTACTTACGAAACGGTTAATGTCGACTAACGTTTAGTCAGCAGAGACGATTCTGAAACCCGATTACCCCTTGGAGCCCGTTTAAAGGCAGAATACCCGCCGCTCAACCTCACCTTCGACCCCAGAGGATCGCCCATGGCAAAACCTAATTACTCCTTCGCCAAACGTCAGAGAGACTTGGCCAAGGAACAGAAGAAAGAGGAAAAGCTGCAACGTAAGAAAGCTGCGGCCGACGAAGAAGCAGGCGCACTGAACCCGGATGCTGAAGGGGAAGTGATTGCTGACGAAACTGAAACCCCGAAAGACCCGGCACCCGAGGCCTGAACCCCCGCCTCAATGAATGCCTGACCTGTGGCGAGCAGGCTTTATGTGGCGAGCGGGCTTGCCCGCGTTGGGGCGCGAAGTGGTCCCAGAACTGGGACGGCTACGCAGTCCAGCGGGAGCAAGCGCCCTCGCCACAGCACACGCTCGCCACAGCGGCCTGCTCTCCACGGGAGCATTGGCCACACCGCATCGGTTATTCCAGCGGCATCACCGTCACCCGTACTTCCGGGTCATGGCTGCCCCCTCCCAGAATCACCCCGCGCAACGGCGAGACATCGGAAAAATCCCGGCCCCAGGCCAGGGTGATGTGCTCCAGTGCCGGCTGCACATTGTTCGTCGGATCAAAATCCACCCAGCCCGACAACGGGCAAAACACCGACACCCACGCGTGCGACGCATCAGCGCCGATCAGCCGTGGCTGGCCGGGCGGGGGCTGGGTCAGCAGGTAGCCACTGATGTAACGCGCCGCCAGGCCCCGTGAGCGCAGGCAGGCAAGCATCAGGTGGGCAAAGTCCTGGCACACCCCCCGTCGACGCTCCAGCACCTCCACCAGCGGCGTGGCGACCTGGGTGGCTTCGGCATCGAAGGTAAACTCGCTGAAAATCTTCTCCATCAACGCCTGCACGCCCAGCAACAGCGGCCGGCCAGCCGGAAAGCAGCTCTCGGAAAAATCGACGAAGTTTTTCTTCAAATGCACGTAGGGCGATTCGAAACGATAGCGGCACGCCTCGATCGCCTCTGCCGACAACGGCTGGCCACTGTAGGTCAGGCGGTTGCGGGTCTGGTCCCAGGGCGGTGACTGGTTGAAATCCAGCACAGGCCGGGCCAAAACCTCCACGGTCAGGCCGGCGTTGACCAGCAATTCGTCATGGGGCCGCTCGAACGCCAGCCGGGTGATCGGATTGCCAAACACATCCAGCTCATCACGGCGCGCCGTCGGCTCGGGGCTGATCTCCAGTTGCCGCGAAGTGCAGCGCTGCCACGCACACGGGCGCGGCCATAAGTGCGCCAGTTGCTGGGCCAGGGACACCGGGCTGTCGTAGTGATAATGGGTATCGTGGAAAATCTGATAGCGCGCGCTCATTACACAGACACCGTTTGCTGGCTGACATCATCCACATGGGCAAAATGGCGCAGGGCCAGGCGATCAGAGACTTGCCCGCTTTCATCGGCGACCGCCTGCAACAGGTCCGCCAGGCCGTCGAGGGCCGCGCGCACGCTGGCGTCACCAAACAACGGGTTCTCCAGGCAACCCAGGTCAAAGCGCGACAGGCGCTCCACCAGCGGCGCCAGCCCAGTCTCCCGAGGCACGCCGAAGTCATCGTTGAGGCGACGCAGGGTGCGACTCACCAGCTTGAGCTGGAACACCACCGCGTGGGGGTTCTGTTCATCCAGCAGCAACAGGTCCAGCACCGGAATCAATTGCGGCACTGCCAGGTAACGCGAGCGGTAGGTGATGCTGCTGTTGCCCAACTCCAGCAACCACTCCAGCCCGGCCTGGTCGAACACCGCCACGCCACGCAGGAAGGCCGCGAGGCTGCTGCTGAGAAACTGCAGGCGCTCGATGCGCCGGCCCATCATCAAAAAGCGCCAGCCTTCGTCGCGGGTCATGTCGTCGAGGGCAAAGCCGGACAAGGCCGCCAGCGACATCACCAGGCGATTGAGAAAATCCAGCAGCTCGCCAAAATCCGGCGTCTCGCGCTCCAGCTCCAGGGCTTCGCGCTGCAACTCCACCAGAGCCTGCCAGTTCTCCCGGGACAGCTTGCCGCGCACCTGGGATGCCGCCCACTGCAAGCGCTGCAAGTTGGCGCGCAGGCTCGACGGCCAGTCATCACCGAGCAGGGCCTGCAGCAGGCGCTCGGGCAACTCGCCCTCCTCCGGCAGCAGGCGCAGGCTCTCACCGAGTTCTACGGCGGCCTGCAGGGCCAGCGGGTCGTCACCATCGACATAGCGCGCGAGCACCACACGCAGCCAGCGCGCACTGTTATCGCAGCGCTCGCAGTAACGGCCGAACCAGAACAGGTTTTCCACCACCCGCGAAGGCAGGTAGGGGTCGCGACGCACCAGGTCATGGGTGCCGATCACCCGCTGCGCACGCCATTGCTCGCCACCGGGGGCCCGCTCGCCCAGCACCCAGGTGTCCTTGCTCGCCCCGCCACGTTGCATAGACACCACTTCGGCGTCCGCGTGGGCTGCCACGCGGGTCAGGCCGCCCGGCAGCACCCGGTAACCATCCTCACCGGCCACCGCGTACACGCGCATGCCAATGGCGCGATGTTGCAGATGATCATCCACGGTGTGCCAGACCGGCGCCTGGGACAGCTGCGCCAGCTCCTGGGCCACGTAGGCGTATGGGCGCGCCTGCATGCGTTCGGCCAGGGCCTGGCGTTGTTCGTTGTTCAAGTCGCGGCCAAACACCGGGGCAAAACTTTGCGAAGGAAACGCCGGCTTGATCAGCAACTCCGGCAGTTTTTCCAGGGCTTCGGCCAGTACCGGGGCCTCGCCGCACCACCAGGTGGCGATGGACGGCAGGATCAGTTCTTCGCCAAACAGAAATTGATTGATCTTCGGCAGGAAACCCAACAGTCCAGGGGACTCCAGCACGCCGGCGCCCAGGGCATTGGCCACCAGCACATTGCCCTGGCGTACCGCATCCAGCAGGCCGGGCACGCCCAGGGCCGAGTCGGTGCGCAGTTCCAGGGGGTCGCAGAAATCATCGTCCAGGCGGCGCATGATCGCGTGCACGCGGCGCAGGCCGCTGAGGGTCTTGAGGTACACCGTGCTGTCGCGCACGGTCAGGTCGCCGCCTTCTACCAAGGGGTAGCCAAGCTGGCGGGCCAGGTACAGGTGTTCGAAATAGCTTTCATTGAAGCGCCCCGGGGTCAGCAGCACGATCAGCGGCGGCTGGTCATCACCGGGCGCCTGGCGGGCCAGGGTTTCCTGCAGGGTGCGGAAGAACCCGGTGAGGTGCTGCACCTGCAAGTCGCGATACAAATCCGGGAAGGCACGGGAGACGATGGTGCGGTTTTCCAGGGCATAACCGGCGCCGGAGGGCGCCTGGGTGCGGTCTGCCGTGACCCACCAGCGGCCATCCGGGGTGCGCGCCAGGTCCACCGCGTACAGGTGCAGGAACACCCCATCGGGCGGCTGGATGCCCTGGCACGGCCAGAGGAAGTTGTTATGCCCAAACACCAGTTCTGCCGGCAGCAAGCCTTCGGCAATCAGGCGTTGCGGGCCATACAGGTCGGCCAGCACCGCATTGAGCAAGCGCGCACGCTGGGCAATGCCTGCCGACAAGTGCGCCCACTCATCCGCCGCCAATACATGGGGCAGCAGGTCCAGTTCCCATGGGCGGTCGGCGCCCTTGGGGTCGGCATAGACGTTGTAGGTCACGCCGTTTTCCTGGATCTGCCGCGTCAGCAACGCCTGGCGCTGGGCCAGTTGCGCCGGGGTGCTGCGCTGCAGGTGGTCGAGCAGGCGCTGCCAATGGGCGCGCACCGCGCCGCTGCCATCCAGCAGTTCGTGATAGGTGCCCGCAGTCAGCGGGTAACGGTCGAGCAAGTCGGACATGGAACGCTCGGCAGGGGCAAGGGAAGCCAGATTAACCTAACAAACACTGCAAATCCTCTGTGGAAACTGGCCGTGTGGGGAAGCGGGCTTGCTCGCGATAGCAGTGCGTCAGCCAATGCATGTCCTGGCTGATACTCGGTCATCGCGGGCAAGCCCGCTCCCACATAAGCCCGCGCCTACAGGTGGGGTTGTGTTTAGTCATTTTTATTGGGGAACCGCCGCAGATCCAGGGTCATTGGCAGTTCATCGTTGATCACCATCGCCGGCACCGGCAATTTGCCCGGGCTGTGACCCAGGCGGAAAAACCGCGCCATGCGCCGGCTTTCCGCTTCGTTGGCATTCACCGGCAAGCTGTCGTAATTGCGCCCACCCGGATGGGCCACGTGGTATTGGCAGCCGCCCAGGGAGCGTTGCATCCAGGTATCCAGCAAATCGAACACCAGCGGTGCATGCACCGCGATGGTCGGCTGCAGGCAATTGGCCGGTTGCCAGGCGCGATAACGCACGCCCGCGACGAATTCCCCCACCCGGCCGGTGGCGTGCAGTGGCACCGCCACCCCGTTGCAGGTCAGCACATAGCGCTGCGGCGCCAGGCCGCTGAGTTTTACCTGCAAGCGCTCCAGGGATGAATCCACGTAGCGCACCGTACCGCCCGCCGCGCCCTCTTCGCCCAGCACATGCCAGGGCTCCAGGGCCTGGCGCAGTTCCAACTCGATACCGCTGACGGCATAGTCGCCGACCTTGGGAAAACGGAATTCCAGGTGTGCCGCGAACCACTCGGCGCGCAGTGGATAACCGGCGGCGTTGAGCTCGACGATCACGTCGGCAAAGTCCTGCTCGATAAAGTGCGGCAGCAGGAAGCGGTCGTGTAGCTCCGTGCCCCAGCGCGCCAGCTTCGGCGGCGCGTAGGGCTCACGCCAGAAGCGCGCCACCAGGGCGCGCAGCAGCAGCTGTTGGGTCAGGCTCATGCGTGCATGGGGCGGCATCTCAAAGGCGCGCAGCTCCAGCAGGCCCAGGCGCCCGGTAGCACCGTCCGGCGAGTAGAGCTTGTCGATGCAGAATTCGGCGCGGTGGGTATTGCCGGTGACGTCGATCAGCAAGTTGCGCAGCAAGCGGTCCACCCGCCACGGCGGGCATTCCTCGCCTGGCGCGGGCATCTGCGCAAAGGCGATTTCCAGTTCGTACAACGCGTCATTGCGCGCCTCATCCACCCGTGGCGCCTGGGAGGTCGGGCCGATAAACAGCCCGGAAAACAGGTACGACAACGACGGATGGTTATGCCAGTAACTGATCAGGCTGCGCAGCAGGTCCGGGCGGCGCAGGAACGGCGAATCCTTGGGCGTGGCCCCACCCAGCACAAAGTGGTTGCCACCGCCGGTGCCGGTGTGGCGCCCGTCGATCATGAATTTTTCGGTGGTCAGGCGGGTTTGCCGGGCCTCTTCATAGAGGAACTCGGTGCGCTCCACCAGTTCGTCCCAGGTGGCGGACGGCTGCACGTTGACCTCGATCACGCCTGGGTCTGGCGTCACGCGGAAGTTGCTCAGGCGCGGGTCGCTCGGCGGCTCGTAGCCTTCCAGCAATACCGGGCAATGCAGTTCCTGGGCGGTGGCCTCGATGGCGGTCACCAACTCCAGGTAATCCTCGACCCGCTCCAGGGGCGGCATAAACAGGTAGAGCCGCCCTCCCCGCGCTTCGGCGCACAAGGCGGTGCGGGTCAGCCAGTCGGCAGACTCGTCGACCTTGGGTACACGCTCGTCGCTGGGGGCCGGCTCGCCCGGGGCTGACGCGCTGATGGCCAGCGCCGGCAGATCTTGATTGGGATCGGTGGGGTGCACAAAGGGGTAATCTGCCGCCGTCACCCAGGGCTGCGAGGCCAGGGGCAAGCGATAGCCCAGCGGCGAATCCCCCGGCACCAGCCGGCAATGGGTGTCACGCAGGTACCAGCGGCCGCTCTGCCAGCGATCATTGGCTGCGGTGCGCGCCAGGGGCAGCACATGACCGATGACTTTATCCAGGCCCTGGCTGAACACCTTGCGCAGGCGTTCGCGCTCCAGCTCATCCTCCAGGCGTGAATCCTGGGCGCTGACGTTCTGTGGCAAGGCACCTTCGCGCCACAGGTAGTAAAAATTGTCCTCGAAGGCCGGGAATACAAAGCGCGCAGGGAGCTTCAGGCGCTCGGCAATGCTCGCCAGGAAGCGCCCGGCCATGACCTCATCCGCGCCGTAGTCTTGCTGCTCGTCGGCGATCAGCGCGTCGTTGTGCCAAACCGGCACACCGTCCCGACGCCAATGACAATTGAGCGACCAACGCGGCAATTGCTCGCCGGGGTACCACTTGCCCTGGCCGAAGTGCACCAGGCCCTTGGGCGCGTAGTGCTTGCGCATGCGCTGGAACAGCTCGGCGGACAGTCGGCGCTTGTCCGGGCCCAGGGCAGCGGTGTTCCACTCGGCACCGTCGGGGTCGTCGATGGACACAAAGGTCGGTTCGCCGCCCATGGTCAGGCGCACATCGTCCTTGAGCAGGTCGCTATCAATCTGCCGGCCCAGGGCCTGGATCGCCAGCCATTGTTCTTCGGTGTAGGGCTTGGTCACCCGAGGGGCTTCCCAAATGCGTTCCACCGACATTTCGTGGGTGAACTCACACTCGCACGGCTCCACCAGCCCACTGATCGGGGCGGCAGACGATGGATCGGGACTACAGGCCAATGGGATATGCCCTTCACCGGCGAATAGACCGGAGGTGGCATCCAGGCCGATCCAGCCGGCGCCGGGCAAATACACCTCGCACCAGGCGTGCAAGTCGGTGAAGTCCACCTCGGTGCCGGAGGGCCCGTCGAGGGCTTTGACGTCGGCGGTCAACTGGATCAGGTAACCGGAGACAAACCGCGCCGCCAAACCCAGGTTGCGCAGCAGCTGCACCAGCAGCCAGGCCGAGTCGCGGCACGAGCCGGAGGCGTTTTCGAGGGTGAATTCCGGGGTTTGCACGCCCGGCTCCATGCGGATCAGGTAGCCGATATCCGCCGCCAGGCGCTGGTTGAGGCCGACCAGGAAATCCACGGCCGGCAGCGGCGTGCGGTCAATACCGGCCAGGTACGCAGCAAACTTCGGCGTCAGCGGCAGAGTTTCCAGATACGGCGCCAGCTCTCGCTGCTCGTCGGCGGCGTAGCTGAAGGGAATTTTTTCGGCGTAGGGCTCAAGGAAAAAGTCGAACGGATTGAACACCGCCATCTCGGCGACCAAGTCGACCTCGATACGCAGCTCATCGGTCTTTTCCGGGAACACCAGGCGCGCCAGGTAATTGCCCTGGGGGTCTTGCTGCCAATTGATGAAATGCTGCTCGGGCAGCACCTTCAGCGCGTAGGACAGGATCCGCGTGCGGCTATGGGCCGCCGGTCGCAGACGCACAATCTGTGGGCCAAGCTCCACAGCGCGGTCGTAACGGTAATGCGTAACATGGTGCAACGCGACATGAATCGACACGGCGGCCTCCTGCGAGCCAGAGCATGAACACAAAGCGCGCAAGACTTATGCCAGAGCGGCGGTCATTGCGCTTTATCGAGGGAGCCGGTGCAGTACAGCACCAAAACGGCGCGAGAGCGGCCGTCGTGGTGCGAGGGTTGCACATATTTGTGGCGCAAGTGCGGGGCGCAGTGGTGAATCTACCCAATCAGCGCTTTTTGCGCGTTGCGTTGAAACCGGTTATCGAAGGCAACGCCTTCACATGCGACTACTCTATCTAGCGGTTGATTTGACAGACTGCCGAATGCGACGGATTCCAACGAGTTCTGTACGCATCTCTCGTTGAACCTTGCTGTTAAGTGTCAACAATCCAAGGAATGGGAATAACAGCGCCAACCCATAGAGAACTTTATGAGGCTGGTACTGAACCATTGGAACTACAAACACTAGACAGGCGAGGTAGATACCGACCATCACCCACACCCAGGAGGGTCGGCCCCGCAAAATCATAAAGTTGCTATGGACCGTCAACAGAATGAGCAGCGCCCCGACCAACATGATCTTGAGCCCCACTTGAGCCAGCGGCACATCACGAAAATAAGTGACGAACGCCAGCGCAACAGCCAATGCCAACGAAAAATACGCAGCGAATACACCACCCAGAAACGTCAGAAAGTATTGCCTGAAAAAGTCGCGTAGCGTCATTAACTCGTTCATTCGCTTACCCCATCAACGCTTTTTGCGCGTTGCGATTACGGCTTGGCGCAGGTGGCGTATTTCGAGCAGCCGCTGGCGCATTTCGCGATGGCGCTGACTATTGAGCAACAGCAAGCCCAGCAGTGGGAACAATAAGCTCAAGCTATAGATCAACGGATGCTGCTGATCACGGATGGCGGGCAACACACCTAGGAAGCACAACCCCAGGAGCACCGCCAGCGGCCGCACCCATTGCGGACGCCCGCGAGCAATCATGAAATTGCAGTGCACCACCACCAAAGTGAGCGCGATGCCACCCAGGAACGAATACTTTGCATTGTCCTCCATGGGAAGGTCCTGAAAATAGCTGTCGAAAAACAACGGAACTGCAAATACCAACGTAAAAATGGACGCGAATATCCCCCCCATAAAGACCGGAAAATACTGCGACAGAAAACTACGAATGCTGGGAATCTCATTCATTGCTCAATCTCTTCGTACAGGCCTACAGCAACAGTCCGAACATTCCCCGAAATCGCACTGCCGGTAAAACCGACCGCAGCACCCAAGGCATCCTTAATTTGCGTGACTGTTGCATGCTTGACTTCGGTAGGCGCGAAACGCTTGGGGAGTTCACGGCTAGTGAATCTGCACAATCACCGTTTTTTGTACTTTGCGGTCGCAGCCTGGCGCAGATGGCGCAGATGGCGCAGCTCGACGAGTTTCTGTCGCATTTCCCGATGACGCTGACTATTGAGCAACAGCAACCCCGCCAACGGAAACAGCAGCCCCATTACATACGCTGCCATATGTGGCCGATAGCTATAGGTTGGCAACACGACCAGCAAACATACAACGTAGAAGGCTGCGATAGCCCAAGCCCCCCATTCTCGCCCTCTGATCATGACGAAATGGCTGAACGCCAAGAGCAAGCCCAAGAAAACTGCCGCCAGAAAAGAGTAACGCGCCCGCTCTGGGTCACTGCGAAAAAATGTACTTGATGCCAATGAAATAGCGGCAGAGAGAGAGAAGCAGGCAAGGAAGAACGCGCATATAAACGCTGGAAAATATTGCGCCAAAAAAGCTCTTAATGAACCAGGACGATCCATCACTCAACCTCCTCATAGAGGCCAACTGCAATCGTTCGAATGTTGCCTGATATAGCGCTCCCGGTAAGACCAACGGCAGCCCCGAGGGAGTCTCTGATCTGCGTCACAGTAGCGTGATTGATCTCGCTAGCTGAATAGCGCTTGGCCAGCAGACCGGAGCGCTGGCGCAGTTTCAAGAGTTTATTGCTCAGTCTTGGATCTTTCAGGCTCAGCAACTCTTTGGTGAGCGCCTTGCGTTGCTGGCGGGTCAACCCCTTGGACAACTCGTACCAACTTCTGCCAGTGGTCACCTTTCGAGCCTGCAGCAGCCGAAGAGTGGTCAGAGTAGAGGCGCCGGCACCCAGCAGTGAAGCGGCGTCCAATACCGGCATTGCATAGCGATACCAGTCCTCGCTATCCATATCGTCGTTGGCTGCCGGGTCATTGAGTTCGTTGATAGTTCTCACCCCCCCGACGACACATTGCGCAGTACTGGCCGCTGCAGCCGTCGCACCGATGCCCGCCACCACCAGGCTCGCGCCACCCGTGAAAGGCACGGCGACTGTACCGCTGAACACAACAATCCAACCGAGGATTGCGCCCGCACAAGACAGGGTCGTATTGACTGCTTCGCCCACCAACCGGGACTCACGCGGGTTGTTAGCCACCTGATTGGCAAACTGCGCCGGCGAAATGTACCTCTGCGCCTCACGCAAAATGATGCGCTTGGGCTTGATGCTGCAGATCGGCTTGAACTCGCGCAGGGTAATGACATTGAAGTCAGCGTCGATATACACCACCCCTGCGCCGACGATGCCGGGGTCGGCGTCGATGGCCGCGAACAGCCGTGGCAGGTTGATCTGGCTTTCGATGCGCTGGCGCGCCATGAACTGGGAGCGGTTGGAGTCCATGCCGATGTTGAGCAAGGGGTTGCTCATGGGGTGTTCTTCCTTGAAATAGGTGGTGTCTGAACTGGCGCCTTCGCGAGCAAGCCCGCTCCCACAGTTGACCGAGTTCCAGCATGAGAATGCGGTCGAATGTGGGAGCGGGCTTGCTCGCGAAGGCGATTCAATGGGCGCCACCTTAACAAACAGGTTTCCCACCCGCTAGAAAGCAAAACGCCAGCACGAGGCTGGCGTTTTGCATTTCAGGCTGCGATCAACGCGGTACGACCGGCTTACGCGCAGGCTTCTTGCCTTTGCCCTTGGCCGCGTCGGTGCGCTCTTTAGCCGCCTGCTTGTTGCGGGCCATGGCCGCGGCCTTGGCTTGTTCGCGCTTGTCCCACGGGTTGCTGCCGTCGCTGCCACGAGGCGGCAGGCCGGTGTGCTGGGTGAGGATCCTGGTGGTGGTTTCCTTGGCGACCTTATGGCTGCCCACCGGCGTCGAGTTCTTGCGACGGGCGCTCTGGTAGCTGTCGGTGGACGGCTGATGCAGCGGAATCAACTGATCCTTGCCCGGCCCGATCAGGTCGGCGCGGCCCATGCGGGTCAGCGCTTCACGCAGCATCGGCCAGCCTTTGGGGTCGTGGTAGCGCAGGAACGCCTTGTGCAGACGGCGCTGTTCTTCGCTCTTGACGATGGTCACCGCGTCGCTCTTATAGGTGACCTTGCGCAGCGGGTTCTTGCCCGAGTGGTACATCGCGGTGGCGGTGGCCATTGGCGACGGGTAGAACGCCTGCACCTGGTCGGCGCGGAAGCCATTGCCCTTGAGCCACAGGGCCAGGTTCATCATGTCTTCATCGGTGGTGCCGGGGTGGGCGGCGATGAAGTACGGGATCAGGTACTGCTCCTTGCCCGCTTCCTTGGTGTACTTCTCGAACATGCGCTTGAACTTGTCATAGCTGCCAATGCCCGGTTTCATCATCTGGTTGAGCGGACCTTCCTCGGTGTGTTCCGGGGCGATCTTCAGGTAGCCACCGACGTGGTGGGTCACCAGCTCTTTGACATATTCCGGCGACTCCACGGCCAGGTCGTAACGCAGGCCGGAAGCGATCAAAATCTTCTTCACACCCGGCAAGGCACGGGCGCTGCGGTACAGCTGGATCAGCGACGAGTGGTCGGTGTTCAGGTTCGGGCAGATGCCCGGGAACACGCAGGACGGCTTGCGGCACGCGGATTCGATTTCCGGGCTCTTGCAGGCGATGCGGTACATGTTCGCGGTCGGCCCGCCAAGGTCGGAAATCACCCCGGTGAAGCCTGGGACCTTGTCGCGGATCTCTTCGATCTCGCGGATGATCGACTCTTCGGAACGGTTCTGGATGATCCGGCCTTCGTGCTCGGTGATCGAGCAGAAGGTGCAGCCGCCGAAGCAGCCACGCATGATGTTCACCGAGAAGCGGATCATGTCGTAGGCCGGGATTTTTTCCTTGCCGTACACAGGATGCGGGACACGGGCGTAAGGCATGCCAAACACGTAGTCCATTTCTTCGGTGGTCATGGGAATGGGCGGTGGGTTGAACCACACGTCCACTTCGCCGTGCTTCTGCACCAGGGCGCGGGCGTTGCCTGGGTTGGTTTCCAGGTGCAACACGCGGTTGGCGTGGGCATACAGCACTGCGTCGCCACGGACCTTTTCCACCGATGGCAGGCGGATCACGGTCTTGTCGCGGGTCATGCGCGGGCTGGCGAGGATCTGTACGACCTTGGCTTCTTCCGGGTCTTCAACCGGGCCCTTTTCCTGCTCGATGGCGCAGGCCTGGGTGTCCTGGGTATTCACGTACGGGTTGATGATCTTGTCGACCTTGCCCGGGCGGTCGATACGGGTGGAGTCCACTTCGTACCAGCCCGCTGGCGTGTCACGGCGAATGAACGCGGTGCCACGCACGTCGGTGATGTCTTCGATCTTGTGGCCCCACGACAGGCGCTGGGCAACTTCGACAATCGCCCGCTCGGCGTTGCCGTACAACAGGATGTCGGCGGTGGCGTCGATCAGGATCGAGTTGCGCACCCGGTCCTGCCAGTAGTCGTAGTGGGCGATGCGGCGCAGGGAAGCTTCGATGCCACCGAGCACGATCGGCACGTTCTTGTAGGCTTCCTTGCAACGCTGGCTGTACACCAGGCTCGCACGGTCCGGACGTTTACCGGCCATGCCGCCAGGGGTGTAGGCGTCGTCGGAGCGGATTTTCTTGTCGGCGGTGTAGCGGTTGATCATCGAGTCCATGTTGCCGGCCGCGACGCCGAAGAACAGGTTCGGCTCGCCGAGCTTCATGAAGTCGTCTTTGGACTGCCAGTTGGGCTGGGCAATGATCCCGACGCGGAAGCCCTGGGACTCCAGCAGCCGGCCAATGATCGCCATGCCGAACGAAGGATGGTCCACGTAGGCATCACCGGTGACGATGATGATGTCGCATGAATCCCAGCCAAGCTGATCCATCTCCTCCCTGCTCATGGGCAGGAATGGCGCTGGACCGAAACATTCGGCCCAGTACTTGGGATAGTCAAATAACGGCTTGGCTGTTTGCATGACGGTGACCGGTGTTGAGATGAAAAATCGCGGGCGCGGAATATAGCACAAAATTTGACCAATTCCGACGGTAATGGTCGGAATTGTGCTGACTCCATCGCGGGCTAGCCCGCCCCCACACTTGAATGGTGAATGCTTTCAAATGTGCGGGCGGGCTTGCCTGCGATAGGGCCCTTATAGACGCTGGAAACTATTCGTCGTCGTCGAAGTTATAACTGCCCGGCGCCAGGTTCTCGAAGCGCGTGTACTTACCGATGAACGCCAGGCGGATAAAGCCGATCGGCCCGTTCCGCTGCTTGCCGATGATGATTTCGGCAATGCCCTTGTGCTCGGTTTCCGGGTGATACACCTCGTCGCGGTACACGAACATGATCACGTCGGCGTCCTGCTCGATCGCTCCGGATTCACGCAAGTCGGAGTTCACCGGGCGCTTGTTGGGACGCTGCTCCAGGGAACGGTTGAGCTGGGACAGCGCCACCACCGGGCAGTTGAATTCCTTGGCCAGGGCTTTGAGGGACCGGGAGATTTCGGAAATCTCGTTGGTCCGGTTGTCGCCGCTGGAGCCGGGGATCTGCATCAACTGCAGGTAGTCGATCATGATCAGGGCGATATCGCCGTGCTCACGCACCAGGCGCCGGGTACGCGCACGCATCTCGGACGGGCTGATACCGGCGGTGTCGTCGATAAACAGCTTGCGGTCGTTGAGCAGGTTGACCGCCGAGGTCAGGCGCGGCCAGTCGTCGTCTTCCAGGCGACCGGCACGCACTTTGGTCTGGTCGATCCGGCCCAGGGACGAGAGCATACGCATGATCAGCGATTCGCCTGGCATCTCCAGGGAGTACACCAGCACGGCCTTGTCGCTACGCAACACGGCGTTTTCCACCAGGTTCATCGCAAAGGTCGTCTTACCCATGGATGGACGGCCGGCGACGATGATCAGGTCGGACGGCTGCAGGCCGCTGGTCTTCTCGTCGAGGTCGGTGTAGCCGGTGGAAATACCGGTGATGGCGTTGTCAGTGTTGAACAAGGTGTCGATACGGTCGATGGCCTTGGTCAACAGGTCGTTGACGCTGACCGGGCCGCCGGTTTTCGGGCGGGCCTCGGCGATCTGGAAGATCTGCCGTTCGGCTTCGTCGAGGATCTCGGCGGCGGTGCGACCTTCAGGGTTAAAGGCACTGTCGGCGATTTCGGTGCTGATGCCGATCAACTGGCGCAGGGTCGCCCGCTCGCGCACGATCTGGGCATAGGCCTTGATGTTGGCGACGGACGGGGTGTTTTTTGCCAGCTCACCGAGGTAGCCGAGGCCACCGACTTGCGAGGTCTGGCCTTCCTTGTCCAGTTGCTCGGCCAGGGTCACCACGTCAATCGGTGAGTTCTGGTCGGCCAGCTTGGCAATGGCGCGGAAGATCAAGCGGTGGTCATGCCGATAGAAATCACCGTCCGAGACTTGATCGAGCACACGTTCCCAGGCGTTGTTATCCAGCATCAAGCCACCGAGCACGGCCTGTTCGGCCTCGATGGAATGCGGCGGCACCTTCAGGGCAGCGGTTTGCAGATCGTATTGCTCAGGAGCTGAAATATCGTTCATGGCCACTTGGAATTAGGGGGTGTGAAAAAAACAAAAGGCACGACCTGTAAACAGGATCGTGCCCGATGTTAACCGCCTGGCACGCGAGGTGCCAGTCAGTTAGGTGCTACTTAAGCTGCTACCACGACAACGCGTACGGTGGCTTCAACTTCAGCGTGCAGGTGCACGGCTACGTCGAATTCGCCTACGTTGCGGATGGTGCCGTTCGGCAGACGAACTTCGCTCTTCTGCACTTCAACGCCGGAGGCGGTCAGTGCATCAGCAATGTCGTGGGTGCCGATCGAACCGAACAGCTTGCCTTCGTCACCGGCGGTGGCAGTGATAGTCACTTCCAGCTCGGCCAGTTGGGCAGCACGGGTTTCAGCCGAAGCTTTCTTGTCTGCTGCGGCTTTTTCCAGCTCAGCGCGACGCTCTTCAAACGCAGCCAGGTTGGCAGCGGTTGCAGCGGTAGCTTTGCCGTATGGCAGCAGGTAGTTACGACCGTAGCCGGCCTTAACGTTTACTTTGTCGCCCAGGTTGCCCAGGTTGGCGACTTTTTCCAGAAGGATCAGTTGCATGTGAAAATCCTCTAACTTTTAACCTTCACCGTTCGCGTTATCGGCGTCTTTCGGCGCCAGACGACCGCGAAAATCAATCAGGCCGTCGACAATGGCCAAGACCACGAGTAACGGATAGATCAGTTGCATAAACAGCAACAGCGTCACGTACAACCCCACCAGCCAGAACTTGGCCAGGCGCTTTTGCGCCACCAGCCCATGCATCAGGGCCAGCCCGGCAATCACCAGCGGTACGCTGCACAACGGCGTCAACATGGCCATTTGCGGACCAAAGTTCGGCCCTACAAGCATGCACGCCAGCAGCAACATCGCTGGTCCTGCGGGGATTCTGATACTGCGAAACTCGCGACCAAAACCACCCGGGTTATACAACAACGCCTGCCAGTAGCGCCCAAGAATCAGGCTCAGCACACTGACGATCTGCAACAGTGCCGCTATCAGGCCGGTAAGGACCGGAGCAATCAGTGTGGCCATGCGCGCTCGCTCATCTACCGACAATTGCTGGTAGAGATCCCCGAGGGCCAGTGGCAGGATTTTTACCAACTCCTGCGACAGCGCCTCGATTTGCGGGCGGAAAGCCGCGCCAAGCACCACTGAATACACCACTCCCAATGCCACGCTGACCAGCAGCGTACGGACCCAGGACTCACTTGCGCGTAAAACCAACGCAAGGCTCGAAGACCCCAGCAGTACCAGAAGTACCCGTGGGTCGTCGAATTGCAGCCACCAGATCAAGGCCGGCAGCAACCCCAGGGCAAGAACGCCCAGGGCGTCCTTCAAACCGCGCCGCAGCAGCACAAGGCTTCCTGCGGCAGCACCCAACCAATACAACAACGGCAATGCAGCACATCCAGCCACTACCAGAGTGGCCTGCACACGACCGCGCATGATGAACTCAGCTAAGGCGCGCATGCATTCAATCCCCTACTACTTGTCGACTGCCCGGTCTCAGCGGCCGTGGCTGTCGGTGTAGGCCAGCAGGGCCAGGAAGCGGGCGCGCTTGATAGCGGTGGCCAGCTGACGCTGATAACGAGCTTTGGTACCGGTGATACGGCTTGGAACAATTTTGCCGGTCTCGGATACGTAGGCTTTCAGAGTGTTGAGATCTTTGTAGTCGATCTCCTTCACTTCTTCAGCGGTGAAGCGGCAAAACTTACGACGACGGAAGAAACGTGCCATTTGATAGGCTCCTTAATAAGGTCCGTGGATTACTCGTCAGCGTTATCGCTGTTGTCGCTGTCATCACTATCAGCGCTTTCAGCGCCTTCGTGCTCAGGACGGTCGCGACGCTCACGGCGCTCACTGCGGTTTTCTTCAGCCTTGAGCATCTCGGATTGGCCGGTAACGGCTTCTTCGCGACGGATGACCAGGTTACGGATCACTGCATCGTTGTAGCGGAAGTTGTCTTCCAGCTCGGCCAGGGCCTTGCCAGTGCACTCAACGTTCAGCATCACGTAGTGAGCCTTGTGAACATTGTTGATTGCGTAGGCCAGTTGACGACGGCCCCAATCTTCCAGACGGTGGATTTTGCCGCCGTCTTCTTCGATCAGCTTGGTGTAACGCTCTACCATGCCGCCGACTTGCTCGCTTTGATCCGGGTGGACCAAAAAGATGATTTCGTAATGACGCATGAATGCTCCTTACGGGTTGTAGCCTGCCGCTCAAAAACGGTCAGACAAGGAGTGAATGACACTTAGGAATCTTGCCACTGGGAGGCACATGCGTGCCCGCCGGGAAGGCAAGGGGCGCAATTGTAGAGAAGGGGGAGAAAGGGCGCAAGGCAATTGGTGATTATTTGACCAAAAACCAATATGGGAGCTGACTTGTGTGGGAGCTGGCTTGCCTGCGATAGCATCACCTCAGTACAACTGATGTACCGAGGTGCCCGCATCGCGGGCAAGCCCGACTCCCACACAAACCAGCTCCCACATTTTGCATCTATGCCAGGCTCAAAATTACTTCTTGGACTTGGCCTTGGCGCCACGCTGACGCTGGGCTTCGAACAGGCAGACGCCCGTCGCGACTGAAACGTTGAGGCTGCTGACGCTACCGGCCATCGGCAAGTGCACCAGGTAGTCGCAATGCTCTCGGGTCAGGCGCCGCATGCCCTTGCCTTCAGCACCCATGATCAGGATGGTCGGGCCGGTGAGGTCCTGGTCATAGATGCTGACCTCGGCCTCACCCGCCGTACCCACGACCCACAAGCCGCGCTGCTGGAGTTTTTCCAGGGTGCGCGCCAGGTTGGTCACGGCCACCAACGGAATCACTTCCGCTGCGCCGCAGGCGACTTTACGCACGACCGGGGTCAAGGTAGCCGACTTGTCTTTCGGCACGATCACCGCCAGCGCGCCGGCAGCGTCCGCCGAACGCAGGCAGGCGCCGAGGTTGTGCGGGTCGGTCACGCCGTCCAGCACCAGCAACAGCGGCGCACCTTCGGTGCGGTCGAGCAGCTCGTCGAGCATGGCCTCGCCCCAGACCTGGCTCGGACTCACGTCCGCCACCACGCCCTGGTGTACGCCTTCGACCCAGACGTCCATTTCGCGCCGCTCGGCCTGACCGATGGCAACTTTATTCTGGTTGGCCAGCTCGACCAACGCTTGAACGCGCGGCTCGCTACGACCCTCGGCCAACCACACTTGCTTGACGCGCTTGGGGTGGTGACGCAGCAACGCTTCTACGGCGTGTACGCCGTAGATTTTTTCCAGACTCATGACTTGGCCTTAGGTTTACGCGACCCGCCGCTCTTGGCAGGGGCCGAACCCGCTTTTGGCGGGCCTTTACGGTGTTTACTCGGTTTGCTCGACGGCTTGTCGGCGGCCTGGGACTTTCCCCCAGACGCCGCTTTACCACCGCTTTTGGCTTCGTTGAGCAACTGCTGCTTCAACTCGCGACTCTTGCGCAACTCGGCGTTTTTCGCCGCCGCATCACTGGGGCGGTACGCGTCGCTGACCTTTTCCTTGGCCGAGGAGCGGCGCGCAGGCTTGGCCGGCGCAGGCTCGGCAGCCGCTGCAGCTTTCGCAGGAGCGCCTTTTTTCGCCGGCGCTGTGGTTTCGGCACCCCGTTTTTTGCGGCCAATCGGCGCTTCGAGGGTTTTTTCAGCCATCTCGAAGTCGATCTTGCGTTCGTCGAGATCGACGCGCATGACCCGTACTTCTACGGTATCGCCCAAACGGAAGCTGCGACCGGTGCGCTCGCCCGCCAGGCGGTGATGCACAGGATCGAAGTGGTAGTAGTCACCCGGCAAGGCGGTGACGTGCACCAGACCTTCGACGTAGATGTCGGTCAGCTCGACGAACAGACCAAAACCGGTCACGGCGGTGATCACGCCTGGGAACGACTCACCTACGCGATCCTTCATGAACTCGCACTTGAGCCAGTTCACTACGTCACGGGTGGCTTCGTCGGCACGGCGCTCGCTCATGGAGCACTGCTCGCCCAACTGTTCCAGGGCCGCTTCGTCGTACGGATAGATCCGTGCCTTCGGAATAGTCATGGCACCGGCGCGCTTGACGTGCGGGGTGTTCTGCTTGGAATGGATCACGCTGCGGATGGCGCGGTGCGTGAGCAAGTCCGGGTAACGGCGGATCGGCGAGGTGAAGTGGGTATACGCCTCGTAATTCAGGCCGAAGTGGCCCTGGTTGTCGGCGCTGTACACCGCCTGGCTGAGGGAGCGCAGCATCACGGTCTGGATCAGGTGGAAGTCCGGACGGTCCTTGATGCTGGCCAACAGAGCCTGGTAATCCTTCGGCGACGGGCCATCCTTGCCTTTGTGCAGGGACAGGCCAAGCTCGCCCAGGAAGGCGCGCAGTTTTTCCAGGCGCTCCGGTGGCGGACCATCGTGCACCCGGTACAGCGCAGGAATCTCGTGCTTCTTCAGGAATTCGGCGGTGGCCACGTTGGCCGCCAGCATGCATTCCTCGATCAGCTTGTGCGCGTCATTGCGGGTGGTCGGCGTGATTTCCGCGATTTTGCGCTCGGAACCGAAGATGATCCGGGTTTCCTGGGTTTCAAAATCTATCGCGCCACGGACATGACGTGCGCCCAGCAACACCTTGTACAGCGAGTAGAGCTGCTTGAGGTGTGGAACTACGTCAGAGTACTGGCTGCGCAAAGCCTTGGCTTCGCTGGTTTTCGGCGTTTCCAGGATGGTGCTGACCTTGTTGTAGGTCAGGCGGGCCTGGGAGTGGATCACCGCTTCGTAGAACTGGTAGTCGGTCATTTCGCCGGTTTTCGAGATGGTCATCTCGCACACCATGGCCAAACGGTCGACTTTCGGGTTCAGGGAGCACAGGCCGTTGGACAGCTGCTCAGGCAGCATCGGGATCACGCGCTCAGGGAAGTACACGGAGTTGCCGCGCACCTGGGCTTCGTTATCCAGGGCCGAACCGATCTTCACGTAGCTGGATACGTCGGCAATCGCGACGAACAACTTCCAGCCGCCGGAGAACAGGCGCAGCTTGCCGGGCTTGGCTTCGCAGTAGACCGCATCGTCGAAGTCGCGGGCATCTTCGCCGTCAATGGTGACGAACGGCAGATGACGCAGATCTATGCGTTTCTCTTTGTCTTTTTCTTCGACTTCCGGCTTGAGCTTGGCGGCTTCTTTGAGCACAGCCTCAGGCCAGACGTGAGGAATATCGTAGGTGCGCAGCGCAACATCGATTTCCATGCCCGGCGCCATGTAGTTGCCGACCACTTCGACGATATCGCCCTGTGGCTGGAAGCGCGGGGTTGGCCAGTGGGTGATTTTCACCTCGACGAACTGACCGACCTTGGCGGCGCCATTGCGGCCCGGGGTCACCAGCACTTCCTGCTGGACCTTCGGGTTGTCCGGAATCACGAAGCCGATGCCGCCTTCCTCGAAGTAGCGACCGACGATGGATTCGTGGGCACGGGACACCACTTCGACGATCACGCCTTCGCGTCGACCGCGACGGTCCAGGCCGGACACGCGCGCCAGGGCGCGGTCGCCATCGAACACCAGGCGCATTTGCGCCGGGCTCATGAACAGGTCGTCACTGCCGTCATCAGGGATCAGGAAGCCGAAGCCATCACGGTGACCGGCAATGCGGCCAAGGATCAGGTCGAGCTTGTCCACCGGCGCGTAAGTGCCGCGACGGGTGTAGATCAACTGTGCATCGCGCTCCATGGCGCGCAGGCGGCGGCGCAGTGCTTCGAGTTGGTCTTCGGTGGTCAGACCGAATTCTTCAACCAGCTGCTCGCGGCTAGCAGGCGAACCCCGATCGGCGAGATGCGCCAGGATCAGTTCGCGGCTAGGAATAGGGTTTTCATATTTTTCCGCTTCACGAGCGGCCTCGGGATCGAGGGACTGCCAATCGGCCATTAGAGAGTTTTCACCTTGTCTATATGTGGGTTAGTTTGGCATACGCGTATTGAAACGGGAAATTTCAAGCAATAACTAGCCCGCAAATGCGTTTTATAGCCGCGCAAAACCACCTTGCGTGACCGCCTGCGAAATTTTCCAGGCTTTTTTGATGACGGGGGTTTACAGCTCAAAAGCCACTCCGTATAGTGCGCGCCATCGACGACGGCAACGTTGAAGATACTGCCCAGATGGTGAAATTGGTAGACACGCCAGCTTCAGGTGCTGGTGACCGCAAGGTCGTGGAAGTTCGAGTCTTCTTCTGGGCACCAATTCAAAACTTGAGGTTTGCGCCTTGAGTCTCACAAAAACCCGCGAAAGCGGGTTTTTGCGTTATAGCCCTTTGATTTTTAACCCAAAAGTTGATTTATAAAATCAAATCAGGGGTTTACAGATCAAAAAGCCCGCCGTATAGTTCGCCCCATCAACAGCGGCAACGTTGCTTGATAATGCCCAGGTGGTGAAATTGGTAGACACGCCAGCTTCAGGTGCTGGTGATCGCAAGGTCGTGGAAGTTCGAGTCTTCTCCTGGGCACCAAATTCAGATCAAACCCGCGAAAGCGGGTTTTTTCGTTTCCGGGGTTTAAAAACTCCACCCGCAATTCCCGCTGCGCCCGCACTTGAGAAGTTTTATCGTTTATCCTTGCAATGATTTGTTGCACTCAAGTGAGGAACACCCCGGATGATGATCCGCGATATCCGTCTCAAGACATCCCTTCTGCGTGGCCTGACCATCACTCTGCTCGGCCTGACCCTGCTCTCTCCCACCGCCTACTCGGCCGACAAGGTTGAACTGACCCTGTACAACGGCCAGCACAAGGAAGTCGGCGATGAACTCGCCAAGGCCTTCGAAGCCAAGACCGGCATTCATGTGAATGTACGCAAGGGCAGCAGCAACCAACTGGCCAGCCAGGTCGTCGAAGAGGGTGAGCGCTCCCCCGCCGACGTGATCTACACCGAAGAATCCCCACCACTGAACAAACTTGGCGAACAAGGCCTGCTGGCCACTATCGACGCCAGTACCCTGGATGTCCTGCCCAAGGAATACGTGGCCGCCAATGGCGCCTGGATGGGCGTCACCGCACGTACCCGGGTAGTGGCCTTCAATCCGAAATTGATCAAGGAAGAAGAGCTACCCAAGTCGGTACTGGATTTCGCCAACCCCGAGTGGCAGGGCAAAGTGGGCTTCGTCCCCACCAGCGGCGCCTTCCAGGAACAGGCCGTGGCCATCATCAAACTGCATGGTCGCGATGCCGCCGAAGAATGGCTGACCGGGCTGCGCGCGTTCGGCAAGGTCTACAGCAATAACATGGTCGCCCTCAAAGCCGTGGAAAACGGCGAAGTAGCGACGGTGCTGGTGAATAACTACTACTGGTTTGCCCTGAAAAAGGAAAAAACCAACCTGGATTCGCAACTGCACTACTTCACCGATGGCGATGCTGGCGGCCTGATCACCGTATCGGCAGCAGCGGCATTGAAATCCAGCAAGCACCCCAAGCAAGCCCAGCAACTGCTGGCGTTCATGGCCAGCGAAGAAGGCCAGCGGGTTATCACCAACACCTCCGCCGAGTACCCGCTGCGCAAGGGCATGCAGTCCAACCGCGGCCTCAAGCCATTCAGCGAACTGCAACCGCCCAAAGTCACTCCCGCCGACCTGGGCAACGCCGAAGAAGCCCTGGAGCTGGAACGTGACGTTGGCTTGAACTGATGACCCCATCGCAATCTGCCCCCGCCTTGCGCGGCGGCTTTAGCCCCCGGCGCAAACGCCCGTCAATCTGGCTGCTGCTGCCGGTCTTTTTACTGGTGGGCTTGAGCCTGCTGCCGTTGGTGTATGTGGGCCTCAAGGCCTGGCAAGCCGGCTGGGCCGAGGCTGTGCATCTGCTGTGGCGCCCGTATGTGTTCGGGCTACTGCGCAACACCTTGGCATTAATGGTCGGCGTGACCGTCGCCTGCGCGGTGATCGGCCTGTCCCTGGCCTGGCTGCTGGAGCGCAGCAACCTGCCGGGCCGGCGGATCTGGGGCGTAATCCTGTGCCTGCCGTTTGCCGTGCCGGCGTTTGTCAGCAGCTTTACCTGGGTATCCCTGAGCGCCCAGTTCGAAGGCCTGGGCGGCGCCATCCTGGTCATGACCCTGTCCAAATACCCCCTGGTGTTCCTGCCAGTGGCGGCCACCCTGCGTAACCTGGACCCGTCCCTGGAAGAGTCGGCCCGCACCCTGGGGCTCAATCGCTGGAGCGTGTTTTTTCGCATCACCCTGCCGTTGCTGTGGCCGTCGCTGCTGGCCGGCGCCCTGTTGATCGCCTTGCATATGCTGGTGGAATTCGGCGCCCTGTCGATCATCGGCCTGCAGACCTTCACCACGGCGATCTACCAACAGTTCGAATTGGAGTTCAGCAACGCCAATGCGGCGATGCTGTCTGCGGTGCTGCTGGTCATGTGCCTGACCCTGCTGTGGCTGGAACTGCGCGTGCGCGGCAAGGGCCGGCATGTGCGCACCGGACAAGGCGCGGCGCGGCATGCCGAACAGGTTCGACTGGGCAGATGGGCGCCATTGGGCCAGCTGTACTGCCTGATGCTGGCGATCATTGGCAGTGGCATTCCGTTGGGGATGCTCGGCTACTGGCTGGCCGTGGGTTCTTCAGCAGCCTTCCCGGTAGCCGAGATCAGCGAGGCGCTGCTGTCCTCCCTGGCGCTGTCCCTGGGCGGCGCGGCACTCTGCCTGGCGCTGGCCGTACCGGTGGGTCTTCTGGTGGTGCGCTACAAAGGCCAACTGGCGCTGTGGGCCGAACGCCTGCCCTACTTGCTGCACGCCCTGCCCGGCCTGGTGATTGCCCTGACCCTGGTGTATTTCGCCCTGCATTACGTGCCGGCGCTGTATCAGGCCTCGGCGTTGCTGCTGATCGCCTACGCGCTGCTGTTCCTGCCACTGGCCCAGGCGCCGATCCGTACCGCCCTGAACAAGGCTGCACCGCAACTGGAAGAGGCGGCCCGCACCCTCGGCGCATCGTCATTCAGCGCGTTTTGCCGGGTGACCCTGCCGATTATCTTTCCGGCATTGGGCGCGGCGTTTGCGCTGGTGTTCCTCGATGCGATGAAGGAGTTGACCGCGACTTTGCTGCTCAGTCCAACCGGGTTGAATACCCTGGCCACGGCGGTGTGGGCGCACACCTCGAATGTGGAGTTTGCGGCGGCGGCGCCTTATGCGGCGCTGTTGATTCTGGTGTCGGGGCTGCCCGTCTACCTGCTCACGACACGGATGTATCTGAGCCGCTGAGAGCGCTATCGCAGGCAAGCCAGCTCCCACATTGGAGTGGGTTTGCCCGCGATAAGGCCCGAGCCGCCAACCTCAGGCCCGGAACTGCCCCAGGCTGGCCTTCAACTGCGCCGCCAAGCCATCCAGCACCTTGCCACTGGCCGTGGTTTCCACCACCGCCTGCGCTGCGCGCTCGGCCTGGGTATGGATCACCTCGACCCGCCCCCGCACCGCATGCGCGCCCTGGGCCTGATGTTCGGCAGCCCGGGTCGCCAGGCCAATCGCCGCATGCACCTGCTCCACTGAGTCTTGCACCGTTTGCTGCAAGCGCACACTTTCGCGCAGCACCAGCAGACCCTCGCTGGCCTGGCGCCCGGCCTTGCCGATGGTTTCCACCGCCTCACGCGCGCCTTGCTGCAACGCCACGATATGCGCCTGGATATCACCGGTAGAGCTTTGGGTTTTACTGGCCAGTGCCCGCACTTCGTCTGCCACCACCGCAAAACCCCGCCCGGTTTCACCGGCACGCGCTGCTTCAATGGCGGCATTCAGGGCCAGCAGGTTGGTTTGCTCGGCAATGCCGTGGATCACCGTCAGCACCACTTCAATCTGCTCGCTTTGCTGGGCCAGGCGCTCGATCACCTTGGAGCCGGCCTGCACCTGCCCGGCCAAGGCCTCGATCAAACTGCCGACTTCGGCCGAAGTACGGGAATTTTCATCCGTGGCCTGACGGATATCCACCACCTGCTGCAACGCGGCTTGCATGGCATGGCTTTCGGCCTGGGCCTCGTCAGCCATTTGCGACAGCGCCCGCAGGCTCTCGGCCACTTCATCACGCTGCAAACCTGCTGCGGCATCGGCGCCGGCATTGCGCAGGGTCATCGCGCCGATTTCCACGCCGGTACGCTGGGCCACATCCCCCGCCTCGCGCACGATGGGCTGCAACTTATCCACAAACCGATTGACCGCCGAAGCCATGGCGCCGATTTCATCCTTGCTGTTGATCTGCACACGCTTGGTCAGGTCACCGTCACCGGCCGCCAAATCATCCATGGCCGCGATCAGCAGCTTGAGGCGATTGACCACCCGCCGCCCCAGCACCACGGCAATCAGCAACAGCACACCCAGGCCCACCACCGCCAGACCCAGACCGATACGCCAGCGCAGGGCCTGCGCGGCCTCTTGTACGGCGCTGGAGGTATTGGCGGTCATTTGCGTGGCCGTGGCCTGCGCCGACTGCAGACGGGCACCCATGGCCGCCGCACTGTCCGCCGCCGCGCCTTTGAGGCTGTCGCCCACCAATTGACCGCCACTGGCGATCAGCGCGGCAAAACGCTGGTCCAGCGCCGCCAGGTCCGCCTCGACCGCTGCGGTGGAAACCCCCATCAGCACCTTGCCGATCTCTACACCATTGGGGCTGATGGACGCTTCGACGTAGTACACCGAAGGGTCGCTTTTCGCAGCACTCAACACTTTGTCCAACGCACGGTCGCCCTGGCCTTTTTCCAGGAGCGCCTTGTTGATCGGGTTTGCCCGGTTCAAATAACGAGTCAGGTGCTGGCCTGTGGCGTCGTCATACACCACAAACAGTACATTGGGATTGCGCTGGGCACGCCGAGCGAACTCCGACAACGCAGGAACATCGCTGTCCCACATTGCACGGGGCGCAACCGAGGCCAGCAACTGCGCCATATCATTGGCAGAGTCCCTCAGGTCCTTTTCCAGGGTCGTACGCAGTTGCTGCTGCTCTTGCTTCAATCGCGCAGAAAGCCCGGCCGTGAGGCGGTCGCTGGTGCTGGACGACAAGCTATCCAGGCTGGACGTCACTTCCTTGCCGGCCTGGGTCAATTCGCCCGACAGTTTCTGGCTGTCCACACCCAGGCGTTTGCCCAAATCGGCTTCCAGGGCCGTGACTGTGCTCCGGGTCAGGGCGACCGCCACCAGCACTTGCACCAAAAGAGCGATACCAAGGGTAACGAACACCGGCCGCAACAGCCGGCTTTGTAACAATGAGAGAACGGCAGACATCGGGAATCCCTCCACCACGGGTGCCATTAAATTGATAGCACCGCGAAAGAGAGAAACATAGCAAGGGTCGTGCCGTGCGCACCGCAGAAACGACAAAGGGCCCCCGAAGGGACCCTTTGCTTTTTACATCAACAGCTTATTAAGCGAACGGATGACGCAAAACGATGGTCTCGTTGCGGTCCGGGCCCGTCGAAATAATGTCGATCGGCGCGCCAATCAGCTCTTCAACGCGCTTGATGTAGGCGCGGGCGTTAGCTGGCAGTTCTTCCAGGGTCTTGGCACCCACGGTCGATTCGCTCCAGCCCGGCACTTCTTCGTACACAGGCTGCAGGCCCACGTAGCTGTCAGCGTCGGTCGGGGCAACATCATTACCTTCGGCGTCTTTGTAACCAACGCAGATGTTGATGGTTTCCAGGCCGTCGAGTACGTCCAGCTTGGTCAGGCAGATACCCGAGATGCTGTTCACGTCGATAGCGCGACGCAGGATGACAGCATCGAACCAGCCACAACGACGGGCACGACCGGTCGTCGCGCCGAACTCGTGGCCTTGTTTGGCCAGGTGCGCACCGACGTCGTCGAACAGCTCAGTCGGGAACGGACCCGAACCTACGCGCGTGGTGTAGGCCTTGGTGATGCCCAGGATGTAGTCCAGGAACATCGGACCAACGCCCGAACCCGTCGCAACGCCGCCAGCGGTGGTGTTGGAGCTGGTCACGTACGGGTAGGTACCGTGGTCGATGTCCAGCAACGAGCCCTGGGCACCTTCGAACATGATGTCTTTGCCGGCGCGACGCAGGTCGTGCAGTTCGGCAGTCACGTCCAGCATCAGCGGCTTGAGCAGCTCGGCGTATTCCTTGCACTCGGCCAGGGTCTTGTCGAACTCAATGGCTGGCTCTTTGTAGTAACCGACCAGCATGAAGTTGTGGTAATCCACCAGTTCACGCAGCTTGTCTTCAAAGCGCGGCATGTTGAGCAGGTCGCCCACACGCAGGCCACGACGTGCAACCTTGTCTTCGTAGGCCGGGCCGATACCGCGACCGGTGGTGCCGATCTTCAGCTCGCCACGGGCCTTTTCACGGGCCTGGTCCAGCGCAACGTGGAAGGACAGGATCAGCGGGCAGGACGGGCTGATACGCAGGCGCTCGCGCACCGGTACGCCTTTCTCTTCCAGCTTGGTGATCTCGCGCAGCAGGGCGTCAGGTGCAACCACCACGCCGTTGCCGATCAGGCACTGCACGCCTTCGCGCAGTACGCCCGACGGGATCAGGTGCAAGACGGTTTTTTCGCCATCGATGACCAGGGTGTGGCCAGCGTTGTGGCCACCTTGGTAGCGCACTACGGCGGCAGCATGTTCGGTCAGCAGATCAACGATCTTGCCTTTGCCCTCATCACCCCATTGGGTGCCCAGGACTACGACATTCTTACCCATAACACTTGTCCTCATTCGCGCAAACTTGGTGCCGGCGTTGGCCGGCAGGAAAACTCAAGAAGCCAGTGGCGATACTTGCCAAAGCCCGTTCTGCTGAATCAATTGCCGGTCGCAGTCCGCTTCACGGGCGGCGGCCAATGGCTGCCCAGGCAAGGCCTGGACGACACGCTGACCCTCACTGCGCAACTGGCAGACCTGCTGCCAGAGTGCCGCGTCCGTACTGTCTGGCATCCAGATACCGCCAGACGGTAGCTCGACTTCAGCACGCCCCAGGGTCACCAGGGTTTTCAAATCGGTGGAAAAGCCAGTCGCCGGACGGGCACGACCGAAGTCGGCGCCGATATCGTCATAACGACCGCCCTGGGCGATGGCTTGGCCAACGCCCGGAACAAACACCGCGAACACCACACCGGTGTGGTAGTGGTAGCCGCGCAACTCACCCAGGTCAAAATACAACGGCAGTTGCGGGAAGCGCGCCGACAACTGCTCGGCAATCGCCAGCACGTCGTCCAGGGCCGCCAGCACCGGGGCCGGCGCGTTGGCCAGGCGATCACGGGCAGCGGTCAGCACTTCGCGACCACCACACAGGTCCACCAGCGCACGCAGCATGCCAGCCAGGTCGGCAGGCACGCCTTCGGTCAGGGCGATCACTTCGTCGATGGCCTTGCGCTGCAGGGCATCGAACAACTGCTGCTCCACTTCGCCGGACAAACCGGCCGCACGGGCCAGGCCACGGTAGATACCGACATGCCCCAGGTCCATGTGGACATCCGGCACATCGGCCAGTTGCAGCATCGCCAGCATCAGGCTGATGACTTCAACGTCGCTGCTCGGGCTCGCATCGCCATACAACTCGGCGCCCAACTGGATCGGGCTACGGGACGATGACAAGGCGCGCGGTTGCGCATGCAGCACGCTGCCGGCGTAGCACAGGCGGCTCGGCCCTTCACGACGCAAGGTATGCGCATCAATGCGCGCCACTTGCGGCGTGATGTCGGCGCGAAAGCCCATTTGCCGGCCCGATTGCGGGTCGATGACCTTGAAGGTGCGCAGATCCAGGTCCTGGCCCGCGCCGGTCAGCAGGGATTCCAGGTACTCGATATGGGGAGTCACGACAAACTCGTAACCCCAGCTCTGGAACAGATCCAACACCTGGCGACGCGCGATTTCAATACGCGCAGCCTCTGGTGGCAGTACTTCTTCGATGCCATCTGGCAGCAGCCAGCGGTCTACCGTTGCCATTACGCCATTCCCCTATGACCCGGCCTGCCCTTGGGCGAGCCTTGAGTGAAGCAGAAAATACCCGGCCCCTGCATAAACCACGCGCAAGAGCGACGTGACGAATGGCCTGTAGACGGCCTCGTCGGGCACTTTCCTCGAAAAACCTGTCACGCCTGCAACGCACAACAACAATCAAACATGCAGACGCAAAAAAGCCGGGAATTTCCCGGCTGCCGCATCATACACCCGTTTTCCGAAAGGATCACCCCGCCGAGCGTTTTAGCCGCCCGACGGAGTGGAACCAGCCAGTCAGCGGGTTACTTGGACTTTTCCAGGTAGCGGAAGAAATCGCTACTTGGGTCCAGCACCATGACATCGGTTTTGTTCGCAAAGCTTTCACGGTAGGCACGCAGGCTACGGTAGAACGCGTAGAACTCCTGGTCCTGGCCATAAGCCTTGGCGTAGATCGACGCGGCTTGGGCATCACCATCACCACGAGCCTCTTCGGACTCACGATAGGCCTCTGCCAACAGTACGCGACGCTGACGGTCGGCATCCGCACGGATACCTTCAGCCAGTTCGTTACCCTTGGCACGGTGCTCACGCGCCTCACGCTCACGCTCGGTGCTCATACGCTCGAACACGCTGCGGTTCACTTCCTTGGGCAGGTCAATGGCCTTGACTCGAACATCGACCACTTCGATACCCAGCTCTTTTTCCGCCATGGTGTTCAGCGAACGGGTGATGTCAGCCATCAGCGCATCACGTTCACCGGATACCACCTCGTGCAGGGTGCGCTTACCAAACTGGTCGCGCAGGCCCGATTCCAGACGACGGGACAAACGCTCGTCGGCAATCTGCTTGAGGCCGGAAGTCGCGGTGTAGAAGCGCTCGGCATCCTTGACGCGCCACTTGGCGTAGGCGTCAACCATCACGGCTTTCTTTTCCAGGGTCAGGAAACGCTGTGTCGGTGCATCCAGGGTCATCAGGCGGGCGTCAAACTTGCGCACCTGGTTGACGTAGGGGACTTTCACATGCAGGCCCGGCTGGACATCCGCCTGAACCACACGCCCGAATTGCAGCAACACCGCACGCTCGGTCTGAGCCACGATGTAGAAGCAGTTCCAGGCAGCGATGACCACGACGACGCCCACAATCAGGGCGGTCAGCGATTTATTGCTCATCAACGACTCTCCCGGGAACGTGTTTGCTGTTGCTGCAAGTCAGCGGCCGCACGGGCGCTCGCTTCGTTGGCAGCGGCAGTCGAACTGGCGGAAGACGAAGTACTGCCGGCACTACGACCACCTTCGATCATCTTGTCCAGCGGCAGGTACAGCAGGTTGTTCTGCCCACCCTTGTTGCCGGTCACGAGAACCTTGCTGGTGTTGGTGAAGACTTCCTGCATGGTGTCCAGGTACAGACGCTCGCGGGTGACTTCCGGTGCCTTGCGGTACTCGGCCACCAGCTTGGTGAAGCGGTCAGCCTCACCCTTGGCGCGGGACACGACTTCGTCGCGGTAACCGTTGGCATCTTCAATGATGCGCTGGGCCTGACCACGGGCTTCCGGCACCACGCCGTTGGCGTAGGTTTCAGCCTGGTTGCGCGAACGCTGCTCGTCTTCACGGGCACGGATCACGTCATCGAAGGCTTCCTGCACTTCACGCGGTGCCGCTGCGCTCTGTACGTTGACCTGGGTAACGGTGATACCGGTGCGATAGGTATCGAGGAACCGTTGCAGGCGCTCCTTGATCTCGCTGGCCATCAGTTCACGGCCTTCGGTCAGCACCTGGTCCATCGCAGTGGAACCCACTACGTGGCGCAGGGCGCTTTCGGTCGCGTGCTGCAAGCTGATTTCCGGCTGGTCGACGTTAAGCACGAAGTCCTGCAGATTGCTGATCTTGTACTGCACGGTCAGCGGCACTTCGACGATGTTCTCGTCTTCGGTCAGCATCTGGCCCTGCTTGGTGTAGGCACGCTCACGCGTGACGTTCTCCATGTACTTCTTGTCGATCGGCGGGAAGTAGATATTCAGGCCGGGGCCGACAGTCTCGTAGTACTTGCCGAAGCGCAGCACCACGGCTTGCTCCTGCTCGTCCACCACATAGACCGCGCTGTACAGCCAGACAGCCGCCAGCGCCACGAGGCCCAGGCCAAGCAGGCCGTAGCCGCCGCCCTTGCCTGTGCGACCGCCGTCGTCACCACCACGTTTTTTTCCACCACCGAACAACCCATTCAGGCTTTCCTGCAGCTTTCGGAAGGCCTCGTCGAGATCTGGTGGCCCCTTGCGGTCGCCATTATTGCGGCGTTTACCACCCCAAGGATCCTGATTATTCGAGTTGCCACCCGGCTCATTCCAAGCCATAGCGCTCTCCATCTGATAAAGCAAAGACGCACCCACGGCGCGCCGACCAATGCTACAGAATGCCTGCCACAGCGGCACAACCGCTTTCTCAGGCTTTTATTGCAAAGTGTGTTGTTCGAGGAACTCCGTCGGTACAACGCCCTCACGACTCACCAGCCGATTGAGCTCCGAACGAGGCAAACGAACAGCCAGCAGGCTGACACCCTCTTCGTCGTGTTCTTCTTTCTGTACGGCACCCAGTTCAAAGAACTGAGCACGCAGTCGAGCAAAACGCTGAGGCAAGCGCAAGGTGCCGACGAACAAATCGCCACCGAGCAACTCGGCAATCGCCTGCTCAAGCAATTCCAGACCACTACCGTCCCGCGCCGACAGCCAGACCCGCTGGGGCCTGCCGTTTTCGTCGCGCTGGATTTGCGGCTCCACACCTTCAAGCAAATCGAGTTTGTTATAGACCTCGAGGATCGGCAAGTCCTGGGCGCCAATCTCACCCAGTACTACCATGACCTGCTCGATCTGCAACATCCGGTCAGGCTCGGCCGCATCAATGACGTGCAGCAGCAGGTCGGAGTTGCTCGACTCTTCGAGCGTAGACCGGAATGCCTCGACCAGCTTGTGCGGCAAGTGGCGGATGAAGCCCACAGTGTCGGCCAGCACAATCGGCCCCAAGTCGTCGAGTTCCAGACGGCGCAAGGTCGGGTCAAGGGTGGCGAACAATTGGTCTGCCGCGTACACGTCCGATTTGGTCACGTTGTTGAACAGCGTGGATTTACCGGCGTTGGTGTAGCCCACCAGGGACACGGTAGGGATATCCGCACGGGTACGGCCGCGTCGCGATTGCTCGCGCTGACTGCGCACCTTCTCCAGCCGGCCCTTGATCTGGCGCAGGCGCACCCGCAGCAGACGCCGGTCGGTTTCGAGTTGGGTTTCACCCGGCCCACGCATGCCGATACCGCCACCCTGACGCTCAAGGTGCGTCCAGCCGCGAACCAGGCGGGTGCTCATGTGGTCAAGCTGGGCCAGTTCGACCTGGAGCTTGCCTTCATGGGTACGGGCGCGTTGGGCGAAGATATCGAGAATCAGACCGGTACGGTCAATCACGCGACACTCGAAAACACGTTCGAGGTTACGTTCCTGACTGGGCGTGAGGATGTGATTGAAGATAACCAGATCGGCTTCTTCGGCATGGACCAGGTCGCGCAGTTCCTCGACCTTGCCGCTGCCAATCAGAAATTTGGCGGTTGGCCGATGACGCGGCACGTTAAAAAACGCGACGGTCTCGGCGCCGGCCGAATTTGCCAGCTCCTGAAACTCCTGCGGATCTTCGCGCGCCTCAGGGTCCTGTCCATCCAAGTGAACGAGGATTACTCGCTCACCACCACCGTGGCGCTCAAAGAACAAAGGAGACTCCTATCAGGCGTTACCTGGCTCAGCGTCACCCTGTTCGGATTCGGTTGCGCTAGGCAGACGAATTGGACGAACCGGCACTACTGTCGAGATAGCGTGTTTGTAGACCATCTGGCTGACGGTGTTTTTCAGCAGGATCACGAACTGGTCGAAAGACTCGATCGTACCTTGCAGCTTGATGCCGTTGACCAGATAGATGGAAACCCCAACTTTCTCTTTACGTAAAGTATTCAAGTAAGGGTCTTGTAGCGAATGCCCTTTTGACATGTGCCGCACTCCTTTAAGGATCAATAATAAAAAATCGGAAAAATAGATAGCTTGTGACCGTCACACCCCCAAGGATAGACGGCAATTGCAAGGACTCAGCTCAATATGGAGACCGTTCCCAAGTATTTCAAGGCGCGTGACAGATTGTCGCAATCCAGACTGTCCAGCCAATGCAGGTCAGTCCAACTGCGCAGCCAAGTGAACTGGCGTTTTGCCAATTGGCGCGTGGCAATAATGCCGCGCTCCTGCATTTCGGCTGACGTCAGCTTGCCATCCAGATGATCCCAGACTTGGCGGTAGCCTACAGCACGTATCGAAGGCAATCCCGGATGCAGATCACCTCTTGAACGCAGTGCTACGACCTCCTCCACGAACCCCTGTTCCAACATAATTGTGAATCTTTGTGCAATTCGTTCATGCAGCACCTGCCGATTCGCCGGAGCGATAGCCAGATTGGCGACAGTATAGGGCAATTGTCCCGGTCCAGAGGTGCCTGCGTCAGTACTTTGCGCAGATTGTCTGAGGCGATGGGCCGTCATTGTCTGGCCACTCACGCGCCAGACTTCCAGAGCCCGGCTCAGGCGCTGGGGGTCGTTGGGGTGAATGCGCGCGGCAGATACCGGGTCAATCGCCGCCAATTGCTCGTGCAGGGCCTGCCAACCAAGGCGTGCAGCCTCTTCTTCGATTTCGGCGCGCACCTGCGGATCGGCGGGCGGCATGTCGGCCAAGCCTTCCTGCAGCGCCTTGTAATAGAGCATCGTGCCGCCCACCAGCAGCGGGATATTGCCCCGCGCGGTGATTTCAGCCATGGCCGCCAGGGCATCGGTACGAAAATCCGCCGCCGAGTAGCTTTGCGATGGATCAATAATGTCGATCAGTCGATGGGGATGGGCGGCCAACAGCTCCTTGGACGGCTTGGCGGTACCAATGTCCATGTCCCGGTAAACCAGGGCTGAATCGACACTGATCAGCTCACAGGGCAAAACCTTGGTCAGCTCGATCGCAAGGTCTGTCTTGCCGGCGGCCGTCGGGCCCATCAGGAAGATGGCGGGAGGTAGAGAGCTCATCAGCGGCCGCGCAGGAATAGTTTGTCCAGATCATCCAGGCCCATTTGGGTCCAGGTCGGTCGGCCATGGTTGCACTGGCCACTGCGCTCGGTGTTTTCCATGTCCCGCAGCAGGCCGTTCATTTCCGGCAGGGCCAGGCGCCGGTTGGCGCGGATCGCGCCGTGGCAGGCCATGGTGCCGAGCAGTTCGTTGATATGCGCCTGGATCCGGTCACTGGTGCCGTATTCCATCAGGTCCGCCAGCACGTCGGCCACCAGCCGATTGGCCTCGGCCTGCTTGAGCAGGGCGGGAATCTGCCGGATGGCCAGGGTTTCCGGGCCCAGGCGCTGCAACTCAAAACCCAGTTTCTGGAACACCGCGTGGTGCTCCTCGGCGCAATCGGCTTCCCGCTGGCTCACCGCCAGGGACTCCGGCACCAGCAATGGCTGGCCGCTCAGGCCTTCACTGGCCATGGCGATCTTCAGGCGCTCGTACATGATCCGTTCGTGGGCCGCGTGCATGTCCACCAGCACCAGGCCGTGGGCGTTTTCCGCGAGGATATAGATGCCCTTGAGCTGGGCCAGGGCATAACCCAGGGGCGGGATATCACCGCCGCCTTCCGGCAGGGCCACTGCGCCCGACTCGGCATCGGGCAGCGGCGCGAAGAATTCGCGATAGGCCGCCTGGGCCTCGGCCACCGGCACCGCCGATTGCGGACGCGGGGTGTATTGATACTGATAGCCCGCCCCCGCGCCGGAACCCGGCGCCGGGTAACTTGGCTGGGCTTGCGGCGATTGCAGCAGGTTGGCCGCCAGGCTCATTTCGCCCTGGGGCCCGAATTCACCGGCCTCCGGCCCTGTCGGGCGGACGACGGCGGTGACAATCGGCGCCGCCAGTTGATCGTCCGGGCGCACATCGCCCAAGGCACGGTGCAAGGTGCCATAGAGGAAGTCATGGACCATGCGCCCGTCACGGAAGCGCACCTCGTGCTTGGTCGGGTGCACGTTGACGTCGACCACCGCGGGGTCCACTTCAAAAAACAGCACAAAGGTTGGGTGCCGGCCATTGAACAGCACGTCGCGATAGGCCTGGCGCACCGCATGGGCCACCAGCTTGTCGCGTACGGCACGGCCATTCACAAAGAAATACTGCAAGTCTGCCTGGCTGCGGGAGAACGTCGGCAGGCCGACCCAACCCCACAAATGCAGGCCGTTACGCTCGATCTCAATCGGCAGCGCCTGTTCCAGGAAGCCTGCGCCGCAGATTGCCGACACGCGTCGGGCGCGGGCGGCATCGTCATTGGCCTCATGCAGGCTGAGGATGGTCTTGCCGTTGTGGCGCAGGTGGAAGGCCACATCAAAGCGCGCCAGGGCCAGGCGCTTGATGACTTCTTGCAGGTGATCGAATTCGGTTTTTTCGGCCTTGAGGAATTTGCGCCGCGCCGGGGTATTGAAGAACAGGTCGCGCACTTCCACCGAGGTGCCCACTGGATGGGCTGCCGGCTGGACCCGAGGGGCCATGTCACGGCCTTCGGTTTCCACCTGCCAGGCCTGTTCGGCGCCACGGGTGCGGGAGGTCAAGGTCAGGCGCGCCACGGAGCTGATTGATGCCAGCGCCTCACCACGAAAGCCCAGGCTCATCACCCGCTCAAGGTCTTCCAGGTCACGGATTTTGCTGGTGGCATGGCGTGCCAGTGCCAGCGGCAGGTCGTCCGAGGAAATCCCGCTACCGTCGTCGCGCACCCGCAGCAGCTTGACGCCGCCCTGCTCGACATCCACGTCGATGCGCTTGGCGCCGGAGTCGAGGCTGTTTTCCAGCAGCTCCTTGATCACCGACGCCGGGCGCTCAACCACCTCGCCCGCAGCGATCTGGTTAGCCAGCCGCGGGCTGAGCAGTTCGATGCGCGAAGCGCTGTTCAATACCGATTCGCTCATTACTGTGCTGCCAACTTAGTGCTGGGGATGGTCAACACCTGGCCGACTTTCAGCTCATCGGTTTTCAGGTTATTGGCGCTGCGCAAGGTGGCGGCCGAAACCTGGAAACGCACGGCCAGCATGGCCAAGGTGTCGCCGGGCTGCACCCGGTGATCACGCGGGCCCTGGGCGATTTTCCCGGAGTCCCGTAGCCAGGCGATATAGGTGCCCGGCGGCGGGTTCTGCTGGAAGAACTGACGCACGCCGGAACTGATGGAGCGCGCCAGCGCCTGCTGGTGGCTGGCGCTGGCCAGCTTGTTGGCTTCGTTGGCGTTGGAGATAAAGCCGGTTTCGACCAGGATCGACGGGATATCCGGCGACTTGAGCACCATAAACCCGGCCTGCTCCACCCGCTGCTTGTGCAACGGGGTCACCCGGCCCATGTTGGTCAGGACTTTCTGCCCGACGTTCAGGCTGGAGGTCAGCGAGGCAGTCATCGACAGATCCAGCAATACACCCGCGAGCATGCGGTCCTTGTCATCCAGGGACACGTTGCCGGCACCGCCGATCAAGTCGGAACGGTTTTCGCTGTCGGCCAGCCAGCGTGCGGTCTCGGATGTGGCGCCACGATCCGACAGGGCAAACACCGAGGCGCCAAAGGCGGCCTTCGACGGGGCGGCGTCGGCGTGGATCGACACGAACAGGTCGGCGCCCTTCTTGCGGGCGATTTCGGTACGCCCGCGCAGCGGATGAAGTAGTCGCCGGTACGGGTCAATTCGGCGCGGTAGCCTTTCATCCCGTTGATCTGGCGCTGCAATTCGCGGGCGATGGCCAGGACCACGTCTTTTCGTGCTGGCCACGGGAGCCCGAGGCGCCCGGGTCTTCACCGCCGTGGCCGGCGTCGATCACCACGATGACGTCACGTTTGCCGGCCGGGGCTGGCGGCAGCGGTGGCAACTTGACCTGGGGCTGCGCGGGGCTGACCGGCACGGCTGGCGTGGTGGCGACAGAAGGCGCAGGTGCAGGGGCTGGTGCCGCATCGGCAGGGTTATCGAACAGATCGACCACCAGGCGGTTGCCATACTGGGCGTTCGGCGCGAGGGAAAAACTCTTCGGCGTCACGACCTTTTTCAGGTCGATGACCACCCGCAGGTCGGTCGGCGTGCGCTGGGCCGAGCGCATCGCGGTAATCGGCGTGTTCGCAGTGGAGACCTTCAGGGGCGCGGCCAGGGTCGCACCGTTGATGTCAATCACCAGGCGATCAGGCGCCGTCAGGGTAAAGACACTGTGCTGGACCGGGCCAGACAGGTCGAACACCAGTCGCGTGTTATCCGGAGCTCGCCACAGGCGCACACTTTTCACCTGTGAAGCAGCCAGAGCATTGACAGTCATTGCCGCAAGCAACACCCCCACGACAGCAACCAACGCGCGAAAGCGCATACCTAACCCACCCATTATTAGAATTTCAAAGCCAAAGCGGCACACCAGGACTCACTGCGCGCGCTCTGGGACAACAATTTCAACTGACGCCCATGGTTATGCGCAGTAATGGTAATGGTCAGGTCGGGCTTTGGCAAAAAGCCTGTGCCCTTGTCCGGCCACTCGATCAGGCACAAGGCGTCGCCATCGAAGTAATCGCGGATGCCCATGTACTCCAATTCCTCGGGATCCACCAGGCGATACAGGTCGAAATGGAACGCCCGCACCTCACCGATCTCGTAAGGTTCTACCAGGGTGAACGTCGGACTTTTCACTGCACCACTATGCCCAAGCCCGCGAATGATGCCGCGCGACAGCGTGGTTTTGCCGGCGCCCAGATCACCTTGCAGAAAAATCAGGCCCACACCCCCGGTGATCTCGGCAATGCTTTTGCCGAGAGCCACCATGGCCTCTTCATCCGCTATAAACAGCGTTACTTCAGACACGGTGACTGCTCCTCCAACAACTGACGAATGGCGGGAATCAGGTCACTGGCCACCAGGCCGCGACCCAAGGTGCCCTGACGATCGCCCGCCGTGGCGTGCAACCACACTGCCAGGCTGGCGGCCTCGAACGCTGGCATGCCTTGGGCCAGCAGCGCGCCGGTCAAGCCGGCGAGCACATCCCCAGGCCCGCCGATGCCATGGCCGGATGCCCCTGGTCACAGCGCGCCACCCGCCCATCCGGGCTGGCGATCAGGCTGCCCGCGCCCTTGAGCACCGTGACTGCATTGAATTTCTGGCTCAGCGCGCGCGCCACCTTAAGCCGGTCGGCCTGAACCTCGGCTGTCGAGATCCCCATCAGCCGCGCCGCCTCCCCTGGGTGCGGAGTGATCACGCAATCGGCCGGCAAGGTTACATGGCCTGCGGCCAGCAGGTTCAGCGCATCGGCATCCCAGACCTGGGGTTGCCGGGCATTGGCGGCCACCGACAGCAGGCTTTTGCCCCACGCCATGTCGCCCAGGCCAGGGCCGACAACCATCACCGAGACTTTTTCCAGCAAGCCCATCAACTGATTGGCCGAATGCACCCCGCGCACCATGACTTCCGGCAAGCGGGTCAAAGCGGCGGGGACATGTTCACTGCGGGTCGCCAGGGACACCAGGCCAGCGCCGCTGCGCAAAGCGCTTTCGGCACTCAGTAGCGCCGCGCCGCCAAAACCATGGTCGCCACCAATCACCAGGACGTGGCCAAACTGCCCCTTGTGGGCCTCTGGGGAACGCGCAGCCAGTTGCGGCAATTGGCCGGGCAACAGGGGCTGCACGTCGGTTATTTCGTGTTTTGTCTGCGGCATGCGTCTTCAAGCTCCGATGTCTGGCAGAATTATACGCATCTAACCTGCGGTTTCTCTCGTCTCATGCCTGCTATTACCACCGATCTGCCCGCCCTCGCCCAATCGATCAAAGACTGGGGTCGCGAGCTGGGCTTTCAACAAGTCGGCATCAGCGGCCTGGACCTGGCTGAGCATGAACAGCACCTGCAGCGCTGGCTCGACGCGGGCTACCACGGCGAGATGGACTACATGGGCGCCCATGGCAGCAAACGCTCGCACCCGGACGAGTTGGTACCCGGCACCTTGCGCGTGGTGTCCCTGCGCATGGATTACCTGCCCGGCGATACGCAAATGGCGCAGCTGCTGGCCCAACCCGAAAAAGCCTATATCTCCCGCTACGCCCTGGGCCGCGACTACCACAAGCTGATCCGCAAGCGCGTGCAGCAACTGGCCGACCGCATCCAGGCACAGATCGGACCGTTTGGTTTTCGCGCCTTCGTCGACAGCGCCCCAGTGCTGGAAAAAGCCATCGCCGAACAAGCCGGCCTGGGCTGGATCGGCAAAAACACCCTGGTCCTCAACCGCAAGGCCGGTAGCTACTTCTTCCTCAGCGAACTGTTCGTCGACCTGCCACTGCCCGTCGACCCGCCCCACAGCACCGAACACTGCGGCCGCTGCACCGCCTGCCTGGACATCTGCCCCACCAATGCCTTCGTCGGGCCCTATGTGCTGGACGCCCGGCGCTGCATTTCCTACTTGACCATCGAACTCAAGAGCGCAATCCCCGAGGATCTGCGGCCACTGATTGGCAACCGCGTGTTCGGCTGCGATGACTGTCAGATCGTTTGCCCGTGGAATCGTTTCGCCCGACCTTCAGGAGAAAGCGATTTCAAGCCGCGCCACAACCTGGATAACGCCGAACTGGCCGAGTTATTTATGTGGGATGAGGATAAATTCCTCAGCAGCACCGAAGGCTCGCCGCTACGCCGCGCCGGTTATGAGCGTTGGCTGCGTAACCTGGCCGTGGGCTTGGGCAACGCGCCTTCCAGCATTCCGGTGCTGGAAGCCTTGAAGGCGCGCCGGGACTACCCCTCCGAACTGGTCCGCGAACATGTCGAATGGGCGCTGAACCAGCACGCGACGCGTCAATGTTCGTCGTTGTAGACGAACTTGGGCATTTCCCAGTGAAAGCGGATGGCCAGCAGTCGCAGTAGAAAACCGCTGAACAGGGTGAGCAGAATCGCTTGCTCGCTGGGCAGTTCGAGGTAGATGCACAGCATGTAGCACCAGGCGGCGAGGAACGACACGCTGGCATACAACTCGCGGCGGAAGATCAACGGAATATCATTACAGAAAATATCCCGCAGGATCCCGCCGAAGACTCCGGTAATCACCCCGCTGACCGAGGCCACCAGCATGCCGTGCCCCATTTCCAGGGCCGTCATGCAGCCGATCAGGGTGAAAGCCACCAGGCCTACGGCGTCCAGCGCCAAAAACAGTGAGCGCAAGTGGCGCATCAGCGGGGCGATAAAGATCGTCACCAATGCCGCTACCGAGGTCAGCACCAGGTATTCCGGGTGTTTGACCCAGGTCAGCGGGTAATGGCCGAGCAACACATCGCGCACCGAACCGCCACCCAGCGCCGTCACGCAGGCGATCAACACCACGCCAAACCAGTCCATGCCACGACGGCCGGCGGACAAGGCGCCGGTCATGGCTTCGGCGGTGATGGCGATGAGGTAGAGCATCAGCAGCATGATGGCGATCCTTGCAAAGAGGCGCGCAGTCTAATCATTTGGCGAGGGCACCAAAAGGGGGCGCTCGGCGAAAGACCGAGCATGCCCACACTTGGAATGCGATCAAGTGTGTGGTTTGAGGGCACAGAACTTTGCACACACCACACAGCAACTGTGGGAGCGGGCTTGCCCGCGATGGCGCCAGCCCTGGCGCCACGAACTCAAGCCTTGATGAAATGCTTGCGGTAATGCTGCAACTCGGCAATCGACTCGCGGATATCATCCAGGGCCAGGTGGGTGCTGCCCTTATGGAAGCTGTCCTTGACATCTGGCGCCCAACGCGCGGCCAGTTCTTTCAAGGTCGACACATCGAGGTTGCGGTAGTGGAAGTAGCTTTCCAGCCCCTTCATATGGGTATAAAGGAAGCGGCGGTCCTGGCAGATGCTGTTGCCACAGATCGGCGACTTGCCCTTGGGCACCCACTTTTCCAGGAAGGCAATCGTCTGGGCCTCAGCCTCGGCCATGCTGATGCGGCTGTCGCGCACGCGCTGGGTCAGGCCCGAGTTGCCGTGGGTGCGGGTGTTCCACTCGTCCATGGTGGCCAGCACCGCGTCGCTGTGGTGGATGGCGATCACCGGACCTTCGGCCAAGGTGTTGAGGTTGCTGTCGGTGACAATGGTCGCCATCTCGATGATGACGTCGGTGTCAGGGTTCAGACCGGTCATTTCCAGATCGATCCAAATCAGGTTCTGTGGGTTTTGCATGTCGTGGTTCCTTGGCACCTTGGCGTAGCTGCGCAGTTTAGCAGGCGGGGCGTGCTAGACTCGCGACCGTTTTATCCAACCTTTGCATTATCGACACGGAACACCAATGGCCAAACGCCAGCTCAACCGTCGCCAAAACTGGCGCATCGAAAAAATCCAGGGTGAACGCGCTGCCCGCGCCGCCAAACGTGAATCTTCCGCCGTGGAAGCGCTGGAGGGTGGCGACCTGGGCCCCGAACAAACGGGCCTGGTGATCGCGCACTTTGGGGTGCAGGTCGAAGTCGAGGCCCTGGAGGGCGAGCTGGCCGGCGAAGTGTTCCGCTGCCACCTGCGCGCCAACCTGCCGGCCCTGGTAACCGGCGACAAAGTGGTGTGGCGTGCCGGCAACCAAGGCATCGGGGTGATCGTCGCGCAACTGCCGCGCAGCACCGAACTGCGCCGCCCGGACAGCCGTGGCCAACTCAAGCCGGTGGCGGCCAACGTCGACATGATTGTCATCGTCTTCGCCCCGCTGCCCGAGCCACACGCCAACCTGATCGACCGCTACCTGGTGGCGGCCGAGCACGCTGGCATCCGCCCGCTGTTGCTGCTGAACAAATTCGACCTGATCGACGACCAGAACGCCCCGGCGCTGAATGCGTTGCTTGCGGTGTATCGGCAGTTGGGCTACCCGGTGCTGGAAGTCTCGGCACACCATGGCAACGGCATGGAACAGCTGCAACAGCAGTTGGACGGGCGCATCAGCGTGTTCGTCGGCCAGTCGGGCGTGGGTAAGTCGTCGCTGGTCAACAGCCTGCTACCGGAAGTCGAGACCCGCGTCGGCCCGCTGTCGGAGCTGTCCGGCCAGGGTACGCACACCACCACCACCGCACGCCTGTTCCACTTCCCGGGCGGTGGCGAGCTGATCGACTCCCCCGGCATCCGTGAATTCGGCCTGGGCCACGTCAGCCGCGCAGATGTAGAAGCGGGTTTCATCGAGTTCAACGACTTGATCGGCACGTGCCGCTTCCGCGACTGCAAGCACGACCGCGAGCCGGGTTGTGCGTTGCTCAAGGCCCTGGAAGACGGGCGCGTGCAGCAACAACGCATGAACAGCTATCGCTCAATCATCGCGAGTTTGCCGGAAAGCAGTTACTGAGTGGCCATGCCTCGATACACTTTAAGTGCAGCCTGCAACCCCCTACTCCATTGATTTAATAGGGGCCGGCATCAAGAATTCAGGACAACTGGGTGGCTCGTTGACACAAGCCAGCTTGAATTCGGAATTCCTGATGCCCATAATCACTCCGTTACCGGCGAAAGTCGGCAGGAGTCTGGATCCTTCCCGGAGTTGATCCAGCGGCGCAGAAGGGGCGAAGCAAGCTCCACTGCGTGTCGAATGAAGCCGCCTTCGGGCGGCTTTGCTTTTGTGGGACATTCGATTGACTCTCTACTATCACCCCAAACAAGGCGATGTTCTTCTCTGCGATTTCACACGAGGCTTTGTCGCCCCTGAAATGCTGAAGATCCGTAAAGTCGTGGTGATATCCCCTACCTCCAGCCACAATCGCAGGCTGTGCACTGTAGTCCCGATCGCCTCTACTGCCCCCGAAGTCCAGCATGCCTGGCACCACCTGTTACACATCAACCCCCTTCAGTCCGATGGCTACAAAGAGCTGTGGGTGAAGTGCGACATGATCTATACCGTGAGTTTCGAGCGCCTCGACAAGCTGCATAGAAAGACCCGCTCCAAAGGTCGGGAGTACTTCGTACCGCGGCTGAATACCGATGATATGCAAGGCGTGATCAGTGGCGTCAAAGCCTACCTCCCACTTTGAGCACAAGTAAAAACGCCCCGACTGATCGGGGCGCTTTCATTTAGACGGTACGCCTACGAGCCTGGCGCAGGCACCGTAGGAGCCTTTACCCCGCCCTCATCAAACAGATTCAGCTTCTGCCGCAACTCATGGGCCGGCAACGGCTGCTGCTCGGGTGGCAGGGCATTCGGGTCTACCGGCACTTCACCCGGCGCGCCCTCGCCCTGGGTCGGTACCGGCGCAGGGGCACCCTGCTCGCCTTCGATGGCACGCTGGGCCTTTTTGGTCAGCACCACAATATCAATGCGCCGGTTGATCGGGTTGAACGGGTCCTGGACATCAAACAGCTGGGATGAAGCAAAGCCCACGACGCGCGCCACCTGGGTATCCGGATAGCTGCCGGCCACCAGGACACGGCGGGCGGCGTTGGCACGGTTGGCCGACAACTCCCAGTTACCGAAATCGCCCAGGCCCGAATACGGCTTGGCATCGGTGTGGCCGCTGACGCTGATCTTGTTCGGCACCGCCTTGATGGTGTCGGCCATGGCCAGCAGGATGTCTTCGAAGTAAGACTTCAGGCGCGCACTGCCAGAGTCGAACATCGGTCGATTGGCCGCATCCATGATCTGGATACGCAGGCCATCCTGGGTGATATCGAAGTGGATCTGATCCTTGAATTTTTGCAATTGCGGGTTTTCATCGACCTTGTTCTGCAACTCTTGCAGTAACAGCTCCAGGCGTTCCTGCTCGACCTGTTCGGCCATGCTCTCGACGGTCTGGCGTTCGATCGGGATATTTTCCTGGGGCGCTTCGGTCTGCACCTCCGGGTTGATGGTGCGCTCAGGGGCCAATTCGGGCGAGCCGCCCAAGTCGATCACAAACGGCGTGCCGCTCTCGGAAAACCCAATGGGATCCTTGAAGTAACCGGCGATGGCGATCTTCTGTTCCGGCGTCGCGGTGGACATCAGCCACAACACCAAAAAGAACGCCATCATCGCCGTCGCAAAGTCAGCGAAGGCAATTTTCCAGGCACCACCGTGGTGCCCGGCAGCGAAGCGCTTGACGCGCTTGATGATAATCGGCTGGTTGTTTTCCATGGCTTAGCGACCGCGAACTGCTTGTTCCAGCTCGGCAAAGCTTGGACGGTGCTTCGGATACAGCACCTTGCGCCCGAACTCCACCGCCAGGGATGGCGGCATGCCGGAAGCCGAAGCCACCAGGGACGCCTTGATCGCTTCGTAGATATTCATCTCTTCCTTGGCGTCGTGGGCCAGGGAGGTGGCCAGCGGGCCAAAGAAGCCATAGGCCGCGAGAATACCGAAGAAGGTCCCCACCAGCGCCGCACCGACATGCTTGCCGATCGCGGCCTGGTCGCCCTCGCCCAACGACGCCATGGTCACCACGATTCCCAGCACCGCCGCGACGATACCGAAACCGGGCATGCCATCAGCGATACCGTTCACGGCATGGGACGGGTGTTCGATTTCTTCCTTGAGGCTGAACAGCTCCATGTCGAACAAGCCTTCCAGCTCGTGGGGGGCCATGTTGCCGGAGGACATGATGCGCAGATAGTCGCAGATGTAGGCAGTCATGCGGTCGTCCTTGAGCACGGCCGGGTACTTGGCGAAGATCGGGCTCGCCGCAGCGTCCTCGATATCAGCCTCGATAGCCATCATGCCTTCACGGCGGCTCTTGTTAAGGATCTCGTAGACCAGGCCCAACACTTCCAGGTAGAACGTGTGGGAAAAGCGCGAGCTGAACATGCCCAGCGATTTCTTGAGCACGTGCATGGTCATGTAGCTGGGGTTAGCTTGCAGGAAAGCGCCAAACGCCGCACCGCCGATGATCAGCACTTCGAAGGGCTGGATCAGCGCAGCAATTTTACCGTGGGACAGAACGTATCCGCTGAGCACGCTTGCGATGACGACGATGATGCCGATAATTTTAGCCATAGGGGATGAGTACTTGCGCCGTCGGGTTCATGGACATATTCGGAAGATCTAAAAACTCTTCTTCTACTTATCGGCAAAACTGCGCCAGACTATAGCCCGTTAAGGCGAAAAGCCAGTTCGGCCCACTCCGGGCGTGTTGACCGCAAGTGATGATCGCGCCCCAATCATGGCAAACGAAACGACAGTCCCAACTACAAAACCCAACTCTCTGGCTGGCTGGATCAAGCGTCTGGACGAGGTTCTCCTGCCCGTCCCGCAGGCGAGCCACATTGCCGTGTGCAAGGCCATCGGCGACAGTCGCCGTTCGTTGCGAGATATTGCAGAGCTGATGCAAGACAGCCCGGCACTGGTCCTGAGCGTCATGCGTGAAGCCAACAACCAGGCCCACGGCAGCCTGGCAGAGCCCGCAGAAAACCTTGAAGTGGCGATCAACCGCCTCGGCCTCAAGCGCACCGAAGAACTGCTCGCGCGCCTGCCGTCGGTGCCGCGCAATGAAATCCCCGTGGCCCTGCGCCAATTGCAGCTGATCAGCCAACATGCCTCGCAGCAAGCCAGCGGCCTGTTTGCCAGCCGCCTGGCGCGCCTGTGGCAGGATATTCATTGGGGCAGCCTGCTGTTTCTTTCACCGCTGTGGCCGATGGCCGTTGCCTACCCCAAGCTCCTGGAGGAATGGGAGCTGCGGGTGATCCACAAGGGTCAATCGGCACGCAAGGTCGAACAGGAATTGTTTGGCGTGCCCCTGCTGGCACTGTGCCTGGAGCTGACCGAGGCCTGGCGCCTGCCGATCTGGGTGTCCCAGGGCTACCAACTGCTGCTCAAGGAACAACGCTTACTGGTCAAGGCCCTGCACATCGCCCGCGATGAAGTGCCGTTGAGCCAGCAGCAAAAACTCGATGCCGACCCGGCGCTGCGGCGCTGGCTGAACCAGCCGGCCAATACCGTGCTACTGGCCAATGGTATGGCACTGGCGGCCCAGGAATCCTGGGCCTGCCCCCATACCCAGCGCTGGCAGTACCTCACCGCGTTGTACCTGCAACAACCACTGGCCGACGTGCAGCAACAGGTGCACCAACAGGCGGTCATCAGCGCGCGCCATACCCTGACCGCCGGTCTCTGGCATCCGGCACTGGCGCTGATCTGGCCGTGGCATGTGCAACGGGTGCATCGCGGCCTGCTGCCCGCACCGCCGCCGACCGCCGAAGCCCTGGCGGTGTGGCGCAAGCGTTGTACTGAGCTGCTGGTGGAGCCCAGCCGCTTCGCCAATGCGATGCACTTGACCACCTGCGCCAAGGAGGCCCTGGTTGCCAGTGGCATGCAGCGCGTGATGTTGCTGATGGCCGACAAGGCCTTGGCCACTTTGCGCGTGCATCAGGTCGATGGCCTGCCCAAGGACGCTGCCAACCTGAGCCTCGAGTCCGCACAAAGCACGCTGCTGCAACGCTTGCTGGAAAAGCCTGCGCAAGTGCGCCTCAACCCGGAAAATCACGCACAATTCGCGGTGCTGCTGCCTGCTTCATTGCGGCGCCTGTTCGTCGGCGAGCATTTGCTGCTGCGCTCCTTGAGCTGTAACGGCCGGGTGGTGATGCTGATGATTGCCGACCAGGGGGGCGGGCCGTTCTCCGAAACCACCGTGCAGGCCTTCGGCAAAACCGCCCAATGCATCGAGAAAGCCCTGCACTGCTTTACCAACCGCACCGCTTGATGCTTGCGTTACAATCGCCCTCTTTTATCACCCAACCTAGCGCCCGGGAGACCTCACATGCCTGACTTTTCTGGCTTGCCGCTGGTGATCGAACCCAGCGACCTGCTTAGTCGCCTCGCCGCCGAGCCGTTGATTCTGGTGGACCTCACCAGCACCGCCCGTTATGCCCAGGGGCATATCCCCGGCGCGCACTTTGTCGATCCCAAGCGCACCCAGTTGGGCCAGCCACCGGCCCCAGGGCTGCTGCCGGCCAAGGCCGACCTGGAGAAACTGTTCGGCGAACTGGGCCACACCCCGGATGCCACCTACGTGGTGTATGACGACGAAGGCGGCGGCTGGGCCGGGCGGTTTATCTGGTTGCTCGACGTGATCGGCCACAAGAAATATCACTACCTTGATGGCGGCCTACTGGCATGGCTGGATGAACAGCACCCCGTGTCCACTGAGGTCACCGCAGCCGTCGGCGGCCCGGTCAGCCTGACCCTGCACGACGAGCCCACGGCCACCCGCGAATACCTGCAAAGCCGCCTCGGCGCTGCCGACCTGGGCATCTGGGATGCCCGTGGCCCGCTGGAATACAGCGGCGAAAAAGTCCTCGCGGCCAAGGGCGGGCATATTCCCGGCGCAGTCAACTTCGAATGGACGGCGGGCATGGACAAGGCACGCAACCTGCGGATCCGCCGCGACATGCCGCAGATCCTCGAAGGCCTGGGCCTGACCAAAGACAAAGAAATCATTACCCACTGCCAGACTCACCACCGTTCTGGCTTCACCTACCTGGTGGCCAAGGCGCTCGGTTATCCGCGAGTCAAAGGTTATGCCGGTTCCTGGGGCGAATGGGGCAACCACCCCGACACCCCCGTCGAGATTTAAGGTTTAAGGACAGTTCATGAAAAAGCGTTTGTTTATCCTCAGCCAGTACCTGCTGCCCCACCACCTGCTGTCGCGCCTGGCCGGCTGCATTGCCGAATGCCGTGTGCGCTGGTTTAAAAATGCCTTCACCACCTGGTTCGCCAAGCGCTATCAGGTGGATATGTCCCAGGCGCTGGTAGAAGACGTGACCGCTTACGAGCACTTCAACGCCTTCTTCACCCGCGCCCTGAAAGACGGCGCCCGCCCCCTGGACCCAACCCCAGGCGCGGTGCTGAGCCCGGCAGACGGCGCAGTCAGCCAGCTCGGCCCGATCGAGCACGGCCGCGTGTTCCAGGCCAAGGGCCACAGTTTCAGCGTGCTGGAACTGCTCGGTGGCGACGCCGCCGTTGCCGCACCGTTCATGGGCGGCGACTTTGCCACCATTTACCTGTCGCCGAAGGACTACCACCGCGTGCACATGCCACTGGCCGGCACCCTGCGGGAAATGGTCTACGTGCCTGGGCGGATTTTCTCGGTCAACCAGACCACGGCCGAAAACGTGCCGGAGTTGTTTGCGCGTAACGAGCGTGTGGTTTGCCTGTTCGACACCGAACGCGGCCCGATGGCCGTGGTATTGGTGGGCGCGATGATTGTCGCGTCGATTGAAACCGTATGGGCCGGCCTGGTAACGCCGCCCAAGCGCGAGCTGAAAACCGTGCGCTACGACGAAGCCGCCCGTGCGCCGATCCACCTGGAAAAAGGTGCGGAACTGGGGCGTTTCAAGCTGGGTTCGACCGCTATCGTGCTGTTTGGGCCGGATCAGGTGAAGTGGGCTGAAGAACTGGTGGCGGGAACGCCGGTGCAGATGGGCCAGGGTATCGCGCTGCCAAAAGCCTGATCCGAATACAGCGAAAATCAAATGTGGGAGCGGGCTTGCTCGCGAAAGCGGTGTGACACCTTAGTTGACTGACACACCGCCTTCGCGAGCAAGCCCGCTCACACATTTTTGACCGCGTTCCTGTCGTTATTGACCGTCGCGGTCACGCAGCCCCAACAGATACAACACACCATCCAACCCCAAGGTCGAAATCGCCTGCTTGGCCGATTGCTTGACCAGCGGCTTGGCCCGGAACGCCACGCCCAACCCCGCAATAGCCAGCATCGGCAGGTCGTTGGCGCCGTCGCCGACCGCAATGGTCTGCTCCAGACGCAAACCTTCCTTGTGTGCCAGCTCCTTGAGCAAGTCAGCCTTGCGTTGCGCATCGACAATCGGTTCGACCGCCACGCCCGTCACCTTGCCATCCACCACTTCCAGCTCGTTGGCGAACACGTAGTCGATGCCCAGCTTGGCCTGCAATTGCTTAGCGAAGTAGGTAAAGCCACCCGAGAGGATCGCGGTCTTGTAGCCCAGGCGCTTGAGTTCGGCGAACAGGGTTTCGGCACCTTCGGTCAAGCGCAGGGAGGCGCCGATGGAATCGAGGACGCTGACGTCCAGGCCCTTGAGCAATGCCAGACGCTCCTTGAAGCTGGCGCGAAAATCCAGCTCGCCGGCCATGGCGCGCTCGGTGATCGCCGAGACTTGCTCGCCCACACCTGCGGCCTTGGCCAACTCGTCGATAACTTCGGCTTCGATCAGAGTCGAGTCCATGTCGAACACCGCCAGGCGCCGGTTACGACGGAACAGCGAATCTTCCTGGAAGGCGATATCCACGTTCAGTTCCTGGGCCACGCTGAGGAACTCGGCGCGCAAGGCTTGCGGGTCAGCCGGCTCACCGCGTACGGAGAACTCGATGCAGCCCTTGCCCTGGTCCGCCGGGGTGTCCAAGGGCATGCGACCCGACAGACGGTCGATATGGTCGATATTCAAGCCATATTGCGCAGTGATCGAGCTGACCCGCTGCAATTGTTCAGCGGTGACCTTGCGCGTCAGCAGGGTGACGATGTGGCGTTTCTTGCCTTGGCCGGCCACCCAGTGCTGGTAATCCGCTTCGGATACCGGGGTGAAACGCACCTGCTGGTCCAGCTTATAGGCGGTAAACAGGATGTCCTTGAGCACAGACGACGCCTGTTCGGTATCTGGAATCTCCACCAGGATGCCGAACGACAGGGTGTCGTGGATCACGGCCTGGCCGATGTCGAGAATGGTCACGCCACCCTGGGCCAGAACACCGGTAATGGCTGCGGTAAGACCCGGACGGTCAACACCGGTGATGTTAATCAGGACAATTTCGCGCAAAGCGCACCCCCGAGCTGGAAAAAAACCGCATTCTACCCACTTTCAGTGACCATCGGGCACAGCCAGCGCTTTGCCGGTCTTGGGCCTGTCGCTATACTGCGCGTCAACTTCACGGACCAAGAGCCGAGCGCAAGTGAACCGGCCCACGCCAGTAAAAACCGATAACTTCTTCCTGCTGATCTTCCGGGCACTGCGCCACCGCCGTGTACCGATCGCATTACGCATCGCCAGCCATAACGTGATCCTGGTCGCCCTGGCCCTGGTAATCTACGCCTGCGTGATGGGTTTGCAGTTCAAACAGGCCATGCACGAGCAAGCCGACGCCCTGGGCGAGAGCTTGACGACCCAGACCGCCACCTCGGCGACCGAGCTGTTGGTGTCCAATGACATCCTCAGCCTCAACGTGCTGCTCAACAACCTGACCAAGAACCCGCTGGTGGCCCACGCGGCCATCTACAGCGTGGACAACCGGATCATGGCCGAAGCCGGGCAACGCCCGAGAAACGGCCTGCTGGGTGAGGCCGAAGGCCTGTACCAGAGCAATATCACGTTTCAGGATGTGAAAGCCGGCCAATTGCGCATCAGCCTGGACATGCAACAGTTCCAGCAGCCGATGACCATCAGCCTGCAAAGCATGGGCATCCTCAGCGCGATCCTGCTGGCCTTGGCCCTGGCCTTGAGCCTGCGCCTGGGCCGGCATATCTCCACGCCGCTGATGCAGTTGCGCATCTGGCTGCGCGACATCGACGAACACACCCCGGCCACCGACCGCCAGGATGAGATCGGCGACCTTGCCCGCCAGTTGCACACCAGCTTTGCCCCGGAGCCGGTCATACCTGAAGCCAAGCCCGAGCCGGAGTTCGACGACACCGACTATGACGACGAACCCGAGTTCGAAGTGCGCAACCTGCGCGATCCGAGCTTCGACGAGTCGACGCCGATGGCTGGCCTCAAGCCGGCACCGCGTACGGCCATCAAGGCCGAAGAAGACCGCCTGGACGATGACGATCCGTTTGCCGACCTGCGTGACGAGTCGGCGCCAAGCCCGGTGGTCGCGCCTCGGCCTGCGAGCAGCCAGCCCCAGCACAGCGCGGTATTGGCCGTGCAACTGGGCGCCCAGGAGCAATTGCGCCGCCTGCCACGGGCACGCCTGACCGAGTTGCTGGAACGCTACCGCGATTGCCTGGACCAGGCAGCCTCGCTGTACCAGAGCGAACTGCACACCCTGAACGACGGCAGCACGTTGATGCTGTTCCACAGCGAAGACAGCGGCGAAGACTACCTGACCAATGCCATCTGCTGCGGTGAACTGCTGCGCGCCCTGGGCCATGCCTTGCAGATCGAAGTCGCCGACAGCGGCATCACCCTGCAACTGCAACTGGGCCTGACATTGGGCGATGATCTGTATGGCATGAGCCAGATTGATCTGCTGCTGACCGAAAACGCCCAGGACGCCCTGGCCTTGTCGCAACACAGCCGCAACCTGCTGCTGGTGGAGCGCAAGATCAGCGACGACGCCTTGATCCGCCAACGCGCACGTATCCGCCCGATTGCCAGCCCTGAAGGCGCGTGCTGTGTAGAGCGCTTGATGGAACCTTACCCGTCGATGCTGGAACGTCAGCTGGCACGGATGCATGAGACCCGCAACAAGCCAGCAATGTGACACAGGCTTGTGTGGGAGCGGGCTTGCCCGCTATAGCGCTGGATCAGTCATCAAGTGTCGACTGACACTGCGCTATCGCGGGCAAGCCCGCTCCCACATTTGATCTGCGCCAAACAAAAAGGCCCGCTTACTCAGCGGGCCTTTTATTTGGCTGCGATTCAGGTCAGAACCTGAACACTTCCATATCCGTACGAATCGGCGATGCCATCGGGATCTTCGGCTTTTCCGGGGCTGCCGGCTTGGCCGGCGCCGGGGCCTGCTTGCGCGGGGCCTCGGCAATCGGTGGCTGGTTGGCCAATGGCTTGAGGGCAACCGACAACTGCTCAGCCAAACGCTGCAACAACACGCCCTGGGCCTGGACCTGGGAAGCGGTGCTGCCGGCATGCTGCTCCTGCAGATGCACAATGCGGTTGTCCCGCACCTGGCCACGGCGGTCGATCAGGCGCCATTGCGCGTCAAGGATGGCCGGCTGCGAAGCCCCGGAGTCCAGGCGCGTGATAGTCAGCAACACCTGCACATCCGGCGTAAAGCTGGTGGGCGCCGGCGACAGCACCACACGCTGGCTGTCCAGATGGCCGGCCACCTGGCGCAGCATCAACTGGTTGATATCCGACGACAGGCTACCGGCCCAACGGCCGTCGATGGAGCCTTGCAGGCTGCCATCGTCCTGGCGTTGCAGCAGGGTTTCACGTTGCAGGTAATCGGCAACCACGACCGGCCCGAGCAAGACCGCCATGCCAGCACTTTGCGCAGGCTGCGCCGGATTTCCGCTATCCAGCTGGTACAGCGACACCGGTTGGTGCGTAGTGCAACCCGCCAACCCCAAAAGGCCAGCGAGCATCAAAAATAAAGGAAGGCGTGGAGCAGTCATCATCCCATCCAGGTGGCTGCCACAAGGCAAACCACAATGTAATACTAAAAATAACCTATACGCGCTCAGCCACGCCGGCGCTGGAAAGGCCATATCATCCGTGAATATGCGCCATGACTCCAGCGCGAAAGCGCCGATCTACGCGTTAAATCGTAGATCGGGTGCTCTATATCGCTTTAAGCAGGTGTTTCTACCAGCAAAGCATCCACCCGCTGGAAGCCACGGGGCAATTTGTTCCCGCGGCGTCCACGTTCACCCTTGTAATGCTCAAGGTCATCAGGGCGCAGGGACAGCGTACGCTTACCGGCCTGCAGCACCAGGGTAGAGCCTTCCGGGATCACCGCGATGTCGGTCACGTACTCTTCGCGACTGGCCACCCGCTCCCCTGGGATACCAATGATCTTGTTGCCCTTGCCCTTGCCCAACTGCGGCAGGTCGCTGATCTTGAACACCAGCAAACGCCCCTCGGTGGTCACCGAGGCCAGCCAATTGCCTTCACGGTCCTCGACCGGACGCGGCAGGATCACCTTGGCGTTGTTCGGCAGGCTCAACAGCGCCTTGCCCGCCTTGTTCTTGGCCTGCAAATCCTCGCCCTTGACCACGAAACCGTAGCCGGCGTCAGAGGCGATGACGTACAGCGAGTCATCATCGGGCAGCAATACACATTCAAAACTTGCCCCTGGCGGCGGCGCCAGGCGGCCGGTCAACGGCTCGCCCTGGCCCCGTGCAGATGGCAGGGTATGGGCCGGCACCGAATAACTGCGCCCGGTGGAGTCGATAAACACCGCGAACTGGTTGGAACGCCCGGCTGCGGCGGTCTTGAACCCATCGCCGGCTTTGTACGACAAACCGGTGGCATCAATATCATGCCCCTTGGCGGAACGAACCCAACCCTTTTCCGACAGAACGACGGTAATTTTCTCGTTGGGCAACAGCTCGGTTTCGGTCAGGGCCTTGGCTTCGGCGCGCTCGACAATTGGCGAGCGGCGGTCGTCGCCATAGGTTTCGGCATCTTTGATCAATTCGCTGCGCACCAGCTTCTTGAGCTTGGCTTCGCTGCCCAGCAGGGCTTGCAGCTTGGCTTGTTCCTTGAGCAGCGCGTCCTGTTCGTCGCGCAGCTTCATCTCTTCCAGGCGCGCCAACTGACGCAGGCGGGTGTCGAGGATGTAGTCGGCCTGGATCTCGCTCAGCTCGAAACGCGCGATCAGCTCGGCTTTCGGGTGCTCGGCGGTGCGGATAATGTGGATCACTTCATCCAGGTTGAGATAGGCGATCAGCAAGCCGTCCAACAGGTGCAGGCGACGCTCGACCTTGTCCAGGCGGAACTGCAGGCGGCGGCGCACGGTATTGACCCGGAACTCCAGCCACTCCACCAGCAGGTTGCGCAGGTTTTTCAGCTGCGGCTTGCCGTCCAGGCCAATGATGTTGACGTTGACCCGGTAGCTGGATTCCAGCTCGGTGCTGGCAAACAGATGCTGCATCAGCACTTCGTGATCGACCCGGCTATTGGTCGGGATGATCACGATGCGGCAAGGGTTCTCGTGGTCGGACTCGTCACGCAGGTCCGCCACTTGCGGCAGCTTCGACGGCTTGGCCTGCATCAGCGCGGCAATCTGTTCCAGCACCTTGGCGCCGGAGACCTGGTGCGGCAAGGCGGTGACGATGATGTCGCCATCTTCGATGTGGTACACCGCACGCATGCGCACCGAGCCCTTGCCGGTCTCGTACATTTTCAGCAGGTCGGCACGCGGCGTGATGATTTCCGCTTCGGTCGGGTAATCCGGGCCCTGGATATGCTCACACAGTTGCTCAACCGTGGCCTTGGGCTCATCGAGCAGGCGCACGCAGGCCGTGGCGACTTCACGCAGGTTGTGCGGTGGCACATCAGTGGCCATGCCCACGGCGATGCCGGTGGTGCCGTTGAGCAGGATATTGGGCAGGCGCGCCGGCAATACCAATGGCTCGTCGAGGGTGCCGTCGAAGTTCGGGCCCCAGTCTGCCGTGCCTTGGCCCAGCTCGCTGAGCAGCACTTCGGAGTAGCGCGACAGGCGCGCCTCGGTATAACGCATGGCAGCGAACGACTTGGGATCATCCGGCGCCCCCCAGTTGCCCTGGCCATCGACCAGGGTGTAGCGGTAGCTGAACGGCTGGGCCATCAGCACCATGGCTTCGTAGCACGCCAAGTCGCCGTGGGGGTGGAACTTGCCGAGCACGTCACCGACGGTACGCGCCGACTTCTTGTGCTTGGAGTCCGCGTCCAGGCCCAACTCACTCATGGCGTAGATAATGCGCCGCTGTACCGGTTTCAGGCCGTCACCGATATGCGGCAAGGCACGGTCCATGATCACGTACATGGAGTAGTTGAGGTAGGCATTTTCGGTGAAGTCAGCCAGCGACCGGCGTTCTACGCCGTCTAAGCTGTCTGCAAGGATGTCACTCATGCGGGCCTCATCATTGTCTGGTCTGGCGTAGCAGCAAGGTGCCGCCACGCTGGGTAAATTCAAGTTGTTTCAATGCGCTCATGCCCAACAGCACTTGCTCGCCACCCAGCCCCGGCGCCACCAGGGCGCGCACGTCCTGCAGGACGATATCGCCCAACTGCAGGCGGTCGAGGTGGGTGCGATAGCCCTGGCTGCGGCCGTTGGCGGTGCTCAAGGTCACCGGCAAACCGCGCTTGAGCCCCAGGCGTTCGGCCAACTCGGCCGGCACCGCCACATCGGTGGCGCCGGTATCGAGCATGAAATCCACCGGCTGGCCGTTGATCTGGCCAGTGGCGACGAAATGCCCCTGGCCGTTGCCGACCAGTTTCACTTCGATATAACCCTCGTGTTGCTGTGAGGTGACCACGGCATTGGGGTTTTCCTGCCGCGCCTCCCATTGCCCGAAAAACCGCGTGGCCAGAAACAGTCCGGCACCCCAGGCCACGAACATCAACACCCGCCCGGCACGCTTGCCCGGTGGTTGCGCACTCAAGGCTGGGCGCTCCAGCCACCGGCCGGGGCGGCAAAACGATAGACCATCGGGCGTTTTTCAGCATCGGCCCGAGCGCCGAAATTATTGTCGATGCCAATCCAGGCGCCGTCGGCGTCAATCAACAGGGCTTCCGCCAGGCCGTAGTTCTGGGGGTAACGTCGATTTGGCACCAGGGCCTCATCGGCATACGACCAGCACAACTCGACCTTGGCCGTCACGCTGTCGCGCCGGCAGATCTGGAACGCGTTGCGCTCCAGGGTAAACAGCTTGCCGTTGAACAACGCCAGGTCAGCAAAGTCCTTGGACACCGCCCTGGCCCCCGGAAACTGCGCCGGTTGCATTTCCTGGCCGGCTTCGCTCAACAGTACGCACGGGCCATCACAATCCCAAACGCTTTGCCCGCGCTTGATCGAGATCAGCCCGCGCCGCTCACGCTCGGCTGCCAGCCAGATCTGGTTGCCCTCGGGGTTGACCGCCAAGCCCTCAAACAGGGCATTGAAGTGCAACAACAGGCCACTGGCCCGCGCCTCGCGGACCATGCCAGGGGCAATCTTCAGCCACTCGGGATCACCGCTTGCCGGCACCTGCAGCACGGCCGCATGGGCTTCGCTGACGATATAGCGATTACCCGCGGCGTCACAGCTGATGCCTTCAAAATCCAGGTCGCCGCCGCGAATTACCGACGCCGCCGTGGTGCGTGCGCGCAAGCCCCAGGGCAGGCCAGACTCGGGCACCGGCGGCACGTTGATCGTTACCGTCTCGGCCTGCCAGGTGTCGGCGCGGGTATCGAGGCGGTAGATCTGGTCGTCGTCGCGGTCAGAGACCGTCCACAAGTCCTTGCCACACAAGGCCAGGCCCGACAGGTTGCCGCCGCGCATGCCGTCTACAGGGTGTTCGGACAACAACTTGAGCTCGGCCGCAGGCTGGGCAACCACTGGGGTAGCAGCCAACCCGCTCAACAACAGTATCGCCAGGGCGAAACCGCTGCGCATCAGCCCAATACCTCGGCCAGGTTGCCTTTGGACTCCAGCCAGGCCTTGCGGTCGCCGGCGCGCTTCTTGGCCAGCAACATGTCCATCATTTCCGAAGTGGCGGCATAGTCTTCGAGGGTCAACTGCACCAGGCGCCGGGTGTTCGGGTCCATGGTGGTTTCGCGCAGTTGCGGCGGGTTCATTTCACCCAGGCCCTTGAATCGGGTGACTTGTGGCTTGCCGCGCTTCTTCTCGGCCACCAGGCGGTCGAGGATGCCGTCGCGTTCGGCCTCGTCCAGGGCGTAGAAGATTTCTTTGCCCAGGTCGATGCGGTACAGCGGCGGCATGGCCACGTAGACGTGACCGGCATCCACCAGCGGGCGGAAATGCTGGACGAACAGTGCGCAGAGCAACGTGGCAATGTGCAGACCATCGGAGTCGGCGTCGGCCAGGATGCAGATCTTGCCGTAGCGCAACTGGCTCATGTCCTCGGCGCCTGGATCGACGCCAATGGCCACGGCGATGTTGTGCACTTCCTGGCTGGCCAGGACTTCGCTGCCATCGACTTCCCAGGTGTTGAGGATCTTGCCGCGCAGCGGCAGGATCGCCTGGAATTCCTTGTCCCGCGCCTGTTTGGCCGAACCACCGGCGGAATCACCTTCGACCAGGAACAGTTCGGAGCGCATCGGGTCCTGGCCGGCGCAGTCCGCCAGCTTGCCGGGCAACGCCGGGCCCTGGGTAATGCGCTTGCGCTCGACCTTTTTGCTGGCCTTGAGGCGACGGCCGGCGTTGTTGATCGCCAGCTCCGCCAGGGCCAGGCCCAGTTCCGGGTGCTCGTTGAGCCACAGGCTGAACGCATCCTTGACCACGCCCGAGACAAACGCCGCGGCCTCGCGGGACGACAGGCGTTCCTTGGTCTGGCCGGAGAATTGCGGCTCCTGCATTTTCATCGACAGCACAAAGGCGATGCGTTCCCAGACGTCTTCCGGCGCCAGCTTCACGCCGCGCGGCAACAGGCTGCGGTATTCGCAGAATTCGCGCATGGCATCCAGCAAGCCCTGGCGCAGACCGTTGACGTGGGTACCGCCCTGGGCGGTGGGGATCAGGTTGACGTAGCTTTCCTGGACGCTGTCGCCCCCTTCGGGCAGCCACAGCAAGGCCCAGTCCACGGCCTCCTTGTTACCTGCCAGGCTGCCGCAGAACGGCTCGTTGGGCAGGCGTTCGAACTCGCTGACCGAGTCTTCGAGGTAGGAGCGCAAGCCGTCTTCGTAGTGCCACTCGACCTTTTCGCCGGTGCCTTTGTCTTCAAAACTGACCAGCAAGCCCGGGCACAGCACGGCCTTGGCCTTGAGTACGTGCTTGAGGCGGCTGATGGAGAATTTCGGGGAATCGAAGTACTTCGGGTCCGGCGCGAAGTACACGCTGGTCCCGGTATTGCGCTTGCCGACCGTGCCGACCACTTCCAGCTCGGTGGCCTTGTAGCCATCGGCGAAGGTCATCTGGTATTCGTTGCCGTCGCGCTTGACCTTGACCCGCACCTGCGTGGACAAGGCGTTGACCACGGAAATACCCACACCGTGCAAGCCGCCGGAAAACTGGTAGTTCTTGTTGGAGAACTTGCCGCCCGCGTGCAGCTTGGTGAGGATCAGCTCGACACCCGACACGCCCTCTTCCGGGTGGATGTCCACCGGCATGCCGCGCCCGTCGTCGGACACTTCCAGGGAATGGTCGGCGTGCAGGATGACCTGGACCGACTTGGCATGCCCGGCCAAGGCTTCGTCGACGCTGTTGTCGATGACTTCCTGGGCAAGGTGGTTCGGCCGACTGGTGTCGGTGTACATGCCGGGGCGTTTGCGCACCGGGTCGAGGCCCGAGAGGACTTCGATGGCGTCGGCGTTATAAGAGCTAGCGCTGGGAGTGGCCATGGGGTCTCGTCGTGAGTCGTTCGATTAAAAAGTAACCTGCGGTTTCACAATGCGGTGAAATCGAAGGATTGGTACTGATCTGCACCAATGCCGGCAAAACTCAACAGCGCCGGCAACTGTCGGCCAAAGCCCTGGTAACCGTGGTCGCCGCCAGCCTGGATACGCAAGGCACAGGCCCGGTAATACTGCTCGGCGAGGCGATAATCCAGTGTTTCGTCCCCGGTCTGCAACCACACCTGATAGCGCTGGGCATCCTGGGGCGCTGCAACCTCAAGCTCAGCCAGGGCCGCGACGTGATCGTGGGTCAGTTCCCAGGTTTCATCGGTGTAGAGGTTCGTCTGGGTGCCCAGGTAACCGTCGAACATGCGATGGGGGCTGACCGCCGGGTTGACCAACAGCGCCTTGAGGCCATGGCGTTCGGCAAGATGGGTTGCATAGTAGCCGCCGAGTGAGCTGCCGACCAGCAGCGGCCGCCCCAGCTCGCCGATCGCCTGCTCCAGCTGGACCATCGCCTGGCGTGGGTGGTGATGCAAGGCCGGCACCCGCAGTTGGTCGGCCAGACCGAGACTGTCCATCACGCCCATCAGTAAGCTGGCCTTGGTCGAGGCCGGCGCACTGTTGAAACCGTGGATATACAAGATCGAAGCGGACATGCAGGGCTCTCCGTGCGTTATCAGCCAAAGGGGCGCAGTTTACAGGGAACGCGGGGGTTGTGGGTGCAGCCCATCGCCGCTGGCGGTACTATCGCTGACGCCGCGTTGATGAGCCGCCAGGCAGGAAAACCGCATGCAACTAGAATGGCTTGAGGATTTTATCGAACTGGCCCGCACCCGCAGCCTGTCGCGGGCCGCCGAAAATCGCTGTGTCACGCACCCGGCGTTCGGCCGACGTATCCGCGCCCTGGAAGAATGGGTCGGTACACCCTTGATCGAGCGCAAACAGCCCCTGTCACTGACGCCTTGCGGCGTGCTGTTCCTGGACGCCGCGACACAATCATTGCAACTGCTGACCACTGTCAGGGCGCAATTCAAAGGCACCACCCTGAGCCGCGACGAGCCTGTGCGCATCGCCACCGGCCGGACCCTGGCCAGCGATTTTTTCCCGGACTGGTACGAGTCATTGCACCAGCGCCTGGGCAATTTTGCGGTGTCATTGGTCACCAGCGGGGCGCAAGAAGCGATCAGCAAGTTATCCGCCGGTGAGGTCGACCTGCTGTTGAGCTTTTCCAGCCCATTGACCCAGACACTGCTGGGCGCGGAGCGTTGCGACTCCCGGGTACTGGCCAATGAGGAACTGTTGCCGGTCAGTGCGCCGGACGCCAATGGCCTGCCGCGCCAGCAGATCTGCACCGCGCCCTGCGCCATGAGCATCCCCTGGCTGGCCTTTTCTCCGTCCCTGGCACTGCGCGGCGTGCTGGCCCAGCACCTTGAGCGGCTGCCACAGCACCTGGCGCTGCGCATGGTCTACCAGGCGGACTCTTATGACGCCATCCTGGAAATGGCCAAGCGCGGCAGAGGCCTGGCATGGCTGCCGCGCATGGTGGTCAAGGATGCGCTGGCCTCGGGCGAGTTGCTAATTGCAGGCGGCCCCGAGTTTCACGTCGCCTTCGACGTCTCGCTGCATCGCCTGCACGCCAACCAGAGCGAAATGGTCATGAAGATCTGGGAAGGTCTGTGAACCTGTCGTTGCGCCAACAGCGTTTGCGCTCATAGCTTCTGGCATTGCATCAACTCCAAGATGCGTAAAACCCAATGCCTGTCGGCCCCGTGCCAAAACAGCTCAAACCTGTGCCGAAACGGCAATTGCTGTTCGTGCGCACTTGATTCAATTTCACCCGGGCTTTCACCCATAACAATTAATGCCTTCGATCTCGTCAGGCCGCGCTGCGGTTCGGCGAATCCGAATGCCAACTGTGAAACAGACCCGGTGCACACCCATGACAGTCCCATCATCCGTCTTATCATCGGCACAGGCTCCAACCCAGCGAGGTCCATGGAAGGAGATCGTCGCTGCCAGTGTCGGTAACGCCTTGGAGTTTTATGATTTGCTGATCTACGGCTATTTCGCAGTAGTGATCAGCAAACAGTTTTTCCCATCCGATAACGAAACCACCTCACTGCTGCTGGCCGTAGGCTCGTTTGGCATTTCCTTCCTGATGCGCCCCCTGGGCGCCATCGTGCTCGGTTCCTACACCGACAGGGCCGGGCGAAAGGCATCGTTAACGATGTCGATCATGATCATGCTGATCGGCACCGCAATGATTACCTTTGCCCCGACCTATGAGCAGATCGGCTTGGCAGCGCCGCTGTTGATCATCGTTGCGCGCATGCTCCAGGGCTTTTCTACGGGCGGTGAGTTTGGTGCGGCGACCGCATTCATGGTCGAGCACGCCGATGCCAAACGCCGTGGCTTCTTTGCCAGTTGGCAATTGTCGACCCAGGGCCTGGCGACCGTACTGGCCGCGGGGGTCAGTGCAATCCTCAGCTATGTGCTGTCGGATGTGCAGTTGAACGACTGGGGTTGGCGTGTGGCCTTCGGCTTCGGCCTGCTGATCGGGCCGGTGGGTTTCTATATTCGCACGCAAATCGATGAAACCCCGGACTTCAAGAAAACCGCCGCCAGCACAAAGTTGAAGACGCCGCTGCGCGATGTGTTGGTCAAAGGGCACGTCAGCCTGTTGCTGGCTATCGGCGTGGTGGCCGGGGCCACAGCATTCAACTATGTGCACAAGCTGTACATGCCCATTTATGCCCTTAAACAACTGAACATCACCGCCACCTCTTCGTATCTCGGGGCGCTGATGACTGGCGTGACCCTGATGTTGATGGCCCCGGTATTTGGCGGCTTATCCGATCGCTACGGACGCTTTCGGGTACTGACAATCGCCTTGCTGCTTACCGGGTTTTCGTCCTATCCGATGTTCGCCCTGCTCAACGCCTTCCCCAGCTTTTCTACGCTGCTGACCGTGCAGGCGATTGTCGGGTTGTTGATCGCTGCCTGCCTGGGGCCCATCCCGGCGATGCTTGCCGATATTTTCCCAACCAGCATTCGCGGGACCGGCCTGGCGCTGAGCTACAACTTTTCCGTCACCCTGTTTGGTGGTTTTGCGCCCTTGATCGTGACGTGGATGATCGACGCCAGCGGCAGCAAGCTGGCCCCCAGCTTTTATGTCATGGCGACCATTCTGATCAGCGTACTGGCGATTATCTGCCTGGGCCGACGCATGCGCGGCACCCACCCCGCTGCCCATTAAACAAACCCTTCTTGCTTGTCGCGCGCCAAGCCCGCGCGGCAAGTGCACACCTCGGTCAGTCGGAGACTGAAATGAAAACCCTTGAGCAGGTTCGTGCAGCACTCAAACCCTACCCCGTGGAGGTCCAGTTCCCTGATCTGAGCCAATGGAAAACCGGTAACTGCGGGATCGACTACATACACAGCTTCGACAGCGGCACGCCAGGGCCCCATGTGCTGATCATGGCACTGACCCATGGCAATGAAGTCAGCGGCGCAATCGCGGTGGACGCCCTGTTGCGTAGCGGGGTGCGCCCGCGCCAGGGGCGATTGTCACTGGGCTTTGCCAACATACAGGCCTATCAACGCTTCGACCCACAGGACATTGATGCGACCCGCTTTATTGACGAGGACATGAACCGCGTCTGGCTGCCATCAACCCTCGACGGCCCGCGCGACTCCGCCGAATTGCGCCGCGCCCGGGAGCTGCGCCCGCTGATCGACAGTGTGGATTTGCTGCTCGATATCCACTCAATGCACGAAGAATCACCGCCGCTGATGATGTGCGGTGCATGCGCCAAAGGCCTGGCGTTCGCCCAATCATTAGGCGTACCGGCAACCATCGTCGCAGACGCCGGCCACGCCAACGGCCGGCGCATGCGTGACTACGGCGGATTCGGCGATGCCGCCAGCCCCAAGAATGCGCTGCTGATCGAGACCGGCCAGCACTTTTCGAAAACCAGTGAACGGGTCGCCCTCGACGTGGCGGCCCGCTTCCTGATTGCGACTCAGGCAGTCGTCGAGGCGGATGTATCGACGTTTCTCAGCCAGGAAAAACCTGCAGCCCAGCAATGTTTGCAAGTCACCGACCCAGTGATCGCCCACAGCATGGACTTCAGTTTCACCGATGACTTTCGTGGCCTGGAGCGGATCAGCCACGCTGGCACGGTGATCGCCCGGGATGCCCAGCGCGAAATCGTCACGCCGTATGACAACTGCGTGTTGATCCAGCCTTCACTGCGGCATCTGGGGCAAGGCGTTACGGTGGTGCGGTTAGCGCGGGACTACCGTCAATAGATCAGTAGCCATTGCTACCGTAATCGACGGTGAAGGCAAACCCCTGGACCCGCTCTACGCCTGTTTCCAAGCGTCCATCGGCATGCAAACGCAGCCAGCGATAGCCAGGGGCCTGTTCGCTGACGTTGAAATCCTCACTGCCCGGGGCGAACTGGATACAGGTCGACGGCGACGCCAGCAGGCGCACGCCATGGCGTTCGCGGTCGATTTCCTGGTGCACATGCCCCCACAGCACCGCCCGTACCTGGGGAAACCGGTCGAGGACGGCGAACAGCGCCTCAGGGTTACGCAGGCCAATCGGCTCCATCCAGGCACAGCCGATAGGCACGGGGTGATGATGGAAGCACACCAGGTGATGGCGGCCCGGTGCTTCGCTCAACGCCTGGGCCAAGAGCTGCAGTTGCACATCCGCCAGATAACCCGGCACAGAGCCCGGCACGGCGGAGTCCAGCATAATGACCCGCCAGTTGCCCACATCCACCACCGGCTCCAGCAACGCACTGCCCATGGTGGCCTCGGCCATGACCTGCGGCTCATCGTGGTTGCCCGGGATCCAGCGCGCCGGGGCGCCGACCTGCTGGCTCAGTTCACGAAACAGCTGGTAGGACGCAAGCGTGCCGTCCTGGGACAGGTCGCCGGTGGCCAGCAGCAAATCAATCTGCGGCTGCTGGGCGCGGACCAGGTCAATCACCCGCTGCAGGCTGTCACGGGTGTTCATGCCCAGCAGCGTGCCGTCGGCCTCGGCAAACAGGTGGCTGTCAGACAGTTGCACCAGCAACGCCGGCGCATCAGGGTTCACGATGGATACGCTCGGCAAGGCGTTCTCCCAGGGCGATCACGAAAAATGGACAATGGGCGCAATTATGCTGGGGCAGGATACAAAGAGGAAACCCGTGAAGCAGACGCAGTTCACATCTACCGCACGACTTCAAACTCATGGCCCAACGCCAGGCAATGGCTCAACCACTCGCCGAGGAACACATTGAGCTGGGCTTTCTCATCGGGCTGGTGCATGAACACATTGGGGTAAGGATAGATGCTGCGAAAGCGCCGTGCATGTTCGGCGCTGACTACTTCGGCCATCTGTGCATCGTGATACACCTGCACTTCCAACTGCGGCACCGGCAGCCACGGCAGGCTGTGCTCCTGGCGCACCCGCAGGGTGCTGGTGTAGGGGCAGGTGAGGATCACTTCCAGGTTCAACACGCCGAGCATCTGGTCGCCGTGGGTCACGGCGATCCGGCGCGCTTCGGGCGCGTGGCGCATGTCCGGCAACAGGCGCATCAGCCGCGCGTAGTTAGCCTCGCAAGCGGCTTGCAAGCCGATCAGATCAACCCGGTAGCGTTCCCGTACCTTTACTGCCATAGCCCCCTCACTTCCGCGCGATTAAGCGCAAGCCATTGCAGGGCGATAATGCTGGCTGCGTTGGAAATTTTACCGTCGCGTACCGCTTGCAGGGCATCTTCAAAAGCCCAGACGGTGACACGGATATCTTCTGCCTCCTCGGCCAGGCCATGGATACCGCCGGCACCGGCACTGTCGCAACGCCCCAAAAACAGGTGGACGAATTCGGTGCTGCCACCCGGCGAGGGGAAATATTTGGTGATCGGCCACAGCGCGGAGAAGGTCAGCCCAGCTTCCTCTTCGGCTTCGCGGTGTGCAACCTCCTCCGGTTGCTCGTCCTTGTCGATCAGGCCGGCCACCATTTCCACCAGCCAGGGGTTGTCGGTGCGACCCATGGCGCCCACACGAAATTGCTCGATCAACACCACTTCATCGCGCTGCGGGTCGTAGGGCAGTACACACACGGCATCGTGGCGCACAAAAATCTCACGGTTGATAACCGGGCTCATGCCGCCATCGAACAACTCGTGACGCAGTTGCACGCGATCGAGCTTGTAGAAGCCGCTGTAGGCATTGTCGCGCTGAACCTCTTCGAATCTGGTCGGCGTCGATTTCGCACTGTCGGTCATATCAACCCTCGTTTAATCCGGTGTGTGTCTTAGCATCGCGCCATCCTACAGCGCTCGCGCGCCTCGGTGCAGCCCCTTTGCGGTTGCCGGGACGGGCGGCGGCGGTCACACTCACTGTAATCAGCTTAGTGGCGAACTGACTGGGATGCCGATAGTCGAAGCCCCATATCTTTCGCTCTTCTCCGCTTTATGAAGGACGCCCATGTCGCTGTTAAAAGTCGCCTCCGTGGCCTGTATTGCCCTGACGCTCGGTGCTTGCCAGAGCCTGTTCCAACCCAGCTACCGTGCGCCGCTGGAAGCCACTCGCGATGCCTCCGAGGTGGTGCAACCCGGCTGCACCACTGCCGATTGCCCGCTGGTGAACATCGATACGGTGCATTTCGCCAGCGAGCCCAAGCTCGATGCGTTGATCGAGCAACGCCTGCTGGAAATGACCCGCACCACCCCCGGCGCCCCGGTGCCGGCGACCTTGAATGCCTATCGGGAAAAATTCCTGCGTGAGTCCGGCCCGCGCAACAGCATGTATTTGCAGGCCAAGGTACGGGAGCAGCATGACGGCTTGGTGATCATCGAGCTGTCCAGCTACCTGGACACCGGCGGTGCCCACGGCGAACCCGGCCGTGGCTTCATCAACTACTCGCGCCAACAGCAAAAAAACCTGACCCTGGCGGACATGCTGCGCCCGGGCAAGGAAGACGCGTTCTGGAAAGCCGCCCAAGTGGCCCACAACAGCTGGCTGATCAGCACTCGCCTGAGCCTGGAGCCGGAGTACGTGAAAAGCTGGCCCTTCCAGAAAACCCCGAACGTGGCGCTGACCTACGGTGCCGTGGTGCTCAAGTACCCTACGACCACCATTGCGCCTTACGCCATGGGCCACGTCGAGTTGCAGATTCCTTACGCTCGCCTCGACGGCATCATCAAGCCTGAGCTGGTGCCCGTGCGCCGCTGAAAGCGCGCCCAAGGATAAATTGCAACAGCCCTGCCAGCGTCAGTGCCGGCAGGGTCGCGCCAATATCCGGGTACAGATTGACCAGCAGATGATAGGTACTGACTCCTCCCAGCCAGGCCAGCAATGCCGGCCAGCGCAGGCTTGTAGCCAGGGCCTGGCCACGCCGGCGCAGAATGAAGTGGTCCACCAGCACCACGCCAAACAGCGGCGCGAATACCGAGCCGATCAACAGCAGGAAGTTCTGATACTGGGCCAAGGGCGCAAAGCAGGCGATCAGCGTGCACACAAGCCCAATCGCCAGCGCCAGGTGCTCGACTTTCAGGCGCAATAGCATGCCGCTGGACACCGCCGCCGAGTGAATATCAGCGAAGGCGTTTTCTGATTCATCCAACAGAATCAGCAACAGCGGAATCCCCAGGCCAGCCCCGGCCAACGCCAGCAACAGCGCATTGACTTCGCCACTGGGCGCAAACGCCAGGGTGTAGGCCACGCCCAGGCTCATCAGCCAGAAACTACCGATAAAAAAGCCCAGGGCGGTGCCGCCGAACACACGGGTGGCGCGCTGGCCGAAGCGTGAGTAATCGGCAATCAGCGGCAGCCAGGACAACGGCATGGCAATGGCGATGTCAAACCCGACGGCAAACGGCAGCGAACCATCGCCGGCCTGGGCCCACAGCGCGGCCAGGTCGGCCTTGGCGAACAGGTTCCAGGTCAGCCACAGGCACGCCGCCAGCAACAGCCAGATCCCCCACTTGCGCAGGATCTGCCGCACGAAGGTCAACGGGCCGCTGACCGCGAGCAACGTGGCGAGGCCGCCGAAGAACACGGTCCAGAGCAACGGGCTGGCCCACAGGCTGCCGGCGCTGAAAGCCCGGGTACCCAGCAGGCTGGCGGCATCGCGCATGACAATAATCTCGAACGAGCCCCAGCCGATCAGTTGCAACAGGTTCAACAGCGCCGGCAGGCTCGCCCCCTTGGCGCCGAGGCTGAGCTTGAGGGCGGCCATGGACGACAGGCCGGTGTCACTGCCGATCACCCCGACGGCAGCCAGCAACAGCACGCCCACCAGGGTACCGAGCAAGATCGCCAACAACGACCCCGACATGCCCAGCCCCGGCGCCAACAGTGCACCGGTTTGCAGGACCATCAGGCCGATGCCGAGGGAGAACCATAGGGAAAACAGATCGCGGGCGCCGAAGACTCTTTTATCGGCAGGCACCGCGATGTCAGGGGAATAGGTGCTGGGTTGAATGCTCAAGGGGGTTATCTCAGAGGGACATGATCGTTCCCACGCTCTGCGTGGGAATGCCGCTTTGGACGCTCCGCGTCCGCTTTGTGACGCGCAGCGTCACGGGATGCATTCCCACGCGGAGCGTGGGAACGATCATTGGGCTCAGACCTTTTTGTAGAGCTGACTGCCTTCCTGCTTGAACCGCTCCGCCTGCTCGGCCAAGCCCTTGGCCACATCCACGTCCACCGCCTCGATGCGCTGGTTGGCCGCGTACTCGCGCACTTCCTGGGTGATTTTCATCGAGCAGAATTTCGGCCCGCACATCGAGCAGAAATGCGCGACCTTGGCCGAGTCCTTGGGCAGGGTTTCATCGTGATAGGAACGTGCGGTGTCCGGGTCCAGGCCGAGGTTGAACTGATCTTCCCAGCGGAACTCGAACCGCGCCTTGCTCAAGGCGTTGTCGCGGATCTGCGCGCCCGGATGACCTTTTGCCAAGTCGGCCGCGTGGGCCGCAATCTTGTAGGTGATGATCCCGGTCTTCACGTCATCCTTGTTCGGCAGGCCCAGGTGTTCCTTGGGCGTGACGTAGCAGAGCATGGCGCAACCGAACCAGCCGATCATCGCCGCGCCGATGCCCGAGGTGATGTGGTCGTAGCCCGGTGCAATATCGGTGGTCAGCGGGCCCAAGGTGTAGAACGGCGCTTCGTCACAGCACTCCAGCTGCTTGTCCATGTTCTCCTTGATCAACTGCATCGGCACATGGCCAGGGCCTTCGATCATGGTTTGCACATCGTGTTTCCAGGCGATCTTCGTCAACTCGCCGAGGGTTTCCAGCTCACCGAACTGCGCCGCATCGTTGGCGTCGGCAATCGAGCCTGGGCGCAGGCCATCGCCGAGGGAGAAACTGACATCGTAGGCCTTCATGATTTCGCAGATTTCGTCGAAATGCGTGTAGGTGAAGTTCTCTTTATGGTGCGCCAGGCACCACTTGGCCATGATCGAGCCGCCCCGGGACACAATGCCGGTGACGCGCTTGGCGGTCAGCGGTACATAGCGCAGCAACACGCCGGCGTGGATGGTGAAGTAGTCGACGCCCTGCTCGGCCTGTTCGATCAAGGTGTCGCGGAACAGCTCCCAGGTCAGGTCTTCGGCGGCGCCGCCGACTTTTTCCAGGGCCTGGTAGATCGGCACGGTACCGATCGGCACCGGCGAGTTGCGGATGATCCACTCGCGGGTTTCGTGGATGTGCTTGCCGGTGGACAGGTCCATCACCGTGTCCGAGCCCCAGCGAATACCCCAGGTGAGTTTCGCCACTTCTTCTTCGATGGACGAACCCAGGGCGCTGTTGCCGATATTGCCGTTGACCTTCACCAGGAAGTTACGGCCGATGATCATCGGCTCCAGTTCGGTGTGGTTGATGTTGGCCGGAATGATGGCGCGGCCACGGGCGATTTCTTCGCGCACAAACTCCGGGGTGATGATTTTCGGCACGCTGGCCCCGAAGCTGTGCCCGGCGTGTTGCTGGTCGAGCAGGCCAGTGGCGCGAGCCTCTTCGAGCTTCATGTTTTCGCGGATGGCGACGTATTCCATCTCGGCGGTGATGATGCCTTTGCGCGCGTAATGCATCTGGGTCACGTTGGCCCCGGCCTTGGCGCGGCGCGGGTTTTTCACGTGGGCAAAACGCAGGGCGGTCAGCTCGGCGTCGCTCAGGCGCTGCTGGCCGAAGTGCGAACTGAGGCCCGCCAGGCGCTCGGTGTCGCCACGGGATTCGATCCACGGCGAGCGCACATCGCCCAGGCCTTTGCGCACGTCGATGATGATATTCGGGTCGGTATACGGCCCGGAGGTGTCGTAGACCACCACTGGCGCATTGATTTCGCCGCCGAAGTCGGTGGGGGTCACGTCCAGGCTGACTTCACGCATCGGCACGCGGATATCCGGGCGAGTGCCCTGCACATAGACTTTTTGCGAGCGGGTAAACGGCTGCACGGATCCGGAATCGACCTTGGCCGACTCACTCAAATGCACGGTGTTTTTTAGTTTTGTACTCATCACGGGCTCTCCAGACACATCCAGGCAGTGGATTTTTGTCGGAGTGAACCTGTGGCGGACGGACGCACTGGAACCAGTGCTGTGCTTGGCGCACGAGGGCTGTTCGATTGTCGAACAACATCCCGGACGAAGCACAAGAGGACTCGCCGGGTGACGAGAAATCTTGTTCCCTACGCAGGCGCTAACCTGATCAGGTTCAACGGGATCCGGTATTTACCGATCTCAGCCTCATAGCAAGGCACCCCGACAAGAACGAGGCCAGTCTAGACCATGGAGCAGGCAAATTGCCAATAGCGGTGCATTCAGCGTGATGAATGGCGCAATTACAGGATTGTTGTGCCGGGGTACGGCCACTACACTCGGCTCCTGCCTCAGCGGCTTGACGCTATGGATTGCTCGTCGTAGCCTTGAACGCTAAATTATTGTCGTAATATTTATCTAGGGATCGCCTCATGCTGCGCAAACTTTCACTGGCTCTTGCCGTGTCTTGTGCGACCAATGGAATGGTCTGGGCAGCAGAAGCGCCCTTGTCGACCAAAACCGATCTGGTCAGCGTCTACCAGGAAGCGGTGGACAACAACGCCGACCTGGCCGCCGCCCGCGCCCAATATGGCGCGCAAAAAGAAGTGGTGCCCCAGGCCCGTGCCGGCTTGCTGCCCAACCTTTCGGCCGGCGCCGACGTGAACAACGTACGCACCCAGATCGACACCCCGTCAGCCACCGCCAATCGCGATGCCCACACCTGGCGTGCGACCCTGAGCCAGCCACTGTTCCGTGCCGACCGCTGGTTCCAGTTGCAGGCGGCCGAAGCGGTCAATGAACAGGCCGCACTGCAGCTGTCGGCCACCGAGCAGGAACTGATCCTGCAAAGCGCGGAAAACTACTTTGCGGTGCTGCGCGCCCAGGACAACCTGGCCTCGACCAAGGCCGAAGAAGCCGCTTTCAAGCGCCAGCTGGACCAGTCCAACGAGCGTTTCGACGTGGGCCTGTCGGACAAGACCGACGTGCTGCAATCCCAGGCCAGCTACGACACCGCGCGGGCCAACCGGATCCTCGCCCAGCGCCAGGTGGATGACGCGTTTGAAGCGCTGATCACTCTGACCAACCGCCAGTACAACGCGATCCAGGGCATTGTCCACACCCTGCCCGTTTTGCCGCCAGCGCCGAATGACGCCAAGGCCTGGGTCGACACCGCCGGACGGCAGAACCTGAACCTGCTGGCCAGCAACTATGCGGTCACCGCTGCCGAAGAAACCCTCAAGCAACGCAAGGCCGGCCACGCGCCGACCCTGGACGCGGTGGCGCAATACGAAAAAGGCGACAACGACGCCCTCGGTTTCAGCAACCCCAACGCGTTCGGCCAGCCCTATCGTGGTGATGTCGAGCAACGCACCATCGGCCTGCGCCTGAATATCCCGCTGTACAGCGGCGGCCTCACCAGCTCCCAGGTACGTGAATCCTATTCGCGCCTGGGCCAGACCGAACAGCAACGCGAAGGCCTGCGCCGCCAGGTGGTGGAAAACACCCGCAACCTGCACCGCGCGGTGAACACCGATGTGGAACAGGTACAGGCACGCCGCCAGTCGATCATCTCCAACCAGAGCGCAGTGGAAGCCACGGAAATCGGTTACCAGGTGGGCACACGCAATATCGTCGACGTGCTCGACGCCCAGCGCCAGCTGTACACCTCGGTGCGCAACTACAACAACAGCCGTTATGACTACATCCTCGACAACCTGCGCTTGAAGCAGGCGGCAGGGACGTTGAACCCAGGGGATCTGCAGGATCTGGCGCGGTACCTGAAGGCTGACTACAACCCGGACAAGGATTTCCTGCCGCCGGATCTGGCCAAGGCCGCGTCCGAACAACTGAAGGCCCGCCCCAACAATTGAGCCACACCACAACAGCCGTGTGAGAGTTGGCTGGTGTGGGAGCCGGGCTTGCCCGCGATACAGGCACCTCGGTTTATCTACACGTCTCTTTAGTGATTCTTAGGTTTGTGTACATATCCGTTGCTGCGGTCATGGCCACTTAGGGTTCCGCCCTTACGGCGGCTCACTTTGGGGCTTTCCAAAGTGAGCCGCCGTAAGGGCGGAACCAATAGCCGCCGTAACCGCAGCAACGGAAATGTACACAACCCCAATAAGCACTAGATAAAAGAGTTATGTAGATACCTATGGCTATCGCAAGCAAGCCAGCTCCCACATTTTTGACCGAGCGGGGGTCAGGGTTTGATTAGTCTGTCCAAGCCATCGAGCAAACGCTTCAACGCGCCCTGATTAGCCTGCATCACCTTAAGCCCCGCCAGCGCCCGCTTGCGCGCATCCTGCGGTAGCTCGAACAGCTGCCGCACCACCTCGGCCAACCCCTCGGCCTCATCCACTTCCTGCAACGCTCCGGCCTCGCGCATCATCGCGGCGATTTCGAGGAAGTTGAACAGGTGCGGGCCACTGATCACCGGTTTGGCCAGCGCCGCCGGCTCCAGCAGGTTGTGCCCGCCATTGGGCACCAGGCTGCCGCCGACAAAGGCGCTATCGGCCAAGGCGTAGAGAAACAGCAGCTCGCCCATGGTGTCGCCGAGCAATACCGAGGTGTCGGCACCGACCGGCGCGCCGCTGGAGCGCTGCACCGTAGCAAAACCCTGCTGTTGGCAAAGCTCCAGCACTGCGTTGAACCGCTCCGGGTGACGGGGCACCAGGATCAGCAGCGCGTTGGGGTAACTGGCCAGTAGTTGTCGATGGGCAGCCAGCACCACTTCATCTTCGCCCTCGTGGGTACTGGCGGCGATCCATACCGGGCGCTCGCTGGCCTGCCATTGCTCGCGCAACGCAGCGGCGCGCGCCAGCAGTTCGGGGTCGATGGTCAGGTCAAACTTGATCGAGCCGGTGACTTCGACTGTTTCCGGGCGCGCGCCCAGGCTGCGGAAGCGCTCGGCCTCGGTGGCGGTCTGCACGGCAAACAGGCTCATTTCTGCCAGCATTGGCGCAGTCAGCTTGGCGAAACGCCCGTAACCCTTGGCCGAACGTGCCGACAGCCGCGCATTGGCCAAGGCCACGGGGATCCCGCGCTTGGCACATTGATGAATATGGTTGGGCCACAATTCGGTTTCCATGATGACCGCAAGCCTGGGCTGCACCCGGTCCAGAAAACGCTTGGCGGCACACGGTAAATCGTAAGGCAGGTAGCAATGCTGGATGCGCGGTTCATCGGCGAACAGCGCCTGGATCCGCTCCGAACCGGTGGGCGTCATGCAGGTAACGGTGATCGGCAACTGTGGATGCCGCTCCAGCAAACCGCGGATCATCGGCGCGGCGGCGATGCTCTCGCCCACCGACACCGCGTGCACCCAGATCCCGCCGGGCTTGAGTACCGGCAAGCCGTAGGAAAAGCGCTCGCTGACGCGCTTGGCGTAGGCCGGCGCCTTGCGGGCCCGCAGCCATAGACGTAAGGCCACCAACGGCAGCGCCAGGTAAAACAGACAGCTATAGAGAGTTCTATTCATGGCGGCGGAGTTTATCGGCTTTTTCAGCCGATCGCCTGCAAACACGCGGTAAAACGTTCGGCCAGAAAGCGCGCCGCCGGGCCCAGGGGCTCATCGCGCCGCCACACCAATTCCACCACCAGGGCCGGCGGCGTCCACTCGCTGTCCAACTCGACCATCTGCCCCTGATACGTCGGGTACTGCACCACATGCCGGGGCAACCAGGCCCAGCCCAGGCCGCGCACCAACCATTCGGCCAGCACGTAGAAACTGTCGGCGCGCCATACCTGGGGGCTGGCCGCCTCGCTGCCGGGGTAAACGCTGGTCTGGGTCGACATCAGCAATTGGCGAAACTGCGCCAGACGCTGGCAATCGACAAACCCACCCCTGGCCAGCGGGTGCCCGACGCCACACACCGTGACCATTTCCACACTGCCGACCACCCGCCGTTCAAGGGCCTCAGGGATCTGATCGTGGTAGAACAGCAACCCCAGGTCGGCCTTGCGCTCCACCAACTTGCGAGCGACATCGCCCTGGGCCGTGCTGGACAACTGCACCTCCAGGCTGGGAAATTTCCCGGCCAGCGCCTCAAGACTGTCGAGTACCGGCTGATACAGCATGGCTTCGTCCTGGGCCAGACGCAGCCGCGCTTCTTCGCCGCGCATCAGGGACAGGGCGCGGCCGTTGAGGCGCTCACACTGGCGCAGCACTTCCCGGGCTTCCTCCAGCAATACCGTGCCGGCCTCGGTCAGGCGTGGCTGACGACCGCTGCTGCGATCAAACAGGCTCACGCCCAGGTCGGCCTCCAGCAGGGCGATGCCATTGCTCACCGCCGATTGCGCCTTGCGCTGGTCCCGTGCCACCGCCGAGAACGAACGCTGCTCGGCGACGCTGACAAACAGGCGCATCTGCTCCAGATTCCACTGCACGCTCATCGGCTCAACCCATCTTGAATTCGGATAGGTAATGACTTTACCCCATCTGCGGATTCTCTAGAATGCCGGCCTTATTACGCGCCCCAATTCCGAGGAACACCCCATGAACGCCGCCTACTACTACCTGGCCATTGCCATCTGCTCGGAAGTGATCGCCACCGTTTCCATGAAAGCGATCAAGGGCTGGAGCACGCCGATCCCCCTGCTGCTGGTGATCGTCGGCTATGGCGTCGCATTCTGGATGCTGACCCTGGTGGTGCGCACCGTGCCCGTGGGCGTGGCCTACGCGGTGTGGGCGGGGCTGGGGATCGTCATGGTCAGCATCGCGGCGCTGTTTATCTATGGGCAAAAACTCGATCTGCCGGCGATGCTGGGGATGGGCATGATTGTGCTGGGGGTGGTGGTGATTCAGTTGTTTTCGAAAACCGCAGGCCACTGACCTTCTACAGTTGTTGATCCTGGGCAAAGATCCCGCTGTCGAGTCTGTATACTTGGCCTCTTGTTCTGAACACTGAGGTCGCCCCATGCCATCCGTTATTTCCACCGACGTCCTGATTGTCGGCGCCGGGGTTGCCGGCCTCTGGCTCAATGCGCGCCTGCGCAGCCAGGGGTTCTCCACGATTGTGGTGGAGAACGCGACCTTGGGTGGCGGGCAGAGCGTGAAGTCCCAGGGGATCATTCACGGCGGTGCGAAGTACGCCCTGCATGGCGCCCTGACCGGCGCCTCCGAAGCCATTGCCGATATGCCGCGACGCTGGCGGGAAGCGCTGGCGGGTACTGGCGAGCTGGACCTGACGGGCGTGCGCCTGTTGTCCCAGGCCCATTACCTGTGGTCGCCGGGCACCCTGGCCGGCAACCTCACCAGCTTCTTCGCCAGCAAGGCGGTGCGTGGCCGCGTCGATCAGGTCAAGGGCGACGATTTGCCGCCGGCCCTGCAAGACCGCCGCTTCAAGGGCAAGGTCTATCGCCTGGCCGAACTGGTGGTGGACGTGCCGAGCCTGATCGAGCGCCTGGCACAATTGGCCGGCGACGGCCTGCTCGCCGGGCAACAGATCGAACCGCTGCTGGAAGGTGGCATCCTCGTTGGCCTGAAAGTCGATGGCCGGGCGATCCGCGCCCAGCGCATCGTGCTGAGTGCCGGCGGCGGCACCGCCGAGCTGCTGACGGCCCTGGGCCTGAGCCAGCCGGCCATGCAAAAACGCCCGCTGCATATGATCATCGCCAAGGGCCCCGGCCTCAAACCCCTGTACGCGCACTGCCTGGGTGGCGGCACCAAGCCACGGATCACCATCACCACCCACCCGGCCGCCGATGGCCATTGGGTGTGGTACATGGGCGGTGATATTGCCGAGACCGAAGGTGTACACCGCACGCCCGCCGAGCAGATCGCCACGGCGCAAAAGGAACTGGCGCACCTGCTGCCATGGATCGACATGAGCCAAACCCAATGGGCGACCCTGCGGGTAGACCGCGCCGAGCCCCTGCAAACGGGCCTGACCCGGCCGGATAACGCGTTCCTCGCCGAACAGGGCCGCTTGCTGGTGGGCTGGCCGACCAAGCTGGCCCTGGCGCCGGACTTCGCCGACCGGGTGCTCAGCGCCCTGCAACGTGACGGCATCCGGCCAACGCCAAGCACACCGCTGCCCGAACTGCCGCGCCCGGCCATCGCCCAACCTGCCTGGGAGCAATTGTTGCCATGAGCCTACCGACCCTGCATGACCTCCATCGCCCCCTGGGCAGCACCGGCCTGCTGGTGTCGCCACTGGGCCTGGGCACCGTGAAGCTGGGGCGCGACCAGGGGGTGAAGTACCCCAATGGTTTCCAGATCCCCAATGATGAAGAAGCGCGCATGTTGCTGCGCCAGGCCCGCGAGCTGGGGATCAACCTGATCGACACCGCCCCCGCCTACGGCCATAGCGAAGAGCGCCTGGGGCCGTTGCTGCGAGGCCAGCGCCAGGACTGGGTGATCGTCAGCAAGGTCGGCGAAGAATTTGCCGACGGCGTGTCCCGTCACGATTTCAGTGCCGCCCACACCCGGTTGTCCGTGGAGCGCAGCTTGAAACGCCTGGAAACGGATTTTATCGACCTGGTGCTGGTGCATTCCGACGGTAATGACTTGCATATCCTCAACAACTGCGAGGTGTACCAGACTCTGGCGGAGCTTAAGCGCGAGGGCAAGATTCGCGGTTTCGGCTTCTCCGGCAAAACCGTCGAAGGCGGGGTGAAGGCTCTGGAACAAGGCGATTGCGCCATGGTCACCTACAATCTGAGCGAGCAAAACGAAAAAGCCGTGATTGATTACGCTGCCGCCCATGGCAAAGGCATCCTGGTGAAAAAGGCCCTGGCCAGTGGCCATGCCTGCCTTGAACCGGGAGTGGATCCAATTCACGCCAGTTTCACCTTGTTGTTTGCGCAAACGGGCGTGGCCAGTGCTATTGTCGGGACCATCAACCCGCTGCACCTTGCCCATAATGTGGCAACCGCTGCCAAGATCATTCGCCAATCCTGATGCCGCCGACGCGGCCGACCCCGACGCAAGAAGGAGCCGACATGCCGCGAACGCTCATAAGAAAAAACCCCAGTAATTTCAAAACACTGCCGCTGTACGTCGAAGCCACCCCCGAAGGCCTGAGCTACCAGAGCGTGGGCATGCCGCTCAACTTTGCCCAGACCCTGCAGCGGCGCAAGCCAGTGGACGTAGCAGACGCCGAACGCTTTGCCCTGGAACTGGCCAACCTCGGGGTGTCGGTGCGCCTGACGCTGCACTGGCAAAACCGCGATTACTGGGTGTTGGTGCGCCAGCGCCGGCAGGACCGTGGCGATGTGGTGCTCAAGCTGATTTCCGGCTACGTGCCAGCCCATGAACTGAACCTGCCGCTGCACACCGCTATTCAGGAAATCGCCGAGGAATGCCTGCTGGAAACCCCGGAGGGCTGGCTCGGCGGACGTTTCAATGACACTTGGCTGCCGGCGCCCTACTCCAGCGCCCTGCACTACCGCGAGGCATTGCCGTTTCGCCTGTCGCCGCTGTCCGGCGCTGCCCGCCCGGTGCGCTGCGCCAGCATGCAGTTGATCGAACGCCCGCGGGCCTATGTGCACCTGCCCACGGCCTCACTGCAATTGATCTATGACCTGCGCCTGGAAGTGCCCAAGGAAGCCAAGTCCCTGAGCCTGTTCCATGTGGACGAACGCCTGGAGGGCGACCAACTGGTGGCCCGCCTGGACCGCCAGCGCCCGGATTTGTACCTGATGCCCCTGAAGGACGGCCAGCCGTGCGCCGAGCTGTATACCCTGAAGAAGGATCAACTGATCCCGGCGAGCACCCGTGGGTTGTACCTGGCGGAGAGTTTTGCCCAGCAGGAGGGCTGGTTGGTGCGTGATGAGCGGATCCGCTGGAAGGACTGGCTCAGGCAACAGGGCCTGAGCGCGCCGGAGAAGGAATCGAAGTTGAAGCAATTGACCGGGCGGGCCAGGCAGATCTTGCGCAAGATGGTGCCGAAGAAGGCGGGTCGCTGAAGCAGCCCCGCCTGTGGCGAGCGGTACCTACTGGTTGAGTAGTCGCTCCAGACCAACCTTCAGCGGCGTCGGCTCAGGCAATGTGAAGCTTGCCGCCAAGCGCTGGTTGTTGGCTCTGGAGTGCCGGATATCCCCCGAGCGCGGCGCTGTGTAGCTGACAGCCGGCAACGAGCCGATGATTTCCGACAGCGCCTGCAGCAACTGCTTGAGGGTGGTGGTGTGGTTCCAGCCGACATTGATCGCGCCCAGGGGGGCATCCGCCATTTCCACGGCTTGCACCAGTACCGCTACCAGATCCCCTACGTACATGAAGTCACGGGTTTGCTCACCGTCGCCGAATACGGCAATCGGCAGGCCTTTTTGCGCGCGCTCGCTGAAGATGCTGATCACCCCGGAATACGGCGATGACGGATCCTGGCGCGGGCCAAAAATATTGAAGAAGCGGAAAATCACCGGCTCCAGGCCATGCTGGCGGCGATAGAAGTCAAAGTAGTGCTCGCTGGCCAGCTTGTCCGAGGCATATGGCGTCAACGGCGCCTTGGCGGTTTGCTCGTCGATCGAGTCGCCCTCGCCGTTATTGCCATACACCGCCGCACTGGAGGCAAACACCACGCGCTTGACCCCAGCCTGGCGCATGGCCTCGCAGACATTCAGGCTGCCCACGAAGTTGCTCTGGTGCGTACTGACCGGGTCATCCACCGACGCCTGCACCGAAGCAACCGCCGCCAGATGCACCACCGCCGTCGCCCCCACCGCTGCGCGGGCGACCAGTGCGGCATCGGCCACATCGCCTTCGAGCAGTTGCAGGCGCGGGTTATCCAATGGCAGGTTACTGCGCTTGCCGGTGGACAGGTTATCCAGCACGCGCACCGCATAGCCCTTGGCTAGCAGTGCATCGACCAGATTGGAGCCGATGAAACCAGCGCCGCCGGTAATCAGTACGAGAGCATCAGACATAGCGGTAAACCTATTGGGCGGCATCGTTGGTTTGACGAATTTTATCGACAATCGCGGTGGTCGAGCTGTTCTCCACCAACCCCAGGACTTTGACCTTGCCGCCATAGGCATTGACGATATCGGCGCCGACCACCTGGTCGACCGAGTAATCCCCGCCCTTGACCAATACATCTGGCTTGACCTGGGCCAGCAGGTTTTCCGGGGTGCCCTCGGAGAAGCTGATCACCCAGTCCACCGCGCCTAACCCAGCCAGCACCGCCATGCGCCGATCCACGCTGTTGATGGGCCGGCCAGGGCCTTTGAGGCGGCTGACCGAAGCATCGTCGTTGATCGCCACGATCAGGCGATCACCCTGGGCACGAGCCTGCTCCAGGTAAGTCACATGGCCGGCATGCAGGATGTCGAAACAACCATTGGTGAAGACAATGCTTTCGTTATGGGCGCGGGCATCGTCAATCGCCAGCAGCAACTGCTCAAGGCTCAACACGCCACGCTCCGAACCTTCCTCACGCTGGATCGCGCGACGCAGTTCCGGGGCGCTGATGGACGCCGTACCCAGCTTGCCGACCACGATGCTCGCCGCCAGGTTGGCCAGGGCCACCGCGTGGGGCAACTCCTCGCCGGCGGCGATCGCCGCCGCCAGGGTGGAAATAACGGTGTCGCCGGCGCCGGTGACGTCGAACACTTCCCGCGCTCGCGCAGGCAGGTGCATGGCCGGGTGACCGGGGCGCAACAGGGTCATGCCGTGTTCGCCACGGGTCACCAGCAACGCGCCGAGGTCGAGATCGGCCATCAGGCTTGCGCCTTTGCTCACCAAATCGTGCTCATCGACGCAGCCGCCGACGATGGTTTCAAATTCGCTGAGATTCGGCGTGATCAGGCTGGCGCCCCGGTAGACCGAGAAGTCCTTGCCCTTGGGGTCGGCCAGCACCGGGATACCCCGGGCCTTGGCGGCCTGGATCAGCACCTGGTGGTTTTTCAGTGCGCCTTTGCCGTAGTCCGACAGCACCAGCACCTTGATGCCTTCAAGCAACGCGTCGACCTGGTCACTGAGGGCCAGGGCGTCGGTGGCAAAGGGTTCTTCAAAGTCGATACGCAGCAATTGCTGGTGACGGCTCATGACCCGCAGCTTGACGATGGTCGGCTGGTGGGCAATGCGCTGGAACAGCGCACGCACGCCAGCGCCGCGCAGGCTGTTGGTCAGGCTGTCGGCGGCTTCGTCGTCGCCGGTCACGCCGACCAGGGAGGCCGGGGCGCCGAGCGCGGCGATGTTAAGGGCAACGTTGGCGGCGCCCCCTGGACGGTCTTCGATTTGCTCGACCTTGACTACCGGTACCGGTGCCTCAGGGGAAATCCGTGAGGTACCGCCATGCCAGTAACGGTCGAGCATGACATCGCCGACCACCAAGACAGGGGCTTGATCGAATCGCGGCATGGACAACTTCATGGAGCAACCCACATACAAAATGAACAGGGGCGCGATATTAGCACAGGGAAAAGCATCGACCGATTCAATCCTGGCGGTCAATGCCAGCCTGGCTGCAATGGCGCCTCAATAGGCATCTGTCACGTGGGAGGGCGCCACCGGGTCGCCTTCTTCGAACTCCTTGGCGTGCAACCGCGCGTAGTAGCCGTTCTGCGCCAGCAACTCGACGTGGGTGCCGCGCTCGACAATCTGGCCGTCATCCATCACCAGGATCAGGTCGGCTTTCTCGATGGTGCTCAGGCGGTGGGCAATCACCAGGGTCGTGCGGTTCTTCACCACATGGTCCAGGGCGGCCTGGATATGGCGCTCGGACTCGGTGTCCAGGGCCGAGGTGGCCTCGTCGAGAATCAACAGCGGCGCATCCTTGAGCAGGGCCCGGGCAATCGCGATGCGTTGGCGCTGGCCGCCGGACAGCAGCACGCCGTTCTCGCCCACCAGGGTTTCGTAGCCCTGGGGCATCTTCACGATGAACTCATCGGCATAGGCTTCGCGAGCAGCATGGTGCACCGCGTCGGTGGGTGCGCCGGCCAGGTCGCCATAGGCGATGTTGTTGGTCACGGTGTCGTTGAACAAGGTGACCTGCTGGGTCACCAGGGCAATTTGCCGGCGCAGGTTACGCAGGGTGAAATCCTGCACGCGTACGCCATCGAGCAGAATCTGCCCCTGTTCGTGCTGATAGAAGCGTGGGATCAAGCCGGCCAGGGTGGATTTGCCGCTGCCCGAACGCCCTACCAGTGCGACCATTTGCCCAGGCTCGACGATAAAGCTGATGTCGTTGAGCACTTTCTTGTCGCTATCCGGGTATTGGAAGCTGAGGTTGCGCACTTCAATGCGCCCCGCCAGACGCTCATGTTCAATCACGCCCTGGTCAACTTCTACCGGCTCATCCAACTGCTCGAAAATACTTTCGGCGCCCGCCACACCCTTCTGGATGGTCGAGCTGACTTCGGAAAGCTGGCGAATCGGCTTGGGCAACAGGCCGGCCATGGTGATGTAGGCCACCAGATCACCCGGCGAGGCATCGCCACGCAAATACAGGACCAGGAACATGACCACGGCCATCGCACTGTAGGTCACCAACTGCAGCATCGGCGTGTACACCGCGCCGGTCTTGGTCATCGCCAGCTGCTTCTCGGTGTTGCTCAGGCTCGCCTGCTTGAAGCGCACCTTTTCATACTGCTCACCGCCAAAGCTGCGGACCACGCGGTAGCCGTGGATCGTCTCGGATGCCACATGGGTCACGTCGCCCATGGACACCTGGATTTTCTTGCTTTGCTTGCGGAATTTACGACTGGTGCTGTTCACCATCATGCCGATCACCGGCAGGATCGCCAGCATCACCAGGGTCAGTTTCCAGTTCATCCACACCAGGGTGCAGAACAGGAAAATCACGGTCATGCCTTCACGGATAACCACCTTGATCGCATCGGTGGCAGCACCGGTGACCATGGTCACGTTAAAGGTAATGCGCGAGATCAGATGGCCGGAGTTGTTCTTGTCAAAGAAGCGGTTGGGCAACTCCAACAGCTTGTTGAACAGCACTACACGCAGGTCGTGGACCAACCCCAGGGAAACCCGGGCCAGGAAGAAGTTGCCGAGGAACGAACCTACGCCCTGCCAGGCCGCGATCAGCACGATCATCAGCGGCACGGTTTCCAGCAACTGCAACTTGCCCAGATAGGGGTTGCCGGGGAACAGACTGGCCTCGGGGTTCGCCAGGCCATCGACAAAATACTTGAGGATATAAGCGAGCATCGGCTGGGTCGATGCGAAGATCAGGAACCCGACGATACTCAGGATGAACAGACCCACATAAGGCCGTACGTAAGTCAGGAGGCGAAAGTAAATCGCCAGCGTCGACTGGGTTTTCGGTTCAGGACTGCTCATGGGAATCCGCGCAAATCAGTAAGGCGCGGATCATATCACAGGCCTCTTCAGCCCAAAAAACATGAGCAGGGGCCAGCCTTGCACCAAGTCGGTTAAGATAACCGGCTATTGATGGGAGTCAGGCATGCAAGTAATCGATCACAACACCTATGAGGCACTGCGCGCCGGCGCGCAGGTGCTGGAAGCCGATGGTTCTGGCGACAAGGTGCTCCGGTTGACCGATGGTTGCATGCTCAAACTGTTCCGGCGCAAGCGCCTGCTCAGTTCAGCGCTGTTCTACCCCTATGCACAACGTTTCGCCAACAACACCCGCGCCCTGCAGCAACGGGATATCCCCTGCCCGCGCATCATTGCGGTGTATCGCATCCCCAGCATTGCGCGGGATGCGGTGTACTACAGCCCGCTGGCCGGGGAAACCATCCGCCAGTTGCAGCTTGCCAAAACCGAGGCCGACGCCCTGCGTGTGCGTCTTGGCAGCTTCATTGCGCAATTGCATGAGAAGGGCGTGTACTTTCGCTCGCTGCACTTTGGCAACGTGGTCCTGACACCGGAAAACACCCTGGGGCTGATCGACATTGCCGACCTGAGTTGCCAGACCGCCCCCCTGAGCCAGAGCAAGCGCCTGCGTAACTTCAGCCACCTGCGACGCTACCCTGAGGACCGCCAGTGGCTGCTGGGCGATGATGCCGGGCAAGCCTTTTTCGATGGCTATCGCCAGGGCTTGCCGGCAGGCAGTCAACAGGCGCCGTTGATTGAGCGCCTGCGGCAACTACTGGACTGATCTTACTGGGTGATGACCAGTACCGTGGCGCCTCGACGATTGGCGAAGCGCTCGACGATGCGCAGGTTGCGCTCGGCCAGCCAACTGGTGAGCCAGGGCTCGTTGCCGCGGGCTTCGATCAGGAAGTAGCGGAATTTACCTGCGTGCGCCGGAGACATCGCAGCTTCACGGGTCAGTTTCTTGAGCAGATAACCCCGTCCAGCGTAATAGCCGATACGGCCATCATCGAAGTAAGCAGGCACATCCGGCTCGACATTCGCCGCCATCCAGCGCCCCGCCTCGACGTACTGGACCTTGCCCGGCCCGGTGGACACCACATTGGACAGCATCACCAATAGGCATATCGCCACCAGCGCCTTGCCCAGGCGCGGGAACTGCTGGGCAAACATCTGCAGCGCCATCGCCAACGCTGGCACCAACAGCAGGTTCAAGAAGCTCATGTAGCGCATGTTCATGAACTGCTGCTGGATAAAGAACAACAACAATACCAGCAGGTACAACACCGCCGCCCAGGCAAAAGGCCGGTATTCATGCCAGTAGCGCTTGATCGCCTGCCAATTGCGGCCCCGTAAAAACGGCACGGCAAACGGACCGCAAATATTCACAAAGCTGATGGCCATGGTCGCCAGGATGCCAAAGAAGATGATGCGCCCTGCTTCATCCCGGGAGTACTTGTTGATCAGCGAGTTGGCGAACTGCTCGCGCAGCAAATCGAATGACGCCAGGACACTGCTCGGGTTGATCATGTCCATATAGTAGGCAACGCGCGCCGACGAAAAACCACCCGTTGCCGTGACCAACACCATCCCCGCAACCACGCCGAGCAGCGGTAGCGCAATAAACTGCAGGAGTGCCAGGCGCCGCTCACGCACCCACAGGCCAGGCAACTGCCATAAGCCCAGCGCAGGCAACAGCAACAACGCTTCCAGCCGGAAGGCTGCCGCCGCGACAATTGCCAGGTGGATGGTTGCCGCACGCAGCCACCCCCCTCGAGCCTGCCAACGCATGGCCAGCCAGAGCGTCAGGGTGCAGAAAAACCAGAAGCCGAACTCACGCAGGATCTCACCGCGAAACTCGTTGAACGCCGGCATCGCCAGCACCACCAGGCAGGCCCAGGGCGCAACCTGCACCGAGCGCTGGCGAACGCAGTCAACCAGCAGGGCACAGGTCCCGGCGGCAAACAGCGAACACCATAAGTGGGCACTCAGTTCTATGGGCAGGGCTGTAACCGAATGGGTGCCGGCCAGGAGCAGGGAGAACCAGGGCCAGTTGAACAGGGCAAAGGCGGCTTTCGGGCCGTGGACGTAAGCGGTCTGGGCAATGGTCAGGTAGAAAGCCGCATCACGCCCGACCGTCGCTGCGCCCAATATGGCGATCAGGGATAGCAGCAGACTCCCGAAAAATGCCACTCGAACGGGATGTTCGACGACAACACTCAACACCCGGGCCCAAAATTTACTGCCTATTCCAACCACACCCCCCCCTTAAAACCTGGCGTCACATCGTGCGCACAAGATTTGGAAACATATATTCCAGAAAAACCACCACGCCACAAAAAACCAACGCCCGGTCATTGCAATCAACTCAGGCGCTTCATAGGTCATTCCAGGCGTAGCGTAACAGGCTATAAAACGCTTACTTGAACATCAGCTGAAGCGCCTTGCGTGTGTACGACCAGCGAGTCAGGGCACGCCAGTCTGTACGTACCGCCTGGCAGTAAAACTGCCTGGCAAGCGTGTATTCACCAGCACTGAAGCAATTGCGAAACAAAGACAGGCAGCGCTGCGCGAGAAACGCACGGCGCAAGCCTTGCAACTCTGCCGGCATACGCACTGGCGAAAACACCTCGTCAACCAGGCTCACACCCGCCGCCACACTGTGCTTGATGTCATGCCGCAAGCTGTCTGCATGTTTGTAGATCAAGGCCAGCGGCTGGTCGATAACCGTGCAGGGCACGCGCGCCAGGGCCTGGGCAAACACCGGGATATCCTCGGCGTTGCGCATGCGCTCCGGGTAGTTGCCTACCGCAAAAATCTCCCGGTGCATGGCGCAGGCGCCATTGGAGATGGCGATGGTCTTGTCCAGCAAATACCCGCGCACCCGCAGATAAGGCGTAGCAGGCAACGGCTTGACGGCATGCAGGCGGCGCTTGCCATCTTCAAATACCGACCAGTGGCCACCGATGATCAGGCGGCTATCCGGGTGAGCAGCAATATGCTGCGCAACCAGGGCCAGGGCGCCCGGGGCCATTTCATCATCGGCGTCCAGGAACATCAGGTACTGGCCCGCAGACTCCTCAATGCCACGATTGCGCACCGAGGCCAGGCCGCCATTGGGCTTGCGCAACACCTGGAAGCGTCCCGGATGCTTGGCCAGCAGAGCGTCCAGCACCTGCGGCGTGTCGTCGGTAGAGCCGTCATCAATCACCAACAACTGCGCATCGGCTTCGTCGAGTTGCGCCAGCACCGACTCAACCGCGCGCCCCAGGGTGCGCGCGTAGTTGTAGGCAGGGATGACGACGCCAATCAGTGCTTCAGTCAACGGCTTGCCCTTCCACACCATCTTTGACGACCAGGATGTCTTCCATGATCAGGTACTGCAGGTCGGAGCCGAAGAACATGTTCAATGCGTCGGTCGGCGAGCAGATCATTGCTTCGCCACGGCGGTTGAGCGAGGTGTTCAGGGACACACCGTTGCCGGTCAGCACTTCCAGCTCTTTCATCATGTCGTAGTAGCGCGGGTTGTACTCGCGCTTGAGCACCTGGGCGCGGGAGGTGCCATCTTCATGGACCACTTCCGGCACGCGGGTTTTCCACTCTTCGGCGACTTCAAAGGTGAAGGTCATGAACGGGGCCGGGTGATCGACCTTGATCATCTGCGGGGCCACGGTGTCGAGCATCGACGGGCAGAAGGGCCTCCAGCGCTCGCGGAACTTGATCTGGTGGTTGATCCGGTCAGCCACGCCCACGGCGCTCGGGCAACCGATGATCGAACGACCGCCCAAGGCGCGCGGACCGAACTCCATGCGTCCCTGGAACCAGGCTACCGGGTTGCCGTCGACCATGATCTGGGCGATGCGCTTGGGCATATCGTCGATCTGGCGCCACTTCGGCTTGCTCGGGTGCTTGGCACACGCGGCAATCACTTCTTCGTTGCTGTAGGACGGGCCGAGATAGACGTGCTCCATCTTCTCTACCGGTACCCCACGGGCATGGGACACATAGGCCGCCGCGCCCACGGCGGTGCCGGCATCGCCGGACGCCGGCTGCACGAACAGCTCCTTGACGTCATCGCGGGCAATGATCTTCTGGTTCAACTTGACGTTCAACGCGCAGCCGCCGGCGAAGGCCAGCTTGCCGGTTTCCTTGAGGATATCGCCCAGGTAATGGTCGATCATCTGCAACGACAGCTTCTCGAACAGAGCCTGCATGCTGGCCGCGTAGTGGATGTACGGCTCGTCGGCGATATCGCCTTCGCGCTTGGGGCCCAGCCACTCGATCAGTTTTGGCGAGAAGTAGAAGCCCTTGCCCTTCTCTTTATAGCGGCGCAGGCCGATGACGTTGGCATAGTCGGTGTTGATCACCAACTCGCCATTTTCAAAAGAGGCCAGGCGCGAGAAATCGTACTTGCTGGCATCGCCATAGGGTGCCATGCCCATGACCTTGAACTCGCCGTCGAGCATCTCGAAACCGAGGAACTCGGTGATCGCGCCGTACAGGCCGCCCAGGGAGTCCGGGTCGTAGAATTCTTTGATCTTGTGGATCTTGCCGTTCTCGCCATAACCGAAGAAGGTCGTGGCGTACTCGCCTTTACCGTCGATCCCGAGGATCGCGGTCTTCTCCTGGAAGCCCGAGCAGTGATAGGCGCTGGAGGCGTGGGCCAGGTGGTGTTCAACCGGTTCGATCTTGATCTTCTTCGGATCGAAGCCCAGTTGCTCCAGGCACCAGACAATCTTGTTGCGATAGCGCTTGTAGCGCCGGTTGCCCATCAGGATCGCGTCAAGGGCGCGGTCCGGGGCGTACCAGTAACGCTTGGCATAGTGCCAGCGAGCCTCGCCGAACAAGCTGATCGGGGCAAACGGGATCGCCACCACATCAACGTCGGAGGGTTTGATGCCAGCCTGTTCCAGGCAGAACTTCGCCGATTCGTAGGGCATGCGGTTCTTTGCATGTTTATCACGTACGAAGCGCTCTTCTTCGGCCGCCGCGATCAGCTTGCCGTCGATATACAGGGCTGCGGAAGGATCATGGCTAAGGGCGCCGGACAGGCCAAGAATCGTCAATGCCACTGGGGTCTAGCCTCTTTTAGTCTGCATGCAGGCGCTGGCGCCTGAAAAATATGTGCCCCTCGCCTCGGCGAGAAAAGCTAAAGGGCGGGATTATAGCTTAAAAGCGGCAAAACGCCTCTAGCCGCAAATGGCAGGGAGAAACAAGAGGCATCATCGGAAAATCTCGATACTGCCATCGCGGTTCTGTCGGTAGACGGTGTAGGGCAGTACCAAAGTATCGAGGACACCCGACAGGGCAAAATCAATGGCAATCCAGGGTACCGAGGCAATCTGCTGGTCTTCCAGGCTTTTCTTGCCGTTGGGTTCGCCATTCAGGGAGCAGAAGTCATACACCACCCCGCTGTAGATACGGGGCACGCTCTCGCAGTGGCTGCGCAGGTCCTTGAGTTTCTGGCTGGCTACTGCGTCTTCGCGAAACACCGTGTCGAGGGTGCCGCAGGCGGTGGTCGAAAGGACAATGGCGGCAAGCAGCAGAATATTTGTAGGATTCACGGGCAACCCTCTTTGGCATGGGGCGGACAGCCTAACCCAAGATGGCGTAAGACGAATATGCCGGCATTTTGCGGGAATATTCGTCGGAAACGCCACGCAGAATCGTTAAACTCGCGCCCTTTTTTCCGCGCCCGCGCTGCGCGTCATAGAAGTTGGTTCGCTCATGAAAGTTGTTGCTCCCACCTGTTTTGCGATGTTGTTCCCCAGCCTGCTGGGCCTGCAGCAAACGGCCCTGGCCGAAGAGGCCCCACTGATTCTCGACCCCAGTGTGGTGACGGGCTCACGTAGTGCCAGCCGCAGTTTCGACCTGCCCTACTCGGTGGACAGCATCAGCCGTGAGCAGATCAGCGACGGCCAGCTGGGCATCAATGCCTCGGAAGCCCTGTCCCGCGTGCCGGGGCTAGTGGTGCAGAACCGCCAGAACTATGCCCAGGACCTGCAGATTTCCTCCCGTGGCTTTGGCGCGCGCTCGGCGTTTGGCGTACGCGGGATCAAACTGATTGCCGATGGCATCCCCGCCAGCACCCCGGACGGCCAGGGCCAGGCCGCCACCTTCAACCTCGACACCGCCGACCGCATCGAAGTCCTGCGCGGCCCGGCCGCCACCCTGTATGGCAGCAACGCCGGCGGGGTGATCCAGATGTTCTCGCGCAACGGCGAAGGCCCACCCCGTATCGGCGCCGAAACCCTGGTCGGCAGCGATGGCCTGAACAAGCATCACCTCAGCGCCGAGGGCGCGGTGCAGGGCGCCGGTTTTGTCCTCGATGCCTCACGCATGGACACCGACGGCTACCGCGACCACAGCAGCGCCCGCCGCGACCAGACCTTCGCCAAGCTCAACCTCGAGCCCGATGACGACAGCAAGCTGGCCCTGATCTACAGCAGCCTGGAGCAGAACGGCACCCAGGACCCGCTGGGGCAGACCTGGGCAGGCTACAAGGCCGACCCGCGCTCGGTGAGCAGCAATGCCCTGGCGTACAACACACGCAAGAGCATTGATCACCAACAGGTAGGGATGAATTACGAGCGGTACATTGGCGATGCGACATTGCAGGTGAATGCCTACACCGGGCGCAGGAGTGTGATTCAGTATTTGTCGATTCCCAAAGGCACACCCACAAATGAGCTTGGCGGCGGCGGCGTAGTGCAATTCGACCGCAAGTTCTACGGCGGTGGCGTGCGCTGGATGCAGCCCATAGACAGCGTGCCGGGCGAATTGATGATCATCACCGGCCTGGACTTCGACCAGAGCGAAGATAGCCGTCACGGCTACAAGAACTACAACGGCAATACCCTCGGCGTGAAAGGCGAATTACGCCGCAATGAAATCGACACCGCCCGCAGCCTCGACCCGTACATCCAGGCCAACTGGGCCATCGACCGGTGGACCCTGCAAGCCGGGGTGCGCCACAGCACCATGGAGCTTGACGTCAATGACAAGTTCTTTAGCAATGGTAATGGCGATGCCAGCGGCAACAAGACCTATCAAAAGAATACGCCCTCAGTGAGCGTGATGTACGCCTTCACACCCGATCTGCATGGTTACATCAGCGCCGGCAAAGGCTTCGAGACACCGACCCAGGCAGAGCTGGCTTACGCCCCTGGTGACATCGAAGGTTTCAACTTTGGCCTGAAGCCGTCAGAAAGCACTCAATATGAAGTGGGCTTGAAGGCGCAGGTGAACAACAGCACGCGGGTCAACGCTGCCGTATTCCAAATAACTACGGAAGATGAGTTGGTGGTCAATGCATCGAAGGATGGACGCACCAGCTACCAAAACGCCGGCCGCACCCTGCGCCGTGGCTTTGAGCTGGGTATCGAAAGCCAACTGAGCGAACAGTGGAGCGCCAACCTCGCCTACACCCGCCTGCAAGCCACCTACGACAGCAACTTCAGCAACAGCGGCAAAACCGTGGAGAAGGGCAACTACCTACCCGGCGTCCCACAGACCACGCTGTTTGCCGAGCTGAACTGGAAACCACGGGACTGGGTCAGCACCGCCGTCGAAGGCATGTACCGCAGCAAGATCTATGTCGAAGACACCAACCAGAAACAAGCGGCACCGGCTTACAGCGTTTTCAACTGGCGTGCACGCTTTGAACAGAAAGTCGAACACTGGACCTTTCACCAGACCCTGCGCCTGGACAACCTGCTGGATCGCCAGTACATCGGTTCGGTGATTGTCGGCGATGGCAACGATCGTTATTACGAAGCCGCGCCCGGCAGGTCGTGGTATGCGGGCGCAGGAGCCCAGTACAGCTTTTGAGTGATAAAAACCAATGGGCAAATAACATTGCCCATTTGGCTCCCACATTAATAGCAGACACTTCCTATAACCCAGCCTCTACACTTTGGAAAAGCCACCACCAAACTCACAAAGAACCACAAACAAAAATACCCACTCAACTTTTAAGCAATCATCCATCAGCTTTTAATTGCCACTCTCCATTGGCTCCGTAAACCAGCTCATGATCTATGGGCTCTCGATAGGGATCACCGAAGTTCACATAACCGCCATCACCTTTGCCATTAGAGGCGGTTGGCTGCCATTGCTGGGTATCGGCGTTAAAAAATTCGGCGTCATCACCAGCGGTTGTGTCCTTTGGATTGCGCACACCCGACTGAACTTTATCTATTGGGCTTGTTGGATTTACCGGGTCTATCGGCTTATTTTTACCGACTGGATCACTGTAAAAAGAAAACGGATGAAAGCCTGTTATCGAAGTCATTTGCACACTCCCGGAATTAACATTTCGACCACTCAATAAACATCTATATAAGATATTCCTATCAAGCGTCGATACAACCTATTAACCCCAACAAACAATGTCCAGAGCACTACTTAATCAAAATATTAAGTAATGCCCCTTGCCTTCGAAAACACTGTGATTTCCCAGACCTGAAGAAATCGCTACGACTTATGACGGCCTCACGCGGATCACCCAACTAACTCGCTCACCTTGGGCAAGCGCTGATCAATCACACGATACAAAGCACTATCAGCCGGCCAGTTGCGCATAAACCGCGCACGGTCCTTGGCAAACGCCGGTACGAAGCTGCTCAGCGAGCCATGCTGACACATCGAATCCAGATCAATCAGCACCCAACGCCCTCCTTGCCAGAACAGGTTGCGCCCCTTGAAGTCACCATGGCTGATCCGCTCGCGAATCAGCTCGCCAAACAGGCGATCCAGGGCCAGCAGTTCAGGCTCGGGCACCTCGCCGCTGTCCACGTAAGGGGCCAGGTGCTCGATCAGGTCGGGCCCGGAAAGGTGCTCGGTGACCAGATAAGCCCGGCTGCGCAGCCAGAAAAAGCGTCGCTCCAGAAGCGCCAGGGGCTTGGGCGTGGCAATCCCCAGGAATGTCAGGCGGTTGCCTTCGCTCCAGGCGTGCCAGGCGCGGCTGGGCCTCCAGAAGCGCCTGAGCCAGTGCATAAAACCCTTGATGTTGTAGCGCTTGATCACCAGCGCTCGACCCGCAGCATCAACCCCGGCCACCGTGGCCGAGGCGCCGGCCTTGTACATTTGGCCCTGGTCGACAAGCCTATCGACGTTTGCCAGTACCGGCAGCAGGGTAGCTTCTTCTTCACGCCGGATGGCGCGCAGCCCAAAGGCCCCGCGCACTACGCTGAACAAGGTGCACTCACGGCCAATCTTGCCCATGAAGTCTTTCAGGCGCCAGGCGCGCACTTTGCGCACCTGTTTTTGCAAGGCTTCCAGGGGCAACGCGTGCTCGCCGTTGCTTAACAGGTAGTGCACCAGTAATTCTTCGGTAAACGGTTCGAGGTCGCTCGGTAACTGGGCAAAAAACACCCCGAGGTTTTCCAGCACCCGGTTACGTGACAGGGGTTTACCCGCCTGTTCGACGCAGATCCCCCCCCCGTCGATCAAATACAGCTTGTCAGCCTGACGCATCAAGTTGTCCAGGTGCAGATCTTCCTGCCACAAACCCTTGGCGTGCATCTGGGCAATCGCACCCAGCGCTTCGGCCAGTACCGCCTGTTGCTCATCGGCCAAGGGCGGCAAGGCTTCGACTGCCGCCCAGGCGTCGGCCAGGCTTTGGGCCCCTTCCAGAAACTCGAACAGCAGCCAGCCACCCTCACCGTCTTGCAGGCCGTCGGCGAGCAACAGCGGGGTAGTGAGGCCTTGCTCGGCGAGCAGGCGCACGCCCTGGAGTTCGCGCTGGAAATGTCGCGCGGCGTTGCTACCCACCAGCAACTTGGCCAGCACCGGCCGGCCACGCCAGATGGCCGCGCCCACATAACGCTGGCCGGGCAACACCCGCAACAGGCTCAGCAGTTGCAACTGCCCAGGGCCCGCTGCATCCGCCAACTCAATACTCAAGGGCAACGTGGGCGTACGCCCGGCGTTTTTGAGCTCAGACAACCGCATCAGCGGGCCTCCTTGTGACTGCGCCGCCCCGCCAGGTACTGCGCCCAGGTATCCACCAGCGAACTGTCCTCCGGCTGGTCGAGGTAGGCCGCCAGGAATTGCCGCACCTGCGCAGATGTCCATGCGCCGGCACGGCGCAGCAATGGCTCAAGGTCTTTGACCCGATCACGCCGGCCCAGCAACAGCGGCCGGGTTTTTTCCAGGTCGATCAACTGCGCCGCGTAACCGTCGCCGGTGGCCTGCAGGAAGATATGTTTAGGGTAAAAACAGCCATGCACCTGGCCGACGCCATGGAGCTTGCGCGCCAATTGGCCGCAAGCCACGAGGATCGCGTGGTGCTGGGCGGCACTCAGGGCCGGCCACTGCTCAAGCAATGAGTCCAGGTCATTCCAGCCATCCAACGCGCGGGTCAGCAGCAAGGCGCGGTATTCGCCGGCAACCTTGCGCTCGCCATAAAAGGCGGCCTGCAAGGCCGGGATCGCCTTCTGCCGATAGCGGCTGATATTGCGAAACTCACGGGCAAAGGTCGGCTCGCCAAAGGGCCGATGCAGGGTGCGCGTCAGGTAGTTGCTCTGGCGCTTGAGGTAAAAGCCACGGCCTTCCAGTTCCAGGCGGAACACACTGCTCCAGCCGCCGCGACTGGTGTTGGGCTCATCCACTGCGTCCAGTTGCCTGGCCCACAGGGCGTCGAAGTCAGCCAGGCCATTGCGCTCCAGCAAGGCCCGGTCTTCAGTTGCCAGGAAGTCATTCATTCGCGTCCCTCGAAAAACTTCAGCACATGGCGAATCCGCTGTTTATCCGACGTATTCAGGTGCTTGCGCCGACAATATTGCATGTAGAAGCGTAGGCGCTGGGTGGCCGACAAGTGGTATTTGGCAACCTTGTCCAGGCACGCCAGGTCCTTGGTGATCCGGTACTTGAGCCAGAACCCGCGCCAGAAGTCGCCGTTGGGGCAGTCGATCAGGTACAGGGTCTGCTGGTCGTCGATCAACAGGTTGCGCCACTTCAAATCGTTGTGGGTAAACCGGTGGTCGTGCATGGTCCGGGTGTATTCGGCGAGCTGGCGGCTGACCTTGTCGACCCATACCGGGTCGGACAATTGCGGATCCTTGCGTTCGGCCAGGGCCGCCAGGTCTTCGGTGCGGGGCAACTCGCGGGTGATCATCGCCCCACGATCATAGGCCAGGCCCTTGCGCTCCAGGCCCCAGGCCACGACTTCGGCCGTGGGAATGCCCCACTTGGCGAAGCGCTTAAGGTTCTGCCATTCGGACTTGACCCGTGGCTTGCCCAGGTAACGCCGCAACCCCTTGCCGGCGCCGGTGTAGCGCTTGACGTAATAGTTGACCCCGCCGCGCTGCACACGAATGACTTCGGACAGCGGATCACGGGTCAGCCGCTCGCCTTGCAGGGCAAACACCGCATCGAGGCTACCAAAATCGTCCACAAGCTCCGAGTAAGCAGGTTCCAGGTTCCAACCCGCCATCAGAGCGCACCTCCGTACCGGACTTTACGGTCATAGAGCTTGCTGGCCTTGCGCTCCAGCCACTGCAGCAGCGCGCCTTCCTCGGCCAGGATCTGGCGCAGGGGTTGCTGGAAGTAGCCTTTGAGGAAACGCAACTTGTCGCGGCGGGTCAGGCCGATATCCAGGATCGAGAAATACAGGGCCGCCAAATCCTTGTTGCGCCAGCGCTGACTGATGCGCGGGCGCACTTGGGCACGGTGCAGGTCGATCACCGACAGTTTGAAGTCATCGGCCGTCACCGGTTTGTCGGTGTGCAGCAGGAAGTGGCAGATGTAGCAGTCACGATGGTTGACGCCAGCGCGATGCATCATCCCGGTCATGCGGGCCACCTCGGCAATCAGCGCGCGCTTGAGACGCGGCTCGGGTGGCTGCTTGAGCCAGTCCATGCTCAAGTCTTCCAGGCTGATGGTCGGTGCCAGCTCTTGGGTGACAATAAAGGAATGCTGGTCGGCCGGGTTGGCGCCGCGCTCGCCGTAGGCCACGGCGGTCATGGTCGGTACGCCCACTTCGTGCAGGCGCTGAATTGCCTGCCACTCCTGCCCGGCACCCAGCACCGGCAGTTTGGCGGTGAACAGGTTCTTGAAAATTTCACCCCAGCCGATGCCACGGTGGATTTTCACAAAGTAGCCGCGTCCATCCACCTCGGTGCGCAAGGTGCGACGGGCTTCCAGTTCACGGTAAACCTCACCCTCCAACAGCTCGACTTCGGCGAACGCATCGCGCCCGGCCCAAAGGCTCTTGAACGGTTCGGCAAGAATCAACTTCATCAGTGTTGCTCCGCCAGAATTACATCCGCAGCGTGCTGCGGCATGCTATAGAGGTCGGCCGTCTCGGCGAAGGCCAGACCATTGCGGCTCCAGGCCGCACGTTGCTGCTGATCACTGAGTATCCCGGCCAGGTACTGGTTGAGCTGGGCCTGTTCGAAAGGCTCGTCCAGCACACGCCCGCAATCAGCTTCGCTGATGTAATGGGCATAACCACACACCGCTGTGACCAGTACCGGCAACCCGGCCACCAGGGCTTCGAGCAGCACGGTCCCGGTGTTTTCGTTGTACGCCGGGTGAATCAACAGGTCGGCGCCCAGCAGGAAACGCGGGATATCACTGCGCCCCTTGAGGAACTGCACATTGTCGCCCAGGCCCAGGGTAGCACTCTGCAATTGGAATACTTTGGGGTCGTCCTGGCCAATTACAAACAGGCGGGTGCGCTTCTTCAGGTCTGGCGGCAGTGCGGCCAGCGCCTTGAGGCTGCGGTCCACGCCCTTGGTCTTGAAGCCCGAACCGATCTGCACCAGCAGCAGATCGTCGTCCGCGAGGTTGAATTCGGCACGGAAGCCGGCGCGGATCTCGGCCGCATTCGGCGGCGCCCGACGGTCCTGGGCGATGCCCGGTGGCAGCAGGTGGAAGCGCGCCAGCGGCGTGTCGTAGTGTTTGATAAACAGCGGCTGCTGGACCTCGGAGATCATCAGCACTTGGGTCTTGGCCTCCTTGGCAAACACCGCGCGCTCGTACTCGGCAAAGTGCCGGTAGCGGCCAAAGCTGCGATACAGCGAATGCCGCAGGTTCTGTGCCTTGTCCTCAAAACAGCCGTCTGCCGCGTAGTACACATCCAGGCCGGGCATTTTGTTGAAGCCGATCAAGCGGTCCACCGGGCGTTTGGCCAGGTCGGCCTGCATCCAGGCGGTCAACTTCTCGTTGCGCCGATGGTTGAAGAACGCCTTGACCGGCGCCACCAGCACTTCAAAACCGGGTGGCACGTCGCCTTCCCAGATCAAGGTGTACACACGAATCTGGTGACCGCGCTGCTGACACTCCAGGGCGATGCGCATGAAGTCGCGCTGCAAGCCACCAAAGGGGAAATATTTGTACAGTACAAATGCCAGTTGCATCAGTGCAGCTCCTCAGCCAATAACAACGTGCTCAGTCGGCTGGCCACACGCTCAGGGTTCAGGCGAGTAAAGCACAGTGGCCACTCGCGCTTGAGATCAAACCGGCGCTGGTCTTCAGCGCTCGGTTGGTAGGTGCATTTCTTTTGCAGGCAGGGCGCGCAGGGGAAATCGCTGCCCAGATGAATCTGCGCCTTGCCATAGGCACCGGTCAGGCCCGGGTTGGTCGGGCCGAACAGGGAGATCGTCGGCACATCCAGCGCAGCGGCCAGGTGCCCGAGGCCGGTATCCACCGCCACACAGGCCCTGGCGCCGGCCAATACCCGCGCCACACCGGCCAGGTTCAGCTTGGGCAAGACTTCGGCATTGGCCAGGCCCTGGGCCAGGCGTTCGGCGCGGGCTTTTTCCGCGGCATTGCCCCACGGCAGTTTCACATCCACTCCCAGGCTGCCCATGCGCTCGGCCAACTCGCGCCAGTAGGCTTCGGGCCAGTGCTTGGTGTCCCAGGTGGTGCCGTGCAGCAGCAGCACAAAAGGCTTCTTCGGCGGCAGGCCGAGCAGTTTCTCAGTGCTCAGGCCGTAATCCCCAAGGCCTTTGGGCAGGTCATAGCCCAGGGCCACGGCGAACAGCTGGCGCAGGCGCTCCACCGCATGCTGGCCACGAGCAACCGCCAGGCGCCGGGAATAGAAGCGCGCAGCAATGGGTTCGCGAGCTGAATCTCTGTCAAAGCCCGCCACCGGCGCCCGCACATAGCGGGTCAGCCAGGCGCTTTTAAGCAGGCCCTGGGCGTCGATTACCAGGTCGTATTTAGTCGACTGGATCTGCTTCTTGAAGCGGCGCCACTCGCCACTCTTGAAGGTCTGCCAGAGGTTCTTGCGCCAGCGGCGAATCGCCACGGGGATCACCTTGTCCACCGCCGGGTGCCAGGTGGGGATTTCGGCGAAGCCTTCTTCCACCACCCAGTCAAAGCGAATCCCCGGGATCGCCCGGGCCGCGTCGGTCAATGCCGGCAAGGCGTGGATCACATCGCCCAGGGATGAGGTCTTGATTACCAGTACCCGCAACTCAATGAACCTCGACCACGTTGCCCTGCAAACGCTGCAAGGCTTCGGCTACCGCATCGGGCAGCAACTGGCGCAGGCAATTGTAGTGGCCGAAACGGCAGGTGCGGTCAAAGCACGGGCTGCAATCGAGGCCCAGGCGCACCACTTCGACCTTGTCGGCCAATGGCGGGGTAAAGCCCGGCGAGGTGGAGCCGTACACCGCCACCAGCGGGCGGTTCAGCGCGGCGGCCACGTGCATCAGGCCGGAGTCGTTGGACACCACCGAGTCGGCGCAGGACAGCAGGTCGATGGCCTCGGCCAATGACGTATCGCCACTGAGATTGACCGCTTCTTCGCGCAGGCCGGGGATCAGGCGCTGGCGGATATCCTCGCCCACCGAGTGATCGTTTTTCGAGCCAAACAGCCAGACTTGCCAACCTTCGCGGATTTTCAGCTCGGCGACCTTGGCGTAATGCTCCGACGGCCAGCGCTTGGACTCGCCAAACTCGGCGCCTGGGCACAGCGCCAGCACCGGCCGATCGAGGCTCAGGGCGAACTTGGCCAGGGCCGCGTCGCGGGTGACCGGGTCGATGAGCAGGCTCGGCCGTGGATACGGCGTCGGCAACTCGGCATTGGGCGCATAGGCCAGGGCCATGAAGCGCTCGATCATCAGCGGGTAGCGGGCCTTGTCGAGCTTGCGCACGTCATTGAGCAAGCCATAGCGGAACTCACCGCGCCAGCCGGTACGCTTGGGGATGCCGGCGAAGAACGGCACCAGGGCCGACTTCATCGAGTTGGGCAGCAGGATCGCCTGGTCGTACTGGCCGGCCAGGGACTTGCCGATCCGCCGCCGGGTCGCCAGCTCCAGCGCGCCATGGCCGAGCGGGAAGCTCAAGGCCTGCCGTACCTCGGGCATGCGCTCCAGGATCGGCCGGCTCCACTCGGGGGCAAGCACGTCGATTTGGCAGTCGGGATGACGCTGTTTCAGGCACTGGAACAGTGTCTGCGCCATTACCATGTCACCGACCCAACTGGGCCCAACGATCAGAATATTCATGTAGTTTCCACAAACGATTCGGGGAGGCTCATGCCTCCCCGCCTCGATAATTACTGTAGGTCACGGTTTGTGTGGGAGCGGGCAGGCCCGCGATAGCATCACCGCGTGCTGTCAGCCAGACCGCAGCGCCTGCATCGCGGGCCAGCCCGCTTCCACCTAAAGCCGGTCTCCACATTCAATTGGGGTCGCCGTAGTGTTTTAGCTTAACCCCAGTTCTTGCCAGATCCGTTTCACCTGCCGCCGTTCGTCGGCAAACTGATCCCCGGCCACCACACCCGCCTCGTTCTGCAAGGCCTGGCGATGGGCTGCCGAGCGGTAGGCCTTATACACCTCGCGCAACAGGTGGGCATCGGCGGCGGGCATCAGCCCGACCTGCTCCAAGCCTTCCAGGATGCGGATATTGTCGGTATAGCGCAGCAGCAATGGATGTTGCGCAGACCACGCCAAAGCGGCGTATTGCACCATAAATTCAATATCGACGATACCTCCTGCGTCCTGCTTGAGATCGAACAGCGCCGTGGGCTCGAAGGCATTCGCCGCGGTGCCGGCTGCGGTCGACTTAGTGCCCAGGTTGTCACGCATCTTGGCGCGCATCTCGCTGACCTCCTGGCGCAGCTTCGCCAGGTCCTGCGTGCGCCCCAGTACCCGCGCCCGTACGGCCTCAAACGCCCGGCCCACGTCCTGGCTGCCGACCAGCACCCGCGCGCGCACCAGGGCTTGATGCTCCCAGGTCCAGGCCTCGTTTTCCTGATAACGGGCAAATGCCCCCAGGGAGCTGACCAGCAGGCCGGATGCGCCAGAAGGTCGCAGGCGCATATCCACTTCGTACAATTGCCCAGAGTTGGTCTGGGTGGTCAGCAGGTGAATGATGCGCTGGCCCAGGCGGGTAAAGAACTGCGCGCCATCAATCGGCTTGGCGCCGTCGGTTTCGGCCTGGGGGTCACCGTCGTGGATAAACACCAGGTCCAGGTCCGAGCCATGTCCCAGTTCGATACCGCCGACCTTGCCATAACCGACGATGATAAATCCGGGGTCGCACAAGGTACCGTCCAGGCGTTGCGGCGTACCGTGGCGGGCCACGGTCTGGCGCCAGGCCAGGGCCAGCACCTGCTCCAGAATCGCCTCGGCGAGCCAGGTCAGGTAGTCGCTGACCTTCATCAGCGGCAGGCTGCCAGCGATTTCCGAGGCCGCGACCCGCAACCGGTGCGCCAGCTTGAAGTGGCGCAGGGCTTCCATTTGCTGCTCAAGGTCATCCTCAGGGATGCGTGTGAGGCGCTCGCGCAGTTCGGCGGCCAGTTCCGGCGCCAAGGGCGGCTTGAACAGGCGGCCTTCGTTAAGCAATTCGTCCAGCAGCAGCGGGAAGCGGGTGATCTGCTCGGCAATCCACGGGCTGGCGGCGCACAGGGTCAACAACCGACGCAAGGCGTCAGGGTTTTCCGTCAACAGCACCAGATAAGCAGAACGCCGCGCGACGGCCTCTACCAACGGCAGCACACGCTCCAGCACCAGGTCCGGGTTGGCATGTTCGACAGCCTGGGCCAGCAGGCGCGGGATAAACGCATCCAGGCGCTCACGCCCCAGGCGCTGCATCGCGCGCAATTGCGGGCTGCCGCGCAGGCTGGCCAAGGCTTTCAGGGCCTTGGGCGCGTCGGCAAAGCCGCCTTCGGCCAATTGGCGACAGGCGGCCTCCTCATTTTGGGATTCTTCCCACAAGGGCAGCCACTCGCCACCCACCACCAATTCGCTTTCCACCCCCTCCTCTTCGTCCGGATCGGCAATCACCTGGCGGAAATGCCAGTCCACCCGGCCACGCCAGTACATCAACTGTTCATGGAACGCCGTCCAGTTGGCAAAACCCAACATAAAGGCAATGCGCGCCTGGTCCTCGTCCGTGTTGGGCAGCATTTGCGTCTGGCGATCGGCAATGGCCTGGATCGCATGCTCGGTGTAGCGCAGGAACTCATAGCCGGCACGCAACTCGGCAATCACCGCCGGCGGCAGGTAGCCCTGGCCTTCCAGGGTGCCCAGCACCTTCAGCAGCGGCCGTTGTTGCAGGCTGAGGTCGCGGCCACCGTGAATCAGCTGGAACGCCTGGGCGATAAACTCCACTTCGCGGATGCCGCCAGCCCCCAGCTTGATGTTGTCGGCCATGCCCTTGCGCCGCACTTCCTGCTGGATCAACTGCTTCATGGTGCGCAGCGCTTCGATCGCAGAAAAGTCCAGGTAACGCCGATAGACAAACGGGCGCAGCAGGTCGAGCAGTTGCGCGCCGGCCACCTGGTCGCCGGCCACCACCCGCGCCTTGATCATCGCGTAGCGTTCCCAGTCGCGGCCCTGGTCCTGGTAGTACTGCTCCAATGCGTTGAAGCTCAACACCAGCGCCCCGGCGGAGCCGTAGGGCCGCAGGCGCATGTCGACCCGGAACACAAAGCCGTCGACGGTCATCGGGTCCAGGGCCTTGATCAGTTTCTGGCCCAGGCGGATAAAGAACTCCTGGTTGTCGAGGGCCCGCTTGGCGCCCACGGTCTCGCCGCCTTCGGGGTAGGCGAAGATCAGGTCGATGTCCGACGACAGGTTCAGTTCCACCGCACCCAGCTTGCCCATGCCGAGGATGACCATCTGCTGCGGCTCGCCGCTGCGCCCGCCGATGGGGGTGCCGAATTGCGCGCAGTGGCGCTGGTACAGCCACTGGTAAGCCTGGTCGATGCTGGCGTCGGCCATGTCCGACAGGTCGCGGCAGGTCTGTACCAGGTCCGCCTGTCGGGTCAGGTCGCGCCAGATGATCCGCACTTGCTGGCGGGTGCGCTGGCGACGCAGCACACGCCCCAGCTCATCTTCTGTTTCAGCCTGTTGCACGGCTGCGGCAATCTGCCCACACAGCTCATCAGGCGCAAAGCCGCGGTCCAGCTCGCCCCAGGCCACCAGCTCAAGCAACATCAAAGGGTCACGAACACTCTGTTCAATCACAAAATCGCTGGCGGCACACACCCGGGCGAAGTCGGCCCAACGTTGCGGCGTCCACGCAGACAGGCCATGATCGGCATCCAGCATGGCCGCCGCGTCACGAAATGACTGCTCGGCCCGGTTGGCAAATGGCAACAGAACGGCTGGGAGTTCAACCAGCGTTGGAAGGCTCATGGTCTATCCTTGATCGGCGCGTGAATGGCGAGTGGCTGTGAACGCAAGAACCACGCTCGATGAAGGACTGTCGAACAAAAGTTAGAAATAGCTGAAAAATCATTAATTTTGGCAGGCAACATTAAACTTCTACCTTTTCTTGTTCGCAAAAGATCAACAATAACGATTATGCTCACCAGCCAGACCGAGCAACCACCTCGGTCTTGTGTAGTTTTACTACTCGTATATACATTCGAAAGGCTGAAATGGCCGACGATTTGTAGTAAAACTACAGGACGCCGAAGCAACCTTCGGCCATCCAAGAATTTATGTCGTCTGCCCACAAGGCCAGTCGCAAACTTCAGGCAACCGATTCTGGTAGCCTTTCCGCCCTGGAGCAAGCCATGCAAGACCTCGATCCCGTCGAAACCCAGGAATGGCTGGACGCCCTGGAATCGGTTCTCGACAAAGAAGGCGAAGACCGTGCTCACTACCTGATGACCCGTATGGGCGAACTCGCGACCCGCAGCGGCTCGCAACTGCCCTACGCCATCACCACGCCATACCGCAACACCATCCCCGTTACCCACGAAGCACGCATGCCTGGCGACCTGTTCATGGAACGCCGCATTCGCTCGCTGGTACGCTGGAACGCGATGGCGATGGTTATGCGCACGAACTTGAAAGATTCTGACCTGGGCGGTCACATCTCCAGCTTCGCTTCCAGCGCAACCCTGTATGACATTGGCTTCAACTACTTCTTCCAGGCCCCGACCGAAGAACACGGCGGCGACCTGATCTACTTCCAGGGTCACACCTCGCCAGGCGTCTACGCCCGTGCGTTCATGGAAGGTCGCATCACCGAAGACCAGATGAACAACTTCCGCCAGGAAGTCGACGGTGGCGGCCTGTCGTCGTACCCGCACCCTTGGCTGATGCCTGACTTCTGGCAGTTCCCGACCGTATCCATGGGTCTGGGCCCGATCCAGGCGATCTACCAGGCACGTTTCATGAAGTACCTGGAAGCCCGTGGCTTCATCCCCGAAGGCAAGCAGAAGGTCTGGTGTTTCCTGGGCGACGGCGAGTGCGACGAGCCGGAATCCCTGGGCGCCATCTCCCTGGCCGGCCGCGAGAAGCTGGACAACCTGATCTTCGTCATCAACTGCAACCTGCAGCGCCTCGACGGCCCGGTTCGCGGCAACGGCAAGATCATTCAGGAACTCGAAGGCGTGTTCCGCGGTGCCCAGTGGAACGTAACCAAAGTCATCTGGGGCCGTTTCTGGGACCCACTGCTGGCCAAGGACGTCGACGGTATCCTGCAACGCCGCATGGACGAAGTCATCGACGGCGAGTACCAGAACTACAAAGCCAAAGACGGCGCGTTCGTACGTGAACACTTCTTCAACACGCCTGAACTCAAGGCGATGGTTGCCGACCTGTCCGACGACGAGATCTGGAAACTCAACCGTGGCGGCCACGACCCGTACAAGGTCTACGCGGCGTACCACGAAGCGGTCAACCACAAAGAACAACCGACCGTCATCCTGGCCAAGACCATCAAGGGTTATGGCACCGGTGCCGGCGAAGCGAAGAACACCGCCCACAACACCAAGAAAGTCGATGTCGACAGCCTGAAGTTGTTCCGCGACCGCTTCGACATTCCGGTCAAGGACGAAGAGCTGGAGAACCTGCCGTTCTTCAAGCCCGAGCCAAACAGCGCCGAAGCCCGCTACCTCAGCGAGCGTCGCACTGCACTGGGCGGTTTCGTGCCACAGCGCCGCGCACAGAGCTTCAGCGTACCGACGCCGGACCTCAGCACCCTCAAGGCAATCCTTGACGGTTCGGGCGACCGTGAAATCTCCACCACCATGGCCTTCGTGCGGATCCTCGCGCAACTGGTCAAGGACAAGGAAATCGGCCCGCGCATCGTCCCTATCATCCCGGACGAAGCCCGTACCTTCGGTATGGAAGGCATGTTCCGCCAGTTGGGCATCTACTCCTCCGTCGGCCAGCTCTACGAGCCAGTCGATAAAGACCAGGTGATGTTCTACAAGGAAGACAAGAAGGGCCAGATCCTCGAAGAAGGCATCAACGAAGCGGGCGCCATGAGCTCCTTCATCGCTGCCGGTACTTCGTACTCCAGTCACAACCAGCCGATGCTGCCGTTCTACATCTTCTACTCGATGTTCGGCTTCCAGCGCATTGGCGACCTGGCTTGGGCAGCAGGCGACAGCCGTACCCGTGGTTTCCTGATCGGCGGTACCGCCGGGCGCACCACGCTGAACGGCGAAGGCCTGCAACACGAAGACGGTCACAGCCACATCCTGGCTGCCACCATCCCGAACTGCCGCACCTTTGATCCAACCTACGGCTACGAGCTGGCGGTGATCATCCAGGACGGCATGAAGAAGATGACCGAAGAGCAGCAGGACGTTTTCTACTACATCACCGTGATGAACGAGTCCTACCAGCAACCTGCCATGCCGGCCGGTGTTGAAGAAGGCATCATCAAGGGCATGTACCTGCTCGAAGAAGACACCAAGGAAGCGGCACACCACGTGCAACTGATGGGCTCCGGCACCATCCTGCGCGAAGTGCGTGAAGCGGCGAAGATCCTGCGTGAAGAGTTCAACGTCGGCGCTGATGTGTGGAGCGTTACCAGCTTCAATGAACTGCGTCGCGACGGCCTGGCCGTAGAGCGCAGCAACCGCCTGCACCCAGGCCAGAAGCCTGCGCTGAGCTACGTCGAAGAGTGCCTGGCTGGCCGTAAGGGGCCGGTTATCGCCTCTACCGACTACATGAAACTGTTTGCTGAACAAATTCGCCAGTGGGTCCCGTCCAAGGAATTCAAAGTCCTGGGCACCGATGGTTTCGGCCGCAGTGACAGCCGCAAGAAGCTGCGTCACTTCTTCGAAGTCGACCGTCACTTTGTGGTGTTGGCAGCCCTGGAAGCCTTGGCTGACCGTGGTGAGATCGAACCCAAGGTGGTGGCTGACGCCATCGTCAAGTTCGGGATCAACCCGGAAAAACGCAACCCACTGGACTGCTGAGGAGACTTTTTGTGAGCGAACTCATTCGCGTACCTGACATCGGCAGCGGTGAAGGTGAAGTAATCGAGCTGTTTGTAAAGGTCGGCGACACCGTCGAAGCCGACCAGAGCATCCTGACCCTGGAGTCGGACAAGGCGAGCATGGAAATCCCATCGCCGGCTGCCGGCGTAGTGGAAAGCATCGCGGTCAAGCTCGAAGACGAAGTCGGCACTGGTGACTTCATCCTCAAGCTGAAAGTACAAGGCGCTGCTGGAGCTTGAAATCGAAGGTGCCGCTGATGCGGCCCCGGCGGCGGCGCCTGCTGCCGCTGCTGCACCGGCACCAGCCGCCGAAAAACCTGCTGCTGCCGAGGCGCCTGCTGCCCCGGCCGCAGCTCCGGCCGCTGCCACTGTCCAGGACATTCACGTCCCGGACATCGGCTCGTCGGGCAAGGCCAAGATCATCGAGCTGCTGGTCAAAGTCGGCGACACCGTCGAAGCCGACCAGTCGCTGATCACCCTGGAGTCCGACAAGGCCTCCATGGAAATCCCATCGCCGGCTGCCGGCGTAGTGGAAAGCATCGCGGTCAAGCTCGAAGACGAAGTCGGCACTGGTGACTTCATCCTCAAGCTGAAAGTACAAGGCGCTGCGCCTGCTGCTGCTCCGGCGCCTGCCGCTGCCGCTGCTGCTCCGGCCGCCAAGACTGAAGCTGCACCGGCTGCCGCCGCCCCGGCTCCTGCGGCAAAAGCCGAGGCCGCACCGGCCCCGGCGGCTGCCCCTGCGCCAAGTGGTGCCAAGGCTCACGCCGGCCCTGCCGTGCGTCAACTGGCCCGTGAATTCGGCGTCGAGCTGAGCGCTGTCAGCCCTACCGGCCCACATGGTCGCGTGCTCAAGGAAGACGTGCAGGTCTACGTCAAGTCCATGATGCAAAAAGCCAAGGAAGCTCCGGCTGCCGGCACTGCTACCGGTGGCTCGGGCATTCCGCCGATCCGCACCGTAGACTTCAGCCGCTTCGGCGAAATCGAAGAAGTGCCGATGACGCGCCTGATGCAAATCGGCGCAGCCGGTCTGCACGCCAGCTGGCTGAACATTCCGCACGTGACTCAGTTCGACCAGGCCGATATCACCGACCTGGAAGCTTTCCGCGTTGCGCAGAAAGCCGTGGCCGAGAAGGCTGGCGTCAAGCTGACCGTGCTGCCACTGCTGCTCAAGGCCTGCGCGCACCTGCTCAAGGAGCTGCCGGACTTCAACAGTTCGCTGGCACCAAGCGGCAAGGCGATCATTCGCAAGAAATACGTGCACATCGGCTTCGCCGTCGACACCCCGGATGGCCTGCTGGTACCGGTCATCAAGAACGTCGACCAGAAGAGCCTGCTGCAACTGGCTGCCGAAGCGGCTGCACTGGCTGCCAAGGCCCGCGACAAGAAGCTGACTCCGGACGACATGCAAGGTGCCTGCTTCACCATCTCCAGCCTCGGGCACATTGGCGGCACTGGCTTCACGCCAATCGTCAACGCGCCGGAAGTGGCGATCCTCGGTGTTTCCAAGGCCACTATCCAGCCTGTGTGGGACGGCAAGGCCTTCCAGCCGAAGCTGATGCTGCCACTGTCGCTGTCCTACGATCACCGCGTGATCAATGGCGCGGCCGCTGCACGCTTCACCCAGCGCCTGAGCCAGTTGCTGAACGACATCCGCACCATCCTGCTGTAAACGGCAGCGGCCTCCCCTTCACCGGGGAGGCCTGGCTGCAACGATTTCCGAGCGCCACGCTCGTACCTCAACCCCGCCAATTTGGCGGGGCTTTTTTTGCCCGCCTCAATTGCCCAGGCGCCTACAAAGGCCACGCAGGATAACCGTCCATCATTGCGACTGTAGAAATCCGCTGCACGGCCGATAACCCACTTATAGCACTTAGCCTTCATCCTCTCTTGTCAGTCCGTGCTGCATGATGCAACCTTGCCGCAGACAGCAATAAAGAGGGCGATAGCCCAGCGCGATGCGCATTTTTCCAAGCGAGCTCCCCCATGAAAAGCCAACCCGATGTCGCCCGAACGGCGGCCGAGGTCGTGACGCAATTACCGGTGCCTTCGCGCCTCGGTATGCTGCGTTTCGAGCGGCTGAATGAGGCCAGCTGGGCGCTGCTGTACCTTGACCCCAATTGTGAACGCCAATTCGGCTTGCCCGCCGTAGAGCTGTGCTCGCTGATCGGCTCGCCCTACGCCAGCCTGATGGAGCCCCAGGCACGCTACCAGTTGCATGACGCGATCCAGCAGCAACTAACCGCCAGCCCCCACTACCTGGTGCGCTACACCTTGCACACCAACGACGGCCAGTTGAGCCTGCTGGAGGTCGGCGAGGCCTACAAGCAGCACAATCGCCACCTGCTACGCGGCTACCTGATGGTGGTAGACGGCTTGTTCAGCAACCTGGCGCCGATGCCCACCGCCGACCTGGAGGACCAGAACAGCCGCCTGCAGATCGCCCTGGAGCTCAACCAGCGTGCACAACAGGAACAGTTACAGCACCTGGAGCGGGTGCGCGCCCAGCAGGAGCTGATCCTGCTGCTGGCCCGCCAGCGCTACAGCACCAACAATTCCCTGCAAGAAGCCGCCGAACTGATCACCCGCAGTGCTTGCGATATCTACCAGATCGACTGTGCCAGTATCTGGAACCTCGAAGGCCAGCAACTGGTGCCGATTTCTGCTTTTCACCGCGCCGACCAGCAGCACCATCTGCCCTTGCCGATTGATGCCAGCGGCTTCCCGGACTACCTGGAAGCCCTGCAAAGCAGCCGCGCCATCGACGCCGGCAATGCCCTGCGCGATCCGCGCACCCGGGACATGGCCGAAAGCCTGCGCCCCCTGGAAGTCCACGCCATGCTCGACGCCAGTATCCGCGTGGATGGCCAGGTGGTGGGCGTGCTGTGCCTGGAACAAAGCACTTGCACCCGAGATTGGCTGTCCGATGAAATTGCCTTTGCCGGTGAATTGGCCGACCAGTTCGCCCAGGTCATCAACAACCACAACCGTCGCACCGCCACCAGCGCCCTGCACCTGTTCCAGCGCGCCGTGGAGCAAAGTGCCAACGCCTTCCTGCTGGTCAATTGCGACGGCGTAGTGGAGTACGTCAACCCCAGCTTTACCGCAATCACCCAGTACAGCACCGAAGAAGTCCACGGCCATCGCCTGGCCCAATTGCCGGCCCTGGAAAACCTCAGCGAACTGCTGTTCGACGCGCCCTCCAGCCTGGCCCAAAGCAACAGCTGGCAGGGCGAGTTCAAGAGCCGGCGCAAAAACCTCGAACCGTACTGGGGCCAGTTGTCGATTTCCAAAGTGTATGGCGACAACCGCGAACTGACCCACTACATCGGCATCTACGAAGACATCACCCAGGCCAAGCTTGCCCAGCAGCGTATCGAGCGCCTGGCCTACACCGACAACCTGACCAACCTGGGCAACCGCCCGGCGTTTATCCGCAACCTCGACGAACGCTTCGCCCGCGACAGCGACGCGCCCATCAGCCTGTTGCTGGTGGATATCGACAACTTCAAGCGGATCAACGACAGCCTCGGCCACCAGACCGGCGACAAGTTGCTGATCAGCCTGGCCCGGCGCCTGCGCAACAGCCTCAATGCCGGCGGCAGCCTGGCGCGTTTTGCCAGTAACGAATTTGCGGTGCTGCTCGACAACGCCGACCTTGAAGTCGGCCAGCAAATGGCCTGCCAGTTGTTGATGACCCTCGACAAACCGATGTTCGTCGACAACCAGTTGATCAGCGTCACCGGCTCCGTGGGCCTGGCCTGCGCCCCGCTGCATGGCCGCGACCCCCAGACCCTGATGCGCAACGCCGGCCTGGCGCTGCACAAGGCCAAGGCCAACGGCAAGCACCAGGTGCAGGTGTTTACCGAAACCCTGAATGCCGAGGCCAGTTACAAACTGTTCGTGGAAAACAATCTGCGCCGCGCCCTGACCCAGAACGAGCTGGACGTGTTCTACCAGCCCAAGCTGTGCCTGCGCAGCGGGCGCCTGCTCGGCATGGAGGCGCTGTTGCGCTGGAACCACCCGGAAAAGGGCATGATCCGTCCGGACCAGTTCATCAGCGTCGCCGAAGAGACCGGCCTGATCATCCCCATCGGCAAATGGATCGCGCGCCAGGCCTGCCGCATGAGCAAGCAGTTGAGCGCCGCGGGCATGGGCAACTTGCAGGTGGCGATCAACCTGTCGCCCAAGCAGTTTTCCGACCCGGACCTGGTGGCCTCCATCGCCAGCATCCTCAAGGAAGAACAGCTACCGGCCAACCTGCTGGAGCTGGAGCTGACCGAGGGCCTGCTGCTGGAAGCAACCGAGGACACGCGCCTGCAACTGGATCAGTTGAAGAGTTTCGGCCTGACCCTGGCCATGGATGATTTCGGCACCGGCTACTCGTCCCTGAGTTACCTGAAGAAATTCCCCATCGACATCATCAAGATCGACCGCAGCTTTATCCATGAAATCCCGGACAACCAGGACGACATGGAAATCACCTCGGCGGTGATCGCCATGGCGCACAACCTCAAGCTCAAGGTGGTCGCCGAAGGCATCGAGACTGCCGAGCAACTGGCGTTCCTGCGCCGCCATCGCTGCGACGTCGGCCAGGGCTACCTGTTCGACCGGCCAATCCCCGGCTCCGAGCTGCTGGACAGGCTCAAACGCTATCCGCGCGGGCCAATCGCCTGACAGCGCTGTAACACTCGGGCACACTGGTGGTCTGAACTGTTAACTCAACCTGACGAGAGGACTGATCATGGTCTTGCGCTCGGAAATCCTGGTGAATAAAAACGTGCTGCCTACTGCCGAACAAGCCTTGCCTGGTCGTGAAACCCCGATGAACCTGCCCGAGACGCACTTCGTCAACGGCAACCCGCTGCTGGGCCCGTTTATGGACGATGTGGGGTTTGCGATTTTTGGCCTCGGCTGTTTCTGGGGCGCAGAACGCAAATTCTGGCAGCGCGACGGCGTGGTCAGTACCGTGGTCGGCTACGCCGGCGGCTTCACACCAAACCCGACCTACGAAGAAGTCTGCTCGGGCCTGACCGGCCATAGCGAAGTGGTGCTGGTGGTGTATGACCAGGCCAAACTCAAGTACGAAGACCTGCTGAAGATGTTCTGGGAACTGCACAACCCAACCCAGGGCATGCGCCAGGGCAATGACATTGGCAGCCAGTATCGCTCGGTGATCTACGCGACCACGCCTGAGCAACTGGAGGCTGCGAAGGCCAGTGCACAGGCCTATCAGGAAGAACTGACCAAGGCCGGCCTGGGCGAGATCACCACGGAAATCGACGAGGCGCCCACGGTGTACTTCGCCGAGGCCTATCACCAGCAGTACCTGGCGAAGAATCCCCAGGGTTATTGCGGGATCGGCGGTACTGGCGTGACCTGCCCGATCTGACGTCAAAAGCATCGCGGGCAAGCCCGCCCCCACATGGGATCACATCACCATGTGGGAGCGGGCTTGCCCGCGATAGCACTCTAAAGAGCGATGCCGTTACTCGGCGATCAGCCAATCCATCTGCCACCCACCCTGGGTCTGCCCCAGTTTTTTCGACAGCCACGGCAGCAGCTCACGCAACTCCTCCTCCAGCCCCCACGGCGGGTTGGCAATCGCCAGGCCCGAACCGGTCAGGGTGTTGGGGGTATCCAGCGGATGCACCAGCAACTCCACGCGCAGCAGCTTTGGCGCGCCGGTGCCGGCCAGGTCCTGGTAGAAACGGCGCAACATGCGCTGGTCCTTGACCGGGTACCAGATCGCGGCGACCGTCTGGCGCATGCGGCCCACGGCTTCCTTGAGGGAGGCGGCGCAACGCTGCATCTCGTCGAGTTGCTCGAACGGCGGGTCGATCAGCATCAGCGCGCGCTTTTCCGGCACCGGCAGCAAGGCCCGTGGCACATGCCAGCCTTCGCCCAGATGGACCTTCACACGGCGGTCGCCCTTCATGTTGTCCTTGAGCAACACGCCGTCTTCCGGGTGTTTTTCGTTGAGCAGCACGCGGTCCTGGGGGCGGGTCAGGCGTCGCGCCAGTTCTGGCGAACCAGGGTAATAGCGCAATTGGCCATCCGGGTTCATCTCGTGCAGCACCCGCATGTAGTCAGCGGTCAGCGCCGGCAGGTCCGCCTCGCCCCACAGGCGGGCAATGCCTTCCAGGTATTCACCGGTGCGGTTGGCCTGGTCGCCTTGCAGGTCATACAGACCAATCCCGGCGTGGGTGTCGAGATAGGCAAACGGCTGTTCCTTGCGCGACATCAGGGCGATGAGGCGGGTCAAGGTCAGGTGTTTGAAGACATCGGCGTGGTTGCCGGCGTGAAAGGCGTGACGATAATTCATGGTTGCTCCTGCGCAGGGGGCGAAGTTTACCTTTTACGCGGGCAAAGGTGCAGGGCTGCATGCCGGGCGGTGCTTATGTCGCAAATGTAGGAACAGCAGCGAAAACGTTCTAGCGAGTTATGTGCGAGCGGGCTTGCCCGCGATGCAGGCGACGCGGTATTACCCGTACTCTGCGCTGATGCCATCGCAGGCAAGCCAGCTCCTACCTTATCCGGGGCTGCCCCATGCAATCCAGGGAGGTCAGTATCCACCATGAAAGACGCCACAATCGCATTGCACCACGGCTTCAAATCGGACCCGACCACCAAGGCGGTCGCCGTGCCGATCTACCAGAACGTCGCCTTCGAGTTCGATAACGCCCAGCATGGCGCCGATCTGTTCAACCTCGACGTACCCGGCAATATCTACACGCGGATCATGAACCCCACCAACGACGTGCTGGAACAGCGCATGGCCGCGCTGGAAGGCGGGATCGCGGCCCTGGCCGTGTCGGCGGGCAGCGCGGCCATTCACTATGCCATCCAGGCCCTGACCCGCGCCGGCGACAATATCGTCTCCACCCCACAGCTGTACGGCGGCACCTACACCCTGTTCGCCCACCTGCTGCCGAGCTTCGGCGTTGATGTGCGCTTCGCCCGCAACGACTCGGCCGAGGCCATCGCCGAGCTGATCGACGACAACACCAAGCTGGTGTACTGCGAAAGCATCGGCAACCCGGCGGGCAATATCGTCGACCTGCAGGCCCTGGCCGACGTCGCCCATGCCCGCGGCGTACCGCTGATGGTGGATAACACCGTCGCCACGCCGATCCTGTGCAAGCCGATCCAGTTTGGCGCGGATATCGTCGTGCATTCCCTGACCAAGTATGTCGGCGGCCACGGCAACTCCCTGGGCGGGGTGATTGTCGACAGCGGCACCTTCCCCTGGACCGACTACCCGCAGAAATTCCCCGGACTCAACCAACCCGAGCCGGCCTACCATGGCGTGGTGTACAGCGAGAAATTCGGCCCCGCAGCCTTTATTGCCCGTGCCCGTACCGTGCCGCTGCGCAACACCGGTGCCGCCCTGGCCCCGATGAACGCCTTCCTGCTGCTGCAAGGCCTGGAAACCCTGGCCTTGCGCATGGAGCGCCACACCGAGAACGCGTTGAAAGTCGCACAGTTCCTGCAGGCCCACGAGCAGGTGGAATGGGTCAGCTACGCCGGCCTGCCGGATCACCCGCACCATCACCTGGCGCAAAAGTACATGCAGGGCAAACCCTCGGCGATCCTGTCCTTCGGCCTGAAGGGCGGCTATGCCGCCGGGGTGCGCTTCTACGATGCGCTGCAGATCTTCAAGCGCCTGGTGAATATCGGCGACGCCAAGTCCCTGGCCTGCCACCCGGCGTCCACCACCCACCGGCAGATGAACGAGCAGGAGCAGGCCAAGGCCGGCGTACGTCCGGAGATGATCCGCCTGTCGGTGGGCATCGAGGCGATCGAGGACCTGCTCGATGACTTGCAGCAGTCACTGAACGCCTGACTCAACCCCGCTCGCCGGCCAGGTAGGCAATCAATGCCTGCTGCCCGGCGTAAGGTGGGCGCACAAAGTACGCGACCTTGTGCTGCAAGGTCGCTGGCGCGAAGGCGTCGTGCACGTCGGGATGCTCCTGGGCCAGCCATTGCAGCAGGTTATCCACCAGGGTCACGCTGGACTGTTCGCCAAGCTGCTTGAGTAGCGTGGGGGGCACCTCCCACCAGGGACTTTTCCTCGCCGCCCCCACTCCCGTGGCCGGCACTTCCTGGAGCTGGCCGTTGATCCAGTAGCGTCGAAATACCGCAAGCACCTCCCCCGCACCAGGCCCCAGCCCTTGCAGGATCGGCAGCAGATAGCCACCATCCCAGAAGCGGAAAAACACTTCCTGCCCCTCGGGCAAACGCACCTTGGTCAGGCTGGCGAGATGTTCGACCACCGTGGGCAGCGGGCTGGAGGAAATGGCCAACCAACCCCAATCGGTAGCCGCGCATTCGGCCACCCAGTCGAGAAACCCACTGCTCTCGCTGACCAATGCCACATAGGGCATCACCTCAGCCCAGGCGGCGTACTCGCTGCCGGCCCACACCGGGCTCAATGGCCCGCCATCTGCCTGGCGCCAGGCCGCCACCGGCTGACACTCACTGGTACTGGCCAGGATGACAAACAGCTGCTCGCCGTCCTGCAGCGGCTCCTGGGCCAGCCACTCACGGGGGGTCATCAGCGCAAGCCCCCCACTCGATGCTGCGGAGTGTCGCAGACGCCATTGTTGCAGCGCTCACACTCCTCACAGAACGGCGCACTGCGCCTGAAGCTGAACACCTGTGCGGCACTCAACGGTGCGGCCAACACCGCCAGCAGGGTTTCCTGAACCCCTGGACGCAGGGGTGATGGCGCCGTGGCAGCCGACGGCGCACCGCCCAACTGGATCGGTGTGCTGCTGAAAATCCCCCCGGCCGACAATGTGATCCATTGCCCACCGGCCTGCAGCGTCAGGCTGGCGCCGCCATCGACCACCATTTGCTGGCCTGCGCCGAGGCTGATCTGCTCGCCCGCCTGCAACGAATAACGCGCCACTTGCACCTGTTGCTGCCCCGCGATCACCAGGTGATCGTCCTGCTTGAGTTCCGTCAGCCGGTTGCCGTGGGTAATCCGCTGCTCTTCGCCGTGCAACTCGTGGTGCGACTCGCCACTTACCTGCACATGCCGCTGGTGATCCACCTGCAGGCGCAGATCGTGGAGCACGTGCTGGGTCCAGTCGCGCTGGGCACGCAGGTAGATCTGCTCGGCGCCCTTGCGGTCTTCGATGCGCAGCTCGTTATAGCCGCCACCCCCTGGGCTGCTCTGACTGCGGAAGATGCTGCGAGTCTTGTCCGCCGGCAGGTCGAGGGGCACTGGCGTCGCGCCATTGGCCAGGCAGCCGACCACCAGCGGCATATCGACATCGCCGTTGACGAACCCCACCAGCACTTCCATGCCCACCCGCGGGATCACCACGCTGCCGTAGTGCTCGTGGGCCCAGGCGCTGGCAACCCGCAGCCAGCAGCTGGAGTGTTCGCTGTATTGGCCGTGGCGATCCCAGGCCAGTTGCACCTTGACCCGGCCAAACTCATCGCAATGGATTTCGCTGTCGACCGGCCCGGTGACCACGGCGTTCTGAAAGCCTGCAACCGGCGCCCTCGCCGCAGGCAGCGGCGGGCGAAACGGCACGTCCCAGGGCGTGGCGAAGAACTCGTTGCGATACCCCTGCTCATCCATCGCGCCGACAGACTCCTCCAGCACTTGCGGTTGCCGGCCCTGGTGGATCACCCGCGTCACCAGCCACAGGCCATTCCATGCCTGGCGCGGATGGTCGGCCAGTGTGAGGAACTGTCCGCTGACCAGCGCCGTCTGGTCGCCCTCGCCGTAGGCTTGCCGCTGGTCGCTGCGATGACGCTCCAGCGCCCGCTGCGCCAGGTGCTTGCCATGGGTACGGTCGGTGAAGTGCCCAGGGTAGCCCTGGGCCTCCAGCGGCGGTAGCTGCTCGCCGAGGGCGGCGCTTTCCAGCACCAGACGCGGCTTGCGAAAATCATAGTCGCGCAGGTTGACCCCGGTAGTCCGCGCCTCCAGGCGCACCGTGAAACGCTTGATCACCAGCGCCGCCGCCACCATGCCCGAACCCGGCGCATAGCCCGTCGGCTGGTCTGCCTGGGCAAACACCGTCTGATCATCGCCGAACACCAGCAGATGCCCGTCCGGCCGGTGTTGAAAGTGATAATGAATCCCCAGTTCGGCGCACAGCCGCTGGATAAATGCCAGGTCGGTTTCATCGAACTGCACGCAGTACTCGCGCTCGGGATAGGTCGCGCCCAGTCGCCACTCAAAGGCATCGCGCTGGATGCCCTGCCCCTCCAGCACCAGGCTGACAATCTGCGGCACCGTCTTGTGCTGGAAAATGCGTTGCCGGGCACTGTGTTGCAGATAGGCCAACTGCGGCACCAGGCTCAATTGATAATGGGTCAGGCGCCGGCCCGAGTCACCTTGCGCGACCCGCTGGATTTGCCCATGGATGCCATGGCCCTGGGCATCAAAGGTGAGAAAGGCCTGGCGGTGCAGGAGGTTTTCCAGATCCAGGTCCGGCTGTTCGCTGACCAACTCAAGATCGAAACGATAGGGCTGGCTGATAGCCTCCTCGCCCTTGAACGCCAGGACCTTGAGGTCACTGGGCTGGCCATCGACGGTCAGGCTAAACGCACTTTGATTGGCAGGAGCGAACATCCGGTGTTTCTCTGCAAGTGGAGGGCCTGGAATTCTGCACCAGCCATTTGCCGAGCTGCGTACGCTGCAGGCAATTCAGTTAATCCCTACAACGCAGGCTCCATCGTCGCACCCAAAAAAAACGGCCCGACATCCAGGGATGCGGGCCGCTTTCAGTTCAGCAGGCCATCAAGGCCTGCATGAACGCCTCACTTGTTGAGGTTGTAGTCTTTCTCGGCAGCTGTGAAGCGCTCAACCATACCGGCAGTCGGGGCGCCCATCTTGCTCACGAAGTAGATCGCCAGGCTGGCGAACAGGAAGCCTGGGATGATTTCGTACAGACCCAGCAGCTCGAAGTGTTTCCACACGATCACGGTGATCGCGCCGACTAGGATACCGGCCAGTGCGCCGTTGCGGGTCATGCCTTTCCACAGGACCGAGATCAGGACCACAGGACCGAACGCGGCGCCGAAGCCGGCCCAGGCGTAGCTCACCAGGCCCAGTACGCGGTTTTCTGGGTTAGCAGCCATCGCGATGGCGATCAACGCAACCACCAGCACCATGATCCGGCCGACCCATACCAGCTCAAGCTGGGAAGCGCCCTTGCGCAGGAACGCCTTGTAGAAGTCTTCGGTCAGGGCGCTGGAGCACACCAGCAACTGGCAGCTCAGGGTGCTCATCACGGCAGCCAGGATGGCCGACAGCAGCACGCCAGCAACCCAAGGGTTGAACAGCAGCTTGGCCAGCTCGATGAACACACGCTCTGGGTTTTCGGTCACGGGACCGGCCACTTCCGGGTGTGCCGAGAAGTAGGCAATACCGAAGAAACCTACGGCCACGGTGCCGGCCAGGCACAGGATCATCCAGGCCATGGAGATGCGACGCGCCTTGGCAATCGACTTGACCGAATCCGCCGCCATGAAACGCGCGAGGATGTGCGGCTGGCCGAAGTAGCCCAGGCCCCAGCCCATCAGCGAGATGATGCCGATGAAGGTAGTGTTTTTCAGCATGTCGAAGCTGGTTGGATCCTTCGCTTCAATAGCCAGGAAGGTGGTATCGACACCGCCGGTGGCCAGCAGCACGATGATGGGCGTCAGGATCAACGCGAAGATCATCAGGGTGGCTTGTACGGTATCTGTCCAGCTTACTGCCAGGAAACCACCGATAAAGGTGTAGGCAATCGTCGCCGCAGCACCGGCCCACAGCGCCGTCTCGTAGGACATGCCGAAGGTGCTTTCGAACAGACGGGCACCGGCCACGATGCCAGAAGCGCAGTAGATGGTGAAGAACACCAGGATCACTACCGCCGAGATAATCCGCAGCAGGCCGCTCTTGTCTTCAAAACGGCTGGAGAAGTAGTCCGGCAGGGTCAGGGCGTCGCCGTTGTGTTCGGTCTGCACGCGCAGGCGACCTGCCACAAACAGCCAGTTCAGGTAAGCACCGACGATCAGGCCGATGGCGATCCAGCTTTCCGACAGGCCCGACATGTAGATGGCACCTGGCAGGCCCATCAACAACCAGCCGCTCATATCCGAAGCGCCAGCCGAGAGTGCGGTGACGACGCTGCCGAGGCTGCGACCACCGAGGATGTAATCGGAAAGGTTATTGGTGGAGCGATAGGCCATGAGACCAATCAGCACCATTGCCGCGATGTAGATCACAAATGTGATCAAGGTTGGATTACTTACGCTCATTGAGTTACGCCCTGGCTTTGTTTTTATGTAGCGGCGGTCTGTCAGGCCATCTACAACCGAGTAGTGTGTAGACGAAGCTGCGTGCCGCGCATTTATGACTGACGTTTCCCCAGGAAAGCCATCAGCCGATGAACCGAACCCTAGGGTTGGTTGCACCTTGGGCGTGAATGCTATTCAACAAAGCAAATAAGGTGCAACCAGTTTCGTGAGAATTAGTTGCACCCTGGCGCGTTTTTCGGCAAACGGCGGTTTTTTGCTCCTTTTCGGAGCAAGAACAGCCAAATCCAGAAGCAAATGCACCAATATTCAGCCGATTTGGTCGAGTGAAAATGATTTCTGACGAGCAGCGTGAATTTCATGAAGAAAATGGGTTGCACCCGGTTGCACCTCGTACGGCGCAAAGCTAATCTTGCCGCCAGCTGATGCCACACAGTAGTGGCACCCATGAGGATAAAAATATGGCTACGACCACCCTTGGGGTCAAACTCGATGACCCAACCCGCGAACGCCTCAAGGCCGCCGCGACCTCCATTGATCGCACGCCGCACTGGCTGATCAAGCAGGCAATTTTCAATTACCTGGAGAAACTCGAGGGTGGTGCAACCCTGACCGAGCTCAACGGTTCGGGCCTCAAGGACGCAGACGACGCGGGCGAGGTGCAGAACGACCACGCTCACCAGTGCTTCCTCGAATTTGCCGAAAGCATCCTGCCGCAATCGGTGCTGCGCGCCTCGATCACCGCCGCTTACCGCCGCCCCGAGCCGGAAGTGGTGCCGATGCTGATCGAGCAGGCTCGCCTGCCGGCCCAGATGGCCGAAGCCACCAACAAGCTGGCCGCCTCGATTGCCGAAAAACTGCGTAACCAGAAGAGCGCCGGCGGCCGTGCCGGTATCGTCCAGGGCCTGCTGCAGGAATTTTCCCTGTCGTCCCAGGAAGGCGTGGCCCTGATGTGCCTGGCCGAAGCGCTGCTGCGGATCCCCGACAAGGGCACCCGTGACGCGCTGATCCGCGACAAGATCAGCACCGGCAACTGGCAGCCGCACCTGGGCAACAGCCCATCGTTGTTCGTCAACGCCGCCACCTGGGGCCTGCTGCTGACCGGTAAACTGGTCGCCACCCACAATGAGGCCGGCCTGACCTCCTCCCTGAGCCGCATTATCGGCAAGAGCGGCGAGCCGATGATCCGCAAGGGCGTCGACATGGCCATGCGCCTGATGGGCGAGCAGTTCGTCACCGGCGAAACCATCGCCGAGGCCCTGGCCAATGCGAGCAAGTTCGAAGCCAAAGGCTTCCGCTACTCCTACGACATGCTCGGTGAAGCTGCACTGACCGAACACGACGCACAGAAGTACCTGGCCTCGTACGAACAAGCCATTCACTCCATCGGCAAAGCCTCTCACGGCCGTGGGATTTATGAAGGCCCGGGCATCTCCATCAAGCTGTCGGCCCTGCACCCGCGCTACAGCCGCGCCCAGTACGAGCGCGTGATGGACGAGCTGTACCCGCGCCTGCTGTCCCTGACGCTGCTGGCCAAGCAATACGACATCGGCCTGAACATCGACGCCGAAGAAGCCGACCGCCTGGAGCTGTCCCTGGACCTGCTCGAGCGCCTGTGCTTCGAGCCGCAACTGACCGGCTGGAACGGTATCGGTTTCGTGATCCAGGCTTACCAGAAGCGCTGCCCGTACGTGATCGACTACGTGATCGACCTGGCACGCCGCAGCCGTCACCGCCTGATGATCCGCCTGGTAAAAGGCGCGTACTGGGACAGCGAAATCAAGCGCGCCCAGGTCGAAGGCCTGGAAGGCTACCCGGTCTACACCCGCAAGGTGTACACCGACGTTTCCTACATCGCCTGCGCACGCAAGCTGCTGTCGGTACCGGAAGTCATCTACCCGCAGTTCGCCACGCACAACGCCCACACCCTGTCGGCCATCTACCACATCGCCGGCCAGAACTATTACCCCGGCCAGTACGAGTTCCAGTGCCTGCACGGCATGGGTGAACCGTTGTACGAACAAGTTGTAGGCAAGGTTTCCGAAGGCAAGCTGAACCGTCCATGCCGCGTGTACGCGCCGGTCGGCACCCACGAAACCCTGCTGGCCTACCTGGTGCGTCGCCTGCTGGAAAACGGCGCCAACACCTCGTTCGTCAACCGTATCGCCGACCAATCCATCTCGATCCAGGAGCTGGTGGCCGATCCAGTGGCCAGCATCGAGCAGATGGCGACGCTGGAAGGCGGCTTCGGCCTGCCGCACCCGCGTATCCCACTGCCACGCGACCTGTACGGCAGCGAGCGCGCCAACTCGGCCGGTATCGACCTGGCCAACGAACACCGCCTGGCGTCGCTGTCCTGCGCCTTGCTGGCCACCGCGCACAACAACTGGAAGGCCGCGCCGATGCTCGGTTGCGCGTCCAGCAATGAAGCCGCTGCGCCGGTGCTGAACCCGTCCGACCTGCGTGATGTGGTTGGTCACGTCCAGGAAGCCACGATCGAAGACGTCGACAACGCTATCCAGTGCGCCCTGAATGCCGCACCGATCTGGCAGGCCACCCCGCCGGCCGAACGCGCCGCGATCCTCGAACGTGCCGCCGACTTGATGGAAGGCGAGATCCAGCCACTGATGGGCCTGCTGGCCCGTGAAGCCGGCAAGACCTTCGCCAACGCCATCGCCGAAGTGCGTGAAGCCGTGGACTTCCTGCGTTACTACGCCGTGCAGGCGCGTAACGATTTCACCAACGACGCCCACCGCCCACTGGGCCCGGTGGTGTGCATCAGCCCGTGGAACTTCCCGCTGGCGATCTTCAGTGGCCAAGTCGCCGCCGCACTGGCCGCCGGTAACCCGGTATTGGCCAAGCCGGCCGAACAGACCCCGCTGGTCGCCGCGCAAGCCGTGCGCCTGCTGCTCGAAGCCGGCATTCCGGAAGGCGTGCTGCAACTGCTGCCGGGCCAGGGCGAAAGCGTTGGTGCCCGCCTGGTGGGTGATGATCGCGTCAAAGGCGTGATGTTCACCGGCTCCACCGAAGTGGCGCGCCTGCTGCAACGCAATGTCGCCGGACGCCTGGATGCCCAGGGCCGCCCAATCCCGCTGATCGCCGAAACCGGTGGCCAGAACGCGATGATCGTCGACTCCTCGGCTCTGACCGAACAGGTGGTGATCGACGTCGTCTCCTCGGCCTTCGACAGTGCCGGCCAGCGTTGCTCGGCCCTGCGTGTACTGTGCCTGCAGGAAGATTCGGCAGACCGCGTTATCGAAATGCTCAAGGGTGCCATGGCCGAATGCCGTCTCGGCAACCCGGAGCGCCTGTCTGTGGATATCGGCCCGGTAATCGACGCCGAAGCCAAGGCGGGCATCGAGAAGCACATCCAGGCCATGCGCGACAAAGGCCGTACCGTGTACCAGGTGGCAATTGCCGACAGTGAAGAAATCAAGCGCGGCACCTTCGTGATGCCAACCCTGATCGAGCTGGAAAGCTTCGACGAGCTGCAACGGGAGATCTTCGGCCCGGTCCTGCACGTGGTGCGCTACAAGCGTAAGGAAATCGACCAGTTGATCGGTCAGATCAATGCTTCTGGCTACGGTCTGACCCTGGGCGTGCACACCCGTATCGACGAGACCATCGCCAAGGTGATCGACAACGTCCATGCCGGTAACGTCTACGTTAACCGCAACATCGTCGGTGCCGTCGTCGGCGTGCAGCCATTCGGTGGCGAAGGCCTGTCGGGTACCGGCCCGAAAGCCGGTGGTCCGCTGTACCTGTACCGCCTGCTGTCGACCCGCCCTACCGATGCGATCGAGCAATCCTTCGTACGGGGCGATGCACTGGCCGCACCGGATGTGCGCCTGCGTGACGCCATGAGCCAACCGCTGAGTGCCCTGAAAACCTGGGCCGACGGCAACAAGTTCAGCGAACTGAGCGCCCTGTGCAGCCAGTTCGCCGCGCAATCGCAAAGCGGTATCACCCGCCTGCTGGCCGGCCCGACCGGCGAGCGCAACAGCTACGCCATCCTACCCCGCGAGCACGTGCTGTGCCTGGCGGACGTAGAAGGCGATCTGCTGGCGCAACTGGCGGCCGTACTGGCTGTGGGTAGCTCGGCAGTGTGGCCGGAATCTGACCTGACCAAGGCACTGTTCCCACGGCTGCCGAAGGAAGTTCAGGCGAAGATCCAGCGTGTAGCCGATTGGACCAAGGACGAAGTGATCTTCGACGCCGTCCTGCACCACGGCGATTCCGACCAACTGCGTGGGGTTTGCCAGCAAGTGGCGCAACGCAGCGGCGCGATTGTCGGGGTCAATGGCCTGTCCTCGGGCGAAACCAACATTGCGTTGGAGCGCCTGGTGATCGAGCGTGCGTTGAGCGTCAACACCGCTGCGGCGGGTGGTAACGCGAGCCTGATGACTATCGGCTAGTCACCACCGAGCACTCCCACGCTCTGCGTGGGAGTGCAGCCCAGGACACTCCGCGTCCGCGACGCAGAGCGTCGCAAGAGGCGTTCCCACGCAGAGCGTGGGAACGATCTTGTACATTCATCCTGCCTTTGTTTTGCTGCTCCATCACCCAGATCAATCTTGCTATCGCGCCTCTATTCGCGCACTTAGACTGCGGCCTATTCCCAAATAGGTAAGCCGCCATGTCCGAGACGCTCCTCAGTTCCCGCAATCTGGCTTTCGAGCTGTATGAAGTCCTCGATGCCGAGGGCCTGACCCAGCGCGAGCGGTTTGCCGAACACACTCGCGAAACCTTCGATGCCGCCATCGGCACCGCCCGCCACATCGCCGAAAAGTACTTCGCCCCCCACAACCGCAAGGGCGACGAGAACGAACCGCGCTACGAAGATGGCCAGGCGATCCTGATCCCGGAAGTGAAACCTGCCGTGGATGCCTTCCTCGAAGCCGGCTTTCTCAATGCGGCGCGCAGTTTTGAAGCCGGTGGCATGCAACTGCCGACGCTGCTGTCCCAGGCCTGTTTTGCGCACTTTCAGTCAGCCAATGCGGCTTCCACCTCGTACCCGTTCCTGACCATGGGCGCGGCCAACCTGATCGAGAGTTTTGGCACCGAGGAGCAGAAGCAACGCTTTCTGCAACCGATGATCGAGGGCCGCTTCTTCGGCACCATGGCCTTGACCGAACCCCATGCCGGCTCGTCGCTGTCGGATATCCGCACCCGCGCCGAGCCGGCGGCGAATGGCACCTACCGCCTCAAGGGCAACAAGATCTTTATCTCCGGTGGCGATCACCCGCTGTCGGAAAACATCGTGCACATGGTCTTGGCCAAACTGCCGGACGCGCCCGCCGGGGTGAAGGGCATTTCGCTGTTTATCGTGCCCAAGTTCCTGGTCAACGACGACGGCAGCCTGGGCCCGCGCAATGATGTGCTGCTGGCCGGGCTGTTCCACAAGATGGGCTGGCGCGGCACCACCTCCACCGCGCTGAACTTCGGCGATAACGGCGAGTGTGTCGGCTATCTGGTGGGCAAGCCGCACCAGGGTCTGGCCTGTATGTTCCAGATGATGAACGAGGCGCGGATTGGGGTCGGCATGGGTGCGGTGATGCTCGGTTATGCCGGTTACCTGTACTCCCTGGAATACGCCCGGGAACGCCCGCAAGGCCGCCTGCCCGACAGCAAAGATCCGAACACCGCGCCGGTGTCGATCATCCAGCACGCTGATATCAAGCGCATGTTGCTTACGCAAAAAGCCTATGTAGAAGGCGCCTTCGACCTGGGCCTATATGCCGCGCGCCTGTTCGATGACACCACCACCCTGGACAGCGAAACCGGGCGCAGGCAGGCCCATGAGTTGCTGGACCTGCTGACCCCGATCGTCAAATCCTGGCCCTCGGAGTTCTGCCTGAAGGCCAACGAGCTGGCGATCCAGATTCTCGGCGGCCACGGCTACACCCGCGAATACCCGGTGGAGCAGTACTACCGCGACAACCGCCTGAACCCGATCCACGAAGGCACCCATGGCATCCAGTCCCTGGACCTGCTGGGACGCAAGCTTGCGCAAAATGGCGGTTCGGGCCTGAAGCAGTTGATTCGCCTGATCGCCGAGACCGGCGCACGGGCCCAGCAATACCCGTCACTCACGGCCATGCGCGAACCACTGGAGCAGTTGGTGGCGCGCCTGCAAAGCGTGACCCTGGGGCTGTTGACGGATCTCGCCCAAGGCAAGGTCAACAGCAGCCTGGCGAACTCGGCGCTGTACCTGAAAGTGTTTGGGCATACGGTGATTGGCTGGCGCTGGCTGGAACAGGCGATCCGCGCCGAAGAAGGGCTGGCCAGGGGGAATGCGACGGATGTGACTTTCTATAAAGGCAAGCTGCAAGCGGCCCGGTACTTCCTGACGTGGGAAGTACCGGGCTGCCATCATGAACTGTCGATCCTGCAGGCGCGGGACGATACGTGCCTGGCCATGCAGGATGAATGGTTCTGATCAGGGCTGGCCGATGGCCTTGGCAATCACGTCGACCGTGGCGCTGACTTGCTCTTGGTAACGGTCGAGTTCCTGCTGGTGACGCTGCTGCATGTCGATCTGTTCGGCACATAGATTCAGCGCCGCCAGCACCAGCAGCTTGTCGCCGATCAGAGTCGGGTACTTCTGCTTGGTGGTTGCCAGGGACGCCTTGAGCAGGGTCACGGCCTTGAGCAGGGTGCTGTCTTCCCCATCCGGGGCCTTGATCGAGTAATCCTCACCGAGAATCGAAACGACCTTTATCCCTTCACTCATGCGCTGACAGGACCTGCGCTCACACGCTCAACCAACGCCTGGATACGGGCTGCGGTGGCGCCCTGCTTTTCTTCCTGCTCCATCAGGTTCAGTTGCAAGCTGTCGTTCTCATCCTTGGCGCGGGCCAGCTCGGCCTTGAGGGATTCGTTGGTGCCCAGCAGAGCTTGATTCTGCTGCACCAGGTCACTGACCAGTTGTTCCAGTTGGCTGAGGGATGTTTCTAACATTTTGAATTCTCGGGCTTTTTCAAAGGGCGGTGACGATAAAGAAAATTCACCGTGGAAGCCAGGGTTATCCTGGCGCGCAGCCCCGATTTCACGGGTCAGGCCACGCTGTGGAGCCTTAGTGACTGCATTTACGCCATCTGGTTCCTGAATCCATTCCAATCCGCGCAGGATGCGACAAAAACGCGCACCCCCTCAAGACTTTAGTCGTACGTCCGATAGGTCATGCTTACCCCGCCTCAAAGCCGCACGGATCGCGCCTCTCCCAGGACCACTGCATGTCTCTTCGTAATATGAATATCGCGCCGCGCGCGTTTCTCGGCTTCGCGTGCATTGGTGCGCTGATGTTGTTTCTCGGTGTTTTTGCGCTGAATCAGATGGGCAAGATCCGGGGTGCCACCGAAGACATCACCCTGAGCAGCGTGCCGAGCATTCGCGCCCTCGACGACTTCACCCAACTGACCCTGCGCCTGCGTGTGTTGTCCTACCGCCTACTGACCAACCGCGAGCCGGAGGTGCAACAAAAGACCCTGGAAGCCTTTGAACTGCGTAACCAGCAGATTCGGACAGCCCAGAGCGTGTATGAAAAGCTGATCGACAGCCGCGAGGAACGCTCGGCCTACGACGATTATGTGCGCCTGCTGGGCCAGTACCGGCAGATCGAAGAGCGGATGAAGAGCCTGTCGCGCAACAATCAGATCGAAGAGCTGCGCACCTTGCTCAACACCGAACTGCTGAGCAACTCCGAGGCAGTCAACGCGGTCCTGACGCGTCTGCTGGACATCAACAATTCGATGGCCAACGACAGCAACCAGAAAGCCGCCGAGCAATATGATTCGGCCTTCGAGCTGGTGGTCGCCCTGCTGGTGCTGGCCACGGCGCTGACCATGCTATTTGCCTGGCTGCTGACCCGCAGCATCACCCTGCCCATCGCCCAGGCCCTGGACGCGGCCGAGAAGATTGCCGAGGGCAACCTGACCCAGCCGATCAAGGTCGATGGCGATGACGAAGCCGGCCGCCTGTTGCGCGCGATGAATAAAATGCAGGAGAAATTGCGCGACACCCTGCAGCGCATTTCCGGCTCGGCCACCCAACTGGCCTCGGCTGCCGAAGAACTGAACGCCGTCACCGATGAAAGCGCCCGTGGCCTGACCCAACAGAACAACGAGATCGAGCAGGCGGCCACCGCCGTCAACGAGATGACCAGCGCCGTCGAAGAAGTGGCGCGCAATGCCGTCAGCACTTCCGAAGCCTCGAAAAACGCCACCGCCTCGGCCGGCGATGGCCGCGACCTGGTGCAGGAAACCGTCAGCGCGATTGAGCGCATGAGCGGCGATGTGCAGGGCACCGCCACGCTGATCGGCGCCCTGGCCGAAGAGTCGCGGGATATCGGCAAGGTATTGGATGTGATTCGCGGCCTGGCCGACCAGACCAACCTGCTGGCCCTGAACGCCGCCATCGAAGCCGCGCGCGCCGGGGAAGCCGGGCGCGGGTTTGCCGTGGTTGCCGATGAAGTACGGGCCCTGGCCCATCGTACCCAGCAATCGACCAGTGAAATCGAGCGGATGATCGGCAGTATCCAGGCCGGCACCGAACAGGCAGTGGATTCGATGCGCAACAGCACCGAGCGCGCCGAATCGACGCTCAATATCGCCAAAGGCGCGGGGATGTCCCTGGATACCATCAATAGCGCAATTATCGAGATCAACGAGCGCAACCTGGTGATCGCCAGCGCCGCAGAAGAGCAGGCGCAGGTCGCGCGGGAAGTGGACCGCAACCTGGTGAACATCCGCGACTTGTCGGTGCAGTCGGCCACCGGCGCCAGCCAGACCAGTGCGGCGAGCAGTGAGTTGTCGCGCCTGGCGGTGGATTTGAATGGGATGGTGGGTAGATTCCGTCTCTAACAGACACTGCATCATAAATGTGGGGGCTTGCCTGCTCCCACATTGGTTCTGCGTAAACCTGAAAAGCTTTTTGACAGCGCAGCAATTCAACAGGTTAGAATCGCTGGCACGCAGACTGCATGGTCAGTCTGCGCCCGCCTTATTTTCGGAGTACTGCCTTTGAATGCGACGACCATCAACAGCCTGTTCTTGATCGGCGCGTTGCTGGTAGGTGCGAGCATTCTGGTGAGTTCTCTTTCGTCCCGCCTGGGGATCCCGATCCTGGTGATCATCCTGGCCGTGGGCATGCTGGCCGGCGTCGATGGCGGCGGGATCATTTTCGATAACTACCCAACCGCTTACCTGGTGGGCAACCTGGCATTGGCAGTGATCCTGCTCGATGGCGGCTTGCGGACCCGGGTCGCGAGTTTTCGCGTGGCACTGTGGCCAGCCCTGTCGCTGGCGACCGTGGGGGTGTTGATAACCACCGGCCTCACCGGTATGGCGGCGGCCTGGCTGTTCGACCTCAATATCATCCAGGGCCTGCTGATCGGCGCCATCGTCGGCTCCACCGATGCCGCCGCCGTGTTCTCGCTGCTGGGCGGCAAGGGCCTGAACGAACGGGTCAGTGCCAGCCTGGAAATCGAATCCGGCAGCAACGACCCGATGGCGGTGTTCCTCACCGTGACCCTGATCGACATGCTTGCCAGCGGCCAGACCGGCTTGCACTGGAGCCTGTTGACCCACCTGATCCGCGAGTTCGGCATCGGCGGCATTATCGGCCTGGGCGGCGGCTGGTTGATGCTGCAACTGGTCAACCGGATCAACCTGGCCAACGGTCTGTATCCGATCCTGGTGATCGCCGGCGGCCTGTTCGTCTTCGCCCTGACCAATGCCTTGCACGGCAGCGGCTTCCTCGCCGTGTACCTGTGCGGCCTGGTGATCGGCAACCGCCCGGTACGCAGCCGCCACGGCATCCTGCATATGCTCGACGGCATGGCCTGGCTGGCGCAGATCGGCATGTTCCTGGTGCTGGGCCTGCTGGTCACGCCCCATGACCTGCTGCCCATCGCCCTGCCGGCCCTGGGCCTGGCACTGTGGATGATCCTGTTTGCGCGGCCGCTGTCGGTGGCCGTCGGCCTGCTGCCGTTCAAGGCCTTCCATGGCCGCGAAAAAGTGTTTATCGCCTGGGTCGGCCTGCGCGGCGCGGTGCCGATCATTCTCGCGGTGTTCCCGTTGATGGCCGGCCTGCCCCACGCCCAGCTGTATTTCAACCTGGCGTTCTTTATTGTGCTGGTGTCGTTGCTGGTGCAAGGCACCAGCCTGCCGTGGGTCGCCAAACTCTTGAAAGTGACGGTACCACCCGAGCCTGCGCCGATTTCCCGGGCAGCCCTGGAAGTGCACGTCACCAGCGAGTGGGAGCTGTTCGTCTACCGCCTGGGGGCGGAGAAATGGTGCATCGGCGCGGCCCTGCGCGAGCTGAAAATGCCCGAAGGCACACGGATCGCCGCGCTGTTTCGTGGCCAGCAACTGCTCCATCCGTCGGGTAGTACGGTGCTGGAAGCCGATGACCTGCTGTGCGTGATCGGCCATGAACACAACCTCGCCGCCCTCGGCAAGCTGTTCAGCCAGGCACCACAACGGGGCCTGGACCTGCGCTTCTTCGGCGACTTCGTGCTGGAGGGCGACGCCCAGCTGGGCGCGGTTTCGGCGCTGTACGGGCTCAAGCTCGACGGCATCGACCCGGACATGCCACTGAGCAGCTTTATTACCCAGAAAGTCGGTGGCGCCCCGGTTGTCGGCGACCAGGTGGAGTGGAACAACACCATTTGGACGGTTGCCGTGATGGACGGGAACAAGATCGGCAAAGTCGGCGTCAGATTCCCCGAAGGAAGTCGCCCGGGGCCCGGATTCTTCCTCTAAACTGCGGGGCGACGATGCGCCAGTGGCCATCAGCACGCCCCCTATTCTTCATCTTGTTCGATCGGTCTCTATGACATTCCTGCGCACTTTTTTAGCCACTGCCCTGCTCGGTCTGACCCTCTGCGTCAGCCCCGTGTATGCCGCCGCCCCGCCAAGCATCGAGAGCGTGCAACAGACCCTGGACAAGCTGCCTGACCGCAAACTGCCCGACGCCGACATGAAGGCGCTGCAAAATGTGTTGCAGCAGACCCTGACCCTGCTGGGCAACAAGCAGGATTACGAGCAACGCCTGACTGACCTCAAGCGTCAGCTCGAAGGCGCGCCCCGCCAGACCACGGAAAACTCCCGTGAACTGGCCCGCCTCAAAAGCACCAAAGTGGTGCCTGTGGCCCAGCGCTACGCCAGCCTGCCGGTGCCCCAGCTCGAACAACTGCTGGTGCAGCGCAGCACCCAGCAGGGCGACCTGCAAAAGGAGTTGGCCGACGCCAACAGCCTGAGCATCGCCGCCCAGACCCGCCCCGAGCGCGCCCAGACCGAAATCAGCAAGAGCCAGACGCGCATCCAGCAGATCAATGGCATCCTCAAGGCCGGCAAGGACAATGGCAAACCCCTCAACGGCGACCAGCGCAACCTGCTGAATGCCGAACTGGCGGCGCTCAATGCCTTGATCCCGCTGCGCCGCCAGGAGCTGGCGGGCAACAGCCAGTTGCAAGACCTGGGCAACAGCCAGCATGACCTGGCGGTGGAAAAAACCACGCGCCTGGAGCAGGAAATCCAGGACCTGCAAACCCTGATCAACCAGAAACGCCTGGCCCAGTCCCAGGAAACCGTGACTCAGCAGTCCATCGAAGCGCAGAAGGCCGGCGGCAGCAGCCTGCTGACCACGGAAAGCGCGGCCAACCTGAAACTGTCCGACTACCTGCTCAGAAGCACCGACCGGCTCAACGAGCTGACCCAAGAGAACCTGAAAACCAAGCAGTTGCTGGACAGCATGACCCAGAGCGATTCGGCCCTGGACGAGCAGATCAACGTGCTCAAGGGCAGCCTGCTGCTGTCGAAAATTCTCTATCAACAGAAACAGGCCTTGCCGCGCCTGAAGGTCGACCGGGATCTGGCGGACGATATCGCCAACATTCGCCTGTACCAGTTCGAGGTCAACCAGCAGCGCGAACTGATCAACTCGCCGAGTGCCTACGTCGATAACTTGCTGGCCAACCAGCCCGAAGACCAGGTCACCCCGCAATTGCGCCGCACCCTGCTGGAACTGGCCGTGACCCGCAGCGACCTGCTCGAGCGCCTGAGCCGGGAACTGAGCGCACTGCTCAACGAATCCATCACCCTGCAACTGAACCAGAAACAGCTGCTCAGCACCGCCGCCAGCCTGCGCGCGACCCTCGACGAACAGATGTTCTGGATCCCCAGCAACAAACCGCTGGACGTCGAATGGCTGGAAGCCGTGCCCACCCGCCTGGAAAAACAGGTCAACACCCTGCCCTGGGCCTCCAGCCTCAGCGAACTGTATGACGGCCTGACCCAGCGCCCGCTGCTGTTCTTGCCCCTGCTGCTGTTGATCGGCGCCCTGCTATGGCGACGTAACAACCTGTACGAGCGGCTGAAAAAAATCCATATGGATATCGGTCACTTCAAACGTGACAGCCAGTGGCACACCCCGATCGCCATTCTGGTGAATATCCTGCTGGCCTTGCCGGTGACCCTCGGCCTGGCGCTGTGTGGCTACGCCCTGCAAATCGATGCCCGTGGGCAGAACGCCAATCTGGGCATGGCCCTGGTACAAATCGCCCAGGCGTGGTTGGTGTTCTACACCGCCTATCGCATCCTGGCGCCGGGCGGTGTGGCCGAACTGCATTTCCGCTGGGAAAAACCCCAGGTCGAATTCCTCCAGGGCTGGATCCGCAAACTGGGGCTGGTGGTGTTGGCGCTGGTGGCCGTGGTGTCCATCGCCGAACATCAGCCGGCGGCCCTGGCCAACGATGTGCTGGGGATCGCTGTGGTCCTGACCTGCTACGGGCTGATGGCCTGGCTGCTCAGTCGCCTGTTGCTCAATAGCCCTACCCATGAAAAGGCCTCGCTGTTTCGCAAGGTGGTCGGCGTGGCGTTTACCGCGCTGCCCATCGCGCTGTTTATTGCCGTGTGTTTTGGCTACTACTACACCGCGCTCAAACTCAGCGACCGCCTGATCAACACCCTGTACCTGCTGATGTTCTGGCTGGTGATCGAAGCCACCTTCGTCCGTGGCCTGGGTGTGGCCGCACGGCGCCTGGCCTACTCCCGGGCACTGGCCAAGCGCCAGGCGGCCAAGGAAGCCGGCGACGGCGAAGTGGTGATCGAGGAACCGACCCTGGATATCGAGCAGGTCAACGAGCAGTCCATGCGCCTGATTCGCCTGGCCTTGCTCGGCGGCTTTATCGCGGCGCTGTACTGGGTCTGGTCAGACCTGATCTCGGTGTTCTCCTACCTGGACAACATCACCCTCTACGAGTACACCAGCGGCACCGGCGCCAATATCAGCATGGTGCCCATCAGCATCGGCGACATGCTCGGCGCACTGATCATCATCGGCATCACCTTCGCCCTGGCGCGCAACCTGCCGGGCCTGCTGGAAGTGCTGGTGCTGTCCAAACTCGACCTGGCCCAGGGCAGTGCCTATGCCACCACCACCTTGCTGTCGTATGTGATTGCCGGTGTGGGCTTTGTGTCGACCCTGTCGACCCTCGGGGTCAGCTGGGACAAGTTGCAATGGCTGGTGGCCGCGCTGTCGGTGGGCCTGGGTTTCGGCATGCAGGAGATCTTCGCCAACTTTATCTCCGGCATCATGATCCTGTTCGAGCGCCCGGTGCGCATCGGCGACACCATTACCATCGGCAACCTGTCGGGGACGGTGAGCAAGATCCGCATCCGCGCCACCACCATCACCGACTTCGACCGCAAGGACATCATTGTCCCGAACAAAACCTTTATCACCGGGCAGTTGATCAACTGGTCGCTGACCGACACCATCACCCGGGTGACCCTCAAGCTTGGCGTGGACTACGGCTCCGATCTGGACCTGGTGAAGGAATTGTTGCTCAAGGCCGCCAGGGATAACCCACGGGTACTGAAAGACCCGGAACCCCTTGTGTACTTCCTGAACTTCGGCGAAAGCACCCTCGACCACGAATTGCGCATGCATGTACGCGATCTGGGCGACCGCAACCCGGTGATTGATGAGGTCAACCGCTTTATCAACCGTGAGTTCAAGAAGCAGAGCATCAACATTTCGTTCCGTCAGATGGAGATTTACCTGAAAAACCTGCACGGCCAGGAATACAAGCTGGTGGAAGTCGAACCCGTGAGCAAGCCGGCGAATGACGGCTCGCCACAACCCACACCGCCGGCCAAACTCGACTAACCGCGCTATCCCCAGCAGAATGCTCGGACATTCTGCTGGAGATGGCCGGTGAAAGCCCTCGACGACCTGACCTTCGACAACCGCTTCGCCCGCCTGGGCGATGGTTTCTCAACCCACGTATTGCCCGAGCCCATCGACGAGCCACGGCTGGTGGTGGCGAGCAACGCCGCCATGGCCCTGCTGGACCTCGACCCGGCCGTGGCCGACACGCCGGTGTTCGCCGAACTGTTCGGCGGCCACACGCTGTGGGCCGAGGCCGAACCGCGGGCGATGGTCTATTCCGGGCATCAGTTTGGCTCTTACAACCCGCAACTGGGGGACGGCCGCGGCTTGCTGCTGGGCGAGGTGTATAACGCGGCGGGCGAGCACTGGGACTTGCACCTCAAGGGCGCCGGGCAAACGCCTTACTCGCGCATGGGCGATGGCCGCGCGGTGCTGCGTTCGTCGATCCGCGAGTTTCTCGCCTCCGAAGCCTTGCACGCCCTGGGCATCCCCAGCAGCCGCGCCCTGTGCGTGATCGGCTCCGACACCCCGGTATGGCGCGAGAAGCAGGAACGCGCGGCCATGGTGCTGCGCCTGGCGCCGAGCCATATCCGCTTTGGGCACTTCGAATACTTCTACTACACCCAGAAAACCGAGCTGCACCAACAACTGGCCGAGCATGTGCTGAAGCTGCACTTTGCCCAATGCCAGGAGCAACCCGAGCCCTACCTGGCAATGTTCCGCGAGATCGTCGAGCGCAATGCCGAGCTGATCGCCAAGTGGCAGGCCTACGGGTTTTGCCATGGGGTGATGAACACCGACAATATGTCGATCCTGGGGATTACCTTCGACTTCGGGCCGTTTGCCTTCCTCGATGACTTCGACGCCCACTTCATCTGCAACCACTCCGATCACGAAGGCCGCTATTCCTTCAGCAACCAGGTGCCCATCGGCCAGTGGAACCTCAGCGCCCTGGCCCAGGCGCTGACGCCATACATCAGCGTTGAAGCCCTGCGCGAGACCCTGGGCCTGTACCTGCCGCTGTACCAGGCCCATTACCTGGACCTGATGCGCCGCCGCCTGGGCCTGACCACCGCCGAGGACGATGACCAGAAACTGGTGGAGCGCCTGCTGCAACTGATGCAGAACAGTGGCGTGGACTACACCTTGTTTTTCCGCCATCTGGGCGACGAATCCGCCGCACTGGCCGTGGCGCGCCTGCGTGATGACTTTGTCGACCGCGCGGGCTTCGATGCCTGGGCCGACGAGTACAAGGCCCGGGTTGAGCGCGACGGTACTGGCAGCGAGGCAGAACGCCGCGAGCGCATGCACGCGGTCAACCCGCTGTATATCCTGCGCAACTACCTGGCACAAAACGCCATCACCGCCGCCGAGTCAGGCGACTACAGTGAAGTGCGAAGACTGCATGAGGTGTTGAGCACGCCATTTGAAGAACAGCCGGGGATGGAACAGTACGCGCAGCGGCCGCCCGATTGGGGCAAGCATTTGGAGATCAGTTGCTCGTCCTAACCCTGCTCAATGAATACGCTCATTTCCGGTCATTCCTTCCACTTGCCGTTATCGCATCTTGCTATGAGCGTTAGTCCCGGGATCAAATTATCGCAGTATGCGATAAGCGCTCAGCAGACCAGTGGTGGTATCTCATACCTGCGTAGGCAGCCTGGATACGCCGTCAAACATGTGCACAGGCAAAAATGTGAGCCCGTGCGTCGCTACCGCCTAACCTTGATAATCTTGGCCCTGGCTCCAAATAGTGTTCATTGGCAACGTCAACGGAACCCCATCATGTCCGATTCTCTTGTAATCCCCTGCCCACACTGCAACGGCCTCAACCGCATCCCCCACGAACGCCTGGGCGATGCCCCGAAGTGCGGGCGCTGCAAGCAGCCGATGTTGCTGAGCAAACCGTTTGAATTGAACCAGGGCGATTATTCCAGCCAGATCAAGGGCGATTTACCGCTACTGGTGGACGTGTGGGCCGCGTGGTGCGGGCCGTGCAAGGCGTTTGCGCCGGTGTTTGAACAGGCCGCCGGGCAGTTGGCCGGCAAGTGCCGGCTGGCCAAGCTCGATAGCGAGGCCAACCAGCAGCTTTCGGCACAATTGGGGATTCGCTCGATTCCCAGCCTGATCCTATTCAAGAACGGCCGGGAAGTAGCGCGCCAGAGCGGGGCGTTTCCGTTACCGCAACTGATGAGCTGGTTGCGTAGCCAAGGGGTGTAACCCCAGATGACAGTGGGTCAGTTGATGCCTCTGCAAGCTGGCCCCCCCTGATCGCAGGCAAGCCAGCTCCCACATTGAGCGTGTTCACTCTTCAGATCAGGCGTTTTCCAGCAAGTTATGCAGCTCCACAAACTGCAGGGTCAGTTTGTGGCGCGGGTCCAGGTGGATCAGCGGTTTGCTTTCCTGATGGGACTCGCGCATGCGCACCGAGCTGGCCAGGTACACCGGCAGCACCGGCAGGCCTTCGGCAATCAACTCGTCCAGCATCTTCTGCGGCAGGCTCGCGCGGGCCTGGAACTGGTTGACCACGATGCCTTCCACTTCGAGGCCTTCGTTGTGGTCCTCCTTGAGTTCTTCGATTTCCGCCAGCAGGCCATACAGCGCCTGCCGTGAGAAGCTGTCGCAGTCGAAAGGGATCAACACACGATCAGCGGCGATCAGCGCCGAAACCGCATAGAAGTTCAGGGCCGGCGGCGTATCCAGGTAAATCCGGTCGTAATCCTCGGACAATTCATCCAACAGCTTTCGCAACTTGTTGATCTTGTGCTTGGCCTCGAGCTTGGGCTGCAGGTCCGCCAGCTCTGCGGTGGCAGTGATGACATGCAGGTTGTCGAAGGGGGTTTCGTAGATATCCACCTGGTTTTTCTTCGAAAACGGCCCGGAAGACAGGGTCTGCTTGAAGAAGTCGGCAATACCCATGGGAATATCGTCGCCCGTCAGCCCCGTCAGGTACTGGGTCGAGTTGGCCTGGGCATCGAGGTCCACCAACAGGGTTCGATAGCCTTCACTGGCACTGACCGCCGCCAGGTTGCAGGCGATGCTGGATTTGCCAACGCCGCCTTTTTGATTGAACACCACGCGCCGCATGGAAAAACCTCCGTGTATCAATGAATGCCCGAGTGTAGAGGGCAAAAGCGCCCGCTCGCTACCTTGATCAAGCTTGTACTACAGCATCTGGGGATGGATCCCGCATAACTATCTCGTAACACGCCAACCAATACAGAGTTACCTGACACCAGACACCCGTAGCCATTGGCGGACAATCACTGATCCTTTTTCGCCGACTTTGTAATATCTCGTGAACAATTCTTTACCAAAGTTTGCTAGAACCCCACAGCACCGGGATAATGCGCGCCACTCGGCCATCGCGCCATGTCCCGTCGCGGCGGGGCAATTTGCAGCACAAGGAAGCCCGCAGGGGCGGGAAATCTTCTCAGTGATCAACTTCAACATCGCCCAATGGCGTGCCTGGGCCCCTGGGCTCGACAGCGAGGATGCCTGGCGCGACTGGTGCCATGCCAAGGTGTTGCTCGCCCAAAGCGATGCCGCGCCCGATGTGTCGTTCCTGCCGGCCATGCAGCGCCGGCGCCTGAGCCGCCTGGCGCGGATGGCCTTCAGCGTCGGCTGGCCATTGGCCGAAGGTTTGCAGGATCTGCCGCTGGTGTTTGTTTCACGTCACGGCGAAACCCCACGCACCCTGGATATTCTCAGCGACCTGGCCAATGACCAGCCCCTGTCGCCCACCCAGTTCAGCCTGTCGGTGCACAACGCGGTAATTGGCCTGTGGTCGATCCTGCGCAATGAAACCAGCGAAATGACTGCCCTGGCAGCCGCGGGCGACGGCCTGGAGCACGGCATGCTCGAGGCCGCCGCCCTGCTCAACGAGGGCGCGCCGGCGGTATTGCTGGTGATTACCGAAGAGCAGCCACCTCCAGCCTACGCACGCTGGATCGACGACGTGCCGTTCCCCTACGCCCTGGGCCTGCTGCTGACCCCAGGCGACGAATGGCAACTGGCGCTGCACACCGCGACTGTCCAACCTGCCAAGACCCAGTGGCCCCATGCCCTGAACCTGCTGTGCGCCCTGCTTACCGAGCAGGGGGCCTGCCAACATGCCTGGAAGAACCGAGTATGGAACTGGCAACGCAAACCCTGACCGACAAGCCCCGGGACGCCTATTACTGGCGCCTGTTCGCCACGGCCGCCAGCTTCGTGCTGTTCGGCCTGGGCGGCCTGTGCCTGCGCCTGCTGGTGTTTCCCCTGCTCAGTTGCCTGCCGGGGGATGCGCAGCAGCATCAGCGACGTGCGCGCCTGACCATCGGCCGCCTGTTCTGGTTCTTTATCAACATGATGTACCGCGCCGGCATTCTCACCTACAGCGTCGAGGGTGCCGAAAAACTCGGGCGCCCCGGGCAGATGATCATCGCCAACCACCCGTCGCTGATCGACGTCGTCGTGCTGATCGGCCTGGTGCGCGATGCCAATTGCGTGGTCAAGCAAAGCCTGTGGCATAACCCTTTCACCCGTGGCCCGGTGAGCGATGCCGGCTATATCAGCAATGACGGCAGCATCGACATGCTCGATGCCGCCGCAGGCGCCCTGAGGGGCGGCCAGACCCTGATTATCTTTCCCGAAGGCACCCGCACCGTACCGGGCAAAGCCCCGGCCTTTCATCGCGGGGCCGCCGCCATCGCCCTGCGCGGTGCGACAATCATCACCCCCGTGGTGCTCAAGGTCAGCCCGACCACGCTGACCAAGGCCGAGCCCTGGTATCGCATCCCCCACCGCCGCTTTCACTTCAGTTTGCAGGTGGGTGCCGATATAGACCCACAGGTGTTTGCCTCACAAGGGCCAGCGCCTCAGGCCTCACGCAAGCTCAACGATTACCTGCATCACTATTTCATTAAGGAGCTCGCCGAAGATGAGCAACCCAAACAGCCTTGAGCACGAAATCAAAACCCTGATCATCGAGGCCCTGGGCCTGGAAGATATCGACGCCTGCGACATTGGCAGCGAGCAAACCCTGTTCGGCGAAGGCCTGGGCCTGGATTCGGTAGACGCCCTGGAACTGGGCCTGGCGATCCAGAAAAAGTACGGCATCAAGATCGACGCCGACGCCAAGGACACCCGCAATCACTTTATCAACGTGGCCAGCCTCGCGGCGTTCGTCACGGCCAGACAGGCAGCTTGAGACCCAACCATGCAAACTCGTGACGATATCTTCAACACCCTGCGCGACGCCCTGGTGGAACTGTTTGAACTGGACCCGGCACGGGTCACTCTCGACGCCAACCTGTACCAGGACCTGGAAATCGACAGCATCGATGCCGTGGACCTGATCGACCATATCAAGCGCCAGACCGGCAAGAAAATCGCCGCCGAAGAGTTCAAGGCCGTGCGTACGGTCAATGACGTGGTCGAGGCGGTCTACCGCCTGGTCCAACCGGCCGCATGAGCCGGCTGATCGGCCTTGGCCTGTTGCTGGTAGGGCTGCTGTACCCTTTTGCGGTGTATTACGGCACGGAGCATTTCGCTCCGTGGCAATTCGGCCTGCTGCTGGCCAGCCTGTGGTTGCTGCGCGCGCTGACCGGCCCGCGACGCCCTGGCAGTGGCTGGATGGCGGTGGCTGCAATTGTGTTTTGCCTGCTGCTGGCCTGGTTCGACAACCCGCAACTGCTGCGCTGGTACCCGAGCCTGGTCAGCGTGTTCATGCTGGCGCTGTTCGGCCTGAGCCTGAAATACGGCCCGCCGATGGTCGAGCGCCTGGCGCGCCTGAGCGATCCGCAATTGCCCGAAAAGGCCATTGCGTACACACGCCAGGTCACCGTGGCATGGAGTGTGTTTTTCTTGTGCAACGGCCTGCTCGCCGCCGCGCTCACCCTGTGGGCACCGCTGAGCTGGTGGACGTTGTACAACGGTCTGATCGCCTACGGCTTGATGGGGCTGTTGTTTGCCGTGGAATGGCTGATACGACAAAGGGTTCGAGGCCGCGTATGAATTGGGTCAATCTTGAGCATCTGTTGCTTGAGCCTGTGGAACTGCGTTTGGTCACTACCGAACCGTCGATGAATCACGCGCAACTGTGCGAGCGGGCCCTGAGCCTGGCGTCCGGCCTGCAAGCCCGTGGCATCCAGCGCCTGGCGGTGCACCTGAACGATGCCGGCGAGCTGGCGATCGCCTTGCTGGGCGCCTGGCAGGCCGGGGTCAGCGTGTTGCTGCCCGCCGACCTGCAACCCCAGACCCGCCAACGCTGGGCCGCTGATGTTGACGCCTGGCTGACCGAAGCGGGCGACCTTGACGCGCTCTACCAGCCCCCAGTTGCCGCCGCCGCCCTTGACCTGGATACCTGCCAGTTGAGCCTGTGCACCTCCGGCTCCAGCGGCGAGCCCAAGCGCATCGACAAAACCCTGCGCCAGCTGGCCAATGAGGTCCAGGCCCTGGAAGCCTTGTGGGGCGCCGACCTGGGCCAGGCCTGCATCATCGGCAGCGTCGCCACCCAGCATATCTACGGCCTGCTGTTCCGCGTGCTGTGGCCGCTGTGCGCTGGCCGCACGTTTGTACGTGAGCAACTGCCGTTCCCCGAAGACTTGCAGCGCGTCAGCCGCCAGCACCCGCACTTTGCCTGGGTGGCCAGCCCGGCCCTGCTCAAGCGCATGGGCGACAATCTTGACTGGGCCGCCTTGAGCACGGTCAAGCGCGTGTTCTCCTCCGGTGGCGCACTGCCCGGCGACGCGGCCGACAGCCTGCATCAACGCCTGCAGCAGTGGCCGACGGAGATCCTCGGCAGCTCGGAAACCGGCGGCATTGCCTGGCGCCAGGGCCACGCGCCGTGGCAGCCGTTTGCCGATGTGCAACTGAGCCAGGATGCCGACGGCGCCTTGCGCATTGCCTCGCCGTACCTGCCAGCGGGGCATGTCGAGCAGACTGCCGATGCCGCCCAGATCCACGCCGACGGGCGCTTCGAACTGCTCGGGCGCCTGGATCGGATCGTCAAGCTGGAAGAAAAACGCATCTCCCTGCCGATGCTCGAACAAGCCCTGGCGGATCACGCCTGGGTCGCCGAAGCGCGCCTGGGCGTGGTCCAGGAAAACCGCGCGTCCCTCGGCGCCCTGGTGGTGCTCAGTGGCGACGGCCTGCACGCCTTGCGCAACCAAGGCCGACGGACCGTCACCCAAACCCTGCGCCAACACCTGGGCCAGCATTGCGAAGCCCTGGCCCTGCCCCGCCGCTGGCGCCTGTTGCGGCAGTTACCGCTCAACTCCCAGGGCAAGCTGCCCCAGGCGCACATCGAAGCCCTGCTGCTGGCGCCGCGCCCCAAGGCGCCGGACGTCCTGGCGCAGGTCGAGAGCGACGGCGAATGGACCCTGCAACTGAGCATTCCGCCGGACCTGGCCTACTTCAGCGGCCACTTCCCCCACACCCCGGTGCTGCCGGGGGTTGTGCAGGTGGAATGGGCGTTCAATCTGGGCCAGCAACTGCTCGATCTCCCGCCGACCTTTGCCGGCATGGAAGTGCTCAAATTCCAGCAACTGGTGCGCCCGGGCGATGTGGTCGAGTTGCACCTGCGTTTTGATCGCGAGCGGGGCAAGTTGTATTTCGCTTATCGCAATGACAGTGCGGCGTGTTCCAGCGGGCGGGTTTTGCTGGAGAATTCTCATGCATAGGTTGGGTGAGCGCTGCGCGCTCAATCGCGGGCAAGCCCGCTCCCACAATGGGTACACATTCCCAATGTGGGAGCTGGCTGGCCTGCGATGCAGGCAACTCGGTCCATCAGGTGTCCACCACCATGCATAACCCCTGCGCCCTGATCCCGGTCTACAACCATGAAGCCGCCGTGCCCGCCGTGGTCCGCAGCCTGCTGGAGCATGGCCTGCCCTGCCTGCTGGTGGACGATGGCAGCAGCCCCGCCTGCGCCGCCGTACTGGCGCAACTGGCCAGCCTGGACAACGTCTCGCTGATCACCCTGCCCACCAACCAGGGCAAGGGCGGTGCGGTGCAAGTCGGTTTTCGCGAAGCCGCACGCCTGGGCTTTACCCATGCCCTGCAAGTGGACGCCGACGGCCAGCACGACCTGCGCGAAGTCGCCCTGTTTATCGACGCCTCGCGCACTCACCCCGATGCGGTGATCTGCGGCTACCCCGAATACGACGATAGCGTGCCCAAGGGCCGCCTCTACGCCCGCTACCTGACCCATGTCTGGGTGTGGATCAACAGCCTGTCGCTGCAGATCCGCGATTCGATGTGCGGCTTTCGCATCTACCCGCTGGCACCGGTGCTGGCGCTGATGGACTCGGCGCGGATCGGCAAGCGCATGGATTTCGACTCCGACATCCTCGTGCGTCTGTCATGGCGCAACCAGCCGATGCGCTGGCTGCCGACCAAGGTGCATTACCCGGCCGATGGCCTGTCGCACTTTCGGATGTTCCACGACAACCTGCTGATTTCGTCGATGCACACCCGGCTGTTCTTTGGCATGTTGCTGCGCGCGCCGCTGATCCTCTGGCGACGGTGGCAAGCATGAGCGAAAACACCCGGCATTGGGCCGACCGCCAGGAGCGCGGCAGTTTCTGGCTGATGAAGCTCACCGCGTTCGCCGCCAAGGTCCTCGGGCGCCGGGTACTGAGCCCACTGCTGTATGGCATCGTCCTGTACTTTTTCGTGTTTGGCCGCGCTGCGCGCCAGAGCATCTGGCAATACCAGCAGCGCCTGGCCGACTGGAGCGGGCGCGACGAGCTGCGCCCCAGCCACAAAAAGGTCTTCAGCCAATTCATGGCCTTCGCCGACGCCTTGCTGGACAAGCTCGACGTATGGAACGGCAAGCTGCGCCTGGAACAGATCGAGATCATCGACCCGGCCCAGTTGCGCGGGCAACTGCGCGGCGAACGTGGGCAGATGCTGGTGGGTGCGCACCTGGGCAACCTGGAAGTGTGCCGGGCCCTGGCGGAGCTGGGCGAGAAAGTCACCATGAATGTGCTGGTGCACACCAAGCATGCCGAACAGTTCAACCGCCTGCTGGGCGAAGCCGGGGCGAGCAACCTGCGGCTGATCCAGGTCAGCGAACTGGACCCGGCGGTGATGCTGTTGCTCAGCCAGCGCCTGGACGACGGTGAATGGCTGGCAATTGCCGGCGACCGTATCCCGCTGCATGGCGGGCGCACCGTGCGCGTGGATTTTCTCGGCCATAGCGCGGCCTTCCCCCAGGGCCCGTGGTTGCTGGCCGGGCTGCTCAAATGCCCGGTCAACCTGCTGATGTGCCTCAAGCACCAGGGCCGCTATCGTTTGATCATCGAGCCCTTCGCCCAATTGATCGAATGGAAACGCAGCGACCGCCCGCAAGTGATCGCCCACTGGGCCGCCCGCTACGCCGAACGCCTGGGCCAGTTCTGCCTGGAAGCGCCCCAACAATGGTTCAACTTTTACCCTTTCTGGAAGACCGATGACGACGCATCTGCTTGAGCCGGTAACCTTCGGCGAACTCCCTTTGCGCATCGAAGATGTGCTGGCCCTGGCCAACCGTCAGTCGCCCACTCGCCTGCAAGACGATGCCGGGTACCGCCAGCGCATCGCCAAGGGCGCGCAGTTCCTCGATTCACTGCTGGACAAGGAAGGCGTGATCTACGGCGTGACCACCGGCTATGGCGACTCGTGCGTGGTGGCGGTGCCGTTGCAGCATGTCGAGGCATTGCCACGCCACCTGTACACCTTCCACGGCTGCGGCCTGGGCAAGTTGCTCGACGCCCAGGCCACCCGTGCGGTGCTGGCGGCGCGTTTACAGTCGCTGTGCCATGGCGTGTCCGGGGTGCGGGTTGAACTGCTGGAGCGCCTGCATGCGTTTCTTGAACACGACATCCTGCCGCTGATCCCGGAAGAAGGCTCGGTCGGCGCCAGCGGCGATCTGACGCCGCTGTCATACGTGGCCGCGACCTTGTCCGGCGAGCGTGAAGTGCTGTTCCGGGGCGAGCGCCGCCAGGCTGCCGATGTCCATCGCGAGCTGGGCTGGACCCCGCTGGTGCTGCGACCCAAGGAAGCCCTGGCGCTGATGAACGGCACCGCGGTGATGACCGGCCTGGCCTGCCTGGCCTTCGCCCGCGCCGACTACCTGCTGCAACTGGCCACACGCATCACCGCGCTGAACGTGGTGGCGTTGCAAGGCAACCCGGAGCACTTCGACGAACGCCTGTTCGCCGCCAAACCACACCCCGGGCAGATGCAGGTCGCAGCCTGGCTGCGCAAGGACCTGGCGATCGACGCCCCGACCGCGCCGCTGCACCGCCTGCAAGACCGCTACTCGCTACGCTGCGCGCCCCACGTCCTCGGCGTGCTGGCCGACAGCCTGAACTGGCTGCGCTCGTTTATCGAGATCGAACTCAACAGTGCCAACGACAACCCGATCATCGACGCCGAAGCCGAACGTGTGCTGCACGGCGGGCACTTCTACGGCGGGCATATCGCCTTTGCCATGGACAGCCTGAAGAACCTGGTGGCCAACGTCGCCGACCTGCTCGACCGGCAACTCGCGCTGCTGGTGGACGAGCGCTACAACCATGGCTTGCCGAGCAACCTGTCGGGCGCCCCGGCGGACCGCGCAATGATCAACCACGGCTTCAAAGCGGTGCAGATCGGCACCAGCGCCTGGACCGCCGAAGCGTTGAAAAACACCATGCCGGCCAGCGTGTTTTCGCGCTCCACCGAATGCCACAACCAGGACAAGGTCAGCATGGGCACCATCGCCGCCCGCGATGCGATCCGCGTCTTGGAGCTGACCGAACAAGTGGCCGCCGCCACCTTGCTCGCCGCCAACCAGGGCGTGTGGTTGCGCGCCCAGGTCAAGGATGCACGGCCGTTGCCGCCAGCCCTGGCTGCGATGCACGAGGCACTGGCCAAGGACTTCCCGCCGGTGATCGAAGACCGGGCCCTGGAGGGCGAACTGCGCCTGTGCCTGCAACGCATCGCCGCGCAACACTGGAGGCTGCATGCGTAGCCCCGGCGTATTGCACAGCGACACACAAATCCTCGTACCGTTCTTCGACATCGACACGATGAACGTGGTCTGGCACGGCCACTACGTGAAGTACCTGGAAATCGCCCGTTGCGCGTTGCTCGACAAGCTCGGCCACAACTACACGGCAATGCTCGAATCCGGCTATGCGTGGCCGGTGATCGACATGCAACTGCGCTACGTGCGTGGCGCCACCTTTGGCCAGACCCTCAACGTGCGCGCCAGCCTGGTGGAGTGGGAGAACCGCTTGAAGGTCAACTACCTGATCACCGACCTTGCCAGCGGCGAGCGCCTGACCCGCGCCAGCACCGTGCAAGTGGCCGTAGAAATTGCCAGCCGCGAGATGCAACTGGCCTCGCCAACCGTGTTCACCACCGCCGTCGAAAGGGCCTTGAAATGCTGACCCCTGTGGGAGCTGGCTTGCCGGCGATGGACGTCAACGCTAACCCAGGGGCCCTGACACTGCGCAGCGCCCTGAGGTTTTTTGCGAGCAAGCTCGCACCTACAGCAGCCGGGTTGTTGCTGAGCTTCGGGGCTTATGCTTTTGACCTGCAACAGCTCAGCGATCAACTGGCCAAGCCTACGGTGATCCACGGCAACTTCATCCAGGAAAAACACCTGCGTGCCCTGCCCCAGCCGCTGACCAGCACAGGTACCTTCGTCCTGGCCAAGGACCACGGCCTGCTCTGGCTGCTAAAAACCCCGCTGCAGCAGGACTACCGCATCAACGCCCAGGGTATTGCCCGCCGTGATGCAAACGGTTGGCAGCCACTGCCGAACAAAAGCGCCGGCGCCGAGCAGAACCGTTTGTTCCTCGCCGTCCTGCAAGGCGACAGCAGTGGCTTGCAGCGCGACTTCGAGTTGCAGCTGCAAGGCGAAGCCAAGGCCTGGAAACTCACGTTGATCCCGCGCTCGCTGCTGCTCAAGCAAGTGTTCACCCAAATCAATATCGACGGCGGCGAACTGGTGCACACCATCGAGTTGCTGGAAACCCAGGGCGACAGCACCCTGTTGCGCATGCAGGACAGTACCAGCACGCAACCTTTGAGCGACGCGGAGCAACACGACTTTGCCCAGTGAGCGTTGGTTGCCGCGCCTGTTCCTGATCCTGCTGGTGGCCGTGCTGGCCCTGGCCGGCTGGCAATGGCGCCAGGGCGCGCCGTTGTCGGCCAACCTGATGGAACTGGTGCCAGGTAACACCCCGGACGCCCTGGAGCTGGCGGCCGAGCAGCGCATGCAGGAACCCCTGAACCGCGAGATGCTGGTGCTGGTCGGGCATGCCGAGCGTCAGCAGGCGGTGGCCATGGCCGAACAATTGGGCGAGCGCTGGCAGGCCAGCGGTCTGTTTGAAAAAGTCACCTGGACCCTGCAAGCCGACCTGCCCGCCCTGCGCCAGCAATTGCTGCAAGGGCGCCTGGCGATGCTGTCGACCAAGGACCGCGAACAGTTGATCGGCGAGCCTGCGGCGTTTATCGCAGAGCGGGTACACACACTGTTCGATCCCTTTACCGGCTTCAGCCTGGTCCCCAGCCAGGACGACTGGCTGGGCCTGACCGGACGCATCCAGAGCAGCCAGCCACAACACGGCGCGGTGCAACTGGATATCGGCAGCGGCGCGCTGATCGCCGACGCCGACGGCAAGAGCTGGGTATTGCTGCGTGCGCGTACCCAGGGCAATGCCTTTGATATGAAGCTGCCGCTGCAAGTCGCCGACTTGCTGCAAGCCAGCCGCGAACAGGCCGCCCAGCACGGCGTGCAACTGCTCGCCGCCAGCGGCCTGCTGTACGCGGCCAACGGTCAACAACAAGCCAGCCGCGAGATGACCTGGGTCGGCGGTGGCGCAACGGTGGGGATCCTGTTGCTGTTGCTGCTGGCGTTTCGTCGCTGGCGGGTGTTGCTGGCGTTTGTCCCGGTGCTGGTGGGCATGCTGTTTGGCGCGGTGGCCTGTGTGGCGCTGTTCGGCCATATGCATGTGATGACCCTGGTGCTGGGCGCGAGCCTGATCGGCGTGGCCGTCGACTACCCGCTGCACTACCTGTCCAAGAGCTGGAGCCTGCAACCCTGGCGCAGCTGGCCAGCCTTGCGCCTGACCCTGCCGGGCCTGAGCCTGAGCCTGGCCACCAGTTGCATCGGCTACCTGGCCCTGGCCTGGACGCCGTTCCCGGCGCTGACCCAGATCGCCGTGTTCTCCGCCGCCGGCCTGGTGGGCGCCTACCTGTCGGCGGTGTGCCTGTTGCCGGCGCTGCTCAACGGCATGGACCTGCGCCCGGCGCAATGGCCGCTGCGGGTCGCCGAGTTCCTGCTGGGGGTGCGTGAGTCGCTGCTCAAGCGCCTGCCGAGCCAGGCATTGCTGGTGCTGGCCCTGCTGTTCTGCGCCGGTGGCCTGTGGCATCTGAACAGCAAGAACGATATTCGCCAGTGGATCAGCGCGCCGCCGCAACTGCTGCAAGAAGCCCAGGCGATTGCCCGCATTACCGGCTACCAGCCCACCAGCCAGTTCTTCCTGGTACGCGCGGACAATCAACAGCAGTTGCTGGAACGCCAGGCTGCGTTGAGCCTGCGCCTGGATCAACTGGTGCACATGGAAAAACTGCAAGGCTACCTGGCGCTCAATCAACTGGTCAGCCCCCCCGGCGAACAGCAGCAATTGCGCGAAGCCCTGAATCAACTGCCCGCCCTGTGGCAGCCGCTGCTCGACCTCGGCATCCCCGCCAGCGCCCTGCAAGCAGAGCTGGCGCAGTTGCAGGCGCTGCCCACCGCCGACATCGACGCCGCCCTGGCTGGCCCGCTGGCCGAGCCGTGGCGCCTGCTGTGGCTGGGCAATGTCGAGGGCGGCGTGGCGGCGATGGTCAGCCTGCAAGGCTTGAACAACCCGGCGCTGCTGCGCATCCAGGCCCTGGACCTGCCGGGCGTGCAACTGGTGGACCGCCTCGGCGACTTGAACCAGGTATTTGCCGCAACCCAGATCAGCGCTGCCGAATTGAAATTATTGTCCTGTGTACTGATCGTCTTGCTGCTGATTCTGCCCTTTGGCCTGGGCGGCGCGCTGCGGATTGTCGCCCTGCCGCTGCTGGCGGCGCTGTGCAGCCTGGCCAGCCTCGGTTGGCTGGGGCAGCCGTTGACCCTGTTCAGCCTGTTCGGCCTGCTGCTGGTGACGGCGATCAGCGTCGATTATGCAATCCTCATGCGCGAACAGATCGGCGGTGCCGCTGTCAGCCTGCTGGGGACGTTGCTGGCAGCCGTCACCACCTGGCTGTCCTTTGGCCTGCTGGCGGTGTCCAGCACCCCGGCGGTGAGTAATTTCGGCCTGTCGGTCAGCCTGGGCCTGGCCTTCAGCTTTATGCTGGCGCCATGGGCCGGCCGCCAGGAACATGCGCAATGATGCCCACTAATTTTTTTGAGTTGAATGTAATGATCGCCAACCCGGCAAGGAGCCACAGTGCCCACAGTTGAAATGGAACGCCGCCAGGTCGTGGTGATCGGTGCCGGCCCGTCCGGTGCCATTGCGGCCGCGCTGCTCAAGCGTAACGGGCATGATGTATTGATCATCGAGCGCGAGCACTTCCCGCGTTTTTCCATCGGCGAGAGCCTGCTGTCCCACTGCATCGACTTTATCGAAGAGGCCGGCATGCTCGAGGCCGTCAACGCCGCCGGTTTCCAACTGAAAACCGGTGCCGCGTTTGCCTGGGGCGAGCGCTACAGCGCCTTTGATTTCGGTGACACATTCAGCGACGGCAAGCCCACGACCTTCCAGGTCCAGCGCGCCGACTTCGACAAGTTGCTGGCCGATCAGGCGGCGCTGCAAGGCGTAGAGATCCGTTACGGCCAGACCCTGGTCGGGGTGGATTTCGCCGCCGGCCACCGCTACCTGCATGTACGCCGCGAAAACGGTCGCGAATACCACATCAAGGCCGGCTTCGTCCTCGACGCCAGCGGTTACGGTCGCGTGCTGCCACGCCTGCTGAACCTGGAAGCGCCGTCGAACTTCCCGCTGCGCCAGGCGGTGTTCACCCACGTCGAGGACCATATCGAACATCCGGGCTTCGACCGCAGCAAGATTCTTATCACCACCCACCCGACCCAGCGCGATATCTGGTTCTGGACCATCCCGTTCAGCAACGGGCGCTGCTCGGTGGGCGTGGTCGCGGCCAAGGAGCATTTCGCCGGCTGCGATGGGGATCTGGATGCCTGCCTGCGCCGCTTTATCGAACAAACCCCGAGCCTGTCCAGTGTGCTGGCGAATGCCGTGTGGGATACCCCGGCCCGGACCATTGGCGGCTACTCGGCGAACGTCACCACCCTGCATGGCCCGGGGTTTGCGCTGCTGGGCAATGCCGCGGAGTTCCTCGACCCGGTGTTCTCGTCCGGCGTGACCATCGCCATGCGCTCGGCCAGCATGGCCGCCGGGCTCTTGCACCGCCAGCTCAAGGGCGAAAGCGTGGACTGGCAAACCGAGTTCGCGGTGCCGCTCAAACGCGGGGTCGACACCTTCCGCTGCTACGTCGAAGGCTGGTACGCCGGCACCTTCCAGGATGTGATCTATCACCCTGGCAGCTCGCCGGAAATCCGCCGCATGATCAGTTCGATCCTCGCCGGCTACGCCTGGGATGAACGCAACCCCTTTGTCAGCGAACCCAAGCGCCGCTTGCGGATGCTCTCGGAAATTTGTGCGGCAGAAAACCTATGAGCAGCCCACCTGTGTCAAAAGAGTACTTGAGTAAAAACTACGTCGAAGAAACCAAATTCGGCTTCTGGTTCCTGCGCAGCCACACCTGGCAGCATCATGTGCTGCGCGTGGCAATCAACGACCTGCGCAGCCTGTTCAGCACCCCGCTGCCGGAAGCTCCAGTGCTGCTGGATGCCGGTTGCGGCCAGGGCAAGTCGTTCCGTTATTTGCAGCAGGTATTCGCCCCCCAGCGCCTGATCGGCCTTGACGCCGACCCCCACAGCCTCGACCTGAGCCGTGCCGAAGCGGCGCGCCAGGGCATTGATATCGAGTTGATCGGCAGCGATTGCGCAACCCTCAAGGTGGCCGATGACAGTGTCGATATCCTGTTCTGCCACCAGACCTTCCACCACCTGGTGGAGCAACAGCGGGCACTCACCGAGTTCTATCGGGTGCTCAAGCCGGGCGGCTACCTGCTGTTTGCCGAGTCCACCGAAGCCTATATCGACACCTGGGTGATTCGCTGGCTGTTCCGCCACCCGATGCATGTGCAGAAAAGCGCCGCCGAGTACCTGGAGATGATCCGCGACCAGGGTTTCGAGTTTGGCCCGCAGAATGTGTCGTACCCGTACCTGTGGTGGAGCCGCTCGGCTGACTTCGGCCTGCTGGAGCGTTGGGGCCTGCGTCAGCCCAAGCCGTTTGGCGAGCGTGAAGAGACCCTGGTGAATGTGGTTGCACGCAAGCCACTCGCAGGCCCGCCAGCATGATCCGCGCGTTGTTGATCGGCTGCCTGTTGCTGCTGGCCGCGTGCGCCAGCCAGCCGCCACTGCCGGTGCATACACCGAGCCTGGCCTTGCCCCTGCAATTGCATATCGAGCGCGAGCAGGACGGCCAGCGCCAGGACTGGTTGCTGGTGATCCAGCGCGAAGGCGAGGCCCTGCGCTGGTCACTGATGGACCCGCTGGGCATCCCCCAGGCCCGGCAAAAGCTGGTGGCCGGCCGTTGGCAGGCAGATGGCCTGCTACCGCCCAACCCCCAGGCCCGCGAGCTGTTTGCGGCGCTGCTGTTCGCCCTGACCCCGGCCGCTGAAATGCCCGGCAACTACCCCCAAGCCCGTGAAGGCGATGGCGTACGGGTACTCAAGCCGCACTGGCAGGTGATCTACCGCGCGCCCCTGACCTTCAGCGTGAACATGCCCGGCCAGCACCTGAACTATCGCGTCACCGCGCTTGAGAGCAGCCCATGACCGCCTACCTCAATGCCCTGGGGATCATCTGCGCCCTAGGCCGCGGCCAGCAGGCCGTGCGGCGCAATCTGTTTGCCGGGGATTGCTCGGGTATGCGCGCCGAGAGCGGCTGGGTGCCCGAGCGAGTACTGCCGGTGGGCAGCGTGCCTGGCGAACTGGCGCCACTGCCGCCGCACCTGGCCCAGCAGAGCAGTCGCAATAATCAGCTGTTGCTGGAGGCCGCCTTGCAGATCGAAGGCCCGATCCGGCAGGCGATCGACACCTTTGGCGCCTCGCGTATCGGTGTGGTGCTGGGTACCAGCACCTCGGGCATTGATGAAGCCAGTCGCGGCATCGCCCATTACCTGCGCGAAGGGCAGTTCCCCGAGGCCTATGACTACCGGCAACAGGAACTCGGCGCCCCGGCCAACTTCCTCGCCGACTGGCTGCAACTGAGCGGCCCGGCCTATGTGATTTCCACCGCCTGCACCTCCAGCGCCCGCGCAATGATGAGCGCACGCCGCCTGCTGGACCTGGGCCTGTGCGATGCGGTGCTGTGTGGCGGGGTCGATAGCCTGTGCAAGCTGACCCTCAATGGCTTTACCTCGCTGGAAGCGGTCTCCAGCGAACGCTGCAACCCGTTTTCGGTGAACCGCAACGGCATCAATATCGGCGAGGCGGCGGTGCTGTTCCTGATGAGCAAAACCCCGGCGCCCATCGCCCTGCTGGGTAGCGGCGCCAGTTGCGATGCGCACCATATTTCTGCGCCGGAACCCAGCGGCAAGGGCGCATTGCAGGCCATGCGCAAGGCCCTGGCCAGCGCGAAACTGGCGCCGGCGCAGATCGGTTACCTGAACCTGCACGGCACCGCCACCCAGCATAACGACGCCATGGAAAGCCTGGCCGTGGCAAGCCTGTTCCCCGCCGGTGTAGCCTGTTCCTCGACCAAGCCCATGACCGGCCATACCCTCGGCGCCGCCGGGGCGCTGGAAGCGGCATTCTGCTGGCTGAGCCTGATGGAAGGTGCTGTGCCGCCCCATATCTGGGACGGCCAAGCCGACCCGGCGCTGCCCGCCCTGCGCTGGGCCAAGGTCGGCGACCTCCTGGAAAAACGCTGCCTGATGAGTAACTCGTTTGCCTTCGGCGGCAATAACGTCAGCCTGATTATCGGAGACGCCCTATGAGCCATTGGCCACTCGCCGAACTGCTGCCCCACGCCGGGGACATGATCCTGATCGACCAGGTGTTGGCGTTCGATGAAGAACAGATCCGCACCCGCGTCACCGTCAAGCCCGGCGGCCTGTTCAACCGCCCTGACGGCAGCCTGCCGGCCTGGGTCGGCGTCGAGTTGATGGCGCAAAGCGTGGCCGCCTATGCCGGCTGCCGCGCACGCCAGAACGGCGAAGCAGTGGAGTTGGGCTTCCTGCTGGGCACGCGCAAATTCGAATGCAATGTCGAGCACTTTCCCGCCGGCAGCGAACTGACCATCCACGGCCTGCGCTCCCTGGAAGACGACAACGGCATGGGTGTGTTCGAATGCCACCTGACCGGCGACGGGATCCAGGCCAGCGCCCGCCTGAACGTATTTCGACCGCCCCAGGCGGCCAACTATTTAGCTGAATCGAAGGACACGCGTCATGACTGAATCCGTACTGGTCACCGGCTCCAGCCGGGGTATCGGCCGCGCTATCGCCCTGCGCCTGGCCCAGGCCGGCCATGACATTGTGCTGCATTGCCGCAGCGGCCGCGCCGAGGCAGATGCCGTACAGGTCGAAGTCGAGGCCCTGGGCCGCAAGGCGCGGGTACTGCAATTCGACGTGGCGGACCGGGCCACCTGCAAGCAGATCCTTGAAGCCGACGTAGAAGCCCACGGTGCCTATTACGGCGTGGTGCTGAATGCCGGGCTGACCCGCGATGGCGCGTTCCCGGCGTTGTCGGAAGACGACTGGGACGTGGTGATGCGTACCAATCTCGATGGTTTCTATAACGTGCTACACCCAGTGATGATGCCGATGATCCGGCGTCGTGCGGCCGGGCGCATTGTATGTATTACCTCGGTCTCGGGGCTGATCGGCAACCGTGGCCAGGTCAACTACAGCGCGTCCAAGGCCGGCCTGATCGGCGCCGCCAAGGCCCTGGCCATTGAGCTGGGCAAGCGCAAGATCACCGTCAACTGCGTGGCCCCGGGCCTGATCGACACGGCAATGCTCGATGAGAATGTGCCGGTGGAAGAGCTGATGAAAATGATCCCCGCGCAACGCATGGGCACCCCCGAAGAGGTCGCCAGTGCGGTGAACTTCCTGATGTCAGCCGAAGCCGGCTACATCACCCGCCAGGTCCTGGCCGTGAACGGGGGCCTGTGCTGATGAAACGTGTGGTAGTCACCGGCATGGCCGGCATGACCTCCCTGGGCAGCGACTGGGACACCATCGTCGCCAACTTCCGCGCCCGGCGCAGCGGTATCCGGCGCATGGACGAGTGGGATCGCTTCAGCGAACTGAACACCCGCCTGGCCGGGCCGATTGACGACTTTGTGGTGCCCGCCCACTGGACCCGCAAGCAATTGCGCAGCATGGGCCGGGTCTCGCGCCTGGCGGTGTGGGCCGCCGAGCAGGCGTTGCAAGACGCCGGCCTGCTGGGCGATGCGTCGATCAAGGATGGGCGCATGGGTGTGGCCTGCGGCTCATCCACCGGCAGCACCGACGAGATCAAGGCATTCGGCAATATGCTGCTCAACTCGGTGGCCGAGGGTCTGAACGCCAACTCCTACGTGCGCATGATGCCGCACACCACGGCGGCCAATATCAGCATCTTTTTTGGCCTCACCGGGCGCCTGATCCCCACGTCCAGCGCGTGTACCAGTGGCAGCCAGGGCATCGGCTATGCCTATGAAGCGATCAAGTTCGGCCGCCTGCCACTGATGCTCGCCGGTGGCGCCGAAGAACTGTGCCCCACCGAAGCCATGGTGTTTGACGCGCTCTACGCCACCAGCCTGAAAAACGACGCGCCGCAAACCAGCCCACGGCCCTACGACAGCGGTCGCGACGGCCTGGTGATCGGCGAAGGCGGCGGCATGCTGGTGCTTGAGGAGCTGGAACATGCCCTGGCCCGTGGTGCGCATATCCATGCCGAAATCGTTGGTTTTGGCAGCAACGCCGACGGCCAGCACACCACGCGACCTGAACAGACCACCATGCGCCGCGCCATGGAGCTGGCCCTCGAAGATGCCGGCCTGGCGCCGGATGCCATCGGTTATGTGAACGGCCACGGCACCGCCACCGAACAAGGTGACATTGCCGAAACCCTGGCCACCAGCAGCCTGTTCGGCAGCCGCATGCCCATCAGCTCGCAGAAGAGTTTCCTCGGCCATACCCTGGGCGCCTGCGGGGCGCTGGAGTCGTGGTTCAGCATCGAGATGATGAACCGCGACCAGTACGTGCCGACCTTCAACCTCGATCAAGTGGACCCGCGCTGCGGCGAGCTGGATTACCTGCGCGGCGAGTTCCGCCAGATGCACAACGACTACGTGATGAACAACAACTTTGCCTTTGGCGGCGTCAACACGTCGCTGATCTTTCGCCGCTGGCAGTAAGCCTTTTATTTGATTGGAGAGAACGCAATGTCTTCGTTGCTACGCGCCACCCTTATCGCCCTGACGCTGCTGACCGCTGCCGGCTGCACCAGCAAGCCGGTGCTCAACACCCAGCACGCGCTTGCCGCCAACGAGCAGGTCAGTGAAGAGAAAATGAAACAGAGCATCCTCACCGCCCTGGACAAGCGCAACTGGACCGTGCAACGCGCCGACCCACGCCTGATCCAGGCCCAGATCAATGTGCGCAACCGCTACTACGCCGAAATCGACATTCGCTACACCGGCACCAGCTACGCCATCACGTATCGCGACAGCCAGGAACTGGGCTACAAGAACGGCAAGATCCATCGCAACTACAACCGCTGGGTGAGCATGCTCGACCGCGACATCATGGCCGCGTTGCGCTCTAACGGCGCCGCGCAAGCGGGTACCGCGGCGCAGTTGTTCAAGGAGACGGGGACGTCGAAGCAGAACTGATCGGCGCCTGAAAAACCGGCATCTACCTTGCACCAGAAACGACAAAGGGCGCCTTTCGGCGCCCTCTTCACAAGCAGGCTGGCTTGGCCTTAACAGCTAAAAACTGCTCACTGGAAAGTTCAGCGATTTTGTAAGTTCGTTTGCCATGCCGATCCTTACGCTTGATTCGATCAAGTCGTCCAAGGCTGACGGTGGCAACGCTGTCGCATTTCGCCCAGCACACTGGGTTAGCTTTCAAGCTGCAAGTGGTGTGCGAGTACCGTCTGCGGCGCCGTGGTACTTAGGGGCACAACCGTTACCAACAGCTTATTGGTCCTGTGCCTGCGTATCACAATGACGGGTCTGATCTTGATGATTTCCGGCACCTCATAGCCTCGAAAATCACGAATCAACACACTGCCTTCTTTGGGCTGATAGAGAAGTGTCATCCATGTCACTCAGTGAAAAACAAACGGTTCCGGTACCTGATATGTGAACGCCGCTACACCAACGCCTTACGCGTCAGCAGCTCGACAAACGCCTTGGCCATGGGTGACTGCTGGTCCTTGCGCTGAACCAGCCACACTGCCGTTACCGCCTCCGGGTCGAGCAAGGTGCGGTAGACCACACCGTCGATGCGGATGCGCTGGTATGACGCCGGCAACACCGAGACTCCCAACCCCGCCGCCACCAGGCCGATGATGGTCATGGCCTCGCCCGCCTCCTGGGCGAAGTGCGGGCTGAAACCGGCATCGCGGGCCAGGTTGATCAACTGTGCGTACAAACCACTCCCGTAGGCCCGTGGGAAGAATACGAAGGGTTCTTCAGCCAACTGCGTCAGGTGCAAACCGCGCTCGCTGCCTTGCGCCAACGGATGCCCGGCACTGAGTACCGCCACCAGGGGCTCACGCATCAGCTCTACGACACTCAATGCATCGGGCAATGGCAACGGGCGCATCAAGCCGACCTGGATCGTTTCGTCCCCCAGCGCATCAGCCACCTCGGTGCTGCTCATCTCCTGCAAATTCAAATGCACTGCCGGGAAGGCCTGGCGAAAAGCAAAAATCGCCTGTGGGATGCTGGAGTTGAACGGCGCCGAAGAGGTGAAGCCAATCTTCAGTTCCCCCAGCTCCCCCAACTGCGCCCGGCGTGCCACATCCGCAGCCTTGTCGACCTGGGCCAGTACCAGGCGGGCTTCCGTGAGGAACAAGCGCCCAGCCTCGCTCAGCTCGACCCGACGATTGGTGCGTTCGAACAACCGGGCGCCGACCTCCTGCTCCAGCGCCTGGATCTGCTGGCTCAAGGGCGGCTGAGAGATGCCCAGGACCTGGGCGGCCCGGCCGAAATGCAGCTCTTCAGCCACGGCGATGAAGTAGCGCAAGTGGCGCAATTCCATGAAAACCTCATTAGGTCGTAAAAGCTATCAAACAGGTCGAACAATATATTGGAAAGAATCATTAGCCAGCTATATTCTTTTTGCATGGCCAGTCCTGGCTGCCTTTGCTTCCCGAGGTCCCGCGTGAAAGCTGCCGTCGCTCCGCTTGCCCAAGAACGTCCGCCCACTGCCCTGGATGAGGTGGTGGCGCAACTCAACGACGTGTACATCGAAAAAGGTACGCCGTTGTTTATGCGTACAGTGCTGGCGCTGTTTTCCGGGGGCTTTGCCACCTTTGCCCTGCTGTATTGCGTACAGCCGATGATGCCGGTGCTGTCCCACGAGTTTTCCATCAACGCCGCGCAGAGCAGCCTGATCCTCTCCGTCTCCACCGCGATGCTTGCCTTTGGCCTGCTGATCACCGGGCCGATTTCCGACCGCCTGGGGCGCAAACCGGTGATGGTCACCTCGCTGTTCTGCGCAGCCGTGTGCACCATCGCCAGCGGCCTGATGCCGACCTGGGAAGGCATCCTGTGGATGCGCGCGCTGCTCGGTCTGTCCCTCAGTGGCCTGGCGGCCGTGGCCATGACCTACCTCAGCGAAGAGATCCACCCGCAGCACATCGGCCTGGCCATGGGCCTGTACATCGGCGGCAACGCGATTGGGGGCATGAGCGGGCGCCTGATCACTGGCGTATTGATCGACTTTGTCAGCTGGCACACGGCAATGCTGATCATCGGCGCACTGGCGCTGATTGCGGCGACGGTGTTCTGGAAGATTCTGCCGCCCTCGCGCAACTTCCGCGCCAGCAGCCTCAAGCCGCGCAACCTGATCAACGGTTTCGTCATGCACTTCAAGGATGCCGGCCTGCCCTGGCTGTTTCTTGAGGCCTTTGTGTTGATGGGGGCGTTTGTCACGCTGTTCAACTACATCGGCTACCGCTTGCTGGCCGATCCCTATGACCTGAGCCAGGCGGTGGTGGGCCTGCTGTCGGTGGTGTACCTGTCAGGCATCTACAGCTCGGCGAAGATTGGCTCGCTGGCCGACCGCCTCGGCCGCCGTCGCGTACTCTGGGCCACGATTGTGCTGATGCTGGCCGGCATCACCCTGACCCTGTTCAGCCCGCTGCCACTGATCATCATCGGCATGCTGATCTTCACTTTCGGCTTCTTCGGCGCCCACTCGGTAGCCAGCAGTTGGATCGGCCGCCGCGCCCTGCAAGCCAAGGGGCAGGCGTCGTCGCTGTACCTGTTCAGCTATTACGCAGGGTCGAGCATTGCCGGGACGGCAGGTGGGTTTTTCTGGCATTACGCCGGATGGAACGGGATTGGCGGGTTTATCGTCGCGCTGCTGATCGTGGCGTTGCTGGTGGCGTTGAAGCTGGCCAAGTTGCCACCGCTCAAACTGTAGGAGCTGGCTTGCCAGCGATGTGGCCCGAAGAATCACCACAAAGCTCAGGCATGTCATCGCCGGCAAGCCGGCTCCTACAACAATCGTCAGCCAATAAAAAACCGGCCTGAGCCGGTTTTTTATTAGCTGATGCTTACTCGTGATACTGCGCCGACAACTCATGCACCGCACGCAGGAACGCGCCTGCATGCTCTGGGTTCACTTCCGGGGTGATGCCATGGCCGAGGTTGAACACGTGGCCGCTGCCCTTGCCGTAGCTGGCGAGGATGCGGCCCACTTCGGCGCGGATCGCTTCCGGCTTGGCGTAGAGCACGGTCGGGTCCATGTTGCCTTGCAGGGCCACCTGGTTGCCGACGCGGCGACGGGCTTCGCCCAGGTCGCAGGTCCAGTCCAGGCCCAGCGCATCGGCGCCCGCATCAGCGATGCTTTCCAGCCACAGACCGCCACCCTTGGTGAACAGGATCACCGGCACTTTGCGGCCTTCGTGTTCGCGGATCAGGCCACTGACGATTTTGCGCATGTAGGCCAGGGAGAACTCCTGGTACGCCGCCGCCGACAGGTTGCCGCCCCAGGTGTCGAAGATCTGCACCGCTTGCGCGCCGGCCATGATCTGGCCGTTGAGGTAGGACACGACCGACTGCGCCAGCTTGTCCAGCAGCAAGTGCATGGCTTGTGGGTTGTCGTAGAGCATGGCCTTGGTCTTGCGGAAGTCTTTCGACGAACCGCCTTCGACCATATAGGTGGCCAGGGTCCACGGGCTGCCGGAGAAGCCGATCAGCGGTACGCGGCCATTGAGTTCACGGCGGATGGTGCTGACGGCGTCCATCACGTAACCGAGGTCTTTGTGTGGGTCCGGGATCGGCAGGGCTTCGATGTCGGCCAGGGTGCTGATCACTTTCTTGAAGCGTGGACCTTCGCCGGTTTCAAAGTACAGGCCTTGGCCCATGGCATCGGGGATGGTCAGGATATCGGAGAAAAGAATGGCCGCATCCAGTTGTGGATAGCGGTCCAGCGGCTGCATCGTGACTTCGCAGGCGAACTCCGGGTTCATGCACAAGCTCATGAAATCGCCCGCGTTGGCGCGGCTGGCGCGGTACTCCGGCAGGTAGCGACCGGCTTGACGCATCATCCACACGGGGGTGACGTCTACGGGTTGCTTGAGCAGGGCACGAAGGAAACGGTCGTTCTTGAGGGCAGTCATGTCGGCATCCGCAAAAAAAGTGCGGGCATTTTCTCAGAGCCGGACGCAAAAGGCACGGTTACAGGTCAGCCTTTTGTCTATCGGGTCAATTTGTCGCGGACATGAAAGCACCGCAAAACAAATGTGGGAGCGGGCTTGCTCGCGAATGCGGGTTGTCAGTGGACATATCTGGTCACTGTTAGATCGCATTCGCGAGCAAGCCCGCTCCCACATTTTTGATCCCATTCCAGGGGGATCAGTATTAGACCTGCAAGTAGTCCAGGATACCTTCGGCGGCGTTGCGGCCTTCGAAGATCGCCGTCACCACCAGGTCAGAGCCGCGCACCATATCGCCACCGGCGAAGATTTTCGGGTTGCTGGTCTGGTGCTTGTACTGGCCTTGTTCCGGGGCCACGACGCGGCCCTGGCTGTCGGTCTGGATCTGGAACTGCTCGAACCACGGCGCCGGGCTTGGGCGGAAGCCGAAAGCGATGACCACGGCGTCAGCCGGGATGATCTCTTCGGAACCCGGGATCGGCTCGGGGCTGCGGCGGCCCCGGGCGTCCGGTTCGCCGAGACGGGTCTCGACCACCTTCACGCCTTCGACGCGGTCTTCACCGACAATCGCGATCGGCTGGCGGTTGTAGAGGAATTTCACGCCTTCTTCCTTGGCGTTCTTCACCTCTTTGCGCGAGCCCGGCATGTTGGCCTCGTCACGGCGATAGGCACAGGTCACCGACTTGGCGCCCTGGCGGATCGACGTGCGGTTGCAGTCCATCGCGGTGTCACCACCGCCCAGTACCACGACCTTCTTGCCTTTCATGTCGACGAAATCTTCCGGCGACTTTTCAAAGCCCAGGTTGCGGTTGACGTTAGCGATCAGGAAGTCGAGCGCGTCATACACGCCCGGCAGGTCCTCACCGGCAAAGCCGCCCTTCATGTAGGTGTAGGTGCCCATGCCCATGAATACCGCATCGTATTCTTCGAGCAGTTGCTCCATGGTGATGTCTTTGCCGATTTCGGTGTTGAGACGGAACTCGATACCCATGCCGGTGAAGACTTCGCGGCGATTGCTCAGCACGGTCTTTTCCAGCTTGAACTCGGGGATGCCGAAGGTCAGCAGGCCACCGATTTCCGGGTTCTTGTCGAACACCACCGGGGTCACACCGCCACGCACCAGCACGTCAGCACAACCCAGGCCCGCCGGGCCCGCGCCGATAATCGCCACGCGCTTGCCGGTCGGCTTGACCTTGGACATGTCCGGGCGCCAGCCCATGGCGAACGCGGTGTCGGTGATGTACTTCTCCACCGAGCCGATGGTCACCGCACCAAAGCCGTCGTTGAGGGTGCAGGCACCCTCGCACAGACGATCCTGGGGACACACCCGGCCGCAGACTTCCGGCAGGGTGTTGGTCTGGTGCGACAGCTCGGCGGCGGCGAGGATATTGCCCTCGGCCACCAGCTTGAGCCAGTTGGGAATGAAGTTGTGCACCGGGCACTTCCATTCGCAATACGGGTTACCGCACCCCAGGCAGCGGTGGGCCTGATCGGCCGAGTGCTGGGGTTTGAAGGGTTCGTAGATCTCCACGAACTCTTTCTTGCGTTGACGCAACAGTTTCTTCTTCGGATCTTTGCGCCCGACATCGATGAACTGGAAGTCGTTATTCAGACGTTCAGCCATGTTAAAACCTCATCAAACTCTTCAGGCGCATATCACTGCGGGTTGGCACGGATGCTGGAAAGCAACGATTTCAGGTTGGCAGCCTTGGGCTTGACCAGCCAGAAACGACGCAGGTAATCATCGAGGTTCTCGGCGAGGTTACGACCCCATTCGCTGCCGGTTTCCTCGACGTACTCGTCCAGCACGTGCTGCAAGTGGTTCCGGTAGGACTCCATGGCCTCGCCGCTGATCCGCTGGATCTCGACCAACTCGTGGTTGACCTTGTCGACGAAGGTGTTGTCCTGGTCCAGCACGTAGGCGAAACCGCCAGTCATGCCCGAACCGAAGTTGTAACCGGTCTTGCCCAAGACGCAGACGAAACCACCGGTCATGTACTCGCAGCAGTGATCGCCAGTGCCTTCGACCACGGTGTGGGCACCGGAGTTACGCACGGCGAAACGCTCGCCGGCCGTACCGGCAGCGAACAGCTTGCCACCGGTAGCGCCGTACAAGCAGGTGTTGCCGATGATGGCACTGTCCTGGGTCTTGTAGATGCTACCCGCTGGCGGAACGATCACCAGCTTGCCGCCGGTCATGCCCTTGCCCACGTAGTCGTTGGCGTCGCCTTGGAGGTACATGTGCAGGCCGCCGGCGTTCCACACGCCAAAGCTCTGGCCCGCAGTGCCCTTGAAGCGGAAAGTGATCGGCGCCTTGGCCATGCCCTGGTTGCCGTGTTTGCGGGCGATTTCGCCGGAGATCCGCGCGCCGATGGAACGGTCGCAGTTGCAGATATCCAGGGCGAACTCGCCACCGCTGGCGTCATTGATCGAGGAGCCGGCCATGTCGACCATTTTCTCGGCCAACAGGCCTTTGTCGAACGGCGGGTTGCGATCCACCTGGCAGAATTGTGGCTTGTCTGCCGGGATGTGATCGCTGCCCAACAGCGGCGTCAGGTCCAGGTGCTGTTGCTTGGCGGTCTGGCCTTCGAGGATGTCCAGCAGATCGGTACGCCCGATCAGCTCTTCCAGGGAGCGCACGCCGAGCTTGGCCAGCCATTCACGGGTTTCTTCGGCGACGTAGGTGAAGAAGTTCACCACCATGTCGACGGTGCCGATGTAGTGATCCTTGCGCAGCTTCTCGTTCTGCGTGGCCACGCCGGTCGCGCAGTTGTTCAGGTGGCAGATGCGCAGGTATTTGCAGCCCAGGGCGATCATCGGTGCGGTACCGAAGCCGAAGCTTTCAGCGCCGAGGATCGCGGCCTTGATCACGTCGAGGCCGGTTTTCAGGCCGCCGTCGGTCTGCACCCGGACCTTGCCGCGCAGGTCGTTGCCGCGCAGGGTCTGGTGAGTCTCGGCCAGGCCCAGCTCCCACGGTGCGCCGGCGTACTTGATCGAGGTCAGCGGCGAAGCGCCGGTGCCGCCGTCATAGCCGGAGATGGTGATCAGGTCGGCATAGGCCTTGGCCACGCCAGCGGCGATGGTGCCGACGCCGGCTTCCGCGACCAGTTTCACCGAGACCAGGGCCTGCGGGTTGACTTGCTTGAGGTCGAAAATCAGCTGCGACAAGTCTTCAATCGAGTAGATGTCGTGGTGCGGCGGCGGCGAAATCAGGGTCACGCCCGGCACTGCATAACGCAGCTTGGCGATCAGACCGTTGACCTTGCCGCCTGGCAGCTGGCCGCCCTCACCGGGCTTGGCGCCCTGGGCGACTTTGATCTGCAGCACTTCGGCGTTGACCAGGTATTCCGGGGTTACGCCGAAACGGCCAGTGGCGACCTGCTTGATTTTCGAACTCTTGATGGTGCCGTAGCGCGCCGGGTCTTCGCCACCTTCGCCGGAGTTGGAACGCGCACCCAGGCGGTTCATGGCTTCGGCCAGGGCTTCGTGGGCCTCGGGAGACAAGGCGCCCAGGGAGATACCGGCAGAGTCGAAACGCTTGAGGATCGACTCCAGTGGTTCGATTTCGCTGATAGCCAACGGCGTGTCCAGGGTTTTCACCTGGAACAGGTCGCGGATCATCGACACCGGGCGGTTATCCACCAGCGCGGTGTATTCCTTGAACTTGGCGTAGTCGCCCTGCTGCACAGCGGCTTGCAGGGTGCTGACCACGTCCGGGTTGTAGGCGTGGTATTCGCCACCGTGCACGAACTTGAGCAGGCCACCTTGCTGGATCGGCTTGCGCGCGCTCCAGGCCTCCAAGGCCAGGGCTTTCTGTTCGGCTTCGATATCGACGAAACGCGCGCCCTTGATGCGGCTTGGCACGCCACGGAAACTCAGTTCGCAGACTTCTTCCGACAGGCCGATGGCCTCGAACAACTGCGCGCCACGGTAAGAGGTGACGGTGGAGATGCCCATCTTCGACAGGATCTTCAGCAAGCCCTTGGTGATGCCTTTACGGTAGTTCTTGAATACCTCGTAGAGGTCACCCAACACTTCACCGGTACGGATCAGGTCGCCCAGCACTTCGTACGCGAGGAACGGGTAAACGGCCGAGGCGCCAAAGCCGATCAGCACCGCAAAGTGGTGCGGGTCGCGGGCGGTGGCGGTTTCGACGAGGATGTTGGAGTCGCAACGCAGGCCTTTTTCGGTCAGGCGATGGTGCACCGCGCCGGTAGCCAGGGAAGCGTGGATCGGCAGCTTGCCTGGGGCGATATGGCGGTCGGTCAGCACGATCTGGGTACGACCGGCGCGCACGGCTTCTTCAGCCTGATCGGCGACGTTGCGCACAGCGGCTTCCAGGCCGAGGCTCTCGTCGTAGTTCAGGTCGATGATCTGCCGGTCGAAGCCTGGACGCTCCAGGGTCATCAGCGAACGCCACTTGGCCGGGGAAATCACCGGCGAGCTGAGGATCACGCGCGAAGCGTGCTCTGGCGATTCCTGGAAGATATTGCGCTCGGCACCGAGGCACACTTCCAGGGACATGACGATGGCTTCACGCAGCGGGTCGATCGGCGGGTTGGTGACCTGGGCGAACTGCTGGCGGAAATAGTCATACGGCGTGCGCACGCGCTGGGACAGCACGGCCATCGGCGTATCGTCGCCCATGGAGCCGACCGCCTCGTAGCCTTGCTCGCCGAGTGGGCGCAGCACCTGGTCGCGCTCCTCGAACGTGACCTGGTACATCTTCATGTACTGCTTGAGCTGGTCGACGTCATAGAACGCCGAACCGTGGTCGTTGTCTTCCATGGTCGCCTGGATGCGCAGGGCGTTCTTGCGCAGCCATTGCTTGTACGGGTGACGCGACTTCAAGCGGTTGTCGATGGCATCGGTGTCGAGGATCTGCCCGGTTTCGGTGTCCACGGCAAGGATCTGACCAGGGCCGACGCGGCCTTTGGCAATCACGTCTTCAGGCTGGTAGTTCCACACGCCAACTTCCGAAGCCAGGGTGATGAAGCCGTTGGTGGTGGTCACCCAACGCGCCGGGCGCAGGCCGTTACGGTCGAGCAGACACACCGCGTAGCGACCATCGGTCATGACCACGCCGGCCGGGCCGTCCCACGGTTCCATGTGCATCGAGTTGTACTCATAGAACGCCCGCAGATCGGGGTCCATGGTCTCGACGTTCTGCCACGCAGGCGGAATGATCATGCGCACGCCACGGAACAAGTCGATGCCGCCGGTGACCATCAGTTCGAGCATGTTGTCCATGCTCGAGGAGTCGGAACCCACACGGTTGACCAGTGGGCCGAGCTCTTCGAGGTCCATCAGGTCGTTGGCGAACTTGGTGCGACGGGCCACGGCCCAGTTGCGGTTGCCGGTGATCGTGTTGATCTCGCCGTTGTGGGCGAGGAAGCGGAATGGCTGGGCCAGCGGCCATTTCGGCAGGGTATTGGTGGAGAAGCGCTGGTGGAACACGCAGATCGCGGTTTGCAGGCGCTCATCACTCAGGTCCGGATAGAAGGCGGTCAAGTCCGCCGGCATCATCAGGCCTTTATAAATGATGGTCTTGTGGGAAAAGCTGCAGATGTAGTGATCGGTGTCCAGGGCGTTGGCCACGGACGAACGGCGACGCGAGGTGAACAGCTTGATCGCCATGTCCTGGTCGCTCAGGCCGTCGCCTGCGATAAACACTTGTTCGATCTGCGGCAGGCGCTCATGGGCCAGGCGGCCGAGCACGCTGGTGTCGATCGGCACTTTGCGCCAGCCAACGAGTTGCAGGCCGGCGGCGAGGATCTCGCGGTTCATGTTCTCGCGAGCGGCCTCGGCTTTGACCGGGTCCTGGTTGAAGAACACCATGCCCACCGCGTATTGCTTGGGCAAATCGGCGCCGAAGGTTTCCTTGGCGACAGCGCGCAGGAACAGGTCGGGCTTTTGAATCAGCAAGCCACAACCGTCACCGGTTTTGCCGTCGGCGTTGATCCCACCGCGGTGGGTCATGCAGGTCAGGGCCTCGATAGCCGTTTGCAGAAGGGTATGACTGGGTTCGCCCTGCATATGGGCTATCAGGCCGAAACCACAGTTATCCTTGAATTCGTCGGGTTGGTACAGACCTGCTTTCATAGACACTTTCTCACCAGGCTGCCTCTTATTTCGAGGCAAATTTCTTTTCAATTCAACCGGTTACCTTCCACGCCGAACGTACGCCGGCTTAGCGGGGGCAAAAGGGAGGTCATTGTACACACCGACACAGACGCCCACAAATTTGGCGACGAACTGTCGCAAATCTATGTCGCATTTATGAAAGGTTTAAAGCGATATGCTGTGCTAGTCAAAACTTTTTTAATTCTGACTGCTACTACTCAAAAGCCACTGTGGCGCAGACACCACAAAGCGCGCGGCCTTCAGGGCTGCACGCTGTTGTAGTTTTTTTGAGGTGCTGGGAGGGCGACCTGGGTAAGGTCGCCGGTTCTTCAGCGAGTTGTTGCGAGTTCTTGTTGAACGCTGGCAACAGTGCGAGGCCAAGGTTTACCAGCCTGGACCTTCGCTGGCAAGGCTTTGATAGCGGAATCGGCAGCCGCACGGCTCGGGAAACTGCCGTAGGTGATCACGTAGAGAGGCTTGCCGTTGAGCACTTTCTTGAAGTAACGGTACTCGCCGCCGTGCTCTTTGACGAACGCCTGGGCGTTGCCTTCGGAGCTGGTGCCGAGGATCTGCACCACATAGTTCTTGGCCGGTTGGCTGCCGTACCAGCCGCTGCCGGCAGCAGCCTTGGCCACGGTCACCGGTTTTTCAGCAGGCTTGGCGGCTGGCGCGGGCTTGGCCACCGGGGCTGGCGTCGGCTTGACCACTGGCGCCGGGGCTGGCTTGGCGGTGGCAACCTGGGTCGGCGCAGGCGTTGGCTTGGCCGCCGGCACAGGTGCCGGGCTGGCTGTTTCACCAGGTGGCGGAGCTACGGTGGTAACGGTCGGCGGCGTGGCGCTGGAGCCTTCTACCGGCACACCGTCGTCGCCTTCGGAGATGGCGCCGGCCTCTTCTGCCAACGGGCCACGCATGACCGGCTGGCCAACCATCGGCAGGTTGGTAGGCTGGCCGGAACCGGCAAACTCAACGGCAGGTGCGCCATTGGTGGTGGGCTTGCCCAGTGGCAGTTGTGCCTGCTCGGTAGGCGCGCCTGGTGCGGTCGGTGCCTTGCTGCGGCCAGGAATCAACCAGGCGGCGGCTACGGCAACCACGACAACGGCAGAAATCGCCAGTACGTGTTTCTTCGGCATGGTGAACCCCATCTTTGGACGCTTAACCGCAGAGCGGCTGGCAATCATGGCTTCGATCATTGCATCGCGGGCAACCTGGTTGATGGTGCCAGGCCAGCCGTCGGAGCTTTCGTGAATATCAGAGATCTGCTGGGCAGAGAAAAGTTCGATGCCCTGGCCGGCACCTTCAAGGCGCTGGGCCAGGTACTCGCGGGTTTCTTCTTCTTCGTAGGGCTGCAATTCGATGACGTGAAACAGCTCTTGCTCGCCACTGAGCTGCTCCAGATCGGCAATCAGCGACGCCTCACCGAACAGGAAGACATGGGGACGACCTTCCGGCGTACCCGCCGCCAGGGCCAGCAACGCTTCCAGGGCGGACTCGTCGAGCTGCTCGGCATCGTCCACCAGCAGGTAGACTTCCTGGCCGGTCAGGCCCAACTGCACCACTTGCTTGAGAATTGCGGCGGGCTCGGCATTGGCCACGTCCAGCGCCTGGGCAACCTGGCGCAACACGCCTGCCGCATCGCCGGCACCACGGGCGGAAACCACCACGCTCTGCACCGATTGCTTGTTAGTGCTGGCCACCAGGGCCTGACGCAGCAAAGTCTTGCCGCTGCCCAGAGGGCCAGTGACCACCAGCAGCAACTGGCTGTAGCGCGCCAGGTGATGCAACTGCCCCAGCACCGGCTTGCGCTGCGCAGGGAAAAACTTGAAACCGGGAACCCGTGGCGCAAAAGGGTCGTGGCTCAACTGGTAATGGCCGAGGAAAGCCTCGTCGGCATGCAAACTAGTCATCGGGATCTGGTTAACCTTTCAGCTGGGCCAGGGCGCGGTAATCCGCTCCCAGCGTGGCCTGTAGAATCTCTTTCGGATAATCGTCGGTCACTACCGCTTCGCCCATTCGGCGCAACAGCACCAGACGCAAACGACCATCGATCACTTTTTTGTCTATCGCCATATGTTCAAGGAAATCAGCCTCGGTCATCTCCTCAGGGGGGATGACCGGCAACCCGGCGCGCTGGAACAGGCGGATACCGCGATCACGCTCTTGGACACTGATCCAGCCCAGGCGTTGCGACATCTCCAACGCCATCACTGTGCCAGCCGCTACGGCCTCTCCATGCAACCAGACACCATAGCCCATGTGAGTTTCAATCGCATGGCCGAAGGTGTGGCCCAGGTTCAAGGTGGCACGCACACCAGACTCACGTTCGTCGGCATTGACCACCAGCGCCTTGGCCGCGCAGGAGCGGGAGATAGCTTCGGTCAGCGCCACCTGATCCAGGTTGCGCAAGGCATCGACGTGCTCTTCAAGCCAGGTCAGGAACGGCTCGTCGCAGATCAACCCGTACTTGATGACTTCCGCCAGGCCCGCCGACAGCTCGCGGGGCGGCAAGGTGTTGAGGGTAGCGGTGTCGATCAACACAGCATTGGGCTGGTAGAACGCGCCAACCATGTTTTTGCCCAGGGGATGGTTGATCCCGGTCTTGCCGCCCACCGACGAATCGACCTGGGACAGCAGGGTGGTCGGCACCTGGATAAAGTCCACACCACGCTGGTAACAGGCCGCCGCAAAACCGGCCATGTCGCCGATCACGCCGCCACCAAGGGCCACTACCGTGGTCCGCCGGTCGTGGCGCGCGGTGAGCAGGCCGTCAAAAATCAGCTGCAGGGTTTCCCAGTTCTTGAAGGCTTCGCCGTCGGGAAGAATCACCGAGATCACCGAATACGCCGCAAGGCTGCGACTCAGGCGCTCAAGGTAGAGCGGCGCCACGGTCTCGTTGGAGATGATCGCCACTTGTCGCCCGGCAATGTGCGGCGCGAGCAACTCGGGCTGGTCCAACAAACCCTCGCCAATATGGATCGGGTAGCTACGCTCGCCAAGATCGACCTTAAGTGTCTGCATGTGTCCCCGCGCTGAAGATGGAAGCAGGCATCCTGCCCTGTATTAACGTTGTCGGCACCGTCGAGATCGGACGCTGCCTGATGGCTCTACGCCACACCTCGGACGGCTGTAACGCGCTGCCGAGGATAGCGCATTTCGGCCCTGGCTTTAACGGGGCGGCAGTTGCTGCAGGCGCTCGAGAATGTCGATTACGACCATGCGCGGTGGCCGTTCATCGGTTTCCACCACCAGATCGGCGATTTCCCGATAAAGCGGATCGCGCAGCGCCAGCAAGTCCCGCAGGGTTTTCTCGGGGTTGGCGGTGCGCAGTAATGGCCGGTTGCGGTCACGTGCGGTGCGCCCGACCTGCTGCTCGACCGACGCATGCAAATAGATCACCCGACCGCCAGCATGCAGCGCCCGCCGATTTTCCTCGCGCATCACGGCGCCGCCGCCGGTGGCCAATACCACGCCATCGCAGCCGCACAGCTCGGCAATCATTGCCTGCTCGCGATCACGAAAGCCCAGCTCGCCTTCCTTATCGAAGATCCACGGGATATTGGCGCCCGTGCGCAATTCAATTTCCTTATCGGAGTCTTTGAATGGCAGGCGCAGCTCTTTGGCCAGCAAACGGCCGATGGTGCTTTTTCCAGCCCCCATCGGCCCTACAAGAATCAAATTTCGCACAGAATCAACGACTCACAGCAATCGCCTGGTTATTCATAATACGCGGAGTCAGGAATACCAGCAGCTCGGATTTTCTTTGGGCAACCACATCACGCCGGAAAAGGCGGCCAAGATACGGCACATCGCCCAAAAATGGCACTTTATCTACCACCTTGCTTTGGTTTTTGGAGAAAACCCCACCGAGGACGATGGTCTCGCCGTCCCTGACCAGAACCTTGGCGTTGACCTCGTTCTTCTTGATCGGCGGCACATCGTTGAGTTTGTTCAGGTAGTCGGGCTCATCCTTGGTCACCCGAACCTCCATGATCACCTGGTCATCGGGGGTGATTTGCGGCGTCACCTCCAGGGACAGCGAGGCTTCCTTGAACGAGACCGAGGTCGCCCCCTCGGACGTGGCTTCCTGGTAAGGAATCTCGGTGCCCTTGAGAATCCGCGCAGTTTCCTTGTTGGAGGTGACCACCTTGGGCTGGGAGATCACTTCGCCATTGCCGCCTTTTTCCATGGCCGTGAGTTCCAGGTCCAGCAGCACGTTATCGGTGATAAAGGCGATGCCCAGGCCGGAGCTCGGGCTGACCACGCCCAGGTCAACGAACGGTGAGCTATCGGGCGACTCGCCCTCACCGGACGGTTTTTTATCGACCCCGCCCCCACTCCAATTACCTTTACTGCGCAGCAACCCGCCCCAGCGCACCCCCACGCTTTTGTCATAGTCGACATTGGCCTCGACTATCCGCGCCTCGATCATCACCTGGCGTACCGGCACATCCAACTGACTGACGATGCGCCGCAGCTCCTCCAGGCGCTCGCCCGTCTGGTGGGCGATGATGTTGTTGGTGCGGTCATCCACCGTCACCGAACCGCGCTCATCGGTCGCCCCCTCCAGCCCGGTCACCGACTGGAACAGCTTGGCCAGCTCAGACGCCTTGGCGTAATTGACTTGCAGCAGCTCCCGACGCAGTGGCGTCAGCTCGGTCATCAACTTGTGCGACTCCAGGGCCAGCAACTCCCGTGCGGCCAGTTCCTCGGCCGGGGCCACCAGCAGCACGTTGGCGGTCACCCGCCGGTCCAGGCCCTTGGCCTGCAACACCAGGTCCAGGGCCTGGTCCCACGGCACGTCCTTGAGGCGCAGGGTTATCGAGCCTTGCACATCATCACCGGCCACCAGGTTGAGCCCGGCCACATCGGCAATCTGCTGCAAGACGGCGCGCACCTCAATGTTCTGAAAGTTGAGGGACAGCCTGTTGCCGGTAAATGGGCCACGCGCTGTGTTCAAGGGCGAACTACCGGGAGGAGGCAATTGAATCAGGTCGATTCGCTTGGGCACAGCCTCAGTCATCGGTGCTGTGAACGCTATCCATAGCGCCACACCGAAGGACGAAATAATCCTTTTCATTTTTTGCTTCCGTTATGAGTTCACGTTCAATACCAAAGTGCGCGGACGCTCAAGCCAGGCGCCCTCACCATCGGGGAAAAGCTCGACCAGCTCCAACTGCCCCTCATGGATCGCCACGACGCGCCCATGATCAGTCCCCAGGTAATCCCCCACCGCCAGGCGATGAACACCCGCTGCGCCGCGTAGCAGGGCAAACGTCTGCGCGCCCAGCGACAGGGTGCCGACCATCTGGAACTGATCCACGGCAAACCCTTCGAGAAACTGCCGGGGGCGGTCGAGGTCCGGCGCAGGTCCAGGCTTGCCGGTAGGACGACTGGCGGGCTGGTCCGGCGGCTGGAAGGGGTCACGCAGGGGTGGCGAGCTGGAGACAAACCGTGATCCCGGTCTCGCCACGGGCACCTCATCCGCAAGAGGCTGCGCTTGCTGGCGAATCGTTTGCAACTCGTCATTCAGTGCCTGCAACTGCGGGTCACTGTCGCATCCAGCAAGCAATACCAGGCCCAGGCCCACAACCTTGAAACGGCTCATGGCAATGCTCCCTGCTCGCTGTACCTGTAGGTCTTGGCGAGCATCGTCAGGCTCAACAAGGCCCCACCCTCGGAATCCGCAGGGCGAATGACAAAGTCATGCAGGGTAACGATCTGCGGCAACCCGGCCACGCCACTGACGAAGGCCAGGAGGTCGTGATAGGTGCCTAGCAGCTTGAGCTGCATCGGCCGCTCGACGAACACCGGCTGCACGTGTTCATCCAGCACACTGAGCTGCTCCACCAGTACCCCGCTGAGCTGCCCCAGCCGAGTGAAGTCGTCCAGCAGACCGGGCATTTGCCTCAGCGTCGGCATTTGGCGCAACTGTTCAGTGAAGGCGGTGCGCAGGGTTTCAAGCTCGCGCACCACGCTGTCATGCTGCGCGGCTTGCCGGGCTTTGGCAGCAAACTGCTGGCGCAGGCTTATCTCTCCCACCTCGTGACGCTGCAAGACCTCGCGCGCGCTGCTCAGGTAGACAGCATTCCCGACCATCAGCACCAGCAAGGCAAGCACCGCGCCCACCACAATCCGGCCAGCCAAAGGCCAGTGGGCGGTGTTGCGGTACAGCGTGGAGAGTTGCGGGAGTGCCAGCCCTGACAGGCTGGACCCAAGGCTCACCGCAGCGTCTCCTGATGCTCCCCATGGTCCACCATCAACTGGAAGGCGCTACTCGCACCGCCCTCCTCGGCCCGTACATGGCGCAGATTAGGCGCACGCAGGGTATTGGAGGCTTCCAGGCTACGCATCAGCCGGGTGACATCATCGCTGGACACCGCCGTACCAGTGACCTCCACCGATGTGCCACTGACGCTGACCTCGCTCAGTTGAACCCCATCTGGCATGGCGCGGGCCAACTGGTCGAGCAACTCCTGGCCCGATGTGCGATGGCCCTGGAGGTCTTCGACCACCTTCATCCGCTCCATCAGTTGCTGACGCTGCTCACGCAGTTCGTCGATGGTCTTGATACGCGAATCCAATACCGTGACTTGCTTGCTCAAGTGGTTGTTACGAGCCACCTGCCGATCAATCGCGCGGTCGATGACCCGGTCGGCCAGCCAGACGGCGACCAAGGCAATAGTGGTAATTGCCAACAGGAAAATCAGGAAAAATTTGCGACGGCGCTCAGCGCGTTCTTCACGCCAGGGTAAAAGGTTGATTCTTGTCATCAATCGAAACTCCTGAGGGCCAAACCGCAGGCGACCCGCAATCCCTGGGCATCGGCAGCCCATTGTGCACTATTGATCCCACTCCCCGGCGCTATCCGGGCGACCACCTGATCGGTCATCCGCGCCAGGGCAAACGCCTCTACATCCACCACTCGAGCAACCAGGCCGGCCATGGCCAACACCGCTTCGCGCGCTTCTACCTGCTCCTTGAGGCATGCCACAAGCAGCACATCAACATAACCGGGTTCACGACTCGATGGGCCCTGGACCTGAAAATCAATTGCAACCTCATCCAACGGATAAGGAATGTACTGGTCAGCTTCGCAGCGCAGGCGCTGCTCCATCTCGCCTGCTTCAAGCCCCGCCTCCAGCGCAACCACCCGGCTGATCACCGAAGGGCCCGCCACGGCAACCGCCGCATGGGCGACCTGGGTCTGCGCCCGGAACAATGCCTTGGAAAGGGTCTGCGCGACAACCTCCAGATCAACGATATTACTGTCGACTACCGCATGCCCCGGTAAAGCCTGGCTCGCATACGCGTGCACTGCATATCCATCGCCGGCGCGGGCCAGCTCCAGAACCTTCACGCCGCTGTCCTGGATGTCCACCCCCAGCACGGTATCGGCTTTTTGCCTGAAAAATCCCTTTCTCATAAAACTCCCTAAAGCTTTGCCTGTCTCAGGGCTGGTCAGTTCCGGGCTTGATGCATTCGGTCGGCTCGGTTGAGCGGCGCCCATGACGCCCCGAGGCGAAAAATGCTTTAATGCCCAGCGTTTTTTCCCGCTTTTTATCTGCAGGTCGGGTCGATACATCCTTAGTCATGCCTATCCCGACACCTAACCCATTCTTTTCTCTGGAAATCCAAAAGCCTTGATTCGTCTGCTGAAGTTTTTCGGGTACTCCTTCGTCGCTATCGTTTGCGGGCTGCTGCTCGTGTTCAGCGGCGCCTATCTCTACCTTAGTCCGGGATTGCCCTCGGTAGAGGCCCTGAGAAGTATCCAGTTGCAGATTCCTTTGCGGGTCTACAGCAGCGATGAAAAACTGATCGCGGAGTTCGGCGAAATGCGCCGCACCCCGATCCGTTTCGCCGACATTCCACCCAATTTCATCAATGCCCTGTTATCGGCCGAAGACGATAATTTTGCCAACCACTATGGCGTGGACCCCAGCAGCCTGGTGCGTGCAGCCACGCAGCTGGTAAAAAGCGGACACATTCAATCGGGCGGCAGCACCATCACCATGCAGGTGGCGAAGAACTTCTTCCTCACCAGCGAGCGCAGCTTCTCGCGCAAAGCCACGGAAATCCTCCTGGCGCTGCAGATCGAACGCCAACTGACCAAGGACGAAATCCTTGAGCTGTACGTCAACAAGATCTACCTGGGCAATCGGGCCTATGGGATCGAGGCAGCGTCCCAGGTGTACTACGGCAAGTCGATTCGTGATGCCAGCCTGGCACAAATGGCAATGATTGCCGGCCTGCCCAAGGCCCCGTCACGCTTTAACCCGCTGGCCAACCCGGCCCGCAGCAAGGAGCGCCGCGACTGGATCCTGGGGCGCATGTACAAGCTGGGCAAGATCGACCAGAGCGCCTATGAAAGCGCGGTGGCCGAGCCGTTGAACGCCAGCTACCACGTGCCGACGCCCGAGGTCAGCGCGCCGTATATCGCCGAAATGGCCCGCGCCGAAATGGTCGGCCGCTATGGCAGCGATGCCTACACCGAAGGTTTCCGTGTCACCACGACCATTCCGAGCAACTTGCAGGAAATCGCCAACCACGCGGTGCATGAGGGCCTGATCGCCTATGACCAGCGCCACGGCTACCGTGGGCCGGAATCGCGCCTGCCAGGCAAGACCCTGAGCGCCTGGACGGTTGAACTGGGCAAGCAGCGCTCCATCAGCGGCCTGGATCCGGCCATCGTCACCCAGGTTAAAAAAGATGGCGTGCAGGTCCTGACCCGCAGCGGCGAAGAACATGTGGCATGGGACAGCATGAAGTGGGCCCGCCCTTTCCTGAACACCAACAGCATGGGGCCGATGCCCAAGCAGCCATCTGATGTGGCCCAGGTCGGCGACCTGATCCGCGTGCAGCGCCAGAAGGACGACAGTCTGAAATTCAGCCAGGTCCCGGTCGCCCAGGGCGCCCTGGTCTCCCTGGACCCGCAGAACGGTGCGATCCGCGCCCTGGTCGGTGGCTTCGCCTTCGAGCAGAGCAACTACAACCGCGCCACCCAGGCCAAGCGCCAGCCGGGCTCCAGCTTCAAACCGTTTGTCTACAGTGCCGCGCTGGATAACGGCTATACCGCCGCCAGCCTGGTCAACGACGCGCCTATCGTGTTTGTCGACGAGTACCTGGACAAGGTCTGGCGTCCGAAGAACGATACCAATACCTTCCTCGGTCCGATCCGCGTGCGCGAGGCGCTGTACAAGTCGCGCAACCTGGTGTCGATCCGCTTGCTGCAGGCGATGGGCGTGGGCAAGACCATCGACTACATGACCCGCTTCGGCTTCAACAAGCAGGACCTGCCGCCAAACCTGTCCCTGGCCCTGGGCACCGCGACCCTCACGCCAATGGAGATCGCCACCGGCTGGAGTGTATTTGCCAACGGCGGCTACAAAGTCACGCCGTACCTGATCGACAAGATCGAAAGCCGCAACGGCGACACACTGTTTCTCGCCAACCCACCGAGCGTGCCCAACGGCGTCGTCGCCAGCGATGGCCTGGCTGCACCGGCCAACGGCGGTATCACCATCGAACCGACACCCGGTGCTGCACCCACTGATGCCACGCCGGCTCCAGCCGCACCAGCGGTGGCGGAGCGGATTGTCGATGGCCGCACCACCTATATTCTCACCAGCATGCTGCAGGACGTGATCAAGCGCGGCACCGGCCGCCGCGCCCTGGCCCTGGGCCGTACGGACCTTGCGGGCAAGACCGGTACCACCAACGAATCCAAGGACGCCTGGTTCTCCGGTTATAACGCCGACTACATCACCACCGTCTGGACCGGCTACGACCAGCCAGAAAGCCTCGGTCGCCGCGAATACGGCGGCACCGTCGCCCTGCCGATCTGGATGAGCTACATGGGCGGCGCCCTCAAGGACAAGCCGGCCCACACCCAGGCCGAGCCGGAAGGCATCCTCAGCCTGCGCATCGACCCGATCAGCGGCCGCGCCGCCGCACCGGGCACGCCGAATGCGTACTTTGAACTGTTCAAGAGCGAAGACACGCCGCCGTCGATGAATGAACTGGGCAATGGCGTGGCACCGGGCAGCCCGTTGCCGGCGGATGAATCTGCGCCGATCGACTTGTTCTGATCAACACAGATTCAACTGTGTGCGGGCTTGTGTGGGAGCGGGCTTGCCCGCGAAGACGTCGGCCCAGCAAACATTGATGTTGACTGACCCACTGCTTTCGCGGGCAAGCCCGCTCCCACATTGGACGGTGCACACTCCCCCCGTTTTGCAGCCACAAAAAAAGCCCCGACTCGCAAGAGCCGGGGCTTTTTGTTGGTGCGCTACAACGGCTTAGCCGTTGAACACATCATCCACGCTTTGCAGCGGGTAGTTCTTCGGATACGGCAGGGTTGCCACACCTGTCTCGATGGCGGCCTTGGCCACGGCATCGGAGATCACGGTGATCAGGCGCTTATCCATTGGTTTTGGAATGATGTACTCACGGCCGAATTCCAGCTTGGCGCCACCGTAGGCGTCGCATACGTCCTGGGGCACTGGCAGCTTGGCCAGTTCACGCAGGGCGTTGGCGGCAGCCACTTTCATCTCTTCGTTGATGCGCTTGGCGCGAACGTCCAGGGCGCCACGGAAGATGAATGGGAAGCCCAGTACGTTGTTGACCTGGTTCGGGTAGTCCGAACGGCCAGTGGCCATGATCACGTCATTACGGGTGGCGTGTGCCAGTTCCGGGGCGATTTCCGGATCAGGGTTCGAGCAGGCGAACACGATCGGGTTGGCCGCCATGGACTTCAGGCCTTCAGCGCTCAGCAGGTTCGGGCCGGACAGGCCAACGAACACGTCAGCACCATCCAGTGCGTCAGCCAGGGTGCGCTTGGAGGACGGGTGGGCAAACATCGCCTTGTACTGGTTCAGGTCGGTACGCTCGGACTGGATCACGCCCTTGCTGTCGACCATGTAGATGTTTTCAAGGCGCGCGCCCATGCTCACGATCAGCTTCATGCAGGAGATAGCCGCTGCACCAGCGCCAAGGCAGACGATTTTCGCGTCGGACAGGGTTTTGCCAGCGATTTCCAGGGCGTTGATCATGCCGGCCGCAGTAACGATCGCGGTGCCGTGCTGGTCATCGTGGAATACCGGGATGTCGCACTGTTCGATCAGGGCCTTTTCGATCTCGAAGCACTCAGGTGCCTTGATGTCTTCCAGGTTGATGCCACCAAAGGTGATGGAGATGCGCTTGACGGTGTCGATGAAGGCTTGCGGGCTTTCGGAGTCGACTTCGATGTCGAATACGTCGATGCCGGCAAAGCGCTTGAACAGTACGCCCTTGCCTTCCATCACTGGCTTGGAAGCCAATGGGCCGAGGTTACCCAGGCCGAGAATCGCGGTGCCATCAGAAATCACTGCAACCAGATTGCCCTTGCCGGTGTATTTGTAGGCCAGTTCAGGATCGCGGGCGATTTCACGCACGGGCTCGGCTACACCGGGGCTGTACGCCAGCGACAGGTCGCGTGCGGTAGCAGTGGCTTTGGTGAGCTCGACACTCAGCTTTCCTGGACGAGGATGGGCATGATATTCGAGAGCGGCAGTTTTCAAATCAGACATATCGGCATTCCGCTTTTTACTGTTGGACGACGGACCGCCGAGGATACTCGCCTCGCAAAGTCCCTACAAGACTGGGTAGTCACCGGTGTCAAGGGCCCTGCCCTACGACTTTCGGCCAAGAGCCACGGGATACAAGGCCTACAACTGTTCACAATCGACAGAAAAAATGTCTACAATTTTTCTTATTGTGCCAATTGCAGCATGCCGGGATCGGTCAAGGGGAGCAGCCAGCGCGCCTGGCCACTTTTCAGGCCGCCACGCCGGGAGCGATCCAACACCCAGCCACGGGCCTCGATATCCTGGCCTTGCAGGCGCTTGAGCAGGGCATTGTCGAATTGCCCGACCAGATTGGGTGCAACCCGTAATACCAGGGAGTCCTGCAGTTCGATCCAGATCCCGCCGCGATTGCGTTCGACCTTGCTCACGCGACCGCTGACTACGGCGAAGCCCGACTGCTGGATTTGCCCGGCTTCTTGCACAGGCGACTGACGCCACAGGCCCAACCTGGCTGCGCGCGCACTGCGCTCGGCAGCTTGCTGGCAGGCGACCAGGTCGACATTGGGGGCCACCGCCACCAGGAACCCGAGCCCCTCGGCGAGCAGTTGGGCCTCCAGATTCGCGCCGTTGGCCCCATACAGATGGGCCAGGGTTCGCCCATAACGGTCCTTGCCCTCGCGACCTGGCACGACCCCGACCCGACCGTCGCTGGCATCCACCAAGCCTTGCAGGCGTTGGCGCGCAGCCACGGCGAACGGCTCGTCCGGGCGGCCTTTCTTGCCGGTCTCAGGCGCATTGACGCCGATCATGCGCACACTGCGCCCGTCCTTGAGACGGACGGTGTCGCCATCCACCACGCGCTGTACCTCGAAGGTGCTGACCGCCGCAGGCGCAGGGCAAAACACCTCGGCCTGGGCGGTCGACAGCCAGATCGCAGGCACAAAAAAGGCGCCCGCAAGGGACGCCTTCTTCATAAGCAGGTAAAAGCCCATCAGGCTTTCGAACCTTACTCTGCAGCAGCTGGAGCTTTCTTGCCGAAAGCACCGAAACGGTCGGCGAAGCGCTGTACACGGCCGCCAGTATCCAGAGTCTTCTGCTTACCGGTGTAGAACGGGTGGCACTCGTTGCATACGTCAGTGCCCAGTGGCTTGCACAGGTTCGAACGGGTTTCGAACTTGTTGCCGCAGCTGCAAGTAACTTGGATGGTTTCGTACGCTGGATGGATATCGGCTTTCATGGTGTCTTCCTCAGGCTAGCGTGCCGCCACTCGACACTATTGTCGAATACCGCACGTAATTAGGCCGCGGATTCTACCAGAGCTTTTTAAACGCGCAAGCGCCGCCATGCCCCCTTTCATCAGAAACTGTGGCAGGACACTCCCCTGCGGGTCTGCTAGGCTCGCGCCCTTCTCCACCGCCTGCCATATGAGAACCTCCCGCGTGCCCGACGCCATTTTGCGCCTCGCCCTGCCCTCGCCCCTGCGCCGTCTGTTCGATTATCGGGCGCCTGCGGGTGTCGTGCGGTCGCAGTTGCAGCCGGGGATGCGCGTGCGCGTGCCGTTTGGCCGACGGGAGATGATCGGGATTCTGATCGAGGTGGCGGACCACAGCGAAGTGCCGGCAGAAAAGCTCAAGCCGGCCCTGGCCATCCTCGATGCCACGCCGCCGCTGCCGGCGTCGCTGTTCAAGCTGTGCCTGTGGACCTCCCAGTACTACCAGCACAGCCTGGGCGATACCTTGAGCTGGGCCTTGCCGGTGCTGTTGCGCCAGGGCGAGTTGGCCGAGGCCCGCCAGGAGCGTTTCTGGTCGATGGCCCCCGGCGCGCGCCTGGACGACCCACGCATCGCCCGCGCCCCGCGCCAGCGTGAGGCCCTGGCCACCCTGGCGCAGCATCCCCATGGCGTTGCTCACCAGTTGCTGAGCAAGCTGATGTTGAGCAAGGACAGCCTCGACCTGCTGCTGGCCAAGGAGCTGGTGCAAGTGGAAATCCGCCGCCACGCCCCCGGCGAACGCCATGAACACTGGCTGGCCCAACCGGAATTGCCGCTGAACCCGGAACAACGCGCGGCCTTTGAGGCCATCAGTGCCGGTGCCGACAGCTTTCACGCGTTCCTGCTGGCCGGTGTCACCGGCAGCGGCAAGACCGAAGTCTATTTGCAACTGATCCGCGAAACCCTGGAAGCCGGCAAGCAGGCACTGGTGCTGATCCCCGAGATCAACCTCGGCCCCCAGACCCTGGCGCGCTTCGAGCAACGGTTCAATGCACGGATCGCCCTGGTGCACTCGGCCGTCAACGACCGCGAACGCCTGGAATCCTGGCTCGCCGCCCGGGACGGCGAGGCCGACATTATTATCGGCACCCGCTCGGCGCTGTTCACGCCGATGAAAAACCCCGGCCTGATCATCATCGACGAAGAACACGACGGCTCTTATAAGCAGCAGGAAGGCCTGCGCTACCACGCCCGCGACCTGGCCCTGGTGCGTGCGCGCCAGGAAAACATCCCGATTGTGCTTGGCTCGGCCACCCCCTCCCTGGAAAGCCTGCACAACGCCTACACCGGGCGCTACGGCCTGCTGCGCCTCAACGAGCGCGCGGGCGGCGCCAAGCAACCGCGCTTCCTGCGCCTGGATGTGAAAAGCCGGCCACTGGACAGCGGTATTTCCGGGCCGATGCAACAAGCCATTGGCCAGACCCTGGCGGCCGGCCAGCAAGTGCTGGTGTTCCTCAACCGCCGGGGCTTTGCGCCGACCCTGCTGTGCCATGACTGCGGCTGGATGTCCGAGTGCAACCGCTGCGATGCGCGCATGACGGTGCACCAGCGCTCCGGCGAGTTGCGCTGCCACCATTGCGGCCATGTGGAGCGAGTGCCACGCCACTGCCCGCAATGCGGCAAAGTCGACCTGCGGCCGGTAGGCGCCGGCACCGAGCGCGCCGAGGAGCGCCTGGGGATTCTGTTCCCGGACTTCCCGGTACTGCGGGTGGACCGCGACAGTACGTCGCGCAAGGATGCGATGAACCAGCTGTTCGCCACGATCCAGAAAGGCCAGCCGTGCATCCTGGTGGGCACGCAGATGCTTGCTAAAGGTCATCACTTCCCCCGCGTGACCCTGGTTTCGATCCTGGATGCCGATGGCGGCCTGTTCTCCGGGGACTTTCGCGCCAGCGAACGCATGGCGCAGCTGATCGTGCAGGTCGCAGGCCGCGCCGGGCGTGCCGAAGAGCCTGGCAAGGTGATCATCCAGACCCACCTGGCCGACCACCCATTGCTGATTCAGCTGACAGAACAAGGCTACTTCGCCTTCGCCGAGCAGGCCTTGAGCGAGCGCCGCTCCGCCGGTTTGCCCCCCTTTGCGCACCTCGCGCTGTTGCGCGCCGAGGCCCATAAACCGGGGCAGGCCGAAGGTTTCCTGGATGAAGCGTGCAGCGCGGCTGAACGTTTGCTCGGCGAGCTGGGTCTGAGCGGCATCGAGTTGCTGGGCCCCGTGCCTGCACCGATGGAGCGCCGCGCCGGGCGTTATCGCGCACAGCTCCTGTTGCAAGCCACCGCCCGCGCGCCGCTGCATCGGCTATTAAGTAGCTGGTTGCTTGCTCTGGAGCAAATGCCCAGCGGGCGACAGGTGCGATGGTCATTGGATGTCGATCCGGTGGATTTGTACTGATAGGTAAATCGCTATCGTCGGCAAGCCAGCCTACATTTTGAACGGTGGGCTTGCCCGCGATGAGGCCCGCAGGTCCAGTAACCGACCTTGATGGTTGGCAAGCCCGCCCTCGCACCGGATAATGTCCAGTTTTTCCACCTGCGCATCGCGCGCCGCCGCATGCGGTCGAAAGAGAACACCATGAAAGACACAATTCGCCAGTTGATCCAACAAGCCCTCACCCAACTCGTCAACGAAGGTGTGTTGCCTGAAGGCCTGACGCCGGCGATCCAGGTGGAAAACTCTCGAGACAAGACCCACGGCGACTTCGCCAGCAACATCGCGATGATGCTGGCCAAGCCCGCGGGCATGAAACCGCGCGACCTCGCGGAAAAAATCATTGCCGCGCTGCCATCTGATCCGCAGGTCAGCAAGGCCGAAATCGCCGGCCCCGGTTTTATCAATATTTTCCAGAACACCCAGGCCCTGGCTTCGCGCCTGGACGCAGCCCTGGCCGACGCCAAGATCGGCGTGCGCAAGGCCGGCCCGCTGCAGCGCGTGGCCATCGACCTGTCGGCCCCCAACCTGGCCAAAGAGATGCACGTCGGCCACCTGCGCTCGACCATCATTGGCGACGGCGTGGCACGGGTCCTGGAGTTTCTCGGCGACACCGTGATCCGCCAGAACCACGTGGGCGACTGGGGTACCCAGTTCGGCATGCTGATGGCGTACCTGCAAGAAAACCCCATCACCAGCAACGAGCTGTCGGACCTGGAAAACTTCTACCGCGCCGCCAAAAAGCGCTTTGACGAATCCGAAGAGTTCGCCAACCGCGCCCGTGGCCTGGTGGTCAAGCTGCAGGCCGGCGACCCGGAGTGCCTGGAGCTGTGGGCACGTTTCCGCGATATTTCCCTGTCCCACTGCCAGAAAATCTACGAACTGCTGAACGTCAAACTGACCATGGCCGACGTGATGGGCGAAAGTGCCTACAACGACGACCTGATCAACGTGGTCAACGACCTCAAGGCCAAGGGTCTGCTGGTTGAGAGCAACGGCGCCCAGTGCGTGTTCCTCGAAGAATTCAAGACCGCCGACGGCGAGCCGCTGCCAGTGATCATCGTCAAGGCCGACGGCGGCTATCTGTACGCCACCACCGACCTGGCGGCCGTGCGCTACCGCAGCGGCGTGCTGAAAGCCGATCGCGCGCTGTACTTCGTCGACCAGCGCCAGTCCCTGCACTTCCAGCAAGTGTTCGAAGTGGCGCGCCGCGCCGGTTTCGTCACCCACCCGATGCACATGGAGCACATGGGCTTCGGCACCATGAACGGCGCCGACGGCCGCCCGTTCAAGACCCGCGACGGCGGCACCGTGAAGCTGATCGACCTGCTGAACGAAGCCCAGGAGCGTGCCTACAACCTGGTGAAAGAAAAGAACCCGGAACTGGCCGAAGCCGACCTGCGCAATATCGCCAAGGTAGTGGGTATTGGCGCGGTGAAATACGCCGACCTGTCCAAGCACCGTACCAGCGACTACAGCTTCAACTTCGAGCTGATGCTCAACTTTGAAGGCAACACCGCGCCGTACCTGCTGTATGCCTACACCCGTGTGGCGGGCGTGTTCCGCAAGCTGGGCAAGGATTTCAGCGAAGTCGAAGGGCAGATCGTGCTGGACGCGCCCCACGAGCAGGAACTGGCGGCCAAGCTGGCGCAGTTCGGCGAAGTGCTCAACAGCGTGGGCGAGAAAGGTACGCCACACATTCTGTGCACCTACCTGTATGAAGTCGCCGGGTTGTTCTCCAGCTTCTACGAGAACTGCCCGATCCTGAGCGCCGACGACGAAACGCAAAAGCAAAGCCGCCTGCGCCTCGCCGCACTGGCTGGACGGACCCTCAAGCAAGGCCTGGAACTGTTGGGCCTGGAAACTCTGGAGCGTATGTAAGTTGGCAGCCAAGAAAAAACCTGCACCCAAGCGCGGCGCCAGCCGCTACCAGGCACCGGCAAAACAACCGATCCCGGGCTGGATGTGGCTGGCCATCGGCCTGTCGGTCGGTGCGTTTATCGTGTTCCTGATGAAGCTGGAGCCGGGCCAGGGCGAAGACGTGAAGCGGGTCAAGCAGGAGCAGCAGAAGGCCAGCAAGATCGCCGAAGCGAACAAGACACCGCCGAGCCCGACCGCGCCGGTAAAGCCGAAGTACGACTTCTACACGTTGCTGCCGGAATCGGAAGTGATCGTGCCGCAAGACGCCGTGCCGGAGAAAACCCTGCCGACCCCGCAAGTACCGACCACCCCGGTGACCCCGGCAGAAGCGGCGAAGATCGACACCGCGCGGGCCCAGGCCGCACTGGCCGGGATTACCCCGCCACCGGCACCACCGGTCGCCACCACCAAGGCGGCGCCGGTGACCAAGTTCTTCCTGCAAGCGGGCTCGTTCCCCAAGCAGGCGGATGCGGACCGAGTGCGGGCGCAGATTATCCTGCTGGGGCAAGCGGTAACGGTGGAATCCGGGACGGTGAAGGAAGCGACCTGGTATCGCGTGCTGGTGGGGCCGTTCAGCAACCGTGAACAGCTGACCGTGGCGCAGAAACAACTGGCGGGCGCGGGCTTTAGCAACCTGTTGTTACAACAACGCCAGAGCCGCTGAGCCGCAGCCAACACGGATCAACTGTGGGAGCTGGCTTGCCGGCGATGACGGTGCATCAGTCAATATTTTCAGTGACGGGTGCACCGCTATCGCAGGCAAGCCAGCTCCCACATTGGTTTTATAGGGCTCTCGAGCCTGTGCCAGTGCGCTAGACACCACTCGTCCGCGCACCCTTCCTACGGTTGAAATCTCCCCCGCCACCCCCATATGAGTTCCATCAGGGCATTTTCGCCCCGCAGCGTGGAGACTCTCCCCTTGACCACCATCGTTTCAGTTCGTCGCCACGGCAAAGTCGTCATGGGCGGCGACGGCCAGGTTTCCCTTGGCAATACCGTGATGAAAGGCAACGCGAAAAAAGTGCGTCGCCTGTACCACGGCCAGGTCCTTGCCGGTTTTGCAGGGGCCACCGCTGACGCCTTTACCCTGTTCGAGCGTTTTGAAGGCCAACTGGAAAAACACCAGGGCCATCTGGTGCGTGCCGCCGTCGAACTGGCCAAGGAGTGGCGCACCGACCGCTCCCTCAGCCGCCTCGAAGCCATGCTCGCCGTCGCCAACAAAGACGCGTCCCTGATCATCACCGGCAACGGTGACGTGGTTGAGCCCGAAAACGGCCTGATCGCCATGGGTTCCGGCGGGGGCTATGCCCAGGCCGCAGCCAGTGCCCTGCTGAAAAAAACCGACCTGTCGGCCCGGGAAATCGTCGAGACCGCCTTGGGTATCGCCGGCGATATCTGCGTGTTCACCAACCACAACCTGACCATTGAGGAGCAGGACCTCGCGGAATAAGCCCGTCGGCTTTTTCCTGCTTGAGGACCACACACCACTATGTCCATGACTCCCCGCGAAATCGTCCATGAACTCAATCGCCATATCATCGGCCAGGACGATGCCAAGCGCGCCGTTGCCATCGCCCTGCGTAACCGCTGGCGCCGGATGCAACTGCCCGAAGAATTGCGCGTTGAAGTAACCCCCAAGAACATCCTGATGATCGGCCCGACCGGTGTCGGCAAGACCGAAATCGCCCGGCGCCTGGCCAAGCTGGCCAACGCACCGTTCATCAAGGTCGAAGCCACCAAGTTCACCGAAGTCGGCTACGTGGGCCGTGACGTCGAGTCGATCATCCGTGATCTGGCCGACGCCGCCCTGAAACTGTTGCGCGAACAGGAAATGACCAAGGTCAGCCATCGCGCCGAAGACGCTGCCGAAGAGCGCATCCTCGACGCCCTGCTGCCACCGGCACGCGCGGGCTTCAATGAAGACGCCGCTCCTGCCTCCGATTCCAACACGCGCCAGCTGTTCCGCAAGCGCCTGCGTGAAGGCCAGTTGGACGACAAGGAAATCGAGATCGAAGTCGCCGAAAGCGCTGGCGTCGATATCTCGGCGCCGCCTGGCATGGAAGAAATGACCAGCCAGTTGCAGAACCTGTTCGCCAACATGGGCAAGGGCAAGAAGAAAAGCCGCAAGCTCAAGGTCAAGGACGCGCTCAAGCTGGTGCGTGACGAAGAAGCCGGGCGCCTGGTCAACGAGGAAGAACTCAAGGCCAAGGCCCTGGAAGCCGTCGAGCAGCACGGCATCGTGTTTATCGACGAGATCGACAAGGTGGCCAAGCGCGGCAATTCCGGCGGCGTTGATGTCTCCCGCGAAGGCGTACAGCGCGACCTGCTGCCGCTGATCGAAGGCTGCACGGTGAATACCAAGCTGGGCATGGTCAAGACTGACCATATCCTGTTTATCGCATCCGGCGCGTTCCACCTGAGCAAGCCAAGCGACCTGGTGCCGGAGCTGCAAGGCCGCCTGCCGATTCGCGTGGAACTCAAGGCGCTGACCCCGGGCGACTTCGAACGCATCCTCAGCGAGCCACACGCTTCGCTGACCGAGCAATACCGCGAGCTGCTGAAAACCGAAGGCCTGGGGATCGAGTTCCTGCCAGACGGTATCAAGCGTTTGGCGGAAATTGCCTGGCAGGTCAACGAGAAGACCGAGAATATCGGTGCCCGTCGCCTGCACACCCTGCTTGAGCGCCTGCTGGAGGAAGTATCCTTCAGCGCCGGCGACATGGCGGGCGCGCAGAATGGCGTGGCGATCAGGATCGACGCCGACTACGTCAACAGCCACCTGGGCGAGTTGGCGCAGAACGAAGACCTGTCTCGTTATATCCTGTAAGGCTTACGCAGGAACCGCTCTGCTTTAATGTGGGAGCGGGCTTGCTCGCGAATGCGGTGGGTCAGTTTATGCAACTGTGACTGACCCACCGCATTCGCGAGCAAGCCCGCTCCCACATTTTAAAGCCGGTTCCTTCAGGATCATCCACGAGCGGTTCCCCCAATGTCTAAAATGCCCACCGCCATCAATCTGCACAAAGCCTCCAAGACCCTCTCGCTGACCTACGGTCCCGACGAGGTCTATCACCTGAGCGCCGAACTGCTGCGGGTGCACTCGCCTTCCGCCGAGGTCCAGGGCCACGGCAAACCGATCCTGCAATTCGGCAAGCTGAATGTCGGCCTGACCAAGATCGAACCTGCCGGGCAGTACGCACTGAAATTGACCTTCGACGACGGTCATGACAGCGGACTGTTCACCTGGGACTACCTCTACCAACTCGCCGTACGTCAGGACGCGCTGTGGGCCGATTATCTTGCCGAGCTCAAGGCGGCCGGAAAAACCCGCGACCCGAGCCAGTCCGTCGTCAAGCTGATGCTCTAAATCAAGCCTCTTGCTCATTAGTGGGCATTTTCTAATTTCATCTGCTTGAATGCCCTGTGGTGTGACCAAAGATTGGTCCGCTTGCGCATTAAATAAAACTCGGGTAACCAATGGAGTTGGCAAGTTCCCTGCATTTTACGATGCGGTATCAACGGTCACCCGAGCAGCAGTACCAGGCTTGTGTTGTGCCTCGATAATTGGGTGCACAGCGGTACCCGGTACTCGTCTTTCGGACAATGGAGCGTCGTGGATGAGTAACAAGAATAACGATGACTTGAAACGCCAGGCCTCGGAAAACACCCTGGGGCTGAACCCGATCATCGCATTACGGAAAAAGGATTTACTGGCTTCTGCGCGCATGGTGCTGACCCAGGCCATCAAGCAACCCCTGCACAGCGTCAAGCACGTCGCCCACTTTGGCGTCGAATTGAAAAACGTGGTGTTCGGCAAGTCCGAGCTTGCCCCTGAAAGCGATGACCGTCGTTTCAACGACCCGGCCTGGAGCCAGAACCCGCTCTATAAGCGCTACCTGCAAACCTACCTGGCGTGGCGCAAGGAACTACACGACTGGATCGGCGACAGCAACCTGTCGGAGCAGGACATCAGCCGTGGGCACTTCGTCATCAATCTCATGACCGAAGCCATGGCCCCCACCAACAGCGCCGCCAACCCGGCAGCGGTCAAACGCTTCTTTGAAACCGGCGGCAAGAGCCTGCTCGATGGCCTCTCGCACCTGGCCAAGGACCTGGTGCATAACGGCGGCATGCCGAGCCAGGTGAATATGGGCGCCTTTGAAGTGGGCAAGAGCCTGGGCACCAGCGAAGGCGCGGTAGTGTTTCGCAATGACGTGCTGGAGCTGATCCAGTACAAGCCGATCACCGAGCAGGTGTACGAGCGCCCACTGCTGGTGGTGCCGCCGCAGATCAACAAGTTTTATGTGTTCGACCTGAGCCCGGACAAGAGCCTGGCGCGTTTCTGCCTGCGCAATAACCAGCAGACCTTTATCGTCAGTTGGCGCAACCCCACCAAGGCCCAGCGCGAATGGGGCCTGTCGACCTATATCGAAGCGCTGAAAGAGGCGGTCGACGTGGTCACGGCGATTACCGGCAGCAAAGACATCAACATGCTCGGCGCCTGCTCGGGCGGCATCACCTGCACCGCGCTGCTGGGCCACTATGCGGCGCTGGGCGAGAAGAAGGTCAACGCCCTGACCTTGCTGGTCAGTGTGCTGGACACCACCCTCGACACCCAGGTAGCCCTGTTCGTCGATGAGCAGACCCTGGAGGCGGCCAAGCGCCACTCCTACCAGGCCGGCGTGCTGGAAGGCCGGGACATGGCCAAGGTGTTCGCCTGGATGCGCCCCAATGACCTGATCTGGAACTACTGGGTCAACAACTACCTGTTGGGCAATGAGCCACCGGTGTTCGACATCCTGTTCTGGAACAACGACACCACGCGCTTGCCGGCGGCCTTCCACGGCGACCTGATCGAACTGTTCAAGAACAACCCGCTGATACGGGCCAATGCCCTGGAAGTGTGCGGCACCCCGATTGACCTCAAGCAGGTGACGGCCGACATCTACTCGCTGGCGGGCACCAACGACCACATCACGCCGTGGCAGTCCTGCTACAAGTCGGCGCAACTGTTTGGCGGCAAGGTCGAGTTCGTGCTGTCCAGCAGCGGGCATATCCAGAGCATCCTCAACCCCCCCGGCAACCCCAAGGCGCGTTACCAGACCAGCGAGAGCATGGGCGAGAAGGCATTGGACTGGCAGGAAAACGCCACCAAGCATACCGACTCGTGGTGGCTGCACTGGCAGGGCTGGCTAGGGGAGCGTTCGGGCAAATTGAAGAAGTCGCCTGCGAACCTAGGCAATAAAGCCTACGCGGCGGCGGAGGCTGCACCAGGGACATACGTTCACGAGCGCTAAGGCCACACTTTTGTGTGATTGCAATGAGATCAAATGTGGGAGCTGGCTTGCCTGCGATAACGGTGGGTCAGCCAACACATGTACTGACTGACCCGCCGCTATCGCAGGCAAGCCAGCTCCCACATTGACCGCAGTAACACTTCACAGGGCTTGAGCATGCCGCAACCGTTCATCTTCCGTACCATCGACCTGGATGGCCAGACCATCCGCACGGCGGTACGACCGGGCAAGTCTCACTTGACGCCACTGCTGATTTTCAACGGCATCGGCGCCAACCTTGAGCTGGTGTTTCCGTTCGTCCAGGCCCTGGACCCGGACCTGGAAGTGATTGCCTTTGATGTACCCGGAGTGGGCGGGTCATCGACACCCAGCCGCCCCTATCGCTTTCCCGGCCTGGCCAAACTCACCGCGCGCATGCTCGACTACCTGGACTACGGCCAGGTCAATGCCGTCGGGGTTTCCTGGGGCGGCGCCCTGGCACAGCAATTTGCCTACGACTACCCGGAGCGCTGCAAGAAGCTGATCCTGGCCGCCACCGCCGCCGGTGCCTTTATGGTGCCCGGCAAACCGAAGGTGTTATGGCTGATGGCCAGCCCGCGGCGCTATATCCAACCGTCCCATGTGGTACGCATCGCGCCGATGATTTACGGCGGCTCGTTCCGCCGGGATTCAAAACTGGCCGCCGAACACGCAAGCAAAGTGCGCTCGGCCGGCAAGCTGGGCTACTACTGGCAGCTGTTTGCGGGCCTGGGCTGGACCAGCATTCACTGGCTGCACAAGATCAAGCAGCCGACCCTGGTGCTGGCCGGCGACGACGACCCGCTGATCCCCTTGGTCAATATGCGCATGCTGGCCTGGCGCATCCCCAATGCGCAGTTACACATCATCGACGACGGCCATCTGTTCCTGATTACCCGGGCCGAAGCGGTAGCACCGATCATCATGAAGTTTCTCCAGGAGGAGCGCTTGCGCGCGGTGATCCATCCGCAGCCGGCGCCCCATAGCCACACCTGAGCGGTATCGGGTCAGGACGACCCCTACGCGCAACTTGGCCAGAACCGACTATGGTTCTGAATTGGCGTGCTTGTTGGCGAATTGACGAAGGAGTGTTGACCCATGCGTGACAGACCCGTAAACGTCCCGGCGCCTACACCCGCCGCGTTCATCAATGCACAAAGTGCAATCACCGGCTTGCGTGGCCGGGATCTGCTATCGACCCTGCGCAGTGTCGCCGCCCACGGGTTGCGCAACCCGTTGCACAGCGCCCGGCATGCGTTGGCATTGGGTGGGCAACTGGGCCGGGTGCTGCTGGGTGAGACCGTGCATGAACCCAACCCCCACGACAGTCGTTTCGCCGACCCTACCTGGGCCCTCAACCCCCTGTACCGGCGCAGCCTGCAAGCGTATTTAAGCTGGCAGAAACAAACCCGGCACTGGATCGACGACAGCAGCCTGAGCGAAGACGACCGCGCACGGGCGCACTTTGCCTTCTCGTTGCTCAACGATGCAGTGTCACCGTCCAACACCCTGCTCAACCCGCTGGCGATCAAAGAGCTGCTCAATTCCGGCGGCCACAGCGTGGTGCGCGGCGTAAGCAACCTGTTCGATGACCTGCTGCACAACAATGGCCTGCCACGCCAGGTCACCAAGCAAGCGTTCGAGGTGGGCAAGACGGTAGCGACCACGCCCGGTTCGGTGGTGTTTCGCAATGAGCTGCTGGAGCTGATCCAGTACAAGCCCATGAGCGAAAAACAGTACGCCAAGCCACTGCTGGTGGTGCCGCCGCAAATCAACAAGTACTACATTTTCGATTTAAGCCCGGCCAACAGCTTCGTGCAGTACGCCCTGAAAAACGGCCTGCAAGTGTTTATGGTCAGTTGGCGCAACCCGGACGTGCGCCATCGCGAATGGGGCCTGTCGACCTATGTGGCGGCGCTGGAGGAAGCATTGAATATCTGCCGGGCGATCAGCGGCGCCCGCGAAGTGAACCTGATGGGTGCCTGCGCCGGCGGCCTGACCATCGCCGCCCTGCAAGGCCACCTGCAGGCCAAGCGCCAACAACGGCGGGTCGCCAGTGCCACTTACCTGGTAAGCCTGCTGGACAGCCAGATCGACAGCCCCGCCACGCTGTTTGCCGACGAACAGACCCTGGAAGCGGCCAAGCGCCGTTCCTACCAGGAAGGGGTGCTGGATGGCCGCGACATGGCCAAGGTCTTTGCCTGGATGCGTCCCAATGACCTGATCTGGAACTACTGGATCAACAATTACCTGCTGGGCAAGGAGCCGCCGGCGTTCGACATTCTGTACTGGAACAACGACAACACCCGCTTGCCGGCGGCCTTGCACGGCGATCTGCTGGATTTCTTCAAGCACAACCCCTTGAGCCATCCCGGTGGCCTGGAAGTCTGCGGCACGCCCATCGACTTGCAGAAGGTTACCGTCGACAGCTTCAGCGTGGCCGGGATCAACGATCACATCACCCCGTGGGACGCGGTCTACCGTTCGACCTTGCTGCTGGGCGGCGACAAACGTTTTGTGCTTTCCAACAGCGGGCATATCCAGAGCATCCTCAACCCGCCGGGCAACCCCAAGGCGAACTTCGTCGAGAACCTCAAGCTGAGCAGCGATCCGCGCGCCTGGTACTACGACGCCAGCCACATCGAGGGCAGTTGGTGGCCGCAGTGGCTTGAGTGGATCCAGCAACGCTCCGGGGTGCAGCGCGAAACCCTGACAGCCCTGGGCAACCAGAACTACCCACCGATGGAAGCAGCACCGGGCACCTATGTGCGGGTGCGCTGAGCTCAACGATCAGATTAAGAAGACTGGATGAAAACCCGCGACCGGATCCTTGAATGTGCCCTGCAGTTGTTCAACCACAAGGGCGAGCCAAATGTTTCAACCATGGAGGTGGCCAATGAAATGGGGATCAGCCCCGGCAACCTCTACTACCACTTCCATGGCAAGGAGCCCCTGGTACTGGGGCTGTTCGAGCGCTTTCAGGGGGAGTTGGCACCGCTGCTCGACCCGCCGCCGGATGTGCAGTTGGCGCCCGAGGATTACTGGCTGTTCCTGCACCTGATCGTCGAGCGCATGGCGCACTATCGGTTCCTGTTCCAGGACCTGTCGAACCTGGCCGGACGCTTGCCCAAACTGGCCAAGGGGATTCGTAACCTGCTGACCGCGCTCAAGCGCACACTGGCCTCACTGCTGGCACGGCTCAAGGCACAAGGGCAGTTGGTCAGCGAGACCCAGGCACTGGGGCAGTTGGTGGAGCAGATCACCATGACCCTGCTGTTCTCCCTGGACTACCAGCGGATCCTGGACCGCGAGGCCGAGGTGCGGGTGGCGGTGTATCAAGTGATGATGCTGGTGGCACCGCACCTGTTGATGCCGGCGCGGTTGGCCACCGAGCGTTTTGCACTACGCTACCTGGACGACACACAGCCCTTGTAGGCCGGCGACTTACAAGTCTGCAACCAACATTGACGGAGTTACCTCGTCATCTATTGCTGTTGCAACTTTCCGCTATTGCTTTTCCCACTTGGCAATTATCACAGGCGCCAATGTATTACGCCGGCAGCCTCTTTGAAGTAACCATCACCGAAAACCCTGATCGACGAATAGCGCATAACGATATGGGTAACTTTGAATACGATCGCAAACACACTCTTGAGCACTGCGTTCACCGGCGCTTTCTTTTCCTTCTCAAGAGCCCCCGTGCCCCACGCCACCTGATGCAGACGGCCAGGGCAGCGAACCACGGGTGGAATTTCAAATTCGTGCAAATACCTAACCAAACCGATAGGTGGCATCATCAAGCTCTGTAACATGATAGGTAACACGAAAGATTGACCGTATGTAACATGCCCGAGTTTTATAATGACGATTAAAGAGTAACGACGTAGCATCATTATAAAAAACGTATTACATATCTCTCAGCGAAAGGGATTCTTGTGGATATCAGATTTCTCGAAAGTTTGATTGCCGTCATCGAGACCGGCTCAATCGCCGCAGCGGCGCGCAGGGAAAACCTTACCGCCCCGGCGATCAGCCAGCGTATCCAGGCGCTTGAACGCTCTCTTTCCTGCGAATTGCTCAACCGAGCGGCCCATTCTGTCGGTCCTTCCGAGCAGTGCCTTGTACTCTTGCCGAGCATTCGCGCCCTGATACAGGGCTGTGCACAACTACACGACGAACTGGATGCGGGCGGGCTGTCCGGCGACCTGCGGCTGGGAGCCGTGTCCACGGCATTGACCGGTATCCTGCCGCAGGTCATGGAACAACTACTGGTCGCGGCACCACGCTTGCGCCTGCGGATCACCCCGGGCGATTCGCGCAACCTTTATGAACAGGTCGTCGCCGGCGAGTTGGACGCTGGCATCATGGTGCGACCGCCCTTTGCGTTGCCTAAAACCCTGACCCTGGAAGTGTTGCGGCGCGAGTCATTGATGATTCTTACAAAAGCGCCTGTCGAACCCGGTGAAATTGCCTCGACCATTCTCTCCCACCCGCTGATCAGCTATGACACCAATGCCTGGGGCGGCCAGATCGCCCAGCAGTACCTTCAAGACCACCAATTACAGCCAGATGTGCTGTGCAATCTGGATGCCTTGGAGGCGATATCCCTGATGGTCGCCAAGGGCATGGGCGTATCCCTGGTGCCGGCATGGGCCGGGTTGAAGACCGACGATGTGTACGCAACACCAACAAGCCACACGAACGCCTACCAGCGGGAGATTGTTCTGCTCTACCGATCAACCCCGAGGCGGCCCCAGGCATTGAAGGTACTCAACAACCTGCTGATGCAAACCTGCCGCGAATCCGAGGCCCCAGGCGAGCCCGACCGTTAGACGTGTATCACTGTCGGTGTTCCACCCGCCAAAAAAAACGCCCGGCCTTTAAGGCCGGGCGTTTTTACACGTCCCCCGAAAATCAGGACTGACTGGATGGCGTCGGGGTTGCCGGCGTTACAGTCGGGGTCGCCGCGGCCGGCGTCGGCGCAGTGGCCGAGTTGGTCGCAGGTGCCGGGGTTGCAGGCTTGGCCGCGACAGCTGGCTTGGGCGCTGCAGGCTTCTTGGCTACGGCGGGTTTCTTCGCCGCGGGCTTTGCAGCAGGTTTCGCGGCCGGTTTGGCAGCGGGTTTGGCTGCAACTGGCTTGGTCGCCGGCTTGGCGGCAGCGGTTTTGGCCACTGGCTTGGCGGCAGGTTTGGCGGCAGGTTTGGCTGCCGGCTTGGCCGCTGGTTTTGCCGCAGCTTTGGCCGCTACCGGCTTCTTGGCTGCTGGTTTGGCTGCTGCCGTTTTCGCCGCTGGCTTGGCTGCTGCCTTGGCCGCAGGTTTAGCTGCTGGCTTGGCTGCAGGTTTGGCTGCAGGTTTGGCTGCGGCCTTGGCCAATGGCTTGGCCACGGTTTTCGCTGCTGGTTTGGCCGCAGCCGTTTTCGCGGCCGGCTTGGCAGCAGGCTTGGCCGCCGCTTTGACTGGAGCGACTTTAGCGCCGGTCAGCTTTTCGATTTGCTTGGTCAGGGTATCGACCTTGCTGTGCAGCGCCTTGACTTCATTGCGGCTAGGCACACCCAGGCGCGAAATAGCACTGTTCAGGCGCTTGTCGAGTGCGCCTTCGAGTTCGCCCCAAGTACCCAGTACCTGTTTTTTTGCATCACTGATACGGGACTTGGCAGAGCTCGCGCTCGCCTTGGCCGCATCGACTTGCTTGCCCACTGTGCTCTTGGTCAACTTCTCGGCCTTCTCGCCGTCTTTAACCAAAGTCTCGAAGAGTTTGCTACCGTCACTGTCGATCTTCGAGTACACGCCTAAACCAGCCAGCCAGATCTTGCGGGAGTATTCTTCAACTTTCCCGACCCAAGAGCTGCCTTCTTTCTGAGTAGTCTTTTTAACAGCCATCCGATGTCTCCTTAGTGTTTACGCGCGACACGTTCGAGCAATGCCGTTAGCTCATCGAGCTTAGCAGAGAGTGTCTCCACGTCATGTTTAGACGCAATGCCGATTCGATTCAAGGCACTTGCAACACGCTCGTCAAAAGCCTTCTCGACTTTATCCAGTTGCACTTCGACGCGACCTTTGACGCTGGAGACATTGCTCTTAACGTAATCAATCTGACTGTTGGCGGCATCAAGTTGTTCATTCACAACTTTTTTGCCTTTACTTTCAACATGTTGACCCGTCTTAACGAGTTCCTTGAAGTACTCGCTGCCTTCGCTGCCGACCTTCGCGTAAGCCCCCAAACCCGCCAACCAGATCTTGCGAGCATAGATTTTAACGTCGCTCAGGGCGCTGATTTGGGTGTCGATTTTTTTCTTCAAAATAACTTTGGCCATGGTGCACCTCACGCATAAAAGGGTGGAGGAACTGCCCACAGGAGTTGAGGGCTGAGTACAAAGTAGGGAGAAAAATTAGAATCGGCACCCTAAGAACGGCGCAATCGACCGGCACCCAATGCGGCGCGCGGTCGCAGATCAGGCCAGGGCCTTATCCAGGGCCTTCTCGATTTCGGACTTGATAGTGCCACTCATGGCCGACATCAACAGACCCAGTTCCACGTCGATCCGTAACGAATCCTCGGCCACTTTCAGTGTGCCTTTGACGCCGGAACGCTTGAGGTTCAACGTGTCGCCAGACCAAGACGGCTCCAGGCCATATTGTTCCTTGAGTTTATGCGCCAACTTCTCGGCTTTCGCCCTGGCAGCTTCCTTACCCAGTGCGTGGGCACGTTCAATCTGAATGCGGGCCATTTGAATGACTCCTCGTTATAAAGACGTATTGAGCACCCTACTCACCCGCCATGCGGCAAAAGGTCTCGGTGGCCACCCATCTTACCTTCAGCCTTGCCAAGACAAAGCATGCCTTGGGGATTAGAATGCCCCCATTCTCTTTTGGTGACAGCGATATGACTGATCAGCGCAAAGGCAGCGATGCCGAACCCACCACTCACTTCGGCTTCAAGAACGTCCCGGAAAGCCAGAAAGCGGAAAAAGTCGCTGAGGTGTTCCACTCCGTGGCCGCCAAGTACGACCTGATGAACGACGTGCTGTCGGGTGGCATGCACCGCCTGTGGAAGCGCTTCACCATCGAATTGTCGGGCGTGCGCACCGGCAACCGGGTGCTGGATATCGCTGGCGGCACCGGCGACCTGGCAGCCAAGTTCTCCAAGCTGGTTGGCCCCACCGGCCAGGTGGTATTGGCCGACATCAACGGCTCGATGCTCAAGGTCGGCCGCGACCGCCTGCTGGACAAGGGCGTGGCGGGCAATATCGAGTTCGTCCAGGCCGACGCAGAAAAGCTGCCGTTCCCCGACAACCATTTCGACTGCGTGACCATTGCCTTCGGTCTGCGCAACGTGACCCACAAGGAAGACGCCCTGCGCTCGATGCTGCGGGTGCTCAAGCCGGGCGGGCGCCTGCTGGTGCTGGAGTTCTCCAAGCCGACCAACGCGCTGATGTCCAAGGTCTACGACACTTACTCATTCGCCTTTATGCCGCTGATGGGCAAGCTGATCACCAATGACGCCGAGAGCTATCGCTACCTGGCCGAGTCGATCCGCATGCACCCCAACCAGGAAACCCTGAAGTCGATGATGGTCGAGGCCGGTTTCGACCGCGTGACCTATCACAACATGACCTCGGGCATCGTTGCCCTGCATCGCGGCATCAAGCCCTGATGTTGTTCACCGGCCTTCTCGCCAGCGTCGAACACGGCCTCAACCGTGTCCTGCGCCTGGACAGCACCGCCCTGGCGCGGCTGGCGCACTTGCACGGCAAGATCATTGCCGTCGATTGCAGCAGCCCGGCCTTGCAGCTGTTTATCCTGCCCAGCGATGAAGGCCTGATGCTCGCCGCGCACTGGGCCGCCGATGCCGACTGCACCCTGCGTGCGCCAGCGGCGAGCCTGCTGCGCCTGGCTTTGAGCCGCGACAAGACTGCAATCCTGCACGGCCCCGATGTGACCCTTGAAGGCGACAGCGCGGTGCTGATGGACCTCGCCGCGGTGCTGCAAGACCTCGATCTGGACTGGGAATACGAGCTGTCGCGCTGGCTCGGCCCGGTGGCCACCCAGTTGATCGGCGGGCACCTGCGCAGCCGTTCGCGCTGGTACCAGCAGGGTTTCGCCAGCCTCAATCAGAACCTCGCCGAATACCTGAGCGAAGAATCGCGCACCCTCGTCGGACAACGGGAAGCGGAAGCGCGCTTTCGTGAACTCGACCAGGCCAAACTCGACCTGGAACGGCTTGAGGCGCGCTTCGAGCGCCTGAGCCGCTCCCTTGATCCAAGCGATAACGCATGAAGCTGCTCGCCGTCCGCCGTTTGTTCCGAATCCAACGCGTCGTCATTCGCTATCGCCTCGATGACCTGCTGTTTGCCCTGCCGCTGCCGTGGTTCCTGCTGGCGGTGCGCTATGTACTGCCGTGGCGCTGGTTCCCGCGCAAGACCCTGGACCTGAGCCGTGGCGCGCGCCTGCGCCTGGCACTGCAGGACCTGGGGCCGATCTTCATCAAGTTCGGGCAGATCCTGTCGACCCGCCGCGACCTGTTGCCCGAAGACATCGCCGACGAGCTGATGCTGTTGCAGGACCGCGTGCCACCGTTCGACTCCCAGCAGTCGATGAAGCTGATCGAAGAACAGCTGGGCAAGAAAATCAGCGAAGTGTTCAGCCGTTTCGACGTCGAGCCCCTGGCCTCGGCCTCGGTCGCCCAGGTGCACGCCGCACAGCTGAAAACCGGCGAAGAAGTGGTGGTCAAGGTGATCCGCCCCGGCCTCAAGCCGATCATCGGCCAGGACCTGGCGTGGCTGTTCATTCTGGCCCGCGCCGCCGAGCGTTTCTCTGCCGATGCACGCCTGCTGCACCCGGTGGACGTGGTCGCCGACTACGAAAAAACCATCTACGACGAACTCGACCTGTTGCGCGAAGCGGCCAACGCCAGCCAGCTCAAGCGCAACTTCGAAGGCTCGACGATGCTGTATGTGCCGCAGGTCTATTGGGACTGGTGCCGGCCAAAGGTGCTGGTGATGGAGCGCATCTACGGCGTGCAAGTCACCGACCTGGCGACCCTGGCCGACCAGCGCACCGATATGAAGATGCTCGCCGAGCGTGGTGTGGAAATCTTCTTCACCCAGGTGTTCCGCGACAGCTTCTTCCACGCCGACATGCACCCCGGCAATATCTTCGTCAGCACGGTGAACCCGTGGAGCCCGCAGTACATCGCGATCGACTGCGGCATCGTCGGCAGCCTCACGCCCGAGGACCAGGACTACCTGGCGCGCAACCTGTTTGCCTTCTTCAAGCGTGATTACCGGCGCGTGGCGCAGTTGCACATCGACTCGGGCTGGGTGCCGGCCGAGACCAAGCTCAATGAATTCGAAGCGGCGATCCGCACCGTGTGCGAGCCGATCTTCGAAAAACCGTTAAAAGATATTTCATTCGGCCAGGTGCTGATGCGTCTGTTCCAGACTGCGCGGCGCTTCAATATGGAAGTGCAGCCGCAGTTGGTGCTGCTGCAAAAGACCTTGCTCAATATTGAAGGCCTGGGCCGCCAGCTGTACCCGGACCTGGACCTGTGGAACACCGCGCAACCGTTCCTCGAACGCTGGATGCGCGAGCGGGTCAGCCCGAAAACCCTGCTGGGCAACCTGCAAAGCCAGGTCGAGCAACTGCCGCACCTGGCCAACATGACCCGCGACCTGCTGGAGCGCATGTCCCAGCTCCACGCCAAGGACCCGGCGCCGCCGTGGCACCAGCGCAAGGACGACTGGTTCCTGCGCCTGCTCGGCGCGGCGCACCTGGGCGGTGGCGCGGTGCTTGCCGCCGGTGGACCGTTGAACGAGCTGGGCCATTGGCCGGCCGGGATCATGGTCGCCGTGGGCCTTTATCTGGTCGTGCGTCGATAGGTCGACCGGTTATACACTGTTGCACATTGCCGGGGCGGGTCGCGCACGGCTGTCGGAGTCGAAGATGAAAGACTGGCTGGACGAGATCAAATGGGACAGTGATGGCCTGGTGCCAGCCATTGCCCAGGACCACAAGACCGGGCGCATCCTGATGATGGCCTGGATGAACCGCGAGGCCCTGAGCCTGACTGCCGCCGAGCAGCGTGCCATCTACTGGTCACGTTCCCGTGGCAAACTATGGCGCAAGGGCGAAGAGTCCGGGCATGTGCAAAAACTGCACGAAATGCGCCTGGACTGCGACGCCGACGTGATCGTGCTGATGGTCGAGCAGATCGGCGACATCGCCTGTCATACCGGCCGCCACAGCTGCTTCTACCGGGTGTTCGAGAACGGCGCGTGGAAAACCGTCGAGCCCGTACTCAAAGACCCGCACGCCATTTACTCGGCAGGACATTGAACATGAGCGATACCCTGAACCGTGTGGCCCAGGTGCTGGAGGACCGCAAAGGTGCGGACGCCGACAGCTCCTATGTCGCCAGCCTGTACCACAAGGGCCTGAACAAGATTCTGGAAAAACTCGGCGAGGAATCCGTCGAGACCATCATCGCCGCCAAGGATGCCGAGATCAGCGGCGATTACAGCGATGTCATCTATGAGACTGCCGACTTGTGGTTCCATAGCCTGGTCATGCTCGCCCAACTGGGGCAGCATCCACAGGCCGTGCTGGATGAACTGGACCGTCGCTTCGGCTTGTCCGGGCACGCCGAAAAGGCCTCGCGCCCGTCCGCCTGAATAACTTTCTGACTGAGGAATTGCAGCATGGGCATTTTTGACTGGAAACACTGGATCGTTATTCTCGTGGTAGTCGTCCTGGTGTTCGGCACCAAGAAACTGAAGAACCTGGGCACCGACGTCGGCGAGTCCATCAAGGGCTTTCGCAAGGCCATGAACGACGACGAAAAACCGGCCGATACCGGCGCAAACCCGGTCCCGCCGGCACAGCCTGTACACCCCCAGGCAGCCCAGCCGATCACCGAGCGCCGTACCTTCGACGTGCAGGCCGAGAAAGTCGAAGAGCCGTCCCGCAAAGACTCGTGAGCACTGACTAATGTTTGGTATCAGCTTCTCTGAACTGCTGCTCGTCGGCCTTGTTGCCCTGTTGGTGCTGGGGCCTGAACGCCTGCCCGGCGCCGCACGCACGGCCGGCCTGTGGGTCGGGCGCCTGAAACGCAGTTTCAACGCCATCAAACAGGAAGTTGAACGGGAAATCGGCGCCGACGAGATTCGTCGGCAGCTGCACAACGAACATATTCTGTCCCTGGAGCAGGAGGCGCGCAAAATTCTCACGCCCCAGCAACAGGCGCCGACACCGGTTGAACCGGTGGCCGAGCAGAGCATTGCGCCGGTGGCCGAGACGGCCCCGATCGCCACGCCCGCTCCTCCAGCAGAGCCCGCGCCGACGCCCGCCGCGTCGCCCGCTCCCCACGACCCTACATTGCCGCCGCGAGCCCCATGAGCGCTGATAAACCGGAAAACGACCAGCATATGCCGCTGGTCTCGCACCTCACCGAGTTGCGCACCCGCTTGCTGCGGTGTGTGGCGGCGATCTTTGTGATCTTTGCCGGGCTGTTTGCCTTTACCCAGCAGATCTACACCTTCGTCTCGACACCGCTGCGCGATTACCTGCCGGTGGGCGCGACGATGATCGCCACCGACGTGTCCTCGCCGTTCCTCACGCCGCTCAAGCTGACGATGATGGTGTCGCTGTTCCTGGCGATCCCGGTGATCCTGCACCAGATCTGGGGGTTTATCGCGCCCGGCCTGTACAAGCATGAAAAGCGTATTGCCGTGCCACTGCTGGTGTCGAGCATCATGCTGTTCTACACCGGCATGGCGTTCGCCTACTTCCTGGTGTTCCCGCTGATCTTCAAATTCTTCGCCGCCGCCACCCCGGCCGGCGTGGAAATGATGACCGACATCAGCAGCTACCTCGACTTCGTGATGACGCTGTTCTTCGCCTTTGGCGTGGCCTTCGAGATCCCGGTAGCGGTGGTGTTGCTGGTGTGGATCGGCGTGGTCGACGTCAAATACCTGCGCAAGATCCGCCCGTACGTGATCATCGGCTGCTTCGTGGTCGGCATGATCCTGACCCCACCGGATATCTTCTCGCAGACCTTGCTGGCCGTGCCGATGTGGATGCTGTTTGAAGTGGGCATCCTGTTTGGCAGCCTGGTGAGCAAGCGTGGCGAACACCCGGATGACCAACCTGCCGATGACGACCAGCCGCCAGCGACCCAACCGTGAACCTGTTGCTGCTGGAAGAGGCCGACTTTATCGCGGCCGACCGGGTGATCCTGCGGGATCGGCGCCTGGTGCATATGCAGGAGGTGCATCGTGCGGCGGTTGGCGACAGCCTGCGCGTCGGACGCATTGGCGGGCTGATGGGCAATGCCGAGCTACTGCGCCTGGAGGCGGGTGAAGCCGAGCTGCAAATCAGCCTCGACCAGCCGCCACCGGCCAAGTTGCCACTGACCCTGCTGCTGGCCCTGCCCCGCCCGAAAATGCTGCGTCGGGTCTTGCAGACCGTGGCGTCCATGGGGGTGCCACGGGTGGTCCTGGTCAACAGTTATCGGGTCGAGAAAAGCTTCTGGCAAACCCCATTCCTGGAGCCAGAAGCCGTACGCGAACAACTGATCCTCGGCCTGGAACAGGCGCGGGATACCGTGCTGCCCGAGATCATCATCGAAAAGCGCTTCAAACCCTTCGTCGAAGACCGTCTGCCGGCCCTGGCCCAGGGCACTCTCGGCCTGGTCGGGCATCCCGGCGACTACCCGTCCTGCCCACGCGGGCTGGATCAGCCGGTGACCCTGGCCATCGGCCCCGAAGGTGGCTGGATTCCCTACGAGGTGGACTTGCTGGCCAAGGCCGGCTTGCAGCCGGTGCAACTGGGCGCGCGGATCCTGCGTGTGGAAACTGCCGTTACCGCGCTGCTCGCTCGCCTCTTCTGATTCCGCCCCTCCAAAAACACCACAAAGCCAGCTCCCACAGGGCTTTGTGTCGCTACAGAATCGCGCTTGCATGCCGATATCCTCAGGATAAGTCCAAGCCTTGTTCAGGGGAGTCCACCGCATGTACCGTTGGTTAGCTGAAAAACTGGGGAATGTAAGCGTCAATCGTAAACTGAGCGTGGGGTTTGGCCTGGTATTGCTTCTCACCCTTCTAATCACCTTCACCGGCTGGACAGGCCTGAGTGGCGTGATCAGCCGTGGCGATAAGCTGGGCTTTATTTCCAGCCTCAATGAGCTGACCAAAGACCTGCGCCAGGCGCGCCTGGACTATGAAATGCGCCGTGGCGAGCAAGGCCCGGAGCGGGTCAATGAGTTGATGGAGAAACTCGACAGCGGCCTGAAAACCGCCCGCAGCCAGATCGAGCAACCGGCAGACGACGCCTTGATCGACGAGCAACTGGCCGCGGTTGCCAAGTATCGGCAATCCTTCAGCGCCATGGTCCAGGCCGGAGCCCAACGCGAAGATGCCCGCAGCAAACTCGGCGCTACCGCCGACAACGCCGTCGCACGCATCGCGGAGATCGAAAAAGTCCTGCTGCAAGGTGATAGCGTCACCCAGTTCAACAGCGTGATCGAGTTGAGCAAGCTGATTCAGCAAGCGCGCTTCCAAGTGCGTGGCTACACCTACAGCGCCAAGGTCGAAGCTGAGCAGCCGGCACTGGAGGCCATCGCCAATGCCCTGAAGAGCGCCGACAGCCTGCGCAGCCAACTGCCTGAGCAGTACGGCGCCAACCTGCAAGAGGCCAGCAACTCCCTCAAGGCCTATCTCGCCGCCGTCAGCCAGTTCCGCGACTCCCAGGTCGCCAGCACCGCAGCGCTCAAGGCCATGGCTGAGCAAGGCGACCTGCTGTTTGATCGCAGCAAGAAACTGACTGCTTCACAAACCGTGATCCGCGACAACGATGCCGCACAGGCCAAGTTCCTGTTGATGCTGGCCGCAGCCCTGGCACTGTTCTGTGGCATCGTCGCGGCCTGGACGATTACCCGGCAGATCGTGATCCCACTGGGCCAGACCCTCAAGGTCGCCGAGCGCGTCGCCGCCGGCGACCTGACCCACGACCTGGTTTCGCAACGCCAGGACGAACTGGGCCAACTGCAACGCGCCATGCAAAGCATGACCATGGGCCTGCGCGATCTGATCGGCGGGATCAGTGATGGCGTGACGCAAATCGCCAGCGCCGCCGAGCAGCTATCGGCCGTTACCGAGCAGACCAGCGCCGGGGTCAACAACCAGAAGATCGAGACTGACCAGGTCGCCACTGCGATGAACGAAATGGCCGCCACCGTGCAGGAAGTGGCGCGCAATGCCGAGGAAGCCTCGGAAGCCGCCGTCGCCGCCGACCAGCAGGCCCGCGAAGGTGACAGGGTCGTCGGTGAAGCCATCGCCCAGATCGAGCGCCTGGCCGGCGAAGTCGGAAACTCCACCGAGGCCATGGGCCACCTCAAGCGCGAAAGCGACAAGATCGGCAGCGTACTGGACGTGATCAAGTCCGTGGCCCAGCAAACCAACCTGCTGGCCCTTAACGCGGCCATTGAAGCCGCACGCGCCGGGGAAGCCGGCCGTGGCTTCGCGGTGGTGGCCGATGAGGTGCGCAGCCTGGCGCAACGCACCCAGAAGTCCACCGAGGAAATCGAAGAGCTGATCGTCGGCCTGCAAAGTGGCACCCAACAGGTGGCGACCATCATGGACAGCAGCCGCAGCCTCACCGACAGCAGCGTCGAGCTGACACGCCGGGCTGGCAATGCCCTGGAAAACATCACCCGCACGGTCTCGGCCATCCAGGCCATGAACCAGCAGATCGCCACTGCTGCCGAGCAACAGAGCGCCGTGGCCGAAGAGATCAACCGCAGCGTGCTGAATGTACGCGATGTGTCCGAACAGACCGCAGCGGCCAGCGAAGAAACCGCCGCCTCCAGTACCGAACTGGCGCGCCTGGGTTCCCATCTGCAGGCGTTGGTCGGGCGCTTCCGGGTCTGACACCTCCCCTTCGCGGCGACCCGTCCGGGTCGCCGCATGCAACTTGTGAAATTTCCTACATGTTTTTCAGGCCCTGATCGGTACGCCTGGCGCCCAAGGGAACTAGCGTTCAATGGGTTCACTGTGTCCACGCCCCTCGGCGTCCCGGCACGTTGATTTCCTTTGTGCACTTGCCGGAGGTTGGCCATGCTTCGTCGAATGACTCAACTGCTGGGTAACGCCAGCGTCACCCTCAAACTGGTCCTGGGTTTTGCCTTGGTGTTGGCCCTGAGCCTTGTGATTGCCCTGACTGGCTGGCAGGCCCTCGCCGCCTCGCTCTACCGCTCACAGACTCTGACCGTTCTCGCCCAACTGGCGGTCGCCGGCGAGGAGCTAAGGGCCGACCGCATCGTCTACCGCACCCTGGACGACGAGGCCAGCCTTGGCAAACTGAGCCAGTCCATGGAGAAGATCGACGGATATCTGGCCGAGCTTGCACAACGTCTGAAAGCGCCGAAACCCCAACAGTATTTGCAAAGCATGGGGAACCTCTCCGAGCATTTCAAAACGACGCTCAAGGATGTCCCCGCGCGGGTCAAACAACGGGAAACCGCCCGTGAGCAGCTCAAACAGAGCTCGGTGCGCACCAGTGACGTCCTCGCGCAATTGGCCAGCGACCTGCCGGACCAGGAAGACGAAAAAGCCCTCGATGCCATCGAAAGCCTGCGCCTGGCCATCGAACAGGCCGAAGACCGCGCCCTGAGCCCGGCCTGGGCCGCCAGCAGCCTGGATGTCTATACCCAGGAGGTCAGCGACGCAGAACGCAGCCTCGAACTCGCCCAGGCGGCCGTGGAGAGGCTGCCCGTGGACAGCAGCGCATTGAAAAATGCCGTACTAGGCATTCGCACGCACCTGACACGCCTGCGGGACACCCAACTGACGACCGAAACCGCGCAAAACCAGCTCGAGCAGCAGTTGGACCAGCTACTGGCACAAAGCGACCTGCTTACTCAGGACCAGACTCAGCGCCGTGACCGGGAAGCCGAACAAGCCCGCACCCAGACCCTGGCCATTACCGGGGCGGCCCTGCTGTTCGGCGCCCTCGCCGCCTGGATAATCTCCGGGCAGATCGTCAAACCATTGCGCAGGGCGCTCACAGTGGCCAATCGCATTGCCGAGGGCGACTTGAGCCACGATGTGCAGACCCAGCGCCGTGATGAACTGGGCCAGTTGCAATGCAGCATGGCGCGAATGACCCTGAACCTGCGGGGGCTGATTGGCAGCATCAGCGACAATGCCCGGCAAATCGCCAGCGCCGCCGAGGAGCTTTCGGCCGTTACCGAGCAAACCCGGGCCGGCGTCAGCAATCAGCGCGACGAAACCGAGCAGGTGGCGACCGCCATGAACCAGATGCTCGCCACTGCCCAGGAGGTCGCCCGGCACGCCGAACAGGCCTCGATCGCCGCCACCCAGGCCAATCAGCAGACCGAACTGGGCGACCAGGTGGTGGCCGATGCGGTGGCACACATAGAACACCTCGCCCACGAAATGGCACGCTCAAGCCAGGCCATGCTGGGCCTGCAGCGGGAAAGTCAGAAGATCGGCAGTGTGCTGGAGGTGATCAAGTCGGTGTCCCAGCAGACCAACCTGCTGGCGCTCAATGCGGCAATCGAGGCCGCACGTGCCGGTGAGGCCGGCCAAGGGTTTGCGGTGGTGGCCGACGAAGTACGCAGCCTCGCCCAGCGTACCCAGCAGTCCGCTGAGGAAATCGAAGAGCTGATTGGCGGATTGCACAGCGGCACGCAACAGGTCGCCGATATCATGGACAACAGCCGCACCTTGACCGACCGCAGCGTCGGCCTGACCCGCAACGCCGGCGACGCCCTGACGGAAATCGCGCGCACCGTGCTGGTCATCCAGGAAATGAATCCACAGATCGCCGCCGCTGCCGAACAGCAAAGTGCGGTGGCCGAGGAGATTAACCGCAGCGTGTTGAAAGTCCGGGATGTGTCGGAGCAAACCGCCGCTGCCAGTGAACAGACAGCGGCGGCGAGTATCGAATTGGCACGCCTGGGCACGGACCTTCAGCAGTACGTGGGCAAGTTCAAGGTATGAGCATGCCCCTGGGCTTTACAGAACCTGGCGCAAGAACGCTTGTGCCCGTGGGTCCTTCGGCGCATCGAAGAACTGCGCGGGCGCAGCATCTTCCAACAGTTTGCCGTGATCAAAAAACAGCACACGGTCCGCCACTTCCCGGGCAAAGCCCATTTCGTGGGTCACGCAGACCATGGTCATGCCTTCCAGGGCCAGGGTCTTCATGACGTCCAGCACTTCGCCGACCATTTCCGGGTCCAGCGCCGAGGTGGGCTCGTCAAACAGCATGACCTTGGGCTCCATGGCCAACGCCCGGGCAATCGCCACACGCTGTTGCTGGCCGCCGGAGAGCCGTGAAGGAAACTCGTTGGCTTTCTGCGCAATGCCGACCTTTTCCAACAAGGCCAGGGCCTTGGCCTCGCGCTCTTGCTTGCCGCGCTTGCGCACGACTTTCTGCGCCAGGCACAGGTTTTCCAGCACGGTCATGTGCGGGAACAGGTTGAAGTGCTGGAACACCATGCCGACTTCCCGGCGATAGGCGTTCACATCGGTCTTGGGGTCGGCCAGTTGCAGGCCGTCGATGCTCACCGAGCCCGAGTCGAACTCCTCCAGGCCGTTGAGGCAGCGCAGGAACGTCGATTTGCCGGAACCGGATGGACCGATCACCACCAGCACTTCGCCCTTGGCCACCTGGGTGGTGACGTGATCCACCGCGCGCACCACGTGCCCACGGGTGTCGAAGACTTTTACCAGATCGCGGACTTCAATCACTTTGGGCGAGCCTCCGCTCAAGCCGGCTGGCCATTTTCGACAGCGGCAGGTTGATCAGCAGGTACAGGCCTGCGACACAGAACAGGATTTCAAACGGCGAAAACGAGGTGGTGATGACTTCGCGGCCGCTTTTGAGCAGCTCGGTGATAGCGATCACCGACACCAGCGAGGTGTCCTTGACCAGGCTGATAAATTGCCCGGCCAACGGCGGCAGCACGCGCTTGAAGGCTTGCGGCAATACCACGTGGCGCATCGACTGGCTGGCACTCAGCCCCAGGGAACGGGCCGCTTCGCCCTGGCCACGGGCAATCGACTGCACGCCCGCGCGCACGATTTCCGCCACGTAGGCGCCGGTAAACAGCGACAGCGCGGCGATACCGGCGAACTCACGCGACAGGTTCAGCACCGTGCCGATAAAGAAGTAGAAAATGAAGATCTGTACCAATAGCGGCGTGCCTCGCACCAGTTCGACGTAGATCGTCGACAGATCGCGCAAGGTCGGGTTATTCGATAACCGACACAAACCGGTCGCCAGGCCGATGAACAGGCCCAATACCCCCGAAACCAAGGACAGCCACAGGGTGGTCCACAAGCCCCACATCAACGGGCCCAACGCCCAATGCCGGGTCACACCGATCACATCGCCTTCGGCCACATCGTCGCCACGGGCTACTTGCAGGCTGTTTTCGGCCACCGTCAGGTGCTGCTCGGCACCTGCGTCGTTACGCAGGGTGACTTCAGCCACGTCGCCCTTGCGCACCAACTCGACCACCGTGGAAATATCCGCCGCGCGCTTGGACTCTTCGGCCTGGTAGGCAAAGTATTGCGGCACACGGTTCCAGCGCCATTCGTAGGACATCAGCGAGGTGGCGTAGTACAACGCGCCGGCCATGCCGACCAGCACCAGCACGGTCAGCAGGTGCCAGGGCCATTGGGCTTTTTTCTGTTTCATTGCGAGTTCCGGGAGGTGTATCGGCTGTCAGGCCGCCATCGCGGGCAAGCCCGCTCCCACCTTGGAATGCACTCCAACTGTGGGGGCGGGCTTGCCCGCGATGGGCGCGACGCGGTTGCTAGCTTATTCCATGTCCTTGAGCCACTCGGAGCTCTTGAACCACTTGTCATGGATGCGATCGTAGGTGCCGTCGTGCTTGATCTGGTGCAGGAAGTTGTTGATGAAGTTGATGCTGTCGTAGTCGCCCTTCTTCAAGCCGAATGCCAGAGGCTCATAGGTGAAGGGTTCTTCGAGGTATACCAACTTGCCGTTGCCGACTTTTTTCTCGGCCACCACGTTGTACGGCGCGTCGTAGACAAAGGCATCGGCCTTGCCGTTGACCACGTCAAGCACACCTTCCTGCTCGTTGTCGTAGCCGTGGTACTTGGCCTTGGAGATCAGCTTCTTGGCCACCATCTCGCCGGTGGTGCCGAGCTTGGAGGTCAGACGGTACTTCTCGTCGTTCAGGTCTTTGTAGGACTTGATAGTGCCTTCCAGTTCCTTGCGGATCAGCAGGGTCTGGCCCACCACGATGAACGGTTCGCTGAAGTTCAGGCGCAGGTTGCGCTCCTGGGTCAGGGTCATGCCGCTGCCGATCATGTCGAACTTGCCGGTCAGGAACGCCGGGATGATCCCGTCGTAACCGGTGGAGACCAGTTCCAGCTTGACCCCCATGGACTTGGCCATTGCCTTGAGCAGGTCGACTTCAAAACCAATGATTTCGCCGCGTTTGTTGGTCATCTCGAACGGCATGTAGGTCGGATCCATGCCGACTTTCAAGGTGCCGCGCTTGACCGCTTCGTCAATCGCCCCGGCCTGGGCCGTATTGACCGCCAGCAGGGCCGTCACGCCGAGCATCAGCATCGAAAGATACTTTTTCATCACCAAGTCCCCTGACTCATTTTATTTTGATGCGAGCCCCAGCAGGGCTGCACTATTTCTTCGGGGAGCGATGCTAACCCACTCGCCCACTGGCACAAAGGTCTAGCCGGGATTTGTTGGCTGATATGACAGAAAAACCCTACAAAAACCCGGAGAAAGCGCAGTTAGAGGGCTTGCCCTACTGGGCGCCTCCCATGTGAGTATGTAAGCAGTTGTGACCGTCATTCGATCTCCGACAGCCAGTCCGTGTCCCGGAACCACTTGTCATGCAGCCGATCGTAGGTGCCGTCCTGGGCAATCTGATTAAGGAAGTGATTGATCCAGTTCAGGCTGTCGTAGTCGCCCTTCTTCAGCCCAAACGCCAGGGGCTCGTAGGTGAAGGGTTGCTCCAGGGCCAGCAGTTTGCGGTTTTGCGGCTTGGCCAGGGCGATCAGGTTATAGGGCGCATCATGGATAAACGCATCAACCTCACCGCTGACCACCTGGCGGACGCCTTCCTCCGCCGTGGCAACACTCTGCAGCTGTGCAGCCCCCAGGAAGCGCCGCGCCGCCACTTCGCCCGTGGTGCCATCCGCCGCCGCAATCCGGTAGCCGGCTTCGTTCAAGTCTTCAATGCTGCTGACTTTGCCGGCCAGGCGCGGGTGAAGCAGCACGGTCTGGCCGACAATGATGAATGAATCACTGAAGTTGAGTTTGAGGTTGCGCTCCTGGGTCACGGTCATGCCGCTGCCGATCAGGTCGAACCGGCCGGCCAGCAGGCCCGGGATCAGTTCGGTATAAGCCACCGGAACCCATTCCAGCCTCACCCCCAGGGCTTTGCCCATTTCTTCGAGCAGGTCTGCTTCGAGGCCGATGACCCGCCCCTGTTTATCAGTCATCTCGAAGGGCACATAGTTGGGATCCGTCCCCACCTTCAAGACCCCGCGCCGCACGGCCTCATCAATCGCGCCTGCGTGTGCCATCTGCAGCTGTACCAACGCGACAATGCCCAGCAGCAGCATCGACCAGTAACCCTTGATCATGAAAAGCCCCTTTTTCATTACACAGCCGCACACCGGGCGTTGCGGGTTTAGCGCAAACCAGAGGCGGTCGATTCAGATTTGGGGGGCGATGCTAACCCACCGGCAGGCAGGGCAATACGCCTTGAACCAGGGTCTTTTGTATCGAAGTTAGAAGGGTGAAGCAGAAGCGACAAGCGCTGTAGGAGAGGCGTATCAAGCGCCCCCGAGACAGGTCTCGGGGGCGTCTGAATCAGGCAGGTTGCGCCTGGGATGACAGCGGTTGCAGCGGCAGCAACGGCGCATGGGGGTCGGCCTTGACCGACTCGCGCCAGGCACCCAGCCATTCGGCATGCCCCTCGCTCCAGACTTGCTCATGCAGGCGTGCCAGGGCCACCGGGTCGCTGAGCAACGCCACGCGCTCGTTGTTGTTCAGGCCAGCAGGGCCGACTTTCAACGCATGCCGCACACGCTCGATACGCAGCCACTCGATCGGCTCTGCCTGACCATGTCGGGACGTTGCCAGGGCACAGGCCAGGGCATTCTGTTGCGGATCGACCACTGCCCGGATAAACCCGTCATTGAGTGCATGCCAACGGTTTTCGTGGGTATAGCGGTCGGTCGACAGCAGCGCCTGCGGCGGATTGTATTCCTCGGGGATCAGGAACAGGCTTTCGTCGCGGGACTTGAGGCCCAGATTGACCCGGCTGGAGATCACCGACACCGGGATCGATAGCATCAGCGAACCGACAATCGGCACCAGCCACCACAGGAAGCTGGGGTTCAACCACACCACCAGCAGCGCCCAGAAGAAGCCCAGCAAGGTCTGCGGACCGTGGCGCTTGACCGCCTCGCTCCAGGGCGTGGAGTCGTCGTCACGTTGCGGCGAGTTCCAGGTCGCGGCCCAGCCGAGGAACGCGGCGAGCACGAAACGGGTGTGGAAAATCATCCGTACCGGCGCCAGCAGCATGGAGAACAACATCTCCAAGAGCATCGACAAGGTCACCTTGAACTTGCCACCGAACTCTTTCGCGCCCTTGGCCCAGATCAGGATGATGCTCAGCAACTTAGGCAGGAACAGCAGCACGATGGTGGTGGAGAACAGCGCCACCGCCTTGTCCGGATGCCATTGTGGCCACAGCGGATACAACTGGCGCGGCGCCATGAAGTACTGCGGTTCCATCAGGGTGTTGACCGCCAGCAGGGCCGTGGACAGCACCAGGAACAGGAACCACAACGGTGCCGACAGGTACGACATCACGCCGGTGAGGAACACCGCACGGTGCACCGGGTGCATGCCCTTGACCAGGAACAGGCGGAAGTTCATCAGGTTACCGTGGCACCAGCGACGGTCACGCTTGAGCTCGTCCAGCAGGTTGGGCGGCAGTTCTTCGTAGCTGCCCGGCAAGTCGTAGGCAATCCACACGCCCCAGCCGGCACGGCGCATCAGCGCAGCTTCAACGAAGTCGTGGGAAAGAATCGAACCGGCGAACGCACCTTTGCCGGGCAACGGCGCCAGGGCGCAGTGCTCGATAAACGGCTTCATGCGGATGATCGCGTTGTGGCCCCAGTAGTGGGATTCGCCCAACTGCCAGAAGTGCAGGCCGGCGGTGAACAGCGGGCCGTAGACGCGAGTGGCGAACTGCTGCATGCGTGCATACAGGGTGTCCATGCCCGAGGCACGTGGCGCGGTCTGGATGATCCCGGCGTCCGGCGTGGCTTCCATCAGGCGCACCAGGCTGGTCAGGCATTCGCCGCTCATCACGCTGTCGGCGTCGAGGACCACCATGTACTTGTAGTCACCGCCCCAGCGACGGCAGAAGTCGTCGAGGTTGCCGCTCTTGCGTTTGACGCGACGGCGACGGCGGCGATAGAAGATCTTGCCAAAGCCACCGGCTTCGCGGCACACGTCGAGCCAGGCTTGCTGTTCGGCGATGCAGATATCGGCGTCGTTACTGTCACTGAGCACGAAGAAATCGAAGCGGTCCAGATCGCCAGTGGCAGCGACCGACTCAAAGGTCGCACGCAAGCCGGCAAACACCCGGGGCACGTCTTCGTTGCAGATCGGCATCACCAGCGCGGTACGGGCCTCTTTCGGGATCGGCTCGTCGCCGGCGCTTTTGCCGGAGATCCGGTACTTGTCGTGACCGGTAAGCAGTTCAAGGAAGCCCATCAGCGCGGTCCAGAAACCTGCCGAAACCCAGCAGAACAGAATCCCGAACATGATCAGGATGCTGGTTTGCAGGGCGTAGGGCAGGACCTGGGTAGCGGTTTGCAGCAGGGTCTGGTTGCGCACCTCGTCAAAGTCGACGAAGGACCAGCCCTGGTAAGGCATGATGCCTTTCATGTACCAGCCGGCCACAATCGTCTGGCCGAGCATCAGCACCAGCAGGATATAGCGGCGGATCGAACCGACCGTGCGCCAGCGCGCAGCCGGCAGCACGCGCTCGTCTTTCGGCGGCGCAGGAGGGTTGCTGCGGCCGGTCAACCGGCGCCAGCCACGCACCAGAATATTGGTGCGCCAAGGCTCGGGCACCACTTTGGTACGGCGGATCGGCGGCGTGGCCTTGAGGCAAACCCGACCGCTGGCGTCGAGCACCAGCATTTCGGCTTCCTCTAGCTCCTCGGCAGTGTTGAGGGTCAGCCGGCGGCCAACCGACGCCTGCGCGGCGTCCACCGGTGCGTCAAAGGTCGACGACGACAGGCGCTCGTGCAGTTCGGAGAAGGACTTGCAGCCCGCCAGTTCGGCGCGCTGCTCGTCGGTCATCGGAAGATGCGCCAGGTACTCGGCAAGAGTCTCTGGCTGGACTTGAGAATTACTCATCGGCAGGCAACTGATTGCTCCAGGTTTCGGTCAGGACTTGTTCTGTCTTGACTGGCTCCGGGGTGGCTGGGGCAGCTTCTGGCTGCTTGTCCTTGGCGTCTTTCTTGGCCTGTTTCTCGTGTTGCTTGGCCAAGACTTTGTCAGCCTTCAGGACTTGGGTGGAAGCCTGCTCTGGCTCAGGCTTGACGATATCCTGGACCAGGGCCGCACGCATTTCGGTCGGTTTGCCTGCATCCTTGATCTTCAAGCGCAGGGTCAGGCGCCAGCCTTTGGTGTGCGGGTTGTAGCGCACGCTGTTTTCCACGACTTCGCCGTTTTCGCCGACGCTGACCTGGCTGCGCACTGCTGCATCGGGCTTCAGGGCCTTGAGGGACGGGCCTTCGAAGTCCACCAGATAGGCCACGCTGCCGTCTGGCTGACGGATCAGGTTGGACTGTTTCACATCACCGGTAGAACGCAGGGTCTGCTTGACCCAGGCACTGTCCGGCGAGTGGAACGGTGCATCGTTGAGAGTCCAGTGCAGGCGGTAGGCGATATCCAGCGGCTCGCCGGGCTTAGGCAGTTCGGCCGGGCTCCAGAAGGCAACGATGTTGTCGTTGGTTTCATCGGCGGTCGGAATCTCTACCAGATCCACGGAACCCTTGCCCCAGTCGCCTTGCGGCTCGATCCAGGCGCTTGGGCGCTTGTCGTAGTTGTCGTCGAGGTCTTCGTACTGGCTGAAGTTGCGACCACGCTGCAACAGGCCGAAACCACGCGGGTTTTCTACCGAGAAGTTGCTGACCGACAGGTGTTTTGGGTTGTTCAGCGGGCGCCAGATCCACTCGCCGTTACCGGCATGGATCGACAGGCCGCTGGAGTCGTGCAGTTCGCGACGGTAATTGAGCACTTTGGACGGCTGGTTGGCGCCGAACAGGAACATGCTGGTCAGCGGGGCAACGCCCAGCTTGCTGACATTGTCACGCAGGAACATCTGCGACTTGACGTCGACAATGGTGTCGGTGCCCGGACGCAGGATCAGGCGGTAGGCGCCGGTGGCCCGTGGCGAATCCAGCAAGGCGAAGATCACCAGGTGCTTGTCGCCCGGCTTTGGACGCTCGATCCAGAACTCGGTGAAACGCGGGAACTCTTCGCCGGACGGCAGCGCGGTATCAATCGCCATGCCACGGGCCGACAGGCCATAGACCTGGTCCTTGCCCACGACGCGGAAATAGCTGGCGCCGAGCATGGTCATGATTTCGTCTTGCTTGTCGTCCTTGTTGATCGGGTACAGCACGCGAAAGCCGGCATAACCCAGCTGATCGGTGGCTTTAGGATCAAACTTGACGTCGCCGAAATCGAAACGAGTCGGGTCGTACTTGATTTCCTGGACGTCGGTCGCGGTGACTTCGTTGATTTTCACCGGCGTGTCGAAGTGCATGCCCTGGTGATAGAAGGACAGCTTGAACGGGGTTTTCTGCTCGGCCCACTCGGCTTTTTCATTGCGGAAACGAATTTTCTGGTAATCAGCGAACTTCATTTCGCGGAATTCGTTCGGCAGATTGCTGCGTGGGGCTTCGTATTTCTGCCCGGCCAACTCTTTTGCCTTGGCCGACACATCGTCCAGACTGAATGCCCACAGTTGACCCGCGCCGAACAGGCAAAACAGGGCGGAGCCCGTCACCAGTGCGTTTCGTAACCGTTTGGCAGACAATTTTGGTGCATTACAGGGACTAACAATCACGAGCAACCCTCGCCGAAAACAGATCAAAAAACCAACGGCCAGCTATCTATATGCCAGGTTGGCGAGCATTGTTCCGACTCCGATGGGGCTAAATGATTCCCCAAGGGCGACCGGACAAGTCTCTACCTAAATCAAAACTGGACCAATTTACGCTGGTCCCCGTAGCGCGCGATTATCTAGTAGCCCGTGAGATAACGCAGCAGGGGCAACCAAGTATTTGTAGCGAAAACTTGCGTTTTGCGCATTAAAAGTCGTTTTTCATACAATCAGGTCTGTAACAGGAAGGTGACCGGCCCGTCATTGACCAAATGCACCTGCATATCCGCGCCAAAACGCCCCGACGCCACCGTGCCATGCAATTGTTGCGCTTGTGACAACAAGTGCTCGAAAAGCGCCTCGCCCAACGCCGGTGGCGCCGCTTTGGAGAAGCTCGGACGCAGGCCGCTCTTGGTGTCGGCCGCCAGGGTGAACTGGGACACCAGCAGCAAACCACCGCCAATGTCCTTCAACGACAGGTTCATCTTGCCCTCGTCGTCACTGAACACCCGGTAGTTAAGCAGCTTATGCAACAACTTGTCGGCACTGGCGGCGGTATCTGAAGGTTCAACGGCCACCAGTACCAGCAAACCCTGGTCTATCGCACCCACCACCTGCCCCGCCACCTCGACCCGGGCGCCACGCACCCGCTGCAAAAGGCCCTTCATGCTTCTTCAGGGGGCAGATCAAGCAGGCGTCGTGCCATCTGGCCCGCCGCACGCACCAGCGCATCGGTGATACCCGGCTCGGACGCCGCGTGGCCCGCCTCGCGGATCACCTGCAACTCACTGTTCGGCCAGGCCTGGTGCAGCTCCCAGGCATTATCCAGCGGGCAGATCATATCGTAGCGGCCATGCACAATGATCCCCGGCAGATGGGCGATCTTGTGCATATCGCGAATCAGTTGGTTGGGCTCCAGGAACGAGTTATTGGTGAAGTAGTGGCACTCGATACGCGCAATCGACAAGGCGCGCTGGGGCTCGGAGAAGCGCTCGATCAGCTGCGGGCTGGGGCACAGGCCGAGCATGCGGCCTTCCCAGGTGGACCATGTCTTGGCGGCATGCATCTGGGCGATCTGGTCATTGCCGGTCAGGCGCTTGTGGTAGGCGCTGATCATGTCGTGGCGCTCTTCCACCGGGATTGGCGCGATGTAATCCTGCCAGTAGTCCGGGAACAGGCGGCTCGCGCCGGCCTGGTAGAACCACTGGATATCCTGCGGGCGGGCCAGGAAGATGCCGCGCACAATAAGGCCATGTACGCGATCAGGGTGGGTTTGCGCATAGGCCAGGGCCAGGGTCGAGCCCCAGGAGCCACCGAACAGCACCCATTTTTCAATGCCCAGGTGCTCGCGGATCCGCTCAAGGTCGGCGACCAGGTCCCAGGTGGTGTTGTTTTCCAGGCTGGCCCGCGGAGTGGAGCGCCCGCAGCCGCGCTGGTCAAAGGTGACGATGCGGTACAGGTTCGGATCGAAATAGCAGCGACTGTTGGCATCGCAGCCGGCGCCGGGACCGCCATGGATGAAGACCACGGGCAAACCTTGCGGGGAACCACTTTCGTCGACATACAGCGTGTGGGTTTCATCGACGGCCAGATCGTGCCGGGCGTAGGGTTTGATCTGCGGGTACAAAGTCTGCATTGCGCGCTCCGTAAGGGGTCGGGTCCATCCCTGGGGGGACGTCTATTATTTTGCCGTCTGGCATCATAAACCCGAATTGTGCAATGAGCATGTCCTTGAGGACTTAGACCTGTGTCAGTGATCAGCCAGGAAGGTTCGCGCACCACCTGTGGGAGCGGGCTTGCTCGCGATAGCGGCGGATCAGTCGACATATTTGTGAACTGACAGACCGCCATCGCGGCGATGCGGCGATCCGACCAGCCCGCTCCCACATTTCGCCCCCATTGTTTGATCTGGCGCTTACGACGTGAGGACGCCGCTGCATCCTGGAACGGTTGTGGATCCTTTGCGTCGTGTTATCAACACATCCTATTGAACAGCCGCTTTATGCCTCGCCACTGAGTACGCTTGAGGTTTTCATCCAGAAGCCGACAAACCCACAGCAAGAACTGGTGGTTGTTACAACCGAAGTAATGCTCTGAAAAACACAACTCATAATCAAACGGTGCTGCATTGCGCAGTCCACCAGGTGTCAGGTTATTACGCAGGTAGCCGTGAATTTCCCGCTTGAGTAGCAGGACACTGAGGCGGGAATGGGCGTCAACATAGCCTTGCACAATAGCCGGCAAGGAAAGAGGCACAATCGCAGGTTCTCCTTCCCTGCGCCACGCACCGACTTTCTCACCCACTTCGCTATACATGAAACCCGTTAAACGCTGATAAGCCATAACCGCCTCAGATAATCGGAAAGGCGGTCAGCACATAATTAAGCCTCATCCTGCCACCCTGAAAGGATGAGACTCGAAAAGCCGCGTAGAGGCTGGCGGTGGATAACGGCACGGCAAACTCACCAGCTAAACCAATCACCTGCCCTGTTGCAGGTGAGGCTCCCAAGCCAGCGGCTATCGCCTGACCGGATCTATAGGCGTACGACGCAGTTGTCTCGCCGCTGAGCAGTTGTGCGGTACCGGCAGCCAACTGATCAGAGGCGTGTACCCCCATGGCAACACAGCCCATCTTGCTGATCATCGTCGGCTCAGGTAATGCGCACAAAACACCTGCGCCCGCCAATTCGATGATCCCACCAACGACACGCAAACCACCAAAAATTCGATTTGAGGCGATTTCAGCAGCGCTCAGGGATTGGTGTTCCAAAATCGCTGCCATCTGCGCATAACTTAAAACAACTCGAAATTCCTCTTCCTGAGACACCACCGTTGGCCCTTCCTGATCGCAGAGGCCCGCAGACTAACCAAACAACATAGATGTACTAAGGGTGGTAACCACATTAAGGAAATAACCTACTCAAGTTACGGAATAGGCCTTGAAGACAACTGCTTCTGGCCCCACGCCAAGAACCCTTCCAGCAACTGCCTCAACACCACCCGCGTCGGCTCGGCCAGATCCTGTCGATACCTGAACGGCTCAAACTCCTCCATATACGTGCACTGCCCCAACTCCAACTGCACCGCATGAATATCCTGCGCCGGGTTGCCGTAGTGCCGGGTGATATGCCCGCCCTTGAAACGCCCGTTCAGCACATGGCTGTAGTGCGGATGCGCCGCGCAGATGGCTTCCAACTGGCTGGCCAACTCGGGGTCGCAGGCGGCGCCATTGAAGGTGCCGAGGTTGAAGTCCGGCAGCTTGCCGTCGAACAGGTGTGGGATCACCGAGCGGATCGAGTGGGCGTCGAACAGCAGCGCGTAGCCGAATTCGGCCTTGAGCCGCGCCAGTTCCTGTTGCAGGGTCTGGTGATAAGGCGTCCAGATCTGCTCCAGATAGGTCGCCCGCTCCGCCTTCGACGGCTCCTTGCCTTCAATAAACAACGGCACGCCATCAAACAGCGTCGCGGGAAACAGGCCGGTGGTCGCCCCGGCATACAGCGGCTTGTCGTCCGACGGCCGGTTCAAGTCGATGACAAACCGCGAATACTCGGCCGCCAGGGTGCTGGCCCCCAGCTCTGCAGCAAAATCGTACAGCGTAGGGATATGCCAGTCGGTATCCGGCAGGCTTTGCGCCTCGGGGATCAGGCCCGCTGCAACCGCAGGCGTCAGGCGCAGGCCGGCGTGGGGCATGCTGATCAGCAGCGGTGTGCGGCCTTGTTTGAAGTTCAGAACCTTATCCACAGCAGTACTCCTTACTCACAAAGGCAACCTTACACATCGACGTCGACGCCATGGCGCACGACGCGTTTATCCAACTCGCCACCCAGCCAGTAGGCCAGGTCGGCGGGGCGGTCGATCTGCCAGGCGACAAAATCCGCGACCTTGCCCACTTCCAGCGAGCCATGGGTGTCGCCCATGCCCAACGCCGTGGCGGCATGCCGGGTAACACCGGCCAGGGCTTCTTCCGGGGTCATGCGGAACAGGGTGCAGGCCATGTTCAGCATCAGCCGCACGGACAAGGCCGGCGAGGTGCCGGGGTTGAGGTCGCTGGCAATGGCGATCTTCACCCCGTGCTTGCGCAAGGCGTCCATCGGCGGCAACTGGGTTTCGCGCAAAAAGTAAAACGCGCCCGGTAGCAACACGGCGACGGTGCCGGCGGCGGCCATGGCGATGGCGTCTTCTTCGGTCATGAACTCCAGGTGATCCGCCGACAGCGCCTGATACCGCGCCGCCAGGCTGGAGCCGTGCAGCGACGACAGTTGCTCGGCGTGCAACTTTACCGGCAACCCCAAGCGCTGCGCGACCTTGAACACGCGCTCTACCTGCTCGGTGGAAAACGCCAGGTATTCGCAGAACGCATCCACTGCGTCCACCAACCCTTCTGCTGCCAGGGTCGGCAGCATCTCGTTGCAGATGTGCTCGATGTAGTCGTCGGCGCGATCCTTGTACTCCGGCGGCAACGCATGGGCCGCCAGGCACGTGGCACGCACGCTGACCGGCAGCTCCTGGCCCAGGCGCCGGGCCACCCGCAGCATCTTGCGCTCGTTGGCCAGGTCCAGACCGTAGCCGGACTTGATCTCCACCGTGGTCACGCCATCGCGCAGCAAACTGCGCAGGCGCTTGCGGCTGCTGTCGAACAGCTCGTCCTCGGTCGCCGCACGCGTGGCGCGTACGGTGCTGGCAATGCCGCCGCCGGCCGCCGCGATCTCGGCGTAGCTCACGCCTTGCAGGCGCTGCTCGAATTCGCCGCTGCGGTTGCCGCCAAATACCGTGTGGGTATGGCAGTCGATCAGCCCCGGCGTGACCCACGCCCCTTGCAAGTCATGGGTCTGCGCGTAGTCGCCAGGCGGCAGCTCGGCACGGGGGCCGATCCACTCGATCAGCGAACCGGCCGTGACCATGGCGCCATCCTCGATGATCGAGTACTCGCCCCGGGCCATGGTTGCGATGTGGCAGTGTTGCCAAAGCGTTTTCATCAACGCCTCCCTAAGTTATCGGTGAGACAAAGCCGGGTCGTAATTGACCTTGGCCGCTTGCCCGGCTGCGGGCTTGACCCACAGCAGGTAGGCGAGGACCAGCAACACGATCCATACGGCGCCCACCAGCAGCGCGGCCTGGGTGTCCGGGAAGTAGCCCAGCACACCAAAAATAAACAGCATGAACACAATGGCCGCCGCCGGCGCATAGGGCCAGAACGGTACCGGGAATTTCAGTTCGGCGATCTGCGCCTTGGTCATCGAGCGGCGCATCGCCACCTGCGTGACCAGGATCATCAGCCACACCCACACGGTAGCGAAGGTGGCAATCGAGGCAATCACCAGGAATACGTTTTCCGGGATCAGGTAGTTCAACACCACGCCGCCCAGCAGCGCTGCGCCCATCACCACCACGGTCATCCACGGCACACCGTGGCGCGACAGTTGCGCAAAGCCCTTGGGCGCCTGCCCTTGCTGGGCCAGGCCGTACATCATGCGGCCGGCGCCGAAGATGTCACTGTTGATGGCCGAGACGGCCGCCGAGATCACCACGATATTGAGGATGGTCGCCGCCGAGCCAATCCCCAGGTTGCTGAAGATCTGCACGAATGGGCTGCCCTGGCTGCCGATCTGCGGCCATGGGTAGATGGCCATCAGCACAAACAGGGTCAGCACGTAGAACAGCAGGATGCGCAGCGGTACCGCGTTGATCGCCTTGGGGATCACCCGTTGCGGGTCCTTGGCTTCACCGGCAGTGATGCCGATGATCTCGATGCCGCCAAAGGCAAACATCACCACCGCAAACGAGGCGATCAGGCCGCCCAGGCCATTGGGCATGAAGCCACCATGGGCCCACAGGTTGCTCAACCCGCTGGCCGGTGCGTCAGCCGCCGAATGCACGCCAAACAGCATGATGCCGAACCCGCCAAGGATCATCGCGACAATCGCGCCGACCTTGAGCAACGACAGCCAGAACTCCATTTCGCCGAACACCTTGACGTTGCACAGGTTCAGCCCGCCGATCAGTAGGACGATGCCGAGCACCCAGACCCAGCGTGCGACCTCGGGAAACCAGAAGCCCATGTAGATGCCGAAGGCGGTGACGTCCGCCAGGCAGACGATGATCATTTCAAAAGCGTAGGTCCAACCGAGGATAAAACCGGCCATCGGGCCCAGGTAAGTGCTGGCGTATTGGCCGAACGAGCCGGACACTGGATTGTGCACGGCCATTTCGCCGAGGGCGCGCATCACCATAAACACCGCGGCGCCGCCGATCAGGTAGGCCAGCAACACCGCCGGGCCGGCCATTTGGATCGCCGAGGCAGAACCGTAGAACAGCCCGGTGCCGATCGCCGACCCCAGTGCCATGAAGCGAATATGGCGGGCGGTCAGTCCGCGTTTGAGACCTTGTGCTTGCTGGTGCATTTCTCGTCCCTAATTATTGTTATCCAGAGAGAATCCGAACCTATGGGCGACCCCATGCGGGAGCCAGCTCCCACACAGGATCGGTGTGCGGCTTACAGGCTCGGCAGCAGCTTGGCTGGCACCAACTCGTTCAGGCAGCGGCTGGCCAACAGTTCGCTGGCGGCGTTGATATCCGGGGCGAAGAAGCGGTCCTTGTCATAGAAGCCCACTTTGGCGCGCAGGATCCCACGGGCCTTTTCCAGCTTGGGCGAGGTTTTCAGGCCATCGCGCAGGTCGAGGCCCTGGCAGGCGGCCAGCCATTCCACTGCGAGCACCCCACGGGTATTTTCAGCCATTTCCCACAGGCGCTTGCCGGCAGCCGGCGCCATCGACACGTGGTCTTCCTGGTTGGCCGACGTCGGCAGGCTGTCGACGCTATGGGGATGGGACAACGCCTTGTTCTCGCTGGCCAACGCCGCTGCCGTCACCTGGGCAATCATGAAACCGGAGTTGACCCCGCCATTGCCCACCAGGAACGGCGGCAATTGCGACATGTGCTTGTCCATCATCAACGAGATACGGCGCTCGCTCAGGGAGCCGATTTCAGCGATGGCCAGGGCCATGTTGTCGGCGGCCATCGCCACCGGTTCGGCGTGGAAGTTACCGCCGGAGATCACATCGCCTTCGGCGGCGAATACCAGCGGGTTATCCGATACCGCGTTGGCTTCGACCACCAACACTTCGGCCGCCTGGCGGAACTGGGTCAGGCAGGCGCCCATGACTTGCGGCTGGCAGCGCAGGGAGTACGGGTCTTGCACTTTGTCGCAGTTCTGGTGGGACTGGGACACCTGGCTGCTTTCACCGAGCAGGTCGCGATAGGCGGCGGCCGAGTCGATCTGCCCACGCTGGCCACGGGCCGCATGGATGCGCGCGTCGAACGGCGAGCGCGAGCCCAGCACCGCTTCCACGGTCAGGCCGCCACAGGCGATGGCGGCGGCGAACAGGTCTTCGCCTTCGAACAAGCCGCGCAGGGCGTAGGCCGTGGAGACCTGGGTGCCATTGAGCAGCGCCAGGCCTTCCTTGGCAGCCAGGGTCAGCGGCGTGAGGCCGGCGACTTTCAGCGCTTCGGTCGCCTCCAGCCACTCACCTTTGTAACGGGCCTTGCCTTCGCCCAACAGCACCAGGGACATATGGGCCAGCGGCGCCAAGTCACCGGACGCGCCCACCGAGCCCTTGAGCGGGATATGCGGGTAGACCTCGGCGTTGATCAAGGCGATCAGCGCGTCGATCACCTGGCGGCGAATCCCGGAGAAACCGCGGCTCAGGCTGTTGACCTTGAGCACCATCACCAAACGCACCAGCGCATCGCTGATCGGCTCGCCGACGCCGGCCGCGTGGGACAACACCAGGGAACGCTGGAGGTTTTCCAGGTCTTCGCTGGCGATACGGGTCGAGGCCAGCAGGCCGAAACCGGTGTTGATGCCATAGGCGGTGCGGTTCTCGGCGAGAATCTGCTCGACACAGGCCACGCTGGCTTCGATCTGCGCCGAGGCGCTGTCATCCAGGCTGAGGGTTACCGGCTGCTGGTAGATGGCCCGCAGTTGGGCAAGGGTCAGTTGGCCTGGAATCAGATTTAGCGCAGTCACATTCATGCTCCTTTTGAAATAGGGTTCAGTGCAAATTCGGTAAAGCGTGGTTCAACAAATCGGTGTTCTTGAGCAGCGCCGCCGTGGTCGCGATGTCCGGCGCCAACCAACGGTCCTGCTCATAGGCCGGAACGTGCTCGCGCAGCAGGCGCCAGGCGGTGTGGGTGCCGGCGCCGAAGCCTTGCGCCTTGAGGAACTCAAAGGCCTGGGCCGCCAACAGGTATTCGATGGCGAGGATCTGGGTGAGGTTTGCCAACACTGAGTGCAGCTTGAGCGCGGCGTTGGTGCCCATGCTCAGGTGGTCTTCCTGCAGGCCCGAGGTGACGAAGTTGTCGAGCACGGCCGGCTGCGCCAGTTGGCGATTCTGCCCACAGAGGGAAGCGGCGACGTACTGCACGATCATCATCCCCGAGTTGACCCCCGGGTTGCTCACCAGGAATGCCGGCAAGCCGCTAACGTGGGGGTTGATCAGGCGGTCCAGACGGCGCTCGGCGATGGAGCCGATTTCCGCCATGGCGATGGCCAGCATATCCGCCGCCAGCGCCACGGACTGGCCGTGGGGGTTGGCCTGGGACACCACGCGGTAGTTGTCCGGCGTGCCCAGCAGCAGTGGGTTGTCGGTGGCACCGTTGAGTTCGGTTTCGATCTGCCGGGTCGCGTGCTCCAGCTGATCGCGGGCGGCGCCGTGGACCTGGGGGATCGAACGGATGCTCAGCGCGTCCTGGGTACGAATGCCACGGCTGGCGGCAATCACCTCGCTGCCCTCGAGCAAGGCCCGCAGGTTACTGCCGACCTGCTGCATGCCGGGGTGTGGCTTGAGGGCGATGATCTGCTCATCGAAGGCATCGATCTGCCCGCGTTGTGCTTCAAAACTCATGGCGCCGATCACATCGGCCCATTGCAGCAAGTGGTGGGCATCGGCCAGGGCCAGGCAGCTCAGGCCACTCATGCATGGTGTGCCATTGACCAGGCACAGGCCGTCCTTGGCGCCGAGCACCACCGGCTGCAAGCCTTCGGCGGCCAGCGCCGCCTCGGCCGTCACAATCTGGCCGCGATAGCTGACATTTCCCACTCCCAGCAGGGCAATGCCGATATGGGCCATGTGGGTCAGGTAGCCCACCGAGCCCTGGGACGGCACGTGCGGGGTGATGCCATGGTTGAGCAGCGCCAGCAGCGAATGCACCACCTGCGGATGCAGGCCGGACTTGCCCTGGCTGAAGTTGATGATGGCCGCGCAGATGATCGCGCGGGTCTGTTCATCACTCAGCGGCGCTCCCACACCACAGGCGTGGCTGAGCAAGGTGTTGCGCGACAGTTGACTCAGTTGCTCGCCCTTGAGCGACACATTGCACAAGGCGCCCAGGCCGGTGTTGACGCCATAGGCCCGCTCGCCGCTGGTGACGATGCGTTGCACGATGGCCTGGGCATTGTCGATCCGCGCCCAGGCCGGGCCCGACAGCTCCAGCTCGGCGCCGAAGCGCGCGACGGCAACCACGTCCTGCCAGTGCAGGGGGGTGTCGGCGATGACGATTTTTTTAGCCTGGGACATCTTCATACCTTCTTCAATTCTTTTGCAGCCTTGCCGGCCTCTTCGCGAGCAAGCCCGCTCCCACACTTGGAATGCGTTCCCCTGTGGGAGCGGGCTTGCTCGCGAAGAGGCCAGCCGACTCACCACAAACCCCGGCTCAGACCACCGCCGCCCGCCGCTGAACAAACCGGTCCACATACTCATCCGCCGGCGAATGCAAGATCTCCCGCGGCGTGCCGACCTGGATCAGCTTGCCGTCCTTGAGGATCGCGATGCGGTTACCGATGCGCACGGCCTCATCCAGGTCGTGGGTGATAAACACGATGGTCTTGTGCAGGGTCTTTTGCAGCTCCAGCAACTGGTCCTGCATCTCGGCGCGGATCAGTGGGTCAAGGGCGCTGAACGCCTCGTCCATCAGGATGATGTCGGTGTCGGCCGCCAGGGCCCGGGCCAGGCCCACGCGCTGGCGCATGCCGCCCGACAACTGGTGCGGGTATTTGCTTTCGTAGCCCTTCAGGCCCACGGTTTCGATCCAGTGCAATGCACGCTCGGTGCACACTTGCTTGGTTTCACCGCGCACTTTCAGGCCATAGGCGACGTTGTCCAGCACGCTCTTGTGGGGCAGCAGGCCGAAGCTCTGGAACACCATGCTGATCTTGTGCCGGCGGAACTGGCGCAGGGCTTCCATATCCAGTTGCAGGATGTCTTCGCCGTTCACCAGGATCGCGCCGCTGGTGGGGTCGATCAGGCGGTTGAAGTGGCGCACCAGGGTGGACTTGCCGGAACCCGACAGACCCATGATCACAAAGATCTCGCCGGTGCCGATGCTCAGGGACAGGTCATTCACGCCCACCACACAACCGGTCTGTGCCAGCACCTGGTCCTTGGTCTGGCCTTGGCCAATAAGCGCCAGGGCTTCCTGCTCACGCGCACCGAAAATCTTGAATACGTTTTTCACTTCGATCTTGCTGACAGTAGTCATTTGCTCGCCTCATGCCGTGGACGACCATAGGCCTGGGTAATGCGGTCGATGACCACTGCGAGAATCACAATCGCCAGGCCAGCCTCCAGGCCGCGCCCGACGTTAAGGGTCTGGATGCCCACCAATACGTCCTCACCCAAGCCACGGGCGCCGATCATCGAGGCGATCACCACCATCGACAGGGCCATCATGGTGGTCTGGTTGATCCCGGCCATGATGCTCGGCAGGGCCAGCGGCAGTTGCACGCCAAACAGTTGCTGCCAGCGGTTGGCGCCGAAGGCATTGATGGCTTCCATCACTTCCCGGTCCACCTGGCGAATGCCCAGGTCGGTCAGGCGAATCAGTGGCGGCGCGGCGTAGATCACCGTGGCGAAAATCGCCGGCACCTTGCCCAGGCCAAACAGCATCAATACCGGGATCAGGTACACGAAGCTGGGCATGGTCTGCATGATGTCCAGCAGCGGCATCAACACCGAGCGCAGGCGATTGCTGCGCGCCGAGAGAATGCCCAGGGGAATGCCGATCAGCACCGAGATCACCGTGGCCACCATCATCAGCGCCAGGGTCTGCATCAGCTTGTCCCACAGGCCGACCGCTCCCACCAGGAACAACAGGCCGACGATCACCGCCGTGGTCAGCACCTTGCGGGTGGCGTGCCAGGCAATGCCGCCGACTATCGCCAGCATCAGCCACCAGGGTGCCGCGCGTAGCAGGCCCTCCAGGTTGACGATGGCCCACAGCAAGGTGTCGGAGATCTGCCGGAACACATCGCCGTAATTGGTCACCAGTGCATCGACCCAACCGTTGACCCAGTCGGCGATGGAAAACGTAAAACTCTCAGGAAACATAACGTGCTCTCGATCCAGTGGAGTGTGGCCGGGTGCCCGGCTGCCTGTTCAGGGTAGCCGGGGGCACTGGGCCTACAAGGCCGCGTCGATTTTCTTGGCTGCGTCTTCACTGACCCAGGCGTGCCATACCTGCGGGTGCTCCTTGAGGAAGATCTTCGCCAGCTTCGCCGAGTCAATGCGCTCCTTGCTCATGCGCGCCAGGTTCTGGTTGAGCAGGTCTATGGGCAGGTTGACCTTCTCCAGCACCGCCACCAGTTCCGGGGCCTGCTCGTAGAAAGTCTTGGACAGGCCGACCTTGATGGTCACGCGTTTATCCACACCGGGTTTTTCGTCGAGTTTGACCAGGTCCACCTGGCCCATCAGCGGCGTCGGCGACCAGTAGTAGAACAGGATCGGCTCGCCACGCTTGTAGCTCGACAGCACCGCCGCATCGAGCGCCGGGCCAGTGCCAGGGCGGAAGTTGGTGTAGGAACTTTCCAGGCCATAGCTCTTGAGCATTTCGCTGTTGTCCAGCTCGCAGGTCCAGCCGGCCGGGCAGTTGTAGAAGCGGCCTTTGGCGGGCTCTTCCTGGTCCTTGAACACCGCAGAATACTTGGCCAGGTCGGCGATGTTTTTCAGGTCCGGGGCCTTGGCTTCGAGTTTGCGCTTGGCGTCGCCTTCGATCACATAGCGCGGCACGTACCAGCCTTCAACCGCACCGACCACAGGGGCGCCGACACCCACGACCTTGCCGGCCTTCTCGGCCTTGTTCCACACTTCGCTACGGCCAACCCACTCTTCGGCGAAGATCTGGATATCGTTGCTGCCCAGGGCGTTTTCCATGGTGATGGAATTGCCCGGCAGGCTATCGGTTTTGCAGTCGTAGCCTTTTTCCAGGACCACTTGCAGGACGTCGGTCAGCAACATGCCGCTTTCCCAGTTAAGGCCGGCGAACTTCACCGGTTTGCCCGACTCGCACCAGCCGGCCGCCTGGGTGGCGCCAGCACTGGCCAGCAGGCCGGCGGCGAGCAATGGGGTCAGCAGGGTCTTATGCATTCTCATTATGTGACGCTCCCAATCATGAAATGGATTACGGCAGTCAAAAGGCATCCTGCCTTGTCCACGTCCCATCAGGCTTGTGTAATCAGCCCGTTGTTTTTAGGGGTAGCTATAGCTGTAGCGCCCTGCTCTATCGGCAAAATCAGTCGTTCAGGCATTGCGCCGTGCCATTTTTTTGCACACACGTAATACAGGGCCGCGGGCAGTACCAGGCCGATGATCCAGGAAATATCCACCCCGCCCAGGCTGGCCACCAGGGGCCCGGTGTAGAACTTGGTGGCGATGAACGGCAACTGCACCAGCACTCCGAACACATAGACGCTGATACCCAGCAGGTTCCAGCGGCCGTAGCGACCGTTCGGATCGGCCAGTGCCGGCACGTCATAGCGGTCGCGGGTGATGCAGTAGTAGTCCACCAGGTTGATCGCGCTCCAGGGCGTAAAGAACGCCAGCAAAAACAGGATGAAGGACTTGAACGCACTGAGGAACGAGTGCTGGCCGAGCAACGCGATCAGGGTCGCCGCGCCGACAATCAGCAGCACGAAAACCAGGCGCTGCAGGCGCGTGACCTCCATGCGCCCACGAAAGCCACTGACGATGGTCGCAATGCACATAAAGCTGCCGTAGGAGTTCAGCGTGGAGATGGTGACCTTGCCGAATGCGATGCTGAAGTACAGCAATGCCGCCGTGGCCCCCGTGCCGCCCAGACCTACGATGTAGGCCACTTCGTTACCGGCAAATTGCCCGTTGGACATCGCAGCGGCAAACACGCCGAGGATCATCGCCACTTGGGCGCCAATGACCGAACCTGCGCCTGCGGCCAGAAAGGTTTTCACCGAGGACGTGTTGCGCGGCAGGTAGCGGGAATAGTCAGCCACATAAGGCCCAAAGGCGATTTGCCAGGAGGCCGCGAGCGACACCGCGAGCAGGAAGCTGCTCCAGCTGAAGTGACGGATTTTCAGGAGCGCGCCAACGTCGGTCTGGCTCATCAGACGGCTGAACAGGTAGACAAAGGCAATCACCCCAATGACGCTGGCGACACGGCCGATGAAATGGATCACCCGGTAACCGAGCACCGTGACCAGCACGATGACACTGGCGAAAATCAGAATGCCGACACTGTCGCTGACCCCAAACAACTGGCCCAGCGCCTGACCGGACAGCACGGTCCCGGTGGCGGTGAAACCGAGGTACATCAAACACACCAGCACAATCGGGATGGCTGCGCCATACACACCGAACTGCACCCGGCTGGAAATCATCTGCGGCAGCCCAAGCCTGGGCCCTTGCGCCGCATGCAACGCCATCACGCCGCCGCCCAGCAGTTGACCGATCAACAGACCGATCAACGACCAGAACACATCACCGCCCAGCACCACGGCCAGGGCCCCGGTGACAATCGCGGTGATTTGCAGGTTGGCGCCCATCCACAGGGTGAACTGGCTCAATAGACGACCGTGTCTTTCCGCTTCCGGGATGTAGTCGATCGAACGCCTTTCGATCAACGGGGTGGAGCTTGCACGCGCGTCTTTTGCAGCCATGGGTGTTCAACCTCTAATGGATTGTTTTCGGTGGTGCGGCTCAAACATGTTTCAAATACACAGCAGGTCAAATGTGGGAGCTGGCTTGCCTGCGATTGCATCACTGTGGTCTGCCTGACAGACCCAGTCGCCCGCATCGCAGGCAAGCCAGCTCCCACAGGAACCGAGCCAGGCGTTACTTGATCATTGGCAGGTTCAGGCCCTGCTCCTTGGCGCAATCAATCGCGATCTGATAACCCGCATCAGCATGACGCATCACCCCGGTGGCCGGGTCGTTGTGCAGCACGCGGGCAATACGCTCGGCGGCTTCGTCGGTACCGTCGCAGACGATGACCATGCCGGAGTGCTGGGAGAAGCCCATGCCCACGCCGCCACCGTGGTGCAGCGAAACCCAGGTCGCGCCGCTGGCGGTGTTGAGCAGGGCGTTGAGCAGCGGCCAGTCGGACACGGCATCGGAACCGTCCTGCATGGATTCGGTTTCGCGGTTGGGGCTGGCCACCGAGCCGGAGTCCAGGTGGTCACGGCCGATCACCACCGGCGCCGACAGTTCGCCGCTGCGTACCATTTCGTTGAATGCCAGGCCGAGCTTGGCGCGTTGGCCCAGACCAACCCAGCAGATGCGTGCCGGCAGGCCCTGGAAGCTGATGCGCTCGCGGGCCATGTCCAGCCAGTTGTGCAGGTGGGCGTCGTCGGGGATCAGCTCTTTGACCTTGGCGTCGGTCTTGTAGATGTCCTGCGGGTCGCCCGACAGTGCCGCCCAACGGAACGGGCCTATGCCACGGCAGAACAGCGGGCGGATGTAGGCCGGTACAAAGCCTGGGAAGTCGAAGGCATTTTCCACGCCTTCTTCCTGCGCCATCTGACGGATGTTGTTGCCGTAGTCGAAGGTCGGTACGCCCATCTTCTGGAAGTCCAGCATCGCCTTGACGTGTACGGCCATCGACTGTTTGGCGGCCTTGATCACGGCAGCCGGCTCGGTCTTGGCACGGGCGCGGTACTGCTCCCAGGTCCAGCCGGCAGGCAGGTAACCATTGAGTGGGTCGTGGGCGCTGGTCTGGTCGGTGACCATGTCCGGGCGCACGCCGCGCTTGACCAGTTCCGGGAGGATTTCGGCAGCGTTGCCCAGCAGGGCGATGGAGATGGCCTTGCCTTCCTTGGTGTACTTGGCGATGCGCGCCAGGGCGTCGTCGAGGTCGCTGGCTTGTTCGTCGACATAACGGCTGTTCAAGCGGAAGTCGATACTGACCTGCTGGCATTCAATGTTCAGCGAGCACGCGCCGGCCAGGGTCGCGGCCAGCGGTTGGGCGCCGCCCATGCCGCCGAGGCCGGCAGTGAGCACCCAACGGCCTTTGAGGTTGCTGTCGTAATGTTGGCGACCGGCCTCAACGAAGGTTTCGTAGGTGCCCTGGACGATGCCCTGGCTGCCGATGTAGATCCAGCTGCCGGCAGTCATCTGGCCGTACATGGCCAGGCCCTTGGCATCCAGTTCGTTGAAATGCTCCCAACTGGCCCAGTGCGGCACCAGGTTGGAGTTGGCGATCAGCACACGCGGGGCATTGCTGTGGGTCTTGAACACGCCGACCGGCTTGCCGGATTGCACCAGCAGGGTTTCGTCGTCGTTCAGGTTGGTCAGGCTTTCGACGATCTGGTCGTAGCATTCCCAGTTACGCGCCGCACGGCCGATACCGCCGTACACCACCAACTCTTTCGGGTTCTCGGCCACTTGCGGGTCGAGGTTGTTCATCAGCATGCGCAGCGGCGCTTCAGTCAGCCAGCTTTTGGCGGTGAGCGTGTTGCCACGGGCGGCGCGGATTTCAACGTCGCGGTACTTGGTAGGCTTGTTCTGGGAAAAGTCAGTCACAAAAAACTCCTCAGCAATCGATGCGCGAACACGATGGTGCGAAGAGGATGTTTAGCGACTCTTATGCACACACCTTTACTTGTACATACAAGCATATGCAATCTGACTGCCAACTTGGGAAGTCCGTGATGAAGATTTATTGCCGAGGCGCGTGCAAGCCTTGGAAATAAAGGCTTAAAGGCTTTATGAAATTTCTGAAAGGGGTGATTTGAAGCGCTGGAGGATTGCTACAAAGGCAGGGCATTGCGCCATGCTGGGGCATTCGGTAACAACTTGGTGCGGGCCTGGAAACAGATTGTGCAGCCTCTACATATCCATGTGGGAGCTGGCTTGCCTGCGATAGCCACTTGTCTGACACACCGCAATCGCAGGCAAGCCAGCTCCCACAGGTTTAATCGCGTGCGGTCAGTTCGATCAGGCAGCAGCGGCCTGTCACGCTGATATCCAGCAAGTCACTGTTACCGTCCACCTGCAAACAATCATGATGACCCAGCACTTCGCCCAGCACCTTCACCTCATCAGCCACACTGAACACCAGCACGGTGTGCGCGGTACTGAAAAACTGCTGCACCCCATCCACCCACTGCAAACGTGCGTGGTAACGCTGGGGCGAGTAGATCAGGTTGAAGTCGCGAATCGGCCCGGTGATCAGGCGGCACACCACCTGGCTTTCACCCTTGAAGGCGAACGGTTGCAGCGGTAACAATCCGCGCTGCTCTTCACCGTCCACGGTCAGCACCATGCCCGCACCCTGAATCACGGTGATGACCCGTTGATACCCGGCAAACGTGGAAAAGCCGCCCGACTCCCCGATATCGGCAATCGACAGGCGCCAGCCAAAACCTTCCAGGCCGTGGCCGGCATCACGGGTGATTTCTTCGGTGCTGCCGCCGCCGTTTTTCCACGGCATGCGTACGTAATCGGCAGCACGCCAGACCTTGACTGCACTCATTTGCTGAAACGTCCTTCGAGGCTATGGCGGGAACCGGGGTGGATCAGGCGTGCGGCAGTCACCGGCTGGCGCCCGGACCAGGTACGCCGGCGAATCAGCAGGCACGGCTCGCCGGTCTCGATCTGCAGCAGCTTGCATTCCTGCGGGTCGGCCAGGATCGCTTCCACCACATGCTCGCCCTCGGTCAGCGGCGCCACCTGGTTGAGATAGGCGTAAGGGGTTTGCTGGGTGAAATCCTGTTGCAGGTATTCCGGTGCCACCAACGCGTTGACGAAACGGTCTTCGATTTGCACCGGGATATCGTTTTCGTAGTGCACGATCAGCGAGTGGAACACCCGCCCGCCTTCACGCATTTCCAGGGCCACGGCGCGCTCGGAACCGGCGGCTTCTTCGCCCAGGGTAATCACCTTGCAGGTGTGGCGATGGCCACGGGAGGCGATCTCATCGGCGATGTTATGCACCTCGAACAGCGCCGACTGGCTCTTGGGCTCGGCGACAAAAGTGCCGACGCCTTGCATGCGCACCAGCAGACCTTCGGCGGTCAGCTCCCGCAGGGCCCGGTTGATGGTCATGCGGCTAAAGCCCAGTTGGTTGACCAACTCGCTTTCCGACGGCACGCGATAGTGCGGCGGCCAGTTGCCGTTGAGAATCTGCTGGCTGATCATCTGCTTGACGCGGGCATACAAGGGCGCCGGACTTTCGTCCATGTGGGCAGCCAGCGGGGACTTGGCGGGCGGAGTCGGCACGGGGAATCCTTGCAGGGGGAAAAGATGCATAGATTGCCGGAGTTTACCGAGCAGGCAAACGTCTGTATATGTATATACAAATAAACACACGACCGGGGTGCCTTGATCATGTCCGCTTTCTTTGCCGAACGCGCGCTGCTGCCTAATGGATGGGCCACTGATGTACGGCTTGAAGTCAGCGCCGATGGCCTGCTGACCAACGTGACGGCCAATGCCAGTGCAGACGGCGCCGAGCGGCTGAGAGGCCCGTTGTTACCGGGCATGCCGAACCTGCATTCCCACGCGTTTCAACGGGCCATGGCGGGGCTGGCGGAGGTCGCCGGCAACCCCAATGACAGTTTCTGGACCTGGCGCGACCTGATGTACCGCATGGTCGGCCAGATCAGCCCCGAGCAATTGCAGGTCATCGCCCGCCAGCTGTATATCGAGATGCTCAAGGCCGGCTACACCTCGGTCGCCGAGTTCCACTATGTGCATCACGACATCAGCGGCCAGCCTTACGCCGACCCCACCGAACTGTCGCGCCAGATCAGCCAGGCGGCAGCCAGCAGCGGGATCGGCCTGACCTTGCTGCCAGTGCTCTACAGCCACTCGGGCTTTGGCGGCCAGGCGCCGAACGACGGCCAGCGCCGCTTTATCAACAGCACCGATAACTACCTGAACCTGCAAGCGCGCCTGCAACCGATCCTGGCCGCGCAACCGGCGCAGCAACTGGGCCTGTGTTTCCACTCATTGCGCGCAGTCACTCCGCAACAGATCAGCGCGGTATTGGCCGCCAGCGATAAGAGCTGCCCGGTGCATATCCATATCGCCGAACAGCAAAAGGAAGTCGATGACTGCCTGGCCTGGAGCGGCAAACGCCCGCTGCAATGGCTGTATGACCATGTGAACATCGACCAGCGCTGGTGCCTGGTGCACGCCACCCACGCCAACTCCGACGAAGTGACATTGATGGCCCACAGCCGGGCGATTGCCGGGCTGTGCCTGACCACCGAGGCCAACCTGGGCGACGGGATTTTCCCGGCAGTGGATTTCCTGGCCCAGGGCGGGCGCATGGGGATTGGTTCGGACAGCCATGTGTCATTGAGCGTGGTCGAAGAACTGCGCTGGCTGGAATACGGCCAGCGCCTGCGCGACCAGCGGCGCAACCGCCTGTATCGCAGCGATCAACCGATGGTCGGCCGCACCCTGTATGACGCAGCACTGGACGGCGGCGCCCAGGCGCTGGGGCAACCGATTGGCCGCCTGGAAGTCGGCAAGCGTGCGGACTGGCTGGTGCTGGACGGCAATGATCCGTACCTGGCGACGGCCAGTGCAGACGGGATTCTCAACCGCTGGCTGTTTGCCGGGGGTGATCGACAGGTGCGTGATGTGCTGGTCAACGGCCAGTGGGTGGTGCGCGATGGGCATCATGCGGGCGAGGAAGAGAGCAGCCGGGCCTTCACGCAAGTCCTGAGAAACTTGTTGTCTTAAGAACAACCCATAACCCCTGTGGGGGTGTTGGTCATGGTTTGTAAAGGGCCAGCAAGGCGTGTCCCTTTAAATTGCAGGACGTTTCCGAGACAATCCCTGCCGCCTTGTGCCTGTTGGATTCGATGGCTAGCCTGCGGCCTGTCACTGCTCATCAGTGATCGGGTTTAGTCGCCCGGCACATCACAAGGCGCATGGTCACATGAAGTTTTATGGCGGCTGTGCGCAGGGCACCCTCGGGTGCGCCGGATTCCTTGTGGCCGGTCGACTAACCTGCGTACAGCCGCCACCCTTCGTTTAGTCGCGACGGACCGGCTCCGACTCTCACAAGGAGCTTCACCATGCATAAAATTGTCCCCGACCCACCCAGCGACCCCGCCAAAGACCGCGCCGCCTTCAACCGCGCCATCGACCACTACCTGCCGACCCAAGATGCTCACAGTGCCCGCGACGATTTGAGCTTCGAAGACGCCCTGCTCTACACCGCCAGCCTGCTGGACAGTGCGTCAGCGACGGCGCTCGATTGTGGAGAGATGCTGCAAAGCCCCGAACGGGCAAAGGTGTTGGCGGTGTGGCATTTACTGGAGATCGCCAAGACCACGGTTGATCGATCCATTGCACACCTGCACCCCGCCACGGCCAGAACCTGAGGGCAAAAAAAGGGCGGGTTTATTAAAAAACCCGCCCTTTGTTTCGCATTACTGCGAGGTCTTGGCCATCTGCTTGTCCGACGTACGCCAGATCAAACGTGTGGTGTCGTAACCCTGCTGGCGCGCCCTGCTCAGCAAGTCTTCGCGGGTGTCGGCACTGACGGTCGGCGTGCGTGACAACAGCCACATATAGCGCCGGCTCGGGCTGCCGACGATGGCGGTCTTGTAGTCATCGCTGACGTACAACACCCAGTAATCGCCCTTGGCCACGCCCGGTAGCAACGCGGTGAACCAGTTATTGAATTCGACCCACAACTTGTCGGTCTTGCCCGGGACCTGCGGCGTGGCCGTGCCCTTGGCTTCTTCCCACTTCCACTCGGTGGTCAGGCAGCGATTGAACACTGACATGTCGCCATCGGGTAGCAGGGAGTAACGGGCCTCGGATTGCGCGCAGTTGCGCTGGAAGTACATGGGCAGGCGGGCCAGTTCGTACCAGGTGCCCTGGTAACGCTTGAGGTTGACGCTGCCGACAGTCTTGGGTTGCAGATCATCGCCAGAATGGCTGGCGCAGCCTGCCAAAAACAGGCTGGCGCAAAGGTATAAAACAAAACGCATCATTCTTCTTCTCCCGCAGGCTTGCGCCCCGGTTTACTTCAGGCCTTGCCCGGAAAACATCAGAACTTTGTCACCGGCGTACTGCACGCTGATAAAGCTGTTTTTGTCGCCCCAGGTGCAACTGGACATGCCCAGTGCGCCAGAACAATCGGTGGGCTTACCCAACAGCGACTCCACCTCGGCCTTGGCCATGCCAGCCGAGAGCTTCTGGTAATTTTCCTGGGTGACCTTGCTGCAAGCGGCCAACAGCACGCAAAAGCACAAGAGGGCGAGACGGCGTAACGACATGGTAGAGCTCCTGGAGGGACACGCAGCAGTGGGGGTCTGCCAGAAGCTTAGAAGGGAAAAGGGGGGTCTGGTTCCCGCAAGGCAAAAACAAAAAAAGCCCCGAATCGCTGAAACGTTTCGGGGCCTTGGTCTGGCGCATGATTCATTGTAAAAGCGAGCTGGCTCGCGAAAAACATCCAGCCAACGCAGCGCTGCGCCGGGAATACTTCGCGAGCAAGCCTGCTCCTACAGAAGGCCTTAGGCCTTGTGGTAACCCGTCACACGCGCCACTTCTTCCTTGGACCCCAGGAACACCGCCACACGCTGGTGCAGGCCTTCAGGCTGGATGTCGAGGATGCGCTGGTGGCCGTCAGTCGACGCACCGCCCGCCTGCTCAACCAGGAACGACATCGGGTTGGCTTCGTACATCAGGCGCAGTTTGCCCGGCTTGGACGGCTCGCGGCTGTCGCGTGGGTACATGAACAGACCGCCACGGGTCAGGATGCGGTGTACGTCGGCAACCATCGCGGCCACCCAGCGCATGTTGAAGTTTTTCTTCAGCGGGCCTTCTTCGCCTTCCATCAACTCGTTGACGTAGCGCTTGACCGGTTCTTCCCAGTGGCGCTGGTTGGACATGTTGATCGCGAATTCCTGGGTCGAGGCAGGAATGGAGATGTCTTCGTGAGTCAGCACAAAGCTGCCCATTTCACGGTCCAGGGTAAAGCCCTTGACGCCATCACCCAGGGTCAGCACCAGCATGGTCTGTGGGCCGTAGATCGCATAGCCGGCAGCAACCTGCTCGGTGCCTGGCTGCAGGAAGGCCTTTTCGTTCAGCGCTTCGTTCTGGCTCAGGTATTCGTTAGGGCAACGCAGTACCGAGAAGATGGTGCCGACTGGCGCGTTGATGTCGATGTTCGACGAGCCGTCCAGCGGGTCGAATACCAACAGGTACGCGCCTTTAGGGTATTTGCCCGGGATCTGGTAGGCATTGTCCATTTCTTCGGACGCCATGCCGGCCAGGTGACCGCCCCATTCGTTGGCTTCGAGCAGGATTTCGTTGGAAATCACGTCGAGTTTCTTCTGCACTTCGCCTTGCACGTTTTCAGTGCCCATGCTGCCCAGGACGCCGCCCAGCGCGCCTTTGGACACGGCGTGGCTGATTTCCTTGCAAGCACGCGCCACCACTTCGATCAGGAAGCGCAGATCGGCAGGGGTGTTGTTGCTGCGGGTCTGCTCAATCAAATAGCGACTCAGGGTAACGCGGGACATGGACGGCTCCGGAGAATGGGGGGCTAAAAACCCGCGCAGTTTAGCGCGAGTCGGGGCGCATTTCCTCCTATCAGACGAGATAACCCTGACAGAGTTCATGTAGGCCCCGGCTCAGGGCCTGGTAGGCGGCTTGCGCAACAGGTTGTAGGCCATCGCCCCAAGTGCCGCTACGCCCAGCAGCAATACGGCCCACAGGCCGATTGTCTGCCAGTTGATACCTGCGACATTTGGCGCGGCTGGCGGGTTGGCGTGCCATTCGCCATCGACCCGAGCCTGGCCCAGAGCCGCGAGGCGCTGGGGTTGGTAGTCGGGAATCAGGGTCGTCAACGGCAGGTTCGCAGCCTTGGCCGACGGGTTGCCCAGCGCCAGGGTAAACGGCGGTTCGCCCCGCGCCAGGAACACCACTTGCGTGGCCCGCACAGCAAAACTCAACGCCGGCGCCTGCGCGCCCAGACCACCGCCCCGCTCGTCTACGTCCAGCTTGAGTTGCCGCACCGGATAGCCCGGCAACTGCAATTGATCCTGGGTGACTTCTTGCCCGCCCTGCGTCAACCGATAGAGCAAACCACGGCTCAATGGCTGCCATGCCTGCTTGCTGTCCTGCCGCCCTTGCAGACCCACCGGCGCCAGGCTGTTGGGCTGGCGCAACTCAACGCGCACCCGCTCGATGCTTAACACGCCAGGCAACTGCCAGCTGTACTGCCCAGGCTCCAGGGTGCTGCCGGCCAATGGCTCGGACCACACCAGCGACAACGGCAGGCTGCTGGTGCTCTGCACTTCAATGGAGGTCAACTCGGGCGCGGCCTGGCCTTGCCATAGCAGGCGCAGGTAGCGCGCTGGCTGCCCTGGCAAGGGGACTTCACGCTGCTCCACCCGTTCGTCGGCAAATGCCAGACGCGCCACCTGCCCGTCACCCCAGGAGCGCCAGTGCTGCAAATCGTCACTGGCTTCGATACTGAAACGCTGGAAGCCATCATGCTCGGCAGCCCAATCGAGGATCAGCTTTTGCAACGGCGCCTTGATTGCACTGGCATCCAGCAGCCAGCCGCGTCGCACCTGCGCGCCGGCCGGCGCCTCGCTGGACGGCTGCACCTGCACCAGGGTGCCCGTGGCGTTGGATTGCACGCGCACGCTGGGCACACTGTCGCTGGCGTTGTCGGCGGCATACAGCGGGAAGCCCTTCAGCCGGGCCAGGTTGTTTGCGCTTGCGGGCGACTGCCGCACTAATGCATATGCCTGGGGCTCGCCCGCCGCGTTGAACACCCGCAGGTCACTGAGATCGGCCTGACGGGCGCTCAATTGCACCGCCAGCGGCAACTCCAGGCGATACCAGGGGCCTTCGCCGCTGACCGTCAGCGGCACTTGGGCGGTGAAGTCTGCGGGGCCTCCTGCGGCCGACGCCGATAACGCGGCGCACAGGCCCACCAGTGCAATGCTCAGTTTGCCGATCAAGAGGACGCTCCTTGGGTTTGAATCTCAGGTTCGCTGCGTTTGGGCGGCAACGGAGCGAAATAGCCCACCACCAGCAACAGCCCGCCCACGCCGATAAACGACACGATCCGCTCCAGCCCGCCACGGTTGCTCAGCTCGACGAGGAACAACTTGGCGACCACCACGCCGATCAGCACCGCGCCCACCAGCCACACTTCCCGGCGATTGCGCAGGTGCCCGCCGATCATCAGGCCCAGGGCAATCAGGGTCCAGACAATCGACAGCCCGGCCTGCACCAGCATCGAGTCAAGCAACGCATCCAGATCAAACGGCACGCCGCCCCAATGGTGCGCTGCGCGCATCACCAGTGCGGTGAAGAAGGCAAACAGCGAGACCCCGGCAACGCCCTGGGCAATCCACGGGGTGCGGCCGCCCAGTTGCGGCGCCGCGCTGCGCGCCCACAGGTACACGCCCAGCAGCGCAAACAGCAGGCCAAGATCCAAGGGGTTGAGCAACGGCACATACGGCAATGGCCTGGCCGTACCGTCGCTGAACATATTCGCCAACCAGAACCACACCAGCATCAGCGCGGCCAACGGCAGCGCGGCCAGCAGGCGATATTCGCGTGGATAAGCCGATAGCGGCCACGGCCACTGGCGCGGCACAGCAATGGCTATCAGGTACAGGCTTGGGAAAATCGCCCAGCCCAGCCAGCGCCAGGCGTTGTATTGCACCGAAAGCACCAACAGGCCGTAGCGCAATTCCAGGGCCAGCATGCCGATCAGCATCCAGCAGCCCAGCACGTGGGCGACGCTCAAGGCTTTTGCCGCCGCCAGGTCGGCCAAATAACGCAGCGCGATGAAATGCACGGCGAACACCGCGAGCCAGGCCAGCCAGCCCCATTCGGCCGCCGGGTGGTAATAGCGATGCAACGACACCAGCACCACCAGCGCCGCCGCCGGCATCAGCAACAGGCAGAGGGTGCCCAGCGCGGCCCAGCGCAAGCGCAACGCCAACAACGTCCACAGCGCCGCACTGGCCGCAGCCGCCGCCAACAGGAAGGTGGCTTGCAGCTCTGGCGGGGTGAAGCGCAGCACTTCGTGGTTCAGCGCCAATACCCACCACGCCGCGCCCCAGGCCAGCAGGCCGTTGGAAAGATGGGGCAACTTGAGTCGTTGATCACTGCCCCGCAAGCGCCAGGCGCCGACAAATGCGGCCAACCCGACCAGCATCGGCGCCCAGAAACCGATATGCCGGAACGCCGGCAGTTCTTCGCCGCCCCAGGATGTCAGCGTAACCAAAGCCCCCGCCAGCACCTGCACGCCGAGCGCGCAGAACAGGAAGGTGCGCGAAGCGATAGATACGCCGACAAACACCGTCACCAGTCCCGCCAGCACCCAACTGATCGCGGTGCCCTGCTCGGCCACCAGCAACGGCGCCAGCAGGTACACAAAGCCCAGGCCAAGGCCGCCCAGGACCGGCAAGCCCTGGCGCTCCCACTTCGAGGTCTGCTCCAGCGCGGCCGTGCGCAGTTGCTGGAAGCTGAACAGCAACGCCACGCCGAGCAACAAGGCGCCCAGCGCCGCGCCGTCCAGCAGCGTGTGTTCGCCCACGTCCAGTTCGCTGAGAAACGCCAGCGCCGAGCCCAGTTGCAACAGCAGGCCAAACGCCCGCGCCAACGAGCGTTGCTGACGCAGACCGAGCCAAAGGATGCCGGCGCCTTCCACCGCCCAGGCCGCTGTGGTCCAGCGCGCGTCCAGGCCCAGCGGGATTGCCAGGCTGGCGAAGATCACACCCAGGGCCAGGCAGGTTTCTGCCAGCAACACGGTGCGCCCACCGCTAAGCACCCGCGCCAGGACCATGTAGATGATGCCCAATGCCAACGCACTGAAGGCCGGGGCGAAGGCCAGGTGCTGCACCAGGGTGAACTGCAAGCCAAATGCCACAAGCGGCGGGCCGAACAGCAGGCCGCCATCCACATAATCGCCCTTGGCCGCCGACCAGCGCAGCAGCGCGGCACGGCTGTCATCGGCCGGGGCGTCGGCCGTTTCCAGGAGTTTGCGCCGCGCAAACAGCAGGCCGATGGCCAGGTACATCAGGAAAAACAGAATCAGGAACGGCTCGGTACTCCACAGCAGTTCCGGTGTGTAAGAGCGAATACCCCAGGCAAACCCGATACCGAAGGTGCCGGCAAAGCCAATCACATTGAGCAAGCGCCAGGCCTTGAACCAGGCGATGGCGAGGATCCCGGCGTTGAGCAGGGCGAAGTAGCTGAACAACGCCACATGGTTACCCTCGCCGGTAGACGCGAGGATTGGCGCGGCAAACCCGCCGAGCGCGGCGGCGCAGGCCAGGCCGATGGCGTCCTGGGTAATCGCCAGGATCGCCGAAAACACCGTCACCGCCACCAACAGGCCCAGTGCCGCGCTCGGATCGAGCAATGGGTGCAGGCGCATGGCGGCGAACACCGTAAGGTACAACACGGCGATGCCCGCGCCTTGCAGGATCAGCGCATAACTGCCCCGGCGCAGGCGCAGCCACCACCCCAGGCCCAGCAAGCCCAGGGCACAGGCAGCGACACCGGCGTAGCGCAGCTCGATGGGCACCACCATGCCTTCGGTGGCATAACGCAGCAAAAATGCCAGGCCGAGGAACAACAGCACCACGCCGACCCGCAGCACGGTATTGCCGCCCAGCAGCCAGTTGCGCGCGGCGCCGATGGCACGTTCGATCAGGGTGGGGCTACGGGGGATTTCGGGTTCAGCTTCGCGGGCAACGGCGGCCGGTTTCCACAGGTCGTCCGGCAGCGGCGGGCTCGGTTCGGGAGCCGGGGTGGATTGCAGTTCGGCGGGCAACTCCCAGACCAGCTCTGGGGCGGGCGCGGGTTCGGCCATGGACGGTTCGACCTGAGGCGGCTTTTCCAGCAGCGCGAGGCGTTGCTCCAGCGCCTTCAGGGCACTGCCAAGGTGCGACAGGCGAATGGCCTGGCCAATCCCCAAACCCAGCAGTGCACCGAAGCCTGCATCACTGAACGATTCATCCAGCGCCCAGCCGAGCACCAGGCCAATCAGCATGAACATCCATTGCATGGTCCAAATCCCTAAGCAAACCGAGACCCAGTATATAGACGCATAACCCATGTGGGAGCGGGCTTGCTCGCGATAGCGGTGCATCAGTCACCTATTTGCTAACTGACGTACCACTATCGCGGGCAAGCCCGCTCCCCCATTTTGCTCCTGCGGCGTTTAGTCCAGGGCTTTCCAGATCTCGGTCGCATATTCCCGGATGGTGCGGTCCGACGAGAACCACCCGGTACGCGCGGTATTGAGCACCGCCGAACGCCACCATTCCTTGGAGTCATGCCAATGGGCTTCGACCCGCGCCTGGGCGTCCCAGTAGGAATCAAAATCGGCGCACACCAGGAAGCGGTCGTAGTCGATCAACGAATCAATCAGCCCCACATAGCGCCCTGGATCATCCGGCGAGAACACCCCGCCACGAATCGCCTGCAGCACATCGTTCAGGCGATGGGAGGCGGCGATTTCGGGAGCGGCGCTGAATTCACCGGCCTGTTTACGCGCTTCCACCTGTTCGGCACTCAGGCCGAAGATAAACATATGCTCGCCGCCGATGCGCTCATGCATCTCCACGTTGGCGCCGTCCATGGTGCCGATGGTCAATGCACCATTGAGGCCGAACTTCATATTGCTGGTGCCCGAGGCCTCGAAGCCGGCGGTGGAGATCTGCTCCGACAGGTCAGCGGCCGGGATGATGTTTTCCGCGAGGCTGACGTTGTAGTTAGGCAGGAACACGACCTTGAGCAAACCACGCACGGTCGGGTCGTTGTTCACCGTACGGGCGATGTCGTTGGTCAACTTGATGATCAGCTTGGCCTGGTGATAGCTGGCCGCCGCCTTGCCGGCGAAGATCTTCACCCGCGGCACCCAATCCACCTCGGGCTCGGCACGAATCGCCTGGTACAGGGCGACGGTGTGCAACAGGTTCAGCAACTGGCGCTTGTACTCGTGGATGCGTTTGACCTGCACGTCGAACATCGCCGCCGGGTTGACCGCGATCCCCAGGCGTTCATGGATGATATCGGCCAGCACGCGCTTGCTGTGCAGGCGTTGCTCGGCAAAGGCTTTGCGAAATGCCTGTTTCTCGGCAAAGGTTTCCAGCTCCACCAGGCGCTGTTCCATATTGTCGAGAATATCCGGGCCCAGGGCTTCCACCAGCATCGCGGTGAGCTTGGGGTTGGCCTGGAACAGCCAGCGGCGGAAGGTAATGCCGTTGGTCTTGTTGTTGATACGCTCGGGGTAGAGCTTGTGCAGTTCGGAGAACACCGTGCTGCGCATCAACTGCGTGTGCAACCCGGACACGCCGTTGACGCTATGGGAGCCGAGGAACGCCAGGTTGCCCATGCGCACACGCCGGCCGTTGTCCTCTTCGATCAGCGAGACGGCGCGCAGCACATCGAAATCGTGGATGCCCTTGGCCCGCAGCGAATCAATGTGCTGGGCGTTGATCAGGTAGATGATCTGCATGTGCCGGGGCAGCATGCGTTCCATCAGGCCCACCGGCCAGGTCTCCAGGGCTTCGGGGAGCAGGGTGTGGTTGGTGTAGGACAGCGTCTCCACCGTGACCTGCCAGGCCGCCTCCCAGGCAATATCGTGCAAGTCGACCAACTGGCGCATCAACTCGGCCACGGCGATGGACGGGTGGGTGTCGTTGAGCTGGATGGCCGCGTGCTCGCCCAGGCTCAGGACCGAGCCGTGCATGTTTTTGTGGCGCCGCAGCAGGTCTTGCAGGGAGGCCGAGACGAAGAAGTATTCCTGGCGCAGGCGCAGTTCCTGCCCCGCTTCGGTGCTGTCGGCCGGGTAAAGCACCCTGGAGATGCTTTCGGCACGGGCCACTTCGGCGACGGCGCCCAAATGGTCGCCGGCATTGAAACGCTCCAGGTGCAAGTCTTCCACGGCCCGCGCGCGCCACAGGCGCAAGGTGTTCACACTGGCACCGCGCCAGCCGACCACCGGGGTGTCGTAGGCCACCGCGCGCACGGTTTCATTGGGCGACCAGACCTGGATCGACTTGCCGGACGCATCCAGCACGGTCTCGACACTGCCGCCAAAACCGATCGGGTAGATCACCTCGGCGCGCTCGAACTCCCAGGGGTTGCCGAAATCCAGCCAGCGCTCGGTCTGTTCCTGCTGCCAGCCATCGACAATCGCCTGGCGAAACAGCCCGTGCTCGTAGCGAATGCCATAACCATGGCCGGCAATGCCCAGGGTCGACATGCTTTCCATAAAGCACGCGGCCAGGCGCCCCAGGCCACCGTTGCCCAGGGCCGCATCGGGCTCCAGCAGGCGAATGCGCTCAAGGTCCACACCCAACTCGCCGACAGCTTCGCGCGCCACCTCCCACAGGCCGAGGTTGCTCAGGCTGTCAAACAGCAGACGGCCGATCAGGAACTCCAGGGACAGGTAATACACCCGCTTCTGCCCGCTGCGGTAGATACGCCGGGTGTGGTCCATCCAGTGCTCGACCATATAGTCGCGCGCCGCCAGGGCAATGGCTTCGAACCAGTCGTGGTCGAAGGCGTGATCGGGGTCCTTGCCCACCGCATAAGTGAGTTTGGTCAAGACAGCATCGCGAAACGCGGCTACCTCTGCTTCTCGTGCAAGCGGTTCCTGAGACATCGGTGCGACCTCGGGCGAGATAGAAGAAGGGAAATCCTAGAGCCTAGACGGTCTGACCCATGGCATGGCTGACGGTTCGGCAGTTTTTTCACTCATTCACGCATACCGGTTTTAGATGCAGGGGCCGTGCCCGTTTGTGCGTCGGACCGGCCTTTGAGCCGAAACCCGCAAAATATTGTTCAAAAAATCACCAATCCCGGTATCATCGCGCGCCCGGACAAAGCCCCTCTTGGAAACCTGATGAAGCCTCAACTGATCGCCGCCGCGGAACTCGACCGTCTCGAAACGTGGCAGAAATACTCCAGCCACATGTGCGGCGGCTGCACATCCAACTGCTGCACCCTGCCGGTTGAGGTGAAGATCAAGGATTTGATCCGCATTGGTATCGTTGACGAGTTCGAGCGTGGCGACCCGCCGAAGAACATCGCCAAGCGCTTGCAGAAGGAAGGCATCGTCGAGCGGTTCAACTCCAAGTCCGAGATCTTTACTCTGCAGCGCATGAGCAACAACGATTGCCTGTACCTGGATCGTAAGACGCGCTTCTGCACTATTTATGACAAACGCCCGGATACCTGCCGCAATCACCCGAAAATCGGGCCACGGCCGGGGTATTGCGCGTACAAGCCCAAGGAAGTGGTGCGCGAGACCAAGTTGCGTACGCTCGACAAGTTCTAACCGATGATCGTTCCCACGCTCCGCGTGGGAATGCCTCCTGGGGCGCTCTGCGCCCCGCTGCCAAGGGCAAACGCAGAGCGTCCAAGGCTGCATTCCCACGCGGAGCGTGGGAACGATCACAGGCCAGACACCACACAATCTGCAGGCATAAAAAAACGCCCCCGGCCTTTCGACCGGGGGCGTTTTTTTTCAGCTGGAACTAAGTATCAGTTCTTGGCCTTTTTGGCAGCGCGGGTACGCTCGCCTTCGTCCAGGATCTTCTTACGAAGACGGATGGACTTCGGCGTTACTTCGCACAGCTCGTCGTCCTGGATGAATTCCAGAGCCTGTTCCAGGGTGAAGCGAACAGGTGGAACCAGGGCGATGGTTTCGTCTTTACCCGAAGCACGCATGTTGTCGAGCTTCTTGCCTTTGGTTGGGTTGACGCCCATGTCGTTGTCACGGCTGTTCAGACCAACGATCTGGCCGTTGTAGATCTCTTGACCGTGTTCAACGAACAGCTTGCCACGCGCCTGGAGGGTTTCCAGGGAGTAGGTCAGCGCCTTGCCGGTTTCTACCGATACCAGAACACCGTTCTGACGGCCGGACATGTCGCCGGACTTCATGGTGTCGTAGCGATCGAAGATCGAGGTCAGGATGCCAGCACCGTTGGTCAGGGTCAGGAACTGGTTACGGAAACCGATCAGACCACGAGCAGGGATGTTGTATTCCAGACGCACACGGCCTTTGCCATCCGGCACCATGTTGGTCAGGTCGCCCTTACGCAGGCCCATCTCTTCCATGACCTTGCCCTGGGATTCTTCAGGGGTGTCGATGGTGACGTTTTCGAACGGTTCCTGCTTCACGCCGTCAACGGTACGGATGATCACTTCAGGACGACCAACGCCCATTTCGAAGCCTTCGCGACGCATGGTTTCGATCAGTACCGAGAGGTGCAGCTCACCACGGCCGGAAACCTTGAACTTGTCAGCCGAGTCGCCTTCTTCAACGCGCAGTGCAACGTTGTACAGCAGCTCTTTGTCCAGACGTTCCTTGATGTTACGGGAAGTCACGAACTTGCCTTCTTTACCGCAGAAAGGCGAGTCGTTTACCTGGAAGGTCATGGAAACGGTTGGCTCGTCAACGGTCAGAGGCTTCATCGCCTCGACAGTGTCCGGCTGGCACAGGGTGTCGGAGATGAACAGCGAGTCCATACCGCTTACGCACACGATGTCGCCGGCGAAAGCTTCTTCAACGTCGATACGGTGCAGACCGTGGTGACCCATCAGCTTCAGGATACGACCGTTACGCTTCTTGCCGTCGGCGCCGATAGCCACAACCGGGGTGTTCGGCTTGACGCTACCACGAGCGATACGGCCAACGCCGATAACACCCAGGAAGCTGTTGTAGTCCAGTGCCGAGATTTGCATCTGGAACGGGCCTTCACGGTCAACCTTCGGAGGTGGAACGTGGTCAACGATCGCCTGGTACAGCGGGGTCATGTCTTCCGCCATGGCGGTGTGTTCCAGACCGGCAATACCGTTCAGGGCAGAGGCGTAGATCACTTGGAAATCAAGTTGTTCTTCGGTAGCACCCAGGTTGTCGAACAGGTCGAAGATCTGGTCCAGAACCCAGTCCGGACGCGCGCCTGGACGGTCAACCTTGTTGATGCACACGATCGGACGCAGGCCGGCTTCGAAAGCCTTCTTGGTCACGAAACGGGTTTGCGGCATAGGGCCGTCTTGGGCATCAACCAGCAGCAGAACGGAGTCAACCATCGACATTACGCGTTCTACTTCGCCGCCGAAGTCGGCGTGGCCCGGGGTGTCCACGATGTTGATGTGGTAGCCGTTCCAGTTGATAGCGGTGTTTTTTGCCAGGATGGTAATACCGCGCTCTTTTTCCTGGTCGTTGGAGTCCATCACGCGCTCGTCGTTGAGCTCGTTGCGCTCCAGGGTGCCGGATTGACGCAGGAGTTTGTCTACCAGGGTGGTTTTACCATGGTCAACGTGGGCAATGATGGCGATGTTACGTAGATTTTCGATCACTTGTGTATCTCGATCAGAGGATTCGGTGTGCTGACAGGTCGTGGCAGCGATTAACAGTAGAGTCAGGCCTTGCCGTTACAGCTTGACGGCAGAGTCGGGGGGCCGGTGACGCAGGCCACAGGCAAACAGCCCCGGGCTCTTAGCTCGGTCGATAAACGCGCACATTGGCATATCCCTCACTGAGCAAATGGTGGGCATGCAGGCGACTCATCACGCCTTTGTCGCAATACAGCAGGTACTGACGGCTGTTATCCAGTTCCTTGAAACGCGCGTTCAGTGCATAGAACGGCAGCGTTTGCACGTCGATGCCAGCGATTTCCAGTGGCTCATCTTCAGCGGCATCCGGGTGACGGATGTCGATGACGATCTGGCCGGCCAGGGCTTCGCTGACTTCTTCGATCTGCACATCCTGGCCCAATTCATCGATTACCCGATCAATCGGCACCAGTTTGGCGTTCTCGAGCGCTCGCTCCAGAATCGCCATGTCGAATTCTTTCTCTTCATGCTCCACGCGGTAGCGCTTGGCATGGGTCTTGGGGTTCACCGAGATGACCCCGCAGTACTCTGGCATGTGCTTGGCGAAATCAGCGGTGCCGATTTCGTTGGCCAGGTCGATGATGTCTTGCTTGTGGCTGGCGATCAGCGGGCGCAAAACCAGCTTGTCGGTCACACAGTCGATCACGGACAGGTTCGGCAGGGTCTGGCTGGAGACCTGGGAAATCGCCTCGCCGGTAACCAGCGCTTCGATTTGCAGGCGGTCGGCGATTTTCGACGCTGCGCGCAACATCATACGCTTCAATACGACGCCCATATGACCGTTATCGACTTTTCCGAGAATTTCTCCCAGGACTTCCTCGAACGGTACGCTGACAAACAGCACGCGCTGGGAGCTGCCGTACTTCTTCCAGATATAGTGCGCGACTTCCATCACGCCCAATTCATGTGCACGCCCGCCCAGGTTAAAGAAGCAGAAGTGGCTCATCAGGCCGCGGCGCATGATCTGGTAGGCCGCCACGGTGGAGTCGAAACCGCCGGACATCAGTACCAGGGTCTGCTCCAGCGCGCCCAGCGGATAGCCGCCGATGCTGTTGTGCTGGCTGTGGATCACAAACAACCGTTGGTCGCGAATTTCGATGCGCACTTCGATTTGCGGCTCTTTAAGCGAAATTCCAGCGGCGCCGCACTCGCGACGCAGCTTGCTGCCGACGTATTTCTCGACATCCATGGAGCTGAACGGGTGCTTGCCGGCACGCTTGCAACGCACTGAAAAAATCTTGCCTTCAAGGCTGTTGCCGAAGTGCAGTTTGCATTTTTCAGTGATGTCGTCGAAATCGCCCAGCGGGTACTCGTCGACCTGCAGGAAGTGCGCGATGCCCGGCATGCAGCTCAGGCGCTCGGTCATGTCTTTCAAGGCTTTGGCGTCAGTAATGCGGGTTTCCAGCTCGAGATTGTCCCACACACCGTTCACCACCACAGCCGGGTCCAGGTCACGGAGCACGGCGCGGATATTCTTGGCCAATTGACGGATGAAACGCATCCGTACCGGTCGGCTCTTGATGGTGATTTCGGGGAAGACTTTAACGATTAATTTCATGGAAACAGCGCGCGCAGGGCCAGCCGAAAAAGGGGGGCGCGGATTATAGCGGAAATCGCTCAAGGTTTGACCAGTTAATATACAAACGGCACACCATGCACCAAACAGGTGCATTTACAGGCAGTTGCGCTACATTGCAGTGCGCAATTTTTGCCGTTTTTTCGATTTGCACCTTTATAGGGGCGATTTTGAGGCAAAAAACCCATGTCGGGGCACTGGCATGCAATTTGCTCTCTTGTGAGGCAGGTTGCCATGGCGGACTATCCGCGCCGGCATCACCCACATTCTAAGGGCTACTCCACTACCCAAGCCCGAAGCCACCCGGAGGACACTATGTCGAAGTCGGTTCAACTCATCAAAGATCATGACGTTAAATGGATTGATCTGCGCTTCACGGACACCAAAGGCACTCAGCACCACGTGACCATGCCGGCTCGCGATGCGCTGGATGACGCCTTCTTCGAAGAAGGCAAAATGTTCGACGGCTCCTCCATTGCTGGCTGGAAAGGCATCGAAGCCTCCGACATGATCCTGATGCCGGACGACTCCACCGCCGTACTCGATCCGTTCACCGAAGAGCCGACCCTGATCATCGTCTGCGACGTGATCGAGCCTTCGACCATGCAAGGCTACGACCGCGACCCACGTGCGATCGCCAAGCGTGCCGAGGAATACCTGAAGTCCACCGGTATCGGTGACACCGTATTCGTGGGCCCGGAACCAGAATTCTTCATCTTCGACCAAGTGAAGTTCAAGTCCGACATCTCCGGCTCGATGTTCAAGATCTACTCCGAACAAGGTTCGTGGATGTCCGACCAGGACGTGGAAGGCGGCAACCATGGCCACCGTCCAGGTATCAAAGGTGGTTACTTCCCGGTTCCGCCGTTCGACCACGACCACGAAATCCGTACCTCCATGTGCAACGCCATGGAAGACATGGGCCTGGTCATCGAAGTGCACCACCACGAAGTGGCCACTGCCGGCCAGAACGAAATCGGTGTGAAGTTCAACACCCTGGTGGCCAAGGCTGACGAAGTCCAGACCCTGAAGTACTGCGTACACAACACTGCCGTTGCCTATGGCCGTACCGCTACCTTCATGCCTAAGCCACTGTACGGCGATAACGGTTCGGGTATGCACGTTCACCTGTCCATCGCCAAAGATGGCAAGAACACCTTCGCTGGCGAAGGTTATGCCGGCCTGTCCGACACTGCCCTGTACTTCATCGGCGGTATCATCAAGCACGGTAAGGCCCTGAACGGCTTCACCAACCCGTCGACCAACTCCTACAAGCGTCTGGTCCCAGGTTTCGAAGCACCGGTAATGCTGGCCTACTCGGCTCGCAACCGTTCCGCGTCGATCCGTATTCCTTACGTGTCCAGCCCTCGCGCTCGCCGTATCGAAGCACGCTTCCCGGATCCAGCAGCCAACCCGTACCTGGGCTTTGCTGCACTGCTGATGGCTGGCCTGGACGGCATCCAGAACAAGATCCACCCAGGCGACGCCGCCGACAAGAACTTGTACGACCTGCCGCCTGAAGAGGCCAAAGAGATCCCACAAGTGTGCGGCAGCCTGAAAGAAGCCCTGGAAGAGCTGGACAAGGGCCGTGCGTTCCTGACCAAAGGCGGCGTGTTCAGCGACGACTTTATCGACGCCTACATCGCCCTGAAAAGCGAAGAAGAAATCAAGGTCCGCACCTTCGTACACCCACTGGAATACGAGCTGTACTACAGCTGCTGATCCGGTAGCGCTGCTTAACGTGGCGTGACAAAAAAGACCTCCTTCGGGAGGTCTTTTTTTTGCCTGAAACAATGACTATCCACCTTTGCAAACCCCATCAGAACTGTGGGAGCTGGCTTGCCTGCGATAGCGGTGTATCTGTCACATCACGACTGACTGAACCACCGCTATCGCAGGCAAGCCAGCTCCTACAGTTTGACTGGGGTTTTTCAGGAAATATTTGATCGCTGAACAGAATGTGGGAATTCGCACTATATTGGTGCGATAGGTTGCACCCTTGCCCACCCATCAACCCATTTTGGGTCGAAATCTCCCGAGAGAGCTGGCCGAACGCCATAGTTTCGCGCCTAAAGCCCCCATTTCAGGGCTTTTACGCTTCTTTTCGGAGCCTTGGTTTGGTTTTTGCATTTTCCTGGTATCAGCGTGTGCCTCAAGCCCACGCCTTGCTCCAAAAGAGGTCCTAATGACCATCAGCGACGCACTGCACCGCTTGCTACTCGACAACCTGACCACCGCGACCATTCTGCTCAATGACGAACTGCGCCTTGAGTACATGAACCCCGCGGCGGAGATGCTCCTGGCCATCAGCGGTCAGCGCAGCCATGGGCAATTTATCAGCGAGCTGTTCACCGAGTCCGCCGAGGCCTTGAGTTCCTTGCGCCAGGCCGTGGAGCAGGCCCACCCGTTTACCAAGCGTGAAGCGATGCTCACGGCCCTCACCGGCCAGACCCTGACCGTCGACTACGCCGTAACGCCGATCCTGAGCCACGGCGCCACCTTGCTGCTGCTGGAAGTGCATCCCCGGGATCGCCTGCTGCGCATCACCAAGGAAGAAGCCCAGCTGTCCAAGCAGGAAACCAGCAAGATGCTGGTGCGCGGCCTGGCCCATGAGATCAAGAACCCGTTGGGCGGGATTCGCGGCGCCGCACAGTTGCTGGCCCGCGAGCTGCCGGATGAGAACCTCAAGGACTACACCAACGTCATCATCGAAGAAGCCGACCGCCTGCGTAACCTGGTGGACCGCATGCTCGGCTCCAACAAGCTGCCGTCGCTGGCGATGACCAATATCCATGAGGTACTGGAGCGCGTCTGCCAGTTGGTGGAGGCCGAAAGCCAGGGCTGCATCACCCTGGTGCGCGACTATGACCCGAGCATTCCCGATGTCCTGATCGACCGCGAGCAGATGATCCAGGCGGTGCTCAATATCGTGCGCAACGCCATGCAAGCCATCAGCAGCCAGAACGAGTTGCGCCTGGGGCGCATCAGCCTGCGCACCCGCGCCTTGCGCCAGTTCACCATCGGCCATGTGCGCCATCGCCTGGTAACCAAGGTCGAGATCATCGACAACGGCCCGGGTATCCCGGCCGAACTGCAGGAAACCATTTTCTTCCCAATGGTCAGCGGCCGCCCGGACGGTACCGGGCTGGGCCTGGCCATTACCCAGAACATCATCAGCCAGCACCAGGGCCTGATCGAATGTGAAAGCCATCCCGGCCACACGACCTTTTCGATCTTTCTGCCACTGGAACAAGGAGCCCCATCGACATGAGCCGTAGTGAAACTGTCTGGATCGTCGATGACGACCGTTCCATCCGCTGGGTCCTGGAGAAAGCCTTGCAACAGGAAGGCATGACCACCCAGAGCTTTGACAGCGCCGATGGAGTGATGAGCCGCCTGGCACGCCAGCAGCCCGACGTGATCATCTCCGATATCCGCATGCCCGGCGCCAGTGGCCTGGACTTGCTGGCGCGGATTCGCGAGCAGCACCCGCGCTTGCCGGTGATCATCATGACCGCGCACTCGGATCTGGACAGCGCTGTCGCGTCCTATCAGGGCGGCGCCTTCGAGTACCTGCCCAAGCCATTCGACGTCGATGAGGCGGTGGCGCTGGTCAAGCGCGCCAACCAGCACGCCCAGGAACAGCAAGGCCAGGCCGTGGTACCGACCCTGACCCGCACCCCCGAGATCATCGGTGAAGCACCGGCGATGCAGGAAGTGTTTCGCGCCATCGGGCGCCTGAGCCACTCCAACATCACCGTGTTGATCAACGGTGAGTCCGGGACCGGTAAAGAGCTGGTGGCCCATGCCCTGCACCGTCACAGCCCGCGGGCGGCCTCGCCGTTTATCGCGCTGAACATGGCAGCAATCCCCAAGGACTTGATGGAGTCCGAGCTGTTCGGCCACGAAAAAGGCGCGTTTACCGGCGCGGCCAACCTGCGTCGCGGGCGTTTTGAACAGGCGGACGGCGGCACGCTGTTCCTCGATGAAATCGGCGACATGCCGGCCGACACCCAGACCCGGCTGCTGCGGGTACTGGCCGACGGTGAGTTCTATCGTGTCGGCGGCCATACGCCGGTCAAGGTCGACGTGCGCATCATCGCCGCGACCCACCAGAACCTGGAAACCCTGGTGCACGCCGGCAAGTTTCGCGAGGACTTGTTCCACCGCCTGAACGTGATCCGCATCCATATCCCACGCATGTCGGACCGCCGCGAAGATATCCCGACCCTGGCCCGTCACTTCCTCAGCCGCGCCGCCCAGGAGCTGGCGGTGGAGCCCAAGCTGCTGAAGACGGAGACCGAGGAATACCTGAAGAACCTGCCATGGCCGGGCAACGTGCGCCAACTGGAAAACACTTGCCGCTGGATCACGGTGATGGCGTCCGGGCGCGAAGTGCATATCAGCGACCTGCCACCGGAACTGTTGAGCCTGCCCCAGGATTCAGCACCGGTGACCAACTGGGAACAGGCCCTGCGCCAATGGGCCGACCAGGCCCTGGCCCGCGGCCAGTCAAGCCTGCTGGACAGCGCCGTGCCGACCTTTGAGCGGATCATGATCGAAACCGCCCTCAAGCACACCGCAGGCCGGCGTCGTGATGCCGCAGTGCTGCTGGGCTGGGGCCGCAATACCTTGACCCGCAAGATCAAGGAATTGGGGATGAAGGTCGATGGTGGGGATGATGATGAGGGCGAAGAGGGCTGAGTACAGCCCTCCAGCACATTTGTGTGGTGTGCACCGCTTCAACGCACCATGAACCGGTATCGCGCACAAAACCCAGGCTACTTTTAAATAAATCCTGAGCCCCGAAAACACCAAAGCCCCGTAATCCGGGGCTTTGCGCTTTATAAAAGAAAACTCTCAGACAATCTCGCCACTCTGGCACGCCCCCTGCAATAACCCTGGTACTACCCAGTTTCGGGGACCTTGGTACAGGCAGGCCGAGAATCCCCTCTTTAATTCGAGCGTCAAACCGTTTTGGGAGCCCTGGTACAGGCAGGCCGGGAACTCCCTCTTTTATTGCTCCAGGAGATGGATCTCCAGTCGCCAGCGGTCATCGACCGCCTTGCCCGACCATTCCCCGCGCAGCGGCCGCGCCGCCACCAGGTTCAGCAGCAAGCCAGCATCGGTCTTGCGCACGCGCCAGTTCACATCCTTGTCATTGACCTTCAATTGCCCCGCCTGGGCCTGGCCCTGGGCGTCGAACAGCAGCGCCACGGTGCCGTCGATATGCTCGCCATGCAGCTTCGGCTCGCTGTTGAACCACACCACCAGGCCATCTGCGGCAGGCTCGACCTGCAGCAAGGCAGTCGGGTCCGGGGTGGTCAGGCGACCGATCATCAAACCCACCATCAGGCCGACAATCGCCAGCGAGCCCAGGACGCGAGGCAATAGCTTCGGCCTGGGGTCGTCTTCAGGGGTAGAATGCGCTGCATCTTTATCTTCGGAGCCGTGCATGTTTCACGTCATCCTTTTTCAACCAGAAATTCCGCCGAATACCGGCAACGTTATCAGGCTGTGCGCCAACAGTGGCTGCCACCTGCATTTGATCGAGCCGCTGGGCTTCGAGATGGACGACAAGCGCCTGCGCCGCGCGGGCCTGGACTATCACGAGTACGCCACCCTGCAGCGCCACGCCGACCTCGCCAGTTGCCTGGAGAGCCTCGGCCAGCCGCGCCTGTTTGCGTTCACCACCAAGGGCTCGCGGCCGTTTCATGATGCCAGCTTTGCCGAAGGGGACGCCTTCCTGTTCGGCCCAGAGAGCCGTGGCCTGCCGGCAGACGTACTCGACGCCCTGCCCGACGGCCAGCGCCTGCGCCTGCCGATGCGCGAAGGCTGCCGCAGCCTGAACCTGTCCAACACCGTGGCCGTCGCCGTCTACGAAGGCTGGCGCCAGCTCGGGTTCAAATAACCCCCAAAACCAAATGTGGGAGCGGGCGTGTGTGGGAGCCGGGCTTGCCCGCGATGCAGGCACCTCGGTGTGTCAGTGACACAGAGGTGATGCTATCGCTGGCAAGCCAGCTCCCACACACGCCCGCTCCCACATTTAGAGCAGCGTCGGGTTCAGCTTACTGAACCGTCGGTGCGCCTTCCTGTTGCATGCGCTGCAGCTCTTGCGCATACAGGGCATCGAAGTTCACCGGGGCCAGCATCAGGGCCGGGAACGAGCCACGGGTGACCAGGCTGTCCAGGGTCTCGCGGGCATACGGGAACAGGATGTTCGGGCAGAACGCGCCCAGGGTGTGGCTCATGGACGCATCGTCCAGGCCCTGGATCAGGAAGATACCGGCCTGCTGGACTTCAGCGATGAATGCCACTTCTTCACCGTTCTTCACGGTGACCGACAGGGTCAGTACCACTTCGTGGAAGTCGCCTTCGAGCTGCTTCTGACGAGTGTTCAGGTCCAGGCCGACGCTTGGGGTCCATTCCTGACGGAAGATCGCCGGGCTTTTCGGCGCTTCGAACGACAGGTCACGCACGTAGATACGCTGCAGGGAAAATTGTGGGCCTTGAGCCTCTTCTGCTGCCGCTTCGATGTTCGGTTGGTCAGTCATCTCGCAGATCCTTCTTGATCTTGGGGTCTTTTAGGTTTTTGGAGTCAGACGTGAAGCAGCGCGTCGAGTTTACCGGCGCGCTCCAGGGCGAACAGGTCGTCGCATCCACCGATATGCTGGGTACCGATCCAGATTTGCGGCACAGAGGTGCGCCCCGCCTTCTGGGCCATCTCGGCACGCACCGCAGGCTTGCCATCGACCTTGATCTCTTCGAAGGCAACCTTTTTGCTCTGGAGCAACTGCTTGGCTCGCATGCAATAGGGGCAATAATCGCTGGAATAAACGACAACCTGGCTCATATCACTTCACCAACGGCAGGTTATCGGCGCGCCAGCTGGAGATACCACCCGACAGCTTGGCGGCGGTGAAGCCGCTTTTCATCATTTCGCGGGCATGGCCACCGGAGTGCTGGCCTTGGGCGTCGACCAGGATAATGGTCTTGGCCTTGTGCTTTTCCAGCTCGGCGATGCGGGCGATCAGCTTGTCCTGGGGAATATTCAGCGCGCCGACGATATGACCGGCGGCAAAGTCCTTGGCCGGGCGGATGTCGACGACAACGGCCTGGTCCTTGTTGACCAGCGCGGTCAGCTCGGCGGTGCTGAGGCTACGGCCGCCACGGCTCACTTCATGAGCAATCAGCAGCGCCAGCAGTACGACGAAGGCACCGACCAGCAGATAGTGAGAGGTAGCAAATGCAATCAGGTGATCAACCATCAAGGAGGTTCCAGGGCGTTAAAATGGCGGTAAGTATACACAGCCGCCATGGGGGGCCAACCCCCGTAAAGCGGTGACGGCATCGGAACTTCGCTTTAAACTGCCACTCCCTTTTCAATCGCCTTCCTTTAATAACGCCGCGAGAGGATCTATGACTACCACGCCTAAACCTTTGGTCCTGATGATTCTCGATGGCTTCGGTCACAGTGAAAACCCCCACGACAACGCCGTATTCGCGGCGAACAAGCCGGTACTGGACCGCCTGTGCGCCAGCGTACCCAATGGCCTGATCTCCGGATCGGGCATGGACGTCGGCCTGCCGGACGGCCAGATGGGCAACTCCGAAGTCGGCCATATGAACCTGGGCGCCGGACGAGTGGTATATCAGGACTTCACCCGTGTGACCAAAGCCATCCGCGATGGCGAGTTCTTCGAGAACCCGACCATCTGCGCCGCGGTGGATAAAGCCGTTGCCGCCGGCAAGGCCGTGCACTTCATGGGCCTGCTGTCCGACGGTGGCGTACACAGCCACCAGGATCATCTGGTAGCCATGGCCGAACTGGCCTTCAAGCGCGGTGCCGAGAAGATCTACCTGCACGCCTTCCTCGATGGCCGCGATACCCCGCCCAAAAGCGCGCAATCGTCCATCGAACTGCTGGACGCGACCTTCGCCGCCCTCGGCAAGGGCCGTATCGCCAGCCTGGTCGGCCGCTACTTCGCCATGGACCGCGACAACCGCTGGGACCGCGTGTCCCAGGCCTACAACCTGATCGTCGACGGCAACGCCGAATTCAACGCTGCCACCGCCCAGCAAGGCCTGGAAGCCGCCTACGCCCGTGGCGAGAGCGATGAGTTCGTCAAGGCCACCACCATCGGCGAGCCGGTGAAGGTCGAAGATGGCGACGCCGTGGTGTTCATGAACTTCCGCGCCGACCGTGCCCGCGAGTTGAGCCATGTGTTCGTCGATGAGGGTTTCAAAGACTTCGAGCGCGCGCGCCGCCCGCAGGTCGAATTCGTGATGCTCACCCAATACGCCGCCAACATCCCGGCCCCGTCGGCCTTCGCCCCGGGCAGTCTGGAAAACGTGCTGGGTGATTACCTGGCGAAGAACGACAAGACCCAGCTGCGCATCGCTGAGACCGAGAAATACGCCCACGTCACGTTCTTTTTCTCCGGTGGCCGCGAAGAACCGTTCCCCGGCGAAGAGCGCATCCTGATCCCGTCGCCGAAAGTCGCCACCTACGACCTGCAGCCGGAAATGAGCGCGCCGCAAGTTACCGATAAAATTGTCGACGCCATTGAACACCAGCGTTATGACGTGATCGTGGTCAACTACGCCAACGGCGACATGGTCGGCCACAGCGGCAACCTGCAAGCAGCAATCAAGGCCGTGGAATGCCTGGACCTGTGCGTAGGCCGGATCGTCGAGGCCCTGGAGAAGGTCGGCGGCGAAGCGCTGATCACCGCTGACCACGGCAACTGCGAGCAGATGTCCGACGAATCCACCGGCCAGGCCCACACAGCCCACACCACCGAGCCAGTGCCATTCATTTATGTCGGCAAACGCGACTTCAAGGTGCGCGAAGGCGGCGTGCTGGCGGACGTGGCACCGACCATGCTCATGCTGATGGGCCTGGAGAAACCTGCCGAGATGACCGGCACCTCGATTCTGGTCTGATTTTAAAACCACCACCAAACAATGTGGGAGCGGGCTTGCCCGCGATAGCGACGGATCAGCCGACATTGCTATGGCCGACACAGCGCAATCGCGGGCAAGCCCGCTCCCACATGGGTAAGTGGCGTTTTTGAAGGTGGCTTTTAGCCACACCCCCGCCACTCGGCACCTAACTTGCCCGCCAGCCTGAATTGGGCGTTTTTTTTGCAGCGTGGGGCGGGCATACTAGGCCGTCCCTTTCCCTGGTGTCGCCCGCCTCTATGCTTCGCGCCTTGATTACCCTTGCTCTTGTCTGCGTGCTCCAACCGGCCTTGGCCGACGAACGTGCGCAAACCCAACAACAGTTGGACGCTACGCGTCAGGACATTACCGAGCTGAAAAAGCTGCTCGGCAAGCTCCAGGAAGAAAAATCCGGGGTGCAGAAAGACCTGCGCGGCACGGAAACCGAAATGGGCAAGCTGGAGAAGCAGGTCCAGGAGCTGCAAAAAGAATTAAAGAAGAGCGAGTCGGAACTGGAGCGACTCGACGGTGAGAAAAAAAAACTCCAGAGCGCGCGCGTTGAACAGCAACGCCTGATCGCGATCCAGGCCCGTGCCGCCTACCAGAACGGCCGCCAGGAATACCTCAAGCTGCTGCTCAACCAGCAGAACCCGGAAAAATTCGCCCGCACCCTGACCTACTACGATTACCTGAGCACCGCGCGCCTGGAGCAACTCAAGAGTTTCAACGAGACCCTGCGCCAGTTGGCCAACGTCGAGCAGGAAATCGCTGACCAGCAAAGCCAACTGCTGGCCCAGAAGAGCAGCCTGGACACCCAGCGCGACGAGCTGGACAAAGTGCGCAAGGAGCGCCAGCAGGCCCTGGCCAAGCTCAACAGCGACGTAAAAGCCCGTGATGCCAAGTTGCAGGCGCGTCAGCAGGACCAGGCCGACCTGGCCAAAGTACTCAAAACCATCGAGGAAACCCTGGCACGCCAGGCCCGCGAGGCCGAAGAAGCGCGGCAGAAAGCGCTGATCGCCCAGCAGGAAGCAGAAAAAAAGCGCCAGCGTGAAGCCGAGGCGCTCGCCAGCGACGCCCCGCGTAAACCGGCGCGTGCAGCACCCGGCCCGCTGGTTTCCAGTGCCGGCGAATCGTTTGGCGGGCCTTTTGCTACTGCCCGAGGCAAACTTCCATGGCCAGTTGATGGTCGACTACTGGCACGCTTTGGTGAAACCCGTGGCGATGACACCCGTACCAAGTGGGACGGCGTGATGATCAGCGCCTCTGCGGGCAGCCAGGTGCACGCCGTCCACGGCGGGCGCGTGGTGTTCGCCGATTGGCTGCGCGGCGCCGGGTTGCTGGTGATTCTTGACCACGGCAATGGCTATTTGAGCCTGTACGGCCACAATCAGACGTTACTCAAGGCCGCAGGTGATGTTGTAAAAGCCGGTGAATCCATCTCCACTGTCGGTAACAGTGGTGGCCAGGACACCCCGGCGCTGTACTTTGCTATTCGTCAGCAGGGCCGCCCGAGCGACCCTGCACAATGGTGTCGCGCCCAAGGATAGGCCGCACCTACATTAGGAGTTCGTTCGACATGCTGCATTTGTCCCGCCTCACTTCGCTGGCCCTGACGATCGCCCTGGTGATCGGCGCGCCTATGGCATTCGCCGACCAGACCGCACCGTCTGCCATGGCCGCGACCACCAAGGCACCGCTGCCGCTGGACGAATTGCGCACCTTTGCCGAGGTCATGGACCGGATCAAGGCCGCCTATGTCGAACCCGTGGACGACAAGACCCTGCTGGAAAACGCCATCAAAGGCATGCTCAGCAACCTCGACCCGCACTCTGCCTACCTGGGCCCGGAAGATTTCGCCGAGCTGCAGGAAAGCACCAGCGGCGAATTCGGCGGCCTGGGCATCGAAGTCGGCGCCGAGGACGGCATCATCAAGGTGGTGTCGCCAATCGACGACACCCCGGCGTCCAAGGCCGGCATCCAGGCCGGCGACCTGATCGTCAAGATCAACGGCCAGCCGACCCGTGGCCAGACCATGACCGAAGCCGTCGACAAGATGCGCGGCAAGGTCGGCCAGAAAATCACCCTGACCCTGGTGCGCGACGGCGGCAGCCCGTTTGACGTGACCCTGACCCGCGCCACCATCGTGGTCAAGAGCGTGAAGAGCCAGTTGCTGGAGTCGGGCTACGGCTATATCCGCATCACCCAGTTCCAGGTCAAGACCGGCGACGAAGTGGCCAAGGCCCTGGCCAAGCTGCGCAAGGACAACGGCAAGAAGCTCAACGGCATCGTCCTGGACCTGCGCAACAACCCCGGCGGCGTGCTGCAATCGGCGGTGGAAGTGGTCGACCACTTCATCACCAAAGGCTTGATCGTCTACACCAAGGGCCGCATTGCCAACTCCGAACTGCGCTTCTCGGCCACCGGCAAGGACCTCAGCGAAAACGTACCGCTGGCGGTGCTGATCAACGGCGGCAGCGCCTCGGCCTCGGAAATCGTCGCCGGCGCCCTGCAAGACCAGAAACGCGGGGTACTGATGGGCACCACCAGCTTCGGCAAGGGCTCGGTGCAAACCGTGCTGCCGCTGAACAACGAGCGTGCGCTGAAGATCACCACAGCGCTGTACTACACGCCTAATGGTCGCTCGATCCAGGCCCAGGGCATCGTGCCGGATATCGAGGTGCGCCGGGCCAAGATCACCAACGAAAGCGACAACGAGTACTTCAAGGAAGCCGACCTGCAAGGTCACCTGGGCAATGGCAACGGCGGCGCCGACCAGCCAACCGGCAGCGGCCCGAAAGCAAAGCCGATGCCACAGGACGACGATTACCAACTGGCCCAGGCGCTGAGCCTGCTCAAGGGCTTGAGCATTACGCGCAGCCGTTGATATGCGTTTTGCGCTAATCCTTGCAATGTTGTGCAGCCTGGCCGGAGTCGCCCAAGCGACGCCGGCCGACAAGCCCCACAAAGCCTACCTCACGCTTATCATCGACGACCTTGGGCAAAACCTGCCCAGGGATCGTCGTGTGCTGGCCCTGCCCGGCCCGGTGACGGCGGCAATCATGCCCGACACGCCCCACGCTGCTGAAGTCGCCCGCGAGGCCCACCGCGCCGGCAAGATCGTGATTCTGCACATGCCCATGGACCCGGCCACCGGCCCCTTCGCCTGGCACCCCGAGCTGCCCATCGAAGAACTGGGCAAGCGCCTGGATGCGGCATTCAAGGCCGTGCCTTACACCGCCGGCATCAACAACCACATGGGCAGCCGCATGACGGCCGAGCCTGGCGCCATGGCGTGGTTGATGGGCGAGCTGCAGCGTCGGCACAAGTTTTTCGTCGACAGCCGGACCAGCGCCAAGACCGTGGCGGCCGCCGAGGCTCAGAAAATCAACCTGGCCCACGTCTCACGGGATGTATTTCTGGATGACGAACGGACCGAAGCGGCCATCGCCACGCAGTTGCAGACGGCTATCAAGCTGGCCCACAAACAGGGCTCGGCGGTGATGATCGGCCATCCTTATCCACAGACCCTGGCGGTGCTGGAGCGCGAACTGCCCAAGCTCAAGGCCCAGGGTATCGAGTGGATTGATATCAAGCTGATGATCAGTTTGCGCAGCAATCGGGCGATGGCTGGGCACGGCAAGGATGGGGTTTACCGCTGAAACCTACAGATAGCGCGCCATGATCTGATCCACCACACCTTCCTTGCGTAGCTGGTCCAGCGCCGCCTGCAGCTTGGCCACCACCTCATCCGGCACCTCCTTGTTCAGCGCCAGATACAACTGGGCGCTATTGAAGCGCAGCACCGTCTTGAGCCCGGAAACCCCCACCTGGCGCGCCAGATAGCGCCCGGCCGGGTCGCCGGTGGCCCAGAGGTCAATCTGCCCCTCCATCAGCTTTTGCGCATTGTCCTGGTCGCGCAGCACGATGATCGGCTTGAGCCCGCGCTTTTCCAGGGTCTGGGCAATGGCATCGCCTTTGTAGGCACCGATCTTGTAGCTACGGGCGTGCTCAAGGTCGGTCAGCTGGATCTTGCTGTCAGCCTTGGCCAGCAGCACCCAGTCATCCGGGCCGATGGGGCCGACCCACTTGAACAGCGCTTCGCGGTCCGGCAGGCGCGCCATGACAAACACGCCGTAGCCTGGTTTTTCCAGGGCGAGTTTATAGATCCGCTCCCAAGGGAAGCGCAGCGTGAGGTTGTAGGAAATACCAGCCTGCTTGAAAGTCTCGCGGACAATGTCCACCGCGATGCCTTCGATGTTCTCGTCCTTGGCGAAGTTCTTGCCGTTTTTCGCCATGTTGTAGGGCGGAAAGTTCTCCGTCAGCAGCACCAGAGAAGTGCCAGACGGCTCAGCGGCATTGGCCGAGCCCGCCAACAGAATGGAAGAACTGGCGAGGGCAAGCAGCAGGTCTTTGAGCATGTAGGGGTACCGGAATCCATGGCAGGCCCCAGAGTGCCGCGAGCCTGCCATGGTGTCCAGTGACGTTTAGCGGACGACGATTCCGCGTGCTGCCATGTAGGCCTTTGCCTCAGGCACGGTGTATTCGCCAAAGTGGAAAATACTCGCCGCCAGCACCGCGCTGGCGTGGCCTTCGATAACGCCGTCGGCCAGGTGTTGCAGGTTGCCCACACCACCGGACGCAATCACTGGAATGCCCAGTGCGTCACTGATGGCGCGGGTCACGCCCAGGTCAAAGCCGTTTTTCATGCCGTCCTGATCCATGCTGGTCAGCAGGATTTCACCGGCGCCGAGGCCTTCCATCTTCATCGCCCACTCCACCGCATCCAGGCCGGTCGGCTTGCGCCCGCCGTGGGTGAAGATCTCCCAGCGCGGGGTTTCACCCGGGCCGGAGACTTTCTTGGCGTCGATGGCGACGACGATGCATTGCGAACCGAAGTGCTGTGCGGCTTCGCCGACAAACTCCGGGTTGAACACCGCGGCCGTGTTGATCGAGACCTTGTCCGCACCCGCGTTAAGCAGGTTGCGGATATCCTGCACGGTGCGTACGCCACCGCCCACGGTCAGCGGGATAAACACCTGGCTGGCCATGCGCTCGACGGTATGCAGCGTGGTATCGCGGCCGTCGACGCTGGCGGTGATGTCGAGAAAGGTAATCTCGTCGGCACCCTGCTCATCGTAGCGACGGGCGATTTCCACCGGGTCGCCGGCGTCACGGATGTTCTCGAACTTGACGCCCTTGACCACCCGACCGTTGTCGACGTCCAGGCAAGGGATGATGCGTTTGGCCAGCGCCATGGTCAGTCCTCAGCCTTTGTAGGCATCGCAGTAAGCCTGGGCTTCGGCGACGTCCAGGGTGCCTTCGTAGATCGCCCGGCCGGTGATGGCGCCGATGATCCCCGGCGCCTTGGCGTCCAGCAGCGACTTGATATCGCCCAGGTTGTGGATACCGCCGGAAGCGATCACCGGGATTTTGGTGGCGGCCGCCAGCGCAGCGGTAAACGGTACGTTGCAGCCCTGCATCATGCCGTCTTTGGCGATGTCGGTATAAACGATAGCGGACACGCCGTCGGCCTCGAACTGCTTGGCCAGGTCGATCACCTGCACGGTGCTGATTTGCGCCCAGCCGTCTGTAGCGACGAAACCATCCTTGGCGTCCAGGCCCACGATGACCTTGCCCGGAAACGCGCGGCAGGCTTCGGCGACGAAGGCCGGGTCTTTCACCGCCTTGGTGCCGATGATCACGTAGCTCACGCCCGCCTTGACGTAGTGCTCAATGGTTTCCAGGGAGCGGATACCGCCACCGATCTGGATCGGCAGGTTCGGGTAGCGCTTGGCGATGGCCGTCACCACTTCGCCATTGACCGGCTGGCCTTCAAAGGCGCCGTTCAAGTCCACCAGATGCAGGCGACGGCAGCCACCCTCCACCCACTTGGCAGCCATGCTCACCGGGTCATCGGAAAACACTGTGGAATCTTCCATGCGGCCCTGGCGCAGACGTACACAAGCGCCGTCCTTGAGATCGATAGCGGGGATAATCAGCATCTGGCAAACCTTATTCGATATTCAGCATTGCTCGGAAAATCAGGGTTTTTCGAGCGCCCACAAGTCGCTTTCGATGCTTTCGAACCTTTCTTTAAGGTGCGTCTGCACATCGAAAATCGCCCTGTTGTAATAGTGCGGAGCAATTTCAGTGGTGAACAGCTCGAGGATCTCAGCCACCTCGAACGACCCGAGACGGAGCTCGAAGCGATCTTCCATGAAACGCTTGATCTTGTCGGTCGCCTCACTCTCCTGCTGGGGAGTGAGATTGAGGATCGGTGGCTTGATCTTCTTGGCCATTACCAGCGCCCGTCCCAACTGGCGAAGTTCTGCAACAGTTGCAGGCCATGGGTATGGCTTTTCTCCGGGTGGAACTGCACGGCAAAGCGCGAACCTTCGGCCAGCGCTGCGGCAAAATCGACGCCGTAGTGCCCGCCACCCACCACCTGGCGCGGGTTACCGGCGGCGATGTAGTAGCTGTGGACGAAGTAGAAACGCGCCATGTCCGGGATGTCATGCCACAGCGGGTGGTCGACGGTGCGGCGCACTTCGTTCCAGCCCATGTGCGGGACTTTCAGATGCTCGCCGTCTTCGTGCAGATCCTTGCCGAAAAACTTCACCGCGCCTGGGAACAGGCCGATGCAGTCGACGCCGCCGTTCTCTTCACTGCGGTCGAGCAAGGCTTGCATGCCGACGCAGATCCCGAGGAACGGCCGGTCCTGGCTGACTTCGCGCACCAGGCTGTCAAAGCCCAGGCGGCGGATTTCGGCCATGCAGTCGCGAATCGCGCCCACACCGGGGAACACCACACGGTCGGCTTCGCGGATCACCTGCGCATCGCTGGTGATCAGCACCTTGCCGGCACCGACGTGCTCGAGGGCCTTGGCCACCGAATGCAGGTTACCCATGCCGTAGTCGATAACCGCGACCGTCTGCATTACAGAACGCCCTTGGTCGACGGCATTTGCCCGGCCATGCGGTCATCGAGCTCCACGGCCATGCGCAGGGCGCGGCCGAAAGCCTTGAACACGGTTTCGATCTGGTGGTGGGTGTTGGTGCCACGCAGGTTGTCGATGTGCAGGCTGACCAGAGCGTGGTTGACGAAGCCCTGGAAGAATTCCTGGAACAGGTCCACGTCAAAGCCACCCACCGTGGCGCGGGTGTAAGGCACGTGCATCTGCAGGCCTGGGCGGCCCGAGAAGTCGATGACCACACGCGACAGCGCCTCGTCCAGCGGGACATAGGCATGGCCGTAACGGCGGATGCCCTTTTTGTCGCCGATGGCCTTGGCAAACGCCTGGCCGAGGGTGATACCGACATCCTCCACGGTGTGGTGGTCGTCGATATGCAGGTCACCCTTGCTGACGATATCCAGGTCGATCAGCCCATGACGGGCGATTTGATCCAGCATGTGCTCAAGAAAAGGAACACCGATATCAAATCGGGCCTTTCCGGTGCCATCCAGGTTGATCGAGGCTTTGATCTGGGTTTCCAGAGTGTCGCGCTCGACGGACGCCTTACGTTCGGCCATCACCAGCTCCGCAAAATCATTGGGCGAAAAAGGTGGCCATTATAGGGGCTGCGGGCGCTAAACAGAAACATCGAAGGGGATAAGACTGACGGCCTGTCGGGCATAGACATGTCAGTACAAGTGCGGGAGCTGGCGTGTGTGGGAGCTGGCTTGCCTGCGATGCAGACGCCTGCGTACTACAGATACACCGAGCGGGTTCTATCGCGGGCAAGCCCGGCTCCCACAGGAACCGGGCCCACACGGGTTATGCGGTGTTAGTGGAACAGCACTGCAGTCTTCTGCAAGGTCACCCACACGCCCCACGCCAGCGGAATACCCACCACCAGCCACGCAGCAATTGCCAATGGCACGGTGCCGGAAGCGGCTTTCCACTCCAGGGAAGTGCTGGCATCAGCACCCTTGTCATGGCCCAGCGCCTGTTCGGCGGCCAGTTCGGCGTCGGTCATGAAGTACTTGTCGGCCACCGGACGCACCAGCAGGTTGCAGATAAAGCCCAGCACCAACAGGCCGGCGAGGATGTACAAGGTGATGTCATAAGCCGCAGCACGCTCCACGCCAATGCTCAGCTGATACTCACGCAGGTAGTTGACCAGCACCGGGCCCAGCACGCCGGCCGCCGCCCAGGCAGTCAGCAGGCGACCGTGGATCGCACCGACCATTTGCGTACCGAACAGGTCCGCCAGGTAGGCCGGCACGGTCGCGAAGCCGCCGCCGTACATCGACAGGATGATGCAGAACGCCGCCACGAACAGCGAGACGTTGCCCAAGTGGCCGAGGTTCGGGATCAGCGCATACAGGGCAAAGCCCAGGGCGAAGAACACGAAGTAGGTGTTTTTACGGCCCAGGTAGTCAGAGAACGACGCCCAGAAGAACCGCCCACCAATGTTGAACAGGCTCAACAACCCGGTGAAACCGGCAGCGATGGCTGCGATGGAGGCCAGTTGCCCGGCATCCAGTTGGCCAAATGGCACATCCACACCCAGCAACTTGCCACCAAACACTTCCTGCAACAGCGGCGACGCCATGCCGAGAATGCCGATACCGGCCGATACGTTCAGGCACAGCACCAGCCATACCAGGCGAAATTGCGGGGTTTTCCAGGCCACGTTCACGTGCACATGGCGATGGGTAATCATCGCGTTGCTGGCTTTTTTCGCCGGCGCGGTCCAGCCCTCAGGCTTCCAGCCGGTCGGCGGGACGCGGTAGGACAAGGCGCCGCCGATCATGAACACGAAGTAGATCGCGGCCATCACCAAGAAGCTCTGCCATACGCCCACGCCCGTCGGCGAAGCGAAGTGGCCCATCAGTGCCGCTGCCAGGGGGGCGCCGACCATCGCACCACCACCAAAGCCCATGATCGCCATGCCGGTGGCCATGCCGCGCTTGTCCGGGAACCACTTGATCAGGGTCGAGACCGGCGAGATATAGCCCAGGCCCAGGCCGATACCGCCGATGACCCCGGAGCCGAGCCACATCAGCCAGATCTGGTGGGTATAGATCCCCAGCGCCGAGATCAGCAGGCCACCACACCAGCACAGCGCCGAGACCACACCGGCCTTGCGCGGCCCGGCGTGTTCCAGCCAGCCGCCCCAGATCGCTGCCGAGCAGCCCAGGAAGATGAAGAACAGGGTGTAGATCCAGCCCAGCATGGAGATCGGCCAGTCGCAGGACGACGAGAAGATCTGCGCGATAAAGCTCATATCCGGCGCGCATGCCACCGGTGCGGTGACGCCCAGCGCCTTGGACAGTGGCAGCCAGAACACCGAAAAGCCGTAGGCCATGCCAATGCACAAGTGGATAGCCAGGGCGGCCGGCGGAACCAGCCAGCGGTTAAACCCTGGCTTGGCGATGATGCGTTCCTTGGACAGGAACGCAGGCTGCGCAGCAGGAATGCCGGCCGCAGTGCTAGTGTTCATTGGTGTTTCCCCCAGTTGTTGGTCTGTGTTCGCCAGGCGCTCTCCTCCTCGGCCTTTGCACGCAATGCGTGGCCGTTTTGTCGAGTGAAGCTCCCTGTAAGCGCGACGTTTCGTCGCAGAAGGCGGGCGAACGCGCAAAGATTAGCATTTGGCGCCGCGAGAAAAACCAAACTGACACTACCTTTTTCGGCTCATCTGTTTTGTTTGACACTATGTAACGATGCGTAAACAGCCGCAGGTCCAGCGGCGTTATACTCTGCGGCTAAATTTTGAAATCGACATACAAGGACTCGCCCATGAAAGCGTTCGGCAAAATCCTGGGTCTGGTACTTCTCGGGCTGTTGCTGATCATTGTGGCTCTGGGCTTTGCCCTGACCCACCTCTTCGATCCCAACGACTACAAAGACGAGATTCGCCAGATTGCCCGCGACAAGGCCCACATCGAGCTGACGCTCAATGGCGATATCGGCTGGAGCCTGTTCCCGTGGCTGGGCCTGGAGTTGCATGAAGCCAGCGTGGCCACCCTGAGCAATCCTGCCCAGCCGTTTGCCGATCTGCAGATGCTCGGCCTGTCGGTACGGGTACTGCCGCTGCTGCGTCGTGAAGTGCAGATGAGCGATGTGCGCGTCGAGGGCCTGAACCTGCGCCTCAACCGCGACAAGCAAGGCCACGGCAACTGGGAAGATATCGGCAAGGCACCGCCCGTTGCAGCCACCGGCACCGCCGAGGCACCCGTGACGACTGCGCCAACCACGGCGCCAGCGCCGGACAAACCGGCTCAGCCGATCCGCCTGGATATCGACAGCCTGACGGTCAACAACGCCCGCATCGAGTACAACGACGAGCAGACCGGCAAGCAATTCAGCGCCGAGAGCATTCAGTTGAGCACCGGTGCCGTGCATGAAGGCGCGAGCATCCCGGTCAAACTCACTGCCTTCTTCGGCAGCAACCAGCCAGTGATGCGGGTCAAGAGCGAACTCAGCGGCGAACTGCGTTTTGATCGCGCCCTCAAGCGCTATCAGTTCGAAGACATGAAAGTCGCAGGCGAAGCCACCGGCGAGCCGCTGCAAGGCAAGACCGTGACCTTTGCCACCCAGGGCCAGTTGCTGGTGGACCTGTCGGCGAACATTGCCGAGTGGACCGGCCTCAAGCTGTCGCTCAACCAACTGCGGGCACTGGGCGAAGTAAAGGTCAACGACCTGGATAAAACCCCACAGATCAGCGGCGCCCTGTCGATTGCCCAGTTTGACCTGGCCAAGTTCCTCGACAGCGTCGGCCAGCCCCTGCCGGCCATGGCCCCAGGGAGCCTGAGCAAGGTCGAACTGGTCAGCCGCCTGCAAGGCACGCCGTCGAGCATGGCCCTGGAAGACCTCAACCTGAAAGTCGACGGCAGCACCTTTACCGGGCGCCTGGCGGTGGAGGACTTTGCCAAGCAATCCCTGCGCGTGCAGCTCAAGGGCGACACGTTCAATGCCGACCATTACCTGCCCGCCAAGTCCGAAGCCGCCAACAGCGCCGCCGTCGCACGCCAGGCCGAAGTGCAAAGCAGCGAAGCCGGGGCCATGGCCGCCGGTGGCACCACGCCGTTGCCGGACGCGCCGACCAAAGGCGCCTGGAGCACCGACAAACTGCTGCCCCTGGCGCGCCTGCGCAGCCTGGACGTGATTGCCGACCTGTCCTTCGGCCAACTGACCCTGAGCCAGTTGCCCATCGAGAATGCAGCCCTCAAGGCCTCCGGCCAGGGTGGCCAGTTCAAGCTCGACACCTTGAGCGGTGGCCTCTATAACGGCACGTTCCAGGCCAACGGCAGCCTCGATGCACGGGAAGATGTGCCGGTGCTGGCGTTGCAGACCAAAATCAAGCAAGTACCGGTCGAGCGCATCCTGCAAGCCCAGGGGCAAACCCCGCCGGTCAAGGGCCAGATCACCCTCGACAGCAACCTGAACGGGCGTGGCAACAGCCAGAAAGCGCTGATCGACAGCCTCAACGGCACCGCCAGCTTCGTCATCAACAATGGTGTGCTGCTCAATGCCAACCTTGAGCAACAGCTGTGCACGGGTATTGCCCTGCTCAACCGCAAGACCTTGACCACGACACCACGTAGCAAGGACACACCGTTCCAGGAACTCAAGGGCAACCTGACTTTCCGTAACGGCGTGGCGAGCAACCCGGACCTGAAAGTGCGCATCCCCGGCCTGACCGTCAACGGCAATGGCGACGTGGACCTGCGTGTACTGGGCATGGACTACCGCGTGGGCATCATCGTCGAGGGCGACAAGCGCGACATGCCGGACCCGGCCTGCCAGGTCGGCTCGAACTTCCAGGGTATCGAAGTGCCGCTGCGCTGCCGTGGCCCGCTGGAACTGGGCGCCAAAGCCTGCCGCCTGGACAAGGACGGCCTGGGTCAGGTGGCCGCCAAGATGGCGGGCAACAAGCTCAGCGAGAAACTTGAAGAGAAGCTCGACAAGGTCAACCCCAAGCTCAAAGACGCCCTCAAAGGTTTGTTCAACCGATGAGAAACGAGCAATTTTCAGCGGCCGTGCTCGACTGGTACGACCGCCACGGTCGCCATGACTTGCCCTGGCAACAGGGCATCACCCCGTATCGGGTGTGGGTCTCGGAAATCATGCTGCAACAGACCCAGGTCAGCACCGTGCTCAATTACTTCGACCGCTTCATGGCTTCGCTGCCAACGGTCGAGGCCCTGGCGGCCGCGCCGGAAGATGAAGTACTGCACCTGTGGACCGGGCTGGGCTACTACACCCGGGCGCGCAACCTGCAGAAGACTGCCAAGATCGTGGTGGCCGAATACGGCGGCGAGTTTCCCCGCGATGTAGAGAAACTCACCGAACTGCCGGGCATCGGCCTGTCCACCGCCGGTGCCATCGCCAGCCTGAGCATGGGCCTGCGCGCACCGATCCTCGACGGCAACGTCAAGCGCGTGCTGGCACGTTTTACTGCCCAGGAGGGCTATCCGGGCGAGCCCAAGGTGGCCAAGCAGCTGTGGGCCACTGCCGAGCGCTTTACCCCCCACGACCGCGTCAATGCCTACACCCAGGCCATGATGGACATGGGCGCCACCCTCTGCACCCGCAGCAAGCCCAGTTGCCTGCTGTGCCCCCTGGAAAAGGGCTGCGAGGCGCACATGCTGGGCCTGGAAACCCGCTACCCGATCCCCAAGCCGCGCAAGACCATCCCGCAAAAGCGCACGCTGATGCCGATGCTGGCCAACCAGGAGGGCGCGATCCTGCTTTATCGTCGCCCCTCTACAGGCCTGTGGGGCGGGCTGTGGAGCTTGCCGGAGCTGGACGACCTGAACGACCTGGAACACCTGGCCAACCAGCACTCACTGGCGCTGGGCAAGCATCAGGCGCTACCTGGGCTGGTCCACACCTTCAGCCACTTCCAGCTGGCTATCGAACCCTGGCTGGTGCAGGTCGAGGAATCGGCCCATCACGTGGCCGAGGCCGACTGGCTCTGGTATAACCTCGCCACCCCGCCGCGCCTGGGCCTTGCCGCCCCGGTGAAAAAACTGCTGAAGCGCGCGGCCGACGTATTGAACGCAGGAGTTTCGTCATGACCCGCACCATCATCTGCCGCAAGTATCACGAAGAACTGCCAGCCCTTGAGCGTGCCCCATTCCCGGGCGCCAAGGGCCAGGACATTTTCGACCACGTCTCCGCCAAGGCCTGGGCCGACTGGCAGAAGCACCAGACCCTGCTGATCAACGAAAAGCGCCTGAACATGATGAACACCGAAGACCGCAAATATCTGCAGGGCGAGATGGACAAGTACTTTTCCGGCGAGGATTACGCCAAGGCCGACGGCTACGTGCCGCCTGCTCAATAATTGAGCAAAAACCGGGGTTGGCACGTAAGCGACGGTAATAATTAAATATTTTTTGAAAACTTGCTTGACGACCCCCTGAAAAACCCGTTTAATGCGCCCCGTTGCCCAGATAGCTCAGTCGGTAGAGCAGGGGATTGAAAATCCCCGTGTCGGCGGTTCGATTCCGTCTCTGGGCACCACTTATTAGTTTCAGGTGGTGCAAAAATCATCTGGAACACCCAAGAAACCCGCCTAGTGCGGGTTTTTTGTTGCCTGCGATTTAGTATCGCCAGCGCCCCTCTGGTTACTTTCAGGTTAACGCCAAGCCTTGCTGGCACCTGATGTGTTATTTATTTCCCTGCTCAACCGTCTAGCCTTAATCCAATCTTCAGCAAGGTAGTTATTTCATGACCCGGTACTTGTTATGCACGCTGTTAATGCTGACAGCGCTGCTCAGCGGATGCGCTACTACGATGGACGTCGCGATCAACGCAACCCCTGACCCGGACTATCACTTTGACCGACAGGCGACGGTGCTGGTGACGTCGGTCGGCGGCAATGCCGAGAACGCGCTCAATGCCCGCTACTACCTGCGCGATATGGTCAGCGCCATGAAGGACCAGGGGTTTCGCGAGGTGTATACCGACGTGTCCCTGCCCAAGAACCGCACGCCGAAAATCACGATCACCCTCGACATCGACAGTCACCAGGTGACCTACCGCTATACCGCCACCGAGTATGGGCAGGTGCCAACCAGCACCTCCACCGTGTGCAAGAACAGCAAGAAAAAAAGCGACCAGATGATCTGCACCAGCACGCCGAACACCACCTATGGCCCGGTAGGCAGCTCGGAGCGCACCGGCTACACCACCCTCACCACCTTCACCGCCACGGCCCGGGATGAAGCGAGCAAACGCGCGGTGTACCTGCTGCGGGTAACGTCCTACAACGAGGACTGCCAGGCCGCCAAGGTCGAAGCCTTCCTGGTGCAGCAGGGCCTGCAGAACCTGAACTTCCAGGATCGCGTGCAGCGCAACTACACCGTCACGATGCCCGAGGGGTATCGCTGCAAATAGTTCGTCGCCCCCTTCCAGGTAGTTCAGGACGAATGTCACTTCGCACTCCTGCCTGACTACCAGCCTTGATTGCCCCTCCCCGCTCAGGGCGACCCCACCCGGTCGCCCGCATCAAACACCCCCGCCAAAAAGCCAGGCTCGACTGAAGCCGATGGTTGCTAATAGCAATTATTATCATTTAAGCTGGCGCGCAAAATCCCCCCCTGCCCCACTAACAATAATCAAGGAGCTGCGATGCCCTCTGCACGCGAGTCAGGTTCATGGTTGAAGGCGTTTGGCCTTGCCCCCTTCGGATTCGCTTCGATGCTTGTCCCGGTCGCAGACGCGGCCGAGAAAACAGGCCAGCTCGAACTGCCCAGCCAAAGTATTACGGCAACTGCCTCAGAAGAAACGGCCGACGGCCCGGTCAAAGGCTACGTCGCCAAGCGCAGTACAACAGGGGCCAAGACCGACACCCCCATCACTGAGATCCCCCAGTCGATTTCCGTCATCAGCGCCGACCGCATGCGCGATCAGGGCGCGCTGACCGTGCAAGACGCATTGCGATATGTTTCCGGGGTGCGGGCCGAAACCTTCGGGCTCGATAGCCGCGGAGACTGGTCGAAAGTGCGAGGCAGCTCGCCGGCCCTGTTCCTTGATGGTTTACAGCAGAGCTTCGGCACTTACACCAACGTGCGCACCGACCCCTTCACCCTGGAACGCCTTGAAGTGCTCAAGGGCCCCGCGTCGATGCTGTATGGGCAAAGCCCGGTGGGCGGCCTGATCAACCAGGTCAGCAAACGCCCCAAAGCCGAACAGCACACCGAACTGCAACTGCAATACGGCAATTACAACCGCAAGCAGGTCGCCGTCGACACCACCGGCGCTCTGAACCCGCAAGGCACGCTGCTGTACCGGCTGGTGGCGATCCAGCGCGACAGCGACACCCAGGTTGATCATGTCAAAGACAACCGCCAGGTGCTGATGCCATCGCTGACCTGGCGCCCCAACGAAGATATCGACTGGACCGTCATGGCCAACATCCAGCGCGATGACAGCGGCTCCACCACGCAGTTCTTCCCACACAAAGGTACCGTCTGGAATGCGCCATATGGCCGGATCCACAGCAACCGGTTCGCCAGCGAGCCAGGGTTCGACGAATACGACAGTGACCAGACAGCCCTGACGTCGCAATTCTCGTGGCACCTGAACGACACATGGACGCTGCGCCAGAACCTGCGCTGGCAGAAAAGCAAAGTCAGCTACCAGTCGATTTATGCGAAATTCGCAAGAAACCCACCGTTTAACGCCGATAACCAGACCCTCGACCGTGTCTATTACGTTTCCAAGCCAGAGGTCAAAGTCTGGGTTGCCGACCAAAACGCCGAGGCCCGATTTGACACCGGCCCGCTACAGCACACGCTGCTGCTGGGGGGCGACTACCAGCATGCGGTCTCCAACCGGGAAGGTGCCAGCGGTAACGCAACACCACTGAACGTGTACGAACCGGTGTATGGCACCTTTGATCCCTCGGTCATTCGCCTCACCGCAGACCCGGAACAACGGGTCATGCAACAAGGGCTGTATGCCCAGGACCAGATCAAATACGAACAGTGGCTGCTGACCCTCGGCCTGCGCAAGGATTGGGCCGCCAGCCAAACCCAAGGCAGCGCCCGGCAAAAGGACGACAAGGTGACCGGCCGCGCAGGCCTGACCTACCTGTTCGACAACGGCATAGCGCCCTACTTGAGCTACAGCGAATCATTCCAGCCCCAAATCGGCCTCAACCGGCGAACGCTGGAGCCCTACGTACCGCTCAAGGGCAAACAGTGGGAGCTGGGGGTGAAATATCAGCCGGTTGGCAGCAACAGTCTCTACACCGCAGCGGTGTATGACATTCGCGAGCAGAACCGCCGCATGCCCGACCCCCTGGATGCGATGAATACCCTGCAAAGTGGTGAAACCCGCGCCCGTGGCCTGGAGCTCGAAGCGCTGGTGACGGTCACGCCCGACTGGGACCTGATTGGCACCTACAGCTACACCGACACCACCGTCATCAAGGGCGCGCCCGCCGAGCAAGGCAAACGCCTGTCCAGCGTTCCAGAGAACATGGCCTCGGTATGGAGCCAACATCGGTTCAGCATCGGCGACATTTCCGGGTTCAGTGTCGGTGCCGGCATTCGCTATGTGGGAACCAGCTGGGATGGCGCCGACCGCCTGAAAACGCCGTCTTCTACCCTGGTGGATGCGATGCTCGGGTACCGCTACCAGAACTGGAACCTGACGCTCAACGCGACCAACCTTGAAGACAAGACCTACTACACCACATGCCTGGCGCGAGGCGACTGCTTTATCGGCAACCGTCGTACGCTCGTCGGTACGCTGGCCTACAACTTTTGATTGAGTTGTAAATCCACGGCGGCGGCTGATCATGGCACCCGGAACACCAGCAACGGGTTGTCATTAAGCCGCCCATTGAAAGCCGGTACCAGATGCTGCAGCGGCGTGCCCTGCAGCAGTTCGGTTTCCTTGCGCGCGACAATCACCCAGGACGAGCGCGGCAGTGCGTTCAGGCGCGCAAGGTCATCGCGCCCGATAAACAGCGGCTGCTCGTCATGATCCAGGTTCATGATGTAGCGAATGGCCCAGGTGTCCTTGCCGAGGTTGAGAAACACCAGCGGCCCGGGGTGCTCGGCCCGCAGGGTTTCCACCGCACCCACAAAGTTTTTGGTGTCGAATTGCAGATCCTTGGCCGGCTCCACGACCGTCACCAGCACCAGCCATTGGGTGGCCAGCGCGATCAGGCTGAGCACCACCAGTCGCGCCCCCACACGGCTGCGCCAGCGACGCCAGGCCACCACCGCCGCCAACTGCAGGGCGATCAGCAGCGCAATCAACCCCGGCACTGAAACATCAGGCCAGTAACCGTGTTTGCTCCACAACTGCCGGCAGACCAAGACCACGACACCCCCCAGCAGCGGCAGGATCGCCACCAGCCACTCATAACCCCGACGCACCCCAAGCAACCAACCCCGGGCCTGAAGCAGCCCATAAGCCGCCACCGCGGCAAACATCGGGACCATCGGCAGGATGTAGTAGGCACGCTTGAAGTTCGGCACCGACAACCCCAGCAGGATCATCAGGCCACAGCCGCCCAGGCGCAGCATCAGCCGCACATCGGCATCATCATTGCGCGCCGACCAGGTGTGGCGCAGGGCAATCAACGTCGCCAGCGCCAGCGGGATCACCGGGAAATAGCGATACAGGCTCAGCTTGAAGTAGAAGTAGAACGGCTCGCCGCTTTCATCCAGGCGACCGGCCACCTGCATCTTCATCACCTCGTCGGCAAAAGCATCCCCCCCGCTGATCCGCGCCAGCTTCAGCAACCCCCACCAACAGGCAAGGAGCAGGACCAGGCCGATCACGCTGTGGGCAAGCACCTTTTTCAGCAAGCCAATCTTCTCTTCCCGCGTGCGGGCAGGCCCCAGCGCCCAGTACACACAAGCAACCCCACAGACCTCGATCAAGCCCAAAGGGCCACGCATGGCAAACGCCGCCACGAACAAGGGAAAGATTGCGTATTGGCGCAGCCGCGAGCCCAGGCGCTCGCCGGTGTGCAGCAAGTAAAAACAGCCCAGGCACAGCAGGGAGACCATCTGATCCAGGCAGACTGAGCGCGACTTCTCCAGCCATTGCGCGGTCAATGCCGTCAGCACTACCGTCAGCAACGCCCAGGTCCGACCGCAGGGCACCAGCAAGCGGTAGACCAGGGCCACGACCCCAGCCGACGCCAGAGCGGTGGGCAACACGTTAGCCAGGTCGTTAGGCGCACCGAACAGCCGGGCAAAGAGCAGGCTGAAATAGGTCGCCGTGCCCGGATAATCCGGGTAAGGCTCACCGTAGGTGGTGGGGAAGAGGCTCGCGCCGTGGCGAAACATCTCCTGCATAAACACCGCCCAACGCCCGTCAAACCCTTGCGGCGACTGATCCCAGATGCCCAGGGTAAATAACAACAAGGCCACCAGGAAAACACCCAGGGCCTCCACACGAAAACGGTTGCGGTGTTCCATGGTTTAACCTGTCAGGGCGGGGGAGATGCTGGCGTATATTGCCGGCAGCACGGCTGAATCACGCCTGAACCGAATGCAACATTTACCTGTACACACACACCTGTGGCGAGCGGGCTTGCCCGCGCTGGGCTGCAGGGCTGTCCCATTTTTTGGGGCCGCTGCGCGACCCAACGCGGGCAAGCCCGCTCGCCACAACCGCCTTTTTTACGGGATTGGCTGGCAGGTATCGCGCGCCTTTGGCTGGCGATTTTGTTAGTGTCAGCCTCCAATAAAAACTGCGCACGGGTCGTCACCCCCCATCGAAAGCGCATGGATCGAGGCCAGTGATGAACCTGCCCAGCCGCCCGCACCCCGAGACATTCCACGAGCCCGCCGCCGACCACTACCCCATCGGCGGCTTCACCTGGCGCCATATCCGCAGCGATATCGAACGCCCAGTGGTGATCATCAACGCCGCCACCTCAGTGTGCTGCCGCCACTATTCGCGCTTTGCCGAGTACCTGTTTGCCAAGGGTTTCGATGTCATCACCTACGACTATCGCGGCATCGGCGAGTCGCGCAGTGGCTCGTTGCGTGGGTTCAAGGCCTCGTGGTCAGACTGGGGCCGGCTGGATTTCGAGGCCATCCTGCGACGGGCGCAACGCGAGTTTGCCGGGCAGCCCATTGATGTAGTCGGCCACAGCTTTGGCGGCTGCGCGGCCGGTCTCGGGGCCTCCGGCGCCGCGATCAGGCGCCTGGTAACGGTGGGCGCGCAGTTCGCCTACTGGCGTGACTATCAAGCGAGCGGGCGCTGGCGGATGTTTGCCAAGTGGCACCTGGTGATGCCGCTGGTGACTGCCGTGTGCGGGTATTTCCCGGGCAAGCGCCTGGGCTGGCTGGAAGACACGCCCGCCGGTGTGGTGCGGGACTGGAGCACACCCACCCCCACCTACGAGACACGCCCCAGCGGGCGGGCCTTGGACGAGTTGCCTTTTGCCCGGGTGCAGGCACAGATCCTGGCGATCAGCATCAGCGACGACCCGTTTGGCACCGTGCCCGCCATTGAGCGCCTGCTGAATTACTTCCAGGCCAGCGAGCGCACGCACCTGCGTATCGCGCCGGGGGATATTGGCGAAGAGGTCGTCGGGCATTTCGCGTTTTTCCGCAGTGAATATCAGGATCGGTTGTGGCCGATTGCACTGGCGTGGCTGCAGCACGGCCAACTGGCGCCCGACACACCGGGCACCCGGCTGTAGAAACCCTTGGGATTTCGCCAGACCTGCGCTTCAATACGCCACCCAGATCCTGAACCAAGGACGTGAGCCCATGGCTTCGCCAGACAAGCAGCAAAAACGTGCCCAACGGGCAAAAGCCAAGGCCAAGCAGAACCGCACCCAGCGCGCCAATGCGCCGAAGCCGGATGCGTTTGCCGGTGACGACGACCGCATTGACCTTGAGTCGGTGGACTTGACCGAACTGTTCGTGGAAATGCGCGCGGCCGGCGAGGCCAGCCAGCAGGCGCTGTGTGCGGCATTCCTGGCGCACCCGTTGCTGGCGCTGGTGCTGGAGCAGGAAGGCGAAGAAAACGCCACGGACTTTATCCTGGCGGCGCTGATCGAGTATCGGCAGTGGTCCACCGACAGCGATGATGAAGCGGCGGCGTTGGCCTGGATTGAATCGCCACAGTTCCAGGCGGACTACGTGGCGGCATCCCAGGCGCTGACCAGCGCGCAGGATTGATACAAAACCAATGTGGGAGCCGGGCAAGCCCCAATGCCGATCAGTTAAGCGAACGCAATGCTCAACGTAGTGAAGATCAAATGTGGGAGCGGGCTTGTCGGATCGCCGCATCGCCGCGAAGACGTCGGCCCAGCCAACATTGATGTTGACTGACCCACCGCTTTCGCGAGCAAGCCCGCTCCCACAGGGGATCTGCGCTTAACTGCCCGGCTCCCACAGTGCTTTGTGGTGCCAGGCAGCAAGCATTTCAACTCGTCAGTTGAGTACCGCAGCCCCCAACTTCTGGGCCCGGCGCCGACTTGCCACCAGCAACCCCGCCAATACCACCAGCAGGCTCAACACACCGGTCGCAATAATCTCCACCCGGTGCGCTTCCTGGAACAGCATGATGGTCAACGCGCCGACGATAAACACGATCACCGCATAGGTCAGGCCTGGAAACAGCCACATCTTGAAGGCAATCTTCTCGCCCGCCGCGGTCCGTTTCTGCCGCATGCGCAGTTGCGACACGGCAATCACCAGGTACACCAGCAGCGCAATCGCGCCGGAGCTGGCCAGCAGGAATTCAAACACCGCAGCCGGGGCCACGTAGTTGGCGAATACCGCGAGGAACGCCGCGCCCGTAGACAGCATCACCGCCCAGTAAGGCGTGCCGCTCTTGTTGGTGCGTTTGGCCACTGCCGGCGCATCACCACGCCGGCCCAGGGAAAACAGCATGCGCGACGCGGTGTACAGCGCCGAGTTCAAGCAGCTGGTCACGGCGACCAATACCACCAGGTCGACGATCAGCTTGGCATTCGGGATGCCCATGCGTTCCAGCACAGTCTGGTAGGAACCAACGGCTGCCAGGGTCGGATCGTTCCATGGCACCAGGGCCACGACGATGAAGATCGATACCAGGTAGAACAAGCCGATCCGCCAGATCACCGAGTTGGTGGCCTTGGTGATCTGCTGGCCAGGGTTCTTCGACTCTGCGGCCGCGATGGTCACGATCTCGGTGCCCATGAACGAGAACATGGTGGTCAGAATCGCCGCCAGCACCGCGCCCATGCCGTTGGGCAAAAAGCCTTGGGTGTCGAACAGGTGCGAGACGCCGCTGACCTGGCTGCCCGGCAGCAAGCCAAAGATCGCCAGCACGCCGAGGATCACAAAGCCGATGATCGCCACCACTTTGATCAGGGCAAACCAGAACTCGAACTCGCCATAGTTCTTCACACTGAACAGGTTGGTCGCGGTCAGCAGCAGGGTAATGACCAGGGTGAAGGCCCAGATCGCCACATCGGGGAACCAGGCATGCAGGATGGTCGCGGCGGCGTTGGCTTCCAGGGGAATCACCAGCACCCAGAACCACCAGTACAGCCAGCCGATGGTAAAGCCGGCCCAATGGCCGATGGCCCGGTCGGCATAGGTGGAAAATGAACCGGTGTCTGGCGAAGCAACGGCCATCTCGGCCAGCATGCGCATCACCAGCACCACCAACGTACCGGCTGCGGCATAGGCCAGCAGCACGGCAGGCCCGGCTGCCGCAATCGCGTGGCCGGAGCCGACAAACAAACCGGCGCCGATCACACCGGCAATCGACAACATGGTGACATGCCGCGGTTTGAGCCCCTGTTCGAGGTCATTGGAGCTTTGCGTACTACTCATTGACACACCTTTGCGAGGAATTGCGTATTCGGTCCACCCGGTTTGCTACGTCTTCGTGAAAAGAAACAAACGGGGCGTTCTTTATTTTTTACGCAAGATTTGCGCCAAAATGTTACAAAGCCAAGGTTGACGCGGCCTGTAGGACAATCCATCAGCGCTCGCAAGCCATTGAGATTACTGGCAATCCGCCACAGCGTTACCGGTCGACTCACTTCAAGAACGAATGAGCGCACCAAAAACACACACAAAAAGTCAGTGACGCCCAATTAAAGGGCCTATAGGGGCCGTTTACCCGTTTAACCCTTCCAACACCCGGCCAAAGCTGGCACCATCGCGCCCTTTTTTACGCGACTGCCACGGGTTTATCGGTTAAAACGGCTGTTCGGTTGTTGATGGCGCGACACGCTACTGTGCCGATGCGACAACCTGTCACACACCGCCTGTTTAACGCCCGTGGCGCTGTTGGCTGTCATCCGAACGCTATGCTAGCTTGGCGCCACGCCAGGAAGGCGACCCAACAGCAGGAACGCAATGAACACAATGAGGACCGCACATGGCTTTGGCCGCGCCCGCGCTTGAAATCCGCAACTTGCATAAACGCTATGGTGAGCTGGAGGTGCTTAAAGGCATCTCGCTGACCGCTCGCGACGGCGATGTGATCTCGATCCTGGGTTCGTCCGGTTCCGGCAAGTCCACATTCCTGCGCTGCATCAACCTGCTGGAAAACCCGCACCAGGGCCAGATCCTGGTGGCCGGCGAAGAGCTCAAGCTCAAGGCCGCGAAAAACGGCGAGCTGGTGGCCGCCGACGGCAAGCAGATCAATCGCCTGCGCAGCGAAATCGGTTTTGTCTTCCAGAATTTCAACCTCTGGCCCCACATGAGCATCCTCGACAACATCATCGAGGCCCCACGCCGCGTGCTCGGCCAGAGCAAGGCCGAAGCCATCGAAGTGGCCGAAGCGCTGCTGGCCAAGGTGGGCATTGGCGACAAACGCCACGCCTACCCGGCGCAATTGTCTGGCGGCCAGCAACAACGCGCGGCCATCGCTCGCACCCTGGCGATGCAACCTAAAGTCATTCTGTTCGATGAGCCCACTTCGGCACTTGACCCGGAAATGGTTCAGGAAGTACTTAATGTGATCCGCGCACTGGCCGAAGAAGGCCGCACCATGCTGCTGGTCACCCACGAAATGGGCTTTGCCCGCCAAGTGTCCAGCGAAGTGGTGTTCCTCCACCAGGGGCTGGTCGAAGAGCAAGGATCGCCACAGCAGGTGTTTGACAACCCGCTTTCGGCGCGCTGCAAACAATTCATGTCCAGCAACCGCTAACGGAGCAACATGCATGCAGAACTATAAAAAATTCCTCCTGGCCGCCGCCGTTTCCATGGCGTTCAGCGCCACGGCCATGGCCGAGACTTTGAAAATGGGGATCGAGGCGGCTTACCCGCCTTTCAACAATAAAGACGCCAGCGGCAACGTTGTCGGCTTCGACAAAGACATCGGCGACGCCCTGTGCGCCAAGATGAAAGTCGAGAAGTGCGAAGTGTATGTCTCGGACTGGGACGGCATCATCCCGGCCCTGAACGCCAAGAAGTTCGACTTCCTGGTGTCGTCGCTGTCGATCACCGACGAGCGCAAGCAAGCCGTTGATTTCACCGACCCGTACTACTCCAACAAGCTGCAATTCATCGCGGCCAAATCCATCAAAGACTTCAAGACCGACGCCGACTACCTCAAAGGCAAGATCATCGGTGCCCAGCGCGCGACATTGGCCGGTACCTACCTGGAAGACAAACTGCCAGACACCACCGCCAAGCTCTATGACACCCAGGAAAACGCCTACCTCGACCTGACGTCCGGCCGCCTGGACGGGATGCTCGCCGACAAGTACGTGCAATACGAATGGCTCAAGAGCAAAGACGGTTCGGCCTACGAGTTCAAAGGCGATCCGGTTGTAGAAAGCGACAAGATCGGCATCGCCGTGCGCAAAGGCGACCCACTGCGCGAGCGCCTGAACAAGGCCCTGGCGGAAATCAAGGCCGACGGCACCTACAAGAAGATCAACGACAAGTACTTCCCTTTCAGCATCGAATGATCCTGATTGGCCAGTCCGGCGCGCTCGCTTGAGCGCGCCGGCTTTTCGCAAGCCTTGCGCGATATGAAAAAACCATGAATTTCGATCTCTACGGATTCGGCCCCGCACTCGCTGCCGGCGCGCTGATGACCGTCAAACTGGCACTCACGGCGTTATGCCTGGGGCTGGTGCTCGGCCTGGCCGGCGCCTTGGCCAAGACTTCCCCGTACAAGTTCCTGCAATGGCTTGGCGGCGCTTACTCGACCATTGTCCGGGGCATTCCCGAACTGCTGTGGGTCCTGCTGATTTATTTCGGCACGGTCAATATGATGCGTGCCCTCGGGGAGTTCTTCGGCAACCCCGACCTGTCGCTCAGCGCCTTCGCTGCCGGCGTGATTGCCCTGGGCCTGTGCTTTGGCGCCTACGCCACCGAAGTGTTTCGTGGCGCGATCCTGGCGATCCCCAAAGGCCATCGTGAAGCGGGCATCGCCCTGGGCCTGTCGAAGCTGCGTATTTTCACCCGGTTGATCATGCCGCAGATGTGGCGCATCGCCCTGCCGGGCCTGGGCAACCTGTTTATGATTTTGATGAAGGACACCGCGCTGGTCTCGGTGATCGGCCTGGAAGAAATCATGCGCCACGCGCAAATCGGCGTGACCGTTACCAAGCAGCCTTTCACCTTCTTCATGGTCGCGGCCTTCATGTACCTGGGCCTCACCGTCCTGGCCATGGTCGGCATGTACTTCCTGGAAAAACGCGCCGCTCGCGGCTTTGCGAGGAGCACGCAATGAACGGCGACTACAGCTGGCTGTCGCATTTCGACCTGGGCCTGAACTGGGCCGTGATCATCAAGTGGCTGCCACGACTGGCCCAGGGCGCGACCCTGACCCTGGAACTGGTGGCCATCGCGGTCATCGCCGGGCTGCTGCTGGCGATCCCCCTGGGCATCGCCCGTTCTTCGCGCCTGTGGTACGTGCGCACCCTGCCCTACTGCTACATCTTCTTCTTCCGTGGCACACCGTTGCTGGTGCAGCTGTTTTTGGTCTACTACGGCCTGGCGCAGTTCGACGCCGTGCGCGAGAGCGCCCTGTGGCCCTACCTGCGGGACCCGTTCTGGTGCGCCACCGTCACCATGACCCTGCACACCGCCGCTTACATCGCGGAGATCCTGCGCGGTGCGATCCAGGCCATCCCGCCCGGGGAAATCGAAGCGGCGCGGGCGCTGGGCATGTCCAAGCCCAAGGCGCTGTTCTACATCATCCTGCCGCGTGCCGCGCGCATCGGCCTGCCGGCCTACAGCAACGAAGTGATCCTGATGCTCAAGGCCAGCGCCCTGGCCAGTACCGTGACCTTGCTGGAACTGACCGGCATGGCCCGCACCATCATTGCCCGCACCTACCTGCCGGTGGAGATCTTCTTTGCCGCCGGGATGTTCTACCTGCTGATGGCCTATGTGCTGGTGCGCGGCTTCAAGCTGCTGGAACGCTGGTTGCGGGTCGATGCCTGCCAGGGACGCTGACAGCGGGTTGACGGGCGAGCGACTGCTGGCCCGTTTTCTCGCGCTGGATGCGTTCCTCACCGAACATCAAGGGCTGTGGCGACCACGGCCCTTCACCCATCTGCAATTGCCTTGGGAAGCCCAGCATCCAGCGCTGGCCCAATGGCTGCGCCGGCGCTCCCTGGCAGAAGCCGAGAGCAGCCATAACCTGCCCACCGAACTCCAGGCCCCTGCGCCGTTTCCCCAATGGGCGCAGCTGGCCGCCCAGCTCAGTGCTGTGGATAAGTTACCGGCGGGCGCGCTGCATGCGCCGTCGGCGCGCCTGAATGTCGATGTACCGGGGCGTAAATGGCAGCAGATCGAAGCGTTTGGCAGCGCCCTGCAGTTTGCCGAGCGCCCCACCCATTGGCTCGACTGGTGCGCCGGTAAAGGCCACCTTGGCCGGCGACTGCTGCAACCGGGGCAACACCTGACCTGCCTGGAGTACGACCCGGCGCTGATCGCCGCAGGCCAGGCCCTCAGTGACCATCATCAAATGCCCGCCCGCCACCACCCGCAAGACGTGATGGCCGAGGACGCCGTGCAACAACTACGCGGCGAACACACCCCCGTCGCCCTGCACGCCTGTGGCGATCTGCACGTACGCCTGCTGCAATTGGCCAGCGCCGCCGGCTGCAAGCACCTGGCCGTGGCGCCCTGCTGTTACAACCGCATCAGTAGCGAGCAGTACCAGGCGCTGTCGGCCCCGGCCCGCGCCTCGGCGCTGCGTTTGTCGCGGGAAGACCTCGGCCTGCCCCTGAGCGAAACCGTCACCGCCGGATTGCGGGTGCGCCTGCAACGCGACACCTCCATGGCCCGGCGCCTGGGTTTCGATCAGTTGCAGCGGCAACTGCGCGGGTGCGATGAGTACCTGCCCACGCCTTCGTTGCCCAGCGAATGGCTGCATCGGTCCTTCGCTGACTACTGCCAGCACCTGGCGGCGCTCAAGGGGTTATCCACAGGCGAGCAGGACTGGGCCGCGCTGGAGCAGCATGGCTGGCAACGCCTGGCGCAGGTACGAAACCTAGAGTTGGTGCGTGGGCTGTTTCGCCGCCCGTTGGAAATGTGGCTGGTTCTGGATCGGGCACTGTTTCTTCAAGAGAACGGCTACCAGGCTCAAGTAGGCCGCTTCTGCGAAACAGCGCTGACACCGCGCAACCTGATGGTGCTCGCCGAGCGCGATTAAAGGGCAGGACGCCCTGTGGATAAGTCTGTTGATGAAATTCTGTCGAGTGCCGTAAAGACGGGCGCCACAGGCACAAATGCTGACTGGTCATTATTTGTTCACAAAATAAAACGCACGCAAAACAGGCAGTTGCAGCGTAATGAGAACATCTTCACAAAATGGCTGTTTCAACACTTGTGCAACCAACAAATTGTGCATAAGCATTTGCGCCTAACCGTATAAGACGTGGTTCAGGCCGCGCCTGGAGGGCCATCCAGTAACTGGCACAGCCCATGGATATCGTCACAGGCAAGGCTCGTGGCCTCGTTATCCAGGGGGTCCTCGCCAAAGGCCAGCGCCTCGCTGATCTGCGGGTCACGATGGATCACTTCCACGCCACCTTCCCCAAGACGCTGCCTGAACAGGTCCAGCATATCCAGGCTGAAGGCACTGCCCTCATCCAGTTGGTTGACCAACACCAGGCAACGTGGCGCCAACGGGCGCGCAAGATACGGCGCCAACAATCGCTGCATCTGCTCCAGCGTGCCCAGCGACGCCGCGTCCGCCAGGGCCAGCACCACCACGGTATCGGCGACGTGTAATGCCTGGTGCAGATAAACATTATTGCCGGCAGGGGTGTCGATGATGACCGTGTCCTGTTCATTCAGGCCCAGGCGAGACAAGTGCTGCGCCAGCCACTCCGGGTCCTGCTTGAGCCAGCGCTGCAGGTCTTCCTGCTGCTGCATATCGGTCTCGCCGAAGACCACCACCTGGCAGCCGCAGAAACCGGGCTGAGCGAGCTGATCCCAAGGTTGATTACACAGGCTGGCACGACCAAGGCCCGGGGTGCCCTGGGGCAGGTCAAAGTGCAGGTACAGGGCGTTTTGCGGATCCAGCTCCAGCACCGTCACCGCCCGCCCGAGACGCTGCAAGCCGCTGCCCAGTGCCGTCACCAGCGTGCTGCGGCCCACCCCACCATTGACCGAGGCCAACACCACCACCCGTGGGCGTTTTGCTGAAGCGTCGATTGGCTGGGGTTGCTCCGCAGGGGAAGGCGCGTCGTCGATGGGGGTGTCTTCGAAGAACTGCAATGTCGCCGTCATCGGGTGATCCTGACGGATAGCATGCGTTGCAAAACCTTCGTCGGCCTGGCTCACAGCCCCTCCTTGTCCCGGCACCGCTTGCAGAGCATGGGCGCACACGTTGTTCAGGCAGTCTGGGACAGGTCGGTGGAGGTGTCATTATTTTGGTGTTTTTTATCATGTTCATTTAGACGAGCGGTCGAAAGTCAATCTAGTGACTCTGCTTTATGCGCTCCCACTGCTGCGCAACGTGCTCGGCACTGGACGCACTCACCCGCGCCAGGTCGACGGGATACTCCACACCCTGATTCTCGACAAACCGCGTCGCGGTAAATTGACCATTACTGGCGCGCAGTATGTAGCCCGTGTCCTGGCATTGCCCCGACGCCAGGAACACCACCCCCGGCGCCACCCATTCCGGCTTGAGATTGTCCGGCTCCCCCTCGATGCCCCACATGCGCGTCTTGGCCACCGGCGACACCGCATTGACCAGGATCCCGTCCTTCGCGCCTTCCATACTCAGGGCATTCATGATGCCCAATTGCGCCATCTTGCCCGCCGCATAGGCCACCAGCCCGGGCTGGGCATATTGCTGGTACATCGCCCGATCAGACGACGTCAGCACCACCCGCGCGGCAGTGGATGGCTTGAGGTATTGCCAGGCATGTTTGCATAGCCAGATGGGCGCATAGACATTGATACCCAGCGCACGCCCGATAAACGCCGCGTCCGCCTCCACAATGGATTGATAACCCACCCAGCCGGCGTTATGAATCAGGATATCCAACTGCCCGAACGCCGCGATGGCCGTCTCGACCAGTTGCCGACAGCCTTGCTCGCTGGACAAATCCCCCTGATGAGCAACCGCGCTCAACCCCTGGGCCTGCAGGCGGCGTGCCGCATCCAGGGCGATGGCGTTGTCGCTTCCCGAACCGAGGTTATCGGCGCCGATATCACTGATCACCACATTGGCCCCGCGCTGGGCCAGTGCTTGTGCGTAGACAAACCCCAAGCCACGGCCTGCGCCGGTGATAACGGCGGTTTTTCCTGCGAAATTCATTGGCTTTTCCTCATTGAGTGCCACCTCAACTTAGCAATGAACAAAGGCGTTGTTTAATACTGATCAAGGGGCGGTTTGATACCTTCTGCGTATCAAGCCCTACGCCACCCCAAGGCCTCGGCACCGGCACGCATCACCCCTTGCCAAAGCGCTGGAGCGTGCGACCGGCAGCGGAAAAACCACGTTCTGAAAAATAGTCAGAATTCAGGGGTTTACAGAACCTTTCCAATCGCTATAATCGTCGCCCTAACACGCCGGTATAGCTCAGTTGGTAGAGCAACTGACTTGTAATCAGTAGGTCCCGGGTTCGACTCCTGGTGCCGGCACCATACAAAACAAAGCCTCCACAGAAATGTGGGGGCTTTGTTGTTTCTGGGGTTTGGGGGGGATGAGCGTACCCGCCTTTTCCACTCTGCCGTGTACGTCCTCGTCGTCCTCAGCGGGCTATTTACCACCCGAGGTACTCACGGCCTGCATATTACGGGTGAAAATAAATCCGTCCCCTTGTCCACCCGGCTCAGGCTCTCCCGGCACTGGTCTCGTCAGCCAGTGCAGCCTCCACCCGCCCACCGGTATAGGTGCTCAGGAGGCCAGATCATGAGATGCCCTTGCTCCCGGTCGTAAGGAGCCGCCAGTCCCGCGTTAGAGGACATCACCACAGGTCGCTGGGGCCTTGATCCCTGATAACACTCAACATTCTTAGCGGGATGACGTGGGGACTACTCTAGATATAATTGCTAAAAACTATTTCTAAGAGCGTTGATTGAACGTCACGGTGAATTTGTGATGGGCAGCTGTGCCGTCCCGAGAACACTGCCCCCTGTGACTGTTAATTTTCGCAATCAATTCAGTCGGACCCACTGCAGGCTGGAAAATAGATATGAGGTCCGGCCAAGCTGGCTGGCCAGTGGTCGCCCTGGTCTTGATACGAAGGTCCGCCAACCCACCTTAGAAATCCTTATATTTCAAAGAGCTAATTAAATTATTGACTTTTTTGAGATGACACTCGACGCCTTGAGTGCAAGGAAACTACTTCCTTCCACAACCTCATAAAACAACAGCACGCGAAGACGCCACCATAATTTTTAAGTCGATAGGCCGAGTTACCAATTAGTCATTACCGTCACAGGCTACCGCTACCATTGGCCGGTGTGCTGACTAAACATGGGTTGTCAAAGCTAGCAGATTGAAGCAATATCAATGAATAAAGGCTAATAGCCACTACCTTAAACTTAGGGAAAAAGCGATGTCAGGGAAAAAATATCGCCACCTCAATATTTTCTTGAAAAAGCCCGAAGTCACCTACAATGGCTTTGCTGATCTTCTCGCTGCGGACAAAGACGTAGTGGCATATGAGACCGCCTCAAGCCTTGACCTTAATGGTGTGTTATACGTAAAGCGTACAACTGAAAAAAAGCCAAATTGGTCAGATATAGCTGACGAAATTGCTGGACAAACCGTTACGGATATCGGTAACAAATCCAGTTCAGCGGTTCTGTTCATAAGGGTTGATAATGATGTATTTGCAATAGCTTTCGGTTATGGCAGGCACTTAATAGATCTATCATTTTTTGTCCAAGATTTTGGACTTAAAACAGCACTAAATACACTTGATCATGAAAGCCTTCGAAGTGTTGACATACATACCCTTGACGATCAGCCTGTGCAGAAAAAGTCACAAGCCACGCGAGACTCTGAAATAAGTGTTTTTGGCATCGATATTTCTAAAGACATTTTGCGAGCGGTCACAGGCACTCCAAAAATTGGCGTCGAATTTAAGAATATATCGGGTGGTGACGCTATGTTTTCTTTCGGTATAGAAATGGAGATAGGCGATCTAACCGATATAGCCAGGACGCTGAAAGATCAATATCAAAAAAATGACTACAAAGCTAACTTCCTGTGGGTTGACAACGTCAGAAAAGTCAAGGAAAAGTCTCGAATAGATCATTTCGATGCTATTCTGTTGGCAGCCATTAAAGCTCGCGACTCAAATATAGTTTTAACTTTGCCCGAAATTGAAAAGTGGGACTCAATCGCAGGGTTCAGCTTTACACGCACAAAATCCAATCAAACGCCTACAATTTCCACTGACCTATACTTGGCTAATATCGACGCCACTAAGGTCTCTATCGAATCAATTAAACGGGACCAGCTACACATTTTTGACATACACGACAATGAGTTTAGCCACTCGATTTACAAATGCATATACTACGAAATCTCTGAAGCAAACAAAACCACCATAATTTTTGGTGGCACATGGTATGAAATTGACAACTCGTTCATGGGAAGAACAAATGCAAGCTTGGCGCAGATCGCCGTTTCACCTCTTCGATTCCCGCAAATACATACATGGGAAGAAAGTAATAAATCCAAAATCGAAGCAGAGGGCGACTATAACATCAGAGCGGCTCAAGCGCATGGCTATTACTTACTAGATAAAAGACTTATTAAAAGTAACAAATCAACAAGCTCCGTTGAGCTATGCGACCTGCTTACATCAGCAAAACAGTTTATCCATGTAAAGCATCGAAAAGGTGGTTCAGCCGGGTTGAGTCATCTTTTTGCTCAAGGCAGTGTCGCTGCAGAAATATTGCTCGGAGACCGTGACTTTAGAAAATCAGCCAGAAAAGTTCTTGGCACGTTCGGCAATGCCGCTCGAGACCTCGTACCAATTGATAATTTTAAGAGCTCGGATTACGAGGTAGTATTTTTAATACTTGGAGATGAGTCAACCACGGTAAAAGACAACTTACCTTTTTTTAGCAAGGTAAATTTAGTGCGCGCCTACGACAATCTTTCTCAGCGTGGTTATACCGTATCTATTTCAGCCGCATCAAAAATAGAAAGACCTCAGGCTAACCCATAACTTACAAGTAAGACTTTACACCTCATCAATGTTAATTAGGATAGTTTTAGAAAATGTAGTAAAGGGGACAGATCTGCTTTTCGGCGCTGGTTGATGTGCCATTAAATAAATCTGTCCCCTTTTTCCTCTCGTCGTCCTCAGCGGGCTATTTACCACCCGAGGTACTCACGGCCTGCATATTACGGGTGAAAATAAATCCGTCCCCTTTTCCGCAGATTTTGCGTAGCAACGAGAACTTCAAACGGAGCATGTGTTTTCACACAGCCTGGGTCGCTGGCGCCCTGTCACGAATGAAGGGAGACGACCTGAAGCGAACATTCAAAATGCAACGTCATACCTAAGTTCAGTCGCATGCATCTGCCTACTTGAAGAAGTCTGGATCCTCTTCTGGATTGATCCAGCAACGGCGCAAATGTAGCGATGCAAGCTCAACTACGTGTCGATTGAAGCCGCCTTCAAGGGCTTTGCTTTATATGGAGGTCAAGCACTTCCTCTGCATTCAGCAAAAATAAATTTGTGCCCTTTCTGCTATTGCTCACTATAGAATGGCATCTGGCCAGTACAAAAAATTAGTTTCCTTTAACAAAAATATCGTAATGCAAGGATTTAGGAATTGACTCCAGGAAAAGCCAAAGCAACACTTCCAGACCCATTTCCAATCGAAAAACTCCGTGAGTTAGACTTTGGTAGTAATGATGGGCATCGGGATGACCTCGCACAAGATATGTTCATCGTAACTTCAGCTGTTAAGAAGTTCTTTTTAAACAAACACTCTGTTATCGTTGGCGCCATAGGCACTGGGAAAAGTACACTTTTCAGACTATTGAAGAATCGCCACAAAGAAATTGATGCTTTTAAAAATGACCTAATAATACCACTTGAAGAAGCGCTATCATTTTCCGAACTGTCCGACTTCACCAAAGAATATTACATTGGAAAAGACGAAAAAACACTTTACCAGCTGCTCTGGAAATTTAATATATTATCTAAGACTGCGATTGCAATATCGGGAATGCCAAATTTCCCGGAAAGCAAATCTGAGCAAACCATCAACAACTTCCTAAAAGAGTCATTAAGCACAGATGCTTATAGCAGCATCATCAGCAAAGTTAAGGACCTCATCTCGAATGCCAACATTAAATTTGAGGCTAATATTGCTGACCATCCGATTACGCTTGAGGCGGGCATCAAAAAACCAAGCACCAATAAAAAGAAAATCAATTTAGAGGAAGTACAAAGAGCTATTTCATCCGCAGTCAAAGAGCGAGGCTATGACAAAGCCACGATAATTATTGACAAAATCGACAGATTTGTTGCTGGAATTGAGTACGCCATACAGAGAAATTTTCTTACTGCACTTCTCGAAGTAGACGATGACATGGCGTCTGATAGCTACTTAAACCTTAAAATTTTTATCCGTTACGACCTTTTTGAAAGATTGAATTTTTCAAACCTTGGCTATGACAAGGTCGTTGACAATGCGGTAATACTTCGATGGAGTAAAGACGAAACTTTACGTTTTCTTGCGACTAGAATTTGTATGGCTTTACACAACGCTCAAATAGCAAACTTCAACAACATGATTTCAGCTACCGACTTGAGCGAGTATGGACTATCTTTCAGGGAACGCTTCTTACTTAATCCAAAGATACCTAAAATACTAAAAAAAGTAGTTAGCAAGAAACAAAAGGTTGAGCGTGATCAAAACTTATTTGGGAAGTTCGATAAGTCTTTTATAACCAAGGTCTTCCCAAGAAAAGCGATTCATTACTGCGCAAGTAGTCAGCAGACAGAAGAGATTGGAATATTTGAATTTCTTGGCGGTCATTTTATTGATGGCAACTCGGTTTGCACTCCTAGGTACATGCTTATATTTTTGAAAGAGGTTGTGAACAACGTAGCTTCTTATTACGAAGAAAACCCAGACCAAATATCCGAACTAGTACTAGTTGACAAAGACTACGAATGGGATCTTTTCAAAAAGAAATGCGTATACACAGCATATATTGATGCCAAAGATATATACGTCAAAAACATCGGCACAGTAGACGAGAAGTGGGCCAAGCAATTTAGTAACTTCACATCAAAGAAAGGCAATAAAACAAAATTTGATTTCAAATGGATCAGAGCAAATTTATCAGATGTTTCCGAACAAGACTCAGTAGATTTTTTATCTTTCTTACAAGTGATAGGATATTTGAAAATATCCGAGCATCACTCAGACATAAAAAAGCGGGGTTACGAGCTTCCTATTTTATATAAAACCGCTCCAAATCATAACTAACCAACGCACAACCTATGGTTATTAAAGAATAAAACTTCATAACTCATAAAATAAGTGACGATTACTGTCGCGTTGGGGGGAGGAACTGCAGGTCCAGCCGACTCCTTCCTGTCAACGATGATGCTACGTCCATCCTCACAAGGATTACAAATGCATAAATCCCAGATTCGATTCCACTGAAGACCATAACTAGCTGATTTATTTATAGTTACTAGTTGGGGGTACGCCAAATTTTCCAGCGAACTCCAGATGCCCGAAAAACCTACTCTCGCCGAAACATACCGTTCGTCTGGTGCCGGCACCATACAAAACGAAGCCTCCACAGAAATGTGGGGGGTTTGTTGTTTCTGGGATTGAGTTTCAGAACCGCCGATATTCCGGAGAACTGCTCCACCAGAAAAATCCCACACCCTGCAAGTTGCACCCCATAAGCCGTCGCGCTAACCTCCCCAACGTCGCTGCTCATCAGTGACCGGGCGTGGAATCCCGAGTAAGAAGACGCTACAGCGTCGTCAAGCAATCAGCGGGCGCTTTTTTTGTGCCTGTTTTTTGTGCTTTTTGGCGGCTGTACGTGGGAGGCCCCGTGCCTGCCGAGTCGCTTCTTCTCGGATTCCAACCTGCGTACAGCTGCCACCCTCACGCTTGGAATCGTGACTGGCAGCTCTTTTTGGTTGTACCAAAGGAGCAAGCTTATGCCGTACGAAAAGACCTCAAGACACACTGCACTCCCCGCTTATGGCCTTCCGTATTCCGGAGGCCAGCAATGAACACCTCACCCCCAGCAACCACCCTCGGTGCCGTAACCTTCGCAGACTGTGGCGAAAGCAAACACGATATGAAGGTCTTCCGCGTCAATGCCGGCATTCCCTTCCAGGAAGCCCTTGAACACGCCTCCCACCTGCTCTACTACGCCAATGTTCTCTCGCTCGATGCCGCCATGGATGTAGACGGGGAAAAGTATGCGTTTTCTTCGCACTACCTGGGCGAGATGGGTAAAGCGATCCTCGACGATGTGCTTCTGGCCATGCAGCCCGAGGGGCCTGAGCCGCAGTAAGCCGTTCGCGCCCGATGCTGTGCGTCGGGCGCCTAAATGCTCATTAGGCCTGAGCCCAAGCAACCGAATCCTTCGCAAAATACCGACTAGGCACCTCCCCCAACACCCGCCTGAAAACACTCGTAAACGCACTCGAGCTGCTATACCCCAAATCAATCGCCACCCGCGTCACCGACTCCCCGTTCCCCAACCTGACCACCGCCGCCAACAGGCAGGCTTGCTGGCGCCATTCCACAAAGCTGATGCCCGTCTGCTGGCGAAACAAGCGGGTGAAGGTGCGGCGGCTCATGCCGAGGCGCTGGGTCATGTCGTCGATGCTGGTTTCCAGTGATGGCTGTTCCAGCAGGTGACGACAGATGGGGGCCAGCCGGGGGTCGTTGGGGAGTGGGGCGTTGAGTGACAGGGGGCGCATGTCGGCTATTTCGTCGAGCAGCAGGGTCATCAGGCGGCCGTGCAGGTGGTCCTTTTCGTACAGCGCCGGTATGTCGATGGCGCGGGTCAGCAGTTCGCGCAGCAGCGTCGATACACCGAACACCTGACATTGCGCGGGCAGGTTCAGGCGGGTTGCGGCGTGGGGGCGGATGTAGGTATTGAGCATGGTCACCGGGCCGCTCATGCTCATTTCGTGGGGCACGCCCGCCGGGACCCAGATGGCGCGGTGGGGTGGCACCACCCAGTTGCCCTGTTGGGTGAAGACGGTGATCACGCCGCAGGCGGCGTAGGCGAATTGCCCGCGGCGATGGGTATGCACCGCAAAGTGCTGGCCATCGGCATAGTCGTTGGCGGTCACCACGGCGTCGCGGGGGGTGTTTTCGTAGGGGTCGATGTCAGTTTGGCGCATGGCCCGAATTTAATGATTTATGACCTGATAGTGCAAGCGAGCCATTGCGCCTATTGCGCATAGTTGCGCCTTGGCTGGCGCGCACAGGTGCCGGCGTTGCTTTGTGGAATCAGAACACCATGCAAAAGAAGCATCTGGCCCTGGCCGTGTTGGTGACGGCTGTCTGGGGGCTGAATTTTCCGATTACCAAGTTGGGGCTGGCGGGGGTTGATCCGCTGTTGCTGACTGCGCTGCGCTTTACGTTGGCGGCGTTGCCGTGGGTATTTTTTGTGCGGCGCCCGGCCATTGCCATGAAGTGGTTGGTGGCCTACGGGCTGATTTTCGGGGTGGCAATGTGGGCCTTGATCAACCTGGGGATTGAATGGGGTGTACCGCCAGGTACGGCAGCCTTGTTGATCCAGTTCAGTGCGTTTTTTACCCTGGGTTGGGGGGTGTTGTTGTTTCGCGAGCAACTGAGCGTCGGCCAGATCCTCGGGGTGGGGCTGGCGGCTGTAGGACTGGTCGGTATTATCGCCAGCAGTCCGGGCGAGGCGACAACCCTGGGTTATGGCCTGTTGCTGGTAAGTGCGTTCAGTTGGAGTGTGGGCAACGTCATCATCAAGCAATCAAAAGTGCGCGAGATGTTTGCCTTTGTGGTGTGGGCCAGTCTGTTCCCGCCGCTGCCGTTGTTGCTGCTGACGTGGCTGGCCCATGGATCGGCGCCGTTCACTGCGCTGGTCACCCATATGGAGTGGTTGACGGTGTTCTCGCTGTTGTTCCAGGTGTACGCGGCCACGCACTTTTGTTACTGGGGCTGGAACCTGCTGCTGCGCGAGTACCCGGTCTCCAAAGTGGCGCCGTTGTCGTTGCTGATCCCGGTGTTTGGCGTCACCGGCTCCATGCTGTTGCTGGGGCATCGGGTCGATCTCAACGAGGGAATCTCGATTGCGCTGATTTTGTCGGCCTTGGCAGTGGGGCTGGTGAAATCGCGCCCAGCGAGGACGTCATCTGCCGCTTGATGCCAAGGGCGACGCGCGCAAGATGGCACTTAGCCATATTTCTAATTGACACCCCCCTCCCCGTCCTTTAAAACCCATGCATTCGCTGCGGGAACCCTGCCCCCAACAGCACCCGCCGTTTTTTATCGAGACATGGATGTCGAAGAACCCGCCGCTTTTTAATCGTCGTCGCTATTTGCTCGCGTTTTTTATCGTGTTGCTGGCGGTGCTCGACCCCTTCGGCCTGGCCAGTTCCAGTGACAAGGCATCCGCCCAGTGGCTCAACCGGATGTTCTCCAGCAATTACCCGAGCACCGGCCAGCAACATATCACCGTGGTGTTGATCGACGACGCCTACCTGATGCGCAACAACACCTCATGGCCGATGCCGTACAGCGAGCAGAGCAAGTTGTTCAAGCGCTTGCTGGCCTACAAGCCCAAGGCGGTGTTTGTGGATTTGCTGTACAGCCACGATCACTCCCTGGGCGACCCGACGCGGGGCAGCCAGTTGTTGGCGAATGTGTTCGAGCGCTATCAGCGCCGGGGCATTCCGTTGCTGCTGGCCAACACCGGGGTGACACGGGGCGAGAATGGGCAGGCCAATACCCTTGAGCAATTTGCCGCGTTCAGCCAGCCAGGGCTGGTGGTCTGGGACGGTGTGGACGACAAGTACCCCTTGGCGATGCCGACCGCGCTGGGGGTAATGGAAACCCCGGCCCTGGCGCTGTACCGCCAGTTCTGCAAGGGCCAGCCGTGTGCCGACCAACTGCCGCGGGATGCTGAAGCCGCTGCACAGCTACAGCCGATCGCCGTGCAGTGGGGCTTGAAGCTGGCGCCGCAGCAGGCGCAGATCGCGGATATCCGGCACTGCGCACCACCGCGCAACTTTGTGCTGGATGGGGTGGCGCAATTGTTCCAGGCGGTGTTCTGGAAACTCGACGACTCCGCCCAGGCCCGTTGCCCGTATAGCCTGACCCTGTCGGCCAGCGACCTGGAGGTCAGCTCGCCGGAAGACCAGGCGTTGGTGGCCGGGTTGCTGCGCGACCGCCTGGTGATGGTCGGGGCCAGTATCACCTCCACCGGCGACCTGGTGCAGTCGCCCGTGCATGGCCTGATCCCCGGGGTTTACCTGCATGCCATGGCCCTGGACAACCTGATCAACAAGGGCATGGATTACGAGCGCGAGCCGGCCAATTTCCCGAGGTTGAACCTGCACTGGGTAGACGTCCTGGAGCTTGGGCTGCTGGCGCTGATTATCGTGCTCAAGGCCCTGCATGCCCGGCGCTTGGCCGGTTTGCAAACCTGGACTCGCTGGCGGGATCAAGAAACCCGCTTCTTCACCTCGCCCTACCCGTCGTGGGGGCTGGTGATGCTGGTACTGCTGGCGGTGTGCTGGGTGCTGTATCTGAACCACATCACCCTGGTCAACGTGCTGGGTATTGTTTTGCTGTCATTGGCGCTGTTCAGCGAGCGGATCGAAGCTTTCTTCGACCGTGGCCGCTGAGGGTGCCGCCATGTCGTCTCACTCAAGGAAACCAAGGATGAACAGAATCCTCATCGTGTTACTCGCCGCGCTCTACAGCCAGGGCGTACTGGCCGAAACCCACGTCATCAAGGAGTTCCTGGCCGACCCGGTGGAGGTGGTGGACGAGCAGGGCAAGCTGCAGCGGGAAATCGCCCGTAAAGACACCCCCAAGCAACCCGTTCAGGTGTTGAAACTCAACAAGGAACTGGAACTGGTCCAGGTGGAACTGGCTGGGCAGAAAGTCTGGCTGGATACCGGGGACCTGCGCATCGAGCCGCCCTTCCACGTCACCGAGCTGCCGTGCCAGCTCATGCCCCAAAGCCTGGCCAAGGACAGTAACAACAAGTCCACCCTCGGCTACGGTGCCGGCTGCAATCAATAAGGGAGTATCGCGGTGAAGGGATATCTATTGCTGGCCAGTGCATTGCTCAGCGGCTGCGCCACCTTGAAGGGGGCAGACCAGGCGTTTATGAACCTGGTGGGGCCATCGACGCAGTCGCGCGTCGAAGGCCACTATGTGGATAACGCCGACGTGCGCCAGTACTACAAGCTCGACCCGCAGCGCGCGGGCCAGCAGCGCTTGAGCTACGACGGCCGCACCGTACCTGCCGCCGAGGCGCGCCAGCAGAACCTGGTGGATATCCCGATGCTGCAGGTGTACTTGCAGGGCATCGTCACGCGCCTGTCCAAGGGCTGGCCGGGGCAGTTGCCGCTGTTGCAGGTGAAGATCACCGACAGCTACACCTTCGGGCCGTCGGCGGACCCGTACGGCAATATCTTCGTGCCCCTGGGCATGCTGGAGAACGTCGGCAGCGAAGATGAAATCGCCGCCATGCTCGGCCACGAAATGAGCCATGTGCTGTTGCATCACCATGACCGCGCCGCTGCCTTCCAGCAGCAGAAGGATATGTTCACCACCGTGGCGTCCACAGTGGCCCTGGCAACCGTGGCGGCCAACACCGGGGTGGACCGCAGTTCAGGCACCATGAAACTGTTCAGCAAGGACCCGGCCGGCACGCAAAAAACCATCGGCAATACTGTGCTGTATACCTCGCTGGCCAACAGTTTTTCCGACAACGTGTGGAGCACTGCGTGGGGCCGCAGCCAGGAAGACCAGGCCGATCTGCTCGGCACCGACCTGATGATCCGGGCCGGCTACGCGCCCCGTGCGGCCACCCACAGCCTGGAGCGCCTGAATGATTTCCAGGGCAAGCAGAAACCATTGCTGACGGGCTTTCTCACCGCCCGCAAGGACGCGATGCAAGACTCATTGCAGCAGTTCAACCTCGACCGCTTTACCAAGGAGCTGGACGTGCTGGTCAAGGACGGCCTGACCCATACCATCACCGCCACCACCGATTACTTCAACCGCTCCCACATGTCCGCCATCGACCGTGACACCGAGCTGCGCCAGTACCTGCAACGCGAGTACCGCAAGGAGCGCCGCGCCCGGGTCAACACCACGAACTGGCCGAAGGTGCGTGACGCCGCCCCTGTGGCCAAGGCCATGCAGGGTTACAAGGACGCCTACGCCGCCACCGCTGCCCTGGCAAAAAACAAGGTGCCCGAAGCCGATGCGTTTATCCGGCGCGCCTTGAGTTCACCGGTCAAGGACCAGCCAAACATCCGCCGCACCGCCTACGCCGTGCGCCTGGCCCAGGGCAAAAACGCCGAGGCGCTCCAGCAATTGCAGGCGATCAAGGACTGGTCCCTGGCCGGGCCTTCGACCTATGACTTGATGATCAGCTACTACCTCAAGCGCGGCGATGGCAAGGCCGCGCTGGCCATGATCGACACAGCCGAGCGCCACTTGGGTTCGGAAGAGTTGTTTATCACCGAGAAGCTGCTGGCCAATCAGCAACTGCAGAACACCCAACAGGTGCAAAGCGTACTGCGCAAATGCGGGCAGTACCCGACACGCAAGGCCAACTGCCAGAAGTTGGCGCAGGTCAAGGCGTAAGGTTTCAGGCAGCCATAAAAAAACCCCGACACGTCGGGGTTTTTTATTGCCTGGTATCAGGCACGACGCACGATCTTAGAACACGTTGATCGGGTAGTCGGCGAACAGACGGATTTCGTTACCACCAACGTTGTAGTTGTTGGCGTTGGTCGAAACACGCAACCAGGAGGCACGGGCACGCAGGCTCAGGTCTTTAGCCGGGCCGCTCTGTACCACGTACTTGAACTGGTTGAAGATTTCACGCTCGGTGCCATCGCCACGGTTGCTACCGTCGTCGATGTTGGTGCCGCGCACGTAAGCGATGTTGTAGCTCAGGCCCGGTACGCCAAAGGTGGTGAAGTCAATGCCGTAGCCGACCTGCCAGGAGCGCTCGTCTTTACCGTTGAAGTCAGACCAGAAGGAGTTGGCCAGCAGGATGGTGTTACCACCGTCGCCGATACCACTACCCTTGGTGTTGTTACGGTAGCCGCCGTACATGTAGCCGGTGTCACCGGTGCTGCGCTGGTGTGCCAGGGTCAGGCTGTGCGGACCGAAGGCCCAAGTGGCGCCCAAACTCCAGATTTTATTGTCGCGAGCGTCGGCATCACCTTGAGTCAGCTGGGCGAAGCTCTTGTCCAGCTTGGTCTTGTAGCCGTTGAAGTCAAACGTCAGGGACTGCTCTTGCGGCAGGGCCAGCACGTAGTTGACGTTGACGTATTGCTTCTTCAGCACGTCTTCCATGTCGGATGCGTACAGCGCGGCCGACAGGCTTTCGGTGAATTTGTAGCTACCGCCCAGGTAGGCGATGTTTTTCAGGTTGCCGCTGTCGGTGCCTTCGGCGCCTTTTTGGGCTTCCTTGGTGAAGTAACCGCCTTGCAGCTCCAGACCCTTGATCTCTTTGGAAACGATCGAGGTACCGGTGTAGGTTTCCGACAACAGACGGGAGTTGTCGTACTGCAGGACCGGCACGGCTGGCATCTGGTCACCGTACTTCAGTACGGTGCTGGAGATGCGTGCCTTGACGGCTGCGCCGCCCTTGGCCAGGTCGTGTGGTGCTGCGCCGCTGTCGCCTTGCTTGAAGAAGTTGATGCCACCAGCGCCGCTGCGACCTTTACCACCGTCCAGACGGATGGCGTATTGGCCGATCACGTCCACACCCACACCGACGGTGCCTTGGGTGAAGCCGGACTCAAACTTACCGATAAAGCCTTGGCCCCATTCAGCTTTATCTTTACCGCCGTCTTTGTAATCGCGGCTGATATACGCATTACGCGCCGCGATGTTCAGGTGGCTGTCTTCCACGAAGCCTTTGGATTGCTCCTGGTCGTTTGCCATTGCCTGAGTAGCGCTCAAAATCCCCAGAGCAATCAGACCCATCCGTTTATTCAACATTTTCTTATTCCTTATTACTGGTTGAGTACGCGCTGTGACACCTGGCTCCATTTGGCTTTTTTGGTATCAACTTTCCCCGGATAAAAAAAGGCCCGCGGACGACCGAATATGCCGCGGGCCTTTTTTTATAGGGAAGTCATGGCGGTTAGCCACAGGCGTTGAGGCGAATCCTATCCGCGCCCTCAGCCGCATGTCAATTTAGTGAATCGTCTGTATTTAGGCAAAAAAAGTCTAAGCGATATTATTTAGCCATTATTTACGCGATATATACGCTCGGCCAATTCATCGCCTGAATAAGCCGCTGGTGGGTAACGCATTTTCCCCTGCGGCGTAAAATTCTATAAAAAACACATCTTGAAACATTTGTTTTCGTGGAAGGTCGAGGAATGATTAACGCGCGCAAATAGCAAGCATTATCATTCGCGCGTTTTCTTCCTCCTTCTTACGGATACGCCCCTAGATGCCTGCCTCTCGCCTGACGCCCATAACCCTTGGGCTTTCCGCACTGCTGTGCGCCGGATTTGCCTGCGCCGCGACCACACTGCCCGCCACCTCCATCAGCGCCGAAGCTGACGAGGACGACCCGCGCGTCAAAGACACCAACACCGCCACGCGCACAAGCACGCCGGTGCGCTACGTGCCCCAGGCGATCGACTCGGTAAAGACCGAGAACCTGCGCGCCTACGGCACCAACGATCTGGGCCAGGCCCTGAGTGGCATCCCCAACGTCAGCAGCGGCGCCGACACGCGCTTCGACAGTTTGCGCATCCGTGGCTTCGAAGCCAGCAACGACTTCTACCTCGATGGCATTCGCGACGACAGCCAGTACGTGCGCGACCTGCACAACATCGAACGCATCGACGTGCTCAAGGGCCCCGCCGCCGTGTTGTACGGCCGTGGTGGCCAGGGCGGGATCGTCAACCGCGTCAGCAAAATGCCCCAGGCCGGGCGTGCTTCCAGCCTCGAGGCCCAAGGCGGCACGAACGGGCTGCGCAGTCTGTACACCGACTTGAGCGCTGACCCGACCGAGAACATCAGCCTGCGCCTGAACATGGGCAACGAGGACACCGACAGCTTCCGCGACGGCATCAGCGGCAACCGCAAACTGTTCGCGCCGTCGATAAGCTGGCAACTGACCCCGCAACTGAACTGGCTGGTGCAATACGAATACAGCCGCTACGACCGCACCCCGGACCGTGGCATCCCCGGCGTGCGCGGGCGCCCGGCCGATGTGAGCCGCGACACCACCTACGGCGACCCACGGGACTATATCGACGACACCACCCAATCCCTGCGCTCCAAGCTCGCCTATGAACTCAACGACAGCTGGCAACTGCGCCACACCCTGGGCGTGTTCAAGCTCGACAGTGACTTCGACAACACCTACCTGACCGGCTACAACCCCGTGACCAACATGGTCGGGCGCCAGCGCTGGCAGCAAGACCTGACGACGCGCAACGTATTCAATAACGTCGAACTCGAAGGTGGCTTCAATACCTTTGGCCTGGAACACCGCCTGCTGACCGGCGTGGAGCTGGGCAGCCAGCGCCGTGATCCGAAGTTGTACAGTGGCCAGGGCGTCCCGGCGCTGGATCTGAACCACCCCAACCGCCACCTGAGCCATACCGGGCCGATGACGATCTCGAGCAACAACCACACCGAGGTCGAAAGCCAAGGCCTGTATGTGCAGGACCAACTGCGCCTGAACGATCAGTGGCAGTTGCTCGCGGGTTTGCGCTACGACCGTTTTGAAGTGGACACCACCAATAAAATCATCAACCTGCGCAAAAAGGTCGACAGCCACAACACCAGCCCACGGCTGGGCGTGGTGTGGACGCCGGTGGAGAACCATTCGTTCTACGCGTCATGGAGCAAGACGTTTTCCCCCACCGGCGGCGGCCTGATCGGCATCACCCCGAATGCGACGGACAATACCAATGACCTGAGCCCCGAGCTGACCAAGCAAAAGGAAATCGGGGTCAAGAGCGACTGGCTCGACGACCGCTTGAGCACCACCCTCGCCGTGTATGAACTGGAGCTCTACAACCGCCGCACCCGCGACCCAGAGAAGCCACTGATCACCCTGCTCAGCGGAATCCAGCGTTCCCGTGGTATCGAGCTGACCACCACCGGCAAAATCGTCGGCAACTGGTATGTACGCGGCGGCATCGGCGTACAGGATGCCAAAGTGGTGAAAGACAACAATGGCTTTGAAGGCAAACGCATCAGCGACGTGGCCAAGCGCAACGCCAGCCTGTTCGTTACCTGGAAACCGGAAATGGGCTGGTACGCCGAAACCGGCCTGACCCTGGTGGGTGATCGTTATGCCGATAACGCCAACACCGTGGTGTTGCCGGGCTATGGCCGCTGGGACGCCCTGGCCGGGTTCCGGCACAAGGACTGGGATGTGAAGGCGGCACTCAATAACATCAGCGACAAGACGTACTACGCGTCGGCGACCAGCGCCAACCAGATCCAGTTCGGCGAGCCGCGCAGCCTGGTGGTAACGGGGACGTACAACTTCTAAGCCACATGCGGCTCATGGGGGAGCGGGCTTGTCGGATCGCCGCATCGCCGCGAAGACGTCGGCCCAGCCAACATTGATGTTGACTGACCCACTGCTTTCGCGAGCAAGCCCACTCCCACAGAGGATCTGCGCTTAACTGACTGGCATTAGGGCAAGCCCGCTCCCACACTTGCAGATCAGTGTCAGTCAGTTGCGGATCAATTCGCACAGCACCTGCACTTCATCCTCACTGAACAACCCCAGCGGGTAGCGCTCACTCATCACCCTGCGTGGATCAGCCTGCCGGATCCGGCGCGAGCCGTTTGCCTTCAACCAAAGTGCCAGCGTGTGAATCGCGTCACCTCGCACGACCGAAGGATGGGGCGCGCGTGTATAGACCAGGTTGATATCGGCGTTCATTTCAGCGCTCTCTCCTACTGCTTGAGCGGCTAACTTACTCAAGGTTTATGACAGAACTGTGCAGTCACAAACCCCGATCACTGTCACCACGCCGATACAAGAGCTATGCCAATAAGCCCGATTTACGGGCTTGCACACACACAAAAGCCCACGGCCCCAATGGGCCGTGGGCTTGCTGTTATTGCCCAGTGCAGTGGCTGGCGATCAGCCGTCGTACGGCGAAATCGCCTGTTACAAGTGCACTCAGTTTTTGTGCGGCGCGGGCTGTTGTTGGGTCAGACAGTGGATATTGCCGCCCCCCAGTAACAGTTCACGACCTGGCACCATCACCACTTCATGTTGCGGGAACAGACCCTGAAGGATTTCCTCGGCGCGACTGTCCAGCGGGTCGTCAAAACTCGGCGCGATGATGCCGCCGTTGACGATCAGAAAGTTGACGTAGGAACCGGCCAAACGCACGGTCGGATTACGCTCCTGGGAACCGTCCACCGGATCGACACCAGCGCACTCTTCCTCAGTGGCGTACAACGGCCCCGGGATCGGCATTTTATGTACGATAAACGCGCGGCCCTTGGCGTCTGTGCTGTTTTGCAGCACGTCCATGGCGGCATGGCAGCGCGCATAGTTCGGGTCTTGCGGGTCGTCGGTCCAGGCCAGCAATACTTCGCCCGGGCGCACGTAGCAGCAGAAGTTATCCACATGGCCGTCGGTTTCGTCGTTGAACAGACCGTCGGGCAGCCAGATGATCTTATCCACAGCCAGGTTGGCGCTGAGGACCGCTTCGATCTCTTCGCGGCCCAGGTGCGGGTTGCGATTACGATTAAGCAGGCATTCCTCGGTGGTGATCAGCGTGCCTTCACCATCAACGTGGATCGAGCCGCCCTCCAGCACAAAACCTTCGGTGCGATAACGCGGGCTGCGCTCGATCTCAAGGATCTTGCCGCCCACCTGGGAATCGCGGTTCCACGGGGCATACAAGCCACCGTCAAACCCGCCCCAGGCGTTGAAATCCCAGTTCACGCCACGCACTTCGCCCTGGTCATTGATCACGAAGGTCGGCCCGCTGTCGCGTACCCACGCATCGTCGCTGGACATCTCCACCACTCGGATATTCGGCACATCCAGGCGCGCCCGGGCGTTTTCGTACTGGCCGGCGGAGACCGCAACCGTCACCGGTTCAAAACGCGCAATGGCCTTGGCCACTGCCGCATGGGCCGCCTGCGCCGGCTTGCCGCCCAGGCGCCAGTTGTCGGGACGCTCGGGCCAGATCATCCAGGCCTGGGTCTGGGGCGCCCACTCGGCTGGCATATAAAAGCCGTCAGCGCGAGGCGTGCTGTGCAAAGTGGTCATGGCGATCAGGACTCCAGGGAACCGTCGAGGGTCTTGAGCGCGCCGTACAGGTTCGGCCGGCGATCACGGAACGAGCCCCACGCGCTGCGGATGTGCTCCAGCTCATCGAGGTCGAAACTGTGCACCAGGATGCCTTCTGCGGTTTCGTTGAGCTCTTCGACTTTTTCGCCGAACTGGTTGGCAATGAACGACGAGCCGTAGAAGGTAATGTCGTAGCCGTCCTGCTCTTCGTTGCCGATGCGGTTACTGGCGATCAGCGGCATCAGGTTGGCGCCGGCATGGCCTTGTTGCACGCGCTGCCAGTGGTCGCGGGACGAAATGGTCTTGTCGTGTGGCTCGCTGCCGATGGCGGTCGGGTAGAACAGGATCTCTGCACCTTGCAGCGCCATGCTGCGGGCGCATTCCGGGAACCACTGGTCCCAGCAGATGCCCACGCCGATCTTCGCGTAGCGGGTGTTCCACACTTTGAAGCCGGTATCACCCGGGTTGAAGTAGTACTTTTCGTGGTAGCCAGGGCCATCCGGGATGTGGCTTTTACGATAAATCCCGAGGTTGGAGCCGTCGGCGTCGATGATCGCGATGCTGTTGAAACGCGCACGGCCAGCCAGTTCGAAGAAGCTGATCGGCAGCACCACTTGCAGTTCCTTGGCGATTTTCTGGAAGTGCTTGATGGCCACGTTGTCGTCAACCGAGGTCGCCAGTTGCAGATAGTCCGGGTTCGGCTTCTGGCAGAAGTACGGGCTTTCGAACAGTTCCTGGATCAGGATGATCTGCGCGCCTTTGGCGGCGGCCTCACGGACCAGCTTTTCAGCGGTCTCGATATTGGCTTCGAGGTCCCAGGAACAAGCCATCTGGGTAGCGGCGACGGTAACGATACGGCTCATGAATCATCTCCTGGGCGGTGGTCAGCGGCCAGGATAACCAGGGCCGATGACAGAAAGGGGAATGCTGCGCGACTTTATAGCGGATAAAAATCGGCTTTTAAAGCACGCAAACATCCGACTATCTAAAAAACTCAAAATATTCCCGATAACAATCGGTTTTAAAAGTGAAACCCCAATCAACTGTGGGAGCATTTCAATTTATTGAAGGGGGTTACAACCCTTCATCCAGCACCTTCGACAACATGTCGACAAAGAAATCCACACTGCGTCTAGACGTGACCATCGGCGGCTTGATCTTGAGGATGTTCAAATAGTCCCCGGTCGGCTGCATAAAAATCCCCAGCTCACGCAAGCGATCACACAGCTTGGCGGTTTCTTGCGTCGCCGGCTCCAGAGTCTGCCGGTCCCGCACCAACTCCAGCCCCAGATAAAAGCCCGAGCCATGCACCGCCCCCACCAGCGGATGGCGCTCGATCAGCGCCTCGAGCCGCGCCTTGAAGTGCCCGCCGACCACCTGGGCGTTTTCCCAGAGCTTTTCTTGCTCCATCACATCCAGCACCGCCAGACCAATCTGGCAACTGACCGGGCTGCCGCCGGAGGACGAGAAGAAGTACCCTTCGGCCTCCAGCGCTTCGGCGATTTCCCGGCGGGTGATCACCGCACCCAACGGCTGGCCGTTACCCATGCCCTTGGCCATGGTGATGATGTCCGGCACCACGCCCTGCTCTTCAAAGCCCCAGAAGAAATGGCCCATGCGCCCATAGCCAACCTGCACTTCATCGGCGATACACACCCCGCCCTGGGCGCGCACCAGGGCATACACCTGCTGCAAATAGCCCGGTGGCAGGGAGATGCCACCGGCATTGCCATATACCGGCTCGCAGATAAAGCCCGCCAACTGGCGCTGGCTGGCGGCGATTTTCGCCAGGTTGTGCTCCACGCTGCGCACGTAATCCGGCGCAGTGTCCGGGCCACGGAATTCGCCGCGATAGGTATTGGGCGCGGTCACGGGGTGCACCCAGTCGGGCCGGCTGCTCAGGGCCTGGGGGTTGTCGGCGATCGAGGTGGACACCGCATCGGCCGCCACCGACCAGCCGTGATAGGCCTCCAGCACACTGAGCATGTCGCGCCCGCCGCTGTAGGCCCAGGCCAGGCGGATCGCCAGGTCGTTGGCTTCGGTGCCACTGTTGACCAGGAACACGCGGTCCATGGACTCGGGCGCCAGCGCCAGCAGACGCTCGGAAAACTCGGCAATTGCGGCGTAATGAAAGCGTGAGTTGGTGTTGAGCAGCGACCACTGCCGCGCCGCCACCTGGGCCATGCGCGGATGGCCGTGGCCCAGTACCGCGACATTGTTGAGCATGTCCAGGTACGAGCGGCCCTGCATGTCGATCAGATGATTGCGCCAGCCACGCTCGATGCGCGGCGGGTCGACGTAATAGTGCTTCTGCGAGCGGGCGAAGCTGGCATCGCGCCGGGCCAGCAAGGCTTCTGGATCCACCTCCGGCTCGGCGTCACAGGCCAGGCCCAGCAGCGTCGCCGGCGATGGGCACAACGCCTGCCAGGCCGCAGCGCGGGACGGCGTGCAGAACAATGGCGGATCAAGGTCAACCCGGCACAGTTGCACGGTCAATGCCCCGCACGCCTCCCCCAGGACCTGGCCTTTGAGCACCGCGGCACCGGGTTGCAAGGCATTTTTCAGGCCCTGTAGCCGTACATTCAGTTGCGCGCTATGCAGACTTAATACGCCATCGGCGGTGCAGCGCAGGATGCCGGCGAACGGCGCCTCTACGACGCTGCCCTGGGGCACATACAGTTCGACGTGCAGAGCGAACGTGTGCGGTTCGCTCGCGCAGTCCGGGCGCGTGCGGGACAAGCGATACTGGCCATAACGACTGGCCGCCAAGCCGTGGACCGTTGCAGCCTGCTGCAATAGATGTTGGTCGATGCCAGGGGTTTCCCAGTTTCCGGCTTCGAAATGTTCACTGAGTACACCCAGGTCGATCAGCGCGAACTCGCGCCCCACCAGGCCCGGCAGCAGCGGGGCAAAGCCTTCGCCGGCCACTGGTTTGGGGGTTGCACCGACGCACGCCTGGATCGCCGCCTCCATCAATTCAAACGGCACCGAGGTGGCAACGTGGAAAATTTCCCACTCGTGCTCGGCATTCTTCAACAGGTAAGAGTTATCTGGGTCCAGGCGCTGCTGCTGTTCGCTGCTCAGGACTAGAACCGCCGCACGGGCCACAATCAGCGGCCACAACGCCTGCAATTCCTGGGGTTGCAAAGGGGTCAACGCGTGACAGGCCTGGATCGCCGGCAGGATCGCAAACGGGTCGCCGTCAGCGTGGTGCAGTAAAGCGGCGCAGGTCACCGACAGGTCGGCAATCCGCCAGGTATGCACCAAATCACCGAAGTCGATAACGCCCTGCACCTGCCAATGCCGCTCGGCATCCCGCTGCCACACCACGTTGTCGTCGGTGATATCCATATGCACCGCCTGCCACGGCAATTGCTCGGCCAGGGGGCGCAGGCGCTGCTCGACCTGGGCGGCGACCTGTTCCAGAGCCGCACGCTGGGGCAGGTTGTCGAGTGTCGAGAGTAAATGACGGATCAGTTCCAGGGCGTGGCGCGGGTCCCACTGCAGGGTGCGCTCCAGGCCCCCATGGGCGAAGCCGGCCAATGCCCGGCTCATCTGCCCGCACAGCTGGCCAAACCCGGCGATCACCTCACGGCCCAAGTGCGGCAGGTGGGTCAGCGGCTGGCCGTCGATATAGTCCAGCACCCGCAGGTGCACCGCCTGCCCGGCCACCGTCAGGCTCAGCAGTTGCTCGCCATCAAGGGTACTGATGACCGTGGGCACCCGAACCGCCGCCTGTGCCTGCAGGTGCGCCAGGGCGGCGTGCTGGGCGTGCAGCTCGACGGCGGCATACTCGCCACGGCAGATTTTCAGGACGAAGCGGCCCCGGTCACTGTCGACCCGGTAATTGAGGTCTTGCTGGCTGCCCAGGGACTGCAGCGTGCCACTGAGGCCGTAATGTTGCTCAAGCATCTGCAAGGCTTGCTCCGGCCCGACTTGAGGGCACGGCAAACTGGCGCGGTGGATCAATGTATCGAGCAACATGTGACGGCCCCTGGTTTTTTGTCCGGCGCTTATATCGCCATTGTTAATAGGTCTGATGCAACCCAAACCCATTGTGATGGTCTTCTTTGAGCACGCAAGCCTTTGAGCACGCAAGTCGGGCCAATCTGACCACCGCCCCTTGCACCGCCCATCGCAAGCCCGCAAGCTATGCCCCATTCGCTCAGTTTCCGTCCAAGGAAAAGGCCTCTCGACATGCGTATTCTTGTTACCGGTGGTGCCGGTTTTATCGGTTCCGCACTGATCCGCCATTTGATTCAAAACACTGAACATGAAGTTCTCAACCTCGACAAACTGACCTACGCGGGCAATCTTGAGTCGCTGACCAGCATCGCGACCGACAGCCGCTATGAGTTCGTCCAGGCCGATATCATCGACCAGGCCACCGTCAGCGCAGTGCTGGCACGCTTCCAGCCCCAGGCCATCATGCACCTGGCGGCCGAGTCCCATGTCGACCGTTCCATCGACGGTCCGTCGGACTTTATCCAGACCAACATCGTCGGCACCTACAGCCTGCTTGAAGCCACTCGCGCCTATTGGCAACAGTTGGCAGAGCCGGCCAAGAGCGCCTTCCGCTTCCATCACATTTCCACCGACGAAGTGTATGGCGACCTGCATGGTGTGGATGACCTGTTCACCGAAACCACGCCTTACGCGCCCAGCTCGCCTTACTCTGCGAGCAAGGCCGCGTCCGACCACCTGGTTCGCGCCTGGCAGCGCACCTACGGTTTGCCGGTGCTGCTGACCAACTGCTCGAACAACTACGGGCCGTTCCACTTCCCCGAGAAGCTGATCCCGCTGGTGATCCTCAATGCCTTGGCAGGCAAGGCCCTGCCGGTGTACGGCGATGGCCTGCAAGTACGTGACTGGCTGTTTGTCGAAGACCACGCCCGCGCACTGCTCAAAGTAGTCACCGAAGGTGTAGTGGGCGAGACCTACAACATCGGCGGGCACAACGAGCAAAAGAACATCGACGTGGTGCGTGGCATCTGCGCACTGCTCGAAGAGCTGGCGCCACAGCGTCCGGCCGGCGTTGCCCAGTTCACCGACCTGATCACCTTCGTCAAGGACCGTCCAGGCCATGACCAGCGCTACGCTATCGACGCCAGCAAGATCGAGCGCGAACTGGGTTGGGTCCCGGAAGAAACCTTCGAGAGCGGTCTGCGCAAGACCGTGCAGTGGTACCTCGATAACCTGGAATGGTGCGGCCGGGTCCAGGACGGCAGTTATCAAGGCGAACGCCTCGGCAACACCGAAGCGAAGGACCTGATTGCATGATGAAGGGAATCGTACTGGCCGGTGGCTCCGGGACGCGCCTGCACCCCATTACCCTGGGGGTTTCCAAGCAGTTGCTGCCGGTGTACGACAAACCGATGATCTACTACCCGATTTCCGTGCTGATGCTCGCCGGAATCAAGGAGATCCTCGTGATTTCTACGCCGGTGGACTTGCCGCAATACCGCAACCTGTTGGGCGACGGCAGCCAGTTCGGCGTGCAGATCAGCTATGCCGAGCAACCCTCGCCCGATGGTTTGGCACAGGCCTTCCTGATCGGCGAAGCGTTCATCGGCAATGACCCCGTATGCCTGATCCTGGGCGACAACATCTTCCACGGCCAGCATTTCAGCGAGCAACTGCGCGCCGCCGCCAAGCGTCCATCCGGCGCCACAGTGTTCGGCTACTGGGTCAAGGACCCGGAGCGCTTCGGCGTAATTGATTTCGACGGTGAAGGCCGCGCGCTTTCCATCGAAGAAAAACCCGCCAAGCCAAAGTCCAGCTATGCCGTGACCGGCCTGTACTTCTATGACAACGATGTGGTCAAGATTGCCAAGGCCGTCCAGCCCTCGCCACGCGGCGAGCTGGAGATCACCGACGTCAACAATGCCTACCTCAAGCGCGGCGACCTGCATGTCGAGCGCTTCGGCCGTGGCTTCGCCTGGCTCGATACCGGCACCCATGACAGCCTCCTGGAAGCCTCGATCTATGTGCAGACCATCGAGCACCGCCAGGGCTTGAAAGTGGCTTGCCTGGAAGAAATCGCCTACGAAAACGGCTGGATCGACCGCGACCATCTGCTGGAGCGGGCCAAATACTTCGGCAAGACTGGCTATGGCCAGTACCTGTTCTCCCTCGCAGGGGAAGCCCAATGAATGTGAGCGGTACACCGTTGAAAATCCTCATCACCGGCCAACACGGCCAGGTTTCCCGCGAGCTGCAACAGCGGCTCCAGGGCCTGGGTGAACTGGTCGTGCTCGGTCGCGACCAGCTCGACCTGGCCAACCCCGAGCAGATCCGCCAACAGGTGCGCAGCCATCGCCCTGGGCTGATCATCAACGCGGCGGCCCATACTGCTGTCGACCAGGCCGAGAACGAGCCCGAGGTGGCCTTCGCGATCAATGCCACGGCGCCCGGCATCCTCGCCGAAGAAGCCAAGGCCCTGGGCATCCCGTTGATCCACTACTCCACCGACTATGTGTTTGACGGCAGCAAGCCCGCGCCCTACACCGAGGACGATGCGCCCAACCCGTTGGGTGTCTACGGCCAGAGCAAGCTGGCGGGCGAGCAGGCCATCGCGGCGGTGGGCGGTCAGTACCTGGTCCTGCGTACCAGTTGGGTGTATTCGAGCCACGGCAAGAACTTCCTGCTGACCATGCAGCGCCTGCTCCAGGAAAAACCGCAGATGCGTATCGTCGCCGATCAGATCGGTGCGCCGACCTGGGCCGGGACCATCGCCAACAGCACCCGGGCACTGATCGAGCGCTGGCAGGCCGGCCAGGCCGGGGACTGGGGCGTCTATCACTTGACGGCCCAGGGCGAGACCTCGTGGTTCGGCTTTGCCCAGGCCATTGGCGAGCAACTGCTGGCCGAAGGCAAGGCGTGCGCCGAGCTGGAAGGGATTCCCGCCAGCGACTACCCCACGCCCGCCAAGCGCCCGTTGAACTCGCGCCTGGACTGCAGCCGTCTGCAACAGCAATGGCACGTCGGCCAACCGCAATGGCGCGAAGCATTGCGCGAGTGTCTTGCACAGCAGCACTAGGCATAATGCGCCTGTACCCACAGGCGCAGACTTACATGACTCCACCCCTTCCACGAAGACCCCGCTGGCGCAGCCTGGCGTTGCTGGCGTTATGCCTGGCACCGCTGCTGTGGCCGCTGGAGCATCTGGCCGAACGTTACTACCGCAGCGAGCTGGCCGGGCAGAACCGCCAGACCCTCGACCTGTACGTCGCCAACCTGCTGGGCACCCTGCACCGCTACGAAATACTGCCGCAAATCCTCGGCGAATTGCCGGCCTTGCGTACCGCCCTGGAAGCGCCTCACATCAGCACCAACCTGGTCGCCGCCAACCAGTTGCTCAAGGAGGTGTCAGTCCAGGCGGGCGTGGAAGTGATGTACCTGATGGACACCCGTGGCAAGACCCTGGCCGCCTCGAACTGGGACAAACAGGACAGCTTCGTCGGCCGCAACTTTTCCTTTCGTCCGTATTTCAGTGAGGCCATGGCCGGGCGCCTGGGGCGTTTCTTCGGCCTGGGCACCACCTCGGCCAAGCGCGGGTACTTCTTCGCCGCTGCGGTGCGCGAAGACGAACATGTGATTGGCGTGCTGGTGGTCAAGGTCGACCTGGACCACACCGAAAGCCTCTGGGGCCAGACCCCCGAGCAACTGCTGGTCACCGACCACAACGGCGTGGTGATCCTGACCTCACGCCCACAATGGCGTTTTCGCGCGACCCGGCCACTGACCGAGGCCGAGCACCAGGCGATCGTCGCGATCCAGCCCTACCCGACCCGCGACCCACAGCCCCTGACTTTCAGCTCCAATGCCTGGCTGCGCCAGTCCACCGAAATCGCCGAAACCGGCTGGAATGTGGAGATTCTTGCGCCGCGCACCCTGATCGACCGCCCTGTGCGCACGGTGGTTGCCGTCGGCGGCGCGACCTTACTGGTGCTGATGCTGCTGCTCGGCCTGATGATGCAGCGCCGTCGCCACTACCTGGAACGCATCGCCTTTGAAGCCAAGGCCCGGCGCGAGCTGGAAATGCGCGTGGCCGAACGCACCAGTGACCTCGAAGGCCTCAACCGCCGCCTGCGCCAGGAAGTACTGGAGCGCGAAAATGCCCAGCAGGAATTGGTGCGCGCCCAGGATGACTTGGTGCAGGCCGGCAAACTGTCGGCGCTGGGTACCATGTCGGCGAGTATCAGCCATGAACTCAACCAGCCCCTGGCGGCCATTCGCAGCTACGCGGAAAACGCTGAGATTCTCCTCGATCACCAGCGCACCGACGACGCGCGGGGCAACCTCAAACTGATCAGCGAACTGACCGGGCGCATGGCCTCGATCATCGCCCACTTGCGCGCCTTTGCCCGCCGCGACCGGCATGCCCCGGAAAGCGTGGCCCTGCAACCGGCCCTGGACGATGCGCTGGCATTGCTGGCCAAGCGCCGACGGGCCATGGAAGTGGAGCTGATCCGCGACTTGCCAGAAGCCTCCCTGTGGGTGGAGGCTGGGGAAACCCGTCTGCGCCAGGTGCTGGGCAACCTGCTGGCCAATGCCCTGGATGCGTTGACCGAAAAGGGTCCGCCACGCAAATTGTGGCTGAGTGCCGAATCCACCGAGCAGGGCGTCAACCTGTACATCCGCGACAACGGGCCGGGGTTCTGCATGGAAGCCCTGGGTCGCGCCGGCGAGCCCTTCTACACCACCAAGACCCGCACCCAGGGCCTGGGGTTGGGCCTGGCCATTTGTGACACCCTGATGCGTGCCTTTGGTGGTGAACTGCTGTTCGCCAACCACAAGGAAGGCGGCGCACTGATAACCTTGAAACTGCGCGCCGGAGCACCCGGCGTCAGTCTGCAACCGTCCGAGGACCGCAGTGTATGACTATCGAAAACCAGATTCAGGTGGTGTTGATCGACGATGATCCGCACCTGCGTCAGGCCCTGTGTCAGACCCTGGACCTGGCCGGGCTGAAAGTCCTGCCCCTTGGCGAGGCCACCGGCCTCACGGCGCGCCTGTCGCGGGATTGGCCAGGGGTGGTGGTCAGCGATATCCGCATGCCCGGCATGGACGGCCTGGAGCTGCTCACCGAACTCCACAGCCTCGACCCGGAGTTGCCAGTACTGCTGATCACCGGCCACGGCGATGTGCCACTGGCGGTGCAAGCAATGCGCGCCGGCGCCTATGACTTCCTCGAAAAACCCTTCGCCAGCGACGCACTGCTCGACAGCGTGCGCCGCGCCTTGTCGCTGCGCCGGCTGGTGCTGGACAACCGCAGCCTGCGCCTGGCCCTGAGTGACCGCCAGCAATTGAGCACGCGCCTGGTCGGCCAGTCGGCGCCGATGCTGCGCCTGCGCGAGCAGATTGGCGCGCTGGCGGCGACCCGCGCCGACGTGCTGATCCTCGGCGAAACCGGCGCCGGCAAGGAAGTGGTGGCGCGCGCCCTGCACGACCTGTCGAACCGCCGCACCGGGCCCTTCGTCGCTATCAACGCAGGCGCCCTGGCCGAGTCCGTGGTCGAAAGCGAGCTGTTCGGCCATGAGCCGGGGGCGTTTACCGGTGCGCAGAAACGGCGCATCGGCAAGTTCGAATTTGCCAACGGCGGCACGTTGTTCCTCGATGAAATCGAGAGCATGAGCCTGGATGTGCAGGTCAAGTTGTTGCGTCTGCTACAGGAGCGGGTGGTTGAGCGCCTGGGGGGCAATCAGCAGATCCCGCTGGATATCCGCATCATCGCCGCGACCAAGGAAGACCTGCGCCAATCCGCCGACCAGGGGCGCTTTCGCGCAGACTTGTACTACCGCCTGAACGTCGCGCCGCTGCGCATTCCGCCGCTGCGCGAGCGGGGCGAAGATGCCCTGATGCTGTTCCAGCACTTCGCCGACGAGGCCAGCAGCCGCCACGGCCTGCCGCTGCATGAGCTGCAGCCGGGCCAACGGGCAATGCTGTTGCGCCATAACTGGCCGGGCAACGTGCGCGAACTGCAAAACGTCGCCGAGCGCTTCGCCCTTGGCCTGGAACTGGCCCTGGACAGCGCACCGGACGGCCCGGCGCCGGGTGTACCGATGTCGACGGGGGGCTTGAGCGAGCAAGTCGAGCACTTTGAAAAAGCCCTGATCGCGGCCGAACTCGGCCGCCCCCACAGCTCTGTGCGCAGCCTGGCCGAAGCCCTGGGCGTGCCGCGCAAAACCCTGCATGACAAGTTACGCAAGCACGGCCTGAACTTTGCCGACAGCGGCAACGCCCACGCTGACGACGATTGACCTTTTCCCCCTGCCAAGAGACTGCCATGAGCCGCGATAGCCGTTACCTGGAATCCATTCTGCACCATGACATCCCCCTGACCCGGGAGATGGGCCTCAAGGTGCTCGACTGGCAGGACCGGCAACTGCGCCTGCACTTACCGTTGCAAGCCAATATCAACCACAAGAGCACCATGTTCGGCGGCAGCCTGTATTGCGGCGCGGTCTTGGCGGGCTGGGGCTGGCTGCACCTGCAATTGCGCGAGGAAGGGATTGAAGACGGGCATATCGTAATTCAGGAAGGGCAGATCAGCTACCCATTGCCTGTCACCCAGGACGCCACGGCGATTTGCCAGGCACCGGAGGACAAGGTGTGGAAGCGCTTTTTGGCGACGTACCGGCGCCATGGCCGGGCGCGGCTGGCGTTGCAGGCGTGGATCGTGAATGAGGGCAGTGAAGCGCGAGCGGTGGCGTTTACCGGGCAGTACGTGTTGCACCGCTAGGCAAGATCATCCAAGGCCTATCTGGGAGCGGGATTGTGTGGGAGCAGGCAAGCCCGCTCCCACATTTGATCTGCATTGCCTTCAAGAACGGGCCAGAGTCAGCAAACGCTCGCGCCAGGCGGCCTTGGCCGGCAAGGCCAGGAAGAACGGGTTCAACAGCGACTCGCGTGCCGGGTAGCTGAACGGCTGGCCATTCAACTCCAGCACTTCGCCGCCAGCACCTTCCAGCACACCCTGGGCGGCGGCGGTGTCCCACTGCGACGTCGGCGCCAGGCGCGGATAGCAATCGGCGCTGCCTTCGGCCAACAGGCAGAATTTCAAGGAGCTGCCGATATTGGCCAGCTTCAACTCCCCCAGCCCTTCACTCAACCCATCGAGCAAGCGCTCCTGTTCGGGGCTGGTGTGGCGGCGGCTGGCAACCACGGTGAACGCCTCGCCTGCGGCCGGCTTCTGGCGCACCTGGATCGGCCGGGGTGCGGCATTCACGTCGGAGCGCCACGCCCCAAGCCCGGCGCCGCCGAAGTAGCAGCGGCCACTGGTGGGCATCGACACCACGCCAAACACCACCTGCCCCTGTTCGATCAAGGCGATGTTGACGGTAAATTCTTCGCTGCCGCTGATAAATTCCTTGGTGCCATCCAGCGGGTCCACCAGCCACCAGCGTTGCCAACCGGCACGCACGCTCTGGTCGATGTCGGCATCTTCTTCCGACAGCACCGGGATGCTTGGGTCCAGCGCAGTGAGGCCGGCGAGAATCAGGTGATGGGCGGCCAGATCGGCGGCGGTCACCGGCGAATCATCCGCCTTGGCCGTCACGGCTACATTGGCGCGCCAGTACGGCAGGATGACCTCGCCGGCCTGGCGGGCCAGTTCAATCACCGGGGCAATGTACGGGTGGCCGAGGAACAATTCGCTCATGACTGGAAGGCTCCACGCTGGGTCAACAAGTCCCGCACCAGGTACAACGCGGCCAGGGCCCGGCCTTCGCTGAACTGCGGGTTCTGCGCCAGTTGTGCCAGCTCGCGCAGGTTGACCCGGTCCACGCGCATCGGCTCGGGCTCGTCGCCTTCCAGGCGCTCTTCGTACAGCTCGGTGGCCAGCACCACCTGGATTTTCTGGCTCATGTAGCCAGGGGACAGGGACAGTTCGGTCAGGTGCTCCAACTGCCGGGCGCCATAGCCCGCCTCTTCCTTGAGCTCGCGGTCTGCCGCCGCCAGCACGTCTTCGCCCGGCTCGATCAGGCCCTTGGGCAATGACAGTTCATACTCATCCGTGCCACCGCAGTATTCTTCCACCAGCAGCGCGTGATCAGCGTCGATCATCGCCACGATCATCACCGCGCCATACCCTGCACCCCGGCCCACCAGGCGCTCGTAGGTCCGCTCAACGCCATTGGAAAAGCGCAGTTGCACTTCCTCCACGCGGAACAAACGGCTACTGGCGACAATTTCGCGGGCGAGGACGGTGGGTTTCTGGCGCATAGAGGGCTCCTTGGCGTGATCGGGTTACTATACCGTGGCTTTTCCGATTGTCTGTGTCGGATATGTTTACTTACTTGCTTGAGAACCCACCATGCCGCCACTGCCCTGGTCCGATATCGACACCGTCCTGCTGGACATGGACGGCACCCTGCTTGACCTGCATTTCGACAACCACTTCTGGATGGAACACCTGCCCCGGCGCTATGCCGAACTGCACGGTGTGAGCCTTGCCCTGGCGGAGATGGAGTTGCAGCCGCTGTTCGAGCGTAACGCCGGCCAGTTGCAATGGTATTGCCTGGATTTCTGGAGCACCGAACTGAAGATCCCGGTGCGCGAACTCAAACTGGAAACCGCCCACTTGATCGCCCTGCGGCCGGACGCCGATACCTTTCTGGCGGCCATCAAGCAGGCCGGCAAGCGCGTGATCCTGATCACCAACGCTCACCGCGATTCGCTGTCGTTGAAGCTGGAACGCATTGAGTTGGCGCCGTATTTCGAGCGGCTGATCAGCTCTCACGACTATGGTTTTGCCAAGGAAAACCCGCAGTTCTGGGATGCCCTGCAAGCGGACATCGACTTCGACCCGGCGCGCAGCCTGTTTATCGACGACACTCTGCCGATCCTACGCAGTGCGCGGGATTTTGGCGTGGGGCATTTGCTGGCGGTGAAAGAGCCGGACAGCCGCAAAGGGCCGAAGGATACGGCGGAGTTTGATGCAGTCGGGGATTACCGGGAATTGATCAGCGGGCTCTAAAACTAGATGTGGGGCCCCTGTGGGAGCGGGCTTGCCCGCGATAGCGGTGGGTCAGAGCTAGATCTGCTGACTGACACACCGCAATCGCGGGCAAGCCCGCTCCCACATTATTCATCTGCTCCAGGTATTACTCAGGAATACGCAGCGTCTGCCCTGGGTAGATTTTGTCCGGGTGCGACAACATCGGCTTGTTGGCCTCGAAGATTTTGTTGTACAGATTGGCATTGCCGTAGACCGACAGGGAAATCGCGCTGAGGGTGTCGCCCTTTTTCACCACGACAAAACGGGCAGCCGCAACAACAGGGCCCGACACAGTGATCTGGTCATCCACGGTCGCCACGCCGGCAATGTTGCCCAGCGCCAGCAGAATCTTCTCTTTCTCCTCCTGGGTGGCGACTTCACCGGTCACTGTCACCTTGTCGCCCTCCACGGTGGTCTGCACATTCGGGTTACCCAGGCCGACCTTGGCAACGTGATCCTTCAACTGCTCACTCGCGTTTGCATTACCCGGCGTCAACAGATCAACGATTTTCTCGCCGGCTTCTTTGATAAAGCTAAAAAGACTCATAGTGCGCTCTCCTTGGGATTGGGTTTCCAGATGCCAAAGACTAGACCAGTCTTACAGATCTTGGTTCCAGCCCGACCAATGACGCAAACGCGCTAGAATCCCTGCGCCATTGGCATAAGCCCCCGGAGCGAAGATGGACATCAAACAACTGAAATTCCTCATCGCCCTCGACGAAACCCGTCACTTCGGCCAGGCGGCCGCGCGCTGCCACATCACCCAGCCAACCCTGTCGATGCGCCTGCGCAGCCTGGAAGAAGAGCTGGAGCTGCCGCTGGTCAATCGCGGCCAGCGTTTCGAGGGTTTTACCGCCCCTGGCGAGCGGGTGCTGGCGTGGGCGCGTACGGTGCTGGCCGCCTATGACGGCCTGCAGGCCGAAGCGGCCGCCTGCCGGGGCAACCTGGTGGGGACATTGCGCCTGGGCGTGGTGCCGCTGTCGAGCTTTGATCCGCTGGCCTTGATGCAACAGTTGCACAGGCAGCACCCCAGCCTGCGCTTTGAGCTGTCGGCGTTGAGCTCCGAGCAGATCCTCGAACAACTGGCGAGCAATCGCCTGGACCTGGGGGTGTCCTACCTTGAACGCCTCGACAGCGAGCGCTTTGACTCCCTGGCCCTGGACGAAACCCGCATGGGCCTGTTGTACGACCAACGCTTTTTCAGCTTTGGCGAAAAGCCCCTGAGCTGGGAGGCGCTGATCGAGCTGCCCCTGGGCATGCTCACCAGCGGCATGCATTTTCGCCAGTCCATCGACCATAACTTCCACAGCCGCGGCCTGACGCCACACCCCTTGCTGCAAACCGATGCCGTCCATCAGTTGCTGCAGGCCGTGCATGGCGGCCTGTGTTGTGCGGTGATGCCCCTGGACGGCGGCCTCGACGCCCTGACCGAACACCTGCGCCTGCAACCTATCGAAAACGCGCAAACCCTGGCCAAGCTGGGGCTGATCATGCGGCGCAGCGCGCCACGTTCGGCGTTGGCCGAGGCGTGTTTCGCGCTTTATCAGTAATCGCTACCGAAGCATTGATCGACGTCATCTATCGGTAGATCAGTATTGGCGATTAGACGCGACCCTTTGTCGCGCCTAGTCTTCACTCTGAACACTTCGCCGGTGACTAGACTTGATGAACGCCCAGCGCCCTGCGTGCGCGGCGCCTGCCCTGACAACGCCCGCGCCTGCCGCCAGCCAGAGTTATCAATATTGCAGCCTCGACCACACGGAATCGGCCAGCACCGCGCTGGCCGAGGAAGTTGCGTTGGCGATTGCCTACAACGACATCAGCCAGGCCGTGATGCTGGTGACGCCCACCGATCTTGAAGACTTTATCGTCGGCTTCAGCCTGGGCAGCGGCATCATCAGCGACATCAGCGACATCTATGACCTGCAACTGAGCGGCGCAGGCTCGGCCCAATACGCCCAGGTGCAGATCTGCAGCCGCGCCTTCTGGAACCTCAAGCAACAGCGCCGGCAACTGGCCGGCACCAGCGGCTGCGGCCTGTGTGGCGTGGAAGCCGTGGAGCAGGCGTTGCCGGACCTGCAGGTTTTGCCGGGCGCACCACTGCCGCCTGCCGCCTGGCTCGAGGGCTTGCGCCAGCGTATCAGCGCCTTCCAGCCGTTGGGCCAATACAGTGGCGCGGTGCATGCAGCGGTGTTCATGAATAACCAGGGCGAACTGCTGCTGGGCCGCGAAGATATCGGCCGGCATAACGCCCTCGACAAACTGATCGGCGCCCTGGTGCGCCAGCGCATCCCGACCGAAGGCGGCGTGGCGATTGTCACCAGCCGTTGCAGCCTCGAATTGATCCAGAAAGTCCTGCGCGCGGGCATCCAGACCCTGGTCAGCCTGTCGTCACCCACCGGCCTGGCCCTGCAATGGGCGCGCCGGCACAACCTCAATCTTATCCACCTGCCGCAAAAAAGCGCGCCGCGGGTCTACAGCCCTGCGATGGAGTACCAGCCATGAGCAATCATCACCAAGCCGACCAAACCCCGACCCCGCGCTACAAGCCCTACAAAGGCCCGGCGGGCGGCTGGGGCGCGCTGATCAGCGTGGCACAGGCGTGGCTGACCAGCGATAACGCGCTGAAAAACCTGCGCATGATGCTCAAGACCAACCAGAACGGCGGCTTCGACTGCCCGGGTTGCGCCTGGGGTGACTCGCCGGAAAGCGGCATGGTCAAGTTCTGCGAGAACGGCGCCAAGGCGGTCAACTGGGAAGCCACCAAGCGCCGGGTGGATGCAGCGTTCTTCGCCAAGCACAGCGTCAGCTCCCTGCTGGAGCAAAGCGATTACTGGCTCGAATACCAGGGCCGCCTGACCGAGCCGATGAGCTATGACGCCGAGACCGACCGCTACAAGCCAATCAGCTGGGAGTCGGCCTTCGACCTGATCGGCAAGCACCTGCAAGCCCTGCCAAGCCCGGACATGGCCGAGTTCTATACCTCGGGCCGCGCCAGCAATGAAGCGGCATACTTGTATCAGCTGTTCGTGCGCACCTATGGCACCAACAACTTCCCGGACTGCTCGAACATGTGCCACGAAGCCAGCGGCGTAGCCTTGGCGCAAAGTGTGGGGGTCGGCAAAGGCACCGTGACGTTTGACGACTTCGAACACGCCGACGCGATTTTCGTCTGGGGCCAGAACCCCGGCACCAACCACCCACGCATGCTTGAACCGCTGCGCGAAGCAGTGAAACGCGGTGCCCAGGTGGTGTGTATCAACCCGCTCAAAGAGCGTGGCCTGGAACGCTTCCAGCACCCGCAACATCCACTGGAAATGCTCACCAACGGTGATAAACCGACCAACACCGCATATTTCCGTCCGGCGCTGGGGGGCGACATGGCCATCCTGCGCGGCATGGCCAAGTTCCTGCTGCTGTGGGAGCGCCAGGCCCAGGCCGAAGGCAAAGAGGCAGTGTTCGACCACGACTTCCTCAATGAACACACGGTCAATGTGCTGGATTACCTGGCCAAGATCGACGACACCTCCTGGGATGAAATCGTCGAACAGTCCGGCCTGAGCCTGGTGGAGATCGAGCAAGCGGCGCGCATGTACGCCAAAGGCAAGAACGTGATCATGTGCTGGGCGATGGGCATCACCCAGCATCGGCATTCGGTGCCGACCATCCAGGAAATCGCCAACCTGATGCTGCTGCGCGGCAACATCGGCCGCCCAGGTGCCGGCCTGTGCCCGGTGCGTGGCCATAGCAACGTGCAGGGCGATCGCACCATGGGCATCAACGAACGGCCGCCCGTGGCCTTCCTGGATGCCCTGGAGCGTCGCTTCCAGTTCAAGGTACCCCGTGACAACGGGCATAACGTGGTCGAAGCCATTCACGCCATGCTTGAGGGCCGCGCCAAGGTGTTTATCGGCCTGGGCGGCAACTTCGCCCAAGCCACGCCTGACAGCCCCCGCACCTTCCAGGCCTTGAGCAACTGCGACCTGACCGTGCAGATCAGCACCAAGCTCAATCGCAGCCACCTGGCCCACGGTAAACAGGCTTTGATCCTGCCGTGCCTGGGTCGTACCGACATTGATATCCAGGCCGATGGCCCGCAAGCGGTGACGGTGGAAGACTCGTTCAGCATGGTGCACGCCTCCAACGGCCAATTGCAGCCGCTGTCGAAGCTGATGAAATCGGAACCGGCCATTGTCGCCGGCATCGCCGCCGCCACCCTGGGCAGCAAACCGGTGGACTGGAACTGGCTGGTGGCCGACTACCGCCGCATCCGCGACTTGATCGCCGACACCATTCCCGGCTTCAAGGACTTCAATGAGCGCGTGCAGCACCCAGGCGGTTTCTACCTGGGCAACAGCGCCGGCGCCCGCCGCTGGAACACGCCGTCAGGTCGCGCCAACTTCCGCGCCAACATCCTGCCCAAGGACCTGGTGCATGAACGCACCCGCGCCACTGGCCAGCTACCCGACCTGATCATGCAATCCATGCGCTCCCATGATCAGTACAACACCACTATCTACGGCCTGGATGACCGCTATCGTGGGGTCAAGGGCCAGCGCGACGTGTTGTTTGTCAACGAAGCCGACATCATCCGCCTGGGCTTCAAGCCGGGGCAGAAGGCCGATATCGTGTCGATCTGGGATGATGGCCGTGAACGCCGGGTCAAGGGTTTTACCTTGCTGGCGTTCGATATTCCGGCGGGGCAGGCGGCGGCCTATTACCCGGAGGTCAACCCGCTGGTGCCGTTGGAAAGCACTGGGGATGGTAGCCATACGCCTACTTCCAAATTCGTGGCGATTCGCCTGGAAGCGGCCAGCGACAATGGTCTGATCATGGCCCGGACCGCCTGATCGTCTCCACGATTAGGAACGATTTTTACGGGCACAAAAAAGGCCGCTTTTGTATAAAAGCGGCCTTCCCGAAGTAGCTAAAGACCGGCAAAAACGACTTAAGTTCCCTAGATAAAACAGCAACTTAGCTAATTGTATACAACCTGCACCACTGGTCGGAATTCGATTGTAAGAATATTCCGACAACCTCAGGATCGCGCCGTCATCCCCTTGAGGTTCACCTATGAAGTTCTCCTCGATTCTCTTGTTGTCCCTTGGCCTGGTCAGTGGCGCAGCCATGGCCGGTGGCACCACCGAAGCCGGTGTAGGCGGCGCATTGGGCGGGGTTTTAGGTTCGGTCGTCGGCCAGCAGATCGGCGGCAATACCGGTTCGGCCATTGGTGCGGCCCTGGGCGGCGCCGGCGGTAGCGCAGTGGGCGCAGACAAACGCAGCCGTGGCGAAGCAGCCATTGGCGGCGCACTGGGCGCAGCAGGCGGCAACGTGGTCGGGCGCAGTGTCGGCGGTAGCACCGGCAGCCTGATCGGCGCGGCAGCCGGCGGTGGCGCGGGCGGCGCGCTGGGTAACTATATGGGCAATAAGAGCGATGACGACGACCGTCGCTATCGCGGGCGTGATAACCGCCGCTATGACCGTGATGATCATCGTGGCCGTGGGCATGCTTATGGCCATCGCAAGAACAAGCATCACTACCGTCACCGGTAAACACAGCAAACTCAATGTGGGAGCTGGCTTGCCTGCGCTAGCGCAATGCCAGCAACCAATAGGTGGCCTGACACTGCGCTATCGCGGGCAAGCCCGGCTCCCACATTAGCTCTTCATTGTTTCGCAGGCCGCCGTCAGACCGCCAGGTGTTGCAGTGCTTCGCGCAGTACCTGTGGAATCGTCACCGGCTGGTTAGTCGCCCGATCCACAAACACATGCACAAACCGCCCCGCCGCACAGGCCTCATCTTCGCCGGCCTTGAACACCGCCAATTCGTACTGCACTGAACTGTTGCCAAATTTGCCCACCCGCAGGCCAATCTCGATACGGTCGGGGAAAGCAATCGAGGCGAAGTAGTCGCACGCCGAACTCACCACAAACCCCACCACTTCGCCGTCATGGATATCCAGCCCGCCCTGTTCAATCAGGTACGTGTTCACTGCTGTGTCGAAGAAGCTGTAGTAGGTGACGTTATTCACATGGCCGTACACATCATTGTCGTGCCAGCGCGTAATGATCGGCTGGAAGTGACGGTAATCGGCACGCTGCGGCATTGAGTCAGGCATGGACAAGTCTCGTTGAAGTGAATTTACAGGTCGTTCAGGTGGGCCTCGGCCCAATCCCGCACCTCGGCATACGGATACTCTTCCAGCACCGCAAACCCTGGAATCCCCCGGGCCTTGAGCTTGGTAAACAGTGGCACGCTGATCCCGCATAAAAACCGCGTCAAGCGCTCGGCCCCTGGCAAGCTGCCAGTGTGTTGATGATGCCTGTGGATAAAATCCCCGCACAGTCCCTGGAAGTTTTTATCCACAAGCGGTGCCAGGCCCGGTGGTGCCGGCAGATGGGCGACCTGTCCAGAACAAACCGAGCAATGCCCACACTGGCGGGGGGCGGCTGCATCGCCAAAATACTCGGCCAACCGATAGCCCAGGCAACGCTCACTGGCGAACAACGCCAACATCCCATGGATCCGCGCCACTTCCGTGGCTTCGTGCTGCTTGAAGCCTGTGTATAACTCGGCGCTCAAGGCCTGGGGATCAAACCCGGTATCGAGCAGGCTATAGACCTCGGTCATCTGCTTGCTCTCCAGCTCGATCAGACCCTGCTCCTGGAAATAGTCCAGCGCCTTGACCACCCGGCCGCGTTCGGCCTGGTGCTGTTGATAAAGCGCATCAAAGTCCACGGTGGCCCAGCTCCTGGCCCGTTTGCACGCTTGGATAATCGCGGCGACAAACTGCTGCCGCTCACCGGAAAAACGCGCCAGCAATACCTCCGGTTCTACCAGGTACTTGAAGCGATACTCGGCATAAAACGCATAGCGCGGTGCAATCACCCCCTTGAGCTCCAACTGCACCAGCAAAGTCTTGAGCGGTAGCTCGCGGATATTGCTCAGTTCCGCTAACGAGCGCAGCAGAAACTCCCATTGCCCGTCATCACCGGCCGCCAGCAGTTCCTCCAGCACCAGGCGGATGCCTTCCTGCTCCGGCGTATCGCCGTACACAAAGTTCTCCAGCACATTGAGGCTGTCGCGGTTGGCCAGCACCAGGCACTCGGAAGGCTGGCCATCGCGACCGGCACGCCCGATTTCCTGGCTGTAGTTCTCGATGGATTTGGGCAGATCGAAATGCACCACATTGCGGATGTCGCTCTTGTCGATGCCCATGCCGAAGGCAATGGTAGCGACGATGCAATTGGACTGGCCGCCCATGAACCGGCGCTGGATGCCTTCGCGCTTATCATGGGGTAAACCTGCGTGATAGGCCTCGGCCTGGATGCCATGGCGATTCAGGTGCTCGGCGATCTGCTCGGCAGTCTTCTGCAAGGTGACATAGACGATGCTCGGCTGGTTGGCCCGCTCGCCCATCCACTCCGCCAGGCGCCGGCGCTTGTCGGCGCCGCTGACCGGCTCCACCCACAGGTTGAGGTTGGGCCGGTAGAACCCCGTGGTGATCACGTCGGCGGGGGCGATGGCGAACTTGGCCTGCATGTCCGCAATGACCTTGGGCGTGGCGGTGGCCGTCAACAGCAGCGCCTGGGGAATGTTGAACTGGTGTTGGTAGTCGGGGAGTTTCAGGTAGTCCGGGCGGAAGTTGTGGCCCCACTCGGAAATACAGTGCGCCTCGTCCACCACCAGTAGCGAAATCGAAACGCTGTGCAAAAAGTTGCGAAAGCGCTCGTTCTTCAGGCGCTCTACGGAAATCATCAGGATCTTCAATTCGCCGGAGCGAGCGCGGGCCATTACGTCATTGGCCTGCTCACGGCTTTGTGTCGAATCAATGCTACCGGCCGAAATGCCATGGCGCTGCAAAAAGTCCAGTTGGTCCTGCATCAACGCCAACAACGGCGACACTACCAGTGTCAGGTGCGGCAGCAACACGGCTGAGAGCTGATAACAGAGGGATTTGCCGGAGCCGGTGGGAAAGATCGCCGCCGCCGAGCGGCCGGCCAGCACGGCGCTGACAGCCGCCTCCTGGCCTGGGCGAAACTGTGGATAACCAAAGACCTGCTGGAGGGTGTCGTGCATAAGCTGTCACTCCATTGACCGCTGAACAGGCCTAAAACATAGCCCGGGATTTTCAGCGAATCGAGAAAGGTCGCGTGGAAAAGAGAGACAGGATGATACACAGGCGGCGAGGGTGAAGCCGGTAGCAAACGGCAATCTATAAAACACCCCAAAACAAAAGTGGGAGCGGGCCTGCCCGCGATGGTGGTGCCCCAGTCGATACTGCTGTTGACTGTTACACCGCTATCGCGGGCAAGCCCGCTCCCACATTTTCAGATCTTTGCTACAGCTCAATCAGCGGTTTTGCACACGCTCAATGGCTTTGTCATACACCGGGTTGGCCTTCTGTTCCTTGGCCAACTGATAGTGACGCAGCGCATCGGCAAACTGCCCGGCCGCTTCGTAGATCCGCGCAATGTTGTAGTAGGAACCGGCGCGCACGGTGGCCGCTGTCGGGCCACTGGCCAGGGCGATCGCCTTGCGGTTGGCCCAGATCGACTCGGCGGTGTTACCGGCTTTCTGATAGGCCAGGCCGAGGTTGCCGTAGGCTTTACCGAAGGAATTGTCCAGTTCGATAGCCTGACGGAAGTAGTCGATTGCCTGGTCCAGGTTACCGGCCTGGTAGGCCGCTTCGCCTTTGAGGTTCAGCTTCTTCGCATCGCCCTGTACCGCAGAACTGACCACCACCGCATCCACGGCAACGCTGTCGTTGAGCAGGGGTTTGACTTCGTTGAGCACATCCTTGGCTTCGACCAGTACGCCGGTAAAGGTATTGATGTCCTGGAAGTCGCCGCTGCCGGTCATGCGGAACACGGTCCACAGGTTACCGGTACGGTTGGTCGGCACGTAGTAGGTGCGAACCAGGGACTGGCCCATGTACACAAACACCTTGGCCTGGCTCTCGGACAGTGCAGTGGAGCCTGTGTTGGTGCGGTTGGAGAAGTCATGCACGGCGTAGACGTAGCTTTCGCCGTAGTGTTTTTTCTGCAGGGTGATGGTTTCCGGGCCGTAGCTGTCGGTGTCATCCACATCCAACTCGGCATCGGTGCCGGTCTTGCTGTTGAAGTAGATGTTGTTGCCGGGGAAGATCATGTGGGAGTCGAGGTCCGAAGGCGATTGCCCCCAGGTCAGCACTACACGCAGGCCGTCGAGGTTTTCCATCACCGGGCTGATGGCGTATGTCATGCCTTTGCACGGGCACTTCACCACCAGGTTGGAATAGCCGGGCTTCTTGATGATCAGCAGATTGTCGGCGCCATCGGCAACTTCGCTGGTGAGGGTGACCTGGCCCTGGGCGTTGGTGCGCCCCACCACGTTCTGTGCGCCGTTGCGTTGCAGCAAGACTTCAGCGTCGGCGATTTTCTGGTCCTTGACCACCGCACTGAGCACTTCAATTGGCAACTGCTCGGCCTGGACAGAAAACGCCACCGCACACAATGACATCGCCGAGGCGATACGAAGCAAACCCATGCTTAACTCCCTTTAAGTAGTGGGCGGAATTGCCCTACAAGATTTTGCGGTGAAACATACGCTGAATTCAGGGGTTTTGCCGGGATTTTATACAAAATGTGACGTGGTTTTTATCCCGCCTGCGCCAGGATGCCCGACAGCCAAATTGCCAACATCAGAAGACTCTGTAGGAAATTGCTTGGTCGGGCACCATACGCTTCCCAAACTGCCTCAGGTGCCCACTCAACCCTCTACAGAATCGGCCGAGCCTGACCGAAACTAGCGCCCTCGCAACCTTCTCGGCAAGAAATCCGTGAACCTTGAAAGGACTCAGTACATCGGCCATTACGGCGTCACGTTCAGCGTGATTCGTTTCACTGTACGGCCCGATAACAAGCAAGCACTTGCCAGCCTTTGCTTGCTAGACGCAAAGGCCTCTGCGCCAGAGGTTCGCCTGCGACTACAAAGTCTGTATGAGCGAATGCTCGCCCAGGATCTTCCGTGCCTCATGGCAGTGGCCATTTCAAAACCATTGACCAGAAAACAGGCCGATAGCCTGAACAACCGAAATAACGTCGTCAAAGAAGCTATTTCAGGTGCGGTTGCAGCCCCAATTGGGATCATTTCCAGCAAGGCAGAATCACTGATCGAAAACTTCACCCGCGATTTGATATCCCGCCAGCTCCGCAACTTCCAGCGTGCAGACATCATCATCGGCCTAGAGGCTCGGGTCAGCGGGGGAATTGGCCCGCAGCGCTCAAGCCTCTCAATGCATGTGTACTCAGATGAGCCATAGTCAAATGCTGTATCTACAGACGGCGATCTTCTTCGCCTTTTATCTATTGCTGCATTACAAAATCACCGACGGCACACTCAGAAAGCGTTTTGCTGCCACTTTTATCGTAAGCGGCTTGATCCTGACATTCTGGCTACCTTATGTGGCCATCATTCTCAGCATTCAACTCCTCCCCCTCGCTCTATTCTTGATAGGCTTGGCACTCTTTCTGACCCGCAACAAATACTGCCATCATCACGACCATCCCCCTCACCCACTCCTGCGTGCTCCCACCATGAACCTGGCCCCCCACTTCCCCGAAGACCCTGTCATGCAGCAGCTCCTGCAATTGCTGCATGAAGAAATCGGCCTGCCCAAGCACAAGACCATCCGCCTTAAAACCTCGCTTAACTTCGACCTCGGCTGCGACGGCGCCGAAGCCAGGCAATTTATGGAGGCGCTGGAGCAGACATTCGATCTCGACCTGGGTGACTATGATGCTTATCGTTACTTCAACCCGCCGGTCTTCGATGTATTCCTCAAACACCGCGCCAAGGGCCGGGGCGAGAAAATGCCGCTCACCATCGGCATGCTCTACCTGGCGATCAAGACTCATAGCTGGGATACGCAAACGCTGGAAAATCTGAGCTGAAGAACACTGAGTGGTTAATGTGGGCCTTTTTGCCGCCCTGCTCTACGCTCATCGAGATTTCCACGCGCACAAAAAAGCCGCCCACTAGGGGCGGCTTTTCAACAGCTAGCGAATCTTACAACTTCGGACCCGCTGCCTTGATCGCGTCGCTCACTTCAAATTTCTTGAAGTTCTCGACGAACAGGCCGGCCAGGGCCTTCGCTGCTTCGTCGTAGGCAGCCTTGTCAGCCCAGGTGTTGCGTGGGTTCAACAGGCCGGTCTCAACGCCCGGTACGGCCAATGGCACGTCGAGGTTGATGGTGTCCAGGTGCTCGGTTTGCGCACCGATCAACGCGCCGCTCTGGATCGCTGCGATCACCGCACGGGTGGTCGGGATGTTGAAGCGTTTGCCGACGCCGTAGCCACCGCCGGTCCAGCCGGTGTTGACCAGGTAGACCTTGGAGCCGAAGCCACGGATGCGCTTGATCAGCAGCTCTGCGTATTCGCCAGCTGGGCGCGGGAAGAACGGTGCGCCGAAGCAGGTGGAGAAGGTCGACTTGATGCCGCTGCCCGAACCCATTTCAGTCGAGCCCACCAGTGCGGTGTAGCCGGACAGGAAGTGGTAGGCCGCTTGTTCTTCATTGAGGATCGACACCGGTGGCAGTACGCCAGTCAGGTCGCAGGTCAGGAAGATCACCGCGTTTGGCTCGCCGCCCAGGTTCTTCTCGGAACGCTTGGCAACGTGCTCCAGCGGGTACGCCGCGCGGCTGTTCTGGGTCAGGCTGACGTTGGTGTAGTCGGCGTGCTTGGCATCGTCGATCACCACGTTTTCCAGGACGGCGCCGTGCTTGATGGCTTTCCAGATGACCGGCTCGTTCTTCTCCGACAGGTCGATGCACTTGGCATAGCAACCGCCTTCGATGTTGAACACCACGCCTTCGCCCCAACCGTGTTCGTCGTCACCGATCAGGTAGCGGCTTTCGTCGGCGGACAGGGTGGTCTTGCCAGTGCCGGAGAGGCCGAAGAACAAGGTCACGTCGCCTTCTTCACCGATGTTGGCAGCGCAGTGCATTGGCAGCACGTCAGCGGCCGGCAGCAGGAAGTTCTGCACCGAGAACATGGCTTTTTTCATCTCGCCGGCGTAACGCATGCCAGCAATCAGGACTTTTTTCTGGGCGAAGTTGAGGATCACGCAACCATCGGAATTGGTGCCGTCACGCTCAGGCACACATTCAAAGTTGGCAACGTTGAGCACTTGCCACTCTTCACGCCCGGCCGGGTTGTACTGGGCCGGGTTGATGAACAGGCAACGACCGAACAGGTTCTGCCAGGCAGTCTGAGTGGTCATTTTCACGGCCAGGTAGTGTTCTTCGGCAGAACCTACATGCACGTGGGAAACGAAATGCTCTTGCGCGTTGTTGAAAGCCTCGACGCGAGCCCACAGGGCATCGAACTTGTCGGCCGGGAACTTGCGGTTGATCGGGCCCCAGGCAATAGCGGCCTGGGTGGATGGCTCTTCAACGATGAAACGGTCGACCGGCGAACGACCGGTACGGTGACCGGTTTCTACGACCAGCGCGCCAGTATCGGCAAGCACGCCTTCACCGCGCTGCAGGGCTTCTTTGACCAGATCGTCAACACTCAGATCGGTGTATACGGCGTTATTGGCTTGCGTCATGAGGTTCCCCGTCGGCCTATGGCCGAGTGCTCCAAACGTTTTGTAGTAGAAAGTTGCGCACTACTACCGCGAAAAAAGTGGGCCGAATTATGCCAGAAAAGCCCAAAAAAAGTAGGGCCCTCCCGTCAGAACACCTCTAATCCGGCGTTTGTCAGGTGATTTACCTGTGCTTAAACGTTTTAGTGGTGGGTACCAGAAGGGGTGTCAACGCCAGCGCCAGCGAACAATTGGGCGATATCGGCAGCGTCGAACAGGTAGCGCTGGTTGCAGAACTGGCAGTCGATCTCGATTCTGCCACCGTGCTCCACCGCCAGGTTCTGCGCATCCTCAAGGCCCAGGCTCACCAGGGCATTGCCCGAGCGCTCGCGGGAGCAGCTGCAATGGAAACGCAGCGATTGCGCATCGAACAGGCGCACTTCCTCTTCATGGTACAGGCGGTGCAGGATGGTTTCGTTGTCCAGGCCCAGCAGCTCTTCAGCGGTCAGGGTACCGGCCAGGGCAGTGAGGCCGCGCCAGCTTTCCTCGCGCTCATCCTCGTCCTTGATACGGTCCGCCGGCAGCTGTTGCAACAGCAGGCCACGGGCGCGCTTGCCGTCCGCATTGAGCCAGAATCGGGTGCCCACTTGCTGGGACATGACGAAATAGTTGGTGAAGCAGTCGGACAGGGTTTCCCCGTCCAGATCGACAATGCCCTGGTAACGCTGGCCAACGGTCGGGTCGATGGTCAACGCCAGCACGCCGTTGGGCATCAGGTCGGCCAGGGTCGCGTCCGCCGGGATCTGGTCTGCGTCATAACGTGCCAGGCCACGGATTTCCCGCTCACTGGAGCACTCGATCATCAGCATCGGCACCGGGCCTTCGGAGCGCGCCTGGAGGATCAGCAAGCCATCGAACTTCATGGTGCCCACCAGCAGCGATGCGGCGGCCATCAGTTCGCCAAGCAACTGCGCGACCGGCTCCGGATAGGGGTGCTTGGCAAGGACTTCGGCATAGCTGCGCTCCAGGGCAACCAGCTCGCCACGAGCGTCGTTGTCGTCAAAGAGGAAACGTTGGGTGAAGTCGGTATCCGGTAGATCAGTCATAGGTCTGGGTATCTGAATTGATGACAAAGTGATGACAATGTTTCTAAAATTATGCGCTTTAGCACCAATTTGGTGCGCTTTTCTTCTGATAGGTGAAGAGAGTTTAGAGCGAAGAGGAAACAGTTTATGAACAATCCGGGTTTGTTCCAAGCCAAGTGGAACCTCGGGCGATTGGCCCTGTGCAATTTACTCGCTCTGGGGCTGCTGTGTTTTTGGCTATGGCCCGCAGGCCAGATGCTTTGCGTGATATTCGACGAATGGCTGTTTCATCTGCTCAACGACCCGCTGGCCAGCAACCCGACCTGGCTGCATGTATGGGCGATCGCCAGCCTGCGGCCATTTGATGCGGTGGTCGGGGTGATCCTGCTGATGCTGCTGATTCGCGGCGAATGGGTGTTCAAGGCGATTGAAGTGCGCCAGGCGTTTTTCGGTTTCCTCGCGATTCTGCTGTTACTGCTGTTTATCCGCATGCTGTTTTCCAAGCTCGCGGCGCAGATGGGCTGGCAGCACAATAGCCCGTCGATGGTGATCAGAGGAGCGATCCATATGAGCGATTACTTCCCGAACCTGGAAAAAACCTGGGAATTGAAAGACCGTTCCAGCCAGAGTTTCCCCGGTGATCATGCTTCAGTGTTGCTGATCTGGGGGATGTTCATGAGCGTGTTTGCCAAGCGGATCGGCCAGGTGCTGCTGATCTGGGGCCTGGCACTGCTGTTTATGATGCCGCGCCTGGTGGCAGGTGCACACTGGGGGCAGGACGACTACATCGGTGGCGTACTGCTGGCGCTGTTAGCGCTGGGTTGGGGTTACTACACACCGTTTGCGGCGAAGGTCTCGGCTTGGCTGCTACGCATAACCGAACCGCTATTCCGGCTGCTCCAACGGGTACCCGCGATCAATCGCCTGAGCGTGATCCGCAACGCCTGAGCCCAGGTGCAGGAGCCTGATCGGCTCCTGCACGTAACCCCTCAATCATCATTGCCGCTGCCGCGAAACTTGAACAGGTCGCGGCGCTGTTTCTTGCTCGGTTTGCCGTCGGTACTCATACCCAAGGCTCCGGCCTTGCGCATGGCCGCCGCATTCTCGCGCTTGGCAATACTGGCGGGGGTCTCGGTGTACAGCGCCTGGGCTTCAGGCGCGCCTCGGCGGACAATGGAGAGCGCCTCCACCAACACGGTTTTCTCATCAAAGCCGATGCGAATCTGCAACTCGTCGCCAACACGCGGTTCCTTGCCCGGCTTGCAGCGCTCGCCTCGGCAGTGCACCTTGCCGCTCTCGATGGCGGCCTTGGCCAAGGCCCGGGTCTTGTAGAAACGTGCGGCCCACAGCCACTTGTCCAAACGGACTTTTTCGTCCTCTTCCTGCTTTTGAGCCACTTGAATTCCTCGCTCTGAAAAATGTCGCAACTTAACAGTCGAATCCCTTCGACGCACAAACGCCAAGGCTCACCTAAGATACGCCAGGTGTCAGGCAGTTTCCCTTCAGCCGTGGTTTTTTATGGTGTGAAGATATCTGTCGCCATTTGGTGAATATTCTGCGTGAATACCGCGAATTCGGCGCCAAGCGCTCGTCAACGGTCCTGGGTTGTCACAATCCGTGAGCCATTGGACGCTAGTGTCGTATGACGTAGAAACTTCCCTGATTGCCGGTTGTTCATATTGAAGACATTTGACCATTTGACCGTTGTCGGTCTGCGTGAATGGGTGGCACTTCCCGATTTGGGTGTGGCGGGCCTGCGCGCAAAGATCGACACCGGCGCCAGTACCTCCAGCCTGCATGCCACCGAGATCGAGCCTTTTGAGCGTGACGGTGAAAAATGGCTGCGCTTTACGGCGCACCTGGGCAGCGTGGTGCAACTGCGTCACCGGCGCTGCGAAGCACCGCTGGTGGCCATGAAAACCATTAAAAGCTCCAACGGCCAGGCGCAGGTGCGCTACGTCATCAGCACCACCCTGGCCCTGGGTGATCGGGTATGGAGGGTGGAGTTCACCCTGGCTTGCCGCAAAACCATGCGTTACCGCCTGTTGCTAGGTTCCAAAGCCCTGATCGACGGCCAGTTAGTGGTCAACCCGGGGCTCAAGTACGTTCAAGACAAGCCGGTGTTCCCGGTCTCCACTATTGCTGCCACAGGTGTTGCATGAAGATCGCTGTGCTGTCGCGTAACCCGCGTCTGTATTCCACCCGCCGTCTGGTCGAGGCCGGCACCGAACGGGGCCATGAGATGGTGGTGATCGATACGTTGCGCGCCTATATGAACATTGCCAGTCATAAGCCGCAGATCCACTACCGGGGCAAACCACTGGAAGGCTTCGACGCGGTGATCCCGCGTATCGGGGCCTCGGTGACGTTCTACGGCTGCGCGGTCCTGCGCCAGTTTGAAATGATGGGGGTGTTTCCGCTCAACGAATCGGTGGCCATTGCCCGCTCCCGGGACAAGCTGCGCTCCCTGCAATTGCTGTCGCGCCGGGGCATCGGCTTGCCCGTGACTGGTTTTGCCCATTCCCCCGATGACATTCCCGACCTGATCGAAATGGTCAACGGTGCGCCATTGGTGATCAAGGTGCTGGAAGGCACCCAGGGCATTGGCGTGGTGCTGTGTGAAACCGCCACGGCGGCAGAGTCGGTAATCGAAGCGTTCATGGGCCTCAAGCAGAACATCATGGTCCAGGAATACATCAAGGAAGCCGGCGGGGCCGATATCCGTTGCTTCGTGGTGGGGGACAAGGTGATTGCCGCGATGAAGCGCCAGGCCAAGCCGGGGGAGTTTCGCTCCAACCTGCATCGGGGTGGCAGCGCCAGCCTGATCAAGATCACCCCGGAAGAACGCATGACCGCCCTGCGCGCAGCCAAGGTCATGGGCTTGAGTGTGGCGGGCGTGGATATCCTGCGCTCGAACCACGGGCCACTGGTGATGGAAGTCAACTCGTCACCAGGCCTGGAAGGAATTGAGACCACCACCAACAAGGATGTGGCGGGGATCATCATTCAGCATCTGGAGAAGAACAGCGGGCCGAATCTGACCCGGACCAAGGGCAAGGGCTGAAATACGCCCTTTAGGGCAGCACAAACCAGTGTGGGAGCTGGCTTGCCTGCGATGACTGACTAACATTCAACATCACTGTTAGTTTTTTTCGCAGGCAAACCAGCTCCCACATTTGATTTTCGTCGTGGCTTAGACCGCATCCCTTGGCAACATCAGCCCCAACGGCAAGCGCACCCGCGCTTCCAGCCCGCCATCGGCACGGTTGCGCAGCTCAACATTGCCACCATGCATCGAGGCAATCCGCCGCACAATCGCCAGCCCCAGGCCGGTGCCTTTGCCACCACGAGCACGGTCGCCACGGGTGAAGGGGTTGAAAATGCCCTCCAGCTCCGCAGGATCAATCCCGGCGCCACGGTCCATGACACTCAGCACCACATAGGGCGCGTTGGTGTCACCAGACACATAGGCGGCGACTTCCACCTCGGTGCCCGCATGATGCAAGGCGTTGCCGATCAGGTTGTTCAACAGGCGCTTCATCGAGACCCGGCGCAACGCAAAGGGCTGGATCGGCTCCAGGCGCATGTGCACCTGCTCGCCATTCTGGTTATAGGGCGCCACGACCTCGCGGACCAGATCGGTCAGGTCCACTTCTTCCACCACCTCATCGCGACCATCGCGGATAAACGCCAGGAACTGGTCGAGAATCGCGTCCATGTCTTCGATATCACGGACCATGTCATCGGTCAGGTCGGTGTGGTTGCCCATCAGTTCCAGGGACAGGCGCAAGCGTGTCAGCGGCGTGCGCAGGTCGTGGGACACCCCGGCCAGCATCAGCTCACGCTCGCGACCGGCCTGTTCGACATCCTCGGCCATCTGGTTGAACGCGCTATAGACCTCGGTCATTTCGCTGGGCGTATCGCTGATCGGCAGGCGCACGCTGCGCCCCTGCCCCAGTTGCCTGGCGGCGAACACCAGGCGCTTGAGCGGCTGGTTGAGCTGGCGCACGAAAATCCAGGCCGACGCGGTGGAAAGCAGGCCGATGGCCAGGAACCAGCCGAGTACGTTCCAGATCTTCTGCCCCCGCAGCGGGTGCGGATACAGCGGAACCTTGATCCATGCATCGCCCAGGCTCGGCGCGCGCACCCAGAGGGCGGGTGATACATGCATGCGCAAGCGCACCTCGGTGTCTTCACCCAGTTCGGCCTGCATCTGGCGCTGGTAGATCTCGCTGTAAGGCCAATGCTGCTCGCCTTCCGGCACGCCAGCCCCATCCACGCGGGTCAACGTCGACGCCTTGGCGACTTTTTCGCGGTTCTCGGGATCCACAGCCCAGTAGCCACGCAATGTCAGCGCAACACCATGGCTGTACTGCCGGTCCACCAGCACGTCTTCGTTCATCAACAGATAAACGAGGGTCAGCGCCTTGGAAAACAGCACGACGATCAGCACCAGCCAAAGGGTGCGGGAGAAGAAACTTTGAGGGAACCACAGCGGGGTTTTCATAGAAGACAGCTAGACACCTGGCAAGAGCGAGCCACGCTCGCAGAATTGCAGACGCCGGGCATCCGGCCGACCCCTTGGGATCGAACTCCGGAATACCCGCATGTGCAAATCATCGATTACTTGGTTGCCGTGCCATCCGGCACAAACACGTAACCCACGCCCCACACTGTCTGGATATAACGCGGCTTGGACGGATCCGGCTCGATCATCCGGCGCAGACGGGAAATCTGCACATCGATGGAGCGCTCCAGGGCGTCCCATTCACGACCACGGGCCAGGTTCATCAGCTTGTCACGGGTCAGCGGTTGGCGAGCGTTCATCACCAGCGCCTTGAGCACCGCGAATTCGCCCGTGGTGAGCATGTGGACTTCTTCGCCACGCTTGAGCTCACGGGTAGCCAGCGACAGCTCGTAGTCACCAAAGGTCACGCTTTCATCTTCGCTGCCTGGCGCGCCCGGTACGGGAGCCGCCTGGCGACGCAATACGGCCTTGACCCGCGCCATCAGCTCGTCGGGGTTGAATGGCTTGGCCAGGTAGTCGTCGGCGCCCAGTTCCAGGCCCTTGATACGGCTCAGCTCATCGCCCTTGGCGGTCAGCATGATGATCGGGATCTGGTTGTTGGTGCTGCGCAGGCGCTTGCAGGCGGTCAGGCCGTCTTCGCCGGGCAACATCAGGTCGAGCACGACCAGGTTGAAGACTTCGCGCCCGAGCAGGCGGTCCATCTGCTCGGTGTTCGGCACCGCGCGGGCACGGTAGCCCTTGGAGGTGAAGAACCGCTCCAGCAGGCTGCTCAGCCCCGGATCGTCATCAACGATGAGAATTTTTTCGCCTTCAGCAGTTTGTGCAGTGCTGCTCATTGGATGCTCCTCTTATCTGGCGCGCATTATGGCTTAGCTGCCGTTATACGCACGGTACGCATTGTTAGCAGATTTTTCTCCAACCACCAGTGCGCCGGCGCCTGGCGCAATCCCCCCAAGAACGGATCGCTGGTTATAATGCCGCGCCTCAGTGCCGGGCAATACCGTGGCCGGCCTGGTGTTTTTTCATCTGCTTGTCGTGACTTTTTCGATTTCGAGGGTCAATAGGCTGCCTCTTGACCCAGGCAGCGGCGCCAGTCGGGCCGCTCAACCAGCCGCGCAGAGCCTTGTTTTCCGGGCCTGCGCACTGCTTTCAAGAATTTCAGGTGGTTTTATGGACAGCATCAACAGCCGCATCGCCGAGGAACTCGGTGTACGCCCACAACAGGTCGAAGCGGCCGTCGCTCTACTGGATGAAGGCTCCACCGTGCCCTTCATCGCCCGTTACCGTAAAGAAGTGACCGGCAGCCTCGATGATATCCAGCTGCGGCATCTGGAAGAGCGCCTGCGCTACCTGCGAGAACTCGACGAACGGCGTGTCAGCATTCTCGCCAGCATCCAGGAGCAGGGCAAGCTGACCCCGCAACTCGAACGCGATATCAAGCTCGCCGACACCAAGACCCGCCTCGAAGACTTGTACCTGCCGTACAAGCAGAAGCGCCGCACCAAGGGCCAGATCGCCCTGGAAGCCGGCCTCGGCGAGCTGGCCGACGGTCTGTTCAACGACCCGTCCCTGACCCCGGAAACCGAAGCCGCGCGCTTTGTCGATGGCGAAAAAGGCGTGGCCGACGTCAAGGCCGCCCTCGAAGGCGCCAAGTACATCCTCATGGAGCGTTTCGCCGAAGACGCCAACCTGCTGGAAAAATTGCGTAACTACCTGAAACAGGAAGCCACCCTCAGCGCCCGTGTGATCGCCGGCAAAGAGGAAGAAGGCGCCAAGTTCCGCGATTACTTCGAGCACGACGAACCACTGAAAAGCATGCCGTCCCACCGCGCCCTCGCCATTTTCCGCGGCCGCAACGAAGGCATTCTCAGCTCCGCGCTGAAGGTCGGCGACGAACTGCCGGGCACCATGCACCCGTGCGAAGGCATGATCGGCCAACAATTCGGCATCCAGAATCAGAATCGTCCTGCGGATAAATGGCTCAGTGAAGTCGTGCGCTGGACCTGGAAGGTCAAGCTCTACACCCACCTGGAAACCGACCTGCTGGGCGAGCTGCGCGACGGCGCCGAGACCGAGGCGATCAACGTATTCGCCCACAACCTGCACGACCTGCTGCTGGCCGCTCCGGCCGGCCCGCGCGCAACCCTGGGCCTGGACCCGGGCCTGCGCACCGGTTGCAAGGTCGCCGTGGTCGACGCCACCGGCAAGCTGCTGGACCACGCCACCGTGTACCCGCACGTGCCCCACAACAAGTGGGACCAGACCATCGCCATCCTCGCCGCCCTGTGCGCCAAGCATGCGGTAGACCTGATTGCCATCGGCAACGGCACCGCCAGCCGCGAAACCGACAAGCTGGCCCTGGAACTGATCAAAAAATACCCAGGCATGAAAATGACCAAGGTCATGGTCTCCGAGGCGGGCGCTTCGGTGTACTCGGCGTCGGAACTGGCCTCCAAGGAATTCCCGGACCTCGACGTGTCGATCCGTGGCGCGGTGTCCATCGCACGCCGCCTGCAGGATCCACTGGCCGAGCTGGTGAAGATCGACCCTAAATCCATTGGCGTCGGCCAGTACCAGCACGACGTGTCGCAGCTGAAACTGGCGCGCGGCCTGGATGCAGTGGTGGAAGACTGTGTGAACAAGGTCGGCGTCGACGTCAACACTGCCTCGGTCGCCCTGCTGGCGCGGATTTCCGGCCTCAACTCCACCCTGGCGCAGAATATCGTCACCCATCGCGATGAAAACGGCGCGTTCAAGACCCGAGCGGCGCTGAAAAAAGTCGCACGCCTTGGCGAAAAAACCTTCGAACAGGCCGCCGGCTTCCTGCGCGTGATGAACGGTGACAACCCGCTCGACGCCTCGGCAGTCCACCCGGAAGCCTATCCGCTGGTACAGCGCATCGCCGCTGAAACCGACCGCGATATCCGCTCGCTGATCGGCGACGCCGCGTTCCTCAAGCGCCTGGATCCGAAGAAGTACACCGACGAAACCTTCGGTGTGCCGACCATCACCGACATCCTGCAAGAACTGGAAAAACCGGGTCGCGACCCGCGTCCGGAGTTCAAGACCGCCGAGTTCCAGGAAGGCGTCGAAGACCTCAAGGACTTGCAACTGGGGATGATCCTCGAAGGCGTGGTGACCAACGTGACCAACTTCGGCGCATTTGTGGATATCGGTGTGCATCAGGACGGTTTGGTGCATATCTCCGCGCTTTCAGAGAAGTTCATCAAGGATCCGCGCGAGGCGGTGAAGGCCGGGGATGTGGTCAAGGTCAAGGTCATGGAAGTGGATATCCCGCGCAAACGCGTGGGCCTGTCGATGCGCATGAGCGATACCCCCGGCGAGAAAATCGACGGTGCCCGTGGCGCACGCCCGGGTTCAGCACCACGCCAGTCGCAAAACCGTTCGGAAAACACTGCACCGCGTAAGGAAGCCACCACCGCAGCCCCGGCCAATAACGCCATGGCTTCGCTGTTCGCCAACGCCAAGCAACTGAAAAAGCGCTGATGGAGCTGCCAGCCGGCTTGACCCACAGCGCCTTCAGCGAGCTGCTCGGCTGCCGTCTGCAACGCCTGGACCAGGGCGTTGCCGAGGTTGCCCTGAGCCTGGAGCCACAATTGCGCAACCGCGCGGGCAAGCTCCATGGCGGGGCGATTTTCAGCCTGGTGGACATTGCCATGGGGCTGGCCTGTTCCAGCTCCCACGGTTTTGACCAGCAGAGCGCGACCATCGAGTGCAAAATCAACTACATCCGTGCCGTGTCCGACGGTGACGTGCTGTGCACCGCCCGGGTCATCCACCCCGGCCGGCGCACGCTGGTGGTCGAGGCCGAGGTGTATCAGGACGAAAGACTCGTCGCAAAAGCACAAGGCACCTTCGCTGTCCTATAGCTCCCTGTCATCAATTTGGGTTAATTTCGGCGCTGCGAAAACAGCGTCGGAATTTTCTTCCTGCGCGATAGCCAAATTCAGGGAATGAAGTCGGCACTTTCAGAGCAGGTTGTTCCGGCTCGAAAACCAGGCGATAACGCCAGTTTTAACTTCACCCTTGTAGACCGTCTTGCCCACCCCCATATTGGGGCGACTGACGCGTGAAGGAATCCAACTTGAGCGAACTTCTCAACCGCCGCCTGGCTCTGCTCGGCAAGCGCGAACACCTCTCTTTGCTTGAGCACTGCCTGCACGGCATCGAGCGTGAATGCCTGCGTGTCACCGGCGAAGGCCGCCTGGCTCAAACGCCGCATCCAGAGGCCCTGGGCGCCGCATTGACCCATGAGTCGATTACCACCGACTATTCCGAGTCGCTGCTGGAGTTCATCACGCCGGCACTGCCCAACCCGGCAGATACCCTGCGCAGCCTCGACAAAATTCATCGTTTTGCCTACAGCAAGCTCGGCAACGAGTACCTGTGGAGTCCATCGATGCCGTGCCCGTTGCCGGCCGAGGAAGATATTCCGATTGCCTACTACGGCACCTCCAATATCGGACAGCTCAAATACGTGTATCGCAAGGGCCTGGCCCTGCGCTACGGCAAGACCATGCAGTGCATTGCCGGTATCCACTACAACTTCTCCCTGCCGGAAGAGCTGTGGCCGTTGCTCAAGGAAGCCGAAGGCTTCGTGGGCACCGACCGTGACTACCAGTCCACGGCCTATATCGCGCTGATCCGTAACTTCCGCCGCTACAGCTGGCTGCTGATGTACCTGTTCGGTGCCTCGCCAGCCCTGGATGCGGGTTTCCTGCGCGGGCGTTCCCACCAACTGGAACAGTTCGATGCCGACACCCTGTACCTGCCCTATGCCACCAGCCTGCGCATGAGCGATCTGGGTTACCAGAGCAACGCCCAGGCCGGCCTGACCCCTTGCTATAACGATCTGGCCAGCTACACCGACAGCCTGCGCGAAGCGGTGGCAACACCCTACGCGCCCTACGTCGAAGTCGGCACCCATAAGGATGGTGAGTGGGTACAGCTCAACACCAACATCCTGCAGATCGAAAACGAGTACTACTCCAACATCCGCCCCAAACGCGTGACCTACACCGGCGAACGGCCGATCCAGGCGCTGATGGCCCGTGGCATCCAGTACATCGAAGTGCGCTGCCTGGACATCAACCCGTTCCTGCCGATGGGCATCGACCTGCCGGAGTCGCGCTTCCTCGACGCGTTCCTGCTGTACTGCGCATTGGACGACAGCCCGCTGTTCGAAAACAACGAGTGCGGCAATGCCACGTCGAACTTCCTCAGTGTGGTCAAGGAAGGCCGGCGTCCGGGGCTGCAATTGCAGCGTCGCGGCCAGGCGGTGGAAATGAAGGAATGGGCCGCCGAACTGCTGGAGAAAATCGCCCCGCTGGCTGCCCTGCTGGACCAGAGCCAGGGCATCAGCGAACACAGCCAGGCACTGGATGCCCAGTTGGCGAAGATCCAGGATTCGTCCCTGACCCCGTCGGCCCAAGTGTTGGCCGCGATGCAGGAGCACAAGGAAAGCTTTGCGCAGTTCTCCCTGCGTCAGAGCGAAGTGCATGCCGAGTACTTCCGTAGCGAGCCGTTGCCGGCAGACGAGCAGGCGCGCTTTGAAGAGCTGGCGCGTACATCGCTGGCGCAACAGGCGGAGCTGGAGCAGAACGAAGTGGGCGATTTCGACGTGTTTGTCGGGGCGTACCAGGCGAGCATCCTGGCGATCAGTAACTGACGCCATCCGATGCCCCCAGTGGGAGCTGGCTTACCTGCGATGAGGCCGTCACATCCAAATAAGATGTCGGCTGTTACACCGCTATTGCAGGCAAGCCAGCTCCCCCATTAATTTCATGGCCCTGAAGCTCTGTTTGCACTTTTCTCCTCATAAGCTAATTCGAAAAGGTTATTTATTTTCGGATTCTTAGATCATTTAGTCTCCTCACACGCCAACGTCTGGCCGCCTGATGAGGAGCTTCTCCATGCTACGACCTTCCCCTTTACGCCTCCTGGCGGCCCTGTCCCTGGCCGGCGCCAGCCTGTTTGCCCAGGCGGCCGACGTGACCATCGCCTACCAGACCACCGTTGACCCGGCCAAAGTCGCCCAGGCCGACGGCGCTTATGAAAAAGCCACGAACGCCACTATCGACTGGCGCAAATTCGACAATGGCGCCGATATCATCGCCGCCATCGCGTCCGGCGATGTGCAGATCGGCTACCTCGGTTCCAGCCCGCTGACCGCAGCCATCACCCGCAAAGTGCCGGTGCAGACCTTCCTCGTCGCCACTCAGATCGGTGGCGCCGAAGCCTTGGTGGCGCGCAACGGTTCCGGGATCAACAGCCCGCAGGACCTGATCGGCAAGAAAATCGCCGTGCCGTTTGTTTCCACCGGCCACTACAGCCTGTTGGCCGCGCTCAAGCACTGGAACATCGACCCGTCGAAAGTCACCGTACTCAACCTCGCCCCGCCGGCCATCATCGCCGCCTGGAAGCGTGGCGATATCGACGCCACTTATGTCTGGGATCCGGCCCTGGGTGTGGCCAAGGAAAACGGCAAGGTGCTGATCACCTCTGGCGAACTGGCCAAGTTCGGCGCTCCGACCTTCGATGCCTGGATCGTGCGTAAGGACTTTGCCGAGAAGCACCCGGAAATTGTCAGCGCCTTTGCCAAAGTCACCCTTGATGCCTACGCCCAATACCGTAAAGACCCACAAGCCTGGCTGGCCGATAAGGGCAACGTCGACAAACTGGTGAAGCTCTCCGGCGCCAAGGCCAGTGATATCCCGCTGCTGCTGCAAGGCAACGTCTACCCACTGGCCGCCGACCAAGTGACGCTACTTGGCACCCCGACCACCAAGGCCGTGACCGATACCGCCGCGTTCCTCAAGGAACAAGGCAAGGTCGAGGCCGTGCTGCCGGACTACGCCCCTTACGTCAGCGCCAAGTTCATCACTAACTGATCAGGAGTTCATCGCGATGGCCTTGCTACAGCTGGAGCGCATCAGCGCACAGTACCCAGGCGCAACCACGCCCGTGCTGGCGGATATTTCCCTGACCCTCGGCCCCCAGCAATTGCTGGTGGCCCTCGGCCCTTCCGGCAGTGGCAAGACTTCGCTGTTGAACCTGATTGCCGGCTTCGTCGAACCCAGCGCCGGACGCATCACCCTCGATGGCGTGCCCGTGCAAGGCCCGAGTGCCGAGCGTGGCGTGGTGTTCCAGGACGACGCCCTGCTGCCCTGGCAAGACGTGCTGGCCAATGTCGGCTTCGGCCTGGAGCTGGCCGGTGTGCCCAAGGCCCAGCGGCAAGTCCGCGCCCAGGAAATGCTCGCCCTGGTGGACCTGGCCGGTTTTGACAGCCGGCGCATCTGGCAGCTGTCTGGCGGGCAGAAACAACGCGTCGGCCTGGCCCGCGCCCTGGCTGCCGACCCACGGGTGCTGCTGATGGACGAACCCTTCGGCGCCCTCGATGCCTTCACCCGTGAACAGATGCAGGAGCTGCTGCTACAAGTCTGGCGGCGCACGGCCAAGCCGGTGTTCCTGATCACCCATGACATCGAAGAAGCGGTGTTCCTCGCCACCGACCTGATGCTGCTGGCGCCCAACCCCGGGCAAATCGTCGAGCGCCTGAGCCTGGACTTTGGCCAGCGTTACGCGGCCGGCGAGTCGGCCCGTGCGATCAAGTCCGACCCACGGTTTATCGAAACCCGCGAACACGTGCTGGGCAAAGTGTTCTCGCAACGGCAGGAGTCCGCATGAGCAGTTATGAAATCCCGGCCACCGCCGTTAGCCCAGCCACCCCGGCGCTGCGCCGCAATCTGAGCACACGCTGGATCAGCGGGCTGACCCTGGGTGCGCTGCTGGCGCTGTGGTGGGCCGTGACCGCCAGCGGGCTGATCGAGCCGCTGTTCCTGCCGCCTCCGTCTGCCGTGCTGCAAAAGGGCTGGCTGCTGGCGACCAGCGGCTATATGGACTCCACCCTCTGGCAGCACCTGGGTGCCAGCCTTGGCCGTATCGGCCTGGGCCTGGGCTTTGCAGTGCTGACCGCCGTGCCGATCGGCATTGCTATCGGCGCCAACCGCATCGCCCGCGGCATTCTCGACCCGCTGATCGAGTTCTACAGGCCGATCCCGCCGCTGGCCTACCTGCCCTTGATCGTGATCTGGTGCGGCATCGGTGAGCTGTCCAAGGTGTTGCTGATCTACCTGGCGATCTTCGCCCCGATTGCCATCGCCACCGCCACCGGCGTGCGCACGGTCGACCCGGCCAAATTGCGCGCAGCGCAGTCCCTGGGCGCCACGCGGGCGCAGTTGATCCGCCATGTGATCTTGCCCAGCGCCCTGCCCGATATCCTTACCGGCGTGCGCATCGGCCTGGGTGTCGGTTGGTCGACCCTGGTGGCCGCCGAGTTGATCGCCGCCACCAGCGGCCTGGGGTTCATGGTGCAGTCGGCCGCGCAATTTTTGGTCACCGACGTGGTGGTACTGGGCATCCTGGTGATCGCGCTGATCGCCTTTGCCATGGAAATGGGCCTGCGCGCCCTGCAGCGTAAATGGGTGCCTTGGCATGGCCAGGCCCACTAGGAAGAGAACAACATGAGCCACCTGACCGTTACCCCCTTAAGCACCGCCCTGGGCGCCCAGATCAGTGGCGTCGATATCACCCAGGCGCTGAACCTCGAACAGCGCGACGCCATCGAGCGCGCGCTGCTCCAGCATTCGGTGCTGTTCTTTCGCGACCAGCCGATCACCCCGCAGCAGCAAGCGCGCTTCGCGGCGAATTTCGGTGACCTGCATATTCACCCGATCTACCCCAACGTGCCCGAGCAGCCTGAAGTGCTGGTGCTCGACACCGCCGTCACCGACGTGCGCGACAATGCCATCTGGCACACCGACGTGACCTTCCTGCCCACCCCGGCCCTGGGCGCGGTGCTCAGCGCCAAGCTGCTGCCGGCCTTTGGCGGTGACACTTTGTGGGCCAGCGGTATTGCGGCCTACGAGGCACTGTCGGAACCGATGAAGATTTTTTTGACCGGCCTGACGGCAACCCATGACTTCACCCGCTCGTTCCCTCAGGAACGTTACGGCAACACCGCCCAAGACCTGGCCCGCTGGGAAGAAGCGCGCAAAAAGAACCCGCCCCTGTCCCACCCGGTGATCCGCACCCACCCGGTCAGCGGGCGTAAATCGCTGTTTGTCAGTGAGGGCTTCACCAGCAAGATCAACGAACTGGAGCCGGCCGAAAGCGAAGTCATCCTCAAGCTGTTGTTCGCCCACGCCACTCGCCCGGAATTCACCCTGCGCTGGCGCTGGCAAGTCAACGACGTGGCCTTCTGGGACAACCGCGTGACGCAGCACTACGCCGTGGACGACTATCGGCCACAGCGGCGTGTGATGCATCGGGCGACGATTCTGGGTGATGTGCCGTTCTGATCCGACACGCCCTGTAGGCGCCGGCAAGCCGGCGCCTACAAAGGTTGCATCAGCGGACCAGATGCAGGAACTGCAAGTGCCGTTCGTACTGGTCGAGGATGTCGTTGATGATCTGCTCCTTGGTGTAGCCCACCAGGTCGTAATCCTGGCTGCCTTCGCTCAAGTGCACTTCCGCGCGGTAGTAGCGACGGTTGTTGATTGCCTTCGAGCCCAGGCCACCGAGGGCAAAGGACGGCGTGAAGTAGCCGCGCATCTGCACCTGATAGACAAACGGGCGCTCTTCGCCGTGGCCGATTTCCAGGCTGACGCTGTCGTTGGACGGGTCGGGCTGAGTGACGACGTTCAGGCCCTTCTCGACAAACACTGCCGTCACTTCTTCAATCGCCGGGCGTACCGTGGTTTCGAGGAAGCGGTACACCTCATCGCGCGACGGGAAATGCACCGCCTGGCTCAGGCGCTGGCGCCAGCCGCCACGGCCCCTGCGGGAGGCCGCCGAGACGGGTGCCAGGGAATGCATCCGGGCGATCTGCTTCTGCGATTCGAGGTAGAACGCCTTGTGCAGCCCCCACATCATCAACAGCAGGATCAACGAGAACGGTAACGACGTCAGCACCACCGCCGACTTGAGCGAGTCAATGCTACCGGCAAACAGCAAGGCGCTGGTCACCAGCGCGGTCATGGCGCCCCAGAACACCCGCAGCCACTTCGGCCCGTCTTCATCGGCATTGCCGCCCTTGGACGACAGGGTCGACAGCACCACGGTGCCGGAGTCGGCCGAGGTGACAAAGAACACAAAACTGATAAACACCGTGACCGCGATGACAGTCTTGCTCCATGGATAGGTTTCCAGCAGCAGGTACAGGCTCATCGACGGGTTGTCGATGGCCGACTGCCCCAGCGCCGCCATGCCGTGGTTGAGCACCTGGTCAATCGCACTGTTGCCGAAGATCGACATCCAGGCCAGGGTGAAACCCAGGGGGATCAGGAGCACGCCGAAGACAAATTCGCGGATGGTCCGGCCACGGGAAATGCGTGCGATAAACAGGCCCACGAACGGCGACCATGCGATCCACCAGGCCCAATAAAACACGGTCCAGCCGCCGAGCCAATCGCTGGGCTCGTTGTAGGCGTAGACGTCAAAACTCTTGGTCGGCAGTGCGCCCAGGTAGTCACCGACGTTCTGGATCAGGGTGTTGAGCAAATGCTGGGTGGGCCCGGCGAACAACACAAACAGCAGCAGCGCACAGGCCAGCAGCATGTTGATGTCGGACATGACCCGCACGCCCTTGTCGACACCGGCCACTGCGACCAGGATCGCCGCGCCCATCATCAGGGTGATCAGGCCGACCTGGATCCATTGGGTGTGGGCGATGCCGAACAGGTAGTCCAGGCCCGAGTTGAGGTGCAGCACCCCAAAACCCATGTCCGCGCCCAGGCCGAACACCGTGGCGATGATGCCGAAGCCATCCACCGCATAGCCGATGGGGCCATTGATGCGCTTGCCGATCAGCGGGTACAGCGCCGAACGCAAGGCCAGCGGCAGGTTATGCCGGTAGGCGAAGTACGCCAGGGCCATGCCGACGAACGCAAAGACGCCCCAGCCATGCAGGCCCCAATGCAGAAACAGCACCTGCATGGCCTGGCGCGCCGCGTCGGCGTTCAAGGCCTCGCCCTGGGGCGGTTGCACCAGGTGGGTCAAGGGTTCCGAGACGCAGAAGAAAAACAGCGTGATGCTGATCCCGGCGGCAAACAGCATGCCGGCCCAGGACAGGTAACTGAATTCGGGCTCGTCGTGGTCGGCACCGAGTTTGATCTTGCCGTAGCCAGACAACGCGGTGACCACCACGAAGACCAGATACAGGGTCATCGCCAGCATGTAGTACCAGCCGACCGTATTGGCCGCCCAGTTTTGCGCGGCCAGCAACCAGGCGCCGGCCTGCTCGGGGATCGCGATTACGGTGACACCAAACAGTAGGATGAAGCTGGCGGCGAAGTAAAACACCGGTGCATTCATACGCACCTGGCCGCTTGAAGGAACAGACGATGCACTCATGAACGGTGCACCTCGAGGGTATTGGATGTGGCTGTATAAAACGGACTCAGCAAAGGTAAGCCTCCTGTTGTGAGCGGGCAGCGAACCACCGGTTTAACTTGAACGAACGTTCAAGTTAAACATGGATAGGCGGTCTGGGACTAATCGCAGGGCTGAGTGGTAGGTAATTCCTACACTAGCTCAAGGAAGGGTATGACGTGTGGGGAAGGTAAAACGTTCAGCGATTGCTGGCCTAAATTGAAATGCCATCCCCTGTGGGAGCGGACTTGCCCGCGATAACGGAGTGTCAGGTTAGAGGTATTTGACTGGCCTACCGCCATCGCGGGCAAGCCCGCACCCACACAAGCCCGCTCCCCCATCAGGTCGTCGCTACTTCTGCGTCCCGTCATCATGCTGCAAGTTCGCCTGCGTGATATTCGCCCCCGCCGGCACGCTGCGGGTCAGCCACACGTTGCCGCCAATGGTCGAACCCTTGCCGATGGTGATTCGCCCCAGGATCGTCGCCCCGGCGTAGATCACCACATCGTCCTCGACAATCGGGTGGCGTGGATGGCCCTTCTGCAACTGCCCATCCTCATCCGCCGGGAAACGCTTGGCGCCCAGGGTCACCGCCTGATAGATACGCACCCGCTCGCCAATGATCGCCGTTTCGCCAATCACCACACCCGTGCCGTGGTCGATAAAGAAGCTCGGGCCGATCTGAGCGCCTGGGTGAATGTCGATGCCGGTGGCCGAATGCGCGATTTCCGCGCTGATCCGCGCGAGCAGAGGCAGCCCGGCGCGATACAAATGGTGGGCCAGGCGATGGTGGATTACCGCGAGGATGCCCGGATAGCACAGCAGCACCTCATCCACCGTGCGTGCAGCCGGATCCCCGTGATAGGCCGCCAGCACATCGGTGTCCAACAGGCTGCGCAGCGCCGGCAAAGCCAGGGCAAAGTCCTGGATCAAGCGGATGGCCAGTGCATCGACTTCCTTATCGGCATTGCCGCCCTGGCGCGCGGCGTAGCGCAACTCCAGGCGGGCCTGGGCGAGCAAGGCGTTGAGCGCCACATCCAGGGTATGGCCGACGTAGAAGTCCTCACTTTCCTCACGCAGATCCACCGGGCCCAGGCGCATCGGGAACAGCGCACCGCACAGCGCTTCAAGAATTTGCGCCACGGCCTCGCGCGACGGTAACTCGCGACCGCCCTGCTCGCCGCTGACCCGCCCATTGCGGGTACGCCACTGATCCCGGGCGCCGCGCAACTGGCTGACGATGGTCTGTAACTGCCAATGACTGGAACGCTCACTCACGGTATTCCCTCCTGAGGTAATGGCCACACTTTACGGTATGCAACCGGGCGGCCCTTAAGAACCAATGGTGCGATGCTAATAACACTTTGGCATAAGCATCTGGCGGTTGCCCCGGCAAAAAGCCCTGCCTATAGTCCTCCCCATCTTCTATTACCCGTGCGTAACCATGATCAAACAACAGCTCGACCGTTTTAATCGTCTGAACCTGCTGGGCGGCGCCACCGCCCTGGAAAAACTCGAACGACTGTCGACCTGGCTGGGCCGTGATATCTACATCAAGCGCGATGACACCACGCCGCTGGCCATGGGCGGCAACAAGCTGCGCAAGCTCGAATACCTCGCCGCCGATGCCCTGGCCCAAGGCGCCGACACGTTGATCACCGCCGGCGCGATCCAGTCCAACCATGTGCGCCAGACCGCAGCCCTCGCCGCCAAGCTGGGCCTGGGCTGTGTCGCCCTGCTGGAAAATCCCACGGGCACCGACGACCCCAACTACCTGGGCAACGGCAACCGCCTGTTGGTCGAGCTGTTCGACGCCAAGGTCGAATTGGTCGAAAACCTGGACAACGCCGACGAGCAACTCAACGCCCTGGCCGAACGCCTGCGCAGCAATGGTAAAAACCCCTACATAGTGCCCATTGGCGGCTCCAACGCCCTGGGCGCCCTGGGTTATGTGCGGGCCGGGCTGGAACTGGCCGGGCAAATCGAAGACAGCGGCCTGCAGTTCGCGGCAGTGGTCCTGGCCTCCGGCAGCGCCGGCACCCACAGCGGCCTGGCCCTGGCGTTGAGTGAAGTGCTGCCGGACTTGCCGGTGATTGGCGTCACCGTGTCGCGCACCGACGAAGCGCAACGGCCCAAGGTTCAAGGCCTGGCCGAGCGCACGGCGCAGTTGCTGGGGGTGGCGGTACCCGACGCCTTTAAAGTGATTTTATGGGACGAATACTTCGCCCCGCGCTACGGCGAACCCAACGCCGGCACCCTGGCGGCAATCAAGCTGCTGGCAAGCCAGGAAGGCCTGTTGCTGGACCCGGTCTACACCGGCAAGGCCATGGCCGGATTGCTCGACGGTATCGGTCGCCAGGCCTTCGCTGAAGGGCCGATCATCTTCCTGCACACCGGCGGCGCGCCGGCGTTGTTTGCCTATGACTCAGTGTTCTGATTGGACACATTGAATCTCTACTTCATATGCAAAAATGGAATATAAAGTTTAATTTATATTATTTTTAACGCTTTCAAACTCGCCCTATAGTCGCGCTCCCACACACCGCGTTTTTAGGGCAGGATACGACCACTGCGTCACCTGCTTCGCTCACCATAAAAAACACAGGGGCTTGTCATGACTATTTCTGTACTGCGTCGCACGTTGCTGGTTGGCACATTGGGCCTGGCGCTTGGCGCCGGCTTGCTGGGCCAGGCAGTTGCCGGCGAGCAACTGGGCAACATCAAGAAGGCCGGCGAGATCAAGATCGGCCTGGAAGGCACCTACCCACCGTTCAGTTTCGTCGATGAAAACGGCAAACTCAGTGGCTTTGAAGCCGAGCTGTCCGAAGCCCTGGCCAAGGAACTGGGGGTCAAGGTCAAGCTGCAGGCTACCCCGTGGGACGGCATCCTCGCCGCCCTGGAATCCAAGCGCCTCGACGCAGTGGTCAACCAGGTGACGATCTCCGAAGAGCGCAAGAAAAAATACGATTTCTCCAAGCCCTACACCGTCTCCGGGATCCAGGCGCTGACCCTGGCGAAAAACGTCGACACCATCAAGACCGCCGACGACCTGGCCGGCAAGAAAGTCGGGGTGGGCCTTGGCACCAACTACGAACAATGGCTCAAGGACAACCAACCCAAAGCCATCATCAAGACCTATAACGACGACCCCACCAAATTCCAGGACCTGCGCATCGGCCGTATCGACGCGATTCTGATCGACCGCCTGGCGGCCCTGGAATATGCGAAAAAAGCCAAGGACACCGCCGCTGCCGGTGAAGCCTTCTCCCGCCAGGAAGCCGGGATTGCCCTGCGCAAAGGCGAGCCTGAATTGCTTGAAGCGGTCAACCAGGCCCTCGACAAACTGCGCGCCGACGGCACTTTGAAGAAGCTGTCCGAGAAATACTTCAACGCTGACGTCACCCAATAATGGAAGCAGGTTTCCAACTCGCGCTCGATTCCGCGCCCTTTCTGCTCAAGGGCGCGTACTACACGGTGATTCTCAGCCTCGGCGGGATGTTTTTCGGCTTGCTGCTGGGCTTCGGCCTGGCCTTGATGCGCCTGTCGCGCTTCAAGCTCTTGAGCTGGACGGCCAGGGTCTACGTCTCGTTCTTTCGCGGCACGCCGTTGCTGGTGCAGCTGTTCTTGATCTACTACGGCTTGCCGCAGGTGGGCATCGAGCTGGATCCGATCCCGGCAGCGATGATCGGCTTCTCGCTGAACATGGCGGCCTATGCCTGTGAAATCCTGCGCGCCGCCATTGCCTCCATCGAGCGTGGCCAGTGGGAAGCTGCCGCCAGTATCGGCATGACCCGCGCACAGACCTTGCGCCGGGCCATCCTGCCGCAGGCGATGCGTACGGCCCTGCCGCCCCTGGGCAACAGCTTTATTTCGCTGGTAAAAGATACGGCGCTGGCCGCCACCATCCAGGTGCCCGAGCTGTTCCGCCAGGCCCAACTGGTATCGGCACGCACCTTTGAAATTTTCACCATGTACCTGTCCGCAGCCCTGATCTACTGGGTTCTGGCCAGCATCCTGGCGCATTTTCAGAATCGCCTGGAAGACCGGGTCAACCGGCATGACCTGGAGTCTTGAAGCATGATCGTGGTTGAAAAACTGACCAAACAATTCAAGGGTCAGGTGGTGCTCAACGGGATCGACCTGGAGGTCCAAGAAGGCGAAGTTGTCGCCATCATTGGCCCCAGCGGCTCCGGCAAGACCACCTTCCTGCGCTGCCTGAATTTCCTCGAAGAACCCACCAGTGGCCGGATCAAGGTCGGCGACATCGAGATCGACGGCAGCCGCCCGCTCAACCAGCAACAGGGCCTGGTGCGGCGCCTGCGCCAGCATGTGGGTTTTGTGTTCCAGGGCTTTAACTTGTTCCCCCATCGCACCGCCCTGGAGAACGTCATCGAAGGCCCGCTGGTGGTCAAGAAGATGCCACGCGAAGCCGCTGACCGCCTCGGTCGCGCACTGCTGGCCAAGGTTGGCCTGGCGGGCAAGGAAGACGCCTACCCCCGGCGCCTGTCCGGTGGCCAGCAGCAAAGGGTGGCCATTGCTCGAGCCTTGGCGATGGAGCCGGAAGTGATCCTGTTCGATGAACCGACCTCGGCCCTCGACCCGGAGTTGGTAGGCGAAGTCCTGGCGACCATCCGCAGCCTCGCCGAAGAGAAACGCACCATGGTCATCGTCACCCACGAAATGAGCTTTGCCCGTGACGTGGCCAACCGGGTGATCTTCTTCGACAAGGGTGTGATCGTCGAGCAAGGCGAAGCCAAGGCGCTGTTTGCCAACCCCAGGGAAGAACGCACCCGGCAGTTCCTCAGCAAATTCCTCACCCACTGACCCACCCCCTGTAGGAGCCGGCTTGCCGGCGCCTACAAGGTTTGTGACTTTCGGAAAAATCCCCGTATTCATTCGGCAAAGTGCCTGTCAGAACCCCCTTTAATAACACCCTCCAGTAAGACCCTTCTGAATAATCCCAAACCCGCCGCTTAGCCTTTTGCCGCCATTGACGCCCCCTGGCCAACCCTCTTATCTAGGGCTCAAAGGATTGGATCCCATCCTGGCTTTTCAAAAAAATCGTTCCTTTCGAACCCCACGCCTGAGGTTCGGAACGATCGCTGCTGGCTGCATCAAGGAGATTATTTATGACGCACATTACCCCCCCGGCCATGCTCGCCGCGCCGACAGTACCCCAAGCTCATAAACAAGGTATCAACGCGCAGGCCGCCACTCATTTGCAGGTCGATATCGCCCCCTACCCGAACATGGGCAAGGGCGACTTGATCGAGTTGTTCTGGAACAACTGCTTTGCCGCCTCCAAGCGTGTAGGCGCCGCCGATATCGGCTTGACCAGCCATCTGCGGGTGCCCGAAAGCTTTGTGCAAAACGGTGCTGCACGCATTCATTACCGGGTCATGCAAGTGGGGCGCGGCCCGGCGCGCTCCATGATTACCCGGGTGCAGGTCAAGACCGCTTGCCCGGGTGGGCCGCCTTCAGTGCTGTGTGCCGAAGAAAACCAGAACCTGGCCCCCGTCGCCCTGCCTGAAACCATCCGCCGCCATGGCGTCAACCCCAGCCAGATCCGCCGGGGCGTACCGTTGACCATCGAGCCCTACCTGAACATGGCCGCCGGTGATGCAATCACTCTGCGCTGGGGCGACGCGCGCCTGGACCTGCCCCCGATCCAGGCCGCCGAGGTGGGGCACCCCGTGCAGGTCTGGGTGCCTTCGGCGCTGATCCTGGAGGCCGGGGACGATGCCCGCCAGGAGGTCACCTACTGCGTGATCGACCGCGTGGGCAACAACTCGCGCTGGGCACCCGGGCGCATCGTGAGCATCGCCCAGGCCAACGCCACAGGCGCAGCCGATGCTTTGTCGGTGTACCAGCCCCGGCGTCCTGGCTCGCCGTGCGAACCGGGGTGACAGACCTTCTATGCATATTCCTAAAAGTTAGTTTATTTAAAAAATAAACACGCTTAGGGTATATGCACCGGACCACCGGACATTCCTGATTTTCAGCTTTTCCACGGATGTGAGGTAGGTATGGTCAACATTACCCCGGTGCACAACGCCAGGGCATCACGTGTCGCCACGCAGGGGCGCACCGATGTCTAACTTGGCGCAATCGCCCCTCCAGAGCGATCTGGATATCGCCCCGCTGCTGTTGCCCACCCAGGTGCTGCGCAACGACAGTGAAGCCCTCGCCGCTGCCCACGCGCTTGCCCAGGCCGCCCGCCTGCAAGCCGGGCTGCGCGACCGCCAGCGCAAACTGCCCTGGGCCGAAATCGAACAGTTCACCCGCAGTGGCCTGGGGAGCATTTCCATCCCCCGCGAATACGGTGGCCCGCAAGTGTCGTTTGTGACCCTGGCTGAAGTGTTCGCGATTATCAGCGCCGTCGACCCGGCCCTGGGGCAGATCCCGCAGAACCATTTTGGCATCTTGCACGTGCTGCAAGGCGCCGCCAGCGAGTCACAGAAAAAACAGCTGTTCCAAAGCGTGCTCGACGGCTGGCGCATCGGCAATGGCGGGCCGGAACGCGGTACCAAAAACACCCTGGATGTGAAGGCCCGGATCAGCGCCGAGGGTGACGGTTTTGTCATCAACGGCCAGAAGTTCTACTCCACCGGCGCGCTGTTTGCCCATTGGGTCGCGGTCAAGGCCCTGGACGACGAAGGCCGCCAGGTCATGGCGTTTGTGCGCCGTGGCACCCCGGGATTGCGCATCGTCGATGACTGGTCGGGCTTTGGCCAACGCACCACCGCCAGCGGCACCGTGTTGCTGAACAATGTGCCAGTGGACGCCGATCTGGTGGTACCGATCTGGCGCCTGGGGCAAACCCCGGGCATCCAGGGCGCGGTCTCGCAATTGATCCAGGCGGCCATCGACGCCGGCATCGCCCGTGGCGCCCTCGACGACACCATCAGTTTTGTCCGTGAACGCTCGCGGCCGTGGATCGACGCCAAGGTCGAACGGGCCAGCGACGACCTCTATGTGATCGCCGACATCGGCAAGCTGAAAATCGAACTGCATGCCGCCGAAGCTCTGCTGCGCAAGGCCGGCCAGGTGCTGGACCAGGTCAGCGCCGCGCCCATCACCGCACACTCCGCCGCCCGGGCCTCGATTGCCGTGGCACAAGCCAAGGTGCTGACCACCGAAGTCTCGCTGCAGGTCAGCGAGAAACTCTTCGAACTGGCCGGCAGCCGCGCCACCCTCGCCGAGTTCAACCTCGACCGCCACTGGCGCAATGCACGGGTGCACACCCTGCACGACCCGGTGCGCTGGAAGTATCACGCGGTGGGCGCCTGGCACCTCAACGGAACCTTGCCGGCCCGGCATTCCTGGATCTGACGACCAGACCTCTGGAGAAAAACATGACGCTTTCCCATTCCGTCGCGGTCATCACCAGCGATGAACAAGCCCTGATTGTCGCCAGCGACCTGGCCGAAGACTTTCGCCGCGACAGCGCCCTGCGCGACCGTGAACGCCGCCTGCCGCTCGCCGAACTGGAAGCCTTTTCCCGCTCCGGCCTGTGGGGCATCAGCGTGCCCAAGGCATACGGCGGCGCTGGCGTGTCCAACGTCACCCTGGCCAAGGTCATTGCCCTGATCGCCCAGGCCGATGCCTCGTTGGGGCAGATCCCGCAGAACCATTTTTATGCCCTGGAAGTGCTGCGCATCAATGGCAGCCCGGCGCAGCAACAACGCCTGTATGCCGAGGTGCTGGCCGGCCAGCGCTTTGGCAATGCCCTGGCAGAACTGGGCACCAAGACCGCCCATGACCGGGTGACGAAACTTGTGCGCGACGGCGACGGTTTTCGTATCAGCGGCCGCAAGTTCTACGCCACCGGCGCGATCTACGCCCAGCGCATTCCCACCTCGGTGGTGGATGAGCACGGCGTGCAGCAACTGGCCTTTGTGCCACACGACAGCCAGGGCCTGACGGTGATCGACGACTGGAGCGGCTTCGGCCAGCGCACCACCGGCAGCGGTTCGGTGGTGTTCGACAATGTGTGGGTCGCAGCCGAAGACGTGATCCCGTTCCAGAGCGCCTTCGAGCGCCCGACCACCGTGGGCCCGCTGGCGCAGATCCTTCACGCGGCCATCGACACCGGCATCGCCCGCGCCGCCTTTGAAGATGCCCTGCATTTTGTGCGCACCAAGACCCGGCCGTGGATCGACTCGGGCAATGACACGGCCAGCGAAGACCCGCTGACCCTGAAAAGCTTCGGCCACCTGAGCATCCGCCTGCACGCCACCGAAGCCCTGCTGGAGCGCTCCGGCGAATTCCTCGACCGCGCCCAGGCCGACAGCAATGCGCAAACCGTCGCGGCGGCGTCGATTGCCGTGGCTGAAGTACGCGTCCTGAGCACCGAGATTTCCCTGGCTGCCGGCAGCACCCTGTTCGAACTCGCCGGCAGCCAGGCAACCCTCGCCGAACATGGCCTGGACCGCCACTGGCGCAACGCCCGGGTGCACACCCTGCACGACCCGGTGCGCTGGAAGTACCACGCCGTCGGCAATTACTACCTCAACGATGAAAACCCGCCGCTGCGGGGGACCATCTGATGTTGAAGAAAAAGATCCTGCTCAATGCCTTCAACATGAACTGCATCGGGCATATCAACCATGGCCTGTGGACGCATCCACGGGACACCTCGACCCAGTACAAGACCGTCGAATACTGGACCGAACTGGCGCAACTGCTGGAGCGTGGGCTGTTCGACGGCTTGTTTATCGCCGACATCGTTGGCGTGTACGACGTCTATCAAGGCTCGGTCGAGGTGCCGCTCAAGGAGTCGATCCAACTGCCAGTCAACGACCCACTGCTACTGGTCTCGGCCATGGCCGCCGTAACGAAAAACCTCGGCTTCGGCCTGACCGCCAACCTGACTTACGAGCCGCCGTATCTGTTCGCCCGGCGCATGTCCACCCTCGATCACCTGAGCCGTGGCCGGGTGGGCTGGAACATCGTCACCGGCTACCTGGACAGCGCCGCCAAGGCCATGGGCCTCACCGAGCAGGTCGAGCATGACCGGCGCTACGACCAGGCCGACGAGTACCTGGAGGTGCTGTACAAGCTGTGGGAAGGCAGTTGGGAAGACGACGCGGTACTCAACGACCCGCAACAACGGATCTATGCCCAACCGGGCAAGGTGCACAAGGTCGAGCACCATGGCGAGTTCTATCAGGTGCAGGGCTATCACCTGTGCGAGCCCTCGCCGCAGCGCACGCCAGTGCTGTTCCAGGCCGGCAGTTCGGAGCGCGGCCTGGTGTTTGCCGGGCGCCATGCCGAGTGCGTGTTTATCAGCGGGCAGAACAAGGCCGCGACCAAGGTGCAAGTGGACAAGGTACGCGCCAGCGCGGTCGCAGCCGGGCGCAACCCAGACGACATCAAGGTGTTCATGGGGCTCAACGTGATTGTCGGCGCCACCGAGGCGCTGGCCTGGGCCAAGCATGCCGAGTACCTGAGCTACGCCAGCGCCGAGGCCGGCGTGGCACATTTCAGCGCCTCCACCGCCATCGACTTCTCGCAATACGAGCTGGACGAACCGATCCAGTACGTGAAGAGCAACGCGATCCAATCAGCCACTAAAGCCTTGCAGAACAACGACTGGACCCGGCGCAAGTTGTTGGAACAACACGCGTTGGGTGGGCGCTATATCACCCTGGTGGGTTCGCCTGCGCAGGTGGCTGATGAGCTGGAATCCTGGATCAGCGAGACCGGGCTGGATGGCTTCAACCTGACGCGCATTGTTACGCCGGAGAGCTATGTGGACTTTATCGAGCTGGTGATTCCCGAGTTGCAAAGGCGTGGGTCATACAAGACTGCTTATGAGAGCGGAACCTTGCGAGAAAAGGTCTTCCACCGCGAAGCGCACTTACCCGAACAACACACCGGTTCCACCTACCGCCGCTCCCACATTTAGACCTTTATTGCTCATACCAACACCTTATGACTGGAAATCGACCATGAAAACAACACTGTTCTCCCACCCAGTCAAAGCACTGGCCCTGGCCCTCGGCCTGTTCAGCTCGGCGGTGTTTGCCGCCGATGCGCCGCTGAAAGTCGGCACCACGGCGGCCTTCGCCATTCCCCTCGAAGCCGCCGTCGAAGAGGCCGGCAAGCAGGGCCTGAACGTCGAGCTGGTGGAGTTCACCGACTGGATCGCGCCCAACGTCAGCCTCGCCGCCGGCGATATCGACGTGAATTACTTCCAGCACATTCCGTTCCTGGAAAACGCCAAGGCCGCCGCCGGTTTTGACCTGGTGCCGTTCAAGCCGGGGATCATCAACAACGTCGGTCTGTACTCGAAAAAATTCAAAAGCTTCGATGAGCTGCCCCAGGGCGCCAGCGTGGCCATCGCCAACGACCCCATCAACAGCGGGCGCGGCCTGCAGTTGCTGGCCAAGGCCGGCCTGATCACCCTCAAGCCGGGCGTGGGCTACAAGGCCACCGAAGACGACATCGTCGCCAACCCGAAACAGCTCAAGATCCTGCAGGTCGAAGCAGTGCAGCTAGTGCGCGCCTATGACGACGCCGACCTGGTGCAGGGCTACCCGGCCTATATCCGCCTGTCCAAGACCTTCAATGCCGAGTCGGCGCTGCTGTTCGATGGCCTTGACCACCCGGAATACGTGATCCAGTTCGTGACCCAGCCCAAGGGTACAACCGACCCACGGGTGATCAAGTTCGTCGAGATCTACCAGCATTCGCCGGTGGTCCGCGCGGCCCTGGATAAATCCCTGGGTACGCTGTACCAAGTCGGCTGGGAAGGCTGAATATGAGCGCCGCCAATGCCCAACTGCGCGGCCTGGGCACACTGCCCAGAGACGCGCACCAGACAGAGCTACACCCTGACTTGAACCACGCCCATGTGCGTTTTATCAACCTGGGCAAAACCTACGAAGGCACGGTGCATGCGCTGCAAGGCATCGACCTGGCGATCCAGCGTGGCGAAGTGTTCGGCATCATCGGCCGCAGCGGCGCCGGCAAGTCGTCGCTGATCCGCACCATCAACCGCCTGGAACAACCCAGCAGCGGCCGGGTGCTGATCGACCAGGTGGATATCGGCGATTTCGACGAAGACCGTCTGGTGGCCCTGCGGCGACGCATCGGCATGATCTTCCAGCACTTCAACCTGATGTCGGCCAAGACCGTGTGGCAGAACGTCGAGCTGCCACTGAAAGTCGCCGGTGTGCCCAAGCCGCAACGCGAGCACAAGGTCCGCGAGCTGCTGGAGCTGGTGGGTTTGCAGGACAAGCACCAGGCGTACCCGGCGCAGTTGTCCGGCGGGCAGAAGCAACGGGTGGGCATCGCCCGCTCGCTGGTGCACGACCCGCAGATCCTGCTGTGCGACGAAGCCACCTCGGCCCTGGACCCGGAGACCACCCAGTCGATCCTCGGCCTGTTGCGCGAGATCAATCAGCGCCTGGGCCTGACCATCGTGCTGATCACCCACGAGATGGCGGTGATCCGCGAAATCTGCGACCGCGTGGTGGTGCTGGAACACGGGCGGATCGTCGAGCAAGGCCCGGTGTGGGAAGTGTTTGGCAACCCCCGGCACGAGGTCAGTAAAACCCTGCTCGCGCCCCTGCAACATGGCTTGCCCGAGGAACTGCAAAAGCGCCTGCGGGCCACGCCAGCGTCGGCGGATGCGGCCGTGGTGCTGCGCCTGCAATTTACCGGCGCCAGCGCGGATGAACCGGACCTCGCCGCACTGTTCAGCGCCCTGGGTGGGCGCGTGCGCCTGCTGCAAGGCGGGGTCGAGCGCATCCAGGGCCACGCCCTGGGGCAATTGCTGCTGGCAGTGACCGGCTCCGCCCTGGACGCCGACACATTACGCACCCGCGCCACGCGCTGGGCACAACAGGTGGAGGTGCTGGGCTATGTGGTTTGATCGTTTATTGCAGGGCGCCATCGACACCTTGTTGATGGTCGGCGTGTCGTCGTTGATCGCGCTGCTGGTGGGTATCCCGCTGGCGGTGTTCCTGGTCACCAGCGACAAGGGCGGCATCTACCAGGCCCCCGCGTTGAATAGGGTGCTGGGGGCGTTCGTCAATCTGTTCCGCTCCATCCCGTTCCTGATTCTGATGGTGGCGCTGATCCCCTTCACCCGGCTGATTGTGGGCACCACCTACGGTGTATGGGCCGCCGTGGTACCACTGACCATCGCCGCCACGCCGTTCTTTGCGCGAATCGCCGAGGTCAGCCTGCGCGAAGTCGACCATGGCCTGATCGAAGCCGCCCAGGCCATGGGCTGCCGGCGCTGGCATATCGTCAGGCATGTGCTGTTGCCGGAAGCGCTGCCGGGGATTGTCGGCGGGTTCACCATTACTCTGGTGACCATGATCAACTCGTCGGCCATGGCCGGAGCGATTGGCGCCGGTGGCCTGGGGGATATTGCCTACCGCTACGGCTACCAGCGTTTCGACAGCCAGATCATGCTCACGGTGATTGTGTTGCTGGTCCTGCTGGTGGCCGCGATCCAACTGGGTGGCGATCGCCTGGCGCGCGGGCTGAACAAGCGCTGAGGTATAGTCGGCACCTCTCTTTGCCCTGGTGCCGACTGCCATGAAACTCGCCCCCGACGACCTCGACCAGATCACCTCTACCACCCTGGGTCACTACAACCAGGTGGCCGAGGATTTTCGCGAAGGTACCCGCGACCATGATGTGAGCCAGAACATCGACGCGTTGCTGCGGCATATCCAGGCGCAGGCGCCGTTTACCGTGCTGGACTTCGGCTGCGGGCCGGGGCGGGATTTGCAGACCTTCACCCGGCTTGGGCATATCGCCGTAGGCCTGGATGGCGCCGAGCGTTTCGCGCAGATGGCGCGCCAGGACAGCGGCTGTGAAGTACTGCACCAGGACTTCCTCAAACTGGATCTGCCGGCCGCGCGCTTCGACGGGATTTTTGCCAATGCGGTGCTGTTTCATATCCCCAAGCAGGAACTGCCGCGCATTCTCCAGCAACTGCAGGCTGCGCTGAAACCGGGCGGGGTGTTGTTCAGCTCCAACCCCAGAGGGGAAAACCAGGAGGGCTGGAACGGCCCGCGTTATGGCTCGTATCACGACCTTGCGGCCTGGCAGGCGCTGCTGACCACCGCAGGGTTTGTGGAGTTGGAACACTACTATCGCCCGGCAGGACTGCCGCGCGAGCAGCAGCCTTGGTTGGCCAGTGTGTGGCGTAAGGTAGGGGCTGTCTGAGCGGACGCTATCGCAGCGATGCGGCGACCCGACAAGCCAGCTCCCACATTGTTTTGTGGTGTGTCCAGAATTCCCTGCCGGGTCGAGCCCCCCCCTGTGGGAGCGGGCTTGCCCGCGATGGCAGTAGTACAGGCACTATTTTTGGTGGCTGACATACCGTCATCGCAGGCAAGCCAGCTCCCACATTGGTTTGTGGTGTGTCCAGAATTCCCTGCCTGGTCGAGCCCCCCCTGTGGGAGCGGGCTTGCCCGCGATGGCGGTAGTACAGGCACTATCTTTGGTGGCTGACATACCGTCATCGCAGGCAAGCCAGCTCCCACATTGGTTTGTGGCGTGTCCAGAATTCCCTGCCGGGTCGAGCTCCCCTGTGGGAGCGGGCTTGCCCGCGATGGCAGTAGTACGGGCACTATTTTTGGTGGCTGACATACCGTCATCGCAGGCAAGCCAGCTCCCACATTGGTTTGTGGTGTGTCCAGAATTCCCTGCCTGGTCGAGACCCCCCTGTGGGAGTGGGCTTGCCCGCGATGGCAGTAGTACAGGCACTATTTTTGGTGGCTGACATACCGTCATCGCAGGCAAGCCAGCTCCCACATTGGTTTGTGGCGTGTCCAGAATTCCCTGCCGGGTCGAGCTCCCCTGTGGGAGCGGGCTTGCCCGCGATGGCCTCAAGGGCGCTGCTGAGCCACCTGATACACCACCGGACTTTCACCCACCACCCACGCCGTCACACTCTGCCCCGCATACCCGTCCCTCTCCTCCTGCGCAAAGTTGGCCACCAACCGCGTGCCATCGGCAAACGTGGTCTGCTGCACCAGCCGGTCGTTGCTCAGCCAGCGAAAATCCGTCATTGCCTGGGTCGCCAGACGCTCATGCAACGGCCGGAAGAACCCATCCTGACGCTGGATCATCGGCAAGCGCTGCTTCAAGGTAGCGGCGCTCAAGTGATAGAGCGGCGGCACGTTGTACAGCAGTTGGGCCAGCTCGTTTTCCGCCTGCACATTGCTCAGCTTCAGGCTGTCGAACAACCAGTGATGGCTGGTAATGACCGAGCCATGGAACACCGCCTGATACAGCGGCAGGCGCATCGCCGGGGCAAAGTACACGCTGCGCAGCGGCTCTTTGAGCGGCACGCGTTTGAAGAACACCGCCGGTTCCTCCGGTGGATACCAGGCCCCCACGTAGTACGGTGATTGCTTGTCCTGGGTCATCTCACGATCACCCCAGCCCATGACCGGGGTTTGCATGCCATGGGCGAACAACACGCCGCGAGCGGTGGTGGCGTTGCCATCTTCGGAACCCACCGGTAACTGGAGGTGGCTGGCGATCCAGCGGGCGGCGTCGATGTTGCCTTGGGCGTTCTGCGCCTGGGTCATGCCCAGCACCGAGCGATAGCTGTCAAACAGCATGCCGGTGGCATAGGCGTCGAGGAACCAGGCATTGAACCCGGCCTTGGCCTGCACCGCCGTCACCCGCGCCTCCAGCAATGGGCGGACGCAGCGCGGGTCGGTGTAGTGCCCGGACTTCTGGAAGCCGGTCTTGAGCTGGCCGTTCTTCAACATGATCGCGCAGTCGCGATAGGCGCGGCTGCCCAGGTGCGCGGTGGTCCAGTCGGGGTTTTCGCTGGCTGCCAGAGCAGTTTCATAGGAGTCGTAAGGCGCCATCAAGTACCCGGCCGCGACCCCGTCACGCACCGCCTCCGGGTGCCAGAGCCCGCCCTCCCAGCCTTCGCCCAGGGTCAGCAGCAGGCGTGGCAGGCCACTCTCCTGCAAGGTCTTGATCGTCGTTGCGGATAACGTGCTGCCCCAGGTTTCGGGGTGGGCACGCAAGGCACCGGTAAACGCCAGTGCCAGTTGCTGGCGCAGTGCGCCGTAGCCTTGGGCAAGCGCGGGCATGTCGGGCTCGGTCGTGGCTTGCCAGCCCTGGCGCGCCTTTTTGTTGAGCGCCGCGTTGAGCCCTCTGAGCAACACAGCTTGCTGGTAGCGATCCAGAAACGGCTGGGGGGCTTGCACCACCTGTGCCGCCTCCGAATCCAGCAGGCCATTGAGTTGTGCGCCCAAGCCATCGGGTCCACGCAGCACGGTGCGTAACTGCTCCCAATCGCGCACATCGCCCAGGCCCAGCAGGTCATTGCCCCACAGGTAGACGTGGCTGGCACCCAATAGCTTTTCGCCGGCCGGCAGGCGTTGCAGTTTGTCGGCCAACGGCTCGTAGAGCCCCTGTTCCACCAGCCATTGGCGGTAGCGCTTGGCACCGGCCAGCAAATCGGCCTCGCCCAGGTTCAGGCGCAGGGTCATGGGCGCGGTGGGGTCCAGGGCGGTGAATTCATGATGCAACGACAAGCCCAGGCGCGGGCCCTCGGCCTGCCACTGCAAACGGTTGTTGTAGGGGTTGGTCAGCAGCCAGTTGAGGGTGAAGCTTGCGTGATCAACGCCCCATAACGGCAGGCTCAGGTCCTGGGTGCTGTTGACATCCCCCTGCTCCAGCAAAAAGCGCTGCCAGAGGCTGTTGCCGGCTGGCACGTAATGCCCCTCGGCGAGCGGCCAGATCAGGCCCTTGCCCATGGCGCTGGCCGGCTGGCGGACGATCTCCAGCTCGCCGGCCTCGCGGGCGGTGATGGTCAGGATCAGGTCACGCTGGTCCAGGGTGGCGTTCAGCCGATAGGCACCGTTGTCCCATTGCCAGTTGGCGTGTTGAGTGGACTGTTGCAACTGGCTGACCTTATGGGTAGCCACGCCGCTGGAGGCCTGCACCGGCTCGCCGCCGGAAGGGGTCACGCGCACGGCCAGGTTCGCCGGGTCGAGCTCGATGCGCCATTGGGGGTTTTCCAGAACGGTGCCGGCAACGGCCAGTGGCGACAGCAGCAGCACGCAGATGCACAAGGCACGGCGCAGGTTAAGGGTCATGACGTGGGCCTTCACAGGAGCGAAAGCCCGAGGGTAAAACAGTTCGTTGACCGGAACTAATCCAATACACATTCAGAGAGTTTTCCCACTGCCTGCCCCTGTGGCGAGGGGGCTTGCCCCCGTTGGGCTGCGCAGCGGCCCCTGTAAGATCCACCGGGTTGTATCAGACACACTGAGGTGGTCGGTTTTGGGGCTGCTTCGCAGCCCAACGGGGGCAAGCCCCCTCGCCACAATAGTGATGTCCAACAGCGTGTTTGCCTTATGGCGCGGCCTCAGGCTCGCGGATTTTGTACCAGGCCACATACAACGCCGGCAAAAACAGCAGCGTCAGCAGGGTGGCGATGATGATCCCGCCAATCATCGCGTAGGCCATCGGCCCCCAGAACACTTCCCGGGCGATGGGGATCATGCCCAGGCTGGCCGCCGCCGCCGTCAGCAGGATCGGCCGGCGCCGGTGCTCGGTGGCCTGCACCACCGCGTCCCATGGCGTGTAGCCTTCCTGTTCATAGGCGTCGATCTGGGTCACCAGGATCACCGAGTTGCGGATGATGATGCCGATCAGCGCGAGGATCCCCAGGATCGCCACAAAGCCCATGGGCGTCCCCGTGGGAATCAGCGCCAGGACCACGCCAATCAGGCCCAGCGGGGCCACGCTGGCCACCAGGAACATCTTCTGCACGCTGTGCAACTGGATCATCAGGAAGGTCGCCATCAAGAACAGCATCAACGGCACCACGCTGGCAATCGGGCCCTGGGCCTTGCCGCTTTCCTCCACGGTACCGCCGGTAGCGACCGTGTAGCCCACCGGCAAACCGGCGCTGAATTTCTCGATTTCCGGCTTGAGCTGCTTGACCAGATCGGTCGGCTGCATCTCGTCGCGCACGGCGGCCTTGATGGTGATGGTCGGCTTGCGATCGCGACGCCACACCAGCGGCTGCTCCAACTCGTAACGCACGGTGGCAAAGGCCAATAGTGGGATCGAAGTGCCGCTGGGCGTGACGATCTGCAGGTTCTGCAAGGTTTCCGGAGTGCCGCGCTCGGCGTCTTCGGCACGGCCGACCACGTTGATCAGGTAGATATCGTCGTGCACCTGGGTCACCGCCGAGCCGCTGACCACGCTGTTCATCAACTGCGCCACGTCTTCGGACGACAGCCCGAGCTGGCGCGCCTTGTCCTGGGCAATATCGATCCGCAGCACTTTGCCCGGCTCGTTCCAGTCATAGATGATCTCGCCCAGGTGGCTGTTTTTATCCAGCAACGTCGCCAGTTCGATGGCGTGTTTACGCACCTGGTCGATGTCCTTGCCCGACACCCGATACTGGATCGGCCGCCCGACCGGCGGGCCCATTTCCAGGGGTTGGACAAAGCTGCCGACGCCCACGAAATCATCGCGCAAGCGCTGTTGCAGGCGCTCGATCAACGCGCCACGTTCCTCCAGGCCCTTGCTGACGATCACCAGCTGCGCGTAGTACGGGTTCTCCAGTTGCTGGTCCAGGGGCAGGTAGAAACGGATCGCGCCCTGCCCGATGTAGGTGCTCCAGCGCGCGATATCCGGGTCGTCCTTGATGATCGCTTCCAGCCGGTCCACGGCCTTGCGCGTTTCATTGATCGAGGCGTTTTGCGGCAGGTTGAGGTCGACGAGGATCTCCGGGCGATCCGACGACGGGAAAAACTGGTTCTGCACAAACTGCATGGAAAACACCGACGCCGCAAACAGCAGCACCGTCAGGCCAATCGCCCACCAGCGATTGCGCATGGCCCACAGCATGCCGGCGTTGAACACCCGCCCGACCCGCCCCGGCTCGTCACTGTGGGGTTTGACCTTGGTGCTGAGGATATGCACGCCGATCACCGGCGCAAACAACACGGCCACCACCCACGACACCAGCATCGCCACGGCAATCACCGCAAACAGGGTAAAGGTGTACTCACCCGCCGAGCTGGCGTTAAGGCCAATCGGTACAAAGCCGGCCACGGTCACCAGGGTGCCGGTGAGCATCGGGAACGCGGTGGAGGTGTAGGCGAAGGTCGCGGCCTGCTCCAGGGTCTCGCCCTTTTCCAGGCGCGTGATCATCATTTCCACAGTGATCATCGCGTCATCCACCAGCAAACCGAGGGCGATGATCAACGCACCCAGCGACACCCGCTGCATGGTGATGCCGCTGTACTCCATAAAGACAAATACCAGCGCCAGCACCAGCGGGATCGAGCACGCCACCACCAGCCCGGCGCGCAGGCCGAGGCTGATAAAGCTCACCACCAGCACGATGATCACCGCTTCGAACAGCGCACTGGTGAAACCACCGACGGCCTCTTCCACCACCTCGGCCTGGTCCGAGACCTTATGCACACCGATGCCCACCGGCAGGTCGGCAGTCAGCTCATCCATACGCTGGTGGAGCGCCTTGCCGAATTCCTGGATATTGCCGCCCTTCTGCATGGCGATGGCCAGGCCGATGGCTTGCTGGCCATTGAAACGAAACATCGGCCGCGCCGGATCCACATAACCACGGCTGATATCCGCGATATCCGCCAGGCGATAAAAGCGGTCATTGAGCCGCAGGTTGACGTCGGCCAGATCCTTCTCCGAGGCAAATTGCCCGGAGGTACGCACCGAAATCCGCTCCGGCCCGGCCTCGATCACCCCGGCCGGGGTCACCGCGTTCTGCGATTGCAGGCTCTGCACCACTTGCCGTTGGTCAATCCCCAGGGCGGCGAGTTTGCGCGTGGAAAAATTCAGGTAAATCACTTCGTCCTGCTGGCCGATCATCTCGACCTTGCCCAACCCCGGCACCGCCCGGATCTCGGCGCGCACCTGTTCGACGTAGTTGCGCAGTTGGCGCATCGACATGCCATCGGCGGTAAAGGCATACACCGAGCCAAATACATCGCCGAACTCGTCGTTGAACGACGGACCCTGCAAGCCTTGGGGGAAGGTGCCGCGAATGTCGTCGACCTTCTTGCGCACCTGGTACCAGATCTCGGGGATCGCCTTGGCGCTGGTGGTGTCTTTGAGGAACACGAAAACCGTGGACTCACCGGGCCGGGTGTAGCTTTTCACGTAATCCAGCGAGTCCAGCTCTTCGAGCTTTTTCTCGATGCGGTCGGTGACCTGCTTGAGGGTTTCTTCCTGGGTCGCGCCCGGCCAGCGGGTCTGGATCACCATGGTCTTGATGGTGAAGGACGGATCTTCTTCACGCCCCAGGTTCATGTAGGAAAACACGCCCATCAGCAGCGCAACGAACATCAGGTACCAGACGAAGGACTGATGCTTGAGCGCCCAGTCGGATAAGTTGAAGCTCCCTTTCATCGTGGGCTGTCCTCGTCGGTTTTGACTTTTTGTCCGGGCTTGAGGCTGTTGACGCCGGCGCTGACCACACGCTCGCCAGGCTGCACCCCACCGCTGAGCACAACACTGCTGGCATCACGGCTGACCAGGGTCACGTCACGGGGCTGCACGGTCTGCTGCTGCAGATCCATGACCCAGATGCGGGTCTTGCCCTCGACGTCCTGCACCGCGCTGGCGGGCAGTTCGATACGTGGGGCGATGGCCGAGCTCAAGGTCACACTGATCGCCGTGCCCAACCGGAACGCCGGGGGCGTCTGGGCCAGGGTCAGGCGCGCGCGACGGGTGCGGGTGGCGCTTTGTGCCTGGGGCTCGATCTCGCGCACGGTGGCGGTGGTGTTGATGCCGGGCTCCAACTGGCTGGCCACTAGAAACACCACATCGGGCGGCAAGCGCTCGGCCAGGCCAGCCGGCAAGTCGATCACCGCTTCCTTGATATCCGGGCGGGCCAGGGTCACTACTTGCTGGCCGGCGCTGACCACCTGGCCGGCTTCGGCATTCCAGGCGGTCACGATGCCGCCGTGGTCGGTGCGCAGTTCGGCGTAGTTGAGCTGATCCCTGGCCTGGGCCACCGACGCCTTGGCCTGGTCGAGAGAGGCCTGGGTGGTTTTCAGGTCGGTCTGGGCAATGTCCAGTTGCGCCTGGGCGCCGACGCCACGGTTGAACAGTTCCTGCTGGCGGCGTGCATTGGCCTGGGCATTGATAAATTGCGCCTGGACCCGCGCCAGGTCGCCCTGGGCGGCTCGCAACTGGTTCTGCTGGTCGGTGGGGTCAAGCACCGCCAGCAAGGCGCCTTTGCTCACTTCGGCGCCCACATCCACCGCGCGCCGGGCAATGCGACCGGGCACTCGGAAGCCCAGGTTGCTTTCGTAGCGTGCCTGGATCGTGCCGGCGAAGCGCCCGAGGTTTTCCTGGTCTTCAGCTTTCACCTCGACCCAGAGCACTGGCCTTATTGGCTCCGGCGCCGGCTCTTCCTTGGAACAGGCGATCAGCAACAGGCTGCTGGCGAGGATCAGCGTCAGGCGCTTCATGGCTGCACTCCGCTGGCCTGGGCCTGGTCCGGCGCCTGGGCGATCTCCACCAACATGCCTGGGTGCAGCAATTGCCCGCCGGCCACCACGACTTTTTCGCCGCCTTTGAGGCCATCGCTGATGATCACTTTGCCGGTCAGGTAGCGCGCGACAGTGACCTTGTGCAGTTGCGCCTTGCCGTCACCGTCCACCAGCCACACGGCAGGCTCGCTGAGGTCTTTGGTCAGTGCCGCCCAGGGCAGCTCGACGCTGGGTTTGGCTTGCCCATTGGCAGTGGCACTGACGACCGACCCCAGTTGCATGCCCTTGGGCAAGGCATCCAGGGCGATCTTTACTTGCACCGTGCCGCTGTTGGCGGCGACGGCCGGGGTCACTTCACGCACCCGGCCCACGGCCTTGATGCTCGGGTTGTCCAGCAGGCTGACAGTGATTGGTACATCCGGTACAGGCTCCGCCAGCAGCGATTCGTACACGTTGAACACCGCATCGCGCTCGCCATCACGGGCCAGGCTGAAAATCGGCACGGTGGCCTGCACCACCTGGCCGACTTCGGCCTGCCGTGCGGTAATCACCCCCGGCGCTTCGGCGATCAACGCCGTATAGCCCAGTTGCTCACGGGCGTTAGCCAACTGCGCCTGCGCGGCCGCCAGGGCACTTTGGCTGCTGCGCAATGCGGCCTGGGCGGCGTCGTATTCGCTGCGACTGGTGTAGCCCTTGGGCAGGAGTTTTTCCTGGCGCACAAAGGCCGCGGCCGTCTGTTTGACCCGTGCCTGTTCCGCCACCACCTGGGCCTGGGCGGAATCGACATTGGTCTGCAAATCCTTGGGATCGAGCTTGGCCAGCACTTGCCGGGCTGTCACGCGGTCGCCGACATCGACCATGCGCTGGATAATTTTGCCGCCGACGCGGAACGACAAATCGGTCTGCACCCGCGCCTGGATATCCCCGGTAAGGGTCACTGCGGCGGCGAAATCGGTCGGCTGCACCGTTTGCACAAACACCCTGGAATGGGCCTTGGGTTCAGGTTTTTCCTGGCCACAGCCGCTCAGCAATGCCAGCAGGGCAAGGCCACAAATAACTGTTGAGGTGGGACCGCCCATGCAGACTCCTTTCGCGTAATACTGACGTGCCAGTGTGTATGCGACTGTGAGCTTAGTTCAGGGTTCCACCTTCATCTGAGTGATTTACAGGCCTGCGATGATGCGGTTCTACGCGATAAGATGTTGGTCCATGCCGGCGCGGAACGCCCTCAATGCTCAAGACCTTAGCGGTAGCCAATTACCGCTCGATCAATAAATTGGTGGTACCGCTGGATCGGCTGAACCTGATCACCGGCCCCAATGGCAGCGGCAAGTCCAACCTGTACCGCGCCTTGCGCCTGCTGGCAGAAACCGCCCAGGGCGGCGTGATCAATGCGCTGGCCCGTGAAGGGGGCCTGGATTCGACGTTCTGGGCCGGCCCCGGAAACGTCAGCCGGCGCATGCTCAATGGCGAAATCCCGGTACAAGGCAGCGTGGCCCAAGGCGCCAAGCGCTTGCGCCTGGGCTTTGCCGGGGAGGATTTCAGCTACGCGATTTCCCTGGGCTTGCCAGTACCCAGCTCGTCGTATTTTTCCCTCGACCCCGAGATCAAGAAGGAATGCATCTGGGCCGGTCACGTCTATCGCCCGGCCAGCCTGCTGGTGCAGCGCTCCGGGGCGATGGTGCGCGCCCGAGACGGGCAGGCCTGGGATGTGCTGGCCCAGCACACGCCGAACTACCACAGCCTGTTCGACCAGGTCGGCAGCCTGCGCGGCTCGCCGGAAGTGCTGATGCTGCGCGAAAGCATTCGTGGCTGGCGCTTCTACGATCACTTTCGCAGCGACGCCGATGCACCTGTGCGCCAGCCGCAACTGGGTACGCGCACGCCGGTGCTGCATCACGATGGCCGCGACCTCGCGGCCGCGTTGCAGACCATCCGTGAAATCGGCAATCCCGAGGCATTGCAGCAGGCGGTGAGTGATGCGTTTCCCGGCGCACGCCTGCATATCGAGCCGTTGCAGGGCGGACGTTTTGCCATTGAGTTTTATCAGGAAGGCTTGCTGCGGCCACTGTCGGCAGCAGAGTTATCGGACGGCACCTTGCGTTACCTGCTGCTGATCGCCGCCCTGCTGACGCCACGCCCGCCGACGATGATGGTGCTCAACGAACCGGAAACCAGCCTGCACCCGGACCTGTTGCCGGCCTTGGCGCGCCTGATTATCCAGGCATCAAAGCACTGCCAGGTGTGGGTGGTGTCCCATGCCAGCCGCTTGATTGCGGCGTTGCAGCAGGATGAGGGATGCAATTCGATTGTGCTGGAGAAGGTGCTGGGGCAGACGCAGATTGTGGGGCAGCGGGTGTTGGATGAGCCGGCCTGGCATTGGCCGAGTTAGGCGGTGCCTGCACCGGCCTCAGATCAATACCGACTCATAGGTGCGCTCGATGATTTGCTGGCCGACCTTGATCACATCCACCACGCCGATCAGCACCGCCAAGGAGCTGGTCTTGATGATCCGCGTGTAGACGTTGATGGTTGGCGGCGTCATGCGCTTGAGCGCCTGGGGCAGCAGCACGTAGCCATAGAGTTGCGGCGCCGACAAGCCAATCGGCAGGCCAAAAAACAGCAGATACAGCCACACCAGCACCGGAATCGCGCGGAACAATTCCAGGTAGATGCGCAGCAGCAGGTTGATCGCGCGCGCATTCAAAGTGCGCAGCACCCCATACACCACCCCGCCAATCGTGCTGAAGGCGATGCTCAAAAACGAAATCGACAGGGTTTGCGCAGCGCCCTTGCCCAGTTGCGGCAACGACACCCACAACAACTCAAGACCCGAACTGGCCATGCTGGAGCCTCCTTTCCAGACGGCTGAGCAGCAGCGACAGCGGCAAGAACAGCAGCACGCAAATCAGCGTGAGCACGGCGAGCATTTCGTAAGTCTTGTAGTAGAGGGCGATGTAGCTTTTGGTGGTCTAGAGAATCACTGGCGCCGCCACTGCCGAAACCACTGTGGCTTCCTTGAGCAAAAAAATGAAATTGGCGAACAGCGCCGGCAGGCTGAGGATCCCGGCCTGGGGCAGGATCACATGGCGCAGCAACTGCCAGTCGGACAGGCCGATGGACTTGCCCGACTCGATCTGCGCCACCAGCAGCGAGGTGCCAATGGCGATCAAGCCCACTTGCAGGGTCACCCCCACGGCCTTGAGAAACGCCGGCAGGGTGCTGAGGATAAACGCGTAGTCTAAGGTCATTTCAAGTCCTGGGCGCCGCAGGGGTAATGCGGCGTAAACGCAGTCCGGTTCGACGCGGTAACGTCGGCAGAAGCTGACTTTAAAGGTATAAAAACCAAAATTTAAATACCAAAATAGCATATTTATATCACCCAAAAAGCTAACCTGCGGATTCGCCGGGATGGCAGGTGACAGCTATTGTTCTGGGGGATGTAGGAAGGGTCTTTTTTCAGCGCTGAACCACAAGGAAGGACAGCGCATGGCCAGACTGAGGGCCATTTAACCAGCGAGGGAATGACAGATGAACGAGGCGAAACCGATTGATCCGCAGGACTTGGTGAAGTGGCTGGTGGCGCTGCGGCGGGCGATCAACCGCCGGGATTAACAGGCATAACACCAACCCAATGTGGGAGCAGGCTTGTGTGGGAGCTGGCTTGCCTGCGATGCAGACACCTCGGTTTATCAGTATTACCGAGGTGATGCTATCGCAGGCAAGCCAGCTCCCACACAAGCTCAGCTCCCACATTTCTTGAAGGGGGTTTGGCAAATCAGAACGCTGGCAAGACCGCGCCGCTGTATTTCTTCTCGATGAAGGCTTTGACTTCAGGGCTGGTCAGGGCCTTGGACAGTTTCTGGATCGCGGCGCTGTCCTTGTTGTCTGGACGAGCCACCAGATAGTTCACGTACGGCGAGTCGGCGCCTTCAATGATCAGCGCATCCTTGGCCGGGTTCAGGCCGGCTTCCAGGGCGTAGTTGGTGTTGATCATGTCCAGGTCAACCTGGTCCAGGACGCGCGGCAGCAGGGCCGATTCCAGCTCCTTGAACTTCAGGTTCTTCGGGTTGCTGGCGATATCCTTTGGCGTGGACAGGGCGTTTTTCGGGTCCTTGAGGGTAATCAGGCCGGCCTTTTGCAGCAGCAACAGGGCGCGACCGCTGTTGGAGCCTTCGTTGGGAATGGCCACGGTGGCGCCGTCTTTCAGGTCTTCAAGCTTGGTGACTTTCTTCGAGTAGCCGCCAAACGGTTCTACGTGCACGCCAATCACGGTGACCAGGTTGGTGCCTTTACCCTTGTTGAAGTTTTCCAGGTACGGCAGGGTCTGGAAGTAGTTGGCGTCCAGGCGCTTCTCGGCCACTTGCACGTTCGGTTGCACGTAGTCGGTGAAGACTTTGATTTCCAGGTCCACGCCTTCTTTGGCCAGGGTCGGCTTGATCAGCTCAAGGATCTCGGCGTGCGGCACCGGGGTGGCCGCGATCACCAGTTTTTCGTTGGCTTGAGCGATACCGGCAGTCAGGGCAGCCGCCAGGGCGGTGAACAACAGAACCTTTTTCATGCAGTGTCCTTAATCGAAAATCCGGGACGTCGGTGACGGCCACTTCTTATGGGGGTGCCAGCGATGTGCTATCGCGGCGTGGAATGGACAATACCGATATTTTTTATTCCCGAACAATACCTTTTATTCACGTTGATATTCCATTTTGTTCATACAGAGCCCAAGCCCCGAAACAGACGCGTCAACGCTGCGCGCTCGACTTCGCTGCCGCTGCTCAGGATCTGTCGCACCTGATGCTCAATCTGCGCCACCGACGCCACCGGCAGGTTCAGATGCTCCGGCAGGATCTCATCGCCACTGCTGACCAGCAGCGCAAAGTGGATCACGTTCTCCAGCTCCCGCGTATTGCCCGGCCAGCTGTGTTGCTCCAGCAGCCGCTGCGCGTCCTCACTGATTAGCGGCACCGGCAAGTCCAGGCGCTGGCTGTAGATGCCCAGGAAGTACTCGGCCAGGGACAGGATGTCGCCTACGCGCTCGCGCAGCGCCGGCAGCTCCAGTTGGCCTTCGCTGAGGTAATGGAATAGGCGCTCGTGGAACTTGCCGACGGCCACGGCCTGGGCCAGGTCGATGCTGGTGGCGGCGACCAGGCGCACATCCACCGGGCTCGGTTGATGCGCCCCTACGCGGGTGACTTCGTGGTTTTCCAGGGCGGCGAGCAGCTTGATCTGGATCGGCAGCGGCAAGTCGCCGATCTCATCGAGGTACAAGGTGCCGCCGTTGGCCGAGCCGAACCAACCGGCCCGGCTGCTGGCCGCGCCGCTGTGGCTGCCGGCGGCATAGCCGAACAGTTCGGCATCGGCATAAGTCGGGCTGATCGCACCGCAGTTGACCGACACAAACAAGCCGCTGCGGTCACTGCCGCGATGGACATGGCGCGCCAGCAGCTCTTTACCGCTGCCGGTTTCGCCGCGAATCAGTACGGGCAAGGCACGCGGGGCCAGGCTTTCGAGGTCTTCGCGCAGTTGCCGGGAACGGGGGTCGACAAATACCAGCGCCTTGGCGCGGATGCTCAAGGGGCTTTTTTCGGCGTCGGGGAAGGTCAGCAACGGCTGGCCGAAGGTTTCATGCAGGCTCATGGCAGGCTCCCGCCCCGTTTCCATTCAAGGGACGGGGCGTTGAAAAGGTATTAGGCGCGGCGTCGGGAGTGATGCTCCAGACGGTTTTGCAGGCGATAGAGGTAGGCGAAACCCTGCTCCCAGCGCTGGTGGCCGGACTTCACGTTGATATGCCCGGCACCTGCGAGAATCCCGGCTTCAGCCCCCCAGTTACGCGCCAGCTCCAGGGCCCGAGGGGCGCTGACCGCACTGTCGTTGTCGGAGCTGACGACCTGGCTGGGAAACGGCAACAGGTCACGGGGAATCGGTGCAAAGTTGCGCAACGCCGGCGCACACGCCGGGCGCTCGACATCTGCCGGGGCCACCAGCAAGGCCCCACGCACCTGGCGCAGGAACTGCAACGGCGCGCTGGCCGCCCAGTGCGCCACCGTGATGCAACCCAGGCTGTGGGCGATAAGAATCACCGGGGTACTGTCGGCCGCAATGGCTTCGGCCAGGGCCGCCACCCAGTCTTCACGGCGCGGGGTCAACCAGTCGGCCTGCTCCACGCGGGCGCTGTTGGGCAGGCTGTTCTGCCAATGGGTTTGCCAATGATCTTCTGGCGATCCTTGCCAGCCCGGCACGATCAGGTAACGGATCAACTCGCTGTGCATGGGTGTGCCCTCCTGCAGCGTTTAACGTTGCTGACCAGTATAGGGACGGGGCATATATTCGTTAAGGAATAAGAAGCTATTTATTAATAACCAAAAACACAGTCACTTCAATAAAGCCGGGGTCTTCAGGTACGCGGCGTTGGCTGAAGACCCCGGCGCCGGCAGGGAAAAACCGAGGCTCATCGGTGGAACTTCCGGCGGCACAATCGGCAGTACCGGCACCGGTCTCTGGCTGACCCAGTAGATCACCGCGCCATGCAGCGCCAGCGTCAACAGGCCCACTAAAATGCCTTCACGGCGACTTCAGGATGCTTTACGCGCCTGCAAAATATTCCTCAAAGGCATGCCTCAGCGCGGGTTGGCCTCGCATAAATCCCACAATTGCCCCTGCAGGCTCTGCCCCGCCGCCCCCATCCCATTGCGCCCATACAACGCCAGCCGCACGCCCTGCACCGCGGGCAAACCACTGTCGGCGCCGAGCACCACATGCCCGGCCTGCACCACTCGCTCAGGCAGCAGGCTGATGCCCAACCCCGCCGCCACCGCCGAACACACACTGGCCAGGCTCGCGCTGGAATAGCCAATGCGCCAGCGCCAGCCACCGACCTCCAGATGCTGGAGCATTTCATTGCGGTACAGGCCGCCCACCGGGAACGCCACCAAGGGCAATGGATCGCGGCCCAGGGCCGGCATGTGGCGGCTGTCGACCCAGCACAACGGCTCCGGCCAGGAGGCCAGGCAGTCGTCGCTGTCGCCCATCTGCTTGACCAGCAACACATCGAACTCACCGCCGCGATACTGGCGCAACAGCGCCGGCCCCAGGCCGCTGGTGACCTCCAGGCGCACCCGTGGGTAGGCCACGACAAACGCCGACAGCAACGGCATCAAGCGCTCGGCGGCAAAATCTTCGGGCACGCCCAGGCGCAGCACGCCGTCGCTCTGCTGGTTGATCAGCACATCGGCGGCTTCTTCGTTGAGTGCCAGGATGCGCCGCGCATAGGCCAGCAGGCGCTCGCCCTCGACCGTCGCCACCACCCGGCGCTGATCCCGGTCGAGCAAGCGGCAGCCGACACTGTCTTCCAGGCGGCGCAATTGCTGGCTGACCGTAGATTGGGTCAAGTGCAGGCGCTCGGCGGCGCGGGTGAAATTCGCGCAATCCACCACGGCGACAAAACTGCGCAACAGCACGGGATCGAACATGGGCACCACCATCTCGTTTGCCACTGGTTGGCATGGTTATATTTAATTTCAGAATACCCCAGGCGGTGGCCATACTTCGCGTTCATTGCACTGAAGCGAGGTTCCCATGGCATGGCCCATTCCTTTCAAAACCGCCGTGCTGGCGCTGGGGTTGATGGTGGCGAGTAGCGCCATGGCGGCCGATAAAGATCTACTCGACGCCGTGCGCGGCGGGCAGTTGGCACAGGTCGAACAGTTGCTGGCCAGGGGCGTTGACCTTGATGTCCGCGCCGTGGATGGCAGCACCCCGCTGTTGCTGGCCACCCAGGCCAATCGCATCGACATCGCCCGCGCCCTGATCGAAGCCGGGGCTGATGTGAACCGCAAGAACCTGATGCAAGACAGCCCCTACCTGCTGGCCGGCGCCAGCGGCCACGATCAGATCCTGGCCATGACCCTGGCCCATGGCGCCGATCTCAAGAGCACCAATCGCTACGGTGGCACCGCCCTCATTCCTGCCTGTGAGCGCGGGCACGTGCAAACCGTGCGCCTGCTGATCGACGCTGGAGTCGACGTCAACCACGTCAACCGCCTGGGCTGGACCGGCCTGATGGAAGCCATCGTGCTCTCGGACGGCGGGCCGCCGCATCAGCAAATCGTCGCCATGCTGATCGCTGCCGGCGCCGACGTGAACCTGCCCGACCGCGACGGCGTCAGCCCACTGCAACAGGCGCAAAAACGTGGTCAGGTCGCCATCGCCCAACGCCTGCAAGCAGCCGGTGCGCAATGAGTTCACAGAGCGATCAAGCCTGGCTGCAGCGCGCCGTGGCCCTGGCGCAGGACAACGTGGCCCAGGGTGGACGGCCGTTTGGCGCCGTCTTGGTCAGGGACGGTGCAGTGCTGGTGGAAGCGGTCAACCAGATCCACCTCGACCAGGACCCCACCGCCCATGCCGAGATGCTCGCCATGCGCCGCGCCAGCCAACAGCTCGGTACGCGCCTTGAAGGCTGTGTGATCTACGCCAGCGGCCAGCCGTGCCCGATGTGCCTGGGCGCGATGTACCTGTGCGGCGTGTCCCGCGTGGTGTTTGCCGCGAGCAATGAAATGGCGGCACCTTTTGGCCTGTCGACCGCAGCGATTTACCAACAGATGAGCCTGCCATTGACCGCCCAGCAACTGCCCGTCGAGCACCTGCCTGTGCCGGCCATGCAAGCCCTTTACCGCCAATGGAAGACCCTGCATGCCCCTGAATAAATCCCTCGCCGGCTGGGGCCTGCTGGTCGTGCTGGGCCTCAACCTGCGGCCGATCCTCAGCTCTATCAGCCCGTTGCTCGGGGAAATCCGCCTGGCCACCGGCTTGAGTTTCCAGAGCAGTGCCCTGCTCACCAGCCTGCCGGTGGTGTGCATGGGTTTGGTGGCGCTGGTGGGCATCCGCGTCGAAGCGCAGTTGGGCGAGCGGCGCGGGATTGCCCTGGGCTTGATGATGATCCTGCTGGCGTGCCTGGCGCGCTGGCTGCTGGGCCAGGCACCGGCGCTGCTGGCCACGGCCTTGCTGGGCGGGGCCGGGGTGGCGCTGATCCAGGCGCTGGTGCCGGCGATGATCAAGCGCCAGTTCCACCACCGGGTGCCGCTGGCGATGGGGGTGTATTCGGCCTCGTTGATGGGGGCGGTGGCTTGGCGGCGCTGCTCAGCCCGCTGGTGGCCAGCCATTTCCAGCACTGGCAGGCCGGCCTCGGCATCTGGCTGCTGCCGGCGCTCGGCGCGTTGCTGCTGTGGGCATGGCTGCCGTTGGGCGCGGCGAAAAACCTGCAGGCGACGGCGCCGCTCAAGGGCCTGCGCAATCGCCGTGCCTGGTTGCTGGCGCTGTATTTCGGCCTGGTGAATTGCGGGTACATGAGCATGGTGGCGTGGCTGCCGGCGTACTACCAGCAACTGGGTTGGGGCGTGCTGCCCAGCGGCTCGCTGCTGGCGTTCATGACGATTTTCCAGGTGATCGCCGCGCTGTTGATGCCGGCGCTGGCGCAACGCGGTATCGACCGCCGACCCTTGCTGACCATCAGCCTGCTGGCCCAGACCGTGGGCTACCTCGGCCTGCTGCTGGCGCCGCTGCAATACCCGCACCTGTGGGTGGCGCTGATCGGCTTCGGCCTGGGGGCGTGCTTTGCCCTGAGCCTGCTGTTGACCCTGGACCATCGCCGCGACCCACGGGAAGCCGGGCAACTGGCGGCATTCGTGCAGGGCGTGGGTTTTCTGATCAATGCTGTGTCGCCGTGGATGACCGGCTGGCTGCGCGAACTCACCGGCAGTTTTGTCAGCGCCTGGGTGGTGCTGGCCGTGACGGTGATCGCGATGCTGGTGGTGACCCGGGTCTTCAGCCCGGCCACCTACCGCAGCGCCACCGTCCCTGGCTAGAAGTCGTAGCGCGCCAGGTGCACGATGAACACACCGTCACCGGTTGGGAGCTGTTCGGGCGCCGGGCGATTCGCCAGGGGCAGTGGAAGGCGGTGTACATCCCCGGGCCCTTGGGGCCGGCGACCTGGCAGCTGTATGACTGGGGCAGGGATCCTGGGGAGATCCATGATCTGGCGTCGAGCCAGCCGGACTGAGGTTATTTAGTGCCTGTGAGGGCCCTTTCGCGAGCAAGCCCGCTCCCACATTTGACCGAGTACATTGTTTGGAATGTGGTCGGATGTGGGAGCGGGCTTGCTCGCGAAAGGGCCGCTACAGGCACCGCCTACCCCTGCGCCATCTCCCGCAACCGCAGCACATCGAGTATCTCAATCTCCCCATACCCCAACCGCACAACGCCCTGCTCTTGCAACGCCTTGAGCAGCGCATTGGTGGTCTGGCGCGACACACCCAGCATCGCCGCCAAATCCTCTTGCGCCAATTGCACCACACGCCGCGAGCCGTCGATCTCGCCATAACCCTCGGCAATCATCCACAACCGATGGGCCACCCGCACCGACGCGGGCGCAAGGCTCAACTGCTCGATATTGATAAAGGTCAGCCGCAACTTCTGGCTCATCAGCAAGGCCATGTCCCGCCAATAGGCCGGGCTTTGCGCAAGCAAGTGCAGGATCGCCGACTGCGGGACCTGCAACAGCGTGCAAGGCCCGACCGCACAAGCGTCGTGGGTGCGTGGCAGACCGTCGAACACGGCGATTTCGCCAAACCAGAAAGGCGCTTGCGCCAGGCTCAACAACGCTTCCTTGCCCTGCTCGTTCACCGCGCTGATGCGCAGGCTGCCATCGAGCACCGCATACAAGCCGCACGGTGGGTCGCCGCGCTTGAACAGCACCTGCCCCGCCGCCAGCTGCCGCACGCGGGCGTTGGCCAGCAAGCTATGCTGCAAGGGAGCAGGCAGATGGCGGTACCAGTGGCCGCTGGACAGGCGCCCATGCCAAGACTCTGCGTCCATGAGAACTCCAAAGATTGTCGCCCAGTTGACAGTTTGTCGCAGTCCTACAGGGCATGATCAAGCATCCTACAGGAGGAATAACAATGAAAAGCCTCGTCGACCATCTGAGCCAATACGCCGCCTACCACCGCGACCCGCGCAACATCGCCAGCCACTTTATCGGCATCCCCATGATAGTGGTGGCCGTCGCCGTGCTGCTGTCACGCCCCGAATGGCAAGTGGCCGGCCTGTGGCTGTCACCGGCGGTGCTGCTGGCACTGTTTTCTGCGGGGTTCTACCTGCGCCTGGAACTGGCGCTGGGGGTGTTGATGAGCGTGCTGATGGGCCTGTCGGTGTGGGCCGGGCATGTGCTGGCGGCGCAAAGCACGCTGGTGTGGCTCAGCAGTGGTATCGGACTGTTTGTGCTGGGCTGGGTGATCCAGTTTGTCGGCCACTACTACGAGGGGCGCAAGCCTGCGTTCGTCGATGACGTGTCCGGGCTGATCGTGGGGCCGTTGTTTGTGGTGGCAGAGCTGGCGTTTCTGCTGGGGTTGCGCCATGAGCTCAAGCGGCAAATTGAAGAGCGGGCGGGGCCGGTGCGCGCGCGTCACAAGAACGCCACGGTCTGAGAAGCACCGGTAATCCAAATGTGGGAGCGGCCTTGCTCGCGAAAGCGGTGGTTCAGTCGGTACATCCAGTGACTGACACTGCGCGTTCGCGAGCAAGCCCGCTCCCACAGATTTTTTGCAATTTTTTAAGCCTTTTGCCAGACCTTGGGCTTGAAGAACAACGTCTCGCCCCGCGCCAGCCCGGTCAGGCTGTCGTGATCCTTCACCACTTCCGCTTCGATCAGCTCGCTCTGGCCTTCGACCTTCAGCGTGACCCGCGTGGTGGCGCCCAGCGGGCGGATGTCGCGCACTTGCGCAGCATGGTGGTCTTCCAGTTCATGGCGTGACAACGACACTTCGTGGGGGCGGAACAGCAGGTGCTGGTCTGCACCCAGGTGCAGGCGGTTGGAGTCGCCGAGGAAGTGATAGACGAAATCGCTGGCCGGGTTTTCGTAGACGTCGCCCGGTGAGCCGATCTGCTCGATCACGCCCTTGTTCATCACCACGATCCGGTCGGCAACTTCCATGGCTTCTTCCTGGTCGTGGGTCACGAATACCGAGGTCAGGTTGATGTCCTCGTGCAGGCGTGCCAGCCAGCGGCGCAGTTCCTTGCGGACCTTGGCGTCCAGGGCGCCGAAAGGCTCGTCGAGCAGCAGTACCTTGGGCTCCACCGCCAGGGCACGGGCCAGGGCGATCCGCTGGCGCTGGCCGCCGGAGAGTTGTTCCGGGTAGCGATCCGACAGCCAGTCCAGTTGCACCATGTTCAGCAGTTCGTGGACCTTGGCGGCGATCTGGGTTTCGTTCGGGCGCTGGTTCTTCGGCTTCATGCGCAGGCCGAAGGCGACGTTGTCGAACACGGTCATGTGGCGGAACAGCGCGTAGTGCTGGAACACAAAGCCGACGTTGCGATCACGCACATCGTGGCCGGACACGTCTTCACCGTGAAACACGATGCTCCCGGCATCCGGGGTTTCCAGGCCAGCAATGATGCGCAGCAAGGTGGTCTTGCCGCAGCCGGAGGGGCCAAGCAAAGCCACCAGCTCGCCACTCTGGATATCCAGGTTGATGCTGTCCAGGGCCTTGAAGGCGTTGAAGTTCTTGCTGACGTTACGGACTTCGATCGACATGACTTATTCCTCAGCCGCACCGGCGCGCAGGCGGTTAATACGGTTCTCGCTCCACTGCTTGAGCAGCAGGATGAAGAGCGCCAGGATCAGCAACAGACTCGCCACCGCAAACGCGGCAACGTGGTTGTATTCGTTGTAGAGAATCTCGACGTGCAGCGGCAAGGTGTTGGTCACGCCGCGAATGTGCCCGGACACCACCGACACCGCGCCAAACTCACCCATCGCCCGCGCGGTACACAGCACCACGCCGTAGATCAGGCCCCACTTGATGTTGGGCACGGTGACATGCCAGAACATCTGCCAGCCATTGGCGCCCAGCAGGCGTGCGGCTTCTTCTTCCTGGGTGCCCTGCTCCTGCATCAGCGGGATCAGTTCACGGGCCACGAACGGCACGGTGACGAAGATCGTCGCCAGCACGATGCCCGGCAAGGCGAAGACGATCTGGATATCGTGATCCTGCAGCCACGGGCCGAAGAACCCCTGGGCACCGAACATCAGCACATAGACCAGGCCGGCGATGACCGGCGAGACCGAGAACGGCAGGTCGATCAGGGTCACCAGCATGCTTTTGCCACGGAATGAGTACTTGCTCACGCACCAGGCCGCACTGACGCCGAATACCAGGTTGAGCGGCACCGAAATCAGCACCGCAATCACCGTCAGCTTCAAGGCCGACAGCGCGTCGGGCTCGAAGATCGCGGCAAAGAACGCGCCCAGGCCGAGCTTGAGGCCCTGGGACACCACGATAAACAGCGGCAACAGCAAAAACAGGGCGAAGATCAGCCAGCCAAGGCCGATCAGGATGCGTCGCGACACCGCACTGCCACGGCGGGCAGCATTGGCCGAAGACGCGGCGGAAATAGACGATTGGGACATGTTCCGCGCCTCCTTATGGGTGTTCGATGCGCCGCTGCAACAGGTTGATCAGCAGCAGCAGGACAAAGGAAACCACCAGCATCAGCACGCCGATGGAGGTAGCGCCGGTGTAGTCGTATTGGTCGAGCTTGACCATGATCAGCAGCGGCAGGATCTCGGTTTTCATCGGCATGTTGCCGGCGATGAAAATCACCGAACCGTACTCACCCACACCTCGGGCGAACGCCAGGGCGAACCCGGTCAGCCAGGCCGGCAGCAGCGCCGGCACGAGGATGTAGCGAAACACCTGCCAGGGCTTGGCGCCCAGGCAGGCGGCGGCTTCTTCGATTTCCCGGGGGATATCGGCCAGCACCGGCTGCACCGTACGCACCACGAAAGGCAGCGTGACGAAGGTCAGGGCCAGGGTGATGCCCAGCGGGGTATAGGCGATCTTGAAGCCCATGTCGGTGGCGAACTGGCCGACCAGGCCGGACGGCGCGTACAGCGCAGTCAGCGCAATACCGGCCACGGCGGTGGGCAGGGCAAACGGCAGGTCGATCATCGCGTCGATGATCTTGCGCCCGGGGAAGGTGTAGCGCACCAGCACCCACGCCAGCAGCGTACCGATCACGCCGTTGATCAGCGCGGCATACAGGGCGGTACTGAAGCTCAACTTCAAGGCTGCCCAGACCCGCGGCGCCGAGATGATGGCCCAGAACTGATCCCAGGTGAGTTGGGCGGCGTGGACGAACATGGCCGCCAGCGGTATGAGCACAATCAGGCTGAGGTACACCAAGGTGTAGCCCAGCGTCAGCCCGAAGCCGGGTATGACGGGGGAGATACGACGCGACATAAAAGTCCTTGGTTAACAGTTCAATACCACTGCAGGAACGAACTTATGTGGGAGCGGGCTTGCTCGCGAAAGCGGTGCGCCAGTCAACGCATTTAGTGACTGACATACCGCTTTCGCGAGCAAGCCCGCTCCCACACAAGCCGCATTCCACAGGGAGGCCGTGTTGGTTATTGGGCAGTGTAGATCTGGTCGAACACGCCACCGTCGTTGAAGAATTTCGGTTGGGCAGTTTTCCAGCCGCCGAAGTCTTTGTCGATAGTCACCAGCTCCAGTTTCGGGAACTGCTGGGCGTACTTGGCGGCCACATCCTTGTCACGCGGGCGGTAGAAGTTCTTCGCCGCGATTTCCTGGCCAGCCGGGCTGTACAGGTGGTTGAGGTACGCCGTGGCGATTTCGGTGTTGCCCTTTTTCTCGGCGTTCTTGTCGACCACTGCCACGGGCGGCTCGGCGAGGATCGACAGGGACGGCACGATGATGTCGAACTTGTCAGCGCCGCCATCTTCCTTGAGGGCCAGGAACGCTTCGTTTTCCCAGGCCAGCAACACGTCACCCTGACCGTTGTTGACGAAGGTGATGGTCGAACCGCGCGCACCGGTGTCGAGGATCGGCACGTGCTTGAACAGCGCTTTCACGTATTCCTGGGCCTTGGCTTCGCTGCCACCGGCCTTGAGGCCATAGGCCCAGGCGGCGAGGAAGTTCCAGCGGGCGCCGCCGGAGGTTTTCGGGTTCGGCGTGATCACCGAGACGTCGTTCTTGATCAAGTCGCCCCAGTCCTTGATGCCCTTGGGGTTGCCCTTGCGCACCAGGAACACGATGGTCGAGGTGTATGGCGTGCTGGCTTCGGGCAGGCGGGTCTGCCAGTTCTCTGGCAGGGTCTTGCCCAGCTTGGCGATTTCGTCGATGTCGCCGGCCAGGGCCAGGGTCACCACGTCGGCGCGCAGGCCGTCGATCACCGCCCGGCCCTGCTTGCCCGAACCACCGTGGGATTGCTGGATCTTGACGTTGTCGCCAGGGTGCGCCTTTTTCCAGAAACTGGTGAATTCGGCGTTGTACTCCTGGTACAGCTCACGGGTCGGATCGTAGGAAACGTTAAGCAGCTCGTAATCCTTGGCCACTGCGGAACCGGCAAACACGGCGCTGGCCAGGGCGGCCAGGGCGTAACGGCGAATCGACGACATAGACAAGCTCCTGAAATTCTTGGGTGTTGGCTTTTCTTATAAGTACGGGTCCTGCAATCGAAGCGCCGTCTTGGCTCAGCTCGTTTTGTTGCCCGGGCTCTGCAAGCGGAATTTCTCTTTACGTTCGATCTGCACCACTTGGGCGTTGTGTACGGTGATTTCCACTGCGCCGAAACGCAGGTCACGCAATGCGCTTTGGATCTCGCGCAAAATGGCTGCTTCGTCCTGGCCGTCGACGCTGCGTAGAGATGCGCTCATGGTCGTGCTCCTGAAATGAGAAGTGCCTGGCAGTGGCGGCACTGCTTGCGGCGTGAGAGCGATAGTAGATAAGCGCTGATATTCTTAAAAATACTATTTAAGAATGTTTATATAACCAGAAAGAATTTTCAGGCAGGACACGACGTTAAGGCGTGCGCAGATAAAAATGTGGGAGCGGGCTTGCCCGCGATAGCGGTGTATCAGCACCAGATTTACTGGCTGACACTCCGTCATCGCGGGCAAGCCCGCTCCCACATTTTTGTTGCATTCCACCCCGGAGGGTGGGGTTAGTGGATGGCGGGGGCCAGGGCCCAATCAATCTCTGCCGCCAGCATCGGCCGGCCAAACCAGTAGCCCTGGCCCAGGTCGCATTGGTGATTCAACAGGAACCGTGCCTGTTCCATCTGCTCGATACCCTCGGCTTGCACCTGCATACCCATGCTCTGCGCCAGGGCGATGACCACCCGCACAATCGCCGCATCGTCTTCATCCCACGGCAGGCCGGCGACGAAGCCCTGGTCGATTTTCAGCTTCTGCACCGGCAACCGCTTGAGGCGCAGCAGTGACGAATAGCCAGTGCCGAAGTCGTCGATGGCCAGGCTCAGGCCCAGTTCGCGCAGGCGGTGCAGTTGTTCCAGGGCCACTTCCGGGTCGTCCATCACTGCGCTTTCGGTGACTTCCAGTTCCAGCTTCGCCGGGTCCAGGCCGGTGTCGTGCAGCACCTTGGCCACCTGCTCGTACAATTCGTGGCGGGCAAACAGGCGGCTGGAGATATTGACCGCCATAAAGGACAGGTTCTTGCCGTCTGCCAGCCACTGGCACATCTGGCGACAGGCCTGCTCCATGACCCAGCCGTCAATCTCGGCGATCAACCCGGTGCGTTCGGCAATCGGGATAAATTCTGCCGGTGACACCAGGCCGCGCAGCGGGTGCTGCCAGCGCACCAGGGCTTCCACACCAATCATCCGGCTGGTTTGCAGGTCGTGGACCGGCTGGTAGTAGACTCGCAACTCTTGCTGATCGAGGGCGCGACGCAGCTCATTGCCGATCTCGATCCGGTGCTGGGCGTGGGCTGTCAGTTCCTCGGTGTACAGGGCGTAGCCTTCGCGCCCGGAACTCTTGGCCTTGAACAACGCGGAGTCGGCGTTGCGCAGCAACTGTTCGGCACTCAGGGCATCGCTGGGGAACAGGCTGATGCCAATACTGACGCTGACAAACAGCTGGTGGCCGTTGAACACGAACGGCTGCTTCATGCCGTCAATGATGCGCTGGGCCAGGGCGGCCGCCTGGACCACCTGTGGACAACTTTCCGCCAGCACCGCGAACTCATCGCCACCCAGGCGCGCCAAAGTCACGCCGGGACCGAACAAGCCCTGCAGGCGCTCGCCCACGGCCTTGAGCAACTGGTCGCCGACGTTATGACCCAGGCTGTCGTTGATGATCTTGAAGTGGTCCAGATCCAGCATCAACAGCGCACAGCCACGCTTGTGAATCTGCGCCGAGGCCAGCGCCTGCTCGGCGCGGTCGGTGAACAGCAGGCGGTTGGGCAGGTCGGTCAACGGGTCGTGGTGGGCCAGGTGCGCCAGTTCGTGCTCGGAGTGCTTGATGGCACTGATGTCAGAAAACACCGCCACGTAATGGCTGACCTGGCCCTGGTCATCATGGATGACACGGATGGTTTGCCACTGTGGATAAATTTCCCCGCTTTTACGGCGGTTCCAGATCTCGCCGCTCCACTCGCCCTCTTGGTTGAGCGCGCGAAACATCTGCTCATAAAAGTCCGGCGAATGGCGCCCGGACTTGAACAGGCTCGGCTGGCGGCCCATCACGTCTTCCACCTGGTAACCGGTGATTTCAATAAACGCGCGGTTGACGTGGACTATCTGCCCGCGGGCGTCGGTGACCAGCACCCCTTCGCGGGTGCAATCGAACACCGCCGCCGCCTGGCGCAGGCGCTCGCGGTTTTCCGTCAAGGGTTGCTGGATGCGATGGTTGCGGGCGCTGCGGGCGCACAACAGGAAAATAAACAGGGCGCTGAGGGTCACCCACAGGTAGCCGCGCAGTATCTGCCAGTGAATCATTTCCTTGGGTTCATCAATAAAATTGATAAATACCTGCTGACTGAGCTGTATCCACAAGACCGAAAGCAACAAGTACACCAGCCCTGCACGCAGGGCACCTCGGTATGAAAGCAGCATATGACTAGTAATCCTTACTAAAAAACAGAATCGCCTTACAGAATCTGCGGATTATAGGACAAGTAACATCTCGTCACTCCTATCTGAAAGGGTGACTGGTTTTATCTGTAGGCTAAGTGATAATGCGTCAGCTGTTCTTATCTTTATCTGAGGGCCATACAGCCTATGTGGTACAACGGTTTTCTTGACTTGTCAGCCTGGCAACTGGTGGCAGTCACTCTGTTGATGACCCACGTGACCATTATCGGTGTCACGGTCTATCTACACCGCTATTCAGCCCACCGCTCCCTGGAGCTCAATGCTGGCCTGAAACACTTCTTCCGCTTCTGGCTGTGGTTGACCACGGCGCAGAATACCCGCGAATGGACCGCTATCCACCGCAAACACCACGCCAAGTGCGAAACCGTCGACGATCCCCACAGCCCGGTGATCAAGGGCCTGTCCACGGTCCTGCGCAAAGGAGCCGAGTTGTACCGCGCCGAGGCGGAAAACCCCGAGACCCTGCGCATCTACGGCAAGAACTGCCCGGACGACTGGATCGAACGCAAGCTCTATACCCGCTATCCGCTGCTGGGCGTGGCCCTCATGGGCGTTATCGACGTGCTGCTGTTCGGCACCATCGGCATCACCATCTGGGCGATCCAGATGATGTGGATCCCGTTCTGGGCCGCCGGTGTGATCAACGGCCTGGGGCATGCCATCGGTTATCGCAACTTCGAATGCCGCGACGCGGCGACCAACCTGGTGCCGTGGGGCATCATCGTCGGTGGCGAAGAGCTGCATAACAATCATCACACCTACCCCAACTCCGCCAAACTGTCGGTGAAGAAGTGGGAATTCGACCTGGGCTGGGCCTGGATCCAAGTGTTCAGCTTCCTGCGCCTGGCCAAGGTGCAGCGCGTGGCGCCGATTGCCCATCGGGTGGAAGGCAAGGGCCACCTGGACATGGACACCGCCATGGCGATCCTCAACAACCGCTTCCAGATCATGGCCCAGTACCGCAAGTTGGTGATTGCGCCGCTGGTCAAGCAAGAACTGGAGAAGGTCGATCATTCGGTACGCCACCAGTTCCACCGGGCCAAGCGCCTGCTGTCACGGGAAACCAGCCTGCTGGATGAGCGCCACCATGTGCGCATCCAGAGCATGCTGGAGCACAGCCAGGCCTTGAAGGTGATCTACGAAAAGCGCCTGGCGCTGCAACAGATCTGGCTCAAGACCAGCAGCAACGGGCATGACATGCTCGCGGCCATCAAGGAGTGGGTGCACGAGGCCGAGGCCAGCGGGATCCAATCCCTGCGCGACTTTGCCCACCAGTTGAAAACCTATTCGTTGCGCCCCGCAAACGCCTAGGTGTTGCAGGAGCCGGGAGGACGCCCAGTCCTTACCGGCTCCACAGTTTTTTGGCGCCATTTCACAGTCACCGAACATTCCGTCTCAATCGCGACTGATAACGGAACTTAGCTGCAATTCCCCTCTCTCAAACAACACTTCGCCATCCTGGCGGGCCTTGTTTTGACTGCTGTTCAATGCTGCGGCATGTCCAGAGAGAATTGTGCCGATGGTCCACGAAACGGACTCCCCGATCCCCACCACACCTGACTCAACGGATACGTCACGGCCGGCTGCCGCTACCTTGCTGGCGTTGATGCATGCCCAGGGCGAAGTGGAGCGTCTGAGCCAGCGTGAACAGCTGTTGAGCTCGCTGCTGGTCAGTGTGAACGCCGTGCTCTGGGCCATCGAGTGGGAGACCCGCCGCGTGCTGTATGTAAGCCCGGCCTATGAGCGCATCTTCGGGCGCTCGGCCAGCCTACTGCTGGCCGAGCACCGTGGCTGGCGCGACAGCATCCACCCCGAAGACCAGCATTACGCCGAGCACAGCCTGGCCCAGGTGCTGGAGCTGGGGGCGGTCGAGAATCGCCAGTACCGCATCATCACCGCAGACGGGCAGATCCGCTGGCTCAGCGACAAGTGCTTCACCAACCAACAGGCCACCCCAGGGAAACCGTTGATTGTGGTGGGCATCGCTGAGGACATCACCGAAAAAAAGCACCTGGAGCTCGAGCTGCAGCGCCTGGCCACCACCGACGTGCTAACCCGCAGCAGCAACCGTCGCCATTTCTTCGAGTGCGCCCATCACGAATTCGAACGTGCCTGCACCCAAGGCCTGCCCCTGGCCTTCCTGTTGCTGGATATAGATAACTTCAAGGCCATCAACGACACCTACGGCCACCTGGAGGGCGATCAGGTGTTATTGCGTATCGCCGAGAGCGGCCGCGGGGTATTGCGCCGTGGCGACCTGTTCGGGCGCATTGGCGGCGAAGAATTTGCTGCGGTGCTGCCAGGATGCGAACCGGAAAGGGCCATGCAGGTCGCCGAACGCCTGGGGCAGGAAGTGCGCCAACTGGAGTTCAGCCATGACGGCCGGTTTTATGGCGTGACCGTCAGCCAGGGCCTGGCCAGCCTCACCGCCGCAGATGCAAGCCTTGATAGCCTGTTCGCCCGGGCTGATGCGGCCATGTATGAAGCCAAGCGCCAGGGCAAGAACCGGGTGATTGTCGGCTGAATGCCTGCCCTTTCACGGCGCTAAACAATAGCGCCTGGACCACCGCCATCGCGGGCAAGCCCGCTCCCACAGGGGACCTCGACCAGGCTGGGAGTTCTGGACACACCACAAATCAAATGTGGGAGTTGTCGAGCTTTAGCGAGGCTACGATGGCGGCAGCACATTCAGCATTGTTGCTGCCAGACACAGCGCCTACCCAGGCTTGCGGATGCGCGTCAGCTCTGCAAACCCAACCTTGAGCAACCTCGCCGTCTTGCCCTTGGCCAACGCCTCGACCCCTTCATGCTCGGTCAGCCCTGCCAGTTGCGCCGCGATGTTCATCACCAGCGCCTCACGGGAATACACCCCGCCTTCCAGGGAGTAGGTCGCCGCGATCAGTTGGCGCAGCTCCAGGGGCAAGCGCCAACGCGTGCGCAGCGCCGAGCCATAGCTGGCGCCAAAGGTGGACAATGACTCGCCAATCAACGCCTCATCCAGCTCACCACCGCCCTGGCGCCACTCCTGCAAGCTGCGCAGCAGGGCCAGGTCGCCCAACCGATGGAGAATACCGGCGCTGTAACAGCGTTCGTGTTCAAGATCGAGCATGCGCGCCAGTGAACGACCGTATTGCGCAGTCCGCTGGGACAACTGCCAATAACGCTCAGCGTATTCCATCAGGCTGGCATCGCTGAGGATCACGTTGTGCTTGAGGGCCAGGCCGAGGATCAGGTTCATGCTCTGCCCGGCGGCCAGTTTGTGCAGCGCCATGGACAGGGTCTGCACCGGTGTGCCGTGCTGGCCGGCGCTGTTGGCGGCGGCGATCAGCACCGCGGTGATCTGTGGATCAACCTTGACCTGCTCTTCCAACTGCTCGAGATCCAGCCCCTGCGGCGTGAGGCTGCGTTGCACAGCCGCCTTGACGTCAACCCGCAGCGGCGCGCCGTCCGACAGCTCGCGACGCTGCTCCAGGAACACCGGCAAGGACATGCCCGCCGCCAGGACGGGGGGCTCGCAATACACCGTTTCGCCTTCGTTGAGCAACAAATCCTGCAGGCGTTGCGTAAGACCCTCCATGTTCAGTGGCTTGGTCAGGTAGGCGGTGGGCGCCAGCGGCAGTGCCTCGCGCACGCTGGCGCCGTCATTGCGTGTACTGAGCAGGATAAACGGCAACACGGGCACCCGCCGACGCTGACGCACACTGCGCAACAGGCTCAGGCCGTCAACGCCCGGCAGCTCCCAATCGGCAATGATCAAATCGTAGGGTTTGTCTCGCAGCAGCTCGGCGGCGTGCTGCCCGTCGGCGCACACATCCAGCCGCGCGTCGCAGCGCACATTCAACAACACCTGCTTGAGCAGATCCCGCGACCAGGGGTCGGGCTCGGCAATCAGCACACGGGGCACAGCAGGTAAATCAACAGCAGTCATGCAGCACGCTCCATCGGCAATCCCTGCACATTAGACAAAGGAAGCACCTGCGTACAAGGAACAAGGCCTGAATAGGTGCATAGCCCACAAAAAAACCCGCCGAAGCGGGTTTTTTCGATCCAGCCAACCTGCGCTTACAGCTCGGAGAAGCACTCTTCGATGATCGCCAAACCTTTGTCCAACTGCTCGTCCGGCGAGGTCAGCGGGACCAGCACGCGCAACACGTTGCCGTAGGTGCCGCACGACAGCAGGATCAGGCCCTTGTCACGCGCCTTGGCAACCACCGCGGCCACCGCAGCAGCGTTCGGCTTGTGGCTGTCGCCGTCCTCGAACAGCTCGACCGCGATCATCGCGCCCAGGGCACGCACTTCGCCGATCACCGGGTACTTGGCCTGGATGGCTTTCAGGCCAGTGACCAGACGCTCGCCAACAGCCTTGCAGCGGTCCAGCAGGTGCTCTTCTTCGAACACTTCCATCACGGCCAGGGCCGCGGCGCACGCGATCGGGCTACCGGCATAGGTGCCACCCAGGCCACCTGGGGCAATGGCGTCCATGTATTCGGCCTTGCCGCACACGCCAGCCAACGGGAAGCCGCCCGCGATGGATTTGGCAAAGGTGGTCAGGTCGGCAGCAACGCCCATCTGCTCCATGGCAAAGAAGGTCCCGGTACGGCCGGCACCGGTTTGCACTTCGTCGGCGATCAGCAGGATGCCGTGCTTGTCGCACAGTTCGCGCAGGCGCTTCATGAAGGCTTTAGGCGCGACATAGAAACCGCCCTCGCCCTGTACCGGCTCGATGATGATGGCAGCGATATCACGCGGCTCGGCATCGTTCTTGAAGATGCGTTCGATGCTGGCGATGGAGTCGTCGATGCTCACGCCGTGCAACTCATTCGGGTACAGCGCACGGAAGATACCGCCTGGCATCAGGCCCATGCCAGCGGAGTACGGCACGACCTTGCCGGTCAGGCCCAGGGTCATCATGGTGCGGCCGTGGTAAGCGCCGGTGAAGGCGATCACGCCGGCACGGCCAGTCGCGGCACGCGCAATTTTCACGGCGTTTTCCACGGCTTCGGAACCGGTGGTGACCAGCAGGGTTTTCTTGGCGAAATCACCTGGCACCTTGGCGTTAACTTTTTCGCACAGCTCCACGTACGGCTCGTAGGCCAGGACCTGGAAGCAGGTGTGGGTCAGCTTGCTCAACTGCTCGGTCACGGCCGCGATGATTTTCGGGTGCAGGTGACCGGTGTTCAGTACGGCGATGCCGCCGGCGAAGTCGATAAACTCGCGACCTTCAACGTCAGTCACGGTGGCGTTCTTCGCGGATTCGGCGAAGATAGGGTGAATCTGGCCAACACCGCGCGGTACAGCGGCTTCGCGGCGTTTCATCAAGGAAGCGTTGGTCTTGTTGCTCATAAAGTCCTCATTCGCCACTCATCGGGTGGCGTGGTCCAAGGAATACGTGACGGGGAGGCAACTACGGCAGCATGCGATGATCGACTGCCACAGCTTTCCCGGCCACTTCGAATAACGGTTTGAAGCACGCAAAGGGACAGCGCTCTCGTGCCCTTTGCGTTTGCAGCGATACCTTGCCGGTTAGATACCCAGGCAGAGGTATTTGATTTCCAGGTAATCCTCGATGCCGTACTTGGAGCCTTCACGGCCCAGGCCCGACGCCTTGATACCGCCGAACGGCGCCACTTCGTTGGAGATCAGCCCGGTGTTGACGCCGACCATGCCGTATTCCAGGGCCTCGGCCACACGGAACACACGGCCCAGGTCGCGGGCATAGAAGTAGGAGGCCAGGCCAAATTCGGTGTCGTTAGACATCGCGATCACTTCGGCTTCGTCTTTGAAGCGGAACAACGGCGCCAGCGGGCCGAAGGTTTCTTCCTTGGCCACGGCAGCGTTTTTCGGCACGTTGGTGAGGATGGTCGGCTCGAAGAAGTTGCCTTCCATAACCTTACCGCCCGCCAACAGGGTCGCACCTTTGCTCAAGGCATCGGCGATGTGTTCCTGGACCTTGGCCACGGCTTTTTCGTCGATCAGCGGGCCAGTCGTGGTGCCTTCTTCCAGACCGTTGCCGATCTTCAATTTGGCTACGGCCACTTTGAGTTTTTCAGCGAACGCGTCGTACACCGAATCCTGGATGTACAGACGGTTGGCGCACACGCACGTCTGGCCGTTGTTGCGGTACTTGGAAATGATCGCGCCTTCGACGGCCTTATCCAGGTCGGCGTCGTCGAACACGATGAACGGCGCGTTGCCGCCCAGTTCCAGGGAAACTTTCTTGATGTCCTTGGCGCATTCGGCCATCAACTGGCGACCGATTTCGGTCGAGCCGGTGAAGGACAATTTACGCACGGTCGGGTTGCTGGTCAGCTCGCTGCCGATATCGCCAGCGCTGCCGGAGACCACACTGAACACGCCGTTTGGAATCCCGGCACGCTGGGCCAGCTCAGCCAGGGCAAACGCCGAGAACGGGGTTTGCGACGCAGGCTTGAGGACCATGGTGCAACCGGCAGCCAGGGCCGGGCCGGCTTTACGGGTGATCATCGCGGCCGGGAAGTTCCACGGCGTGATGGCGGCGGTGACGCCGATCGGCTGCTTCATCACGATCAGGCGCTTGTCTGGCTGATGGCCAGGGATCACGTCCCCGTAGATACGCTTGGCCTCTTCGGCGAACCACTCGATAAACGAAGCGGCGTAGACGATTTCGCCCTTGGCTTCGGCCAGCGGCTTGCCCTGCTCCAGGGTCATCAGACGCGCCAGGTCATCCTGGTTCTCGATGATCAGCTCGAACCAGCGACGCAGCTTGTTTGCACGGTCCTTGGCAGTCAGTGCGCGCCAGGCCGGCAAAGCCTTGTCGGCGGCTTCGATGGCACGACGGGTTTCGGCGGCGCCCATCTTCGGCACGGTGCCCAGGATCTCGCCAGTCGCGGGGTTGTTGACCTTGATCGTTTGACCGTTGTCCGCATCGACCCAAGCGCCATCTATAAAGGCTTGCTGGCGGAACAACTGGGTGTCTTTAAGCTGCATGTCGGCTTTCCTTAACAGCACCGCGCGCGCGCGGGGCAAATTAGAGTTGTTGAAAGGCGCCTCGAAGGCTGCCGTCAGGGAAATCAGTCACTGAGCGCAAGCTGAAACATCGCGCACGGGAGACAGAGCGTTTGAAATCTCAAACGAATCCTAGGATCAATGGGGGGGCAGGGCAATAGTCTGTTCGAAAAAAAGAACGAAAACGGCGCATTAGCCGAATTATTCTGACAGGCGCACAACAGCCGGATTCAGCGCCAAGGACGCACACCGCCCGGTACAGAGCCTCGCCGCTCCAGAATCCTACCGGCAGACGGCCAAAAACCAGCATGGACGCCCAAGGTCGACATGGGTATGATGGCGCCCGCACAAGCATCCGTAGCTCAGCTGGATAGAGTACTGCCCTCCGAAGGCAGGGGTCGTGGGTTCGAATCCCGCCGGGTGCACCAGATACAGAGAAAAAGCCCCAGGTCGCAAGACCTGGGGCTTTTTTGTGGGCGCTGTTACAAAGACTCTTCTGCCGGCCATATCCAACTAGGCAAAGCGCTTTTGCGTTGTAAGTGGGAGTGCGTAAACTGGCAACGCGAAGAGTGCACTACATAAGTTTGTTCTCATTTTGCAGCTGGCCGTTAGCTTACTGAGTTGTCACTTCACCGGCCTTGTGAAAGAGCTTGGCGAAGATCATCCACTGGCCATCGACTTTCATCAAGTTCAAGTAGTCGACCATGACGTTATTGAATAGGCGCAAACGCACTTTAACGATGGCCATTTCCGCAGACATCACATCAATCATCAACACTTCATCAAGTTGTGGAAAACCACCTTCCTGTGGCGACTGACGGCCTTGAACCATGGCCCTGTACTCATCAAAAGACCGGACGACCACGGTCGAGTCTTGTGCGCTATATAACACGCAACCCCGATGAAAGACCCGATCAAACAGATTCAAATCCTGGGTTTGCAGTACATCAAAGTAGTTTTTCAGAAACGACTGGATTTCATTGATCATGGCGAACAACTCCCGTTTTATTAGCATGACATTATTTAAATAATTAAATCGTCGCTATTATCGGTATCTCGCTCGCTTCACGTATAGCGGCTATTATTAGACTTTTCCGTGAAAGGAATTCACCTATTGAAGCTCCCTCCACTCGCTGCATTGCGCGCCTTCGAGGCTTTGGCCCGGCTGGGCAAGGTGAATTTGGCGGCCGTTGAGCTGCACGTGACCCACAGTGCCGTCAGCCATCAGATTGGCTCTCTTGAAGAGTATTTGGGTATTGCCTTGGTGATGCGCAGCGGACGTTCCCTGGTGTTGACGGAAGAGGGGCGCATTTATGCCTACCAGATCAGGCAGGCGCTGGGTGAAATCGCCGGGGTCACAGAAAAATTTCTGGCGAGAAGCAATTTCCCGCAACTGACCCTGTCGGTGCTGCCCTCCTATGCCATGCACTGGTTATTGCCGCGCTTGCACGGCTTCATGAGTGCCCATCCCGGGCTGCGCCTGAAATTGGAATCGACCATGGCGTTCGCCGGTTTAGAACAGGGCCTGGTCAATTGCGCAATCCGCTTCGGTCACGGCCAATGGCCCGATATGCATTGCGAAACACTGATGAGCGACTCATTGCTGGTGGTCGCTGCTCGCGACTTCAACCACGGTGTATTGCCAGACACGCCGCACGCCATCCTCGAGCAGCCACTGCTGCACGCCAGTGAAAGCTGGGCAACCTGGCTGTGCGCCGCAGGCGTGGAGGGGCAGCGCCCTCACGCCTCGCTGGAGTTTACCGACTCCACCTTGCTGCTCGAAGCGGTACGGCTCGGGCACGGCGTCGCATTGACGCGCCGCTCGATCGCCCATTCACTGATTCAACGTGGGGAGCTGGTCAAACTCACCGACATCGAACCGGCGCATTCTTCGAGCTACTATCTGGTCTGGCCACTGGGGATTAAACGTTCGGCGCAATTAACCTCCCTGCACAGCTGGCTCAAAGACCAAGTCGTGGCGTATCAAGACAGCCTATAAAACCGCTGCTTGTAGGTCTTAGTTCAAATCGGGCCGGGAGCCGCAGATACAGACGAAAAGCCCCAGGTCGCAAGACCTGGGGCTTTTTTATGGGCGCGAGTTCAACGCTTTTGCAACGCTTCCAACCGGGCGGGCAGGTCTTCGTCAGGAAAGCGCTTGTGCAGCGCCAGCAGCTTCTCATCCGCCGCCCTGCTCTCTCCCGCCTCGCGCAGATGCACAATCTCCTCAAGCCCCTGCTCCAGGGACTGCGGTTTGGCGGCTATCTGCTTGCTCATTTTCGCCACGGGCTCATCGGCCACGACCGCCGCCATCTCGGCCTGGACCGACGCGCTGTCAGCCTGTGGTGCCATCGCCATACGGGCCATGGGCGCGGGGGCGGCTGGGGCAGACAGTGCCTGCGGCGGTGGCGCAGCGGCATATTCGGCGGCTTCGGGCAGGTCGATATCAGGTACTGGCGAGCGCATTACCACGCCAATCATCAGTGCGACCCCGGCCACGGTGGCAAACGCCATCTGCCAGCGTGGTCGTTGGCAAGCTTGCAGCCAGCGTTGCCACAGGTTTGGCCCGGGAGCCGGTGCTTCGCGGCGGGCGGCAGCGAGGATGAAGGCGTCGAGGGACGCAGGCGGCTCGCTGGCGCTGTGTTGGCGAAAGTGCTGGATCAGCCCTTCGTCAGTCGGATCCTGGGGGTGTCGGGAGTCAGTCATACGGGTACCTCCTCGGCCAGCAGCCGACGCAATTTCTGCTGGGCGTAACGCAAGCGGCTTTTTACCGTTTCCAGTGGGCTGCCGGTCAGGGCGGCGATTTGCGGCAGTTCCAGGTCGCCGTGCAGGCGCAGCATAAACACTTCGCGCTGGTCTTCGGGCAGGTCTTGCAACGCTGCATCGAGACGGCCCTGGTCGCGGCTCAGGCTCAGTTGCTGCTCGGGGCCGGCGCCGGTGTCGGGCTGGGCGTGCAGTTGTTCGTCGTAGCTGTCGTGCAGCGGGTTGTGGATGCCGTGCTTGCGCCAATGGTCGATCAGGCGGTTGCGGGCAATCTGGAACAGCCAGGTACGAAAACTCGCGCGGCCTTGTGGCTGGGTAGTGCTGCGGATCAGGCTGAGCCAGGTGTCCTGGTAGATTTCCTCAGCCAGTTCGGCCTTATTGCAGAGGCCCACGAGAAACCGGTAAAGGCCCTGGCGGTGCCGGGCATAAAGGATTTCGAAGGCGCCTGCATCGCCGCTGCGGTAGCGGGCCAGCAGCGATTCGTCGCTGGGTGGATCATCTGGTACGGCCATGTTAAGTGGCGAACTCCTTTCGATGGATCACTGCAGATTACCTGTGGGAGCCGGGCAAGCCAGCTCCCACATTAGAGCTGTATCGTGTGCAAGATCAGTGTTTGAGGCTCTGGGCCAGTTCCACCAACTGTACGAATTCATTACGAAGGCCGTAGGGATCATCACCCCGGGCCGAGCGGGCCAGGGCGGCGGTGTCTTTTAGGCTCATGCTGCCAGTGTAGCGGCCATCGCCCTTGAGCTGTTGGGCGAAGGCGGCCACGGCGGCCGAGAAGCGCAGGTCGTCGCTGGGCGTGTGTTGAGCACTCTTGATCGGGTGTTCGATCAGGCGACTGCTGCCACCCGCCGCCGGCTTGTAGCGTACCCGCAACATGGCCAGTTCTGTGGCGTTGCCCTCGCCAGCCTTGGCCTGGGTATAGCGCAGCGGTTCCAGCCAGCCTTTTGAACCCTTGGGTACGATTTCATACAGCGCTGTCACGGTATGCCCGGCACCGATTTCGCCGGCGTCCACCTTGTCATTGCTGAAATCCTCACGTTTCAAGGCGCGGTTTTCATAGCCCAGCAGGCGATATTCGCTGACCTGGGCCGGGTTGAATTCCACCTGCAGCTTCACATCCCGCGCCACCACGGCCAGGGTCGAGCTGAGTTGCTCCACCAGGACCTTGCGCGCTTCGCGCAGGTTGTCGATATAGGCGTAGTTGCCATCGCCCGCGTCGGCCAGTTGTTCCATCAGGTGCTCGTTGTAGTTGTCCACACCAAACCCCAGGGTGGTCAGGGATACCCCGCTTTTGCGCTGGTCCACGGCCATCTGCTTGAGGCTGTCGAAGTCGCTGATGCCGACGTTGAAGTCACCGTCGGTGGCCAGCAGGATGCGGTTGATACCCTGGTCGATAAACCCTTCGCGGGCCATCTGATAGGCCAGTTCGATGCCCGATGCGCCCGCCGTGGAGCCGCCGGCGGTCAGTTGCTCGATGGCGTTGCGGATGTTTGCCTTGTCGCGACCGGACGTGGGCTTGAGCACCACCCGCGACTCGCCGGCATACACCACCAGCGACACGCGGTCCTGATCGCGCAGTTGGTCGACCAGCAGCTTGAGGGTGCTTTTCACCAGCGGCAGGCCTTCGCGGCGGTCCATGGAGCCGGAAACATCCACCAGGAACACCAGATTGGCCGGCGCCAATTCGGCCACCGCACGCTCGGAGGCCTTGATGCCGACGCGCAGCAGGCGCGTGTTGGGGTTCCAGGGGGTGGCGGCGACTTCGGTGGTCACGCCGAACGGTGAGCCATCGCTCGGCAGTGGGTAGTCGTAGGGGAAGTAATTGACCATTTCCTCAAGTCGCACGGCACCTTCGGGCGGCAGCTGGCCTTGGTTGAGGAAACGCCTGACATTGGCATAGCTGCCCGTATCGACATCGACGCTGAAGGTCGAGACCGGGGTTTCGGCAACGCTGTGCACCGGGTTGTCCGGCAGGTTTTGATACTGCTCACGCGGCTCGGCGCGGTACTCCATCGCCACAGCGTCATGCATGGCCATCGGTGCCGGCATCGCCATTCTTTTGAGCATGGCGCCCTGAGCCTGGACAGGCGCGCTTTGCAGTTCGGGGACGGCAGCCGCTTCGGGCGCCTTGGCCTCGTCACGGGATGACAGCCCACACCCGGCAAGTGCCACCAGCAAGGTCACGGCAAAGCCCTGGGCAGCGGGGCGCAGGAGGAGAAGAGGATGGGACATGGGCTGAACCTCGTGTGTGAATGATGCGTTCACAAGGTCAGACGTAGGAGCGTCGGGATTCGGGTTAGCGTCTGGTCACTCAACCTGTGTGGGAGCTGGCTTGACCTGCGATAGCGGTGGGCGAGTCAATACATACGGTGACTGACCTACCGCTATCGCGGGCAAGCCCGCTCCCACATTGGATCGGCAGTGACTGGTCCAGATCAGTCCGAGCCGTACTTGGGCGAGCGCGGGCCGTATAGGATCCCGGTGCGTTGCCCGGCCGACAACAGGCGCGCGCTGGTGATACCAGCAATCGGATGCGCCGCGTCGGTGGAGCTGTTGATCACTTGCTTGACCGCTGCGGTGATCAGCATGCCCACCAGGCCGCCGCCGTTGTTGTTGCCTTCCTCGCTGGACGCCCGTGCCGAGCCGGTCCACAGGGTGGTGCCGGTGCGCAGGTCGACCAGTTTGGCCGAGGCTGTCACGGAGGTGTCGCTGGTGATCAGCATGTACTTGGTGCCGTACTCGCTGACGGTGATGTACAGCGCCGCGTCTGCGCCGAAGATCTCATGCAGCTTGCCCGGCGGCACGCCCTGGATATCGTTGGCGGTGGTCAGGCCGTTCTGGCGGAAGGTTTCGTCCACCAGGGCAATCGGCATCACGTAGTAACCGGCTTCCGCTAACGGGTAGGTCACCTGCGATACCAGGCTGTAGGAGGCCTGCACTTCAGGGGACTCGTTGATCGGTGGCAGCACCAGGATCGACTTCGGCCGCGCCTGCTTGTAGGCCGAGTAATCGACGGTCTTGGGTGCTGCGCAACCGCCCAGCAAGGCCAGGGCGAGCAAGGCGCCGGTGAGTTTCAAAAAGCTCATTTCTTCACCTCTGGGGCCTTGGCGTTCTTGAGCAAAAAGTCCATGTAGGCAGCAGACTCGGGGAACAGCGCCTTCTCGGTGCGCAACTGCTGCACCATCTGGTCATCCTTGCCCATGCTCAGGTACAGCAAGCCCAGGTGGGCGTGGTAGCCCGGCGGGGCCTGGCGGCCACTGGCGTTGATCTTTTGCAGGTCGCGTTCCAGCGCTTCGACCTGGGCTTCCTTGGGCTCGCCCTTGAAGTACTCGTAAACCTGTGGCTGGTAGCTTTCCCATTGATACAGGGGCTTGGGTGCCGTCTGGCACCCTGCAACCAGCGCGGTTGCTGTCAGCATCAGCGCTAACTTAACTGCCTTGCTCATCCGTGTACTGCTCCTTGAAAACACTTAAATCAGTTACGCGGGTTCCAGGCGCCGGCGTTGATACCGTCGACCAGGCGGTTGATCGCTTCGCGCATGGCCAGGTCCAGGACCTTGCCATTGAGGGTGGAGTCATAGCTGGCGGTGCCGCCAAAGCCCACGACTTCACGGTTCGACAGCGCGTATTCACCGGCGCCCTGGGTGGAATACACCACTTCGGAGGTGCTGATGTTGACGATATTCAGGTTGATCTTGGCGTAGGCCACCTGGGTCTTGCCACGGCCGAGAATGCCGAACAACTGGCGGTCGCCGGTTTCTTTGCGGCCGAACTCGGTCACATCGCCGGTCACCACGTAGTCAGCACCCTTGAGGTTCTGGACGGTGCCCTTGATTTTCGCTTCCTGGGAGATTTCGCCCATGTTGTCGCGGTCCAGCACGCTGAAGCGGTTGGTCTGCTGCAAGTGGGTGATCAGGATGGTCTTGGCCTGGCCACCGAGGCGGTCCACGCCATCGGAGAAGATCCCGCGCATGTAGCTGGAGCGGTTATCGAACTTGCCCACGGCAATCGGCACGCGTACGCCGGAGTAGGCGACGCTGGCGCTGGCGACTTTTTCGATCGGCAGTGCGCGGGAGCTTTCCGTGGCGCAACCGGCCAGGGTCAGCAGTGCCGTGGCGGCAAGGCCGGACAGCAGGATTTTGCAGAGTGATTTCACAGGGTGCTCCTAGGTGAATAAATCCGGGGTATTAACGTGAGGGTATGGCGCGCAGGTCGTGCACGATGTAATTGCTCAAGCCACCGGTGAAATGGCGCTCGATATTGGCGTTGCCTTCATTGGTCAGGACCCCGCCAATGGTCTTCCATTGCTGCACCCGGCCGCCCCAGTTATTGGGCACCAGGCCACCCCGATCCTGGGCAAAATGCAGCACCTCGGCGTCGGCTTTCTTGACCTTGACCTTGTAGCCGAAGTCGATGCTTTGCAGGATGGTGTTGTCGTCGACCACCAGGCTGGTGATACCGCCCTTGGAGTCGAGGAGATGGCGCACGTAGACGATATCCACGTCCAGCAGGTAGTCAGCGGTCTGCTTGCTGCTGGCGTAGCGCTTGGCCTTGAGCAGACGGTCGACCAGGTCGACGCCCAGTTGCTCGCGGACTTTGGCGTCCGACATGAAAATTCGGCCCTGCCCCACCACGTTGACGTCGAAGGTATCGACCCAGAAGGTGGCGGTCTTGGGAATGGTCACGGGTGCTGGAGAGATGTAGTACGGGGGTTTGGAAGCGCAGCCGGCCAGAAAGGAAAGAGCCAGCAGTAGGGCAAAAATGCGCATCTTCGAATTCATCCCTGATTAAGTGCTGCGGCATTTTACGGGGTTGCGAGCGGTTCTCAAGGTGTTTCGCACTGGTGGGAGCAGGCTTGTGTGGGAGCAGGCTTACCAGTTCCCACACACGCTCGCTCCTACCAGGACGGTTTAGAACGCGTAACGGGCCTTGAGCATGACGCCATCGGCATCAAACCCACTGCGAGCCTGACGGGTGTAGCTGGCGCCGACGCTGAACGCCGAGACCTGGTAGTTCACGCCCACGCTGGCTTCATAGCTGTCACGCGCCACCGAAGCGCCGGTCACGCTGAACGTCGAACCGCCGTTCACAAAACTGGAAGTCTGCGCCACGCGATCACCCATCAGGTCGTGATAGGCCATCACGGTCGCTTCCGGTTGCAGAGTGCCGGCACCCAGCGCCAGGTTGCCTGCCACACGCAGGCCGGCGCCCAGCTCACCGACTTCGTAACGTTGGGAACCAGTGTTCAGCGCCGCCGAAGAGCCCTTCTCATGCAGGCTGTCCATGTGCACGCTGGAGTAACGCGCGGCGACACGCGGTTCGATCAGCACGCTGTCCGACGCTTTGAAGCTGTAGCCGCCGATCACGCTGGCCGACAACGCCTGGCTGTCGTAGCTGCCCTTGGCCGTGGTGCCGGCGATGTGGCGCTTGCTGTCGTTGTCGTTGACGCCATAGCTCAGGCTGCTATCGACAAACCAGTTCTGCAGCGACCAGTTGCCATACAGCGACAGCGCGTTGCCCTGCACTTCAGTCTTGTTGCCCAGGTCCGAGTGAATGTTGGAGTTGAGGTAGCTGTACGCCACGCCCACGCGGGTGCTGTCGTTCAAACGCCCGTCCACGCCGACGGCCACGCCGCTGCTGTTGGCTGAGTAACCGTTATCGCCACCGCGACCGTCCTGGTCCATGTTGCTGCTCAGGCCTTGCACCCACACACCGCCGCGTTCGCTGCCATCGCGCTGGCCGGCCAGGCGGTTGAGGATCGTGCCGTTGATCACGGTCTGCCCGGACAAGGCCACGTCCAGCGCGCCACGGTTTACGTCAGGTTTGAGCTGTTCGCCAATCTGCGCCAGTTGCTGGGCGCTGCCGGCGTTGGCCACGGCCTGGAACACTGCGTCGTCCTGGCTCAGTTGCCCCAGCACTTCGTTTTTCAGCAGGTTCACGGCGGTGACTACCGAGGTGCTGGCGCCCACGCCGCCGAGGTCGGTTTGCACCTGCTCGTCTGGCTTCAAGCCCACCACGGCCTTGACCGTCTGCGCATCGGCCGAGTAGCTGAGCACATCGAGCAACGATGAGCTGCTGGCGACCGTCAGGCCGTTGTTTTGCACGCTGCTAGCTTGCAGCAGGGTGTATTCGGTGCCGCTGGGCGCTGCGGTGAAATCACCGGGCTTGGCGCTCAAGGTCACCTTCGAAGCCTGGGCAAAATTCGCGGCGCCGCTGATCGTCAGGTAAGGCGTGGTCGGCACCACGCTGTTGGACAGGCGCATATCAACCCCGGCGCCGCTGGCTACATTCAGGTCGCCAGTGATGGTGGTGCCGGCGCCGGACAGGTTCAACGAACCCGCGTTGACCGATACCGGGCCGCCAATGCGCGCGCCGGTAAAATCGGCCTGGCCGTTGATGTTCACAGCCGTGACACCGAGCACATCACCGACGATTTTGCCGCCGCTCCAGTTCAGGCTCGCCAGGTTGGCCGCGTCGATGGCGGTGCCGGAGTTGCTGCGGATTTCCCCGGCTTGCTGGTTGATTTCGAAGGGGGAGGTTTGCTTGCCAGCATCGACCTTGATCGCAATGCCATCGGCGCTGACAGTGCCACGGTTGACGATGCCGCGAGAGCCGATGGGGCTGTTTTGCGCAAAGCTTGCACCACGGAAGTCGAAAGCGTTGGCGTTGGCGCCTTTGGCTTCTAGGACACCTGTATTGAGGATGTAGTCGACGGTACCGTCATAAAACACCACGCCGGACGCACCAGCGCCATTTGCCGAAAGCAGGCCGCTGTTTTCGATGCGTAAAGGAGTAGTTTCGGTTTCCACCTCAAAGGCCCAAGCGTCTTTACCCGTCACCGACAACGTCCCGGAGTTGAGGATCTTGCCCCCAATACTGGTGAGTTGCGTGCCCCGCCGGTCCAGTGCAATACCAAGGGAATCATCTCCGACCAATGAGATCACACCGGTATTGGAGACATCCCCTCCCACCGTGGCGCCATGCAGGTAAATACCATCTCCGCCTCTCTGGGAACTGGTTGTGGCTTGGATGGTGCCGGAGTTGATGACACTTCCGCCGATGGTCGCTCCACCGATTTCAAGGCCCTCATAACCACCGTTATTCAGGATGATCTTTCCAGCCTGGATCACATCCCCCCGTGATGGTGCTACTACGCGGATTAGTAGTCATTTCCAGAGATGCGTCCACGGCAAGCGCCCGAATGGGGCGGTCGTGATCACCCAGAACGATATCGGCCCGATTGATCAGCGACCCCTCGATCCTCGTATCGGCGATACTCACCCCCATCCAATTGCTCGTGACTAGGTTGGCGGTCACGTTCGTGGGCTGAGTCACCGTCCCGGTGAGGGTCAGTGATTCACTAAACTTCTCACCGCTCCAGGTGCTCTTGCCTTGGCCAAGATCCACTTCAACGGCCAGCACTTGAGTGCTGATTGCCCCAACGATTAAAGCCAGCAGGCTTTTTTTAAACGGCTTTGGCTTCATGTAAAACTCCATGTATGACTGGGGCTCCGCTCACGATCTCGCGGCAGCAGGTATAAAACCGAAACAGCCTGTTGAGCCCTTGCACTGACCGACGACCTGCATCATTTGAGCTGATCAAGGGCCTGCTCAATTTCCCGCAGATTGAGCAAGCGTTCGCGGTCATCGCCGAACAGGTTGTCGGCACACAGGCTCTCAAATTGAGCGAGGACCTCATTTTGATTAACAGCCAACCCATTGATTTATAACGAACAACTACTCATCAAACGTTTAAAGGCGCGCAACTCCGTGATTGTCAGTGGGCCGCCGAGGCGAGATAAATAGGAGTATTCCTAAATTTATTGGCGAATTTTCCTGCAATAAAAGGTCACTTTTCCTACGCGCCTAGTTTTCCTGCCCCACCACCAGTTTTAACCCTGGCCGCCGCACCTCACGGGAGTGATGCGCCGTCACCGCCTGCACCCCGCCCTCCTGATCGTTATGAATCACCAACACCCCCGGCCGGCGTAGTTGCTCAAGCTCGCCTGCCGCCAGGCGGAAGCTCTCGCTCAAGCCGTGGTCGCTCAACGCCTTGGTCGCCGCGCGCCGCTGGGCAAACTGCTTGCCGCGTCGTTGTTGGTAGCGCGCCCAGACGATCAGCAGCACCGCGTTGAACAAGGCGATCCACAGGTAGATCTGCAAGGTGTTCAGCGCGGCAAAAATCGGTGCATCGATGCGTGGGCCGCCATTGCTATCGAGCATCGGCACCAGGCCGCGCACCAGCAGGATCACCAGGCCGGCCCAGGCCATCAGGGTCAGGAAAATATCAATGGCCTGCATCACAGGCCGCTGTGGGGTACGGATCAGGTTCATGGCTTAACTTCCTTGGCAGGTGCCTTGATGCCGCGATCCGGGCTGACCCAGCGCGCGCGTTTTTGATGTTGGCGGAACAGGACTTTGGGGAAGCTGACCAGGGTGGTGAACAGGCTCACCAGCCAGAACACCAGCGGGTACCAGACGGTCCAGAACAGGGTTTTCCACAGGCCGCGCTCGTAGCGCCGGTCAATCATGATGCTCACGGCAAATTGCACCAGGCACACCACCGCCAGCAGCAAGCCGGTGAAGGCCGGCGGCATCAGCGAGCCGACGGCAATCGCCTCGGGCAACGGCACGACTTTCCCTACGCCCCAGAAGATCACCGACAGCAGGAAAGTGAAGGCCCAGCCGGTAGACAGGCAGTACTCGAACAGCAGCGGCCACAGGTAGCGATGGCGCCATTGCCAGATCCCGCGAATATTCTTGAACAGCACTTCGGCGCCGCCCTGGGCCCAGCGCAGACGCTGTTTCCACAGGCCGCCGAGGGTTTCCGGCATAAGGATCCAGCACAGCGCACGCGGCTCGTAGAAGATGCTCCAGTGGTCCAGTTGCAGCTTCCAGCTCACGTCGATGTCTTCGGTGATCATGTCGGTGCTCCAGTAGTCGACCCGGTCCAGGGCCGCCCGCCGAAACGCCACCACCACGCCGGACACAGTGAAGATCCGCCCGAAAACCCGCTGGGTACGCTTGATCAAACCAATGATCGAAGAGAACTCGCCCACCTGTACCCGACCAATCAAGGTCGAGCGCGTGCGGATGCGCGGGTTGCCGGTGACCGCGCCAAGCCGTGGGTTGTCGAGCATCGGCGCCACCAGGTAGGCCGCCGCGTTGCGGTCGAGCAAAGCGTCACCGTCGATGCACACCAGGTATTCGCTGCGCGCCGCCACGGCGCCCATGCGCAGGGCCACGGCCTTGCCCTGGTTTTGCGCCAGGTGCAGCACCCGCAGGCGCGGCTCTTGCAGCGCCAGGGCATCGAGTACTTCGGCGGTGTTGTCGCTGGAGCCGTCGTTGATCGCAATCACTTCCAGGTTGCGATAGCGCTGGGCCAACGCCGCGCCGATGGTCTCGGCGGCGTTGTCGCCTTCGTTGTAGCAAGGGATCAGGATCGAGATCAGCGGCTCGCCTTTGAGCACCGGCGCCGGGGTGTCATCGGACCACGGCCAGTGGCGCTCCCAGTGCAGCCAGAAGTACAGGCCGCCGGCGATCCACAGCCCGGACATGAACAACGGGTAGAAAAACACGAACTCCATCAGGAACTGCCCGGTGACCAGGAAGATCAGGCCCAGGGGCACACCCAACACCAATGCCAACACGAGAAGAGCAAGGATTCTGTCGAACATGAGTCAAGGATTCCATTTGTTGGAAAGGGCCGGACGCACGGTGTTCAGATCCGGCGAATTCTCCAGGAAGTTGTCGGGGTAGTAGCCAAAACTGCTGGCACCCTGGCGCTTGAGCACACCCATCCACTCGGCCATTTGCACGCCGGAAATGTCCGGGGCGGCTGGAGTGCGCCAATCCTTGGCCTGTAGCTCGAAGACCGTGCGCTGCATCGCACCGGGCCGGGCCTTGACCGTGGCCACGAGCTTTTCCAGCCAGGCGTTGGAGTTCTTCAGTGACTGACCTTCCATCAATGGCATCGCCATCGGCGCGGTCCAGTCGTAGTGCTGGAGGAAGTCGTCGAGGTTCTGCGCAAACCAGGCTTCGCTGGCCGGGTTGAGCATCGGCTCGGCGAAGATATTACGCGCGGTGAGCACTTCCGGGCCGCGCAGGGCGCGGACCTTGGCGGTCAGTTCATGGGTGAAGTCGATCAGGTAGCGGCTCTTGAAACGGGTCCAGCGCTGCATCACTTCAGGGTCGGCGCGCAGCGCCTGGATGCTGCCCGGCAGGCCGTTGGCGGCGTAGGTTTTCAGGGCTTGGGGGCTGGCGTCTTCAAAGTCCGAGAGCACGGCGTCATCGTGGAACAACACACCGTGGATAGCGCTGGTACGGGCCAGGTCTTCGTAGATCTCACCGATGACTTTGCGCACCTGGGGATCGAACGGCGACAGGCGCTGGTACTGTTTCGGGTCGACGGCCACCTTGCCGGTGGCCGGGTCCCAGCGGCTGACGCGGGGTAGCTTGGCATCCAGGGCAAAGCTCAGCACGGGCATCCAGGCGTAGACTTTGACCAGGCCGGCACGGGTATGCAGCTGCCAACTGACACGGTTGAACAGGTCTGCGCGCATCGGCAGATGGCGGTTGGGGAAGTACAGCGAACGCGCCAGGCCATCACCCTTGGGGTCGGCAAAAGCCTGAAGGAACACGGTGTCGACGCCCATGTCCAGCACACGCTGGACCAGCGCGTCGAGGTTGCGCACCTCCTGCGCCTTGTCCGGGTCGTAGACATGATCGAGGTCCACATGCAGCACGCGCATCGGTGCTTTGACCTGCGCCGAGACCATGCTGTTGGCGAAGTCCTCACCGTACGGGTCGTTGTCCACCAGAAAGCGCGGGCTGCTCATCAAGTTGCCGAGGTTGTCGAGGCCGTCCTCCAGGGTCAGGGCCATCTGGTAACCCTGCTCACCCACCACCGCCAGGGAGGTGCCATCCGCCGCCCCATACGGCCATACCCACACACGCGGGGCCTTGCCGGTAACGGCGCGGATCTTATTGGAAATCGCCGCGACGTCGGCGCGCATCCGCGCCCGGAACTGCGCTTCGGACTCATAACTGCGGGTGACCGGGTCATAGCGCCGGGTGGCGGCGGCCGGTTCCTGGTTGCCCTGGGGGTTGGCCAGCACGCCCTTGTGGCTGGCGTCGGTGTGGGCGGCGATTTCCACCAGGCCCGATTGCGCCACTTCGCGCACTTGTTGCCAGGTCAGAAACTCCCCGCGGTTACGCGGCACGCCGGCAAAATCCACCGGCTGGTTCAACGGCGTGTCGACCCAACTGCCCACTGGCGCCAGCACGGCCGGCCACTGGTAGGCACGCAGGATCGGCATAACGCGGGTGTAAAAGCTCGAATAACCGTCGTCGAAGCTGAGCATGACGGCTTTGGGCGGCAGCTCTGGCCCGCCGGCACGGGCGGCGAGGACCTGGTCGACGCTGACCGCCTGGTAGCCGTTCTCGCGCAGCCAGGACAACTGTTCGATCAGGCGTTCGGTACGCACCGCCACCACTCTCTGGTCGGGGTCACGGTCGTTGACATCGTGGTAGGCAATGCCCAGGAAATGGTTTTTCGGCCACGGCGCTTCGTTGACCGGTTTGAGTCGTTCAGCAGGTGGCGTAAAAGGCGCGGGGGACTGGGCACAGGCACTGCTCAGCAAAAAGCCCAGGGCCAGCAGGCAACGGGAAACAAGGGTCATGATCGGACTCTTCTAGAAACGGTAAGTGAGGTCGACGATCAGGCGCACATCGCTTTCGCGCTCACCGTCATAAGGTCGGTTGATCCAGCTCAGGTTGGCGCCGGTCTCCAGTACGTCGTTCCAGCGATAACGCTGGCCGTAACTGAGCAAACCTATCGCGCCGGTGGAGTAATCGCGCTGGCTGTAAGTGCCCGCACCGGCCTGGAACTGCTGACTCCACTGGGTTTCGTAGCGGTGATAAAGCACATGGTTGACGCTCACCGTGGGCAGCACGCTGAAGTCTGAGCGCGGGTTGAAATACGCGGCCTCTTCCTTACTGTTGCGGCTGGCGGCGACTTCCAGGCCAAGGTCTACTTGCACGCCCGGCGAGCGGTAGACACCCTCACGGCCGATGAGCGACGCTTCGACACGGTCGTTACCGTCACTGAAGTGGGACGGGCTCAGCGCCAGTTTCCACTCACGGCTCTCGTTGGCGCTCCAGCGGATAAACCCGCTGCCGCCGTTGGCGGTGACGTTGGCATTGAGCGCGCGCAACGGCGTGCTGGCGGCCAGGTAGTCAAGACTGCCCCCGTACTGCCAGTGGTCGTTGATATCGCGGGCAATCGCCAGGCGTGCGCCCTGCTTGGTGCCTTTGCCGTAGGAGTGATTGGAGACTTCGGCCTCCAGGGTCATATCACGGGTACGCCGCTCCACACCCAGGCGCTGCCAGCGGTGGTGGCCCGTGCCTTCTTCAAAGTCGGCGGTGGCGTAGCCGATACCGCCGAATATCCGCCAGTCTTCATCGATGGGCGGGCTGTAGAGCAGGGTTTCGATCCCCCAGTCACGGCTACCGGCAACCGCCCCGCCGCCATGGCTTTTACCGGTCTCGGCTTCGATACGCAGCTCGGCCATCTCATGCACTTTGCGCAGGCGCTGGAGACGTTGGACCTGGCGATTGTCCGGGGCGCGGGCGACCACGTCATCGGCGAGCATATCGAGTTGGCGCCACTCCTGCAGATCCAGCGCGTTGTAGCCTTGGGAGACTTCCAGGTCGATGTGGCGCGGGTTCTGGTTTTCGGCGTTCTTGAGGGCAATTTCGGCACGTCGCGGCCAGGCGCGGGCGCGGAACATGTCCGCCTGGGCCACGCGCATGCCGACATTCCCGGGCGAGGTGCGCACCAGGGTTTCCAGGCTTTTTTCACTGGTCGGCAGATCGGCGCCGTAGGTCGCGGCCTGGGCCGCCAGTTGCTGGGCGGCCAGCCACGCGTCGTTGGGGTTACCGAGGGGCAGCCCCTTGAGTTCAACCCGAGGTTTTTGCGTGCTCGCCAGGTCGTTTGCGACGGCGCGAGCTTCGCGGGTCTGGTCGTTTTCCAGCAGGGAGTAGTACAGCGCGGTGCTGTCGACCACTTGGTTGCTGGGGTCGGCATCCGACGCGGTCACTGCCTGGCGATACAGCGGCGCGGCCTTCTCGGGCAAACGCTGGTCGAGGTAGGCGGCGGCCACCCAGCGCAGGGCGTAGTTGGGCAGTTGCACGCCTTGAGCTTGCAAGGCTTCGTAGTCGTGGAGCACCTCGGCGGTACGTGCGCGGGCCTTGAGCGCGCCCAGGCGGTCGATGCGCCAGCGCACCACATCGTCATGGGCACTGGCGTCCGGGGTCCAGGTGGCGAGCAATTGGTCGTAATTCTTGAGGGCGCGGTCGGCGATCACAAAGCGTTCGCTTTCACTGCGCGTCGGGAATTCAGCCAGGCGCACGCGTTCGGCAGCCAGGTCGCCTTCCAGGCGGCGCTGGGTCACCGGGTCCAGCAAGCCGGGGTGGCGGGCGCTCAGGCGCAGGGCCGGTTCCGGCATACGTGCACGTTGCAGGGCGATCAGGTATTCGCGCACCACCTCGGGCTGGTTACCGGCGCGGATAAACGCCTGGTCGAATTCGAACAGCGAATCATAGGGCTGCCCGGCACGGGACAACGCATAGCCCAGGGCCATACGCCGCTCGACATTCTCGGGCTTGGCCGCCACCAGGGTGCGGGCACGCTGCACGGCTTCGGCGGTTTTGCCGCCATCGGCCAGGGTCATGGCCAGGCCCAGTTGCAGGTCCGGGTTGCTCGGTTCGCGCAGCAAGGCCTGGCGATACACCATTTCGGCGGGGGCCCAGCGCTGTTGATTGCGGTAGGTGCGGGCCACGGTGGTCAGCGCTTGGGTGGTCAGTTGGCGCTGGTGCCCCTGGGCCTCATAGACCTTGAGTACTTCGTCATCCTGGCGCGCCCAACTGGCGATCAACAGGTGATCGCTGACCTGGCCAGAGGTCTGGCGCTCGGCAGGCAATTGGCGCAACAGGTTGAGCGCTGGCGTGTAGTTGCCGGTACGGGCCTGGCGAATCAGGGAATCATAGGCAGGATCGGCCACGGCCAGGGTCGGCAGCAACAAGGCAGCACCGATCAGTAGACGCAGGCGGCCAGGGCCAGAGGGAGAGAAATTACGCAACATGTCGTCAGCTTCCTTACTCGGAAAGCTGTAGCGATAGGTTCGCCTGTACAACACGCATCAGGCCGCCGGTGTCTGATGACCCGGCCAAGCTTTCCTGGGCGCAATATCCCTGAGAAGGATATGGAATAGGACAAATTAGGACAATTGTTCAGAATTGTCCTACAAGCCAGTTGAGATCAAACGTGGGGCTTGTGTGGGAGCTGGCCTCTGTGGGAGCTGGCTTGCCTGCGATGGCATCACCTCTGTTTCACTGACACACCGAGGTGATGCTATCGCAGGCAAGCCAGCGCCTACACAAACCGTATTCCTACAGGGGGTCGGGCAGCCTTATTGGGCGCCGCTGACCGCACCCAGCTTGCCCAGTACGCCGCCGATAAACTGCTCGACGGTCATTTTCTGGCCATTGAAGGTCACTTCATTGTTGGCGTAATGCAGCTTGGCCAGGATGTCGTTGCCTTCCAGGGTCGCCAGTTGCGTGCCCACGGCCATGCCGCTGACCATCTCGCTGGCCATCTGGGCCTGCTGCTCGATGGCTTTGGGGTCAGTCACACCACCGATCTGCGCTTGCAGGGCGGCCACGTCAGCGATCATCGGCTTGGACAGGGTCAGATTGGCATCCAGCAGCGTGATCATCTGCTTGGCCAGTTCAACCGGCGGCAGCTCCATGGTGGACGGCTTGGTCAGGTCTACCACCAGGTTGAAGCGGCTTTCGCCATTGGCGGTCTTCAGGGACAGATTTTCCAGGGCCACTTGCGGCTTGGCGGCCAGCAGCAGATCAACGTTGGCCTGGGCCAGCACTTGCTCGGCTTCGCTCAGTTGCAGCTCAGGAATCGGTTGGCCGGCAGCCTGGGCAGCCTGCACCGGTTGCATCTTGTCCTGATACAGCTTGGTCAGCACCATGGTCGATGGCACATCGATGTTCTTGACGCTCACGGCCATGGCCGCCGAACCCACGGGCTTGCCCTGGTAACCGATCTCGGTGATTTTGTAGTCGACGCGACCGTCCAGGTTGTTGTCCTTGGTATCGCTGCTGTCTTTCTGCTCGAACCCTTTGACGGTCAGCACGGCTTGTTCCGGGCCAAAGGTGAACGTGCTGTTGCTCAACACGACGGTATTCTGGCCGACATAAAAACCAAAGCTGCTCTTGGTCAAGTTACTGGCGAGGGTCAAGCCATTGAGCTCTGCCTGGAACGGTGCCCCCTTGGGGTCGACCAGGGAGACCTTGAGGGCGTCCATGTAACCGTCGACCTTGATCTCTGTCGCCTTTTCGGTGTTGAAGTAGTCCATGTTCAAGCCGGAGAAGGTGACGCTGGTGGTGCCGTCCTTGTACTCCAGGGGCAGCAGCTCCAGGTTGCCCGTGACCGAACGGTTGAAACCGATGTTGGCGACGCCTTTGACCGGCGAAACGTCCTTGGTGGCGGCGAACCATTTTTCGGTGGTCGGGTTCTTCTCAAGGGCCAGGTGACTGGTAGCCAGCACTGGCCACCACTTCAGGGTGACCAGGCGCGAGACCGGCAGTGGACCGTGTTCGATACGGTCGACAAACAGCAGCTCGCTGTCTTTGAACTGTTCACCGAACACCGCGCCTTCAGCCTTGAGACGGAAGTGGCCGGTGCTGCTGAACCAGCCGCGATCCAGGGAGACCATCTCCAGGGTCATACGGCCATCGACACCGGCCAGGGAGCGTTCCATCTCCTTGTTGGCGTCTTCGATCGTGGTTTTAAGCACACCTTCCAATTGGCTGCCGGTGTACCAGGCACCGCCGGCACTGACCACGCCGACGGCGGCAACAAAACCCAAAAGTACAACGGCTGATTTATTCATGAAGTGTCCTGATCCAATCCTGTGCGAAGTGGGCTGTCTTCCCTGAACCCCGAAGTGGGGCGTCGGCTCAAGCCCGCCGAAAATCGGGGCAAGGTTAGCACTGGCGGGGGGGCTCGTTGCAATCTCTTGTGGCGGACAACGCGGCCCAGGGGATGGAAATGGAACATTGTGGCAAGGGGGCTTGCCCCCGTTGGGCCGCGTAGCAGCCCCAATAAGACTCACTGAGTTTTATCAGATCCACCGGACTCAGCCCTGGGTCAGGAGTATTCCATCTCGATTTCGTCGAGTTGGTGATCAAAACTCTTCAGCCGCGCCGTCCAGGTGTACACCAGCACTTCAAACTCGCGGTGAATCACCGCATTGCCCGGCGTATCCGCCTTGGGGTCGTAGAAGTCCAGTTGGTAACGCTCGCGGGCCATGGCGGTGGCGACGTCGGACAGTTCCCGGGCGTTGTTCAGCCAGTGCCGCCCTTCGGCCACTTGTCGGTCGAGTACCACGCATTGTTGCTTCAAGGCTTCAAGGCTTTTTTCCAGGGGCGTGCCGGTCAGTTCGCCCATGACTTCCTGGAAGGTGCGCCCAGGCTGCCAGTAGCTGCCCCAGAAATAGCGGTCAAACACGGTTTCGACCCGACGCAGGGCGACCTTGGTGTCCCAGATCGCCACCCGCGTCTTGCCTTGTTCGAGGATTTTTTTCTGGGTGCGCTGGCCCTGGTAGGAAGCCCAGGCCACCACGCCAATGGACAACGCGGCGATCAACGCACAGGCGCTGTCGAGGAACACCATGGCCTTATCCAGTTGATGGGCCAGCATGACGCCGTAAAAGTAAGTCGCCGATAACAACACCAGTGCGAAGAGCACGCACCAGAACGCGGGAGCATAAGGGTTTTTCATTATTGGAATCCCCATGAGCAACGCAGGCAGTGATCAGCGGGCCATCACGCAAGCCCGTCTGATCAAAGCATAGCAACCGCCTCAGGGTTTGCCGGGTTGTGTGCCTTGCGTTCGTCCGCTTTCCCAGCCGCCGCCCAGGGCCAGGAACAGGTCGATCTGGCTCATCGCCACTTGGGTGTTGGCCTGAGCCAGTTGCGCACGCATATCGGTGTAGGTGCGCGTGGCTTGCAGGTCGGCGAGGAACGACTCGCGCCCGGCCTGGAAGAAGCGGTGCGTCTGGTCGGCGGCCTGTTGCGCCGACTGCTCGGCCTCGGCCAGGGCATCGCGGCGCTGCAGTTGGGCAGTGTATTGCGCAAGCCCGGTCTGGGTCTCGCGGATGGCATTGAGCACCACTCCATCGAAGTGCGCCAAGGCGCCCTGGGTCGCGGCTTCGGCTTCGTGGATGCGCGCACGCGAGCCGTTGGACGGCACCGTCCAGCTCAACAGCGGGCCGAAGCCCCAGCGGTTGGCGGCCGGTTTGCCGAGGTTGTCGATAATGCCCACGGTGCCGATGGAGGCGCCGATGCTGATATCCGGGTACAACTCGCCGGTGGCCACGCCAATGCCCGCCGTCGCCGCCGCCAGTCGGCGTTCGGCCTGGCGCACGTCAGGGCGGCGCTTGAGCAGGGTGGCGCCGTCGCCCACCGGCAGCAACTGGGCAATCTGCGGCAACTCGGCGCAATCGCGGGTGCCGGCCGGCAATTGGTCCAGGGGTTTGGCCAGGAGCATCGACAGGCGGAACAAACCGGCCTGGCGCGCCGCCTCAAAGCGCGGCAGTTCAGCGCGCAAAGACTTGAATTGGGTTTGTGAGCGGGTGACCTGGGTTTCATCGCCACGCCCCGCATCGCGCAGGCGCTGGGTCAGGCGCGTGCTCTGGGCTTGCAGGTCGAGAGACTGGCGGGCGATGTGCAGCTCTTCATTGGCTGCACACACCTGGGTGTAGGAGCGCACCACGTCCGCTACCAGGGTGATGCGTGCGGTATCCACCGCGGCTTGGGTCGCGTCGGCATTGGCCTGGGCGCCTTCGATGCCGCGCTGCAAGGTGCCGAACAGGTCGAACTGATAGGAGGTGGTGATGCCGATATCACCGACATTCGCCACCGGCACTTTATTCGCCTGCAAAAAGGCCTCGCCGGACTCCTGCAAACGCTGGGCGCCGAGCTTGACCCCGCCGCTCCAGCCGCCCGCCGATTGCGCTTCCTGCACCTGGAAGCGCGCCCGTTGCAGGTTGGCCGCTGCCACCCGCAGGTCGGTGTTGGAGGCCATGGCCTGGCGCACCAGTTCATCCAGGCGCGGGTCCTGGTACAACTTCCACCAGTCGGCGGGCACCGGCGCCGAGACCACATTACTGCCCTGCCCGGCCAATTGGCCCTGCAGGTCGCCACGGTTGACGGCGGCTGCATCCGGCAACTGGTAATCCGGGCCCACTACCTGGCAGGCCGACAACAGCAGCCCCAGCCCAGCGGTCGCCAGCAGTTGCTTCATGGCTGGTCTCCGGACTTGGACTGGTCATCCATGATCGACACGGTGGCCGTGCGCCCGGCAATCATGCGGAAGTCCGCCGGCACATCATCAAAGGCGATACGCACCGGGATCCGCTGGGCCAGGCGCACCCAGCTGAACGCCGGGTTGACGTTGGGCAGCAGGTTGGAGCCGCTGGTGCGGTCGCGGTCTTCGATGCCGGCGACGATGCTTTGTACATGCCCGCGCAAACGGGCGTTGTCGCCAATCACACGGATATCCACGCTCTGGCCGACATGGATGCCGTCCAGTTTGGTCTCTTCAAAGTAGCCGTCGATGTGGAAGGAATTGCTGTCCACCACCGACAACACCGGGTGCCCGGCGGTCACGAACTCCTGGGCCCGAGGCGCACGGTCGTTGACGTAGCCGTCCACCGGGCTGCGGATCACCGAGCGGTCGAGGTTGAGCTGAGCGCTATCCACCGTCACCTGCGCCTCGGCCAGGGCCGACTGGGCGCGGGCCACGCGGGACAGGCTTTCTTCCAGTTGCTCGCTGGCCACCAGGTTGCCCAGGCCGCGGTTGCGCCTGGCTTCGCGCTGGGCCTGGGCCAGGGTTTCCTGGCGGTCGGCCACGGCCGCCTGGGCCTGGCGCAGGGCGAGCTTGAAACGGTCCTGGTCCACGGAGAACAGCACCTGGCCCCGGGTCACCAGTTGGTTATCGCGCACATCCACTTGCTGGATCAGCCCGGACACGTCCGGGGCGATCTGCACGATGTCGGCGCGGATATGCCCGTCGCGGGTCCAGGGGGCGAACATGTAGTACATGACCATGCGCCAGACCACGACGCAGGCAAAGGTCACTACCAGCAACGTCAGGACCACACGGCCGATCGTCAAAAAAGGTTTTTTCATGTCATCAGGTATCGACTGAGTGAGTCCACAGCGCCCAGCAACAGCGCGTAGAGAGCCACATTGAATAATGCCCGGTGCCAGACCAGGCGGTAGAAGTGGACGCGGGTCAACAACCCGTGCACCACCAGGTAAAAGCCATACGTAATGCCCATCAGCACCAGCAGCGTGGGCAGGAACACCCCGCTGATATCCAGGTCACCGATCATAGAGGCGCTCCATCGGGTAACGGCGCGTCCATCTCGCCTGTACTGACAAACTCCACGCCGGGCAACAGCGCCAGGCGCAAACCGCTGAGGGCGTGCAGCAGGTGCAGGCGGGTTTCGCCCTCGCCTTGCAGGCCCTGGCCGTTGAGGGCGCGGCGGGTGCGGTCCAGGGTCATCAGCAGACCGCTGGGGGCCGGCAGGCGCTCACCGGCCTTCAGGCACGCTTTGAAGTACTCGCCGACCTCGGCCACCACCTGGTCGAGCAACACTCGCGGCACGCCGAGGATGCGGGGTGCGTAGGCCAGCAGGTCGAGCAGGTTCAGCGCCACGCGCAGCTCGCGCAGGGCGACGCCGGTGTCCTGGCCGGTCATGGCCAGGCGCGGCAGGTGCTGCATCAGGCGGTCGAGCATTTGCACGCCCAGGCGCCGGTGCTCGGCGAGGGTGGCCGGCTGCGTGAGGCCGACGATATCGCGCCAGCTGAAACGGGTCAGGCGCTTGGCCGCCAGCTCAGCGCCAAAGGGCCGCGCGATCAGGGTCCAGACAAAGGCAAACAGCAAGCCCACCGGGCCGGCGAGGTTGGAGTTGGCGAAACTCAGAAAATCCGCGTCGTAGGCGCCCTGGATGCTGATAAAGGACGAGGTGTTGACGATGGTCAGCAGCATGCCCAGGTAGAAACGCGGTTGCACCGTCAGGGTGCCGACCCAGATAAAGGGCACCGCAAACGCCAGCACCAGCATCGGGAAATCATGCAGGTTGGGCAGGATCAGGAATAGGTAGAGGCTGGCGAACAGCACCGACATCGCCGTCCAGAAAAAGAACCGGTAGATCTGCGGCGCCGGGTCGTCCATCGAGGCGAAGAAACTGCACGCCACCGCCGCGAGGATCACTGCGCTGCCGCCGTCGGTCCAGCCCAGCAGAATCCACAGCACCGAGGCGACGATAATCGCGCTGACCGTGGAAAACGCCGAGTAGAGCATCAGGCCGCGATCAAGGAACGGCGTCAGCCGGCCCAGGCGCCAGTGGCGATAGACCGCGCGCCACGGGGCCTGGCTTTCACTGTGGATGGCGGCTTGCAGGCTGCGGCAGTCTTGCCACAGGTCGATCCACTCGCCGAGGCGATGCAGCGCGTTGGAAAACAGCAACTGATGACGGTCGTCCAGGGCCTCGGCGTCGGGTTGCAGGGCTTCGAGCTGGTCACGCAGGACGCGCCAGCGTTCGACCGGCGCCTCATCGGTTGTGCTTTGCAGCCACTCGGTGGTGGCCGCCAGCAGCGGCGCGAACTTGCCGACCAACTCCGGGGTGCGGCGCTCCAGGGCATACAGCGCGTCATCCAGGGCATCCACCACCGGCAACAGATGGATCATGCGCCCGCGCAGCTCCTTGGTGTTGCGCACCGTTTGTGGCCGCGCGCCTTCGTGGGGCAGTTGGCCGATCATCAATTCCAGGGTGTTAAAGGTCGCGACCATGCCGCCGCGCAGGCTGCTGACTTCCTCGGGCTGTACGTTGCGATTGAGGAAGCGCTGGCTGTAGATCGTCGCGTCGGCAAACCATTTACGCACCGAGTCATCGAACACCGGTGCCAGGCGCCGTGGCCAGAACATCGCGCCGACCACCGCCGCTACGGCGATGCCAAGGAAGATTTCTTCGGTACGCGCCTCGGCCACATCCCACACCGCCAGGGGGTTATCCACCACCGGCAAGGCGATCAACGGCAAGGTGTAGCCCGCCAGCATCAAGGCGTAGCTGTTGGCGGTACGCAAATGCAGGGACAGAAACAGCAAAATGCCAGTCCACAACGCAATCACCACCACCAGCAGGAACGGTGTCTGCACAAACAGCGGCACGAAAAACACCGCGGCCATCGCCCCGAGAAAGGTGCCGATGGCACGGTACAAGGCCTTGGAACTGGTGGGCCCGACAAACGGGCTGGAGACGATATACACCGTGGCCATCGCCCAATACGGACGCGGCATTTGCATCAGCATGGCGATATACAGGGCAATCATCGACGCCGCGAAAGTACGCACACCGTAGAACCAATCCCGGGCCGGCGGCATGCCGGTAAAAAATCCGTTCAAGAAGCCACGACCAACGGTGGGTGGTTGGCTGCTTCAAAAGCATGCAGCACGCGCAACGCGGCTTCCAGATCGGCAGGGGCCATGTCTGCCAGCACTTCATGGCGCAAGCGCACCAGCTGGGCTTCGACCGCCTGCACCAACTCGCGGCCGCGCTCGGTCAGGCTCAACGCCTTGGCGCGGCGGTCGTGCAGGTCTTCGCTGCGGCACACCAGGCCGGCACTGCACAGTTGGTCGAGCAGGCGTACCAGGGACGGGCTTTCCATCCCCGAAGCCTGGGCCACCTTGACTTGATGCACGCCGTCGCCGAGACGGCCGATCATCAGTAAAGGCACCGCACAGGCTTCAGAAATACCGTAACTCACCAGCGTGGCCTGGCAGATTTTGCGCCAGTTACGGGCGCCCGCCACCATGCTGCTGCTGAGGCTCATATGAAGGGTTTCGAGGGTTTGAGGCACGAGGTCATTCGCATACAGTTAGTTTGCTAACTATCAATATGGTGGAGGAATGGAATCTCGTCAAGTTTTGATACAAATTCACAGATAGGCGGTGGAGCCCCTATAACGCGCCGCCTCTGTGGGAGCTGTCGAGCCTTGGCGAGGCTGCGGTGGCAGTAGCACTGCTGGCATTGATGTTGGCTGATCCACCGCTATCGCAGCCTCGCTCGGGCTAGACAGCTGCCACATTCGAATGAGTTCACTTAAGCACGGCTGCTGCGCAACAGCACATTCAACTCATCCACCACTTCCGCCCAATCCGCATCCTCCAGAATTTCTTCGCGTAGAAACGCCTTCTGGCTACCCGTCCAGAAAAACGCATCTTCGAGTTTCAACTCCGGCTTGAGCGGCGAATGCACCGCAACAAAACGCTCAATGCTGGTGGCGTCATCGGGCAGCCCGAGCTGTTTGAACAACGACGGCAGGCTGTGAACAGGCGATTGCATGGCAACTCCAAAAAGTCAGTGATTGCCCTCAGTCTAGACCGATAAAACCCACAGATTGGCAGCCATTCGTGCAACATTTTGCAATGTTCACGCTATCATCTTCACCTTTCGCCCAGTGGCATTCACGGACTCCCGGAATAAGGACAATTCATGCGCATCGGTCTTCTGTCATCCCTGACCCTGGCACTGTGTGCCGCCTTTTCCCTGCAGGCCCAGGCCAGCGGCGACGACTCGTGCTACCCCGACTGGCGCGTGTCCCAGGATTCGCTGACCGCCTGCAGCAACATGCCATTCCTGAGCCCCGGCAATGACAGCCGGACCAACCTGCGCCTGTTGCTCGCGGCAAAAAAGAACGCGCCCCTGACCCCTAATGCGCTGGGTGAAGATGACCTGGCCCAGGGCTTCGGCCCGGTGCCGTTCCCGGTGTATCGCCTGGTGCCGCACCCGCCCGAAGGGCAGACGGGCGAAGAGCAAGGCACGGAGCTTGCGCAACTGTTGGCCTCGCTGGGCATCCAGCGCGAGGCCACGGCGGCGGCAGGCGATCAGTTTTTGTGGGGCGAAGGCAGCCGCTGCCGCAGCAACAATGTGCAGAGTGCCACCGACTTTGTGCGCCAAGTGATCAAGGCCGATGTGCCGGCGAATGAGCGAGTGCTGCTGGCCAATGCGCGCCTGAAATTGCTCGGCACCTGCGACTGGCAGGGGGAAGTGCTGCTGGAGCCGCAGTTGATCACTTCCACCCAGGGTCGCGAGCTGACCACCTACCTGCTCGCCGCTTCCGACTTTTACAGCGGGCGCTTTGTGTATGCCGAGCGCGGGTTTGCTGCGGTGACCCTGACCACACTGCCATGGCTCAAAGAAACGGCGGTGTACATGATCGCCCGCGCGTCGCTCAACCATGCCCAGGAAAACGCCTTCGATGAATACGGCCTACCCCAGCGCCAGGCTGTGGATAAGTCCGCGCTGGACGAAGCCGAGCACAGTTTCCTCAGCTACCTGAAAACTTATCCACAGGGTGAGTACGCCCCTTCCGCCCGTGGCCTGTTGCGCCGGGTGCACTGGTTGGCGGGCGATGCGAGCAAGCTGGCGGACGATTACGCCTGGCAACTGACCGAGGCCAGCGATGCCGAGCGCAATGGCTCCATTGATGAACTGGTGGAAGAAACCGACAACAAGCTGCTGACCAGCTACGCCGAGACCATCCGCAACCCATTGTTGCTGGCGATCAACGACCTGATGTGGATGCGCGCCAACAACCCGCCCAAGCTGACCCGCGCCACTCTCGACGGGCAAAAGGCCGCGTTTGCCAACGAGCCGGCGCTGTACGACTACTTGCAGGCGGCGTTCGCCCTGTATGTCGAGCACCAGCCAGACAACGCGTTGAAACATCTGCCACAAGAGCTGCCGTCGAGCCTGGATTACTTGGCCTTCAGCCAGCAAACCCTGCGCGGCCTGGCCCTGGAAGCCAAGCAGGACTGGAAAGGCGCCGAGGCGCTGTGGCTGCAACTGCTGCCCCTGGCCAAGCAGCCCTTGCAGCGCGACCAACTGGAACTGGCCCTGGCGATGAACTACGAACGCAGCGGCCAATTGGCCAAGGTGTTCGCCGCCGACTCGCCGATCCAGACCAAGCAAGTGCGCTATATCCTGCTGCGCAGCGTGGCCGGGCCCGAGTTGCTGCGCCAGCAGATCAGCCAGGCCAGCGACCCGCTGGAGCGCAGTACCGCGCAATTTGTCTTGCTCTACAAAGACCTGCTGCGCGGCCAGTTCGCGACCTTTGCCGAGGACTTGCAGCAACTGCCGGCCTCGCCTGCCGCCGACAAGATCGGCACCAGCCTGGGCTATGTGTACGACGGCGGTCAGGCACTGACGCTGTTCCGCTGGAGCGGCGACAAGGCCGCCTCCGGCTACACCTGCCCGACCATCGCGCAAACCGCCAGCACCTTGCAGAGCGAGCCGAAAAACCCCCACGGCCTCAACTGCCTGGGTGAGTTCATCCTGCGCAACGGCCTGGATGGCATGCCCCTGGAAGAAGTGCGCTCGGCCGGTAGCCTGGGCAGCACCGCATCGGCCTTCAAAGGCGAAACCTTCTCCCGGCTCGAGGGTTACAAACAAGTCATCGCCAACCCCAAGGCGCCCCGTGACGACAAGGCCTATGCACTGTTCCGGGCGATCAACTGCTATGCGCCGTCGGGCTACAACAGCTGCGGCGGCGAAGATGTGGACAAGGCGGTGCGCAAGGGCTGGTTCCGCCAGTTGAAAACCGGGTTTGCCGACACCCAGTGGGGCAAGTCGCTGCAGTACTACTGGTAAGCCGGTGAAAGGTTTCTGGCTGGCGCTGCTGGTACTGGCGAGCCCGGCCTTCGGCGCGGTCGATGCCCGCGACTATGAGGCCTTCTGGCTGTGGAGCGGGGTCGCGCCACAGCCGGTGCTCAAGCAGGCCAAGACGCTGTACATCCTCCAGGGCCAGATCAACTCGACCCGCCGCCAGCCCGAACGCGGCGTGCAGTTCATCGCCCAGGGCATGAGCGTGCCGCGCATCCGCCAGGGCGAAGTGTGGATTGTCTACCGCGCCCACACCTTGCGCTGGCCAGAGCCGGTCTACACAAAAATGCTCGGCCAGGTGCAACGCTGGCGCGCAGCGGGCAACCCAGTGGTGGGCATCCAGATCGACTTCGACGCCCGCACCCAGTACCTGCATGAATACGCCGACTTCCTCAAAGACCTGCGCCAGCGCCTGCCAAAGGATTTGCGCCTGAGCATCACCGGCCTGATGGACTGGAGCAGCAACGCCGACCCGGCCGCCATCGCCCAGCTCAAGGGCGTGGTGGATGAAGTGGTGGTGCAGACCTATCAGGGCCGCCACAGCATCCCGGATTACGCGGCGTACCTGCCACGGATGAACCGGCTGGGAATGCCGTTCAAGATTGGCTTGATCCAGGGCGGGCAGTGGCAGGAACCGGGGTATTTGCAGGGGAATGAGTGGTTTCGGGGGTATGTGGTGTTTTTGCAGAATCCGGGTTGAACCCTGTAGGAGCCGGCTTGCCGGTTCCTACAGGGGTAGCGTCTTACCAGTCGTAAGTCAGGCTCGACACCACCGTACGCCCTTCGCCGTAGTAGCAATCCAGATCGCTGGTGCACTGCGACACATAGGTTTTATTGGCAAGGTTCTGCACATTCATCGCCAACTTCACGCCTTTAAGCTTGAGAGCCGAGGCGCCCAGGTCGTAGCTCAGGCTGGCATCGTAGACGGTGTAGGACGGCACCGTGAACGCGCCGGCAACGTAGTCACCCATGCTGCTGCGCGTGTAGCGGGCCCCCAGGCCTGCGCCGAGACCAGCCAGCGGGGTGTCACCGATCACGGTGTAGTTGACCCACAACGCGGCCGTCAGCGGTGAGATACCGGCCGGGTGGCGGCCTTCGCGACCTTCGTTGTCCTTGGTGTACTTGATGTCGTTGCGCGCCGCCGAAGCGACCACATCCCAGGAATCGTTCAGCACCGCCTTGGCTTCGAACTCGACGCCGCGCGAACGCATGGCGCCGCTCTGGCTGCTGAAGTTGCTCGGCGGGTTGGCCGTCAGGATGTTTTCCTGGTCCAGTTGATAGACCGAGACCTGCACAAAACTTTCCTGGCCCGGTGGCTGGTACTTCACCCCGACTTCGTACTGGTTGCCTGTGGACGGGTCGAAGGGCTTATGGTTGGCATCGGTGCCGGACAGCGGCAGGAAGGACTCCGAGTAACTGATAAACGGCGCCAGGCCGTTATCGAACAGGTACACCAGGCCCGCACGGCCGGTGAAGGCCTGATCCTTGCTGCTGGTGCGATCGTCGCTCAGCGGCGCCTTGTTGACCACATTGGCCCAGTCATAGCGCCCACCCAGCACCAGTGCCCATTTGTCCCACTTGATCTGGTCCTGCACGTACAGGCCGGTCTGGGTGATGGTGTTGTCCCAGCGATACGGCTGGCCGAAATTCAGCGGCTGGCCATACACCGGGTTGAATAGATCAATGATCGGTGGGGTGCGGTCGTAGAGGCCGAGGAACCTGGAGTTGAAGTGGTAGTAATCCAGACCCACGATCAAGGTGTGGGAGAACTCGCCAGTGGTGAATTCGGCCTGGGCGATGTTATCCACGCCAATCACTTTGTTGTTCTGCCTCCAGTCCACGCCGAAGCGTTCCAGGTAGCGTTGATCCATGGCGCCAGTGGCCGGGTTGGCGACAAAACGGTAGCCGTGCAACGGCGCCACATAGCGGTCGTCCACTTCGGCATAGCGCGCGTTTTGCTTGAGGGTCCAGGTGTCGTTCAAGCGATGGGACAACTCGTAGCCGAAGGCAAATTGTTCGCGATTGTACTTGTTGACACCCGGCTCGCCGATAAACACATCACGGTCGATCTTGCCGTTGGGGTTGCGCCAGACCGTGCCGGATGCGGGCAGGCCCTGGGCCTCGGGCATGCCCTTGTCTTTCTGGTACTGGGCGAACAGGGTCAGGCTGGTGTCGTCGTTGGGCCGCCAGGTCAGGCTTGGCGCAATGAATTGGCGGCGGTTTTCGAAGTAGTCGATCTCGCCTTGCTCGTCCTTGAGGCGCCCGGTAAGGCGATAGAAAAACTGCCCTTGATCATCCAGCGGACCACTGAGGTCGATGGCCGCGCTTTTGTGCTCGTAGGTGCCGGCTTCGAGTACCACCTGGCGCACCGGGGTCTCGCTGGGACGCTTGCTGACCATATTGACGATGCCGCCGGGCTGGTTGTGCCCGTACAGCACCGACGCCGGGCCTTTGAGCACCTCGATGCGCTCCAGGGAATAGGGCTCGATCTGCAACGCTCCGCCGGTACTGCCGCCACCGTAAGGCAGGTGCAAACCGTCGAGGTACAAGGGTGTCGGCGAGAAGCCACGGGATGTCGGTTCATCGAACAGCTTCACCCGGTCGGAGAAGCCGCCGGCACTCATGCCAGGGGTGTAGAGCAGCGCCTGGGTCACGCTTTGCGCGCCGCGCGCCTTGATTTCAGCGGCGCTGATCACGTTGATGGTCTGGGGGATTTCCACCAGCGCCGCATCGGTCTTGCTGCCCGTGGCGCTGCGGGTGGCGACGATGCCGTCGACCGGGCCCCAGGCGTTTTCCTGGTGCTGCTGGGCGCTGATCTGGGTCGCCCCCAGTTGCATCGCGCCGTCCCCCGCGAGGGCCTGCACCGACCAACCGCTCCCCGCCTGCATCGCCACCAGGCCGCTGCCGGCCAACAAGCGCTCAAGCCCGGCCCGGTGGCATAGCGCCCCTGCAAGCCAGGGCTGCGCTTGCCGGACGTCAGTGACGCATCCACCGAGAGCAAAATCCCCGAAGCGCTGGCGAAACGGTTCAACGCCTGGTCCAGGCTGCCGGCAGGGATGTTGTATTGGCGCAAGGCTTCGCCGGCGCTCTCCTGGGCCTGGACCAGGGTCGGGACAAGCGGCACAGTCGCCAGCACACTGACAAACAGGCCACGACGCAGGGCGCGGGCCAGGGGTTGGATTGGATGGTGCGGCATTGCAGGACTCCCCGTGAGAACGCTTCTTGATTGGCTTTCAAGAGGTAACCCGGACGGGATTGGAAAACCGACAAAGAAAAATGGAAAAAAATGCGGCCACTGACTTTCCACACCAAAACACCCATCAATGTAGGAGCTGGCTTGCCTGCGATAGCGGTGTATCAGTGACAGATGGGCCAACTGACCCACCGCTATCGCAGGCAAGCCAGCGCCTACAGTTGATCGAGTCAAACCCTGGCTTTGAGGGTGACCCAATAGCGAGTCACCGCCTGTACCCGCACCGGCAGTGAGCGCTCAAGGGCGGCGAGGATCGCGTCGGTGTCATTCAGCGGAAACACGCCGGTCAGTAACAAGCCGGAGATGGCCTCGTCACAGCGCAACAACCCCGGGCGATAGCGACTCAGCTCAGCCACAAACCGCCCCAGTGGCTGGCGCTCGGCAATCAGACGGTGCCGGGTCCAACTGCTGGCGTTGGCATCCAGCGCGGTCACTGCCGAGGTCTGTGTCGCACTGAACCACAGGCTGTCACCCGCCTTCATCAGCACCGGCACACCCTGCACCGGGCGGACCTGTAAGCGCCCTTCATAGAGGTCGACGCGGCTGCCGTCGTGCAGTTCGCGCACGGCAAAGCGGGTGCCCAGGGCCTGGATATCGCCCGCGGTGGTTTCGACGATCAGCGGCCGGGATGGGTCGTGGCCGCTGGTCAGCAGGATCTCGCCGCGAATCAGGCGGATGCGCCGCTCTGTGGCACTGAAGCGCAGGTCGACGGCGCTGTCGCTGTTGAGGTCCAGCTGGGTACCGTCGCTCAGGGTCAGGTGGCGAATCTCGCCGGTGGCGGTGCGATGCTCGGCAAACGCCGCCTGCCACGGCTGGCTGCCCTGGACCAGGTAGCCGCTGCCGCCGGCCACCAGCAACAGCCCAAGCAGTTTCAACGCCGCCCGACGCTGGGGGTCCGGCGCGTCACGCAACACCGCGCGGGCGCTGTCGGCGGGGACGCCGCCCAAGGTCTGCTGCAACTGCTGCAAACGCTGCCAGGCACGACGATGCTCCGGGTCGGCGGCCTGCCAACGGGCAAAGGCCTGGCGCTGGGCCCCGTCGAGTTCGCCGCCCCATTGCAGCATCAACCACTCGCTGGCCTGCTCGACCACAGCCTGGGCAATCGGCGCGTCATGGCGGGCTCTCATTCTTCGTAGACCACCTGGTAGCAGGCGATGATCGCGCGGGTCATGTACTTCTGCACCGAGCTGACCGTCACCCCCAGGCGTTCGGCGATCTGCGCGTAGGTCAGGCCTTCGAACTGCGACAGCAGGAACGCGCGGCGCACGTTCTCGGGCATGCGGTCGAGCATGGCGTCGATCTGCATCAGGGTTTCGAGGATCAACGCGCGGGTTTCCAGGCTCGGCGACTCGGGTTCCGGCAAGTGGGCAATGCTTTGCAGGTAGGCGCGCTCGATGCGCAAGCGGCGCCATTGGTCGATCACCAGGTTGCGGGCGATCTGCGTCAGGTAGCTGCGGCTTTCTTGGGCACCGGGAAAACGCCCCGACACCAGCAGGCGCAGGAAGGTGTCCTGCGCCACGTCGGCGGCGTGCTCGCGGTCGCCCAGGCGCTTGCGCAACCAGCCTTGCAGCCAGCCATGATGGTCGCGGTACAGGAGATGAAGCTGTTGCTGGCCGTCAGTCGCGGTGTCCATGAATTGCTCGGATACACTATTGAGAGCAATTATCATTACAGCTTGTATCGCGACTGGCAAAAAACTTTATCTGTTACCGCCCGGCGGTCTGCACCGGATACACCGACTCCCAGCCCCCGCCCAGTGCCTTGTACAAGCCAACCATGGCCAGGGACACGCCGGTGGAGCTTTCCACCCATTGCTCCTGGGTCGCCAGCAACGCGCTCTGCACCGTGAGGACGTTGACGAAATCCACCACCCCTTCGACGTATTGGTGCTGGGCGGTGTCCAGGGCGATCTGGTTCTGGCGCACCGCTTCGGCCAGGCTGTCACGGCGCAGTTGGCTGGCGTTGTAGCGGGTCAACTGGTCGTCGATTTCATGCCAGGCGCGCAGCACGGTCTGCTGGTACGCCAAGGCCGCTTCCTGCTGCTGGGCTTCGCGCAGGTCGAGCATGCCCTGCAGGCGGCCACCGTTGAACAGCGGCAGGCTCAGCGACGGGCCGAAAGCAAAGGTGCGCGAGCCCCAGGAGCCCAGATCCGACAATTGCATGGCCTGGGAACCGAGGCTGCCCGACAGGGTGATCCGTGGGTAGAAGTCACCTTTGGCCACGCCGATGCTGGCGGTCGCCGCATGCAGGCGCGCCTCGGCCTGGCGGATATCCGGGCGGCGCTGTGCCAGTTGCGACGGCAGGCCAATCGCAACCTGGCGCTGGGTCTGGGGCACCGCGGCGTCCGGCGACAGCTGCGCATGCAAGGCTTGCGGAGCCTGGCCCATCAACAGGCTCAGGGCATTGATCAACTGGTCCTGACGCTGTTGCAAATCCGGCAGGCGCGCTTCGATGGCGGCTACTTGCGCAGCGGCTTCAGCGACATCCAGGTGAGTGGCCACGCCATCGGCCAAACGCAGTTGCGAGAGCTTCAGGCTACGGCGCGCCACGTCGAGGTTTTGCTCGGTGACCGCACGGGTGCTTTGCACGCCGCGCAGTTGGATGTAGTCCTGGGCGGTCTCGGCCAGCACCGATAGCAGCACCGTGCGGCGGTCGTTTTCCGCCACTTGCAGGGTGGCGTCGGCGGCTTCGGTTTCACGCCGTACCCGGCCCCAGAAGTCCAGCTCCCAGGAGGCGGCGAAACCGGCGTCCCACAGGTTGAAGGCCGAACGGCCGTTGTTGCCGGATGGATCGCTCAGGCCATTGGCGCTATTGCGTTTGCGCCCGTAGTTGCCATCGGCGCTGAGCTCTGGATAGCGCCCGGCGGTCGTCACCTGGCGTACTGCGCGGCTCTGTTGCAAGCGGCTGCTGGCCAGTTTCAGGTCGAGGTTGTCGGTCAATGCCCGGCGCACCAGGGCTGACAGTTGCGGGTCGTGGAACACATCCCACCACTGTTCTTCCAACGGGTCGCTGACCGCCCGGCTGGCGGCCTGGCGGCCCTGGGGCTCGGCCCATTGCGTCGCTGGCTGGGCATCGGGCCGTTTAAAATCCGGGCCGACGGTGCAGGCACCCAAGCTAATCAGGCTGAGAGTAAGCAGCGCGAGTTTTCTCATTGCTGCGCCACCTCACGTTGCTGCGCAGTGGGATGGGTATTGACGCTGGCCTCCACCGACATCCCGACCCGTAGGCGATGGACCTGTGCCTGACCCGGCTCCAGGATGATTTTCACCGGGATGCGCTGCACCACCTTGGTGAAGTTGCCGGTGGCGTTGTCTGGTTTGACCGAGGCGAAGGTCACGCCCGTGGCCGGCGCCAGGCTTTCCAGATGGCCGTTGAGGACTTCACCGTCGAGGCTGTCGACCCGCACTTCAACCGCCTGGCCGGCGTGCATATGGGACAGTTGGTTTTCCTGGAAATTGGCCACCACATAGGCGTCGGCCAACGGCACCACGGCGAGGATCTTGCTGCCCGGGGTGACAAAGGCGCCGACCCGTACCGCCCGCTCACCGACCATGCCATCCACCGGCGCGACGATGCGCGTGTACGACAATTGATAGCTGGCCATTTCCAACGCCGCCTGGGCGCGTTTCAAGCCACCTTCGGCGGCATCGCGCTGGGCGCTGAGAATCTCCACCTGCTTGCGTTCGGCGGCCAACACCGCCGTGGCGTTGGCCAGGCGTGCGGTGGCCTGGTCGATGCGGGTCCTGGCTTGCTGGGCGTTCTGCACCGTACCGGCACCGACACCGGCGAGGTGGTTGTAGCGGTTCAATTCGTGCTCGGCAAAGGCCACCTCGGCGCGATCGGCGGCCACCGTGGCCTGGGCCTGGGCGATCACCGAGCTCTGCCGCTCAAGGGTGGCCACCGCGTTTTTCAGCTGGGCCTGGGCCATCAGGGTCTCGGCATCGGCGGCCTGGGCGGCGGCGCGCAAGTCACGGTCGTCGATCAGCGCCAGCAACTGCCCGGCCTTGACCTGTTGGTTGTCTTCCACCAACACCTCTTTGATAAACCCGGCGACCCGCGGCGCCACCAGGGTGTAGTCGGCGGCGACGAAGGCGTCGTTGGTGGTCTGGCGCTTGCTGCCAAACACACCCGGCGCCAGCAGGTACACCAGCACGCCCACGGCGAATAGGCTGATAACAGTCACGGCAATCTGGTCTTTGCGTTTCATAAAAATCCTTGGTCTGCGTCAGCAATCAAGCGGGTGCGCGCGGCGGAAAAATCCGCGTCGGCATCCAGAAAATCAGGAGGATCAACGCCACCGCGACACCGGCCATGACGTAATAAAGATCCGAAGAAGTCAGCACCACGGCCTGCTGGTGCAGCCGGTGGGCCAGGCCCGTGGCGTCGCTGTCGGCCAGGGGCGAGTTGCCCAGGGCGTCCACCAGCATGGTCGAGTGGAAATGCAGGCGGTGGGTGGTCAGCACCTCGATCACCCCGGTGGCGACCACCGCCGCCAGGCCCTTGACCGTGTTGAACCAGGCCGAGGCAAACGGCCCGTCGGCGGGCACGATGCTGCCGGTGGACAGCATCAACAGCGGCAATACCGCCATCGGCTGCCCGAAAATTTGCAGCAGTTGCAGCACGTAGAACTCGTCACGAATCCACGCCGAGGTCAGTTGCGCGCCGCCGATGCACGACAGGGTCAGCATGCCCAGGCCAATCCCCAGCACCCAGCGGCAGTCGACCCAGCGCAGGTTGCACAGGGCGGCCACCAGGGGCAGCGCGATCAGCTGCGGCAGGGCCATGATCAGCATCACCGGCGCGGTTTGCAGCGGCCGGTAGCCCTGCACCTGCGCCAGGTAGCTGGACGGCAGGATGATCACCGCCTGCAACACCACCAGCACCCCGGCCAGCACGATCAGGGCGAAGGCCAGGTTGCGCAGGCCAAGCATCTGCAACTTGAAGAACGGCATCGGGTGTGACCATTCATTGAGCATGAACAGCACCAACAACAGCACCCCGCCAATCAGCAGCGTGGTGATCAGCGGCGACTCGAACCAGTCCAGGCGGTTGCCCTGCAAGATGCCGATCACCAGCATGCAGATCGCCGGGAAGCCCAGCAGCAGGCCGCGCCAGTTGAACTGCTTGAGGCGCTCCAGGCGCAACGGGTCCTGGGGCAAGCCATAGGCCACGGCGGCCATGGCCAGCAGGCACGGCGCGACGATCTGCCAGAACGCCCACTGCCAGCCTACGTATTCGGTCCAGAGCGCCGCCAACGGTGTACCGAGGCTGGGACCGAAGGTGGCGGTCAGGGCGTAGCCGGCCAGGCCGTAGAGTTTGACGTTGGCCGGCAAAAACCGCAGGGCCACGGTCATCAGCATTGGCGGCAACGCGCCGCCGGCCAGGCCTTGCAGGGTGCGCAGCACCAGCAGGCTTTCGTAGTTCGGCGCCAGCGGGCAAAGCACCCCCAGCAGGGTAAACAGGCCGATGGCCCACAGGGTGAAACGGCGCAGCGAAAACGTCACCGAACACCATGGGGCAAAGGCCATGGCCGAGACGGAGGTGGCGGTGTAGGCCGCGACCAGCCAGGTGCCTTCGTCAAACCCGATGTACAGCGCACCGCGAATATCGGCGAGGGCGACCTTGGTCACCATTTCGTTCAGGCCCGAGACCAGCACCGCCAGCAGCACGCCGACCAGGCCGATGATGATCCGTGGGCCGAACACAGGGGGGCTGACGGCGGCGGGTTTGGCGGTGGCCAAGGGCGCGGGGGCAGCGAGGGACGTCATGAAAGTACAACTCGGCAATAGAATACCCGAGCAGTTTAATAAGGCTTAGACATGACGAAAACTGACTTATCGGAAGGTTATAACTGCACCAGACGCAATGATTGAATGTGGGAGGTGGCTTGCCTGCGGTAGCGGTGTGTCAGCTAAGGCATCTGTCACTGACACACCGCTATCGCAGGCAAGCCAGCTCCCACACAAGCCAGGCTAGCTCCACACATTTTGATCGTGGGCGTCAGGTGGGTTGGGCTTCGCGCCAGGTCGCGGCGCAGCTTTCGCGCATGGTTTCGCGCAGCCATTTGTGCGCCGGGTCTTTGTCGAAACGCGGGTGCCAGGCCTGGGTCAGGACCAGGGTCGGCAGGGAAATCGGCAGGGTAAATGCGCGCAGTGGCAGTTTCAGGCGATTGGCGCTGTAGAGCGCTTCCTTGGGCACCGGCAGGATCAGGTCGGAGTCAGGCAGCATAAACATCGCACCGTGAAACCCCGGCGCGATCATCGCCACCCGGCGTTCCAGGCCCTGGGCACTGAGGGCGGTGTCGATCGGCCCTCGGGCGATACCGCGCCGCGAGATGCTGATATGGGAGTAGCTGGCAAAGCGCGCAGCGGTGATTTCTTCGTCGAACAACGGGTGGCCTTCGCGGGCCAGGCCGACGAAGGTGGTGGAGAACAGGTTCTGCACCTTCACTTCCGGGGTAATCGGCATGGTGTTGCCGACGCGCAGGTCCAGGCGCCCTTCGCGCAAGGCTTCGTCATCGCTGTCGCCTTCCGGGACAAAGCGCAGCTCGCAATGGGGCGCCACCCGCTCCATGGTGTCGAATAAACGACCACCATACACGCCGACAAAAAAGTCATTGGCGCGCACGCTGAACCGCCGGCGCAAGGTGCTCAGGTCGACCTCGTCCGCCGAGCGGAACAACAACGCCGCCTGCTCCACCACGTTGCGCACTTGGCCTTGCAACTCCAGGGCCTTGGGCGTGGGCACCAGACCGCGACCGGCGCGCACCAGGATCGGATCGCCCACCGCTTCGCGAATGCGCGTCAGGGTGCGGCTCATCGCCGCCGGGCTCAGGTTCATCCGCCGCGCGGCACCCACCACGCTGCCCTCGTCGAGCAAGGCGTCGAGGGCCACCAGCAGATTCATATCCGGTAATTGCATGCCAAGCACTCGTGATGGGTTTGGAGTACAGCGCACGCAATCGTAGCAGGCTTTACCGGTACTGTTTCTACTGCGTCAGGTAACTTTAGGCGGTGGGCAAGGCGGCTGTGGTGGCGGATATAAGATCACTCTCTGGCAGTCAGGAGAGTGACTTTAAATACCGTTAGAGAATAACGATATGGCCTTTTTGCGGCAGGGCTGAGGGATGGGGTGAAGTTGAGGGCCCCTTCGCGAGCAAGCCCGCTCCCACATTCGACCGATTTCCAACATAGGAATGCGGTTGAGTGTGGGAGCGGGCTTGCTCGCGATGAGGCCCGCCCAGACACTGAAGATCAACGCTCCTGCAGCGACTCCGCCCGGGCCTTGATGATGGGCTTGAGCAGGTAGCTGAGGATGGTTTTCTTGCCGGTAATGATATCGACCGAAGCGACCATGCCGGGGATGATGATCAGCGGCTTCTCATCGGTACCCAGGTGGCTGCGGTCGGTGCGCAAGGTGATCATGTAGTAGGTGGTTTTCTTGTCTTCGTCGGTGATGGTGTCGGCACCGATGCGCTCCAGCTTGGCCTTGAGGCCGCCGTAGATGGTGTAGTCATAGGCGGTGAACTTGACCACGGCCTCTTGTCCCGGGTGCAGGAAGGCAATGTCTTGCGGGCGGATCTTGGCTTCCACCAGCAGGGTGTCGTCCAACGGGACGATTTCTACCATGTCGCTGCCCGGCTGGATCACCCCACCGATGGTGTTGACCAGCAGTTGCTTGACGATCCCGCGCACCGGCGAGGTGACCAGGGTCCGGCTCACCCGGTCTTCGAGGGCTTTGCCGGTGGCCTGGGCCTTGTTCAAGTCGGTGCGGGCTTCGTTGAGCTCGGTCAGGGCTTCACTGCGATACTTACCGCGAGTCTCGTCGATCTTGCGCTGTACTTCCTTGATCGCCGAGTCGGCACGGGGGATGGCCAGGGTGGTGGCGTCCAGTTGGCCACGGGTTTCCATTTCTGCGCGCTTGAGGCGCAGTACTTCCACCGGCGACACCGCACCCTGGGCGACCAGGGGTTCGGACATGTTGATTTCCTGGCGCTGCAACGACAGCTGGTTACGGTACTGGCTCTGCTTGGAGGTGTACTCGCGCATTTCTTGCTGGCGCTGGGTCAGTTGTTCCTGCAAGCCGCCGATTTCGTCCTTGAACTGCTGGCGCCGGCTTTCGTACAGCGACTGCTCGTTGATGGCCTGGGTGGGCGCAGCGGCCCGCACATCTTCAGGGATGTTCAACGGCCGGTCTTCGACCTGGGCGCTCAAGCGCTCGATACGCAACAGCAGGGACAGGCGCTGGGCCTCGGTTTCCCCGGCGTTGGAGACAAAACGTGTGTCGTCCAGGCGAATCAGCGGCGCGCCGGCTTCGACGATCTGCCCTTCCTTGACGAACAGCTCGGCGACGATGCCGCCTTCCAGGTTCTGGATCTTCTGCAGCTTGGAGGATGGAATGGCCTTGCCATCGCCGCGCGTGACTTCGTCGACCTTGGCAAAGCCGGCCCACAGCAACATGCACAGGAAAAACCCGATGATCCCCCAGATGGTCAGCCGCACCACGCGCGGGGCATCTTCGATCAGGGCCTTCTTGACCTCTGGCAATGGCTGGCCGTCCAGCGAATCGGAACCAATGAAATAGCGACGGACCGCGTCCTTGAATTTACGCAACACTGATCTGCCCCTTCTTCAACGCTTCCATCACTACGGCTTTCGGACCATCGGCGAGGATTTGCCCACGGTCGATGACCAACAAGCGGTCCACCAGGGACAGCAGCGACGCCCGGTGTGTCACCAGCACCACCGTCTTGTTTTCCACAACGGCTTGCAGGCGCTGTTTAAGGCGCTCCTCGCCGGTGTTGTCCATGGCGCTGGTCGGTTCGTCCAGCAGCAGGATAGGCGGGTTGAGCAGCAGGGCACGGGCCAGGGCGACGTTTTGTCGCTGGCCGCCAGAGAGGTTCTGGCCTCGCTCGCCCACTTGCAGTTCGTAGCCTTGCGGGTGCAGACGGGCAAATTCGTGGACGCCGGCCAGTTCGGCGGCTTGCAGCACCACTTCGTCTTCAACGTAGCGGGCGCCGGAGACCAGGTTGTCGCGCAGGGTGCCGGCCAGCAGTTGAATGTCCTGAGGCACATAGCCGACGTTGTGGCGCAGTTCGCTGACGTCGATCTGGCGAATGTCCACCCCGTCCACCAGCAGGGCGCCGGAGTCGGGCTGGTAGAGGCCGACGATCAGTTTGGCCAGGGAGCTTTTGCCCGAGCCGCTGCGCCCGATGATGCCAATTTTCTCGCCGGGCTTGATCACCAGGTTGATGTTCTTGAGCGCCATGTTCTGCTGGTTGGGGTAGGTAAAGTTCAGGCCCCGGCACTCGATGGCACCTTGCAGGGTGCGGCGGCTCAAGGGGCGCTCTTCGAAGTTGCGCTCCTGAGGCAGTTCCATCATCTGGTCGGTGGAGACCATGGTGACTTTGGCCTGCTGGTAGCGGGTCATCAGGCCCGACAGCGACGCCAGGGGGCTGAGGGCTCGGCCACTGAGCATGTAGCAGGCAATCAGGCCGCCCATGCTGAGGTTGCCGCCGATGATCTGGTAGACCCCGAAGACAATCATGATCACACCCGCCAGTTGCTGGATCAGCAGGGTGATGTTCATCGACAGGCCAGAGAGCATTTTCACCCGCAACTCAAGGCGGCTGAGGGTGCCAATGGTCTGCTCCCACTGGTACTGGCGCTCGCTTTCCGCGTTGTTGACCTTGACCGCATCCAGCCCGGCCAGGGTTTCGATCAGGCTCGACTGGCGCTCGGAGGCCAGGGCCATGGTGCGTTCCATGGTGGCGACCAGCGGTTTTTGCAGCAGGTAACCGATGCCCAGGGCAATCGGGAAAGCCAGCATGGGGATCCACACCAGGTGCCCGCCGAGGATGGCGATCACCATGAAGATCAGCAGGGTGAACGGCAAGTCGATCAGGCTGGTGAGGGTCAGGGACGCGAGGAAGTCGCGCAGGCTCTGAAACTCGTGGATGTTCTGGGCGAAACTGCCGACCCGCGCCGGGCGGTACTTCATCGACATGCCGACGATCCGCTCGAACAGCGTGGCCGAGATGATCAGGTCGGTTTTTTTGCCGGCCAGGTCCAGGCACAGACTGCGCAAGCTCTTGAGGACCAGGTCGAAGACGTAGGCGATGAAAATACCGGTGGCCAGCACCCACAGGGTGGCGGTGGCCTGGTTCGGCACCACGCGGTCGTAGACGTTCATCACGAACAGCGGCGCGGCCATGGCAATCAGGTTGATCAGGAAACTGGCAGCGATGGCATCGGCGTAGAGCCAGCGCGAACGCTTGAGGGTGTCGCGAAACCACGAACGGGCCCGAGGGATCAGGGTGCCGTGGCTGACGTCGAATTTGTGCTGGGGCTGGGCAAAAAACACTTTACCGATGTAGTCATCGGCCAAGGCTTGACGCTTGACGATGGTTTCACCGCCATCGCTTTCGCTGAGCAGCACCTGGGCCTCGTCTTCACCCTGCCAGCCGAGCAGCACGGCACTCCGGCCGTCCTTGAGCAACAGCAGCGCCGGCATGGCAATCGCGGGGATCGAATCGAGTTTGCGTTGCAGCAGCCGGCCTTGCAAACCGGCGCGGGCCGCGGCCCGGGCCAGCAAATCGGCAGTCAGTTGCTGTGACGGCAATGGCAGACCGGTGGTCAGCATTGCCGCACTGGCAGGCTTCTGGTGCAGGGCACAGAGAGCCAACAACCCGTCGAGTAACGGGTCGTCGTGCAATGTGCGTGGATCATGACTGAGATGGACTCGACTAACTTCTGATTCCACGCGGGCTCTCTCAACTAACGGATGGGTCTATAAGGAATAGCTCAATTCATCCCCGGCAGTTGAACTTTCGGCTTCACATCGTTCTGGACGACGGAGGCCATCGGTGCGACCACTCCCTGGCTCTTGAGCAACTCGCCCATGGTCGCCTTGATTCGGTACTGAGTAAATAACTGAACGTTTTTTATCTCTTCCAGACGACGCGAAGCGGTGAACAGTTCGTTTTCACTGTCGAGCAAGTCGAGCAGGGTCCGCTCGCCCAGGCTGAATTGCTTCTGGTAGGCGCCGCGTACTTTGCTGCTGTGGTCGACGTATTGCTGGGCAATCGGCACCTGGGCATTGGCGTTGTTCATGGCGTTCCAGGCCAGGCCCAGTTCTTCGTTCAACTGGCGCAAGGCGTTATTGCGGATATCCAGGGCCTGGTTGGACTGGTAGGACTTGGACTCCAGCTCGGCTTTGTTGCTGCCACCGGCGTACAGGTTGAAGCGCATACGCAGCATCGCTTCCCAGCCATTGTTGTGGCTGGCGTCGCCGTCGATGTTGTTGTCGGCGTTGCGGCCCAACTCGGCGTCGAAGCGTGGGTAGAAGGAAGACTTGGCGGCTTCGTATTGTTTTTCGGCGGCGGCGATGTCGGATTCGGCCGAGCGCAGGATCGGGCTGTTATCCAGCATCTGGCGACGTGCTTCGTTCAGGTCTGCAGGCAGCATCGCCATGAAGCTAGGCGGACGCTCCAACTGATCGGCTTCCTGACCGACAGCGCTCAGGTAGTTGGTCTGGGCATCGGCCAGGTTGGTCTGCTCGGTGATCACGTTGTTGCGGGCCTGGGCCAGGCGGGCTTCGGCCTGGTCCAGGTCAGCCCCGCTGCCGACGCCGCGCTGGGTGCGCAACTTGATCTGGTCGTAAATGCGCTCGTGGTTACGCAGGTTGTCTTCAGCCAGGCGCACGAATTCACGGCGGGTCAGGACGTCCAGATAAACCTGGGCTACCGTTAATGCAGTGCGCTCGGAAGTGCCAAGCAACGAAAACGCGCGGGAGTTAACGGTGGCTTGTTGACGCCCAACTTCACTGGAGGTGGCAAAACCGTCAAAAACCATTTGCTGCAGACGCAGGCTCGACTCACCGCGATTGAGGGTGTCCCAATGGCCACCACGGGCACGGGTGGACGAGCTGTCGGTGCCTTCACGGCCATAACCGGCGTTCAGGTCGACACGGGGCAGGTAACCGCCCTTGGCCGCACGCAATTGATAGTCAGCCGCGATACGAGCATTGACACCTGCCTGAATCTCAGGGTGCACATCCAGCGCTTGCTGCATGGCCTGGGGCAGGGTTTGGGCTTGTACGAAACTGGCGGCGAGAACGAACGGTATTGCCTTAAGCAGGTGCAAACGCATTTAAGAATCCCCAGGACTTCTTGTCTCAAGTCACAGCAACTTGGCGTGCTGCGTTAGAAAATGGCTACCGTAATGACCGTACGTCGGAAAGTTCAAAAGCGGAACTGGTTCACACATGTAGGACGGTTCGCCGCGTGAATATCAATGTGACATTAGCGAGGCGATTGTTTAGGATGGCGCCAAGAAGGTCAATAGTTTGGCATAAAGTAAATCGCCAAAAAATACAGCCAATTATTTGACGTCATTCGTTTTATAAACTACGCACCTCCCAGGCTGATGAATCCCATCAGATCTCAGCCCTAGGAACACCCACAGAATGGATCGCCGGAGAAATCTTCAATGAGCAGTGTTGTTGCCATCGTCAAAAGCATTGTTGGCCAAGTTTTCGTCATTTCTCCGGAAGGGGCCCGCCGGGTGCTTGTTGAAGGTGATCGCCTTTTTGCCGGCGACCAGATAGACACCGGTATGTCGGGCGCAGTCAGCCTGGAGCTGGCCGATGGTCGCACCCTGGACCTGGGCCGTGACACCCAGTGGAGCGCCACCGCGCCCGACTCCAGCACGGACCTGGCACAAGCCACCGCACAGGCTGCACCGTCGGTTGCCGAACTGCAGCAGGCAATCGCCGCCGGCGCTGACCCGACCACCGAGCTGGAAGCCACCGCCGCAGGCGCGGCAGCTGCTGGCACCGGCGCTGCGGGGGCGGTCACAGCTTTGTGATGCTCGATGAGACCGCAGGCTCGGTTGACCCGACCATTGGTTTCCCGACGGCTGGCCTGGGTTTCGGTACCAATGCGTTGACCAACGAACTCGGCGGGCAGCCGACCGACCCGCTCACGGCAGCACCTTTGCCGTCGACCCTGTCCCTGAGCGCCACCCCGACCATCACCGAAGCCGGCGGCGTGCTGACCTACACCGCTACGGTGACCCAGCCGTCTACCAGCAACCTGACCGTCACCCTGTCCAACGGCGCGGTGATCACCATCCCGGCCGGCCAGGTGACTGGCTCCGTGAATGTGCCCCTGGCGCCTAATGACAGCCCGTACATCGACCCAGGCCAGATCAGCGTCACCGTCACTGGCACCACCGGCGGTAACAACCTGATCGTGACCGTCGACCCGACGCCGGCCGTCACCCAGATCACCGACACCATCGACACCACCACCGTGACCCTGACAGCAGGCGAAACGGTGACCGAAGGCGGTCAGATCACCTACACCGCGACCTTGACCAACCCGGCGCAGACGCCCGTCACCATTACCTTGAGCAACGGCTCGGTGATCAACATCGAGGCAGGTAAGTCCACCGGTACAGTGGTGGTCGAGACACCGGCCAACGACGTCTACAACAATGGCAGCACGGTCAGCACCACCATCACCGGGGCAACCGGTGGCAACTTCGAAAACCTGGTGCCCAACACCACACCAGCCGTCACCACGATTACCGATTCGGTCGACGACACCGGCGTGACCCTCACCGCCACTAACACCGTCACCGAAGGCGGCCAGATCACCTACACCGCGACGCTGACCAACCCGGCGCAAACCCCCGTGACCGTGACCTTGTCCAACGGCTCGGTGATCACCATCAAGGCCGGCGAGTCCGTCGGTACCGTGGTGGTCGACACCCCGGCGAACGACGTCTACGTCAACGGCAGCACCGTCACGACGACCATCACCGGCACGACCGGTGGCAACTTTGAAAACCTGGTGCCCAACACCACGCCAGCCGTCACCACCATCACCGATTCGGTCGACACCACCACCGTAACGCTGACTGCGCCAGGCGATGTCAGCGAAGGCGGGCAGATTACCTACACCGCCACGCTCTCCAATAAAGCCGACACTGACGTTACGCTGAAGCTGGATAACGGGTCGACCATCATCATCAAGGCGGGTGAAACCGTCGGCTCCGTCACCGTCGATGCTCCAGGCGATGATGTGTTTGTCGACAAAAGCACGCAAACCGTAAAGATCGTCGAGACTACTGGCGGCAACTTCGAAAAACTGGAAGTGGCCGGTGACGGCGCGACTACCACCATCAACGACACTATCGACAAGGTCGATGTGGTCCTGACTGCGACTACCACCGTGGGCGAAGGCGGTAATATCGTCTACACCGCGTCGCTGGTGGACAAGGCAGGTAACCCGGTCACCAACACCACCAATCCGTTGACCGTGACGCTGGACAATGGCCAGACCATCACCATTGGTGTCGGCCAATCCGCTGGCACTGCCACCACTGTTGCGCCGAACGACGTGTATGAGGGCAACCAGACCGTCACCACCGCTATCACCAATGTGACCGGCGGCGCGCATTTCGAAAACCTGGTACCTGGCACCACGCCGGTCAACACCACCGTGACCGACACACCCGGCACCACCGACACCACCACCGTCACCCTGACCGCGCCAGGCGAGGCCGACGAAGGTGGCAACATCACCTACACCGCGACCTTGAGCAACAAGGCCGGCAGCGACCTGACCCTGACCTTGAGCAATGGTGACGTCATCACTATCGCCAAGGGCGAGACGACAGGCCAGGTGACGTCCAAGGCACCGAGCGACGACGTATTCAAAGATGCAGGTCCGATCAACGTCACGATCAATCCGGACATCGTGGGTGGTGGTTTCGAGAAGCTTGATATCGCACCGGGTGGGGCGACGACGCAGATCAACGACACTATCGACAAGGTTGATGTGGTACTGACTGCTACTAAAACTGTGGGTGAAGGCGGCGAGATCGTCTACACCGCTACCCTTGTGGATAAAAACGGCGCGCCGGTGACCAACATCACCAGCCCTGTGACTGTGACCCTGGATAACAACCAGGTCATCACCATTGGTGTGAACCAGTCGAGCGGGACTGTCTCGGTTGTGGCTCCAGATGATGTGTACAAAGGCGATCAGACTGTTACTACCGGCATTAAAGAAGTCACCGGTGGCGAGCACTTTGAAAACCTGGTTCCAGGTACTGACAAGGTCACCACGACTGTCACTGACACACCGGGCACCGATAACACCACGACCGTGACGCTGACTGCTCCTTCGGAAGTGAGTGAAGGTGGCCAGATCACTTACACCGCCACCTTGAGCAACAAGGCTGACACTGACGTCACCCTGACACTCGATAACAAACAAACCATCACCATCAAGGCCGGCGAAACCGTCGGTACCGTCACCGTTGATGCCCCTGGCGATGACGTGTTCGTCGATAAGAGCACCCAGACTGTCCAGATCACCGGGACTGACGGCGGCAACTTCGAGAAGCTCGTGGTTGCTGGCAATGGCGCGACTACCACCATCAACGACACCATCGACAAGGTCGATGTGGTCCTGACCGCCACTAAAACTGTGGGCGAAGGCGGCGAGATCGTTTACACCGCCACCCTTGTGGATAAAAACGGTGCGCCAGTAACTAACATCACCAACCCTGTGACTGTGACCCTGGATAACAACCAGGTCATCACCATTGGTGTGAACCAGTCGAGCGGGACTGTCTCGGTTGTGGCTCCAGATGATGTGTACAAAGGCGACCAGACTGTTACTACCGGCATTAAAGAAGTCACCGGTGGCGAGCACTTTGAAAACCTGGTTCCAGGTACTGACAAGGTCACCACGACTGTCACTGACACACCGGGCACCGATAACACCACGACCGTGACGCTGACTGCTCCTTCGGAAGTGAGTGAAGGTGGCCAGATCACTTACACCGCCACCTTGAGCAACAAGGCTGACACTGACGTCACCCTGACACTCGATAACAAACAAACCATCACCATCAAGGCCGGCGAAACCGTCGGTACCGTCACCGTTGATGCCCCTGGCGATGACGTGTTCGTCGATAAGAGCACCCAGACTGTCCAGATCACCGGGACTGACGGCGGCAACTTCGAGAAGCTCGTGGTTGCTGGCAATGGCGCGACTACCACCATCAACGACACCATCGACAAGGTCGATGTGGTCCTGACCGCCACTAAAACTGTGGGCGAAGGCGGCGAGATCGTTTACACCGCCACCCTTGTGGATAAAAACGGTGCGCCAGTAACTAACATCACCAACCCTGTGACTGTGACCCTGGATAACAACCAGGTCATCACCATTGGTGTGAACCAGTCGAGCGGGACTGTCTCGGTTGTGGCTCCAGATGATGTGTACAAAGGCGACCAGACTGTTACTACCGGCATTAAAGAAGTCACCGGTGGCGAGCACTTTGAAAACCTGGTTCCAGGTACTGACAAGGTCACCACGACTGTCACTGACACACCGGGCACCGATAACACCACGACCGTGACGCTGACTGCTCCTTCGGAAGTGAGTGAAGGTGGCCAGATCACTTACACCGCCACCTTGAGCAACAAGGCTGACACTGACGTCACCCTGACACTCGATAACAAACAAACCATCACCATCAAGGCCGGCGAAACCGTCGGTACCGTCACCGTTGATGCCCCTGGCGATGACGTGTTCGTCGACAAGAGCACCCAGACTGTCCAGATCACCGGGACTGACGGCGGCAACTTCGAGAAGCTCGTAGTCGCTGGCGATGGCGCAACCACAACCATCAACGACACCATCGACAAGGTCGATGTGGTCCTGACCGCCACTAAAACTGTGGGCGAAGGCGGCGAGATCGTTTACACCGCTACCCTTGTGGATAAAAACGGCGCGCCGGTGACTAACATCACCAGCCCTGTGACCGTGACCCTGGATAACAACCAGGTCATCACCATTGGTGTGAACCAGTCGAGCGGTACTGTTTCGACTACAGCTCCGGATGACGTATACAAAGGCGACCAGACTGTTACTACCGGCATTAAAGAAGTCACCGGTGGCGAGCACTTTGAAAACCTGGTTCCGGGTACCGATAAAATCACCACCATCGTGACTGACACACCGGGCACAGATAACACCACTACCGTCACCCTGACCGCGCCAAGCGCCGTCAACGAAGGCGGCACCATCACCTACACCGCCACCTTGAGCAACAAGGCTGACACTGACGTCACCCTGACACTCGATAACAAACAAACCATCACCATCAAGGCCGGCGAAACCGTCGGTACCGTCACCGTTGATGCCCCTGGCGATGACGTGTTCGTCGATAAGAGCACCCAGACTGTCCAGATCACCGGGACTGACGGCGGCAACTTCGAGAAGCTCGTGGTTGCTGGCAATGGCGCGACTACCACCATCAACGACACCATCGACAAGGTCGATGTGGTCCTGACCGCCACTAAAACTGTGGGCGAAGGCGGCGAGATCGTTTACACCGCCACCCTTGTGGATAAAAACGGTGCGCCAGTAACTAACATCACCAACCCTGTGACTGTGACCCTGGATAACAACCAGGTCATCACCATTGGTGTGAACCAGTCGAGCGGGACTGTCTCGGTTGTGGCTCCAGATGATGTGTACAAAGGCGACCAGACTGTTACTACCGGCATTAAAGAAGTCACCGGTGGCGAGCACTTTGAAAACCTGGTTCCAGGTACTGACAAGGTCACCACGACTGTCACTGACACACCGGGCACCGATAACACCACGACCGTGACGCTGACTGCTCCTTCGGAAGTGAGTGAAGGTGGCCAGATCACTTACACCGCCACCTTGAGCAACAAGGCTGACACTGACGTCACCCTGACACTCGATAACAAACAAACCATCACCATCAAAGCGGGCGAAACAGTCGGCACCGTCACCGTTGATGCCCCTGGCGATGACGTGTTCGTCGATAAGAGCACCCAGACTGTCCAGATCACAGGGACTGACGGCGGCAACTTCGAGAAGCTCGTGGTTGCTGGCAATGGCGCGACTACCACCATCAACGACACCATCGACAAGGTCGATGTGGTCCTGACCGCCACCAAAACCGTGGGTGAAGGCGGCGAGATCGTTTACACCGCCACACTTGTGGATAAAAACGGTGCGCCAGTAACTAACATCACCAACCCTGTGACTGTGACCCTGGATAACAACCAGGTCATCACCATCGGTGTGAACCAGTCGAGCGGTACTGTTTCGGTTGTGGCTCCGGATGATGTGTACAAAGGTGATCAAACCGTCACGACCGGTATTAAAGAAGTCACCGGTGGCGAGCACTTTGAAAACCTGGTTCCAGGTACTGACAAAGTCACCACGACTGTCACTGATACCCCAGGTACCGATAACACCACGACCGTGACGCTGACTGCTCCTTCGGAAGTGAGTGAAGGTGGCCAGATCACTTACACCGCCACCTTGAGCAACAAGGCTGACACTGACGTCACCCTGACACTCGATAACAAACAAACCATCACCATCAAGGCCGGCGAAACCGTCGGTACCGTCACCGTTGATGCCCCTGGCGATGACGTGTTCGTCGACAAGAGCACCCAGACTGTCCAGATCACCGGGACTGACGGCGGCAACTTCGAGAAGCTCGTAGTCGCTGGCGATGGCGCAACCACAACCATCAACGACACCATCGACAAGGTCGATGTGGTCCTGACCGCCACTAAAACTGTGGGCGAAGGCGGCGAGATCGTTTACACCGCTACCCTTGTGGATAAAAACGGCGCGCCGGTGACTAACATCACCAGCCCTGTGACCGTGACCCTGGATAACAACCAGGTCATCACCATTGGTGTGAACCAGTCGAGCGGTACTGTTTCGACTACAGCTCCGGATGACGTGTACAAAGGCGACCAGACTGTTACTACCGGCATTAAAGAAGTCACCGGTGGCGAGCACTTTGAAAACCTGGTTCCGGGTACCGATAAAGTCACCACCATCGTGACTGACACACCGGGCACAGATAACACCACTACCGTCACCCTGACCGCGCCAAGCGCCGTCAACGAAGGCGGCACCATCACCTACACCGCCACCTTGAGCAACAAGGCTGACACTGACGTCACCTTGACCCTCGATAACAAGCAAACCATCACCATCAAGGCCGGTGAAACTGTCGGCACCGTCACCGTTGATGCCCCTGGCGATGACGTGTTCGTCGATAAGAGCACCCAAACCGTTCAGATCACCGGGACTGACGGCGGCAACTTCGAGAAGCTCGTAGTCGCTGGCGATGGCGCAACCACAACCATCAACGACACCATCGACAAGGTCGATGTGGTCCTGACCGCCACCAAAACCGTGGGTGAAGGCGGCGAGATCGTTTACACCGCTACCTTGGTGGATAAAAACGGCGCGCCGGTGACTAACATCACCAGCCCTGTGACCGTGACCCTGGATAACAACCAGGTCATCACCATTGGTGTGAACCAGTCGAGCGGTACTGTTTCGACTACAGCTCCGGATGATGTGTACAAAGGCGATCAGACTGTTACTACCGGCATTAAAGAAGTCACCGGTGGCGAGCACTTTGAAAACCTGGTTCCGGGCACTGACAAGGTCACCACGACTGTTACTGATACCCCAGGTACCGATAACACTACGACAGTAACGCTGACGGCTCCGTCGGAAGTGAGTGAAGGTGGCCAGATCACCTACACCGCTACGCTTTCGAATAAAGCGGATACCGACGTCACCCTGACGCTGGATAACAAACAGACCATCACCATCAAAGCCGGTGAAACCGTCGGCACCGTCACCGTTGATGCCCCTGGCGATGACGTGTTCGTCGACAAGAGCACCCAGACTGTCCAGATCACCGGGACTGACGGCGGCAACTTCGAGAAGCTCGTGGTTGCTGGCAATGGCGCGACTACCACCATCAACGACACCATCGACAAGGTCGATGTGGTCCTGACCGCCACTAAAACTGTGGGCGAAGGCGGCGAGATCGTTTACACCGCCACCCTTGTGGATAAAAACGGTGCGCCAGTAACTAACATCACCAACCCTGTGACTGTGACCCTGGATAACAACCAGGTCATCACCATTGGTGTGAACCAGTCGAGCGGGACTGTCTCGGTTGTGGCTCCAGATGATGTGTACAAAGGCGACCAGACTGTTACTACCGGCATTAAAGAAGTCACCGGTGGCGAGCACTTTGAAAACCTGGTTCCGGGCACTGATAAGGTCACTACGACTGTTACTGATACCCCAGGTACCGATAACACTACGACCGTGACGCTGACGGCTCCGTCGGAAGTGAGTGAGGGTGGCCAGATCACCTACACCGCTACGCTTTCGAATAAAGCGGATACCGACGTCACCCTGACGCTGGACAACAAACAGACCATCACCATCAAAGCCGGTGAAACCGTCGGCACCGTCACCGTTGATGCCCCTGGCGATGACGTGTTCGTCGACAAGAGCACCCAGACTGTCCAGATCACCGGGACTGACGGCGGCAACTTCGAGAAGCTCGTAGTCGCTGGCGATGGCGCAACCACAACCATCAACGACACCATCGACAAGGTCGATGTGGTCCTGACCGCCACTAAAACTGTGGGCGAAGGCGGCGAGATCGTTTACACCGCTACCCTTGTGGATAAAAACGGCGCGCCGGTGACTAACATCACCAGCCCTGTGACCGTGACCCTGGATAACAACCAGGTCATCACCATTGGTGTGAACCAGTCGAGCGGTACTGTTTCGACTACAGCTCCGGATGACGTGTACAAAGGCGACCAGACTGTTACTACCGGCATTAAAGAAGTCACCGGTGGCGAGCACTTTGAAAACCTGGTTCCGGGCACTGATAAGGTCACTACGACTGTTACTGATACCCCAGGTACCGATAACACTACGACCGTGACGCTGACGGCTCCGTCGGAAGTGAGTGAGGGTGGCCAGATCACCTACACCGCTACGCTTTCGAATAAAGCGGATACCGACGTCACCCTGACGCTGGACAACAAACAGACCATCACCATCAAGGCCGGTGAAACCGTCGGTACCGTCACCGTTGATGCCCCTGGCGATGACGTGTTCGTCGACAAGAGCACCCAGACCGTCCAGATCACCGGGACTGACGGCGGCAACTTCGAGAAGCTCGTGGTTGCTGGCGATGGCGCGACTACCACCATCAACGACACCATCGACAAGGTCGATGTGGTCCTGACCGCCACCAAAACCGTGGGTGAAGGCGGCGAGATCGTCTACACCGCTACCTTGGTAGATAAGAACGGCGCGCCGGTGACTAACATCACCAGCCCTGTGACCGTGACCCTGGATAACAACCAGGTCATCACCATCGGTGTGAACCAGTCGAGCGGTACTGTTTCGACTACAGCTCCGGATGATGTGTACAAAGGCGATCAGACTGTTACTACCGGCATTAAAGAAGTCACCGGTGGCGAGCACTTTGAAAACCTGGTTCCGGGCACTGATAAGGTCACTACGACTGTTACTGATACCCCAGGTACCGATAACACTACGACCGTGACGCTGACGGCTCCGTCGGAAGTGAGTGAGGGTGGCCAGATCACCTACACCGCTACGCTTTCGAATAAAGCGGATACCGACGTCACCCTGACGCTGGACAACAAACAGACCATCACCATCAAGGCCGGTGAAACCGTCGGTACCGTCACCGTTGATGCCCCTGGCGATGACGTGTTCGTCGACAAGAGCACCCAGACCGTCCAGATCACCGGGACTGACGGCGGCAACTTCGAGAAGCTCGTGGTTGCTGGCGATGGCGCGACTACCACCATCAACGACACCATCGACAAGGTCGATGTGGTGCTGACCGCCACCAAAACCGTGGGTGAAGGCGGCGAGATCGTCTACACCGCTACCTTGGTAGATAAGAACGGCGCGCCGGTGACTAACATCACCAGCCCTGTGACCGTGACCCTGGATAACAACCAGGTCATCACCATCGGTGTGAACCAGTCGAGCGGTACTGTTTCGACTACAGCTCCGGATGATGTGTACAAAGGCGATCAGACTGTTACTACCGGCATTAAAGAAGTCACCGGTGGCGAGCACTTTGAAAACCTGGTTCCGGGCACTGATAAGGTCACTACGACTGTTACTGATACCCCAGGTACCGATAACACTACGACCGTGACGCTGACGGCTCCGTCGGAAGTGAGTGAGGGTGGCCAGATCACCTACACCGCTACGCTTTCGAATAAAGCGGATACCGACGTCACCCTGACGCTGGACAACAAACAGACCATCACCATCAAGGCCGGTGAAACCGTCGGTACCGTCACCGTTGATGCCCCTGGCGATGACGTGTTCGTCGACAAGAGCACCCAGACTGTCCAGATCACCGGGACTGACGGCGGCAACTTCGAGAAGCTCGTAGTCGCTGGCGATGGCGCAACCACAACCATCAACGACACCATCGACAAGGTCGATGTGGTCCTGACCGCCACTAAAACTGTGGGCGAAGGCGGCGAGATCGTTTACACCGCTACCCTTGTGGATAAAAACGGCGCGCCGGTGACTAACATCACCAGCCCTGTGACCGTGACCCTGGATAACAACCAGGTCATCACCATTGGTGTGAACCAGTCGAGCGGTACTGTTTCGACTACAGCTCCGGATGACGTGTACAAAGGCGACCAGACTGTTACTACCGGCATTAAAGAAGTCACCGGTGGCGAGCACTTTGAAAACCTGGTTCCGGGTACCGATAAAGTCACCACCATCGTGACTGACACACCGGGCACAGATAACACCACTACCGTCACCCTGACCGCGCCAAGCGCCGTCAACGAAGGCGGCACCATCACCTACACCGCCACCTTGAGCAACAAGGCTGACACTGACGTCACCTTGACCCTCGATAACAAGCAAACCATCACCATCAAGGCCGGTGAAACTGTCGGCACCGTCACCGTTGATGCCCCTGGCGATGACGTGTTCGTCGATAAGAGCACCCAAACCGTCCAGATCACCGGGACTGACGGCGGCAACTTCGAGAAGCTCGTAGTCGCTGGCGATGGCGCAACCACAACCATCAACGACACCATCGACAAGGTCGATGTGGTCCTGACCGCCACCAAAACCGTGGGTGAAGGCGGCGAGATCGTTTACACCGCTACCCTTGTGGATAAAAACGGCGCGCCGGTGACTAACATCACCAGCCCTGTGACCGTGACCCTGGATAACAACCAGGTCATCACCATTGGTGTGAACCAGTCGAGCGGTACTGTTTCGACTACAGCTCCGGATGACGTGTACAAAGGCGACCAGACTGTTACTACCGGCATTAAAGAAGTCACCGGTGGCGAGCACTTTGAAAACCTGGTTCCGGGTACCGATAAAGTCACCACCATCGTGACTGACACACCGGGCACAGATAACACCACTACCGTCACCCTGACCGCGCCAAGCGCCGTCAACGAAGGCGGCACCATCACCTACACCGCCACCTTGAGCAACAAGGCTGACACTGACGTCACCTTGACCCTCGATAACAAGCAAACCATCACCATCAAGGCCGGTGAAACTGTCGGCACCGTCACCGTTGATGCCCCTGGCGATGACGTGTTCGTCGATAAGAGCACCCAAACCGTCCAGATCACCGGGACTGACGGCGGCAACTTCGAGAAGCTCGTAGTCGCTGGCGATGGCGCAACCACAACCATCAACGACACCATCGACAAGGTCGATGTGGTCCTGACCGCCACCAAAACCGTGGGTGAAGGCGGCGAGATCGTCTACACCGCTACCTTGGTAGATAAGAACGGCGCGCCGGTGACTAACATCACCAGCCCTGTGACCGTGACCCTGGATAACAACCAGGTCATCACCATCGGTGTGAACCAGTCGAGCGGTACTGTTTCGACTACAGCTCCGGATGACGTGTACAAAGGCGATCAGACTGTTACTACCGGCATTAAAGAAGTCACCGGTGGCGAGCACTTTGAAAACCTGGTTCCGGGCACTGATAAGGTCACTACGACTGTTACTGATACCCCAGGTACCGATAACACTACGACCGTGACGCTGACGGCTCCGTCGGAAGTGAGTGAGGGTGGCCAGATCACCTACACCGCTACGCTTTCGAATAAAGCGGATACCGACGTCACCCTGACGCTGGACAACAAACAGACCATCACCATCAAGGCCGGTGAAACCGTCGGTACCGTCACCGTTGATGCCCCTGGCGATGACGTGTTCGTCGACAAGAGCACCCAGACCGTCCAGATCACCGGGACTGACGGCGGCAACTTCGAGAAGCTCGTGGTTGCTGGCGATGGCGCGACTACCACCATCAACGACACCATCGACAAGGTCGATGTGGTGCTGACCGCCACCAAAACCGTGGGTGAAGGCGGCGAGATCGTCTACACCGCTACCTTGGTAGATAAGAACGGCGCGCCGGTGACTAACATCACCAGCCCTGTGACTGTGACCCTGGATAACAACCAGGTCATCACCATCGGTGTGAACCAGTCGAGCGGTACTGTTTCGACTACAGCTCCGGATGACGTGTACAAAGGCGATCAGACTGTTACTACCGGCATTAAAGAAGTTACCGGTGGCGAGCACTTCGAAAACCTGGTTCCGGGCACTGACAAGGTCACCACGACTGTTACTGATACCCCAGGTACCGATAACACTACGACAGTAACGCTGACGGCTCCGTCGGAAGTGAGTGAAGGTGGCCAGATCACCTACACCGCTACGCTTTCGAATAAAGCGGATACCGACGTCACCCTGACGCTGGACAACAAACAGACCATCACCATCAAGGCCGGTGAAACCGTCGGTACCGTCACCGTTGATGCCCCTGGCGATGACGTGTTCGTCGACAAGAGCACCCAGACCGTTCAGATCACCGGGACTGACGGCGGCAACTTCGAGAAGCTCGTAGTCGCTGGCGATGGCGCAACCACAACCATCAACGACACCATCGACGAGGTGAGGGTTGTGCTGACCGCCACCGCCAACGTCGCCGAAGGTGGCCAGATCGTCTACACCGCCAGCCTCGTGGACAAGAACGGTGCGGCCGTGACCAACGTGGGTTCCGACCTGGTGATCAAGTTGGACAACGACTTGATCATTACCATCGGTAATGGCAAGACCAGCAGTACCGCCAACTTCACCGCGCCGAATGACTTCTACGTGGGCGCCAAGGATATTTCCGCCAAGATCACTAACGTGGTCAGCGGTGGCGACAAGTATGAAAACCTGATCCCGGTCGGTACTCCGGTAGTCACCAAGGTGACGGACGTGACGAGCAACACCGTGATCAGTATCGCGGGCGATACCTCGGTGACCGAAGGCCAGACCGCTCATTACACGTTGAACCTGACCCAGCCGGCAGCCACCGAAGTCACGGTGACCCTCTCGTATAAAGGTGTGGCCCAGGACGGTTCGGACTTCAACGGCGTGTACACCGTGAAGATTCCAGCCGGCCAAAGCACTGCGACGTTCGATATCAAGACCATCGACGACAAGCTGACCGAGCCTACGGAGAAGTTCGAGATCAGTATCTCCGGTACCTCCGGCGGTAACTTCGAGAACCTGGTTGTCAGCACCACCAACGGTAAAATCGAAACGTCGATCATCGATAACGATGCACCACCGACCATCGACCTGGATGCCAACAACTCCAGCGGCGCCACCGGGAACGACTTCAAGACCACGTTCACCGAGGGCGGCACTGGCGTGTCGATTGCTGACACCGACATCCGCATCACCGACCCGGACAGCACCCAACTGACTGGCGCCACGGTGGTGCTGACCAATACTCAGCCGAACGACTTGCTGGACTACAGCAAGGTCAGCGGTATGAACGTGACCTCGGTCACGGATCCTGTCACCGGCAAGATCACCCTGACCCTGACCGGGACGGCGTCGCTGGCTGACTACATGCAGCAGATCAAGAACATCACGTTCAGCAACAGCAGCGAAGACCCGAGCACCACGCCACGGACCATCACCGTGACCGTGACCGACGGCGGCAACTACTCGAACGTAGCGACCACCACAGTCAACGTAGTGGCGGTCAACGACGCACCGGTTGCCACTGGCGGCGCCGTCACCGGCACCGAAGACACATCGCTGAAGCTGACTTGGGCCAATTTCGGGGTCACCGATGTGGATTCCCCTCAGGCCAGCCTCGGGGTGAAAATCACCGAGCTGCCGGTCGCTGGCAAGCTGCAGTACCTGGCAGCGGACGGCACTACCTGGACCAACGTGACAGCCGGCCAGACCTTCACCAAGGCGCAGATCGACGGCGGCCAGTTGCGCTTCACGCCAAACGCCAACGAATCCGGAGCCGACGGCTACGGCGGCACCGGTGTGGGCAACAAGCAGGCTGACTACGCACAGTTCAAGTTCCAGCCAACCGATGGCAAGGACCTGGGCACCAGCGCTACCGTGAAAGTCGACATCACCCCGGTTGCGGACGCGCCGACGTTGAGCGTTGCCGATAACAACATCGCATCGGTAGGCCTGACCAAGCAGAGCTGGAACAGCATTGCGAACCTGGGCACCAACGGCAATGGCGCGACACCGACCGCACTGAAAAATGCGATCGATAACGCGGGTACGCCTAACAGCACGACGCTTTCGACCAATGTCGAGTCGACGGCCAACGTACCAGCTGGCGCGGGGTCGAAAACCTCAGGCTTGATCTATCTGGAAGCCGGCAAGGCCTATACCTTCAGCGGCTATGCCGATGACAGTCTCCTGATCAGAATCGGCGGCAAAGACGTGGCCAGCGGTACCTGGGGCTCGAACTCCGGCCAGTTCAGCGGCACGTTCACCCCGACCAGCAATGGCTACTACAGCATCGATATTTACCATGCGAACCAGTCAAATGCCGGCGGCTATGACGTTAACCTGTCGATCAACGGTGGGGCGGCGACGAACCTGAGTAATACCAACATCCCGATCTACACCGGGGTCAACGACCTGATCAACGCAGGTGCCCAGGTGTCTGACCTGCATGGCACCAACGGCCAAGGCTACTACGACGCGTATAAGCTCAACGAAGGGCTGGAAAACGGCACGGTCAAACTGACCAAGGTCACCACTGGCCTGACCGATACCGACGGCTCGGAAACCCTGAGCGTGAAGATCGGCAGCATCCCGGTGGGCGCAGTGCTCAGCGATGGTGCCGGGCATACCTTTACGGCTACCAATGGCCAGACCGAAGTCAATGTCACCGGTTGGGACCTCAATAATTTGAGCCTCAAACCACTGCCTTACACCAGCGGCCAGTACAACCTGACCGTGACGTCGACCTCCACCGAAAGCCTCGGCGGCTCGGCCACAACCGTTGCCAATGTGCCAGTCAAGGTGTACCCGGCCACCTATAGCGGGAGCACGGCGACTTCGGGCGATGACAACGTCACCGGTAGCAGCGGCAACGACATCATCGTGGCGGACGTTTCTGGCCTGAACGTGGTCCAGGGCAAAAACTACAACATCGCGTTCATGATCGATACGTCGGGCAGTATGGGTTCGGACTCGGTAGCGGCGGCGAAAGCCTCGCTGACCACCGTGTTCAACTCACTGAAAAACAGTATCGGCTCCAGCACCTCTGGCACCGTGAACATCTTCCTGGCGGACTTCAGTGACCAGGTCAATCGTACGGTTACAGTCAACCTGAAAGACCCGGGTGCACTGGATGCGCTGCAGAAGGTCCTGGATAAGATGGTGTCGACCGGCGGCACCAACTACGAAGACGTGTTCAAGGCTGCATCCAACTTCTTCAAAAGTGGCCAGGCGACTGGCAACAAGGATGCAATCAACACCACTTACTTCATCACCGATGGTCAGCCGACGTACTACCAGCGCTATGAGCAGACCAATCCGAGCTTGTACGGCAACGTCAAGCTGGACGATGTTGTCAACATGAGTAACTACACCCTGGGTACCGCCACGCGGATCACTATCGATTCGGAGCACTACCTTGACATCAATACGGTAGGGACGGTGACCCTCGGGACCTACAACTGGTGGGGTTGGGGGCAGTCCAACCTGGGTACCATTCATGCCCAAGGGGATGGCACCTATGAGTTGTCGTCCGTTGGCGGCAACGGTACAGCCTCATCCTCAAACATCAACGATCCAACGCTCATCAGCAACTCGCAGAACGCGTTCGCACTGCTCAAGGGCCTGTCCACAGGTGGCGTAGAAGCCATCGGCCTCAACAGCGGGATCAGCCTGAATCAGTTGGCACCGTACGACAGCGACAACAAGCCACAAAGCAACATCGATCCGAAGGACCTGGCCAACGCCATCCTCGGTCACAGCGAGGCCACCCTGCCGGGTGCCGACCGTGTCGATGGAGGTGACGGCAACGATATCCTGTTCGGCGACCTGGTGAGCTTCCCGGGCATTACCGGCGAGGGCTATAACGCCATCCAGACCTACGTGGCAGGGAAAAACGGCGTGGCGGTTGCTGCTGTCACCGGCCAGGATGTGCACAAGTACATCACCGAGCATTACACCGAGTTCAACACCTCGGGTGCCAAAGACGGTAATGACACCCTGCTGGGTGGCTCGGGTGATGACATCCTGTTCGGCCAGGGCGGCAACGACTACCTGGACGGTGGCAAGGGCAACGACATCCTGTTGGGCGGCACGGGTAACGACACGCTGATCGGCGGCCAGGGTAATGACATCCTGATCGGCGGCACCGGTGCCGATACCTTCGTCTGGAGATCCGGTGACGTCGGCAACGACGTGATCAAGGACTTCAAGGCCTTGGAAGGCGACCGTATCGACCTGCGTGACCTGCTCAAGGGCGAAACCGACAGCACCATCGACAACTTCCTGAAGTTGACCACGGTGGATAACGTGACCACGCTGCAGATCAGTTCCGAAGGCAAGCTCAACGCTGACGGCGGCCTGGCCAATGCGGATGTGACGATCAAGCTGGAAGGCAACAACTGGTCTGGCCAATCGATCAACTCGTTGATCACTGGTGCTGACCCGACCATCAAGGTCGATCACTCCTAATGAACCACTGAACCGGCCGCCTCTTGAGGCGGCCGATTCATTTGCGGCCACCGTTCACTGGCATGGGGCAACGATTGCACGGCATACTCACGTCCAATCGCGCTCCGTTGGCCTATGCTGCTGACAGGCTGTCGTCAGTTCTCCTCATGAGGGATGTTCAATGTTCTACGTGCAACGTGATGCACAGGGTGAGCTGATTCGCGCCGAAGCGGTTGCCTTCGCCGAATCGACCGGCACCCTGCCCGCGGATCATCATGAGATCCAGGCCTGGTTTGCCAATGAAGAAGCGGAGCTGAGCCTCAAGCAGCTCAAGCACAGTGACTCGGAGATGATTCGGGTGCTGGAAGACTTGATTCAGGTGCTGATCCAGAAAGGCGTGATCAACCTCACGGACCTGCCGGTTGCCGCGCAAGCCAAGCTCAAGGATCGCAGCCACGCACGGGAATCACTGGGTGGCCTGAGCCACCTGATCAATGATGATGAGACCGGCCTGATCTGAGGCCGGCCACGGCCTCAGCGCCAGGGCGCCGGCTCGCCAAACAGCTGGCCCTGCACGCCAAAAATCCCCATCTCGCGAATCACCTGCAACTCACCCTCGGTTTCGACCCGCTCGGCAATCAGCGGCAAGTCGATGCTGTGGGCTGCGCGCTGGATAGCTTCGATAAACAGGCGCTTGTCGCTTTCCTGGTCGATGTCGCGGATGTAGCTGCCATCGATCTTCAGGTAGGCCAGGCCCAGGCGCGCCAGGTTACCGATCATGCTGAAGCGCCCGCCAAAACGTTGCAGGCTGAGGGAGAAGTTCAGCTCCCGCAGGCGCTGGGTCAACTGCTCCAGTACCGCCTGTTCGGGCAGTTGCTCTTCACCGATTTCCAGGGTCAGGCGCGGGCCCAGGTTGGAATGCTGACGCAGCAGGTCGAACACGCGGTTCAGGGCTTGGGGGTCTGCCAGCGTGGCTGCAGACAGGTTCAGGGCCAACGAATGTTCATGGCTGGCCATCTGCTTGAGCACCAGCTCGAGCATCAGTCGGTCCAGACGCGCCGACCAGCCAAACCGCTCCAGCCAAGGCAGGAAACGGCCGGCCGGGATGGTGTGGCCCTGATCGTCCACCAAACGCGAGAGCACTTTGTAGTGCAGGATCAGTTGCGGATCCTGGGCGGCCACCACCGGCTGGAAGTACAGCTCGAAGCGTTGCTGGCTCAGCGCCAGGTCCAACAGTGAGTGCCAGGCATGATGATCGTCGCCGACGCTGGCGGCAGCGCTGTGGTCCAGGCACACCCAACTCACGTCACCCAGGGTTTCGGCCTGGGCCAATGCCTGGTCGGCCAGGGTCAGCAGGGCCTGGGGGGAATCACCGTGACTGAACGGCGCCAGGCCGATACAGGCAACCGGCGAAACGTCACTGGCGCCGGTGGCTTGCAGGCTTTGCAGGGTGCTTTCCAGGTTCTGCGCCAGCTGCATCGCCTCTTCACGCATCAGCCCCGGCGCCAGCACGGCAAACTCGCCGCCGCGGATGCGCGTAATCAGGTTATGGGTTTCCGGGTACGGCTCGCACTGGCGCAGCAGTTGTTCGCCGACTGCCTGCAGCAGCTGGTCGGTGCGCTGGCCACCGAGGCGCTGGTTGAGGCCGGCCAGGTCCTTGACCCGCAGCACCAGCAGGTAGCCTGAGCTGGTTTCTTCGGGGTTGCTGACCCGGGCATTGAGTTGCATCTCGAAATAACGACGGTTGGCCAGGCCCGTGAGGTTGTCCTGATAGGATTCCACCCGCAGTTTTTCGCTGCGCTCGGCCTGTTCCTGGAACAGTGCCTTGAGCTTTTCCACCATCTGGTTCATCGCCTGTACCACGCGGCGCAGCTCCGGGGTGCGCGGCAGATCCGGCAGGCTCAGGAACTCACGGCGGGCAATGGCATGGGACTGTTTGACCATATAGTCCAGAGGCTTGAGTTGCCGGCGCAGTAATAGCGCACCCAGCACCGCACTGACGGCGCCGCACAGCAGCAGCCAGCCCAGGCTGCCCAGGGCGCTCTGCCACAGCTTGGCCAGGGCGAACATCGGATGGCTGACCACCTCGACCCGCGCCGCCTGCTCCCAACCACGGCTGACCAGGGCGTCGCCGCCGGCCGGTTCCAGGCCGATCAACTTGACGAACCAGTTGGGCACGCCGTTGTTGTCGGGGATACCACTGCGCTCGACGATGACCTGGTCATTGGTCACGTCGACCACGCGGATGCTCGCGTAATAACCGCTGTCGAAGATCGAGCTGACCAGCAGTTCGACCATCGCCGGGTCGTCGATATTGGGCGTCAGGGACAGCGCCAGAGCGGTCGCCGCGTCCTGCGCGTGGGAGCGCAGTTGGTTCACGTATTGGGTACGCGAACTTTCCAGGCTGACCATGAAGCTGCCGCTGAAGGCGACCACCAGGAACAGACAGATAGCGATCAACAGCTGTTTGAACAGTGACATCTGAACAGTTACTCCTAGTTGGCCGGCTCGGCTGGGAAACCTTCCGCCCGCATTTTTTTCAACACATCCTGCCAGCGCGACAGGCGCTTGGTGTCGCCAACCTTTTTGTTGCCTTTGGCGCCGGGCAGGTACAAGCCTTCGGCGTTGAAGGAGTAGACCGGCAGCAAGTCGGTCCGTTGGCTGGCAGGCTGGATCTCGTCGATCAGGCTGTCGAGTACCAGTGGCATGGCCTCTGGCGTCGAATAATAGGTCAAGACCATATGGGCGCGATTCTGCCGCAATGCCTTGACGTAGGTAATGCGCAATTTGTCGCTGGAGACGCCCAGGTGCCGCAGGCTGAAATACTTGGCAATGGCATAGTCTTCACAATCGCCGGCGCCCTTCCACAGGGCTTCGATGGGCGTCTCCCAATAATCGACCTGGCTCCATAAGTCGACATCTTCGACATAGCGCACCCGCTTGTTGAAGAACAGGTTGACCACCTTGAGCTGCTCCAACTCGCTGCCTTGTTTTTGCGTGGCCAGCAGCCGCTGCCAGTCGTCGATACGCTGCTGGCCCGCGCCCAGCGGTCCATAGAGCGCTGTAGCGCGCCGGCTGATCTGGGAAAAATCCCAATCGGCATGCAGCCCGCCAGGCAATAAGCCAGCCAGCAGCAGCGCTGAAAACAGCCAGCACAGGATCCGCGAGGGAGTAAAACGTACCGCCAATGGCTTCAGTCCGTAGAAAGAGACGGAGAATCATTCGATGGTGAAGGGTCAGTCGGCAAAAGACAATGGCACAGTGCAATCACCCAGCGTCCACTCAGCTAAAGCAATCGCACTTGTAAGACGCCCGCCAGCCATAATGTGCGATGTAAAACCGCGCTGTTGAGTCGCTTACAAAGGGAAACTTTGCCTGTTTGACAAGCCTGCATGCAATCTCTAGTGTTCTTTGGATCCAATTAGCCAAAACCCATTCCAACAAGAAAGGAGGATAGCGTAGTCGTGACGCACAAGCCGAACCCTTTGAGCAGCATCAAGATCAGTGGGCCCATTCCCGCTCACCTCGCGCGCTCCGTTATTGAAGAAACATTGCGCAACGCCATACTGGATGGTCGCCTGCCCTGCGGCACCGCCATGCGCCAGCAAGAGCTGGCCAGCCTGTTCGGGGTCAGCCGGATGCCGGTGCGCGAAGCCCTGCGCCAGCTGGAGGCACAGTCGCTGTTGCATGTGGTAACCCATAAAGGCGCCGTGGTTGCTCCGCTGATTGAAGATAACTCGGCGGAGACCTACGCCCTGCGTATTCTCCTGGAGTCGGAAGCACTGCGCTTGTCTATCCCATTACTCACCCAGAGCGATATCGAGCAGGCGGGTGCCTTGATCGACACCCTTGAGTGCGAAACCGACTACACCGAAATCGGCCGGCTCAACCGCCTGTTTCACATGGCGTTGTATGGCAAGGCACCCAACCAGCGGTTGTTGAACCTGGTGGAACACGGGCTGAACGAGGAGGAGCGGTTCCTGCGCTTCAACCTTGAAGCCATGGGACTGGGCAAAACCTCCCAGGAGGACCATCGCGAGCTGCTGAATCTGGTCGCGCAGAAAAAAGTCGAGCAGAGCGTGCTGACGCTGCGTAATCACCTGATGCGCGGCATGGAAGTGATCACTCAATACCTCAACAGCATTGAACAGGACAACGACAAAGGTCCGCGTTGACTTCTCCCGGCTTTAGCCGCCCAGTGCGCGACCTGGATGACCAGGCGCCGCACACGCCCAAAGCCGGTCCATGCCTGCCGTCACCCTCCTGGATGGTTGCGCCAACAGACTCGATATCGACCGATAGGAACCTGCAGCGTTGCAAAGCAATAATGGATCAAATCCTGCCCGTTAAGTCCACCCACATAAAACTCGCAAACAACAAGGAAAGTTCCCACCCCGAACAGTAAGTTCAACTGCAGCATTTCCCTTCCTGCAAAAAAACCTTATACAACTCAGAAAGTATTTGAACACTTAACCAAGTGATTATTCTTTAATTGGTCTTGGCACTTCATTCGAAAGCGTAGGCACAGGCTTGGGCATAGCTGTGGACGACGCGCGCTCCAACAAGAATAGGATGCTTTGTCACTACCTGTTGCTTGCCGGGCAACGAAGTACTCGCAACAACCCACGCTTGGTTCTAAACAAACTTTTTATTTGAGTCGACATAACGACTTATAGGCATTAACCATGTTTCAACTACAAGAACTACTTAGACATAAAAAACAACAATTACATGAGCATCCGATTTTCCTGGAAATCAATTCTCTCCCGCAACTACAACACTTTATGCAAAACCATGTGTTCGCCGTCTGGGACTTCATGACCCTGACCAAACGCCTGCAACAGGACCTGACCTGCATCCGCCTGCCCTGGCTGCCGCCGACAGACCCACAGGCTGCGCGGCTGATCAACGAAATTGTCCTGGACGAGGAATCAGACCAGCGCCAGGGCGTCGGGCACAGCAGTCACTTCGAACTGTATCTGGAGGCCATGCGCGAGGTGGGAGCCTGCACCATCACCATCGAACGATTCATCGCGTTGCAGCGTGAGGGAGCAAGCGTCGACAGCGCCTTGGCACAGATCACCATTGATCCTGCGGTAGAGCGCTTTGTGCGGCACACCCTGGACGTCGCCTTGAACGCACCGACCCATTGTGTCGCCGCGACCTTCCTGCATGGCCGCGAAAGTGTCATCCCGGCGATGTTCAAGCGCCTCCTGGAAGGCTGCGATGTCGCTCATCGGCAAGCCCCCAGCTTGTGCTATTACCTGCAGCGGCACATCGAGCTGGACGCCCAGGGTCATGAACCGGCCGCAGAACACCTGCTACAGCGGCTGATCCAGGCAGATCCCCTGCGCGAACAACAGGCCTGGAATGCTGCCATCAGCGCCGTAGAGAGCCGCATCGCCCTGTGGGACGGCCTGCGCCGGCACGCAGGATGCCAGGAGGTGAGCCTGTGACCGCTGCCGACTACCGCTCATTCGCGACCGACTGGGAGCAGCAGGCGACCATCCGTACTCGCCCGCGTCGCCTGCTGGAAGATGACGACAAGTTGATCTATCCCCTATGTCGTCAACCGTTGGTGCTCAGTGCAGGCTTTCTGGAGCATTGTCCGCAGTGGCGCGAGTTTGTCCTGGTGCAGACGTTCTACAAATTCATCAACGACGTGGTGATCTTTGAAACCGAGATCGTCGATAAAACCGCGAGGAGCATCGCCAAGAATCGCTTTTCAATCCCCTTCCCTGTGGCCTGCCGCTACGCCGCCATGACCGTGGTGGTCGATGAGGATTACCACGCCCTCGTTGCCCTGGACTTCATGCAGCAAACGCAGGAGAAGACGGGTATTGCGCCGCTGGCGCTACCTGCGGCCATCGAGTTGAGCCGTGCCATACCCAGCGCGCAGGCCCGCGTACCGGCACATCTGCGTGATGCCGTGGAGCTGATCGGCGTGGCGATTGCCGAGAACACAGTCACCCATGACGTGGCGGCGTTTGCCAAGGATGACAGCGTCAAACAGTCGGTAAGGGGGTTGATGGCCGACCATCTGGCTGATGAGGGCCGCCACGCCAGCTTCTGGACCGGCCTGGTGCGGCTCTACTGGCAAACGGCAAGCGAAGCAGACCGCCACTGTCTCGCCCAGATGCTGCCGATCTTCCTGCAGCACTATTTGACCAATGACCTGCAAAGGGACTTCGACCTGCTGTTGATCGACCATCTGGATATCAGTCCCTCCGTCCGCGAAGCTTTGCGGGTCGAGGTAAATGCCCTGGCCTTTCCCATCACCCGCCAGCACCCGCTGATCAGCAACATCATGGGTTTCCTGCGCCGCAGCGGTCTGCTGCAAACACCCTGCGTCGCCCAGGCGATGAGCGCGTATCTGCCCGTATCCGGGAGCCCGTCATGAGACGCCTAGGGATTAGGCCGGTCGGTACCAGTACGGCCTTGCACGAGCTGACGCAGGCACTGGAACCCTATGGTCATGACCTTGGTGCGCAGGAGCCGGCCATCGACTTGCTGATTGAAGACGGCACTCAGCCCGTCGCCCAGGATTCGCCCGGCATGGTCGTGATGAGCCTGCGCCTGGCCATCGGCCCCTTGAGCGAGTGCGGCCTGCCGGCCCTGCAAATACGCTGCTATGACCGCGTATCGCAACTGCTGGCCGTGCTGGATGTAGCACCGCCAGCCTGCGGCAACGGTCAACAACTGCGACGCCAGGCGGTGACACAGTTGGTCGAGTGGATTGTGCGGCAGGTCAGCGGCTTCGCGCGCAACCCCGGACATTTTGCCCAACGTGCGAGCGCCTCCCCCCTTCCAGAGCAAAGCCTGCAAGGCCTGGAGGGGCTGGCCTACCTGCATCGCCTTAACCGGACCGATGAGCCGGCGCTGCTGCAAAAAGCCCGGACGCCGCTGGTCAAACAGTTGGAGCACAGCTTGCGGGTCTTCGCCGATAGGCCGGCCCTGGAGATCGCCGGCCTCAGCCTGAGTTATCGACGCCTGTTGCGGCACAGCCTGGCGATCCAGCAGGTTTTGCGGCCGTTGCTCGGGCCTGGGCAGGTGCCCGTGGTCGGTATTTGCCTGGGCAAGTCGGTTGAGTTGTATGCCAGCATTCTGGCGATTCTTGGCTGCGGCGCAGTCTATCTGCCATTGGAGCCGGGCCATCCGCTGCCGCGCCAGCGGGCCATGCTGGAGAATGCAGGGGCCACGGTGTTGCTCGATGACGGCCAACATCCGTTGCGCGAGCATTTCACTGGGGTGGATGTCAGCGGCATAGACAGCCGGCACATGGACGAGCGCTGCCCCCTGGCCCTGACGTTACCCTCGATTGATAGCGCCAGCATGGTGCTCTACACCTCCGGCACCACCGGCCAGCCCAAGGGCGTTTTGCTCAGCCAGCAGAACCTGGCCCATTTCTCGGCGTGGTACAGCCAGTATGTCGAGCTCAGTGAGCACAGCCGCGTACTGCAATTTTCTTCCTTGAGTTTTGACTCTTCACTGATCGACCTTTTTCCGGCCCTGAGCCAGGGCGCGACCCTGATTGTTCCCAGCGAAGAACAGCGTCGCGACCCTCGCCAGTTGGTGGAACTGATCCGGCAACGGCGCATCACCCATGCCTTCCTGCCACCTGCGCTGTTGAGCCTGCTGCCGATGGATCGGCCGCTGGGCCTGGAGCACCTGCTGACCGGCGGTGATATCTGTGAGCCCCATGTCATTGAGCAAATGGCCGGGCAATGCGCCCTGCACAACCTGTATGGCCCGACAGAGGCCACGGTGCTGGTCAGCTGCCGGCGGATGCGGGCTGACGACAGCAATCTCAACCTCGGCATGCCCATCGCCAACAGTCAGGTGCTGATCCTCGACGAGCAGCGCCGACCGGTTGAGGATCAGGTGGTTGGCGAGCTGTACATCGCAGGCCCTGGAGTAAGCCTTGGGTATGTGAACCAGCCACGGCAGACCGCCGAGCACTTTGTGCACCTTGCGCTGCCTGATGGCCGAACCCTGCGCACCTATCGCACGGGAGACATGGCGAAATGGACTGCAGAGGGCATCGAACTGGTCGGGCGCCAGGACCAGCAGGTGAAGATCCGCGGTTTTCGGGTCGAACCCCAGGAGATTGAGCAGTGTTTGCGCGCCAGCCAGTTGTTTCGCCAGGTGGCGGTGGTGATTAACCGTGAGCGAAGAATTCTCGTGTTCGTGGCACACGCTGATCCCAGCTATTCGGGCGCGGCCCTGGCAGCGCTCAAGCAACACGCCAGGCAAACGCTGCCGGACTATATGCAGCCGACCGTATTCACTGAGTTGACGAGCCTGCCCTATGGCAGCAATGGCAAAGTTGATCGCCAGGCATTACAGGCACTGGTCGTGCAGGCCGTCTCGGATAACCCCCATTGCCTCCCCCAAACGCCGGTGGAAGCGCAATTGCTGGACCTGTGGAGTGAGCTGCTGGGGTTGCCGGTCAACGAGATCTCGACTGACGACAGTTTTTTCCATCTCGGCGGTCACTCCATTCTGCTTTCGACCATGCTCCTGCGGATTCGCGAGTTGTACGGACGCAGCCTGCCCCTCAACCGGTTTATCGAAGCGCCAACGGTGCAGACACTCGCGGCGTTGATGGGCGACAGCGCGCCGGGGACGGCGCCCACCGCCCGGGCGATAAGCGATGCACTACGCCCGCTGGATATCCCCGTGCTGCCAGGGGCGCGTGCCGGTGATCGCCACAAGGCTATCGTGACCGGCGCCAACAGCTTTTTGGGTATACATATCGTCGAAGCCTTGCTGGTGGCCGGAGCGACAGAAGTCGCCTGCCTGGTTCGCGAAAACCCAGGACAATCGGCCGCCATACGGTTTGCCGACGCCATGCGTGAATACCGCCTGGAACACCTGGACCTGAGCCGCGTACGGGTATACACCGCTGACCTGCGCCAACCTCGTTTAGGCCTGGAGGCACAGGTCTATGAACGCCTCGCCCGCCAGTTCGGGGTGCTGGTACACAGCGCGGCCCACGTCAATCACGTCATGGACTACGCATCGCTGGCCAAGGACAACGTGGAGCCGGTCATTGAATGCCTGCGCCTGTGCGAAACCCATTGCAAGAAAGTGCTCAATTTCGTCTCCACACTATCCGCGTCGAGTAGCGTTGGGGCCGACGGGCAAGTGCTTGAAGCGCCGGCGGCAAGCACCCCACCGCTGTACATCAAGAACGGCTACAACCTGTCCAAATGGGTGGCCGAACGTCTATTGGGGCGTGCCGCCGGACAAGGTGCCTGGATCAATATCTATCGACCCGGGAACATCAGTTTCAATAGCCACAACGGTGTCTGCCAACCCCACAAGAACCGCCTGCTGCTGATGCTCAAGGGATCGCTGCAGCTGGGCCGGGTGCCACGCCTGGGCTTGAACTTCGACCTGATGCCGGTGGATTTCCTGGCACGGTTCATTGCCTTCCACAGTGGCAACTACGTTGCCGAGCGTAGCGTCTTCAACCTGCACAATCCGCAGCCCCTGAGGTGGGAAACCTACGTGGAGTCGTTTCGCCAGGCAGGTCATGCGTTCGAGTTGGTGAGCGTCGCGGATTGGCAGCACCATCTGCGCGAAGTAGGTCGCGAGAATGCCCTTTTCGGTGTGCTCGGGTTCTACCTCAATGGGCTGGGAGAAGACATCGGCGATATTTCGATGATTCGCCATGAGAACGCACGCCATGGCGTCGAACAAATGGGTGTGCAGTATCCCGAAAAAGCACCCGAGTTATTACGCAGAGGATGCCAATACCTCAATGCCATCGGCTTTCTGTGACCCCCGCCTTCAGGAAATACTTATGAGACAGCTGCAACCCGATACGTTGATCAAAAACCCCCTGGGCAGGCCTGTGGTGTCATCTGTGGTGATTGCCTGCAGCGCCGATGAGCTATGGGCGGTCGTGGGGCGTTTCGAGGGATTTGACGCGTTCATTCCTGCCCTCGCCCGTATCAGCATGACGGGCAGCGGGGTGGGATCGCTACGCAAGAAATGGTTCCACGATGGCAATATCGTCGTGGAACAGCTCAACAGCCACGATGCGCGGACGATGCACATGACGTGGACGACGATCTATAACACCTTGGGCGTGGCCCGACTGTGGGCGGCAATGGCTGTTGAGTCGCTTGAGGGGCAACAAGCGCGGGCGACCTGGACCATCATCGCCGAGCCCGTTGATGCCCGCGATAAAAAGGGGTTTGAACAGTTTATTCAGGACTTCGCCGACAGTGCACTGGATAACGTACGCCGGTTGCTTGGCTGAAAAAAATGGCGCAGTGCACTGCTGCACTGCGCCATATTTACCCCGTGGTGATCAGATCTTGAAACTGTCGACCAACTGCTTCAAGCGATTGGCTTGTTGTGACAGCGCGTCACAGTCTTTCAAGGTCTCATTGAGGTTGGCCACACCTTGCTGGTTCAGCAGGTTGATCTGGTTGATATCAACATTGAGGGTTTCCACCACGGCAGTCTGTTCCTCAGTGGCTGCCGCCACCGATTGGTTCATGCCATCAATCTCGACGATTCGCTGGGTCACGCTGATCAAGCGCTCACCGGCCTGGTTGGCAACCTCGACACTTTCTTCGCTGGACACCTGACTGGCGTTCATTGTGGTGACCGCTTCGCGTGAACCGATCTGCAACGAGGTGATCATCTTGTGGATCTCCTCCGCCGATTCCTGGGTACGGTGAGCCAGGTTGCGCACCTCGTCGGCGACCACGGCAAAGCCACGGCCGGCTTCACCGGCACGGGCCGCTTCAATGGCGGCATTGAGGGCCAGCAGGTTGGTTTGCTGAGAGATGCCTTTGATCACATCAAGAATGTGGCCAATGTTGTCGGTACTGGCATTCAAGGTTTCGATCTGCGTGCAGGACAAGCTGATCTTCTGCGACAGCTCGGACATCGCCAGGATGGTTTTCTCTACCACCTGGCGACCGTCATCGGCTTGCTCGCTGGCGCCACTGGCGTGTTGCGAGGCGTCAGCGGCGTTACGGGCGATTTCCTGGGTGGCGGCACCCAGTTCGTTAATGGCCGCAGCAACGCTGTTGGTACGGGCGCTCTGTTCGTCGGAGCCGATGATCGAGGCGTTGGACGATGCCATCACGCGCTGGGAAAGATCGTGTACATGCCTGGTCGCCGAGGACACTTCGCTGATCGAGGCATGGATACGCTCGACAAACTGGTTGAACGCACTACCCAGCTCGCCGAATTCATCTTTGCTTTCCACGACCAGGCGGCGGGTCAGGTCACCCTCGCCTTGAGCAATGTCCTGCATCGCGCGGCCCATGGTGGTCAGTGGGCGCATCAGCACCTGGATCAACAGGCTCAGCAACACGGCAATCGCTGTGACGGCAATAAACATCGCGATCAAAGCGGAGGTGCGGAATTTACCCAGGGGGGCGTAGGCTTTGTCTTTGTCGATCGACAGGCCTATGTACCAATCTGCACCCGGCAAGCCGCTGATCGGGGTGAAGGACAGGATGCGGTCCTGACCATTGAGGACGACATCCTGATTAACCTTCTCAATCCGGACACCGCTGCCTGGATAGATATCCTTGAGGTTTTTCATTACCTGCTCTTGGTCAGGGCTGACGATTACCTGCCCATCGCCGCTGACCAGGAACGCGTGGCCAATCCCGCCGAAGTCCACCGAGTTGATGATTTTCACCAGGGTTTGCAGGCTCAAGTCACCACCCACTACACCCAGCAGCTCACCATTTTTCTTGACCGGCATCGCGATGGTGACGATCAAACCACCGACGGCGGCCATATAAGGCGGCGTCAGCATGGGTTTGTCGGCAGCGACCGCTTGCTTGTACCACGGGCGCTGACGCGGATCGTAGCCTTCAGGCATTTTCGCGTCAGGACGCTGAGTGAAGACACCGTTGGTTGAGCCAACGTAGGTGAACTGGAAGTTCGAGGTGAACGCCGGTTGATCAACCAGGCCGGGGAGGTCGGCGTTGGCGCCTTGATGAGCAACGTTCTGCGCGAGATTCTCCAGGACCAGTATCCGGCCACTGAGCCAGTTCTGCACACTGCTGGCAGTCAGGTCACCCGACTGCTCAATAGATGACTCCAGATTTTGCCTGATGGTGTTGCGCTGCAGGTAGTCGTTGTACAACGTAAACAGCGCGAAGGCCAAAACCACAACGCCTGACGCGGCCAACAGAATTTTATGACTGAACTTGAGATTCATTTCATCGACTTCTTTTTGCCAAAAGGGGGTGAGCGTGCCGAATGCAACGTTCCATGTACGGTATAGGCGGACTCTACGACCGCTCTATTTCGGTGCACGCATGGCTCATCAGGCTTTCGGCCAAGGTTGGATAAATCTTAGGAATTTGTGGGATACATCTTCTTTTTATGCAGGAAACTGACAGGCGGTCAGCAGAGGACACATAAGCCCCCAAAACGACAAAACCCCCGTCTGCGTTAACAGACGGGGGTTTCGGAATTTGATCTTGACGATGACCTACTCTCACATGGGGAAACCCCACACTACCATCGGCGATGCATCGTTTCACTGCTGAGTTCGGGATGGGATCAGGTGGTTCCAATGCTCTATGGTCGTCAAGAAATTCTGTGTACCAGAGCGTTGCACTAGCAACGGTCCGGTGAAATTCATGGACTTCTACATAAACAAAACCCCTGTTTGCGTTAGCAAACAGGGGTTTTGGAATTTAATCTTGACGATGACCTACTCTCACATGGGGAAACCCCACACTACCATCGGCGATGCATCGTTTCACTACTGAGTTCGGGATGGGATCAGGTGGTTCCAATGCTCTATGGTCGTCAAGAAATTCGGGTACTGAGTCGTGACCAAATGGTCTCGCTTCAGCAAATTGGGTATGTGATAGCTTTCGGTGTTTTGTGAGATTCGAACTTTCGGTTCATTTCGTCTTCACACACCGCAATCTGATGCTTTTGCTTGTTTCCAAGTCAAGAGTAGTCAAATTGCTTGGGTGTTATATGGTCAAGCCTCACGGGCAATTAGTATTGGTTAGCTCAACGCCTCACAGCGCTTACACACCCAACCTATCAACGTCGTAGTCTTCGACGGCCCTTCAGGGAACTCAAGGTTCCAGTGAGATCTCATCTTGAGGCTAGTTTCCCGCTTAGATGCTTTCAGCGGTTATCTATTCCGAACATAGCTACCCGGCAATGCCACTGGCGTGACAACCGGAACACCAGAGGTTCGTCCACTCCGGTCCTCTCGTACTAGGAGCAGCCCCTCTCAAATCTCAAACGTCCACGGCAGATAGGGACCGAACTGTCTCACGACGTTCTAAACCCAGCTCGCGTACCACTTTAAATGGCGAACAGCCATACCCTTGGGACCGGCTTCAGCCCCAGGATGTGATGAGCCGACATCGAGGTGCCAAACACCGCCGTCGATATGAACTCTTGGGCGGTATCAGCCTGTTATCCCCGGAGTACCTTTTATCCGTTGAGCGATGGCCCTTCCATACAGAACCACCGGATCACTAAGACCTACTTTCGTACCTGCTCGACGTGTCTGTCTCGCAGTCAAGCGCGCTTTTGCCTTTATACTCTACGACCGATTTCCGACCGGTCTGAGCGCACCTTCGTACTCCTCCGTTACTCTTTAGGAGGAGACCGCCCCAGTCAAACTACCCACCATACACTGTCCTCGATCCGGATAACGGACCTGAGTTAGAACCTCAAAGTTGCCAGGGTGGTATTTCAAGGTTGGCTCCACGCGAACTGGCGTCCACGCTTCAAAGCCTCCCACCTATCCTACACAAGCAAATTCAAAGTCCAGTGCAAAGCTATAGTAAAGGTTCACGGGGTCTTTCCGTCTAGCCGCGGATACACTGCATCTTCACAGCGATTTCAATTTCACTGAGTCTCGGGTGGAGACAGCGCCGCCATCGTTACGCCATTCGTGCAGGTCGGAACTTACCCGACAAGGAATTTCGCTACCTTAGGACCGTTATAGTTACGGCCGCCGTTTACCGGGGCTTCGATCAAGAGCTTCGCGTTAGCTAACCCCATCAATTAACCTTCCGGCACCGGGCAGGCGTCACACCCTATACGTCCACTTTCGTGTTTGCAGAGTGCTGTGTTTTTAATAAACAGTCGCAGCGGCCTGGTATCTTCGACCGGCATGAGCTTACGGAGCAAGTCCTTCACCCTCACCGGCGCACCTTCTCCCGAAGTTACGGTGCCATTTTGCCTAGTTCCTTCACCCGAGTTCTCTCAAGCGCCTTGGTATTCTCTACCCAACCACCTGTGTCGGTTTGGGGTACGGTTCCTGGTTACCTGAAGCTTAGAAGCTTTTCTTGGAAGCATGGCATCAACCACTTCGTCATCTAAAAGATGACTCGTCATCAGCTCTCGGCCTTAGAATCCCGGATTTACCTAAGATTCCAGCCTACCACCTTAAACTTGGACAACCAACGCCAAGCTGGCCTAGCCTTCTCCGTCCCTCCATCGCAATAACCAGAAGTACAGGAATATTAACCTGTTTTCCATCGACTACGCTTTTCAGCCTCGCCTTAGGGACCGACTAACCCTGCGTCGATTAACGTTGCGCAGGAAACCTTGGTCTTTCGGCGTGGGTGTTTTTCACACCCATTGTCGTTACTCATGTCAGCATTCGCACTTCTGATACCTCCAGCAAGCTTCTCAACTCACCTTCACAGGCTTACAGAACGCTCCTCTACCGCATCATCCGAAGATGATACCCGTAGCTTCGGTGTATGGTTTGAGCCCCGTTACATCTTCCGCGCAGGCCGACTCGACTAGTGAGCTATTACGCTTTCTTTAAAGGGTGGCTGCTTCTAAGCCAACCTCCTAGCTGTCTAAGCCTTCCCACATCGTTTCCCACTTAACCATAACTTTGGGACCTTAGCTGACGGTCTGGGTTGTTTCCCTTTTCACGACGGACGTTAGCACCCGCCGTGTGTCTCCCATGCTCGGCACTTGTAGGTATTCGGAGTTTGCATCGGTTTGGTAAGTCGGGATGACCCCCTAGCCGAAACAGTGCTCTACCCCCTACAGTGATACATGAGGCGCTACCTAAATAGCTTTCGAGGAGAACCAGCTATCTCCGAGCTTGATTAGCCTTTCACTCCGATCCACAGGTCATCCGCTAACTTTTCAACGGTAGTCGGTTCGGTCCTCCAGTTAGTGTTACCCAACCTTCAACCTGCCCATGGATAGATCGCCCGGTTTCGGGTCTATTCCCAGCGACTAGACGCCCTATTAAGACTCGCTTTCGCTACGCCTCCCCTATTCGGTTAAGCTCGCCACTGAAAATAAGTCGCTGACCCATTATACAAAAGGTACGCAGTCACCCAACAAAGTGGGCTCCCACTGCTTGTACGCATACGGTTTCAGGATCTATTTCACTCCCCTCTCCGGGGTTCTTTTCGCCTTTCCCTCACGGTACTAGTTCACTATCGGTCAGTCAGTAGTATTTAGCCTTGGAGGATGGTCCCCCCATATTCAGACAAAGTTTCTCGTGCTCCGTCCTACTCGATTTCATGACTAAGAGATTTTCGCGTACAGGGCTATCACCCACTATGGCCGCACTTTCCAGAGCGTTCCGCTAATCTCAAAGCCACTTAAGGGCTAGTCCCCGTTCGCTCGCCACTACTAAGGGAATCTCGGTTGATTTCTTTTCCTCAGGGTACTTAGATGTTTCAGTTCCCCTGGTTCGCCTCTTAAGCCTATGTATTCAGCTTAAGATAACCATCTTATGATGGCTGGGTTCCCCCATTCAGACATCTCCGGATCAAAGTCTGTTTGCCGACTCCCCGAAGCTTTTCGCAGGCTACCACGTCTTTCATCGCCTCTGACTGCCAAGGCATCCACCGTATGCGCTTCTTCACTTGACCATATAACCCCAAGCAATCTGGTTATACTGTGAAGACGACATTCGCCGAAAATTCGATAATACTCAATTTGAGTAACTCACAAATTTTACCTTAGCCTGATCCGTTACCAGTGAAAGTAACGTTCAGTCTATCTTTCTATCACATACCCAAATTTTTAAAGAACGAACTAGTCAAAGACTAGAAATCAACATTCACCATCGCATTGATGGAATGCTCATTTCTAAGCTTTATACAGACAGAAGCAGTAGTGGTGGAGCCAAACGGGATCGAACCGTTGACCTCCTGCGTGCAAGGCAGGCGCTCTCCCAGCTGAGCTATGGCCCCGTATTTCTACAGGCGTTTCCCACACAAAATTGGTGGGTCTGGGCAGATTCGAACTGCCGACCTCACCCTTATCAGGGGTGCGCTCTAACCAACTGAGCTACAGACCCAATTTCGGGCTGCTTCTTTCGTCTTCTTCAATGAATCAAGCAATTCGTGTGGGAACTTATGGAGCAGCTGATGTCGTCGATTAAGGAGGTGATCCAGCCGCAGGTTCCCCTACGGCTACCTTGTTACGACTTCACCCCAGTCATGAATCACACCGTGGTAACCGTCCTCCCGAAGGTTAGACTAGCTACTTCTGGTGCAACCCACTCCCATGGTGTGACGGGCGGTGTGTACAAGGCCCGGGAACGTATTCACCGCGACATTCTGATTCGCGATTACTAGCGATTCCGACTTCACGCAGTCGAGTTGCAGACTGCGATCCGGACTACGATCGGTTTTGTGGGATTAGCTCCACCTCGCGGCTTGGCAACCCTCTGTACCGACCATTGTAGCACGTGTGTAGCCCAGGCCGTAAGGGCCATGATGACTTGACGTCATCCCCACCTTCCTCCGGTTTGTCACCGGCAGTCTCCTTAGAGTGCCCACCATTACGTGCTGGTAACTAAGGACAAGGGTTGCGCTCGTTACGGGACTTAACCCAACATCTCACGACACGAGCTGACGACAGCCATGCAGCACCTGTCTCAATGTTCCCGAAGGCACCAATCTATCTCTAGAAAGTTCATTGGATGTCAAGGCCTGGTAAGGTTCTTCGCGTTGCTTCGAATTAAACCACATGCTCCACCGCTTGTGCGGGCCCCCGTCAATTCATTTGAGTTTTAACCTTGCGGCCGTACTCCCCAGGCGGTCAACTTAATGCGTTAGCTGCGCCACTAAGAGCTCAAGGCTCCCAACGGCTAGTTGACATCGTTTACGGCGTGGACTACCAGGGTATCTAATCCTGTTTGCTCCCCACGCTTTCGCACCTCAGTGTCAGTATCAGTCCAGGTGGTCGCCTTCGCCACTGGTGTTCCTTCCTATATCTACGCATTTCACCGCTACACAGGAAATTCCACCACCCTCTACCATACTCTAGTCAGTCAGTTTTGAATGCAGTTCCCAGGTTGAGCCCGGGGATTTCACATCCAACTTAACTAACCACCTACGCGCGCTTTACGCCCAGTAATTCCGATTAACGCTTGCACCCTCTGTATTACCGCGGCTGCTGGCACAGAGTTAGCCGGTGCTTATTCTGTCGGTAACGTCAAAATTGCAGAGTATTAATCTACAACCCTTCCTCCCAACTTAAAGTGCTTTACAATCCGAAGACCTTCTTCACACACGCGGCATGGCTGGATCAGGCTTTCGCCCATTGTCCAATATTCCCCACTGCTGCCTCCCGTAGGAGTCTGGACCGTGTCTCAGTTCCAGTGTGACTGATCATCCTCTCAGACCAGTTACGGATCGTCGCCTTGGTGAGCCATTACCCCACCAACTAGCTAATCCGACCTAGGCTCATCTGATAGCGCAAGGCCCGAAGGTCCCCTGCTTTCTCCCGTAGGACGTATGCGGTATTAGCGTCCGTTTCCGAACGTTATCCCCCACTACCAGGCAGATTCCTAGGCATTACTCACCCGTCCGCCGCTCTCAAGAGAAGCAAGCTTCTCTCTACCGCTCGACTTGCATGTGTTAGGCCTGCCGCCAGCGTTCAATCTGAGCCATGATCAAACTCTTCAGTTCAAACATCTTTGGGTTTTTAAGAAACCCTAAACTTGGCTCAGCAATCGTTGGTTACATCTTTGATTTCTCGCGGAGTAACTTGTGATGCTGATAATCTTGTTGACTATCAGTCTGACTCCACAAGCACCCACACGAATTGCTTGATTCAGTTGTTAAAGAGCGGTTGGTTAAGATCTTTCGTCTCAACCGAGGCGCGCATTCTACAGCAGCCTCATTTGCTGTCAAGTGATTATTTTCAGAAGTTTTCGAGGATTTCCTCAACAACTTCAACCACTTGCGCTTCCGATCTCTCGTTAGCGGGAGGCGAATTCTACAGCGTTACACGCTGCTGTCAACACCTCTTTTTCTCCGCTTTCGACCGAGAGGATCGAAACGTTAATAGAGCCAAACAACACTGCTCTACCAACTCCTTCTGGGCTTCGATGAACTGAAGCAACTCGCTGTCGAATTCTGCGTAACTCTTTGTTTACCAAGGAGTTTTCCGTTTCGACTGCGCCGGAAGTGGGGCGAATTATAGACTTCCAGAATCTGCCGTCAACCCTTAATTTTGCTTTTCTATCAATTAGTTACGATCGTTTAAAAAACAACCAGCCTTTCTATATAGAAACCCCCTCTATATAGAAGAAACACCTCAAATGACCCCCGCTTCCTTTAAAGCCGCCACATGGGCCGCCCCCAATCCCAGCACCTGGCTTAGCACCTGAGCCGTATGTTCGCCCAGCAGAGGCGGCGCACTGCGATACTCCACCGGCGTCTTGGACAGCCGCATAGGGCTCCCCACCTGCGGCACCTTGCCTGCCAGCGGATGCGGCAACTCGATAGCCAACCCGCGCGCCTGCACTTGAGGATCGGCAAACACCTGCGCCAGATCATTGATCGGCCCACAGGGCACACCGACCTGCTCCAGCTGGCTCACCCACTCGGCGGTGGTCTTGAACACTGTGGCCTGGCGAATCAATGGAATGAGCACCGCCCGATTGGCCACCCGCAGCTTATTAGTAGCAAACCGCGGATCATCAGCCCACTGTGGCTGCCCGGCAACCTGGGCAAACTTGCGAAACTGACTGTCGTTACCCACGGTCAGGATGAAATCGCCGTCAGCGGTGGGAAAGTCCTGATACGGCACGATATTCGGATGTGCATTGCCCAGCCGCTTGGGCGATACACCCGTCGTCAGGTAATTCATCGCCTGATTAGCCAGGCAAGCCACCTGGACATCCAGCAACGCCATATCAATATGCTGGCCGCCACCATCATGGTCGCGGTGCGCCAAAGCCGCCAGAATCGCCACCGTAGAGTAGAGCCCGGTCAAAATGTCAGTCAGTGCCACACCCACCTTGACCGGACCTTCGCCCTCATCACCCTCGGGACGCCCCGTCAGACTCATCAGCCCGCCCAACCCCTGGATCATAAAGTCATAGCCCGCGCGCGCCGCATACGGCCCGGTCTGGCCAAACCCTGTGATAGAGCAGTAGATCAGCTCCGGGTTGAGCTCCTTGAGCGACTCATAGTCCAGGCCATACGCCGCCAAACCGCCAACCTTGAAATTCTCGATCAAGATATCCGACTTCGCCGCGAGGTCCCGGACCAGCTTCTGCCCCTCCGGTCGGGTGAAGTCGATAGTCACCGACTCCTTATTACGGTTGGCCGATAAGTAGTAGGACGCCTCAGTGGTGTTCTCACCATAAGCGTCCTTAAGGAACGGCGGCCCCCAGGCGCGCGTATCGTCGCCACTGCCAGGTCGCTCGACCTTGATCACCTCGGCCCCGAGATCCGCAAGAATCTGCCCGGCCCAGGGCCCTGCCAGCACCCGTGACAAATCCAGTACCCGCAGATGCGATAGCGCGCCCATGGTCACACTCCTATTAATAGAACGCCTGGATACCAGTCTGTGCACGTCCGAGGATCAGCGCATGGACGTCATGCGTGCCTTCGTAGGTATTCACCACTTCCAGGTTGACCAGGTGCCGGGCGATCCCGAACTCATCGGAGATACCGTTGCCACCCAGCATGTCACGAGCCATACGGGCGATATCCAGGGATTTGCCGCAGGAGTTACGCTTCATGATCGAAGTGATCTCCACCGCCGCCGTTCCTTCATCCTTCATCCGCCCCAGACGCAGGCAACCCTGCAGGGCGAGAGTGATCTCGGTCTGCATATCAGCGAGCTTTTTCTGGATCAATTGTGTGGCAGCCAATGGACGCCCGAACTGCTGGCGATCAAGGGTGTACTGGCGCGCCGTGTGCCAGCAGAACTCCGCTGCCCCCAACGCGCCCCAGGAGATGCCGTAGCGCGCCGAGTTCAAGCAGGTGAACGGCCCTTTCAAGCCGCGCACATCGGGGAAGATGTTTTCTTCGGGAACGAACACGTTATCCATGACGATTTCGCCGGTGATCGAAGCGCGCAGGCCGACCTTGCCGTGAATCGCCGGGGCACTCAGGCCTTTCCAGCCCTTCTCCAGGACAAAACCACGGATATCGCCGGCGTCGTCCTTGCCCCAGACCACAAACACATCGGCAATCGGGCTGTTGGTGATCCACATCTTGCTGCCGGTAAGGCTGTAGCCGCCATCCACCTTGCGCGCACGGGTAATCATCGCGCCCGGGTCCGAACCGTGGTTGGGCTCGGTCAGGCCGAAACAACCAATCCACTCACCCGAGGCCAGCTTGGGCAGGTACTTCTGTTTTTGCGCCTCAGTACCGAACTCATTGATCGGCACCATGACGAGGGACGACTGCACGCTCATCATCGAGCGGTAGCCGGAGTCGACACGCTCCACTTCACGGGCAATCAAGCCGTAGCTGACGTAGTTCAAGCCACTGCCACCGTACTGCTCGGGGATCATCGCGCCGAGCAGGCCGGTCTCGCCCATTTCACGGAAAATTGCAGGATCGGTCTTTTCATGACGGAAGGCTTCCAGCACACGCGGTGCCAGCTTGTCCTGGGCAAATTGCTCAGCGCTGTCGCGCACCATGCGCTCTTCTTCTGTGAGCTGTTGATCCAGCAGCAGTGGATCGATCCAGTTGAAGCTTGCCTTACCGCCCATGAGTGAGTCCTCGCGAAGTAAATCAAAAGTCGTGCATGGAGCCTAGGCCGGACAGGCGAGGAGGGCAAACGAGGTTTTTGCATAGGCTTGTGCTAATTTCTCACTTCGTAATGATTGAAAAGGGCAAAACTGCTCTTTATTAGTGAGGCGACGGTACATGCGCAGGAAGATCCCCAGCACCACGGCCCTGGTCAGTTTTGAAGCGGCAGCCCGCCACGAGAGCTTTACCAAGGCCGCGCAGGAGCTATCCATTACCCAGGGCGCAATCTGCCGACAGATCGCCAGCCTCGAGGAGTTTTTGAGTGTCGAACTGTTTCGACGCTCGCGACGTGGTGTAAAGCTCACGGAAGCCGGGCTTTCCTATAGCCGGCGGGTCGCGACGCAACTAGATGCCGTGGAGCGCGACACTCTCTCAGTGATGGGCCAGCAGGGCGCCAATGTCATCGAGCTGGCAGTAGTGCCCACGTTCGGCACGCAGTGGCTGATCCCGCGCCTCAAGGACTTCCAGCAGCAACACCCCGAAGTCACGGTGAACCTGACCAACCGCACCCGCCCATTCCTGTTTGCCGATACGCAATTCGATGCCGCGGTCTATTTCGGCGATGCCGACTGGTCCGGGACCGAATCCCACCGACTGATGGGCGAAAACCCGGTTCCCGTTTGTAGCCCGCGATTGCTGGAGAACCGCTCGCACTTCAGCGCAGAGGAAATCGCCGAACTGCCGCTGCTACAGCAAACCACACGGCCCTACGCCTGGCGCCAGTGGTTCAACGCCCAGCAACTGAATATCCCCCGGGACATGACAGGCCCGCGTTACGAACTATTCTCCATGCTGTCCCAGGCGGCCATGCATGACATGGGCATTGCGCTGATCCCACCGTTCCTTATTCAACGCGAACTGGGCGAGAAGCAATTGGTGATCGCCAACCCGCAGGCGCTGACCAGCAGCAAGGCTTATTACTTGATGATTCCCGAGAGAAAGGTCGAATCCGCGTCGCTGCGCGCCTTTCGAGACTGGCTGGTTGATCAGGCACAACGCTACAGCCACCAGTTCTAGACGCCCGTGATATTTACTGACCTTGTAGTCAGATAATTTGTAGCACTACAGATATAAATATATGTCGCTTTTAGACAGACTGTACCGATCAATGCAAAAATGACCTGAAAGCCAATAGCTATCAGCGCTACAGGGGTTATTCACCCCCCATGACCCGCTATTCATGACGACAATTGCAAAAATTGTCTTTTTTCGCCCGAAGCCTTTAAACACCTGTATTCAAAGAGGTTATTTCGGCACGTTGCGACAATCAGTCACAGGGTGACTTGTAGTTAATTTTTCGTCACCCGTCATAATCCCTTGAAGGCCGTAAAGTTCGCCTGCAAAATGCCGCGCCCTGCTGTCATTTCAGCGGGGTCGTGCTGATCGGCCGCCCCAGTTGCGCCACTCGCGGTGCACTGGCCTTTTTACAAAAATCAAAAGCAAAAAGATCATGCAGGAGATTTGACGTGCACATTGGTGTTCCTCTCGAAACCCAGACCGGTGAAACGCGGGTTGCTGCAACCCCGGAAACCATCAAGAAGCTGATCGGCCAGGGCCATAAGGTCACTGTACAAAGCGGCGCAGGCATCAATGCCAGCGTCGTCGACAGTGCCTATGAAGCGGCAGGCGCAACCATTGGCAGTGCCAGCGACGCGTTTGGCGCCGAGCTGATTCTCAAGGTGGTCGCCCCCAGCGACAGCGAACTGACGCTGATTAAAAGCGGCACCGTGTTGGTGGGCATGCTCAATCCGTTCAGCAACGAAACCATCACCCGCCTGGCCGAACATGGCATCACTGCCTTCGCCCTGGAGGCCGCCCCGCGCACCTCCCGTGCGCAGAGCCTGGATGTGCTGTCGTCCCAGGCCAACATTGCCGGCTACAAGGCGGTGTTGCTCGCGGCCCATCACTACCCGCGCTTCATGCCGATGCTGATGACTGCCGCCGGTACGGTGAAAGCCGCCCGTGTGCTGATCCTCGGTGCTGGTGTGGCCGGCCTGCAGGCCATCGCTACGGCGAAACGCCTGGGTGCCGTCATCGAAGCGTCCGACGTCCGTCCGGCCGTGAAGGAACAGATCGAATCCCTCGGCGCCAAGTTCGTCGACGTGCCCTACGAGACCGATGAAGAGCGCGAATGCGCCGTCGGTGTCGGCGGCTACGCACGCCCCATGCCCACCAGTTGGATGCAGCGTCAGGCCCTGGCCGTGCATGAGCGCGCCAAGCAAGCCGACATCGTCATCACCACCGCCCTGATCCCGGGTCGCAAGGCCCCGACGTTGCTGAGCGCCGAAACCGTCGCCCAGATGAAGCCAGGCTCCGTGGTGATCGACCTGGCCGCCGCCCAAGGTGGCAACTGCCCACTGACCGTCGCCGACCAGGTGGTGGTGGAGAACGGCGTGACCATTTGCGGCCCGACCAACCTTGCCGGTGCCGTCGCTGCCGACGCTTCAGCCCTTTATGCGCGCAACCTGCTGGACTTCCTGAAGCTGGTCTTCACCAAGGAAGGGCAGTTTGAAATCAACCTCGAAGACGACATCGTCGCCGCGTGCCTGATGTGCCGCGACGGCCAAGTCATCCGCAAAAACGCCTAAGCAGGGATTCAGACGATGGAAGAGCTTATCTCCCCCGGTATCTACAACCTGATCATCTTCGTGCTGGCGATTTATGTCGGTTACCACGTGGTCTGGAACGTCACCCCCGCGCTGCATACGCCGTTGATGGCCGTGACCAATGCGATCTCGGCGATTGTGATCGTCGGCGCGATGCTCGCCGCCGCACTCACCGTCACGCCACTGGGCAAGACCATGGGCACCCTGGCCGTGGCCCTGGCTGCCGTTAACGTGTTCGGCGGTTTCCTGGTTACCCGTAGGATGCTTGAGATGTTCAAGAAGAAAGCGCCCAAGGCTAAAGAAGAGGTGCAGAAGTAATGAGCATGAACCTCGTCACGACGCTCTACCTGATCGCGTCGATCTGCTTCATCCAGGCCCTCAAAGGCCTGTCGCACCCAACCACGTCCCGACGCGGCAACCTGTTCGGCATGCTGGGCATGGCGCTGGCGGTACTCACCACCGTTGGCCTCATCTATAAGCTCGGTGCAGAACTTGCCACTGCCGGCATCGGCTACGTGATTGTCGGCCTGCTGGTCGGCGGTACCGCCGGCTCGATCATGGCCAAGCGCGTAGAAATGACCAAGATGCCGGAACTGGTCGCCTTCATGCACAGCATGATCGGCCTGGCAGCGGTGTTTATTGCGATCGCCGCAGTGGTCGAGCCGCAATCCCTGGGGATCGTCAAGCAACTGGGCGATGCGATTCCTGCGGGCAACCGCCTGGAGCTGTTCCTCGGTGCCGCTATCGGTGCCATTACCTTCTCCGGTTCGGTGATTGCCTTCGGCAAGCTGTCGGGCAAGTACAAGTTCCGTCTGTTCCAGGGCGCACCGGTACAGTTCGGTGGCCAGCATAAATTGAACCTGGTGTTGGGCCTGACCACCCTGGGTCTGGGCCTGGTGTTTATGTTCACCGGCAACCTCAGCGCCTTTGCCCTGATGCTGGCCCTGGCCTTCGTGCTGGGCGTGCTGATCATCATTCCGATTGGCGGCGCGGATATGCCGGTAGTCGTGTCGATGCTCAACAGCTACTCCGGCTGGGCTGCGGCGGGTATCGGCTTCTCGCTGAACAATTCGATGCTGATCATTGCCGGCTCCCTGGTAGGTTCGAGCGGCGCGATCCTCTCGTACATCATGTGCAAGGCGATGAACCGCTCGTTCTTCAACGTGCTGCTCGGCGGTTTCGGCAATACGCCGGATGCGGCAGGGCCGGCCGGTTCGAAAGAGGCGCGCCCGGTGAAGTCCGGTTCGGCTGACGACGCCACCTTCCTGCTGACCAACGCCGACACCGTGATCATCGTCCCAGGCTATGGCCTGGCGGTAGCGCGGGCGCAGCATGCACTTAAAGAACTGACCGAGAAGCTGACCCATCGCGGCGTCACCGTGAAATACGCGATCCACCCGGTCGCCGGGCGCATGCCTGGTCACATGAACGTGCTGCTGGCCGAGGCCGAAGTGCCGTATGACCAGGTGTTCGAGATGGAAGACATCAACTCCGAGTTCGGCCAGGCCGACGTGGTGCTGGTGCTCGGCGCCAACGACGTGGTCAACCCGGCCGCCAAGAACGATCCGAAATCGCCGATCGCCGGCATGCCGATTCTCGAAGCCTTCAAGGCCAAGACGATCATCGTCAACAAGCGCTCGATGGCCAGTGGTTATGCCGGCCTGGATAACGAACTGTTCTACCTGGACAAGACCATGATGGTCTTCGGCGACGCGAAGAAGGTCATTGAAGACATGGTCAAGGCTGTCGAATAAACACTGCTCCAGCGCAATACCCAAAACCCCGGCCTCCCGTAGGCTGGGGTTTTTTATTAACGGGAAAAACCCGACCAAAGGCTCTAAATCGCCACCTGGCATTCGACCATGGTAGCGGGACGAACGCCTTTGAAATCACTAGACTGCCCACCTTGCCTCCGTTGCCCGAGATAACAATCCATGTACCGTGATCGTATTCGCTTGCCTTCGCTGTTGAACAAGGTCATGAGCGCCGCCGATGCTGCCGCCCTGATCGAGGACGGTATGACCGTCGGCATGAGCGGCTTTACCCGCGCCGGTGAAGCCAAGGCTGTGCCCCACGCCCTGGCAGAACGCGCCAAGACCTCGCCCCTGAAAATCACCCTGATGACCGGCGCCAGCCTGGGCAACGACCTGGACAAGCAACTTACCGAAGCCGGCGTGCTGTCGCGCCGCATGCCGTTCCAGGTCGATAGCACGCTGCGCAAGGCGATCAATGCCGGCGAAGTAATGTTTATCGACCAGCATCTGTCGGAAACCGTCGAACAACTGCGTAACAACCAGCTCAAGCTGCCGGACATCGCAGTGATTGAAGCCGTGGCCATCACCGAGCAAGGCCATATCGTGCCCACCACCTCCGTGGGCAACTCGGCCAGTTTCGCGATTTTTGCCAAGCAGGTGATCATCGAGATCAACCTGGCGCACAATCCGAACCTCGAAGGCCTGCACGACATCTATATCCCGACCTACCGCCCGACCCGCACCCCGATCCCGCTGGTCAAGGTGGATGATCGCATCGGCAGCACCGCGATCCCGATCCCGCCAGAGAAGATCGTCGCCATCGTCATCACCAACCAGGCCGATTCCGCCTCCACGGTCACGCCGCCCGACAGCGACACCCAGTGGATCGCCAATCACCTGATCAACTTCCTCAAGCAGGAAGTGGACGCCGGGCGCATGACCAACAAGCTCGGCCCACTGCAGGCCGGTATCGGCAATATCGCCAACGCGGTGATGTGCGGCCTGATCGAATCGCCGTTCGAAGACCTGACTATGTACTCCGAAGTCCTCCAGGACTCGACCTTCGACCTGATTGACGCCGGCAAGCTGAGCTTTGCCTCCGGCAGTTCGATCACCTTGTCAGAGCGGCGCAATGCCGACGTGTTCGGCAACCTGGAGCGCTACAAAGACAAGCTGGTGCTGCGCCCGCAGGAAATCTCCAACCACCCGGAAGTGGTGCGGCGCCTGGGCATAATCGGCATCAACACGGCGCTGGAGTTCGACATCTACGGCAACGTCAACTCCACCCACATCTGCGGCACGCGGATGATGAACGGCATTGGCGGCTCGGGGGATTTCGCCCGCAACGCGCACCTGGCGATCTTTGTTACCAAATCCATTGCCAAGGGCGGGGCGATTTCCAGCGTGGTGCCGATGGTCAGCCATGTCGACCATACCGAGCATGACGTCGATATCCTCGTGACCGAGATCGGCCTGGCTGACCTGCGTGGCCTGGCGCCACGGGAGCGGGCACGGGTGATCATCGATAACTGCGTGCACCCGGACTACCGTGACGCCCTCAATAACTACTTCAACGCCGCCTGCGCCATCGGCGGGCATACCCCGCACATCCTGCGCGAAGCCTTGAGCTGGCACATCAACCTGGAAGAAACCGGGCACATGCTCAAAGGTTGATCAATACAGATCCGGGCGGATGCAAACACAGTTGCATTCGCTCGGAACTGAGCGCGGCATCTTTTAAAAAACTGTACTACTGTACCGGTCATTTCCTACCGAAAAACCCTACGCCCTCTCTCCAAAATGCCTAAAACGCACCAAATAAGTGCCGACAGGTACAGTTGCCCCATTTCCGTACAGTACAGCCGCTATAAACAGTTAACTGGCCCCTCACAATACAGGTGAACTGTATCTAGAGAGTCTTGCGCCGGAGGAGGATCATTGGCATCAGTTAAACCACTACCTAATCCCGCCACAAGCGGAAGGATGTCATCATGGAACGTACACTCAGTTCCGAACTGTTCTTCGAAGATAAAGCTGTAAACACCCAGGCTTCCCTGCCTCTGCGCGTTATCGCCAACCTGATGTTGTGGCAGCGCCGCATCTCCAGCCGCCATCAACTGGCTCGTCTGGACTCGCGTCTGCTGGCCGATGCCGGGATCAGCGAAGCTCAACGCTACGAAGAGCTGAGCAAGCCGTTCTGGCGCTGATTTAGCGCCCGCTGGCCCTGACCTAACAGGCCCACAGCCAGCAACCCGAATTGTTGTAGCAGAACCCGCCCCGGGTAACCGGAGGCGGGTTTTGTGGTTTCTGGGAGGCTGAAAAATCAGCGCTCAGCCTCGCAACAAGTACAGTTTCATTGATTTAGGAATCGACCAGTACAATTTTATAACGATCGTTTTGTACTACCCCAATAGCCTTTCCGGGCAACGACTTCTCACTGCGTACTACCCGAACAGATAGGCGCCCGCTACTATCGCGTCATTAGTTCGTCCCATACACAGGAGTCACCCCATGTCCCGTCTTCGTTTGCTGAGCGCTGCAGCCCTGCTTGCCGTCGCCGCCAATGCCAGCGCCACCAGCCTGATTGTGACCACCGACTCGATTGTGGGCGCGCTTAAAGCCACGTCCGACGCCAGCTCCGATGCCACATCGTCCCTGCGCGACAACAAGGTCGTACGTGCTGCCCGTGACGATGCCGCCAGCTTCGTCGCCAGTGAAGGCGCGATCCGTGGCGTGAAGCTGGAAAGCGCCCTGGCGCAGATCCGCCAACAGGCGCCACAACTCAATGCGGCCACGGATGTGCAACTGGCCCAGGCGATCCTGGCCATCTGAGCCGGAGCTGTTTTGTAGGAGCCGGCAAGCCAGCTCCTACATAGAGGTGCCCGCGCTGGCTCTCGCCCGGGCATTACGCTAGCCTTGGCGCTCGTTTTCAGTTGTCGAGTCCCATGGCTTTTTCATACCGTTTGTTGATTGTTCCCACAGTGCTTGCCGTGTGCGGGGCCGGGCCTGCCCAGGCCTTTGATGTGTCCACGCAAGGCCTCGTCGCCAGTGCCTATGCCACCAGCAAAGTGACCTCGGCGCCGTTCGACCGTAAATTGCTACTGGCCGCCCAGGATGACGCTGCCGCGTTTATTGCCACTGACGGCCAATGGCGAGGCGCCCGGCTGGAAAGTGCACTGGATTATCTGCGTCGCACCCAACCAAAACTTAAGTCCAGTGACTTTGAACTGGCCCAGGCAATTCTCGTCCAATAATCACCCTTTCTCTTTGGAGTCATTCCATGCGTCGCCCGTTGATCGCTGCTGTTCTCGGCCTGTTCCTGCTGGCCGATATCGCCCAGGCTCAAACCCTCGTGGCTACCAGTAACATCATTGTTCGTGCCTTCGGCCGCACCATTGATTTCACCTCGGACACAACCACCTCCATCCGTGACTCCAAAGTCGTGCGCGAAGCCCACGACGATGCCGCCAGCTTTGTCGCCAGCAATGGCGATATCCGTGGCGCGCAACTGGAAGCCGCCTTCGACACCCTGCGCACCCGCGTGCCAGAAGCCCGCGACGCCAGCGACCAGGTCCTCGCCGAAGCCATCCTCGCATTGTGAGGCGCTTCACCGCCTGGCTATTGGCTGCGACGGTACTGCTGGCAGGCAGCGCCGCCCAGGCCAGCCTGCAACTACGGCTCAAGACCGACGGCTTGAGCCCAGCCCAACAGCAGGCCAGCCAGGCATTGCTTGATGAAGCCATGCAGGCGCTGCCGCCGCGCTTCATCGAGCAACTGGACCGGCGCATCGACGTCGGCTGGACCGACGAGATGCCCGCCAATGCCTATGGCCAGGCGTCACTGGTCTCGGAACTGGACCTCAACCGCAAGCTGCTGGCCAGCCTCACGGACGGCACCGCCGCCACCCAGCAGACTCTGCGCCCCCATGGCACCGTGCGCCGGGAACTGCTCGCCACTGTGCTACATGAGCTGACCCACATCTATGACCGTGCGCGCCTGTGGCCCAAGGACCAGCGCTCGCTGATCCAGCGCTGCAGCCGCCAGAACAACATCACCGGCCTGATTGGCCTGCCCGATCAATGCCGTGGCCAGAATGACCGCCGTTTCACCCTCAGCGACGACCCGCGCTTGCTCGACCTGGCCGGCTGGCCGCAATACGTCGGCCGCCGTGGCGAGCGCGAGCAACACAATCGGCAAGTGGCCCGTAGTCCGGACCTGTACGAAATCACCAACCCCAAGGAGTTCGTCGCGGTCAACATGGAGTACTTCCTCCTCGACCCGAGCTACGCCTGCCGCCGTCCTGCGCTGTATCGCTACTACCAGGCACACTTCGGCTGGGCCCCGCCGGCCAAGGACACCTGCGCCAACACTTTCGCCTTCCTCAATGCCGGTAACGATTTTGCCAAGACGCCCTTGGGCCAGGTCGATCCCGAGCGCGTGTACGCCATCGACTACCTGCTGGCCGAGGCCAACCAGAACCTGGTGAGCCGCTGGGGCCACAGCATGCTGCGCCTGGTGATCTGCGCCCCGGGCCGCCCCCGTGGCCCGGATTGCCGCCTGGACCTGGACCAGCACTTGGTGTTGTCCTACCGCGCATTCGTGGGCGACGTGCAGCTATCGAGTTGGGACGGACTGGTAGGCAAGTACCCCTCACGTCTGTTTGTACTGCCCCTGGCCCAGGTGATCGACGAATACACCAAGACCGAACTGCGCGGCCTGGCGTCGGTGCCCTTGATCCTCACGCGCCAGGAGATCAACGACACCGTCGAACACGCCGCCGAAATGCACTGGAGCTACGACGGCAATTACTACTTCCTCTCCAACAACTGCGCGGTCGAAGGCCTGAAACTGCTGCGCAGCGGCAGCGCCAACCCGCAACTGACCACCCTGGACAACATCACCCCCAACGGTTTGCTCGAAGTGCTCAAGGCCCGTGGGCTGGCCGACACCAGCGTGCTGGATGACCGCCGCGAAGCCTTGCGCCTGGGCTATCACTTCGACTCCTTCCGCGAGCGCTACCAGGCGATGTTCGAGGTGCTGAAGAAACACCTGCCGATCCCGCAGACCCAGGTCGAAGACTGGCTGGCCTTGAGCGCCGAGCAACGCAGGACCTGGTTCGACAAGGCTGACCTGCGCACCAGCGCCGCCTTGCTGCTGCTGGAACAGGCCAGCTTTCGCAAACAGCTGATGCTCGCCCAGGACGAGGTCAAGCAACGCTACCTCGGTGCCCGTGAGCTGAAGAACGGCGGCATGGCCAAGGCCGATGCCACCTTGCAGCAGATCCTCGCCAACAGCGGCTTCCTCAGCCGCCCGGCGGAGCTGCTCGGCAGCGGCGGCTATGGATTGCCCCAACCCAAGGAGTGGCAACGCCTGGAGTCGGAAAGCGCATCACGCCAGAAACAGCTGCAATCGTTGACCGGCGACCTGGACAAAGAGGTGAGGGCACTGCTGGAGCCTTCGCGGGCTGCAGAGATTGCCGCCTGCGAGGCCAATCTCAAGCAGGTGGGCGAACATCTGCGGGCCTTGCACAAGGCGGCCGGTGGCCTGCAACTGCCTTAAGGTCAACAGCATCGCGGGCAAGCCCGCGATAGCGCCCTTACAGACATCAAAACCAGACCAATCCCACGAAGCATCTGTTCATCGCCTGTTTACCCAGCGAAAGCTGGCTGAAAGCTTTCGCGATTAGGATCGCCCTCACTACCGGCAATAGACCGGTTGGCCAACCTGAGCTTTTCTACGCCCAGGGGCCCAATTAACAACAACAATGGTGATTCTGATGTCCGCTCCTACCCGCCTGTTTTTCCCGACTCCCCCCGTACGCCTCGCGCTTTTCGTTCTGCGCTGACCCCAACCCGGTTCGCCATTCCCTAGCCGCGCTACGCCTGGAGTATTCCTATGCTGACTTTCCTTGGCTTTGCCATGGTCATCACGTTCATGTTCCTGATCATGACCAAGCGCCTGTCGGCGCTGATCGCCCTGATCATCGTGCCGATCCTGTTCGCGCTGTTCGGTGGCTTTGCGCCAAAGATCGGCCCGATGATGCTCGAAGGCATCACCAAGCTCGCGCCCACCGGCGTGATGCTGATGTTTGCCATCCTCTACTTTGCCTTGATGATCGACTCTGGCCTGTTTGACCCGGCCGTGCGCAAGATCCTCAAGCTGGTCAAGGGCGACCCGCTTAAAGTCGCCGTCGGTACTGCCGTACTGGCACTGGTGGTGTCCCTGGATGGCGACGGTGCCACCACTTACATGATCTGCGTGGCCGCCATGCTGCCGCTGTACAAGCGCATTGGCATGAGCCCGCGGATCATGGCCGGCCTGATCATCCTCGCCGGTGGCGTGATGAACATGACGCCCTGGGGCGGCCCGACCGCCCGCGCCGCCAGTGCGCTGCACGTGGACCCCTCGGATATTTTCGTACCGATGATCCCGGCCATGGCCGCCGGCGTGGTCGCCATTCTGGTAATCGCCTATATGTACGGCCTGCGCGAGCGTGCTCGTCTGGGTGTGCTGCACTTGCAAGGCGATGAAGTCGACCATAGCGAAATCAGCGTCTCGCAGTTCCCCGATGCCCGTCGCCCGAAACTGATCTGGTTCAACGGCGCCCTGACCCTGGCCCTGATGTGCACCCTGATCGCCGGCCTGTTGCCGCTGCCTGTGCTGTTCATGGTGGCCTTCAGTATCGCGATGATCGTCAACTACCCGTGCCTGCAGCAGCAGAAAGACCGCGTTGCCGCCCACTCGGGCAGCGTGCTGGCAGTGGTCGGCCTGATCTTCGCCGCGGGTATCTTCACCGGCATCCTGTCGGGCACTGGCATGGTCGACGCCATGTCCAAGAGCCTGCTGGCGGTCATCCCTGAGGCTCTGGGCCCGTACCTGGCGGTGATCACCGCGCTGGTGAGCATGCCGTTCACCTTCTTCATGTCCAACGATGCGTTCTACTACGGCGTACTGCCGGTATTGGCCGAAGCCGCCAGCCACTACGGAATCACCGCCGCAGAAATGGGCCGTGCCTCAATCGTTGGCCAGCCGGTACACTTGCTCAGCCCGCTGGTGCCCTCGACTTACCTGTTGGTCGCCCTGGCCGGTATCGAATTTGGCGATCACCAACGCTTCACCCTGAAGTGGGCAGTACTGGTATGCCTGTGCATAATGTTCGCTGCATTGTTGTTGGGCACATTCCCGCTGTTCAGCACTCTATAATCGTAACAACCCACTGCGCCGGTCCTACTGCCGGCGCGGTCTAACACTCGCGCAAAGGAACACATATGGAATGGCTGACCAATCCGGAGATCTGGATTGCCTTCTTCACCTTGACGGCTCTCGAGATCGTCCTGGGCATCGATAACATCATCATGATTTCGATCCTGGTCAGCCGTATGCCCAAGCATATGCAGGCGCGCACCCGGATCTTCGGCCTGGCCCTGGCCATGGTCACGCGGATCCTGTTGCTGCTGTCGATCACCTGGGTCATGCAATTGACCGCCGACTTGTTCACCATTGCAGGCCAGGGTATTTCCGGTCGCGACCTGATCCTGTTCTTCGGCGGCCTGTTCCTCCTGTGGAAAAGCTCCCAGGAGATGTACCACGCCCTGGAAGGTGAAGACGAAACCCACGAAGAGCCGAAAGGCAAGGGTGGCAAGTTCATCTACACCATCATCCAGATCGCGATCATCGACATCGTGTTCTCCCTGGATTCGGTGATTACCGCCGTGGGTATGGTTTCCCACGTTCCGGTCATGGTCGCGGCGATCATCGTAGCGGTACTGGTGATGATGCTGGCAGCTGGCACCATCAGTGAGTTCATCGACAAGCACCCGTCGCTGAAAATGCTCGCGCTGTCGTTCCTGTTGATCGTGGGTACCGTGCTGATCGCTGAATCCTTCGACGTCCACGTGCCAAAAGGCTACGTGTACTTCGCCATGGCGTTCTCCCTGGCGGTAGAAGCGGTCAACATCAAGATGCGTAGCGCCATCGCGAAGAAGAAAAAGCAGCAGGATCCAGTGAAACTGCGCAAGGACATTCCGGGCCAGTAAACCTGCGATGACCGAATGAGGGGCCCCATGCGGGCCCCTTTTTTTCGCCTGCAAAAAGCTGATTTCATGACAGTTTTGTTTCAAAGCCGACTTTAGCTATGCGATGCTGGCGCACAGGCCGTTCGCCAACTACAGCTTAAGTACACAACCCAAAACGGCACGCGGCACTTTTTGCTCCACTTCGAGCACGACTCAATACAGGGGGCCGAGCATGCTGACCCTGCTCAATCTTCTTTCTGCGGTAACCCTGCTGATCTGGGGCACGCATATCGTCCGTACTGGCATCCTGCGGGTCTACGGTTCCAACCTGCGCCAAGTCATCGGGCAGAACATGGCCAGGCGCTGGCTGGCGTTCATTGCCGGGATCCTGGTGACCGCCATGGTGCAAAGCAGCAACGCCACGGCGATGCTGGTGACCTCGTTTGTCGGCCAGGGCCTGATGGGCCTGACCCCCGCCCTGGCGACCATGCTCGGTGCCGACGTCGGTACCGCATTGATGGCGCGGGTGCTGACCCTGGATCTGTCGTGGCTGTCGCCGCTGCTGATCTTTCTCGGGGTGATCTTCTTCCTGTCGCGCAAGCAGACACGCGCCGGGCAGATGGGGCGGGTGGGGATCGGCCTGGGCCTGATCATTCTCGCCCTGCAACTGATCGTTGAAGCCGCCGGGCCGATTACCCAGGCCCAAGGCGTCAAAGTGCTGTTCGCCTCGCTGACCGGCGACATTCTGCTCGATGCCCTGGTGGGCGCGCTGTTTGCGATGATTTCCTACTCCAGCCTGGCCGCCGTGCTGCTGACCGCGACCCTGGCCGGCGCCGGGGTGATTGGCCTGCATGTGGCCATCGGCCTGGTGATCGGCGCCAATATCGGCAGCGGCGTGCTGGCCTTCCTCAGCACCAGCATGCAAAACGCCGCCGGCCGCCAAGTGGCCCTGGGCAGCCTGCTGTACAAGCTGATCGGCCTGTTGCTGATCATTCCCGTGCTTGACCCGCTGGTGCAGTGGATGGACACCCTGGACTACAGCGCCCAGGGCATGGTCATCACCTTTCACCTGCTCTACAACGTCACCCGCTGCCTGATCCTGCTGCCGACTATCGGCCCCATGGCACGCCTGTGTGCCTGGCTGCTGCCGGAGCGCCCAGAGGCCAATGGCCTGGCCAAACCCCGCCATCTCGACCCCACGGCGTTGTCCACGCCGAGCCTGGCCCTGGCCAATGCCGCGCGGGAAACCCTGCGCCTAGGCGACCTGATCGACAACATGCTGACCGCCATGCTGGAAGTGCTGCGCGGCAAACAAACCGCGATCACCCAGGAAATGCGCAGCCTCAGCGATGATGTCGAGGCGCTCTACAGCGCGATCAAGCTGTACCTGGCGCAAATGCCCCGGGAGGACCTCAGCGAGCACGACAGCCGGCGCTGGGCCGAAATCATCGAGCTGTCGATCAACCTGAAGCTGGCCGGCGACTTGATCGAGCGCATGCTGCGCAAGGTCCAGCAGCAGAAAACCTCCCAGCGTCGCTCGTTTTCCGAAGTCGGGCTGGAGGAACTGGCCGACCTGCACAGCCAGTTGATCTCCAACCTGCGCCTGGGCCTGTCGGTATTCCTCAGCGCCGACCCGGAAAGCGCCCGCCAATTACTGCGCGAGAAGCGCCGCTTTCGCGCCCAGGAACGGCGCCTGGCCCACGCCCACGTCAGCCGCCTGCAACGCAAGATCGTGCAAAGTATCGAGACCAGCTCCCTGCACCTGGAGCTGATTGCCGACATGAAACGCCTGAACTCGTTGTTTTGCAGCAGTGCTTATGTAGTGTTGGAAACCTCCGAGACCGGCGCGCTGGCAGCGGACAATATTGCCGACATCACCCATTCGCCCTGAACGAACCGCACGCCCGGGGAGTCAGTTAAAAACACCGCCCAACCAATGTGGGAGCGGGCTTGCCCGCGATAGCGGTGTGTCAGCAGAAAAATGCATGCCTGACACACTGGCTGCTCCCAAAGTCATCACCCGCCAGGAACCCCGTTATGCGTCGCCTGTTATTCGCCTGCCTGCTCATAGGCTCGGCCCACGCCTTTGCCTTTGACCGCTTGCAGGTCGAAGGCTATCTGTTGCCCAACGGCCTGCAGTTGCTGCTCAAGCCGGGCACCGAACGTGGGCACGTGGCGATCCGCCTGGTGGTCGGTGTAGGCCTGGACGACTTCAGTTGCGCGGACAAGGAACTGCCGCACCTGCTGGAGCACCTGCTATTCAGCGGCATCAATGGCGGCGGCGAGGGCGAACTGGAAGAACAGATGCAGGCCCTGGGCGGGGAGTGGAACGCCTACACCAGCAATGCCGACACCACCTTCGTCATCGAAGCCCCGGCGCGCAACCAGCGCAAGGTGCTGGACCTGCTGATGGCAATCGTGACCCGTACCGAGCTGAGCGACGCCGCAATCAACGCGGCCAAACAGGTGGTGGAGCGCGAAGACGGCGGCCACTCTTCGCACCTGCAACGCCTGCTGGATCGCCAGGACCTGGGCCACAACGCCAGCAATCAACTGGCGGTGGAACTGGGCCTCAAATGCGCCGAGCGTGCCGAAGTCGAGCACCTGACCCGCGCCCAGTTGGAAAAGGTACGCCAGGACTGGTACGCCCCCAACAACATGACCCTGATCATCGTCGGCGACCTCGACAAACTGCTCCCGGCCTATCTGGAACGCACCTATGGCCAGCTCGAGCCGGTAGACCCCAGTGAACACCGGGCCTTACCGCAAACCCTTGAGGCCGCAGCGACCCAGCGTGACCTGGTCCGTGGCTGGGTCGGCGATGGCGCCAAGCTGCACTGGCTGTTTCCCGAGCCGATACTGGACGACCAGCACGACGCGACCTACGACCTGCTCAAGGACTATCTGGATTGGACGTTGTATCGCCAGTTGCGCCTGCAGCATGGCCTGTCCTACGGCCCGCGGAGCGAGCGCGAAGTGCTGGGCGGCGTGGGGTTCATAAGCCTGAACGCCGACCTGGACCGCGACAACCTGCCTGAAGCCGAACACGTCCTCGAAAACCTCAAGGCCAAGCTGCTTGAGGATGGCCTCGACCGAGTCACCTTTAGCCGCCTGCAACAAGCTGCCATCGACCGCCAGGCATGGGCCGTGCAGGGCAACAGTGGCCTGGCCGACTATTACTGGGGCGCCTTGGCCGACTACGCCGATGGCCGCTTCAGCGACCCGGCCAAGCGCATCAAGGCCGTAAGCCTGGCGCAAACCAACCAGGCTATGCGCCAGTTGCTCAACCAGCCCGGCTACTGGCGCATCGAAAAGCCGTTGCTCAGTTACGACGCCCTGGGCTGGATCGCCGCAGGCGTGCTGGGGCTGATTGCCATTGGGCTGATTGGCGTGCTCCGTTATCGCAAAGCAGTTGCGTAATCGCACGCCACTCAGAGGGCTAAGACGTTATTCTGTCTGGGATTTTTTCCTACAAAGACTGCGAACCGCCGAATGCCAAACCTGACCCATCTCATCCAGCGCATCCTCGAACTGATGAAGCGCTACCCAGGGGTGATCGCACTCGGCGGTTTTATCTCGGGGGTGGGCAGCTTTATCCTGGTGGACCGCCAGCAAGGCATGGCCAGCTGGATCGCGATCATCATGCTGGTGAGCTGGCTGTGGCTGATGCTGGAGAACAGCTTCACCCAGTTGTTCAGCAAGGTCTTCAAGCGGGAAATCCCCGAGCCGCTGCTGCGCTACGCCACGCAAATGATCCACCAGGAAAGCCTGTTTTTTGTCCTGCCATTCTTTTTTGTCACCACCACCTGGAACAGCAGCCAGGCAATCTTCACCGGTTTGCTGGGCGCCGCCGCACTCGTCTCGATCACCGACCCGCTGTACTACAAATGGCTGGCACCCAAGCGCTCGCTGTTTCTGGCGCTGCACACCCTGACCCTATTTGCCGCCTTGCTCACCGCGTTGCCGATCATCCTGCACCTGACCACCGCCGAAAGTTACAAACTGGCCCTGGGCGTAGCGATGGCCTTGTCGATCCCCAGCCTGGCAGTAAGCCTGCCACTGCGCAGCGTCAAGGGGTGGCTGATGCTGCTGGGCGTGACGGCGGCGATCGGTTGCGCGGGCTGGTTCCTGCGCAGTTGGGTGCCGCCGGCGACCCTGTGGATGAGCGAAGTGGCAATCAGCACCCAATTGCAGGACCGTACCCCCGGCGATGACCTCAAGGAAGTCAGCGCCAGCCAACTGCGCAGCAGCGGCCTGTACGCCTACACCGCGATCAACGCACCGCGCGGCCTGGACGAGCGCATCTACCATGTGTGGCAGTTCAACGGCAAAGAGGTCGACCGCATTGCCCTGGACATCCATGGCGGGCGCAAGGAAGGCTATCGGGCCTGGACGCACAAGCAGAACTTCCCGGCGAATGCCGCGGGCCGCTGGCAAGTGCGGGTGCTGACCGAAGATGGCCAGGTGATCGGCGTGTTGCGCTTTAAAGTCACGGACACAGCACCAACGGACACGCCAAAGTAGGATGGATCGTGCTATTACATAGCAATTGTGGAATAGCCAAACAAGCTCGGAGCTTATGACCAGTAGCACAACGGCAGGCAATGCCCACCTGGACGCGTCCACCCAACCGCCCCAACTCAGGGTCACCGGGGACTGGACGCTGGCCCACTACAGCGCCCTCAAGCGGTTGTCGGCGAGCCTCGACGGCCAGTACGACGCCAGCACCCGCGTCGACCTCAACGGCCTGGGCGCGCTAGACACTGCCGGCGCCTCGCTGCTCGTGGAACTGTTGGGGCCCGAGCGCATCGAGCACTCCGCCGAACAGTCCGACTGCAGTCTGCCCGCCGCCGACCGCGCGCTGCTCAAGACCGTCTACCGCTCCCTGAATGATTTCTGTGTGCCCGTCAAAGAGCCGCAGGAAAGCGCCGGCATCCAACTGCTGGCGCGCATCGGCGGCGCGGTGGATACCGTCTGGCAAGATGCCATGAAGCTGCTCGGCTTTATCGGCCTGATCCTCGAAACCCTCGCCCGTGGCGTGTTCCGGCCCAAGCGCTGGCGCCTGACGCCGATGGTGGCGCATATCGAACAGACCGGGCTCGACGCCGCGCCTATCGTCGCCTTGCTGACCTTTCTGGTGGGCGCCGTGGTTGCGTTTCTCGGCGCCACGGTGCTGGAAAGTTTCGGCGCAAGTATTTTCACCGTGGACCTGGTGGCGTTCTCCTTCCTGCGGGAGTTTGGCGTCCTTCTCACGGCAATCCTGATGGCCGGCCGTACCGCCAGTGCCTTCACCGCGCAGATCGGCTCGATGAAGGCCAACGAAGAAATCGACGCCATCCGCACACTGGGCCTGGACCCCATGGAGTTGCTGGTGCTGCCCCGCGTTCTCGCGTTGCTGGTGGCGCTGCCGATGCTGACCTTCCTCGCCATGATCTCCGGAATTATCGGCGGCGGCGTGGTGTGCGCCGTGGCCCTGGATATTTCGCCGGCGATGTTCCTCTCGCTGCTGCAATCGGATATTGGCGTCCAGCATTTGCTGGTGGGCCTGGTCAAAGCGCCGTTCTTCGCCTTCCTGATCGCCGCCATTGGCTGCCTGGAAGGCTTCAAGGTCAGCGGCAGCGCCGAATCGGTCGGTGCCCACACCACCTCTGCGGTGGTGCAATCAATTTTTGTGGTGATCGTGCTCGACGCGGTGGCCGCATTGTTCTTTATGGAGATGGGCTGGTGAGCCGTTTACAGCGTGCGCCCAGCGAGGCGGTGATCGAAGTCCGTGGCCTGTGCAACCGCTTTGGCCCGCAAAGCGTGCATGAAAACCTCGACCTGGACCTGTACAAGGGCGAAATCCTCGCCGTGGTCGGCGGCTCGGGCAGCGGCAAGTCGGTGCTGTTGCGCAGCATCGTCGGCCTGCGCCAGCCCAGTGAAGGCCAGGTGCGGGTCTTCGGGCAGAACCTGCCGAGCCTGGCGGAGCACGAGCGTTCCCTGGTGGAGCGGCGTTTCGGTGTGCTGTTCCAGAAGGGCGCGCTGTTTTCTTCGCTGACGGTCACGGAGAACGTCGCCCTGCCATTGATCGAACACGCCGGTCTCAGCCGTGCCGATGCCGAGCACCTGGCAGCGGTGAAGCTGGCCCTGGCCGGGCTGCCGTTGTCGGCGGCCGACAAATACCCGTCGTCACTCTCGGGCGGGATGATCAAGCGTGCGGCCCTGGCCCGCGCCCTGGCCCTGGACCCGGACATTCTGTTTCTCGATGAACCGACTGCCGGCCTCGACCCCATTGGCGCAGCAGCCTTCGACCAGTTGATCCTGACCCTGCGCGATGCCTTGGGCCTGAGTGTGCTGCTGATCACCCATGACCTGGACACGCTCTACACCATCACCGACCGCGTGGCGGTGCTGGCGCAGAAAAAGGTATTGGTGGCCGGAGCCATAGATGTTGTTTCGGAAACGGACGACGCCTGGATTCACGAATACTTTCATGGCCCACGGGGCCGTGCGGCACTGGATGCCGCTCAACAGCTTAACGAGGTATGACATGGAAACCCGAGCCCATCATGTGATGATCGGTCTGTTCAGCGTGATCGTTGTGGTCGGCGCCATGCTGTTCGGCTTGTGGCTGGCCAAGTCCAGCGTCGATAGCGCGTTCCAGGATTACGAAGTGATCTTCAACGAAGCGGTCAGCGGCCTGTCCCAGGGCAGTGCGGTGCAGTACAGCGGGATCAAGGTCGGTGATGTCACCAGCCTGCGCCTGGACCCGAAAGACCCACGTCGCGTCCTGGCACGCATCCGCCTGGCCGGGCAGACGCCGATCAAGGAAGACACCCAGGCCAAGCTGGCGCTGACTGGCATCACCGGCACCTCGATCATTCAACTGAGCGGCGGCACCCCGCAAAGCCCCGAACTCAAGGGCAAGAACGGCAACCTGCCGCAGATCACCGCCTCGCCATCGCCCATCGCCCGGCTGCTGAACAACAGCAATGACCTGATGACCAGCATCAACCTGCTGCTGCACAACGCCAACCGCATGTTCTCGCCCGCCAACGTCGATCGCCTGAGCGGCACCCTGGCACACCTGGAGCAGACCACCGGGGCCATCGCCGAGCAACGGGGCGATATCAAGGTGGTGATGCAGCAACTGGCCCAGGTCAGCAAACAGGCCGGTGCCACCCTGGAGCAGACCACCGCGCTGATGCGCAACGCCAACGGCCTGCTCAACGACCAGGGCAAACAGATGTTCGGCAGCGCCGAAGGGGCCATGCGCTCCCTGGAGCAAAGCACCGCGACCATCAACACTTTGTTGAGCGACAACAAAGAGTCCCTGAACAGCGGCATGCAGGGCCTCAATGAACTGGCGCCGGCCGTGCGCGAACTGCGCGATACCCTCGGCTCCCTGCGGGCCATTTCCCGTCGCCTGGAAGCCAACCCCAGCGGGTACCTGCTGGGCAGTGACAAGAACAAGGAGTTCACGCCATGAAGCGTGCTTACCAAATGATCCTGCCAGTGGCCCTGGCCCTGGTCAGCGCCTGCTCGATCCTGCCCAAGGCCGATCCATCCAACGTCTATCGGCTACCGGCAGCCCAGGCCTCAGCCCATGGCAACCCGGGCACCTGGTCATTGCGCCTGGCCAAGCCGCAGGCCAGTGAATTCCTCGACAGCCCGCGCATTGCCGTGGTCCCCGAGGGCAACTTGATCAGCAGCTATGCCCAGTCGCGCTGGAGCGATCCGGCGCCGGTGTTGTTGCGCAACCGTCTGTTGGACGGTTTCCAGCGCGATGGCCGGGTGGCGTTCCTGAGCACCGATGACACCAACCTGCAGGCGGACTTCGAACTGGGCGGGCAGTTACAGGCCTTCCAGAGCGAGTACCGGGGCGGGGCAGTGGAGGTGGTGATACGCCTGGACGCACGACTGGTGCGCGGCAGTGACCAGCGGATCGTGGCGGCCAAGCGCTTTGAAGTGCGCCAGCCAGTGAGTGATACCCAGGTGCCAGCGGTGGTGGCCGGGTTTGGGTTGGCGGGGGATCAGTTGAACAAGCAGGTGGTGGATTGGGTGGTGGCGCAGGGCAATGCAGCGCCGAAACGCTGAGGGCCTCATCGCAGGCAAGCCAGCGCCCACATTCTGATCTGTGAACACCGTCAGATGTGGGAGCTGGCTTGCCTGCGATAGCGATCTAAGCCTTAGCCAAAGAACCAGTAGCAAACGGTAATCGCCGCCACCACACCGGCCAACTCCGCCAGCAACGCACACCCCACCGCATGCCGCGCCCGCTGGATACCCACCGAGCCAAAGTACACCGCCAGCACATAGAAGGTGGTCTCGGTACTGCCCTGGATCGTCGCCGCCACCAGCGCCGCGAAGCTGTCCACCCCTTGGGTCTGCATGGTCTCGATCAGCATCGCCCGCGCCGCGCTGCCGGAGAAGGGCTTGACCATCGCCGTAGGCAAGGCGTCGACAAAACGCGTGTCCAGGCCGGTCCAGGCCACCAGATGGCGAATGCCTTCCAGGCCAAACTCCAGCGCCCCGGAAGCGCGCAGCACGCCGACTGCACACAGCATCGCCACCAGGTACGGCAGCAGGTTCTTGGCAACGTCGAAGCCCTCTTTGGCACCTTCGACAAACGCTTCGTAGACCTTGACCTTGCGCAGCGCGCCGATCAGCAAGAACAGCATGATCAGGCCAAACAGCGTGAGGTTGCCGAGGATCGAGGACAAGCCTGCCAGGGCCGTCGCCGACATCGTGGCCAGCAAGGCCATAAAGCCACCCAGCACCAGCGCACCGGGGATCAGGTACGCCAGCACCACCGGGTCCCACAGGCGCAGGCGTTGCATCAGTGCTACCGACAGCAGGCCCACCAGGGTCGAGGCGCTGGTGGCCAGCAGGATCGGCAGGAACACCAGGGTCGGGTCGGGCGCGCCTTGCTGGGCGCGGTACATGAAGATCGTCACCGGCAGCAGGGTCAGGGAGGACGCGTTGAGCACCAGGAACAGGATCTGCGCGTTGGTCGCGGTGTTGGGGATCGGGTTGAGCTCTTGCAGCGCCTTCATGGCCTTGAGGCCGATCGGCGTCGCCGCGTTATCCAGGCCCAGGCCGTTGGCGGCAAAGTTGAGGGTGATCAGGCCGATGGCCGGGTGACCGGCCGGCACTTCCGGCATCAGCCGCAGGAACAGCGGGCCCAGAGCCTTGGCCAGCCACTCGACGATCCCGGCCTTCTCGGCGATGCGCAGAAAGCCCAGCCAGAGGGTCAGGGTACCGAACAGCAGCACCATCACTTCGACCGACAGCTTGGCCATGGCGAAGATACTCTCCACCATCGCCGCAAAGATCCCGGCGTTGCCGCCCACCAGCCATTGCGCCAGCGCCGATACCATTGCCACGACAAAGAAGCCAAGCCACAGGCCATTAAGCATCAGTCACACCCCTTTAAATATGTGGCGAATGATAGCGGGGCTGGCAGAAACGACAAACCCCGGATTTACCGGGGTTTGTGCGAATCAAGCAGGGATCAGCCGTGGCTGGTCTCGCCAGCCGGCAGCGCGGTCTTGGTCCGCCAGTGTGGCAGGGAGTTCCAGTAGCGCTCGCCCTTGGCATCGTCGTACATGCCTTCCCAACGCGCGATGACCAACACGGCCAGGGCGTTGCCGATCACGTTCAGGGCGGTACGCGCCATGTCCATGATGCGGTCGACACCGGCGATGAACGCCAGGCCTTCCAATGGAATGCCCACACTGCCCAGGGTTGCCAGCAGTACCACGAAGGACACGCCCGGCACACCGGCGATGCCTTTGGAGGTGACCATCAGGGTCAGTACCAGCATCAGTTGCTGGCCAACCGACAGGTCGATGCCATACAGCTGGGCAATGAAGATTGCCGCGATGCTCTGGTACAGGGTCGAACCGTCGAGGTTAAACGAGTAACCGGTGGGTACCACAAAGCTGCAAATGGCTTTCGGCGCACCGTAGGCTTCCATCTTCTCGATCACGCGCGGCAGCACGGTCTCGGAGCTGGCGGTGGAGTAGGCCAGTACCAGCTCATCTTTGAAGATGCGCATCAGCTTGATCACCGAGAAGCCAAACAGGCGAGCGATCAGGCCAAGAATCACAAAGGCAAAGAACAGGATGGCGACGTAAACCAGGATCACCAGCTTGGCCAATGGCAGCAGCGAGGCGAAGCCGAAGTTGGCCACGGTCACCGCGATCAGGGCGAATACACCGATAGGGGCGTACTTCATGATCATGTGGGTGACTTTGAACATGCTCTCGGACACGCCCTGGAACATGGTCACCAGGGGCTCGCGCAGGTCTGGCTTGAGGCTCGACAAGCCCAGGCCGAATAGCACGGAGAAGAAGATGATCGGCAGCATCTCGCCACGGGCTACGGCGGCAAAGATGTTAGACGGAATCAGGTTGAGGATGGTCTCGATGAACGCATGTTCATGCTGCACCTCGGCGGCGGTCGCCTGGTACTTGGAGATATCCACGGTACCCAGGGTACTCATGTCGATCCCGGCACCGGGGTGGAACAGGTTGGCCAGCAGCAGACCGACCACAATCGCAATGGTAGTGACCACTTCGAAGTAAACGATGGTCTTCACACCGATCCGACCGAGCTTTTTCGCATCCCCTACACCGGCGATTCCGACAATCAGCGACGAAATCACGATCGGGATCACGATCATCTTGATCAGGCGGATAAAGATATCGCCCGCCGGCTGCAACACGTTGCTGATCCACCAGGCTTTTTCGGCACTGAAGTGGTTGAGTACAGCACCGATTGCAATCCCTAGCACCAGACCGATGAGGATCTGCCAGGCGAGGCTTAGTTTTGCCTTCTTCATGTCATTACCCTTGTTTCAAGTGGACTCAGGCAGATGCGCCAGCTGGAACGCCCGGGAGCGAAAAAGTGTGAGCATCAGCCTCCGTAGAAGGTCACCGCAGATGGCCGATATGGCTTACTGGCAAGCGAAAAAAGGCGCAACTATTCCGATGCGGGGGGGCATAGTCTAATGCCGTAAACGCCTACCCTATGCCGAATCGGCATGGGTTTTTGCAAATAAAACTGTCTGTTTGGTCAGTTCGAATGCGACATTCTGTCAGGCATACATGCCGTGAACCGGCCATTTCAGGCTCGCTCAGGGATTTTCGGTTTTTTTGCCGGGAGGGAAAAACTCTTGAAAATTCCTACGCATACCATCGAAAAACCAGTCTGGCCGAGTCCAAACTTTCTCGATAGATGGTCGCGCAGTAACACTATGAAATGGTTGTGATGTAGCAGAAGGGAATTTTACAGCTATGGGCGGCATAAGCGCCTAGCGATCACTCTCAAGCCCGCCGCAAGTCCATCAGGCCATAACGGCCTGCGGACCTGCGTCGCAGCTTTTCTCCTGACCCGGCCCTTGCGCAGGCACTCCCTGTACCCGTAGGTCACGCCGATCCACCTTGATCAGAGCAACCCGGCCCCCTGGTCATGCATCGCCGTCAGGTGGCGGTGCAAACGGAAACAGGCAGTTGGCCGGTTTCCATGTTGGTGAGGCCCGCAGACGGACCTAGTACCAATTCGGATCTTTCTTCAGTTGCTCCATCAGCAACTTCTGCATGCCTTCATTCGGCTTGCCAAGAAAACGGTAGTCCGCATGCCGTGTCGGTGACTTGTCTGCCGGAAGCCCCGCAGGCACTTCGACCAACATCGCGTAGGCATCGTCCTTATCCATGCTGAAAGCCACGATCAGACGTTTATTCAGGCAGGTATCGGCCGTTTCACACAGCGGCCCGACCAAATAACCATCACCGTCTTCCGTCACCGCATTCATTTGCTCGGCGGTGCCCGAAAGATTGATCACCCATTCAGGCAAACGCTCTTCCTGCTTGACCACGCCCTGCCAGGTTTCGCGATATTGCGGGTCGGTATTGAGCAGGTCATTGGCCCGCGCCTGGCCGTCATTAGCGGCCATGGCCAAGCCACTGCCGCCCAACAGCAGGGCGGCAGCCAGGGTTTTAAAAGACAAGTTGGCCATGTTCAGCCTCGACCGCGACGGCCAAAGAAGAAGGAAGCGATGAACATCACCAGGAAAACGACAAAGAGAATCTTGGCGATACCCGTGGCGGTGCCCGCGATACCACCGAAGCCCAGGACTGCAGCCACAATGGCAATGATCAGGAATGTGATTGCCCAACTCAACATGGTGATTCTCCTTTTGCGTCTATAGAAGTGACTGCTGTGTAGCCATCCTGTCGCGACCCAACGGGGCGGCAGGTTCGTGCCTAGAACACCCAGCGTTCCTGGACAGGTTCGTCGTACAGGGCGATGTCCTGTTCAACGGCCATCATGCGTGGGGTTGTCACGTCGGCGCTGTGGCTGCCAACGGAACGGAAATGGGGCTGCGTCATGGGTACGCGTTCGAACTGCGGGGTGGACGCCTGGCTCTGCTGCCAATGCTGTAACTGCTGGCCACCGATCAAGGTCACCATCAACGCAAGGCTGGCGAACAGACCCTGTTGAAGGCGCAGCGGCGATACACGCAATGGCTTGAGGCTTTGGCGAGTCATCCTGAATCTCTCCCGCATTTGTTTTGTTCGTTAATCACGCTTGTAAGAGAGATATTGCAGAGTGCGTGCCAGTTTTTTCGCCGAATAAAAACCAATAAAATCAGTAGCTTATAAGATCATTGGTTTTCTTATCAGCAGCATCCTGCACGATGCGCCTATCCTCACCGTGCGAAATGCACGATGGTCGTTGGTCGGATCAAGGGATCAGAACGGGCTGTGGGGCTGCCGAAGCATCAAGAAGGGTCAAAACCCACTGCCCAGGCATATAAGTAGGAAGGGTCTTAGATAGCTGCGCGATAGGGCCTTGAATCAATCAGAATAAACCATGCAACTTGCCCGATTATTCCGGGACTAACCAAGATCAATCATTCTTAATTTAAGGAGCGCGGGACAGATGGAATCAGCCAAGGAACTTCAAGGCCGCATTCTTTTAGTGGACGACGAGTCCGCGATCCTCCGCACCTTCCGCTACTGCCTGGAAGATGAAGGCTATACCGTCGCCACCGCCAACAGCGCGGCCCAGGCCGATGCCTTGTTGCAGCGCCAGGTGTTCGACCTGTGCTTCCTGGACCTGCGCCTGGGCGAAGACAACGGCCTGGATGTGCTGGCGCAAATGCGGATCCAGGCGCCCTGGATGCGCGTGGTGATCGTCACCGCCCACTCAGCCGTCGATACTGCCGTGGATGCGATCCAGGCGGGCGCGGCCGATTACCTGGTCAAGCCGTGCAGCCCGGACCAATTGCGCCTGGCCACCGCCAAGCAACTGGAAGTGCGCCAGCTGTCGGCACGCCTCGAAGCGCTGGAAGGCGAAGTACGCCAGCCCAAGGATGGCCTCGACTCCCATAGCCCGTCGATGATGGTGGTGCTCGAAACCGCCCGCCAAGTGGCCGGCACCGATGCCAATATCCTGATCCTCGGTGAATCCGGTACGGGTAAAGGTGAGCTGGCCAGGGCCATTCATGGCTGGAGTAAAAGGGCGAAAAAATCCTGCGTCACGATCAACTGCCCATCCCTGACCGCCGAACTGATGGAAAGCGAGCTGTTCGGCCACAGTCGCGGGGCCTTTACCGGCGCCAGCGAAAGCACCTTGGGGCGGGTCAATCAGGCGGACGGCGGTACGCTGTTTCTCGACGAGATCGGCGACTTTCCCCTGACGTTGCAACCCAAGTTGCTGCGTTTCATCCAGGACAAGGAATATGAACGGGTCGGCGACCCAGTCACTCGGCGCGCCGATGTGCGCATCCTGGCAGCGACCAACCTGAACCTGGAAGACATGGTGCGCGACGGGCGTTTTCGCGAAGACTTACTGTATCGGCTGAACGTCATCACCTTGCATCTGCCGCCCCTGCGCGAGCGCAGCGAAGATATCCTCGCCCTTGCCGACCGCTTCCTGGCGCGCTTCGTCAAAGAGTATGCGCGGCCGGCTCGCGGCTTCAGCGATGAGGCCCGTGAAGCCCTGCTCAACTACCGTTGGCCGGGCAATATCCGCGAACTGCGCAACGTCGTAGAGCGCGCGAGCATCATCTGCGCCCAGGAGAAAGTCGAAATCAGCCATCTGGGGATGGCCGAGCAACCGACCAACAATTCCCCGCGTATTGGTGCGGCGTTGAGCCTGGATGAATTGGAAAAGGCCCACATCGGCGCCGTCCTGGCCACCAGCGATACCCTGGACCAGGCGGCCAAGACCCTGGGCATTGATGCATCGACGCTGTATCGCAAACGCAAGCAATACAACCTGTGAGCTGCACCTTATGAAGTTGGCGATGAAACTGCGCACGCGGCTGTTCCTGAGTATCTCTGCGCTGATCACCGTGGCCCTGCTTGGGTTGCTGCTGGGGCTGGTGAGTGTCATGCAAATGGCCAAGACCCAGGAGTCCCTGATCCGCAGCAACTTCATTACCCTGGACCTTGGACTCAAGCTGCGCCAGACCCTGGGCGACCAGTTGATCCTGATGCTCAACGACACCCCGGACCCGGTCGCGCTGAATACATCCAAGCAGGAGTATTTCAAGCTGCTGGACCAAGGCATCGCCCATGAGAGAAGTGTGGACCGGATCGGCGGTCTCACTCAGGCCAAGGCCGATTACCTGAGGTTTATCGAAGCCTTCGACGAAAATGAAAGTACGCCGCCGTCCCTGCGCAATAACGCAAAACTTACCGCCAGCTTCAACGCCTTGCGCAATGGGCTGATCAGCGAACACAAAACCGCGCTGGAAAACATCAGCGAAACCGTGCGGCAATCGCGTGAGCGAGCCTTGTGGATCGCCGGCCTGCTCGGGCTGGTGGGGCTGGCAGTGCTGATCATCGGGTTCATCACCGCCCATGGCATCGCCCGGCGCTTTGGCGGGCCGATCGAGGCGCTGGCCAAGGCTGCCGATAAAATCGGCCAAGGCAATTTCGATGTCACGCTGCCTATTTCTTCAGCTGCAGAAATGAACCTGTTGACCCGGCGCTTTGGCATCATGGCCGAAGCCCTGCGTCAGCATCAGGCCACGAACGTCGATGAACTGCTCGCCGGCCAGCAACGCTTGCAGGCCGTGCTCGACAGCATCGACGACGGTTTGCTGATGATCGACCGCCAAGGCCGTCTTGAACACCTCAACCCGGTCGCCCAGCGCCAGTTGGGTTGGGACGAGACCCGCCTGGGAGAGGGCTTGGGCGAAGCGTTACAGCGCCCGGAACTGGATGAGCAACTGCATCTGGTGCTGCGCGGCGGCAACCTGGAGCGCGCGCCTGACGACCTGGAAGTGGAAGTCGAAGGCGAATCACGCCTGCTGACCTACAGCATGACGCCGGTCAGCCACCACCAGGGGCACATCCTCGGCGCGGTGATGGTGTTGCATGACGTGACCGAGCAGCGGGCCTTCGAGCGTGTGCGTAGCGAATTCGTGCTGCGCGCCTCCCATGAACTGCGCACGCCGGTCACCGGTATGCACATGGCATTCGGGCTGTTCCAGGAACGGGCGAAGTTCCCCGCCGAGTCGCGCGAAGCCGACCTGCTGAATACGGTCAATGAAGAAATGCAGCGCTTGATGCAACTGATCAACGACTTGCTTAACTTTTCCCGCTATCAGAACGGCCTGCAAAAACTCACCCTGGCGCCCTGCGACACCAACGATCTGCTCGAACATGCCCGCGCGCGTTTTGCCGAACTGGCGAATGCGCAAAACATCGACCTGGTGATAGAGGCACAGGCGCAACTACCCAGGCTACACGCCGACCGGGCGCAATTGGAGCGAGTCCTCGACAATCTGCTGGGCAATGCCCTGCGCCATACCAGCGAAGGCGGGCAGATTCGCCTGCAAGCGCGGCGCCATGGCGAACGGCTGATCATCAGCGTGGAGGACAACGGCGAAGGCATCGCCTATGGCCAGCAGGGCAGGATTTTCGAACCTTTTGTTCAGGTAGGCCGCAAGAAAGGCGGCGCCGGCCTGGGGCTGGCGCTGTGCAAGGAGATCGTGCAGCTGCACGGCGGCAGGATGGGGGTCTATTCCCGGCCGGGGCAGGGCACGCAGTTCTATATGGCGTTGCCGCTGTAACTATCAGTCAGCGCGCTACTCAAAGGCTGCAACGATCAAAGGAGGGAGCTCGACGACTCCCACATCAATTGCGCGCAGCGCTTAAAGACCTTAGCGGTGGTTCAGTGCCCGCAGGATCGCTGCACTTTGCGCATCCGGCGTACCGTCGAACAACGCCGGCCGGAAGCGCATCTGGAAGGCGGCCAGTACACGCCGTGTCGCCACATCCAATTCACCGGTTTGCGGCGTGGCATACCCCAAGCGTGCCAACTCTTCCTGGAACCAGGTAATGCTCGGCAACTGCCCGGCGTACTCGGCCTGATACCGCGCAACCGCCTGGGCCTCGGGCCAGATCCCCAGACCTTCATCAGCCAGGCGCTTCCAGGGGAACAACGGACCCGGATCGAGTTTGCGGCCAGGCGCGATATCGCTATGACCAATAATGAATCGCGGGTTGATCCGGTTGCGCTGGCTGATGTCCTTGAGCAAGGTCACCAGGGACTGGACCTGCGCCTCGGAGTACGGATACCAGACCCGACCTGTTGGCGTGTCGCGATAACCCGGATTGACGATCTCGATGCCAATGGAGCTGGAGTTGAGCCAGGTACGCCCCATCCACTCGCTCTCTCCGGCGTGCCAGGAGCGCTTGTCTTCATCCACCAGCTTATAGATGGTTGCGCGGGCATCATCGCCAATCAGGTAATGGCTGCTGACCTGGCCTTTGGTCAATAGCGCCAACGAGCTTTGAAGGTTGGTAGCGGTGTAGTGCAGGACGACGAACTGGATACGATGATCGAAGTTCACCGATGGGTGGCTGGTATCCAGCCGCGGGCCACTCGCACAACCGGCGAGGGTGAGGAACAGCAGAGCAGTAACTAGAAATTTCATGGCAACGGGCATTACGCTAAAGACGATAATGCAACAGTGTAACGTACGGTTTGCCGGCCAGCGGCCGGCAATACAAAATGGAACAAATTTTCAGGCCGCCTGCACCTGGTTGCGTCCCGCCGCCTTGGCCCGATACAACGCCTCGTCAGCGCGCTTGAGTGCCAGGTCGCTGCGCTCGCCGGGCTGGAACTGCGCCATGCCGATGGACATCGTAATGGTCACCCGCTCGCCCTTGAAGTGAAACGGGCACGCCTCGATGGCCGCCCGCAGGCGTTCGCCGAGTTCCAGCGCACCGCCCAACGCCGAATCCGGCATCAGCAGCACAAACTCCTCACCGCCAAACCGTGCGATAAAGTCCGTCGGGCGCAGGTGCTTGCTCAATACAGTGGCGATGATTTTCAGCACCTTGTCGCCCGCCAGATGGCCGTAGCTGTCATTGATGCGCTTGAAGTGGTCGAGGTCGAGCATCGCGAGTGACAGGCTGTTGCCCTGTTGATGCCAGGTATTGACCTCGTACTCCAGGCGCTCGCTCCAGGCCGCACGGTTGGGCAATCCAGTGAGCGGGTCGATCAAGGCTTTCTGGCGCTGCACCTCAAGGTGGTCCCGATAGCCCTGGGCCTCCTGCTCCATGCTCGCCACCCGCTCGGCCAAACCCTGCAACCGCGCGGCGACTTCATGTTCACGCTGGTCACGCTGCCTTTGATGCTCATCCATGGCACCCAACAGCCCCTCAAGATGACTTTCCAGCACTTGCTTGAGGTCATCGAGGTCGGCCGCTTCCTGGACACTGCTTTGCAAGCCATCCATCTGTTCACGGATTTGCGTGTCCATCTCGCGCGCGGCGCTGCGGCTGTCGGCGTGCCCGTCGCTGGCCGCCTGCAGGTTGCTCTGGAAGGCTTCCAGCCGCTCGTTGAGATGCTTGAGGTAGGCCTCGAACTCATGCTGGCCGCTATCGGTGATGGCCAGCATCAATACCGCCAGGTCATCGAGGATCGGTAGCAGTTCGTACCAATTCAGCCCCTGGGCCAGGCGTTCGCGCATGGCTTGCGCCTGGGGCCTGTGCCGCTCGGGCAGAGCGAGGTCGCCCAGCAGGCCGAGCAGGGTGTCTTCGATATGTTTGGCGACAGAGCTGTAGGACGGCTCGGGCGAATCGGGCAAGGCGTACAGCGCCTCAGGATCAACTTCAGCCGATTCGTCGTCCAGCACAGGCGGCAATGACAGACTGCCGATCTCGGTCGGTTGCGGCACCAGGGGCAGGACCTCGGGCGCAACTACCACCGCAGCGACAGCCCGTTCAGGCAGCGGGGCAAGGCTCACTTCGACAGGTCGGGGCGGTTCCGGGGTTTCGATGGCGACCGCGAGCGTCTCGACGGGTGATAAGCGAGGAGCGCCAACCTCAGGCACTGATGCCACACACTCATCCACATCAACCCGAGGCGCCACAGGCTGAGGTGCAGGCGCAGGCGCAACTTCAAGTACCGGCTGCTGCGGGGCCTGGGCTTGTGGCGCGAAGGCACGCAGGGCCTGGGCCAGCTCGGGCGCATCCTCAACCACCGGGGTGGCCGGGCTTGCTGCTACCGCAGGGGGTTGCCGGGAAGGCGGAGAAACAGCGGGCTCAACCGGCGCAACCTCTGTACCCGCCTCCTTGCCACCAAACAGGCGCTGCAACAAACCTGGACGAGCAGGTTCGTCATCCGACTCAAGATTACTCAGGGCCTGCCCTTGCAGACCGCTCAACTCACTGAGCAGCAGGGGAATTTCCCGCGCCTGGCCGACTCGGCTATCCAACTGCTTGGCAAAGCTCTTCAGCGGGCGACTGACTTCCCGGGGCAAGGGCAAGGCCTGTAATTGCGAGACCAAGGCGGTCAGCGCCGTACTGATCTGATCCACCCGCGTTTCACGGCGTTGCTCGGAGTCCAGCACGGCCTTTTCCAGGCGTGGCAACAAGGCAGCGAGCGCGGCGTCCATGTCATCGGTGCGCACCACATCGCGCATCTCTTTCATACACTGGTCCACGGCCCGATCCGTGCCTTCGGCCGCCAGCGTGCTGCGCACCAGCCCACGACGCAGCAAGTCGAGGCGCGCAGCCCAACGACGTTCGAGCTTTTCTTGTTGCTCGATGCTTAACAGGTATTTTTCTTTCCAGCGCTGGGCGTCGTCGCTCATGCAAGGGGTCCGCGAGGGCCGGGGCTCAACGCGGGTAATGCATCAGCCGTGAGCGAACCCGGCAGACGAATCTCTACCGCGACCGGCAGGTGATCGGAAATGGGCTGCGCCAGCACCTGCACGCGTTCCAGCGTCAGGGTCGGGCTTAACAGAATGTGATCTAGACAGCGTTGCGGACGCCAACTGGGGAACGTGGCTTCGACCTGCGGCGCCAGCAGCCCGAGGTCGCGCAGCGGAGAATTCTGCAACAGGTCGCTGGCGTGGGTGTTCATGTCCCCCATTAGCACCTGGTGTTTGTAATCGCCAATCAGCTCACGGATGTAGGCCAACTGCAGGGTCCGGGTACGTGCCCCCAGCGCCAGGTGCATCATGACCACCACCAGCGCCTCGGGCCCTTCGCCGAAGCGCACCAGAATCGCCCCACGCCCTTTCGGGCCCGGCAGTGGATGGTCTTCGATCACCGAGGGCTTCAACCGGCTGAGCACGCCATTGCTGTGCTGGCCCAGTCGGCCGAGGTTGCGATTGAGTTGTTGGTACCAGTAGGGGAAAGCACCGAGCTGGGCCAGGTGTTCGACCTGATTGACGTAGCCTGAACGCAGGCTGCCACCGTCGGCCTCCTGCAGGGCCACCAGGTCGAAATCGCCCAGCAGGTCGCCAATCTTCTGCAGATTGCCGGCCCGACCGTTGTGGGGCAGCAGATGCTGCCAGCCCCGGGTCAGGTAGTGGCGGTACTTTTCGGTACTGATGCCTACCTGGATATTGAAGCTCAGTAAGCGCAGCCGGCTATCCGCCGGCAGGCCGGTGGACGTCAGGTGGTGTTCGTTGACCTGCGGATCATGCAGGCCAACCACTCGTTCAGTACCCCAGCGACGCATGGCGAGCCCCTTACTTGGCTGCGCGCTCTTTGGCGATCAACTGGTCGGCAACGTTCAGGGTCGCTTCAGGACCACCTGTGGAGCCCAGGTCAAAGCGGTACTTGCCGTTGACGATCAGGGTTGGAACGCCTTGCACGCCGTACTTCTGCGCAAGATCCTTGGCCTGTTTGATCTGGCCCTTGATGGCAAAGGAATTAAAGGTGGTCAGGAACTTGTCCTTGTCCACGCCCTGGGTGGCGAGGAAGTCAGCCATTTCCTCAGGCTTGGTCAGGCGCTTGCCTTGTTTCTGGATTGCCTCGAACACCGCGTTGTGGACCTTATGCTCCACACCCATGGCTTCCAGGGTCAGGAACATCTGGCCGTGGGCATCCCAAGGGCCGCCGAACATGGCCGGGAGGCGCTTGAAGTTCACGTCCGAAGGCAGCTTCTCGGCCCAAGGGTTGATGGTCGGCTCAAAAGAGTAGCAATGCGGGCAGCCATACCAGAACAGCTCTACGACTTCGATCTTGCCCGGCACGGAAACCGGCACCGGATTGGCCAATTCAACATAAGTCTTGCCCGCTTCAAGCGGCACATCGGCGGCTTGGGCGGTCATGCCGAACAGGCTGGCAGTGACGAGAGCGGCGCTGAGGATCAATTTACGCATGCTTTACTCCTGGACAAATAAAGTCGCCTCGCGCGACCTTTTTTATGACAGGTCTACACGGGCATGAGTTCGTTAGTGTAACGGTAGCGGCCACAAAAAAGGGCGGCCTCAGCCACCCTTTTTATGCTTGCATCGACGGATTAATCGAGCGTTAACGTTACCGCTGATGTACCCCCGGTCTTGCGCACCTTACTTGTGCAGGCCCTGGATGTAGCTGGCTACCGCTGCAATGTCTTCGTCACTCAGTTTGCGCGCAATCGTACGCATGGTCATTGCATCGCCATCGTTGGCACGGCCGGCTTCTTCCTTGCGGAAATCAGTCAGTTGCTTGGCAATGTACTGGGCGTGCTGGCCACCCAGGTGCGGGAAGCCTGCTGCGGCGTTACCCGAGCCATCCGGGGAGTGGCAGCCGGTACAGGCCGGCAGGCCTTTGTCGAGGTCGCCGCCACGGAACAGCTTTTCACCACGCTCGACCAGTTTTGGATCCGCCGCCCCCACACTGCCTGCCTGGCTGGCGAAATACGCCGCGATATCCGACAGGTCCTGATCGTTGAGATTGGTCAGCATGCCGGTCATTTCCAATACCGTTCGCTTGCCGTCCTTGATGTCGTGCATCTGCTTGGTCAGGTATTTCTCACCCTGGCCCGCCAGTTTTGGAAAGTTGGGTAACGGACTGTTGCCATCCGCTCCATGGCAGGCACCACATACAGCGGCCTTTGTCTGGCCAGCAGTAGCGTCACCTGCAGCATGGGCAACACCAGTGATGCCCAAGGTCAACAGCAGACTCACGATCAATTTGTTCATCAGCTAATCCAATTACGGCTAAAGGTTATAGAGTTATGGACCGGGTCTACTCGCTCATCAAAACAATGATGGCCTGGTAATCCTCGGCACGGCATTCCATGCACAAACCACGCGGCGGCATCGCCTTGAAACCCTGGGTCACATGCTGCACCAGCGTATCCATGCCTTGCGCCAGTCTCGGCGCCCAGGCTGCCTGGTCACCCCGCTTGGGGGCCATTGGCAACTGCCCGGCATGACAAGCCGCACAAACGCGGTTGTACACAGCTTCCGGATCCTGTGTAGCCTGCGCACTGTAAAGTGGTATCAGGACACCGACAGCTAGCAGCCACTGGGTCATACGTCGACCTTTTCAGGGTTTGGAAGCGTTTTGCGTTCTAATGCGCAATAAAGGTCTATCGCTCCCGTGAACTTCATCCTTCGCTGGGACAAAGCACACACAAAATCTGCGGCATTATATACTGGCGCCACTGAAACGGGAACGACACTACTTGCCGCACCCATTCCCGGCACCGCCCACATCGGAAATCCCATGCAACTCAAGAACCCCATCCTCGGTCTGTGCCAACAGTCCACGTTCATGCTCAGCGCCGCCAAAGTCGACCAATGCCCCGACGACGAAGGCTTTGAAGTGGCCTTCGCCGGGCGCTCCAACGCCGGTAAGTCCAGCGCGCTCAACACCCTGACCCATGCCAGCCTGGCTCGCACCTCGAAAACCCCGGGCCGCACACAGCTGCTCAACTTCTTCAAGCTAGACGATGATCGGCGTCTGGTCGACCTGCCGGGCTACGGTTACGCAAAAGTACCTATCCCATTGAAGCTGCACTGGCAGCGTCACCTGGAAGCCTATCTGGGTGGCCGCGAAAGTCTGAAAGGGCTGATCCTGATGATGGATATCCGTCATCCAATGACCGATTTCGACCTGTTGATGCTCGATTGGGCGGTCGCCAGTGGCATGCCAATGCATATTTTGCTGACCAAGGCCGACAAATTGACCTACGGCGCAGCCAAGAACACCTTGCTCAAAGTGCAGGCCGAAATCCGTAAGGGTTGGGGTGATGCGATCACTATCCAGCTGTTCTCGGCGCCCAAGCGCATGGGCCTGGAAGACGCCTATACCGTGCTGGCAGGCTGGATGGAGCTGGCGGACAAGGGCGCGGAAATCGCCGAGTAACTTTTCTGCAGGCAAAAAAAACCCCGGACTTCGTATGGGGAGGGGAAGTTCGGGGTCCAAGTTCCGGACCGCTAGGGCGGGGTCCAGATATCTGCCAACACTTAACACAACATAGGAGCATTGAAGGGCTTCACCACCCATTCAGTAACTCTGAGTGACTTTTCATGGGTTAAGTTCCGGCGCCCGGAAAAACTATTGGAAATAACCCTCGGAGCTTTCCGATCTATAGGCAGTGCTGCGACGTCATGCCGCAGCACTGCCAGATGATCAGTGCGCCTGGTCCCAGTTATCGCCCACCCCGACTTCCACCAGCAGCGGCACATCCAGGCTCGCCGCACCGCTCATGTGCTCGCGAATCTTCTCGCTGACCTCAGCCACCAGGTCTTCGCGGACCTCCAGTACCAATTCATCGTGTACCTGCAGGATGACCTTGGCGTCCAACCCCGACTCCGTCAGCCAGTTGTCGACCTTGACCATGGCTTTCTTGATGATATCGGCGGCAGTGCCCTGCATCGGCGCGTTGATCGCGGTACGCTCTGCGCCCGCGCGCTCCTGGGGCTTGTTGGAGTGGATATCCGGCAGATACAGGCGGCGCCCGAACAGGGTTTCCACATAGCCCTGGTCGGATGCCTGGGCACGGGTGCGCTCCATGTACTCGCGCACCCCTGGGTAGCGGGCAAAGTACACATCGATGTAGGCCTTGGCCGTCTTGGTATCGACGCCAATATCCTTGCCCAGCTTCTGCGCGCCCATGCCGTAGATCAGGCCGAAGTTGATCGCCTTGGCGCTACGGCGCTGGTCGGACGTGACCTCACCCAGCTCGACCTTGAACACCTCGGCCGCCGTGGCCGTGTGTACATCCAGGTTGTCGCGGAAGGCGTTGAGCAAGCCCTCGTCCTTGGACAGGTGCGCCATGATCCGCAGCTCGATCTGCGAGTAGTCCGCCGCCAGCAGCTTGTAGCCCTTGGGCGCAACGAACGCCTGGCGGATCCGCCGGCCTTCGGCGGTGCGCACCGGGATGTTCTGCAGGTTCGGATCACTGGACGACAAACGCCCGGTAGCGGCCACGGCCTGATGATAAGAGGTGTGGATCCGCCCCGTGCGCGGGTTGATCTGCTCGGGCAAACGGTCGGTGTAGGTGCTTTTGAGTTTGCTCATGCTGCGGTACTGCATCAGCACCTTAGGCAATGGATAGTCATCTTCGGCCAGCTTGGCCAGCACTTCCTCGGCGGTAGAGGCCTGGCCCTTGCCAGTCTTCTTCAACACCGGCAGCCCGAGTTTTTCGTAGAGGATTGCCCCCAATTGCTTGGGCGAACCCAGGTTGAACTCCTCGCCGGCGATTTCATACGCCTGACGCTCCAGTTCCACCATCTTGTTGCCCAACTCGATGCTCTGCACGCCGAGCAGCGCGGCATCTACCAGGGCACCCTGGCGCTCGATCCGCGCCAGTACCGGCACCAATGGCATCTCGATATCCGTCAGCACACTGGCCAGGCTCGGCAGGGCGCAGAGTTGTTCGTACAGGGCCAGGTGCAGGCGCAGGGTCACATCGGCATCTTCAGCAGCGTAGGGGCCGGCCTGCTCCAGGGCAATCTGGTCGAAGGTCAGCTGTTTGGCGCCTTTGCCGGCGATGTCCTGGAAGCTGACGGTGTCATGCTCCAAGTACTTCTTCGCCAGGCTGTCCATGTCGTGCCGGGTCGCGGTGGAGTTCAGCACGTAGGATTCGAGCATGGTGTCGAAGGCGATGCCGCGCACGGTGATGCCGTGCGCCGGGTCGCCGCCAATGGCGCAATTGGCCAGGATATTCATGTCGAACTTGGCGTGCTGACCGACCTTGAGCTTGTTCGGGTCTTCCAGCAGCGGCTTGAGAGCCAACAACACCGTATCGCGGTCCAGTTGCTCGGGCACGCCGATGTAGGAATGGGTGAGCGGGATGTAGGCCGCTTCATTGGCCTGCACCGCAAATGAAACCCCCACCAGTTGCGCCTGCTGGGCGTCGACACCGGTGGTTTCGGTATCAAAGGCAAACAACTTCGCGTCATTGAGTTTTTTCAGCCAGACGTCAAAGCGAGCCTGGTCGAGGATGGTCTCGTACTGCGCTTCGACCGGGGCCACAGGCGCTTGGGCCGCAACTGCAACCTGAGCCGGTGCAACGTCAGCGGCAGCCTTGAGCTCGACCCGCTTGGCATCACGCTGAATCTCATCGATCCAGCTCTTGAACTCCAGCAGGGTGTACAGCTCAAGCAGCTTCTCGCGATCCGGCTCGATCAGGTGCAAGTCTTCCAGGCCAACATCCAGGGGCACATCGACCTTGATGGTCGCCAACTGGTAGGACAGGAACGCCATCTCTTTGTGCTCTTCCAGCTTGGCCGGCAGGGTCTTGGCCCCACGGATCGGCAAGCTCGGGACAATATCGAGCTGCTCGTAAAGCTCTTTCAATCCGCCGTTCACACCGACCAGCAGTCCCGAAGCGGTCTTAGGACCGATACCGGGAACACCCGGGATGTTGTCGGAGGAATCGCCCATCAGCGCCAGATAATCGATGATCTGCTCGGGAGCGACACCAAATTTCTCCTTTACGCCGTCCACATCCATGGCACTACCGGTCATGGTGTTGACCAAGGTAATGTGCCCATCGACCAACTGCGCCATGTCCTTGTCACCCGTGGAGATCACCACCGGGCGGTCGGCAGCCGCACTGCTGCGGGCCAGGGTGCCGATCACGTCGTCGGCCTCGACACCTTCGACACACAGCAGCGGGAAGCCCAGGGCGATCACGCTCTGGTGCAGCGGCTCGATCTGCACGCGCATGTCATCGGGCATGCTCGGGCGGTTGGCCTTGTATTCGGCGTACATGTCATCGCGAAATGTCCCGCCCTTGGCGTCGAACACTACCGCGAACGGACTGTCCGGGTACTGCTTGCGCAGGCTTTTGAGCATGTTCAACACGCCCTTGACCGCACCGGTCGGCAGGCCTTTGGACGTAGTCAGCGGCGGCAGCGCGTGGAAGGCGCGGTACAGATATGAAGAACCGTCCACCAGGACGAGGGGGGCTTGGCTCATGAGCAGGATCAACCTTTTCGGCGGGTCTGGCGCTAGAATAGCCGGACCATTGACAACAAAGGGACAAGGTTATCATGCGCACATTCAATCGCCTGCTGTTGACCGGCCTGATTGCACTCGCTCCGATGGCTGCCATAGCGGCAGACGATGCTCCTTCGGGCGATCCGGAAGTCACCATTCGCACGGAAGGCGACAAGACCATCCAGGAATACCGCCAAAACGGCTTCCTGTACGCAATCAAGGTAACGCCCAAGGGCGGCAAACCGTATTTTCTGGTGCGCGCGGACGGAACCGATGCGAACTTCATCCGCTCGGACCAGCCGGATATGCTGATCCCGTCATGGAAGATCTTCGAATGGAAATGATTTCTTAATTTTAATCGGCGCTGCGGCCCGCGGCGCCCGTACTGGCAGTTTTAACCATGTCTGTGTTCACCCCCCTGGCTCGGCCCGAGCTGGAAACCTTTCTCGCCCCTTACGGGCTCGGCCGCCTGCTCGATTTCCAGGGGATTGCCGCTGGTAGCGAAAACACCAACTTCTTTATCAGCCTGGAACAGGGCGAATTTGTCCTGACCCTGGTTGAACGCGGCCCCGTGGACGAAATGCCGTTCTTCATTGAACTGCTCGACGTACTCCACGACGCCGACCTGCCCGTGCCTTACGCCCTGCGCACCACCGACGGCGTGGCCCTGCGCGAATTGGCAGGCAAGCCGGCGCTGCTGCAACCGCGCCTGGCGGGCAAGCACATCCAGGACGCCAACGCCCAGCATTGCGTGCAAGTAGGCGAGTTGCTTGGCCATTTGCACCTGGCCACCCAGGGCGACAAGGTGCTGGAGCGCAAGACCGATCGTGGGTTGGATTGGATGCTCGAGGAGGGCGCGCAGCTGATTTCGCACCTCGACGCCCACCAGCAGCAGCTGTTGCAAACGGCACTGGATGAAATCCAGCAACACAAGGAACAGATCCTCACGCTGCCCCGCGCCAACCTCCACGCCGACCTGTTTCGCGACAACGCGATGTTCGAAGGCACCCACCTGACCGGGTTGATCGACTTCTACAACGCGTGCTCCGGGCCGATGCTGTACGACGTGGCAATTGCCCTGAATGACTGGTGCTCGGACGCCGCCGGGGTGATCGACGGCCATCGCGCCCGCGCACTGCTGGGCGCCTACGCGGCACTGCGGCCGTTCAGCGCCAAGGAAGCCGAGCTGTGGCCGACCATGTTGCGCGTGGCGTGTGTGCGGTTTTGGCTGTCACGGCTGATTGCTGCCGAGTCGTTTGCCGGGCAGGACGTGCTGATTCACGATCCAGTGGAGTTCCAGCAACGACTGGAGCAGCGCCAGCAGGCCACTCTCCAACTGCCGTTCGCCCTCTGACGCTGTGGGAGCGGGCTTGCCCGCGATGAGGGCGTGTCAGTCGCCTATCAGCGCCTGATACACCGCTATCGCGGGCAAGCCCGCTCCCACACAAGCCTGCTCCCACAGGGGTTCTATGTCGTCGGTTACAACGACTCCAGACACCCTGCCAAATCAGTACCCAATTTTTCCAGCAACTGCTCATACCCCTGGCCCGTGGCCGGGGTGTAGCCGCCCAAGGCATCCAATTCCGCCAGTTTCACCGGCAGGCCAGCCACCAGGGTCTCGGCCAGGCGGGGGCGCAAGGGTGGCTCGCTGAACACGCAGGTCTTGCCCACTTCCTGCAGGCGCGTGCGCATCGCCGCCACATGCTGGGCACCGGGTTGTACCTCGGCGGCCACGCTGAACACGCCGGTGTGCTTGAGGCCGTAGGCATCTTCAAAGTAATCGAAGGCTTCGTGGAAGACGAAGTAAGGCTTGCCGGCGATCCCCGTCAGGCGCGCTTTCAAACGCAGGTCCAAGGCATCCAGGCGCCCGTTGAACGCTTGCAGGTTGCTCTGGTAGCGCTCTGCGTTGGCGGGGTCAGCCGCGCTCAAGTCCGCCGCCATCCTGGCCGCAATCACCCGCGCATTCACCGGCGACAACCACAAGTGGGCATCCAGGCTGCCGGGGCGATGATCGTGATCATGATCGTCGGCTTCTTCGCCATGGGAGTGATGATCTTCGGCGAAATGCCGCAGCTTCAGACCCGGCAGTTCCTGCACGGCCACTGTGGGCAAGTTGCGACCCTTGAGGACCCGTGGCAGGAAGCCTTCCATGTCCGGACCGATCCAATACAGCAGATCCACCGATTGCACACGCCGTACGTCGGATGGGCGCAATGCGTAGTTATGCGGCGAGGCTCCCGGAGGCAGCAACACCTCTGGAACCGCCACGCCGTCCTGCACAGCGGCGGCAATCAGCTGTAAGGGTTTGATGCTGGTGAGCACCCGAACCTCGGCCTGGGCAGCCCCGGCAATCAATAAACTGGTGACAAATACGACAAAAACGGCAAAAAGTCGGGACACGATAAGCACTCAAGTCAGCAGGAACGGGTAACATAATAACGTCTCTCACAAATATCTGTCGCCGCTCATGCCTAAAACACCGCTTGCCAGCCGTCCCCACGACCACTCTCACTGCGTGCACAACGCACTGTCGGAGGCCGATGCCCTGTGCGCACGCCAAGGCCTGCGCCTGACCGCCCTGCGTCGGCGGGTGCTGGAACTGGTGTGGCAGAGCCACAAGCCACTGGGTGCCTACGACATTCTCGGCGTGCTCAGCGAGCAGGACGGCCGCCGCGCCGCGCCGCCCACGGTGTACCGTGCGCTGGACTTCCTGCTGGAAAATGGCCTGGTGCACCGCATCGCCTCGTTGAACGCGTTTGTCGGCTGCAACCACCCGGAACACGCGCATCAGGGCCAGTTCCTGATCTGCCGCGAATGCCACGCCGCCATCGAGCTTGAACAAAAAAGCATCAGCGACGCGATTATCAAGAGTGCCGGCGATGTCGGCTTCCGAGTCGAAGGGCAGACCGTCGAAGTGGTTGGCATCTGCTCGGGCTGCCAGGGGGCTTGATGAGCACTGCGCTGATCCGCCTGGAACAGGTCGGCGTCACGTTCGCCGACCAGAACGTGCTGGACAACATTGACCTGAGCGTCGAGCCGGGGCAGATCGTCACCCTGATCGGCCCCAACGGCGCCGGCAAGACCACCCTCGTACGCGCGGTACTGGGGCTGCTCAAGCCCGATAGCGGCAGTGTCTGGCGCAAGCCCAAGCTGCGCATCGGCTACATGCCGCAAAAACTGCACGTCGATCCGACCTTGCCGCTCTCGGTGCTGCGTTTCCTGCGCCTGGTACCGGGCGTGGACCGCACTCGCGCCCAGGCTGCGCTCAAGGAAGTGGGTGCCGAGCAGGTCATCGACAGCCCGGTCCAAAGCATCTCCGGCGGCGAAATGCAGCGCGTGCTGCTGGCCCGCGCCCTGCTGCGCGAACCCGAACTGCTGGTGCTCGATGAACCGGTGCAAGGCGTCGACGTCGCCGGCCAGGCCGAGCTCTACAGCCTGATCACCCGCCTGCGCGACCGGCATGGCTGCGGCGTGCTGATGGTGTCCCATGACCTGCACCTGGTGATGAGCACCACCGACCAGGTGGTCTGCCTCAATCGCCACGTCTGCTGCTCCGGCCACCCGGAGCAGGTCAGCGGCGACCCGGCCTTCGTCGAGCTGTTCGGCAAGAACGCCCAGAGCCTGGCGATCTACCACCACCGTCACGACCATGCCCACGACCTGCATGGCGCCGTGGTCGCCGATCCGACTGCCCCTCATACCCACGTCCACGGAGATGGCTGCAAGCATGGCTGATTTTCTGCTCTACGCCCTGCTTGCGGGCTTGGCTCTGGCGCTGGTGGCGGGCCCGTTGGGTTCGTTCGTGGTCTGGCGACGCATGGCCTACTTTGGCGACACCTTGTCCCACGCCGCCTTGCTCGGCGTGGCCCTGGGCTTTTTGCTGGACGTCAGCCCGACCATTGCCGTGACCGTCGGCTGCCTGCTGCTGGCGGTGCTGCTGGTGACCCTGCAACAGCGCCAGCCACTGGCCTCGGACACCCTGCTGGGGATCCTCGCGCCGAGCACCCTGTCCCTGGGCCTGGTGGTGCTGAGCTTTATGCATGAAGTGCGGATCGACCTGATGGCCTATCTGTTCGGCGACCTGCTGGCCATCAGCCCCACGGACCTCGCCTGGATTCTCGGCGGCAGCGCTGCGGTGCTGATTCTGCTGGTAGCCCTGTGGCGACCGCTGCTGGCAATTACCGTCCACGAACAGCTGGCCACTGTCGAAGGCCTGCCCGTACCAGCGCTGCGCATGACCCTGATGTTGCTGATCGCGGTGGTGATTGCTGTCGCAATGAAGATAGTCGGCGTATTGTTGATCACGTCGCTATTGATCATCCCCGCCGCCGCCGCCCAGCGTCATGCACGCTCGCCGGAACAGATGGCGGTTGGCGCCAGTTTGCTGGGGATGCTTGCCGTGTGTGGTGGCCTGGCACTGTCCTGGTTCAAGGACACCCCGGCCGGGCCGTCGATTGTGGTCACGGCCGCCGCACTGTTTCTGCTGAGTTTTGTCCTGCCCCGTCGAGGGGTGTAGACTTGCTCGCTTTTTGCGCAATTAGAGAGTCGCAGGAATGAAGCCGTTCACCTCCCGTTATCTGCTCCTTGCCGCATTTTCCCTGCTGCTGGGCGCCTGCCAAAGCACCCCACCCGTCGCCCCCGAGGTGCCGGATGCGCGCGCGGTGGCCATTGCACAGCTGGAACAAAACCTGGCCAGCAGTGAGCGGGCCACCGCCGAGGACCAACTCGCCGCGTTGCAGGCCCAATCGCCCGACGACCCGGCACTCGAGCCGTATCAGCGCCAACTGGCCGAGGCCTATTTGCAGCGCAGCCAGATCGTCCTGCAAAAAGGCGATGTCAACGCCGCCGCTACGGCCTTGAGCCGCGCCCGGGCGTTGATGCCCAAGGCTCCCGCGCTGACCGGTGGGGTCAACAACGCCATCGCCCACGCGCGCAAGGCCGAGCTGGATAAAGCCGAGGCCGCCCTGAAAGCCGCCGAAGCCAAGCCGCCAGCCAAGGTCATCGACCCCACCGCCGAAAGCACCACGGTGGCGCTGAACCTCACGGATATCCAGGAATTGCGCCATCAACTGGATGCCATCGCCACCGATGTGGTGAATTACCAGTGTGATGTGAGCATCCAGGTGCCGCGCACCGAGGATTACCCGTGGCTGAACACGCTGCTGACTAAACGGGTGAAGCGGATTGATTCAGGGTACGACCTGAAGATTCATCGGCAGATCCTCAGGCATATTCCGGCGCAGGTTGTGTTGATTCCGCGTAAAGCCGACTGAAGCCAGTCGCGGGCAGTGCGACGATTCGACTTGCCCGCGATGGCGCCCTATCAAACTACCAATGACTTAAGCCGGAACCGCCTTGGCCCTAGGCTCGCGTTCCCAGACCCGATGCTGGGCAATCGCCGCAATAAACGCCTTCAACGCCTTGGCATCCCCGCCGACAATCAGTCCCGCATCCGCCTCCAGCTTGAGCACCTGCAGCAACTGCTTCGCCTCACCCGCCAAGGCAATCGCCTTCAAATGCTTGTACGCCTCCAGCAGGTAATGCAACGCCACACCGTCGCCGCTCAACGCCTGGATCGACTTCGCCCCACCCGGCACAAACACCGCATCGAACGCGACTGACGGCAGGCCTTCCATCGAGGCATCCACCGCCAGGCTCTTGCCATCGGCGGTGGTCACCGGCGCCGAGGTCGGCCCAAGCAACTTGGCATGGGCGCCTTCTGCGGCCAGCGCCTTTTTCAGCGCGGCAATCGCGGCACCATCCACACCATTGGCCGCCAGGATCGCCACCTTGCGCGTCTTGATATCCCCCGACAGCAGGTTGGCCTGGCTCAAGGCCGGCGAACGCTCCGGTGCGGTCTTGCGCACCGGCACGGTGCCTTTTTTCGGCGCCGGCAGGCCCAGGTTCTCGGCCACGCGCTTGGCCAGGCCCAGGTCGATATTGGCCAGGATCTCATTGACCTGACGCGCGCGGATAAACTCACGCTCGACCTTGCCCAGCTCAAAGCTGTAGGCCGCGATGATGTGCTCCTGCTCGTGCGTGCTCATGCTGTTGAAGAACAGGCGCGCCTGGGAGAAATGGTCGCTGAACGATTCACTGCGCTCACGGATCTTGTGCGCGTCGATGCGCTCCGGGTACGACTCGAAACCGCCGTCCTGTGCTGCCGGCGGGGTTTCTTTCGGCCAGCCGCCATCAATAGAGTTCGGCTCATAGGACGCGCGGCCTTTATCGACGGTGCTGCGGTGCATGGCATCGCGCTGGTTGTTATGCAGGGGCGTCAGCGGCTGGTTGATCGGCAACTGGTGAAAGTTCGGGCCACCTAGACGGCTGATCTGTGTGTCGGTGTAGGAAAACAACCGACCTTGCAGCAGCGGGTCATTGGAGAAGTCGATACCCGGCACGATATGGCCTGGGCAGAACGCGACCTGTTCAACTTCAGCGAAGAAGTTGTCCGGGTTGCGATTGAGCACCATCTTGCCTAGCGGGGTGATGGGCACCAACTCTTCCGGAATCAACTTGGTCGGGTCGAGGATATCGAAATCGAACGCGTGCTCCTTATCTTCCGGAATCACCTGTACGCCCAATTCCCACTCCGGGTAATCGCCCATCTCGATCGCATCCCACAGATCGCGACGGTGGTAGTCGGTATCTTTACCGGCCAACTTTTGCGCTTCGTCCCACACCAGGGAGCAGGTACCCGCTGTCGGGCGCCAGTGGAATTTGACGAAGTTGGATTGACCCTCGGCATTCACCAGACGGAACGTGTGCACCCCAAAACCCTGCATGCTGCGCAGGCTTTTTGGAATGGCGCGGTCGGACATCGCCCAGATCACCATGTGCGCCGATTCCGGCTGCAGCGAGACAAAATCCCAGAACGTGTCGTGAGCCGAGCCGCCGGTAGGAATTTCGTTGTGCGGCTCAGGCTTTACCGCATGCACGAAGTCAGGAAACTTGATCGCGTCCTGAATGAAAAATACCGGCATGTTGTTGCCCACCAGGTCGAAGTTGCCTTCGTCGGTGAAGAACTTCACGGCAAAGCCGCGCACGTCACGCACCGTATCGCCTGAACCACGCGGGCCCTGCACTGTGGAAAAACGCGTGAACACCGGGGTTTTACGGCCTGGGTCACGCAGGAAACCCGCCTTGGTCAGCGCCGAATGGTTTTCATAGGTCTGGAAGTAGCCATGGGCGCCAGTGCCGCGGGCGTGCACGATGCGCTCCGGGATACGTTCATGGTCAAAGTGCGTGATTTTTTCACGCATGATGAAATCTTCCAGCAACGAAGGCCCCCGGGCGCCGGCTTTCAGGGTGTTCTGGTTATCGGAGATTTTCACCCCCTGGTTGGTGCGCAGCGCCTGGCCAGTGGCGTCGGAACGGAATTTTTCCAGGCTTTGCAGCTTGGCATTGGTGTTGCCACGGTCCAGGGTATCGGTGCCTGCAAGCTCGCTCTTGGGCGGCGTAGCGGGTTTTTTGGTACTCATCAGACAAAACTCCTCGTTTGCGTAGGCCAGAGCGGTCCCTGGCTCGTGTGAGCAAAACCCCGGGCACGGCACCCGGGAAATCGAGTTGCTTAAGTAGTGACTGACGGGATTTTTTACCGTTCCTTTTTTATGACCTTTGATCGCGTTATTGCCAAATCGCTGGTTGAATACGAAATAAATGCTAAGAAACGCTATACGGACAGGCTAAAATGCGCGCCCGGCTAACCGCTGATCCCTTTTCAATGCGCCCCACAAGGTTCGCTACGTGATCGAGTTTCATAACGTCCATAAAACCTACCGGGTCGCCGGCAAGGATATTCCCGCACTGCACCCCACCAGCCTGCGCGTCGAGAACGGCCAGGTGTTTGGCCTCATCGGCCATTCCGGCGCGGGAAAAAGTACCCTGCTGCGCCTGATCAATCGTCTGGAAGAGCCTTCGGGCGGCCAGATCAAGGTCGATGACGAAGAAGTCACCGCCCTGGATGCCAACGGCCTGCGCCGTTTCCGGCAGCAGGTCGGGATGATCTTCCAGCACTTCAACCTGCTGGCCTCCAAGACCGTCGCCGACAACGTCGCGCTGCCACTGACCCTGGCGGGCGAACTGTCGCGCCGCGAGATTGATGCGCGCGTGGCCGAGCTGCTGGACCGGGTCGGCCTCGCAGACCATGCCAAGAAGTACCCGGCGCAGTTGTCCGGCGGCCAGAAGCAGCGCGTCGGTATCGCCCGCGCCCTGGCCACCAAACCGAAAATCCTGCTGTGCGACGAAGCCACCAGTGCCCTCGACCCGCAGACCACCGCCTCGGTCCTGCAACTGCTGGCCGAGATCAACCGCGAGTTGAAGCTGACCATCGTGTTGATCACCCATGAAATGGACGTGATCCGCCGTGTCTGCGACCAGGTCGCCGTGATGGACGCCGGGGTGATTGTCGAGCAAGGCCCGGTGGCCGACGTGTTCCTGCACCCCAAGCACCCGACCACCAAGCGCTTTGTGCAGGAAGCCGAGCAGGTCGATGAAGGCGAGCAGCGTGATGTGTTCGCCCATGTGCCAGGCCGCATCGTGCGCCTGACGTTCCAGGGCGAAGCGACCTACGCGCCACTGCTGGGTACCGTCGCCCGCGAAACGGGTGTGGACTACAGCATCCTCGCCGGTCGTATCGACCACATCAAAGATACCCCTTACGGGCAACTGACCCTGGCCATCACCGGCGGTGACATGGAAGCGGCGTTCGCGCGCTTTACCGCAGCCGATGTGCATATGGAGGTCCTGCGTTAATGGACGTGCTACTGCATTACTTCGACAACGTCGACTGGGCTGATATCTGGGTTGCCACCAGCGACACCATGCTGATGCTCAGCACCTCGCTGTTTTTCACCGTCCTGGTCGGCCTGCCACTGGGCATCCTGCTGTTTCTTTTCAGCCCACGGCAGTTGCTGGAGCAGAAAACCACTTATGCCGCCCTGGCATTCGTGGTCAACGCCATCCGCTCTCTGCCGTTTATCATTCTGTTGATCGTGATGATCCCCACCACGGTGTTCCTCACCGGCACTTCGCTGGGCGTGGCCGGTGCGATTCCACCGCTGGTGGTAGGCGCTTCGACGTTCTTCGCACGGCTGGTGGAAACCGCCCTGCGCGAGGTCGATCGCGGCATCATCGAGGCGACCCAGGCCATGGGCGCCACCACACGGCAGATCATCACCAAGGCGCTGCTGCCCGAGGCAAAGCCGGGCATCATTGCTGCAATCACCGTGACCGCCATTGCCCTGGTGGGCTACACCGCCATGGCGGGTGTGGTGGGGGCCGGCGGGCTGGGCGACCTGGCGATCCGTTATGGCTACCAGCGCTTCCAGGATGACGTCATGGTCGTGACCGTGGTGATGTTGATTGTGCTGGTGCAGATTCTGCAAACCATCGGCGATAAGCTGGTGACACACTACTCTCGAAAATAAAGGCGATTGCCGGCCCCCGCCGGCAGATGCCCGAACAAGGAGCTTGTTGGATGAAAAAACTACTGGTTGCTTTCGCCGCGGTTGCCGCGTTTTCCGCCCACGCCGCCGAAACCCTGACGGTCGCCGCCACACCGGTGCCGCACGCGGAAATCCTTGAATTCGTGAAGCCGGCCCTGGCCGCGCAAGGCGTGGACCTGAAGGTCAAGGTGTTCACCGACTACGTGCAGCCGAACGTACAGGTGGCCGAGAAGCGCCTGGACGCCAACTTCTTCCAGCACCAGCCGTACCTGGATGAGTTCAACAAAGCCAAGGGCACCCACCTGGTCAGCGTCGCCGGCGTGCACCTGGAGCCACTGGGCGCGTACTCCAGCAAGTACAAGACCCTGGCCGAGCTGCCGAACGGTGCCAATGTAGTGATCCCTAACGACGCCACCAACGGCGGCCGCGCGCTGTTGCTGCTGGCCAACCAGGGCCTGATCACCTTGAAGAACCCGACCGATATCCTGTCGACCATCAAGGACATCACCGGCAACGAAAAAGGTCTGAAATTCCGCGAACTGGAAGCCGCCACCCTGCCGCGCGTGCTGACCCAGGTCGACCTGGCGCTGATCAACACCAACTACGCCCTGGAAGCCAAGCTGGACCCTTCCAAGGATGCCCTGGCGATCGAAGGCAACGACTCGCCTTACGTCAACATCCTGGTGACCCGCGAGGACAACAAGGATTCGGACGCGGTGCAGAAGCTGGTCAAAGCCCTGAAGACCCCGGAAGTGAAGAAATTCATCAACGAGAAGTACAAAGGGGCGATCCTGCCGGCGTTCTGATCGGGCTCCAACACACCGCAGTTCAGAATGTGGGAGCAGCTTTATGTGGGAGCGGGTTTGCTCGCGATGCAGGCGCCGCGGTGTATCAGTTACACCGCGGTGATGCTATCGCGAGCAAGCCCGCTCCCACATTTGTTTTGTATGGTCAGCAAAATAGCCGTTCGGCTCAGTTGCGCTGCAACAACCCCGGCAACTGCGCCACCAGCTTCTGGTTGTTCAACGGCGCACGAATAAACCCGCGCTGGGTGCCGTCCGGGCCGATCAACGCCAAGTTACCGCTATGGTCGACGGTGTAGTTCGGCTTGCTGGTATCCGCCGGAATAAACGGAATGCTCACGGCATTCGAGACCTTCTGCACCTCTTCCACATTCGCCCCGGTCAGGCCTGCAAATTGCGGATCGAAGTAGCTCAGGTATTGCTTGAGCTGAGTCGGCGTGTCGCGATGCGGGTCAACGCTGACCAGGATCACTTGCAGCTTATCCACCACGTCCTTGGGCAGCTCGCTCTTGATCTGCCGCAACTGGGCGAGGGTGGTCGGGCAAATGTCCGGGCAGAAGGTGTAGCCAAAGAACAGCACGCTCCACTTGCCCTTCAACTCATTGACCAGTACCGGCTGGCCGTCCTGGTTGGTCATGGTCACAGGCGGCAGCTGGCGGCTTTGCGGCAGCAGGATAATGCCCGCGTCGATCAATGCCGTGGGGTCGCCCTGGCCCTTGCCAGACAGCACTTTGTTGACGGTCAGGCCCATGATCAACGCCACCAGGGCCACCAGGATAAAGACAGTTTTTTGAGTTCGAGTCATAGGTTCAACAATAAGTAGTGGTCTACGAGCAGGGCGATAAATAGCAAAAACAGGTACCAGATAGAGTACTTGAAGGTATTGATCGCCGCGTGCGGCCGACTGCCACGGTACAGCACCCAGGCCCATTGCAGAAAGCGCGCGCCCAGAACCAGCGCGCACCCCAGGTACAACAGCCCGCTCATATGGATCACATAAGGCATCAGGCTCACCGCCAGCAGCGCGAAGGTGTAGAGCAGGATATGCACCTTGGTGTAGTGCTCGCCGTGGGTCACCGGCAGCATCGGGATATCGGCCTTGGCGTATTCCTCCTTGCGATGGATGGCCAGGGCCCAGAAGTGCGGCGGGGTCCAGGCGAAGATAATCAGCACCAGCAACAACGGCTCGGCACTCACATGCCCGGTGACCGCCACCCAACCGAGCAACGGCGGCGCCGCGCCGGCCAGGCCGCCGATCACGATGTTCTGCGGCGTTGCCCGCTTGAGAAAACCGGTGTAGATCACCGCATAGCCCAGCAGCGAGGCCAAGGTCAGCCAGGCCGCCAGTGGGTTGGTAAACGCCAGTAACAAGCCCAGCCCGGCCACCGCCAGCGCCAGGGCAAATGTCAGCGCGGCGGCCGGCGACACCCGGCCTTCCGCCAGCGGCCGCTTATGGGTGCGCGCCATCAGCGCGTCGATGCGCCGGTCCACCACATGGTTGACCGCCGCCGCGCCACCGGCACACAGGGCAATCCCCAGGTTGCCGAAGATCAGCACCGTCCACGGCACCCCGGCGCGGGTGGCGAGAAACATACCCACCAGCGAGGTGATCAACATCAGCACCACCACCTTGGGCTTGGTCAGCTCCAGGTAGTCGCGCCAGATCGCCTGGCTGTGACGCTCGCCAATCAAGGTCGCCATGGCATCTCTCCTTTAAGGGTAATCAGACCCGACACGTGCTTGCGCGGGCTGAAGCGCCAACCGAACGGCACTTGATGGCGGACCCGCACCAGGCTGGTACGGGCGTGGTAATTGACCAGCACCAGGGTCAGCAGCAACGCTGCTCCGCCGGCGTTATGGGCGACCGCCACCGGCAGCGGCAAATGAAAGTACACATTGCTCAGGCCCAGGCCGATCTGCACGGCCAGGGCGGCCAGCAGCAGGCCCGCCAGGCGGGTCATGCCCACCGCCTTGAGCTGCCAGGCCAGGCCCAGCAGCGCCACAGTCACCACCAGCGCACCCAGGCGATGGGTCAGGTGAATCGCCGTACGCGCATCACTGTCCAGTTGCCCGCCCAGGTAGTTGGGGCCGATATGCTGGGTCAGGTGAAAGCCATTGGCAAAATCCGCCGCCGGCCACCACTCGCCATGGCAGGTCGGCAAGTCGATACAGGCCACCGCCGCATAGTTGGAACTGACCCAGCCACCGAGGGCGATCTGCCCGATCACCAGCACCAGGCCGGCGGTGGCCCAATACTGCAAACGCCGGGGCACGATCAGCGCCGGCAACACCCCGGACAGACGCAGGGTCAACAGAAACAACAGGCTTAACGTCGCGAAGCCACCCAGCAAATGCCCAGTGACCACCTGCGGCCAGAGCTTGAGCGTCACCGTCCACATGCCAAAGGCTGCCTGGGCAAACACCACAACCAGCAGAAACAACGGCAGCTTCAACGGCTGCCCCGGATGCCGGCGATGGGTCCAGGCGCGGGTGGCCAACAGCGCGATCAACAACCCCAGGGTGCCCGCCGCATAGCGATGGATCATCTCGTTCCAGCCCTTGTCGGCCTCCACCGGCGTGTCCGGGAAGTGCAACTCGGCATGGGCCAACTGGGCCTCGCTTTTCGGCACGCTGATAAAGCCATAGCAACCCGGCCAGTCCGGACAACCGAGGCCGGCATGGGTCAGGCGCGTGTAGGCGCCCAGCAGGACCACAATCAGCGCCAGCAGGGTGGCAAACAGCGCGAGGCGAAATCCAGGTTTGGCCATGACGATGCCCTTATCCGATATTCGACAGTTTCAGCAGGTGGCGCAGGTCGTTCAGCAGATCCTTGCCCTTGACCCGCGCGTCATAGCGCAGCACCAGGTTGCCGTGAGGGTCAACGATCCACAGTTGCGCATCGCCCGGCGCGGCGGCGTTTTGCTTGAAGGTCGGCAGGTCCAGGGGCAAGCGCTGCAATTGCGGGTATTCGGCTTTGAGCTTGGCCTCGTACGCGGCGCTGACCGGCTGCGCACTGGCCAGGGCATGGCTGGCACGGGACGCATCACGCCCCAGGCCGATCTGCAGCTGGCGCGCGAGGTAGACCAACTGCTGGCAGTCGGCGGCGCAGGCCGCGGGCGCGGTCACCAGCAATTGCCAGCGCTCCTCGTCGGCCTGTACGCCGATATCGGCGCGGGTCTGGCCGTTGCCGATCATCTCGCCATGATCACTGCGGTTATCCGGCACCCAGAACTGCCACTTGTACATCAGGGTCGCCAGCACCATCGGGCCGATCACCATCAGCAGGATCAGAATCAGTTGCCAGCGCCCCTTGCTGCGATTGGGCGCCGCTGGCGTGTCAGACATGTTGAGTGGATTCATGGCCGCTCCCATGGTGCTTCTCCCTTGCGTTGTGCCAGCCGAGGTAGAGGTAAAGGCCCAGCAGCGCCAGCGCCATGGCGAACCACTGCACGGCATACCCCACGTGTTTTTCCGGCCCCATGGCCACCACCGGCCATTGGGTTTCATAGGTCGCCGGGCCCGCTTCGGCCCGTAGTTCAAAGGCAAACCCGCTGCGCTCCAGCTCGGCCCACAGCGCCTGCGGGTGCAGCGCCGTCAGCAGGCGCGGCCATTGCGCGGCTGCCGGGTCGGCGTGTAGCTGGAACGTCTCGCCGGGGGCGACATACACCCAGGCGTTGATATTCAAAGGTTGGTCGGGGGTGGTGAAAGCTGGCGGCGTGCGCCGATCCGGCCACGGCAGCCAGCCGCGATTGAGCAACAGCCACTGGTCGCTGGTCTGGTCATGAAAGGGTTGCAGCAACTCGACGCCGGCCTTGCCGTCGCGCATGCGGTTATCCAGCAGCACGCTGTGCCCGGCATCGAACTCCCCGCGCAACTGCACCCGGCGAAAGGCCGGATCAGCCACCGCCGCCAGTTGCGCAACGCTGAGAGGCTGCGCCGCCCGGCGCTCGGCGTAACTCTGGAGCAGCGCCTGTTTTTCCTGGCCACGGGACAACTGCCAAAAACCCAGGAACACCATCAACGGCAGCAACACCAGCACCACCAGGGTCGGTGCAATCCCGGGGCGAAAGCGTTTCATGGCGTTACCGCGAAGGTCGATGCTGCGCTGGCTATACTGAATCTCATTGCCCGCCCCTCAAAATAAAGAGCCCTGGAGCCTGACCATGCTCAAAGCCGCTATTGCCCTGATGCTGATCGCTACTGTAGTGAGCCTGTTCAGTGGCTTGTTCTTTCTGGTCAAGGACGAAGGCCACTCCAATCGCCTCGTCACCGCCTTGACCGTGCGTGTGGTGCTGGCCGTGATCACCCTGGCGCTGATCACCTGGGGGTTTTTCAGCGGCCAGCTGGTTTCCCACGCCCCCTGGTAAGTCGCTACAGCACGTAGACGAAGAAAAACAACCCGATCCACACCACGTCGACAAAGTGCCAATACCAACTGGCCGCTTCGAAACCGAACTGGTGCTCGGCATTGAAATGCCCCTTGAGGATGCGCATCAGCATCACGAACAAAATGATCGTGCCGATGGTCACGTGGGCGCCGTGAAAGCCGGTGAGCATGAAGAACGTCGCGCCATACACCCCGGACCCCAGCGTCAGGCCCAGCTCTTTATAGGCGTGGATGTATTCCTCAGCCTGGAAGCCGAGGAACGCCACCCCCAACAACACGGTAATCGCCAGCCAGATCTTCAGCGCGCCGCGATGGCCCTTGCGCAGGGCGTGGTGGGCGATGGTGATGGTCACGCTGGAGCTCACCAGCAAGATGGTGTTGACCAACGGCAGGCCCCACGGGCTGATGGTGCCTTCCGGCGCCGGGAACAGCTTGGGATCCGGGTTGTTGAGCAGCGGCCAGGCGAACTCGAAGTTGGGCCACAGCATATGGGCAATGCCCTTGGAGCCCTCACCGGCGAGCCACGGCGCCGACATATGCCGCACATAGAACAGCGCGCCAAAGAACGCGATGAAAAACATCACCTCGGAGAAGATGAACCAGGTCATGCCCCAGCGGAACGAGCGGTCCATCTGCGCGCTGTACAAGCCGGCGCGGCTTTCTTTGATCACCGCGCCAAACCAGCCAAACATCATGTAGGCCAGCAGCAGGCTGCCAACGAAAAAGATCAGCGGACCGTGGGATTCCGGGCGGGCCGCCTTAAGGTCGTTGAACCACACACCCAGGCCATACACGGTGATCAACAGCCCAAACGTGGCAATTATTGGCCATTTGCTTTGCGCTGGTACGTAGTACGTATCATGAGTCGACATGTATCCGTTCTCCTAATCGAGCCCGCAGGCACGCCTAGCCGCCGGTATGGACAGCCACGGGCGGTTGGCGCGCAGTGATATCGAACAGCGTGTACGCCAGGGTCAAATGCTTCACATCCTTGGGCATGTCGCGATCGACAATGAAGCGCACCGGCATCTCGATGCGCTCTCCCGGCTGCAGCACTTGCTGGGTGAAGCAAAAACACTCGGTCTTGTGGAAGTACATCGCCGCTTCGGCCGGGGAAATACTCGGGATCGCCTGGGCTGTCATCGGCTTGTCGGTGGGGTTGAAGGCCACGAACACCATCTCGTTGACCGCACCGGGATGGACCACGATTTCGTCGGCCCTGGAGTGGAATTCCCAGACCATATCGATGGCATTGGTCGACAGGAACTGCACCCGTATCTGGCGCGAGGGGTCGACCACCTGCGAGCCCTCGTACTGCCCGGCGGTCTTGCCGTTGATGCCAAACGCTTTGCACATCACGTCGTAGATCGGCACCAGGGCAAAGCCGAAGGCGAACATCGCCAGCACCAGGATAAGCAGGCGCGTGACCAGGCGGTTGAGAGGTACGGAGTCAGCCATGACGCCCACCTGGGCGAGCTGGCTTCGCGATGAGGCCCTCAAGCTCTGCAGGGGTCTTGAGGCCGCCATCGCGGGCAAGCCCGCTCCCACAGGGGCTCGGGAGTGTTTTCATGACCGGGTTCATTTGACCTCCGGCGGCGTGGTGAAGGTGTGGTAGGGCGCCGGTGAAGGAATGCTCCACTCCAGCCCTTCGGCGCCATCCCACGGCTTGGCCGGCGCCGGCTGGCCGCCACGGATGCACTTGATCACGATAAACAGGAAGAAAATCTGCGTGGCGCCGAACATAAAGGCGCCAATCGACGACACCATGTTGAAGTCGGCGAACTGCAGGTTGTAGTCCGGCACCCGCCGCGGCATCCCGGCCAGCCCCACGAAGTGCATGGGGAAGAACGCCATGTTCATCCCCACGAACGACAGCCAGAAGTGCAGCTTGCCCAGGGTTTCGTCGTACATGTGGCCGGTCCATTTCGGCAGCCAGTAGTAGGCCGAGGCGAAGATCCCGAAGATTGCGCCGGGCACCAGTACGTAATGGAAATGCGCCACCACAAAGTAGGTGTCGTGGTACTGGAAGTCCGCCGGGGCAATGGCCAGCATCAACCCGGAAAAGCCGCCAATGGTGAACAGGATCACAAAGGCCACGGCAAACAGCATCGGCGTCTCAAAGGTCAGCGAGCCTTGCCACATGGTGCTGACCCAGTTGAACACCTTGACCCCGGTGGGCACCGCGATCAGCAGGGTGGCGTACATGAAGAACAACTCGCCCACCAACGGAATGCCCACCACGAACATATGGTGCGCCCACACGATAAACGACAGGAACGCGATGCTCGCCGTGGCGTAGACCATTGAGGTGTAGCCAAACAGCGGCTTGCGCGAGAAGGTCGGGATGATCGAGCTGACGGCACCGAAGGCCGGCAGGATCATGATGTACACCTCGGGATGGCCGAAGAACCAGAACACATGCTGGAACAGCACCGGGTCACCGCCGCCAGCGGCGCTGAAGAAGCTGGTGCCGAAGTGGATATCCATCAGCATCATGGTCACGCAACCGGCCAGTACCGGCATCACTGCAATCAGCAAGAAGGCGGTGATCAGCCAGGTCCAGACAAACAGCGGCATCTTCATCAGCGTCATGCCGGGTGCGCGCAGGTTGAGGATGGTCGCGACCACGTTGATCGCGCCCATGATCGAGCTGATGCCCATCAGGTGGATGGCAAAGATAAAGAACGTCACGCTTTCCGGGGCGTAAGTGGTAGAGAGCGGGGCGTAGAAGGTCCAGCCAAAGTTCGGCCCACCGCCCGGGCTGAACAACGTCGAGACCAGCAGCAGGAACGCCGCCGGCAGCAGCCAGAAGCTGAAGTTGTTCATGCGCGGCAGGGCCATGTCCGGTGCGCCGATCATCAGCGGGATCATCCAGTTGGCCAGGCCGACAAACGCCGGCATCACCGCGCCAAACACCATGATCAGGCCATGCATGGTGGTCATCTGGTTGAAGAACGCCGGCTCGACGATCTGCAGGCCCGGCTGGAACAGCTCGGCGCGGATCACCATGGCGAACGAACCACCCAGCAGGAACATGGCGAAGCTGAACCACAGGTACATGGTCCCGATATCTTTGTGGTTGGTGGTCAGCACCCAGCGCATCAAGCCCTTGGCGGGACCGTGGGCGTGGTCAGCGGCATGACCGTGGTCATCAATCACAGTGCTCATGACCGTTCTCCTGCAAGCAGATGGGCGGGGCGGTTCAGGGCATACGCAATGAAGAGGTTCATTTGCTTTCCGCCTGTTTGATGGCCAGCACGTCTTTAGGCGTGACCATGTCGCCTTTGTTGTTACCCCAGGCGTTACGCTCGTAAGTCACGACCGCTGCAATATCGACTTCCGACAGTTGCTTGCCGAAGGCCGCCATCGCTGTACCGGGCTTGCCGTGGTAGACGATGCTCAGGTGGTCTGCCGCCGGTCCAGTGGCGATCTTCGAGCCTTTGAGCGCCGGGAACATCGGCGGCAGGCCCTGGCCTTCGGCCTGGTGACAGGCTACGCAGGCGGTGTGGTAGACCTTGTCGCCACGGGCCACCAGCTCTTCGAGTGTCCACTCTTTGGAGGTCAGCTCCTTGAGCTTGGCAGCTTCCTCCTTGCGCTCGCCGAGCCAGGTGGCGTAGTCGGCCTTGGACTTGACCTCGACCACGATGGGCATGAAACCGTGGTCTTTGCCGCACAGCTCCGCGCACTGGCCACGGTAGATGCCGGGCTTCTCGACCCGGGTCCAGGCCTCGTTGACGAAGCCGGGGATGGCATCGCGCTTGACCGCAAACGCCGGCACCCACCAGGAGTGGATCACGTCGGCGGCAGTCACCAAGAAGCGCACCTTGGCGCCCACCGGCAGCACCAGCGGCTGGTCGACTTCCAGCAGGTAGTGTTCGCCCTTGGTGGCCTGGTTATGGATCTGCTCGGCGGGGGTGGCCAGGTTGCTGAAGAACTCGACGTCCTGGCCCAGGTATTTGTAGTGCCACTTCCACTGATAGCCGGTGACCTGGATATCGATATCCGACTCACTGCTGTCGTAGATGTTGATCAGGGTCTTGGTCGCCGGAATGGCCATGGCGACGAGGATCAGCAAGGGCACCACGGTCCAGAGAATTTCCACCGTCGTACTTTCGTGGAACTTGGCCGCCACCTGGCCCGTGGAACGTCGATGCATAATCATCGACCAGAACATGGCGCCAAACACGATGATGCCGATCACCACACAGATCCAGAAGATGGTCATGTGCAGGTCGAATACGGCGTGACTGACTTCCGTGGCCCCTGGTGCCATATTCACCGTCCAGGCGGCCTGCGCCTGGCTGAATACTGACCACAAGAGTAAGCCCATCCAAACATGTGGATGTCGCGTCATTGCGGGTTCCCCTTATCGTTCTTGTTATCCCGCCGGTTTGCACCTGCGGCCAAGGGGGCGGCTTCCAAACTGCTTACATCCGCCAAGCCTTGCCTGCCTAATGCAGTCGGGCGTCATCAGCTAATTGCGTACATCCCCGAGTATAGACAGCGACTGCGACCCCGCAATGTGAGGGGGCAAATCAGTGAAAAGAGACGAACGGCGCTGGCCAGCCCGCAGATTGAAGGCCTATCCGACGAACGATGGCGATTCGATATAACAGCGATGCATAACCATGAAATAATTATGACAAATGCATCTTAGGGGCTCGTATAAACGAGCTACCTTATGCAATCCCCTTTCCTACGCCCGTATTACTGGAGCTTTCATGAACACCGCCGCATTGCGCGAGCAGATTTCCCGTGCCCATCAACACGAAGCATCCACCGGCCTGTTGGCTAAACAACTGGACGCACAGTTACCGCACCTGCACTCGGCCATTTCCCTGGCCGAGGGTGATCGTAACGCGGTGATGACACGTTTCGTCAGCGCCTACATCGCCCAGGTCCCGGACCTGCTGGATGCCGCCAACGACGTGGCCCGGGAAGCCGGAATTGAAAGCCAGATCAAGCCGGTGCTGAAAATTGCCGAGCACTTCTTTCTGCAGCCACCCGCGATCCTGGCCGCCCATGAAGGCCTGAACGGCCTGCTGGACGAGGCCTACCTGGCCCATCGGCTGGTGGAAGAAGTCAACGATCTGTATATCAAGCATTTCGGCCAGCCCTTGATTCCGGCGGACACCACCGTTGCCAATGTGATTGCCCACCAGTTGATCGGCGAAGATTTCGCCAATCAGCTGGACGAAGCCGTGCACCTGGCGGTGGATGAAATGCTCAATGAAGAGAGTTTCGCCCTGGAGTCCGTCGAGGCCTATCGCGAGCAGCTCAAGAGCCCGGCAACGGAAGCCGCGTGGAAACGCTGGCCGTGCCTGTCGCGCCAGTTGGGTGTGGAGTTGGAGCTGGATCAGCCGGCCTGAGTTTTCCTGCCAGGCATAGAACAAATGTGGGAGCGGGCAAGTCGAATCGTCGCACCGCCGCGCCCACATTTTTTTATCCGGTTTCGTCAGCCCACTGACGGGGCCGAACCAATCCGCGTCGTGGTACGTATCCGCCCTTCCAATCGACGCTTCAACCCCCGCGCCTCGATCACCAACTTCGAACCCTTCGCCGCATTGGCCCGCCCCCATTCCTCCAGCAACTCCAGACACGAGTGGTCCACGTAGCTCAGGTTATTGAGCGGCACATGCACGGTGGTCCCCGCCGGCACGGTCGCCAGCACTTGGGTCAATGCAGGCACCTTGAGAAAGGTCGCCGCCCCCACCAGTCGCAACTCCATTTCACCGTCCTCGGGCAGGTCGACCAGGCTGACTTTCAAGCGTGATGCCTTCCACGCCAGTTTCACCAGGGTCAGGCCGAAGCCCACCAGCACGCCCGTCAGCAAGTCGGTAAAGATGATCGCCAGGGCCGTGGCCGCGTAGGTGAACATCGGCATCCGGCCATAGCGCCCCAGGCCACGGAACGCCTTGAGGTCCACCAGCTTGATCCCGGTGTACACCAGCACACCCGCCAGGCTCGCCACCGGAATGCTCTGCAGCACGCTCGACAGCAGCAACACAAAGGCCAGCAGCCAGAGACCGTGGAACATCGCCGACAAACGCGTGGTCGCCCCCGCCTGGACGTTGGCCGAGCTGCGCACAATCACGCCGGTCATGGGCAATGCACCCACCAGACCGCACAGCATGTTGCCTACACCCTGGGCGGATAATTCCTTGTCGAAGTCCGAGCGTTGGCCGTTATGCATGCGGTCCACTGCTGCCGCCGAGAGCAGAGTTTCGGCACTGGCAATAAAGGCCACCGCGAAGGCCGCGATCAACAGGTTGGGGTCGGCCAGGTTCAACAGGTCGCTGGGGCGCAGCCAATCAATTGCGTCGGCAAGGTTTTCTGGCACCTCAACGCGCTTGACCTGCAAGGCCAGCGCCAGGCTGGTCGCGGTCGCCAGGCCCACGCCGAGCAATGCCCCCGGCACAAAACGCAGTTTTTGCGGGCGAAACCGGTCCCACAACCACATCACCAGCATGGTCGCCAGGCCCAGCAGACCGGCTTGCCAACCGAGCCCGCCACCCAGGCTGGGAATGGCCTGGGCCACTGCGGCGGGAAAGCCGGCGAGGTTATCCAGCCCGGAGGGTTTGGGCGCCCCATCAAGCATCACATGGACCTGCGACAGGACAATCAACACTCCGATCCCCGCCAGCATGCCGTAGACCACCGCCGGCGCCGTCACCCGGAACCAGCAGCCCAGGCGCAGGCGCCCGGCCACCAGTTGCAGGAAGCCGGCCAACAACAGGATCGGCCCGAGCATCAGCATGCCGTGCTGGCGCACCAGTTCGAACACCAACACCGCCAAGCCGGCCGCCGGCCCGCTGACTTGCAGGGGCGAGCCGGCCAGCCAGCCCACCACCAGGCCACCAATGATCCCGGTAAGCAGGCCCTTGGCCGGGGGCATGCCCGAGGCAATGGCGATCCCCATGCACAAGGGCAAGGCCACCAGAAACACCACCACCGAAGCCAACAGCTCCCGTGGCAGCACTGTTTTTAATTGAGCTGCACGCATGATGACTCTCCCGAGGCATTCGCCGGGCGTGGCAAGGCCTGGCTGCATCCATGGCAGCCATCGCATTACCCGGCAGGGGATTGTTTTAGAAGCGCGCTTTGGGCGTCGCCGAAGGGATCGGTCCGGAACCGCTCAACGGCCGGAATGTGGCCTGATCCGCGTCGTAGGCTTTGATTTCACTGGTCTCGATGTTGTAGATCCAGCCATGGATAAACAAATGACCGTTGGCCATGCGCGAAGCCACGGAGGGGTGGGTGCGCAAGTGTTGCAACTGGGCGATGACGTTTTCTTCGGTCAGCACCTGCATGCTTTCGCCTTCGTTGGCGCAATCACAGTTGTCCTGGACCATGGTCTTGGCGACCTCGGCGTGGCGCAGCCAGGCTTTGACCGTGGGCATTTTTTCCAGGCTCTGGGGGTTGAGCACTGCCCGCATGGCGCCACAATCGGAGTGGCCGCAGACAATAATGTGCTGCACGCCAAGCGCCAGCACCGCGTACTCGATGGCCGTGGACACACCGCCGTTCATCTGCCCATAGGGCGGCACGACGTTACCTACGTTACGGGTCACGAACAGATCGCCCGGGGAGCTCTGGGTGATCAGTTCCGGAACAATGCGCGAGTCGGCACAGGTGATAAACATCGCCCGTGGGCTCTGGGCCGTGGCGAGCTTCTTGAAGAGCTCTTCCTGCTGGGGGAAGACCTCATTATGGAAATGCAAAAAACCATCAACAATGTGCTGCAGCGCTGCATCGGCGGACTCCGCCTCGTGAGGGGCTGAAGCCGACGCAGCCAACGGCTGTTTATCCTTGTCACTCATGATTCATCCTCGTGGTTGGGGCAGGAGAGTCTTCTAGTTCAGGTCGACGCGCGATCACCGGGAAACAACACATGGAAACCACCCAGCCAGTGCCGCCGACCCACCAGTCACTTGATGAACAAGGTACCTGCCGAAACTTAACTCAAACTGAATCAACCGCTCTATCTCGCGGGTTTCAGTGATATCAAAACGCGACCACCCTGGCCGGGCAACACGCGCTTTTGTATCAGTCTACAACAAAGCCAGCTGCCTGCCGGGCGGACAGAATGCACTGCAATCAAGATTGAACCCTTCCCGACGATTGAGCCCCAAGCGCTTGATCGCCTTGGCAAATCGTTGCGCCAGCAAATCGGCAAACGGCCCCTCACCGCGCATGCGCACACCGAAGCGGCTGTCATAGACTTCCCCGCCACGTACCTGGCGGACCAGGCTCATCACATGGGCCGCTCGCTGCGGATAATGGGCCGCCAGCCATTCCTCGAACAGCGGCGCTACTTCAAGGGGCAGGCGCAGCATCATATAGGCCGCACTCTGCGCCCCGGCGGCATGGGCTTCGGCCAGCAGGCTTTCCAGTTCACTGTCGTTGATCATCGGAATCATTGGCGAACACAGCACACCCACCGGGATACCCGCCTCGCGCATTACCCGGATCGCCCGCAGCCGCGCCTTGGGCGCCGCCGCGCGGGGCTCGAGGATGCGCTTGAGTTCATCGTCCAGGCTGGTGAGGCTGATCATCACCGCCACCAGCCGCTGGCGGGCCAGCTCCGTGAGCAGGTCAAGGTCACGCAGGATCAACGACCCCTTGGTCACGATAGTCACCGGGTGGCGATAGCGCAGCAGCACCTCCAGGGTTTGCCGGGTGATCTGGTATTCACGTTCGATCGGTTGATACGGGTCCGTATTGGAGCCCAAATTGATCGGCGCGCACACATAGCCGGGCTTGGACAATTGTTGCTCCAGCACCTGGGCGGCGTTGCTCTTGGCGATCAGCTTGGTTTCAAAGTCCAGGCCCGGGGACATGTCCCAATAGGCATGGCTGGGCCGCGCATAACAATAGATACAACCGTGCTCACACCCCCTGTAAGGGTTGATGGAGCGGTCGAACGGCAGGTCCGGCGAGGTGTTGCGGGTGATGATGGTCTTCGCCGTCTCGATGCGCACTTCGGTGCCCTGGGTCGGCGGTACTTCCTGATACCAACCGTCGTCCTCGGCCACACTGACCGTGGGCGCAAAGCGATTGTGCAGGTTGGTGGCGGTGCCTCGCCCGCGCGGCGGCAGAGGAGTGGACATACAAGCGCCTCGATACTGTTTTTATATACAGTATCGAGGCGCAGCGTCTCTGACCAGTGCCGTTGGGCGGCAAAGGCTGAATCAGTGACTCGTCACTTGCCCCAGATCGTCGCCCGAGGTGGTGTGTTTATCGCTTTTGCGCAGGTCGGCCACGTCGCCAGCCTTCACCGGCGCCCCCTGGTTACCCCAGCTGCCACGGATAAAACTCACCACATCCGCCACTTCCTGATCCGACAGACGCCAGGCAAAGGCTGGCATGGTGAAGGTGGAAGGCGCGGCGTGAGTGGCCGGCAGGGTTCCGCCATTCAACACAATGTTGATCAACGATGTGGCATCCGCCGTCTGCAACACCGGATTGCCCGCCAGCGCCGGGAACACCCGGGTATAGCCATGACCATCGGTACGATGGCAGGCCGCGCAGTTGTCGATGTACACCGCCGCGCCCGGCTGGCTGTCATCGCCCTTCCACAGCGCCTCGGCCACCTGCTTGTCGTATTGGTGCGGCTGATCCTTGGGGTCGACTGCCGGCAGGCTCTTGAGGTAACGGGCGATAGCGGTCAGGTCGTCTTCAGACATGTACTGCATGCTGTGGACTACAACGTCGCTCATGCCGCCAAACACCGCACTGCGATCACTGCGGCCGGTCTTGAGAAACTGCACCAGCTGTTCTTCGCTCCAACTGCCCAGGCCATCCTTGTGGTCACCGCGCAGGCTTTTGGCGATCCAGCCTTCCAGCGGCGCACTGCCCGACAGGAACGCAGAACCTTCAGACGCGCTCAGGGCCTTTTCCTGCATGGTCAGAGCGCGCGGGGTGTGGCAGGCGCCACAGTGGCCGAGACCTTCCACCAGGTAGGCGCCACGGCTGATTACCGGGTCGGCATCGGCCGGGGCCTGGTAGTCCGCCACCTCGGGCGCGAACATCCAGCGCCACGCGGCCAGGGGCCAGCGCATGCTCAAGGGCCAGGGAATGTCGCTGTCCTGGTTCGGCTGGGCGACCGGCTCCACCCCTTTCATGAAGTACGCATACAGCGCCTGCATATCGGTTTCGCTGACGCGAGCGTAAGACGGGTAGGGCATCGCCGGGTAAAGGGTACTACCGCTTTTGGCGACGCCATGGCGCACGGCCTTGTCGAAGTCTTCAAAGCTGTAGTCCCCCAGGCCGGTTTTGTCCGGGGTGATGTTGGTGGAGTAGATCACGCCGATCGGGGTTTCCATCGGCAGGCCACCGGCAAACGGCTTGCCGCCCTTGGCGGTGTGGCAGGCCACGCAGTCACCGGCGCGGGCCAGGTATTCGCCTTGTTTGATCAGATCAGTTTCAGCCGCGCTCACCGAGCAACTGCTGAACAGGGCCAGGGTCGCGATAACAAATGCTTTCATGGTCGTCGCTCCTTATGCCTGAACCAGCGGGCCGGGGTTTTTCAGGTACTGCTCGCGAATCGCCCGGGCCGACCAATAGGTCAGCGCCGCCACCAGGCCCGTAGGGTTGTAGCCCAGGCCTTGTGGGAAAGCAGATGCACCTGGGACAAACACGTTGTGCACATCCCAGCACTGCAGGTAGCGGTTCAACGCGCTGGTCTTCGGGTCGGTCCCCATGATCGCGCCACCGTTGAGGTGGGTGGTCTGGTAGGACGCGGTGTTGAAGTGATCGCCGACCTTCTTGCCGAGCACGGCAATCGCCTTGGGGTTCATCGCTTCGGCGATCTTGCCCATTTTTTCGACCATGAAGCGGTTCATCTTGATGTCATTTTCCTGCCAGTCGAAGGTCATGCGCAGCAGCGGCAGGCCGTAGGCATCACGGTAAACCGGGTCCAGATCGAGGTAGTTGCCCCGGTAGGATTGATGGGCGCCGTGGGCGTCCATCGACACCTGGTGGGTGTAGTAATCGGCGGTGGCGCGCTTCCACGCACTGCCCCAGGCCGGCGTGCCCGGCGGGTTGGAGGTGCCGGCAATCGGCCGGCTGCCCGCCTGGTTGACCCACATCGGCGAGCCGCCGACAAAGCCATGGGGACCATGGTCGAAGTTATCGGCGTTGAAATCGTCCACCGCCACGCCATTGCCGCCAGCGCCGATGAAGTTGTTGGTATGCACGTCTTTGTCGAAGTAGGCCTTGATGGTGGCCATGTTCTGGTAGGCGAAGTTCTTGCCCACCACCCCTTCGCCCGTGATCGGGTCGTAGGGCTTGCCGATGCCCGAGAGCAGCATCAGGCGCACGTTATGGAACTGGAAGGCGCCAAGAATCACCAGGTCCGCCGGTTGCTCGATCTCCCGGCCCTGGGCGTCGATATAGGTCACGCCAGTGGCTTTGCGCTTGGTGCTGTCGAGATTGACCTTGAGCACGTGGGAATTTGGCCGCAGCTCAAAGTTCGGCACCTGGCGCAGGGCCGGCAGGATGTTCACGTTGGGCGATGCCTTGGAGTACATGTAGCAGACATACCCGCTGCAAAAACCACAGAAGTTGCACGGCCCCATCTGCGCGCCATAGGGGTTGGTGTAGGGCCCCGAGGTATTGGCCGAAGGTAGGTTGTAGGGCTTATAGCCCACATCGGCGGCAGCTTTCTGGAACAGCTGCGCCGAGTAGGTGTTTTTCTGCGACTCCAGTGGGAAATGGCTGGAGCGATCCGGCGCATAAGGGTTGCCGCCCTTGCCTTCACCCACCAGTTGGCCTTTGACGGTCCAGGCCTGGCCGGAGGTGCCGAAGACTTTTTCGGCGTAGTCAAAGAACGGTTCCAGCTCTTCGTAGCTGACGCCGAAGTCCTGGATGGTCATGTCCTTGGGGATGAAATTTTTGCCGTAGCGCTCTTCGTAGTGGCTGCGCATGCGCAATTCGATGGGGTCCACCCGGAAATGCACACCCGACCAGTGCAGGCCCGCGCCGCCTACGCCGTTACCCGGCAGGAAGGCGCCCAACTGACGGTTGGGCAGGGCAATGTCATTCACGCTATGGCGAATGGTCACGGTTTCCTTGGAGATGTCCTGGAACAGCTTTTTGCGCACGCTGTAGGTCAGTTCGTCGATCACCTGTGGGTAATTACCGTCCGGGTAGGTGTCCTGCATCGGGCCGCGCTCCAGCGCTACCACGTGCAAGCCGGCTTCGGTCAGTTCCTTGGCCATGATCGCGCCTGTCCAGCCGAAGCCGACGATAACCGCATCCACTTTCTTCATGATGGTCGCCACGTTTATGCCCTCTCGCCGCGGATGGAAACAGCCGGGAAGGGGTATTGCTCGTTGCGTTCAACCCAATCCATGAAATCGGCGCGGGCGCCGGGGAAGCCGATCATGGTCCAGCCGACCATGCCTTTGTTGCCGCCGTGGATCGGGTCGCAGAAGAACCCTTCCTTGGTGTTTTGCAGCAACAAATTGAAGAAAATCTTCGGCGGGACCGCCGCGAAATGCTCGCCGGTTTCGGCACCGCCCGCCTCCAGGCGACGCAGCAAATCATCCTGGGTAGCGCTGTCTTGCCCAGCAAATGTTTTACCGTTGAACGCTTTCGACCAGGAATCCGTGGCGGCAATACCCAGGCGATAGATCTCCCTGGGCACCAGTTTGCTCTGCCAGCCCATCTCGGGCGGGGCGTCGGCATTGAACGGGCCTTGCATAAACCACAGGGCGCCACTGGCGTAGGGGGTGTTCATCTGCCGGTCGATATATTCCGGCGCGCCGGCTTCCAAAGCGCCTGGGCCTTGGGCATCAGCAGGGATCAAACGCGCGACGGCGGCGTTGATAAAGGCCCACTCCTCAGCGGTGAAGTAGCTCGGCTCGTAGGCCTTTTCGCTGGCGGGCGCACTGGCCGGGCTGGCCTGGGCAGGTTCGGGCGTGGCCATCAGCATCGAGCCGCCAAGGCCAGTGCTGGCAACCGTGACCACCGGGATCAAGGTCAAGGATTTGCGCAAAAAGTCACGCCGGGGGTTGTCTCGATCTTGATCAGACATGGTGGCACCTCATCATGTGGTCACGGGTTTGAGCAGTCGCTTCATGGAGCGGCTTGTCGTTTTGAATGTAATCAATGGTTACAAATGATAGCAGGCTAAGGAATGAGAGAACCGTTTCAGCCAGGAAAATCGAGAAATGCGCGCAAAAAAATGTGGGAGCTGGCTCATGTAGGAGCTGGCTTGCCTGCGATGCAGACGCCTCGGTGTATCAGTGACACCGAGGTGATGCTATCGCAGGCAAGCCAGCTCCTACACAAGCCTGTTCCCACAGGTTGGACGGAGTAAGGCCCGTCAGTCTTTTTTCAGCTTCGGATTAGGGAAGAACTGCACCGCCTGCACCTTGGGGTCCGCCGGCGCTTTCAACGCCGAGGTATTGACCCGCGTGCCCAATTCCTTGGGCACCGACAAACCCTGGTCGTTGAGCGTGTCGGTATAGCCGCAGGCCACGCATTCGCGATGGGGCACGTTGTCTTCGGTCCACATCTTCAACTTGTCCGGCTCGCTGCACGCCGGGCACACGGCCCCGGCGATAAATTGCTTTTTGGTGATCACAGGCCCGTCACTCATGCTGCTGCGTCCTCACTCAGGCCGCTGTGGCGCAAGAGTGCGTCAATCGACGGTGCGCGTCCGCGGAAGTCGACGAACAACACCATCGGCGCCTGGGAACCGCCACGGGCCAGGATCGCCTCGCGGAACGCCCGGCCAGTCTCGGCATTGAGCACGCCGTCTTCTTCGAACTTGGAGAAGGCATCCGCCGACAACACTTCGGCCCACTTGTAGCTGTAGTACCCCGCCGCGTAACCGCCGGCGAAGATATGCGCGAAGCTGTTGGGGAAGCGGTTGTAGGCCGGAGGACGCATCACCGACACTTCGTCGCGCACGCCTTCGAGCACCTGCGCCACGCTGCGGCCATCGCCGTGGGTAGCGTGCAGCTCAAAGTCGAACAGCGAGAATTCCAGTTGGCGCACCATCATCAGGCCGGACTGGAAGTTCTTCGCCGCGAGCATTTTTTGCAGCAGGTCCTGGGGCAATGCTTCGCCACTTTCATAGTGACCGGAAATCAGCGCCAGGCCTTCCGGCTCCCAGCACCAGTTCTCCATAAACTGGCTCGGCAACTCCACCGCATCCCAGGCCACACCGTTGATACCGGACACGCCCGCGTGTTCGACGCGGGTCAGCAGGTGGTGCAGGCCGTGACCGAATTCGTGGAACAGGGTGGTGACTTCATCGTGGGTCAGCAGGGCAGGCTTGCCGCTGTCGGCCGGGGTGAAGTTGCACACCAGGTTGGCCACCGGGCTTTGCAGCGCACCCTCGGCGGTACGCCGACGATCACGGGCGCCGTCCATCCAGGCACCGCCACGCTTGTTGGCGCGGGCATACAGATCGAAGAAGAAGCGGCCGACGTGCTGGCCGTTTTCCTTGATTTCGAACAGGCGGACATCCGGGTGCCAGGTATCGAAGCCTTTTTGCTCGGCGATCTCGATGCCGTACAGGCGCTGGACGATGGCAAACAGCCCGCCCAGCACTTTGTCGATCGGGAAGTAGGCACGCAGGGCTTCCTGGGACACGCTGTAGCGCTGTTCACGCAGTTTTTCACCGTAGAAACCGCTGTCCCAGCTTTGCAGGTCGGCGCAGCCTTGTTCGGCAGCGTAGGCCTTGAGCTGCTGCAGGTCCTGGGTGGCAAATGGCTTGCTGCGCTTGGCCAGGTCACGCAGGAAACTCAGTACCTGGTCGCTGGATTCGGCCATTTTGGTGGCCAGGCTCAGTTCGGAGAAAGAGGCGAAGCCAAGCAGTTGGGCCAATTCCTGACGCAGGTCGAGGATCTGTTCCATCACCGGGCCGTTATCGTTCTGACCGGCATTCGGGCCCTGGTCCGACGCGCGGGTGCAGTAGGCCGCGTAGATTTCTTCACGTAGGGCGCGGTCGTGGGCGTAGGTCATCACCGCGTAGTAGCTGGGGAATTCCAGGCTGATCAGCCAGCCGTCGAGGCCTTTGGCCTGGGCCGCAGCAGCCATTTGCGCTTTGGCTGAGTCGGTCAGGCCGGCCAGGGTGGCTTCGTCGGTGACGTGCTTGGTCCAGGCCTGGGTGGCGTCGAGCAATTGGTTGGAGAACTTGCTGCCCAGTTCGGAGAGTTTGCTCTGCACCTCGGCATAGCGCTTCTGCTGCTCAGGCGGCAGGTCGATACCCGACAGGCGGAAGTCGCGCAGCGCGTGCTCCAGAATGGTTTTTTGCGCCACGTCGAAACCGGCCGCTTCCGGGCTGTTGGCCAGGGCTTCGAAGGCCTGGAACAGCTCGCGGTTCTGGCCCATCTCGGTGGAATAGGCGCTCAATGCCGGCAGGCAGGCCTCATAGGCTTCGCGCAGTTCGGCGCTGTTGCACACGGCATTGAGGTGGCTGACCGGGCTCCAGGCCGCGCCCAGGCGGTCGTTGAGTTCATCCATGGCCAGGACCAGGCCAGCCCAGGTCGGATTTTTTCCCTGGCTTTGCAGGATGCCTTCGATGGCGACGCGGTTGTCGGCCAGGATCTGTTCGATGGCCGGTTGGACGTGCTCGGCACGGATCGCCGAGAACGGCGGCAGGTCGTAGGACTGCAAAAGAGGGTTGTTCGCGCTCACGGTTGGCACCTTGGCTGAAGAAACAGGTAAGACAAAGATGGGGCCATCTTAATTACAATCAACGTCCACCGCAGCTATCAACCAAACAGAGAGAGGCTATCGTGACCCTTCGCACCTATCAGAATCACACGCCAACCCTCGGCGCCGGGGCTTTCGTCGATGCTTCGGCGGTGGTGATCGGCGATGTCGAAATCGGCGCCGGCAGCTCGGTCTGGCCGCTGACGGTGATTCGCGGCGACATGCACCGTATCCGCATCGGCGCGCGCACCAGCGTGCAGGATGGCTGCGTGCTGCACATTACCCACGCCGGGCCGTTCAATCCTGACGGTTTCCCGCTGCTGATCGGTGACGACGTGACCATCGCCCACAAGGTCATGCTGCATGGCTGCACCGTCGGCAGTCGCATCCTGATCGGCATGGGCAGCATTGTGATGGACGGCGCGGTGGTTGAAGACGATGTGATCATCGGTGCCGGCAGCCTGGTGCCGCCGGGCAAGAAACTTGAAAGCGGTTTTTTGTATGTGGGCAGCCCGGTTAAACAAATTCGCGCGCTTTCTGACAAGGAACGCGCCTTTTTCACCTATAGCGCCGCGAACTACGTGAAGCTCAAGGACCTGCACCTGGCAGAGGGATTCGACCAATGACCCTGGATTACCAGACGGTTCTATTTGACCTGGACGGCACCCTGACCGACCCACGGGAAGGCATCACCCGCTCGATCCAATACGCCTTGGCCAAGCTGGGCATTGATGAGCCGGACCTGACCAAGCTCGAACACTTTATCGGCCCGCCGTTGCTGCAGGCCTTTATGCAGTTCTACGATTTCGACGAGGCCCGGGCGTGGCAGGCGGTGAATTTCTATCGCGAACGCTTCAAGGTCACCGGGCTCTATGAAAACCGGGTGTTCGACGGGGTCATGCCATTGCTGGAAACGTTGAATGGCCAGGGGCGCCAGCTGTATGTGGCCACCTCCAAGCCGTGGGAATTTGCCCGGGAGATCGCCCGGCATTTCGATTTCGCCAAGCACTTCAAGGTGATCTACGGCAGTGAGCTGGACGGCACGCGCACCAACAAGGTCGAACTGATCGCCCACTTGATGCACGAGGAAGGGCTGGACCCGGCCAGTACCTTGATGATCGGCGACCGTAAGCACGACCTGATCGGCGCACGTAGCAATGGCCTGGATGCAGCGGCGGTGGGGTATGGGTTTGGCAGTTTTGCAGAATTGAGTGCCGAAGCGCCGCGCTGGCATTTTGAGACGCTGGACGAGATGCATCAGGCATTTTTGCGGCGGGATTGAGACCGCTATCGCGGGCAAGCCCGCTCCCACATTGGCGGTGTTCACACATCAACATGTGGCAGCTGGCTTGCCTGCGATGGGGCCCTAAAGGTCACGCCCCTCCAACTGCCGCAACGCCAATTTGCGCTGCTCCACCGGCAAGCGCCCCAACTGCTCCACGGCACCGTAGAACCTCAGCCAATCCCCACCCTCGCGGCGGAACAACGCCGCAAACGCCGGCACCCACTGGTCATACAGCCCAAACGGCAACAACCGCGCATTGTTCATCGGCTGATTGATCCAGGCGTCATAACGCTTGTCGCCGCCCCACTGGCTGTCGCGCATCTGCCGATAATCACTGCGCAAGCGCTCGAACTCGGCGGCCTTGGCCTGGCGCATGGCATCGGCGGCCAACGGCTGCGCATACAGGCGCTCCAGGCGGCTGCGGGTGTCGAGGATCAACTGGATAAACTGGTCGCGCTGCTTCAAGGTCGATTCGCTCGCAGGCGCCAGGCCACGGGCCGCGCGCCATTGCCGGGTGCCTTCCTGCTCGACGAAGGTGGCAAACGACTCATTGAACTCGGTGTCGTCCTTCACATAAAAGCGCTGGTGCGCCAGCTCGTGAAAAATTACCGTGGCCAGGCGCTCTTCACCCCAGCGCATCATCGAACTCATGATCGGGTCATCGAACCAGCCGAGGGTGGAATAGGCCTCGACCCCGCCAATCGACACATCCATGCCACGCAGTTGCAACAACGCCGCCTCGCCCCGCGCCGCACCCTGAGTGTAATAACCACGGTAGGCCACACATCCGGCAATCGGGAAGCAATGGTTCTGGGGTAACAAGGAAAATTCTGATGTAGCGAAGACATTCCAGACGACATACGGCCGGCCGATATCGGCATACAGGCGATAGCTCTGATTGTCAGGCAGGTGCAACTGTTGGCTGGCGAAGGTGCGCGCCTTCTGGGAGTGCGCCAAATGCTCACGCAACACTTGCGGGCGCGTCGGATCGGCAATCACTTCGGCCACCGGCTGCCGCGCCTGCAGTAACTGCCATTGGCCGCTGGCCAGTTGGCTGTAGTAGCTGACACTGGAGCAACCGCCGAGCCACAGGCACGTCAGCCCCGCCAAGAAACGCCACACCATGTCAAACCGCTCCAGAGTCATTGGCCCGCCAGACTAACTGGCCGGCAGGGGTTATGCTCATACCATTCCTACGGTTGAGTGCCCACTATGCGTCAGCTCCTGCTTCCCTTGGCGGCGATTTTTCTCAGCGCCTGTGCCTCCGCGCCAATCCCGCCCGCCGACCCGCAACAGGCCTGGGTCGATTTCGCCACGCCGACGCCGGGCGCCAAGCTGGTCATGGCGCAACGCCTGGACGGCAAGGCCCTGGAAGACGGGCGCTACTTCCAGGTGCCAGCGGGCAGCCATGAGTTGATGGTGCGTTTTGATTTTGAAGTGTATGCCGGGGCGGGCCTGGGTGGCGGGCTGAACCAGCCCCAGGAGCGCACCTGTTTTATCACCCTGCAATACGACCAGTTCCAGGCCGGCCAACGCTACCGCCTGGAAGGGCGTTCGCTGGGCTTTACCCCGAACATCCGGCTGTATGACGCCCAGCGTCAGTTGCTGGCCGAGGAACGCAGCGTCAACTGCATTCCCTGATCAGTCATCGTTGCGCTGGTAGATGATGCGCTTGGTGCCGTTTTCGCAGGAGCCGACGATCATGGCTTCGTCATGATTTTTGGCTTCTTCGGCGGTGATGATTTCCAGGGTGTAGGACGGGATTGCCTTGGCCTGTAGGCCGACTTCAATCTCTTTCCTGAGCTCTTCACAGTCTTTCGGCGCGGCCATTGCCGATGTGGCCAAAACACCGCAGATAATCGCCAAGGCAAAACGTTTCATGTGTGAAGCTCCCTAAATGCGCTGCGCACGGGTGTGCGCCAAAGGCTGCATGGGTATGAGACCACATTTGCGAAACGCGAGTTCTGATTTAACGCAGAACAAAATGTGGGGGGCGAGCAAGCCCGCTCCCACATTGGACCTGCGCAGGGTCAGCTGACGAGGGTGCCATCCAGGGTGATGGTGGCATTCAGCACCTTGGACACCGGGCATCCTTCCTTGGCCTTCTTGCTCAGTTCATCGAACTGCGTCTGACTCGCGCCGGGAATCTTGGCCTTGAGGATCAGGTGAACCGCTGTGATCGCAAAACCACCGTCCACCTGGTCCAGGGTCACTTCGGCCTGGGTGTCGATACTGTCGGCCTTGAGCCCGGCATCACCGAGAATCATGGAAAAGGCCATGGAGAAACAACCGGCATGGGCCGCGCCGATCAGTTCTTCAGGGTTAGTGCCCTTGCCGCCTTCGAAACGTGCCTTGAAGCCGTAGGGGGCTTCGCGCAGTACGCCGGTTTCGGTCGAGATAGAGCCCAGACCGGTTTTCAGGTCGCCTTCCCAGTGTGCGGAGGCTTTTTTTACGATACTCATAGCGATCTCCCAAGCAGTGGTTGTGCATCAGTAAGGTTCTGAGGATAGAACCTCTGGCAAAGTTCACCCCGTCGGAAAAACCAAGTGGATTAGTAGGAAATTTCATGCCCACTATTGAATCTCGGGTATATGCCCACATTGCATAGAACATGCACATGAAGCGGCAGGTTTTGGTTCGTCACAAGCCTGCGCCCCTATGGAGAAGCAGGCTTATGAAACCACTGTCCGATGTAAAGTTCTCGACCCTCGACCTGGTACCGGTGCGCGCCAATGGCAGCCCGGCGCAGTCGCTGCGCAATTCCCTGGACCTGGCCCAGCACGTGGAAAAGCTCGGCTACACCCGTTTCTGGGTAGCCGAGCACCACAATATGGATGGCATCGCCAGCTCCGCGACTTCGGTGCTGCTGGGCTACCTGGCCGGCGGCACCTCGACCATCCGGGTCGGCGCAGGCGGCGTGATGCTGCCCAACCATGCGCCACTGGTGATCGCTGAACAGTTCGGCACCCTGGAGAGCCTCTACCCCGGCCGGATCGACCTGGGCCTGGGCCGCGCACCCGGCTCCGACCAGATGACCGCCCGCGCCTTGCGCCGCGAGCGCTCCGGCAGCGCCGATGACTTCCCGGAAGATGTGGCCGAGTTGATGGCCTACCTGGGCCCGCGTACCCCCGACCAACGGGTGATCGCCATGCCGGGCACCGGCACCAACGTCCCGATCTGGCTGCTCGGCTCCAGCCTGTTCAGCGCCCAACTGGCCGGCGAGCGCGGTTTGCCCTACGCCTTCGCCTCCCATTTCGCACCGCGCATGATGCATGAGGCGATTCGCGTCTATCGCAATCACTTCAAGCCTTCGGCGGTGCTCGACAAGCCTTATGTAATGCTCGGTGTGCCGCTGGTGGCCGCCGATACCGATGAACAGGCCGATTACCTGGCCACGTCGGTCTACCAACGGATCCTCGCGCTGATGCGTGGGCAAAGCCTGGTCCAGCGCCCGCCAGTCGACAGCATGGACGGCCTGTGGCTGCCCCATGAGAAAGACGCGGTAGGTAGTTTTCTAGGCCTGGCAATGGTGGGGAGCCCGGCGAAGATTCGCGCCAAGCTGGAGGTGTTGATCGAGCAGACCGGTGCCGATGAGCTGATCTTTACCTGCGACCTGTACGAGCATGCTGATCGGATTCATTCCTACGAGCTGCTGGCACAAGTGATGAAGGGCTAAACCCCTGTGGGCGTTGTCGAGCCTTGGCGAGGCTCGACAACGCCCACAGTTGGTTGCTACCACGGGATCACCCGCGGTTGTAGACGATTTCCTTGGTACCACCTTCGCAACTGCCGACCACTTCGCCGTTGGTTGCGCTGCCTTTATCGACAATTTCCAGGGTGTACCCGGAAGCGCCATTGGCCTGGATCTTGGCGTCGATTTCGCTTTTCAGCTCGCCACAAGGTTTGCCAGCCGCCAGGGCTGTACCTGCCAGGCTCAACAAACCTACCGCTAACAGAAACTTTTTCATCCGTTACTTTCCTTGCGCTGATCAAAAAATGTACGCCGACACGCAGGGTATCGGCGCCCAAAGGGTGTAGCGCAGGTTATGGCAATCGGCCAGCGTGCAAGTTCAACCGTGCCGATCAACTATTGGCAATGCGGAAGCCCACCTTGAGGGTCACCTGGAAGTGCGCGGCCTTGCCGTCCTTGATGTGGCCACGGGTTTCGGTGACCTCAAACCACTCCAGGTGCTTGATGCTCTTGTTGGCCTCGGCCAAGGCATTGTTGATGGCGTCCTCGATGCTGGTTGGGGACGAGCCCACCAGTTCGACTTTTTTGTAGGTGTGATGATCAGTCATGAGTGCTCTCCTGGGTCGATGAATACAGCCTAGCAGTGATTCTTCGTACTGCTTCTGGCGACTCTTCTCACCTGAAAGTTCAGATTTACTGCACTTTCTGAAACCCCCGCAGTCGGAATCAACACACGTCACTCATTCACTCCAGGAGAGCCCACATGGCCAACACCTCTTTACGCAAAGCGTCATTGGAAAGCATGGAAGCCGAGATTTCGAGCCTGCTCAAATCCCTTGAGAGCCTCAAGGACGATGCATCCGACGAGTCGCGCAAAACCCTCAAGGCCCTGAAAAGCAATGCCGAGAATGCCCTCAAGCACTCCCGCCATCTGATCAGCGATGCCTACGAAGAAAGCAAAGTGAAAATCCGCGAAACCGGGGTTGCCACCCGTGACTATGCCCAAGAGCATCCTTGGACCACCGCCGGCGTTGCCGTTGGCGCATTGGGCCTGCTGGCGGCCTACCTGCTGTGCAAACGCGGTGACTAAACCGGTTGGCGCGCAAGCTCAGCCTTGAGCCATTGCGCCAACTGCCGGGCGCGCCCATCCGCGGCGCGCTTGGGTAGCCACAACGCCAGTTGCGCCGGGGTTTGACTAAAACCCCACGGCGCAACCAGGCGACCGGCACGCACGTCCTCCGCCACCAGCGGTTGCGGTGCGATCGCCACCCCCAGGCCCGCTACGGCCGCCTCCAGCAAATAATACAAATGTTCAAAACCCTGGCCATACTTAAGCGCGCTGGCGTCGATGCCATGGTGCTGCGCCCAATTGGGCCAGGCTTGTGGGCGCGAGGTGGTGTGCAACAGGGCTTCGCCCAGCAGGGCCTGGGCGGGCGCCTGGCGCAGGGCCTGGTAATGGGCAAAGTGCGGGCTCATCACCGGGCCGATCCGCTCGCTGACCAACTCGTACACCTGCATATCGGCCGGCCACGGCGGCTCGGCAAACACCAGCAAGGCATCCAAGCCCGGCCGCCTGGGGTCAAGATCGCCTTCGCCCGCTGATAGATGCAGGCGCAAATCCGGCAAATCCGCATTCAAGCGCCCCAGCCGTGGAATAAACCAGCGCGCCAGCAAACTGCCAGAACAGCCGAGGACAAACGGCGCATCAGCGCTGCTCTGGGTCAGTTCCCCGCACACATCCCGCAGGCGCTCGAACGCCTCGAAGCTGGCATCGCGCAGCCGCACCCCGGCATCTGTGAGTTTAATGCCACGCCCATCCTTGACGAAAAGACTCACCCCAAGGTGTTCTTCCAACACTTTCAGTTGTCGGCTGACGGCACCGTGGGTCACATGCAATTGCTCGGCAGCCTGGCTGACGCTGTTGAGGCGGGCAGTGGCTTCGAACGCACGCAGGGCGTTAAGGGGTGGAAGGTCTCGGCTCATCTGTGAGTTTTCCTGACAGGTTGCGGCGATCTTATCGGTTTTCACGGTACAGCGTCAGGGGTAGAGTGGCCGTCATTGCCTCTCCCACCTCTTCACCCTGGAGCGCACCATGACTCAGTCCCAGACCGATTTACGCAACGGCCCTGATGCCAACGGCCTGTTTGGCGCGTTCGGCGGCCGCTACGTGGCGGAAACCCTGATGCCGTTGATCCTCGACCTGGCCCGCGAATACGAAGCGGCCAAAGTCGATCCGGCCTTCAACGAAGAACTGGCCTACTTCCAGCGCGACTACGTCGGACGCCCAAGCCCGCTGTATTTCGCCGAGCGCCTGACCGAGTTCTGCGGCGGCGCCAAGATCTACCTCAAGCGTGAAGAGCTGAACCACACCGGCGCGCACAAGATCAACAACTGCATCGGCCAGATCCTGCTGGCGCGGCGCATGGGCAAAAAACGCATCATCGCCGAGACCGGCGCCGGCATGCACGGCGTGGCCACCGCCACCGTCGCCGCGCGGTTTGGCCTGCAATGCGTGATCTACATGGGCACCACCGATATCGAGCGCCAGCAGGCCAACGTGTTTCGCATGAAGCTGCTGGGTGCCGAAGTGATCCCAGTGGTCGCCGGCACCGGTACCCTCAAGGACGCGATGAACGAAGCCCTGCGCGACTGGGTAACCAACGTCGACAGCACCTTCTACCTGATCGGCACCGTGGCCGGCCCGCACCCGTACCCTGCGATGGTGCGCGACTTCCAGGCGGTGATCGGCAAGGAAACCCGCACCCAGTTGCAAGCCCAGGAAGGCCGCCTGCCGGACAGCCTGGTGGCGTGCATCGGCGGTGGCTCGAATGCCATGGGCCTGTTCCACCCGTTCCTCGATGACACCAGCGTGGAGATCATTGGTGTTGAAGCCGCCGGCTACGGCATCGAAACCGGCAAGCACGCGGCCAGCCTCAATGGCGGCGTACCGGGCGTGCTGCACGGCAACCGTACCTTCCTGTTACAGGACGACGACGGCCAGATCATCGACGCCCACTCGATCTCTGCGGGCCTCGATTACCCCGGCATCGGCCCTGAGCACGCATGGTTGCACGACATTGGCCGCGTCCAGTACACCTCGGTAACCGACGACGAAGCCCTCGACGCCTTCCACAAATGCTGCCGCCTGGAAGGGATTATTCCGGCACTGGAAAGCGCCCACGCCCTGGCCGAAGTGTTCAAGCGCGCCCCGACCCTGCCCAAGGATCACCTGATGGTGGTCAACCTGTCAGGCCGTGGCGACAAGGACATGCAGACCGTTATGCACCATATGGAAACCGCCAAGCAGGAGAAACACTGATGAGCCGCCTGCAAACCCGCTTTGCGCAACTCAAGGAACAAAACCGCGCCGCCCTGGTGACCTTCGTTACCGCTGGCGACCCGGGGTATGACACCTCCCTGGCGATCCTCAAGGGCTTGCCGGCAGCCGGCGCCGATGTGATCGAACTGGGCATGCCTTTCACCGACCCCATGGCCGATGGCCCGGCGATCCAACTGGCCAATATCCGTGCGTTGGGCGCCAAGCAGAACCTGGCGAAAACCCTGCAGATGGTGCGCGAGTTCCGCAAGGGCAACACTGATACACCGCTGGTGCTGATGGGCTACTTCAACCCGATCCACATGTACGGCGTGCCACGGTTTATCAGTGACGCAAAAGAGGCCGGCGTCGATGGCCTGATCGTGGTCGATATGCCACCGGAACATAACAGCGAACTGTGCGACCCGGCCCAGGCCGCGGGCATCGACTTTATCCGCCTGACCACGCCAACCACTGACGATGTGCGCCTGCCCACCGTGCTCAACGGCAGCTCCGGGTTTGTGTACTACGTGTCGGTGGCCGGTGTGACCGGTGCCGGTGCCGCTACCCTGGAGCACGTGGAAGAAGCCGTCGGCCGCCTGCGCCGGCATACCGACCTGCCGATCAGCATCGGCTTCGGCATCCGCACCCCGGAACAAGCCGCCGCCATCGCCCGCCTGGCGGACGGTGTGGTGGTGGGGTCGGCGCTGATCGACCACATCGCCAACGCCAGCAACGACCAGCAAGCGATTGACGGGGTGTTGAGCCTGTGTGCAGCGCTGTCGGAAGGTGTGCGTAACGCTCGCAAGTAAGATTCTTGCTCTGGGCAAGCGGGCTGTTGTGGCGAGGGAGCTTGCTCCCGTTGGACTGCGTAGCAGTCCCATTTTAGGGCCGCTTCGCGCCCCAACGGGAGCAAGCTCCCTCGCCACAGGCCCCTAGCGGATAGGTATCTATTCCTTGAGCTCGATCCGCTCGACCTTGCCCACCAGCAATATGTAGGACAGCGCCCCCAGCAGCGCCAGCACCGCAATGTAGGTAATCGCCGGCGCAAACGAATCGCCCGTGGCCAGAAAGCCAATGACGATCGGCGTGGTAATCGCCGCCAGGTTGCCGATGAAATTGAACACTCCCCCAGTCAGCCCCAACAGCCGCGCCGGCGCCAGGGTCGAGACCAGCGACCAGGTGATCGACGCCAGGCCGTTGCCGAAAAACGCCACCGCCAGGAACGCAATCACCAGTGGCGTCGAATCGACGAAGTTGGCGCCAATGATTGCCGTGGAAATCAGCAGGCCGCTGATGATCGGCAACTTGCGCGCAAACCCCACCGAGGTGCCACGGCGGATCAGCCAGTCGGAAAACAGCCCGGAACACAACACCCCGACAAAGGCCGCGAGGAAGGGTAGCGAGGCGAGCAGGCCGGACTTGATGAAGTCCATGCCGCGATATTTCACCAGGTAGGTCGGGAACCATGTCAGGAAAAACCACAGGGTCGAGTTCAGGCAGAACTGGCCCAGGTAGATGCCCCACAGCTTGCGCTTGCTCAGCACGATCCCCAGGTCGACCCAACTGAAGGGCGCCTTGCGCTTGGCAGTTTGTGCGTCCAGGTCCACCAGGCCGCCGCCTGCGCGGATCAGCTCGATTTCTGCGCTATTGACCCCCTTGAAGTCCCGCGGCTCGCGGTACACCGCGTACCACACCAGCGCCCAGAGGATGCCCACCGCGCCGGTGCTGATAAACACCATGTGCCAGCCATAGTGGTGCTGCAACCAGGCCAGCACCGGGGTGAGGAACGCCAGCCCGACGAACTGCCCGGACGTGTAGAAACCAATGGCCGTGGCACGCTCACGCTCGGGAAACCAACTGGTGACGACCCGGCTGTTGATCGGATAAGCCGGCGCTTCCAGGGCACCCACCGCCATGCGCAACACGAACAACGCGATAAAGCTCGCAGCAAAGCCCAGCATCACCGTGGCAATCGACCATAACAGCAGGGCGGCGGTGTACAGAATGCGCGGCGGCACCCGGTCCACCAGCCAGCCGCCGGGGATTTGCATGGCGGCATAGGTCCAGCCGAACGCCGAAAAAATCAGCCCGACATGCACCGGGTCGATGCCCAGCTCACTGGTCAGGGCTGGCGCGGCAATCGACAGGTTGCTGCGGTCCAGGTAGTTGATCACCACCGTGATAAACAGCAGGACCATGATGAAGTAACGCTTGCGGCTGGGCGTGACTAAAGACGCCTGCCCGGTGAGGGTTTCAGGGTGCATGGGGGAGCCTCTTATTATGTTTATTGAGGTCGATTAACGGCTACCGGGTTGAAAGTGGGAGCTGGCTTGCCTGCGATGGCGGCGGAACATTTAAGATTGCTATCGCAGGCAAGCCAGCTCCCACACTGACCACGTGCCATCAGGTGAAAATCACCACTCGGCAAAACTGCCATCGGCATGCCGCCAGATCGGGTTGCGCCAGCGGTGACCAATGGCCGCGCGCTCGATCACGTATTCCTCGTTGATCTCAATCCCCAGGCCCGGCCCGTTGGGGATCTTCACGAAGCCTTGGTCGTAATCGAAAACTCCCGGATCGCGCACGTAGTCGAGCAGGTCATTGCTCTCGTTGTAGTGAATGCCCAGGCTTTGCTCCTGGATAAACGCGTTGTAACAAACCGCGTCCAGTTGCAGGCACGCCGCCAGGGCAATCGGCCCCAGCGGGCAGTGCAGGGCCAGGGCCACGTCGTAGGCTTCGGCCATGTTGGCGATCTTGCGGGTTTCGGTGATGCCGCCGGCATGGGACGCATCCGGCTGGATGATGTCGACGTAGCCTTCGCTGAGCACGCGCTTGAAATCCCAGCGTGAGAACAGCCGCTCACCCAAGGCAATCGGGGTGCTGGTCAGGGGCGCCAGCTCCTTGAGCGCTTCGTAGTTTTCGCTGAGCACCGGTTCTTCGATAAACATCAACTTGTACGGGTCCAGCTCTTTCATCAGCACCTTGGCCATGGGCTTGTGCACGCGGCCATGGAAGTCCACGCCGATGCCGACATTCGGGCCGACCGCATCGCGCACGGCGGCGACGTTGGCCAGGGCCTGGTCGACCTTGTCGAAGGTGTCGAGAAACTGCAGCTCCTCGGTGCCATTCATCTTCACCGCCGTAAACCCACGGGCCACGGCTTCCTTGGCCGCACGGGCGGTGTCAGCCGGACGGTCGCCGCCGATCCACGAATAGACACGGATCTTGTCCCGCACCTGGCCGCCCAGCAGGTCGCTGACCGACACCCCGAGGGCCTTGCCCTTGATGTCCCACAAGGCCTGGTCGATGCCGGCCAGGGCGCTCATATGAATCGCACCGCCCCGGTAGAAGCCGCCGCGATACAGCACGGTCCAGATATCTTCGATATTGCGTGGGTCTTTGCCGATCAAATAGTCGGACAGCTCCTCGACCGCGGCCGCCACGGTGTGGGCGCGGCCTTCAACCACGGGCTCGCCCCAACCGGTCACGCCCTGGTCGGTTTCCACTTTGAGGAAGCACCAGCGCGGCGGCACGATAAAGGTGGTCAGTTTGGTGATTTTCATCTGCTTATCTCTCTTGTCGGATGCAGCGCCTGGGCGCCAGGCACACTCAGTTCAAGGCGTTCCAGGCAGCGACATACGCCTGGGCACGACTCGCCACCTGCTCGACACTCATGCCGGGCTTGAACAGCCCGGAGCCCAGGCCAAAGCCCTTGACCCCGGCGTCGACGAACACTTGCATGTTGTCCGGGGTAATCCCGCCCACCGGCAGTAGGACCGTGCCGGCCGGCAGCACCGCCAGCCAGGCCTTGACCACCGCCGGGCCCATTTGCTCGGCCGGGAACAGCTTCAGCACATCGGCACCTTCGGCCAGGGCGGCGAAAGCTTCGGTGGGCGTCGCGACCCCGGGCGACAGGTACAGGCCAGCGGCTTTTGCGGCGCGCAGCACCTTGGCATCACTGTGGGGCATGACGATCACCTGGCCACCCGCCGCCTTCACCCGCTCCACCTGCTCGGGCGTCAGCACGGTGCCGGCACCGATCAGGCAATCGGCGGGCAACGTCTCACGCAGGGTGCGGATGCTGGTGTAGGGATCGGGCGAGTTGAGTGGCACTTCGATCACCCGGAACCCGGCCTGGTACAGCACCTGGCCGACAGCTGCGGCCTCATCCGGGCGCAGGCCCCGCAGGATCGCGATCAAACCGTTTTGAGTGAGTGCTTGCTTGAGCATGTCAGGCCTCGATTGCAGGTTGAATGAGCCCGGCGGCCAGTGCCAGTTGCCACAGGCCGCGCTGAGTTGCTTCTTGCGCGAGGCTGACGTGGCTGAAACCACACAGGGCGAGGGCGCGCTGGTAACGGGCGCAGAGGGCGTTGGCGCCGACCAGGATGATCGGCGGGGTGCGTGCACGGTCGGGCAAGCCGGCCAGTTCATGGCCGATCAGCAGGCCGGACAGGTAGTCGGGTTGCTGCTCAGGGGTCAGTTCAGCGGTCAACCCGAGGGTGCGCGCGCTGAACAGGGTCGACAGCACCCCACGCTGACCATCCGCTGAAAGCGCCACGTGCACGCCTCGATCAAACGCTTGGGCCTGGAACTGCCCGGCGCTCTTTTGCGTACGCCCCAGAATGCTGTGCGTGCTCAGCACCGCGAACAGTTCACCGGTCATGAAGGTGTCAAAGTGGGTGATGCGGCCTTCGACCACCTCGACCCATTTGGAATGGCTGCCGGGCAGGCCGATCAATAACTCAGCGCAGGCTGGCAGGCTTTGCAGCACGCCGAGCACCTGGGTTTCTTCGCCGCGCATCACGTTGGGCAAGCCAACCTGCTCGATCACGCCGGGCACGATATGCACATCGACACCGCGCAGGCTGCGTACCTTGTGCAGGGCCTGGCCGAGGCTGGCGACGTCGACCGGCGTCTTGCGATAGGCCGCTTCGCCCCAGCCCTGGGCGCTGCCGACCATGCCGCAGGCAATCACCGGCAGATCGGGCTGGGCAGCCAGCCAGTCGCCACAGGCGTCATCAAACGCCAGTTCAAACCCATCGCAGCAGTGAACGCCGGCAATCAACCGTGGTTCGCTGGGCAAATGCATGATCCCCGACGCCAGCGAGCGCTGTTCGAGGACCTGGCCACCGGGGCCGAGCTTATAAGCACGAAGGGAACTGGTACCCCAATCGAGCGCGATCAATTGCGCCGGCATCGTTTCACCTGGAATGTGACAGATGGCCGACTATAAACCTAAGGCTTGAAATATCTCAATATATAAATATCAATCCCATATAGTGGAACAAGATAAAGAAAATCCCCACGCCCCCGTACTTTTCATCGCACAGGAACGCGAGGATTCAGCTGACAGCAACTGGTTAAAAAATCGACAGATCCAACGGGCGCATGGCCCCCATCCAGATCGCGTAGTCGGTGTGGTCCTTCAGGTCATCGCCGGTATCCGGGTGCAGAAACACCACCAACCCATTGCGATTGAGCGCCAGCCACGGCAGCGCCACGCCGATGTACTGCGGGTCGAACGCCAGCTGGCAGCTCCAATCCGGGTGCGGGCCCACCGGGCGCTCATGCATGCGCCCCATGCGCAGCGGGAAGATGGCCGCCGCGTCTTCACACAGCGTGCGCGCCTGGTCGATCGTACTGGCGTCGAAGTAGATATGGGCGTGGTAGCCCTTGATACGTTGCATGAGAGGCTCCGGACTCGTTGATCGGCCGATCCTAGACCGCAATCGACGGCAGGGCCAGCCCGGCCAGGGGCTGCGCGCTGCTGGCCTGCTCCGCCGCCAGCCACTCGACAAACCGTTCGATCAACTGCCCGCGGCGCTTGCGCTGGGGCAACACCACGTAATATCCAAAGCGCGAGATCACCGTGTCGCCAATCGGCCGGCACAGCCACTTCTGCTCCAGCAGGTTATCCACCAGATGGCGCCAGCCGATGGCCACACCCTGGCCGGCAATCGCCGCCTGGATCAGCAGGGTGTAATTGTCGAAACGCAGGGGCCCCGGGGTTGGTGCGGCGGTGATCCCCAGTTCGCGAAACACCCCGTTCCAGTCGAACCACTGGCTGTTGTTTTCCTGGCGCAGGTGCAACAGCGGCAGTTCCTGCAGGCTTTGTAACGACAGTGGTGCAGTGCGGCCCCTGAGCAGTTGCGGGCTGCACACCGGGAACACTTCCTCGTTGAACAACCACTGGCTGTGGCCCTGGCGAAAACGCCCATCGCCAAACAACACCGCCACATCGATATCACTGCGCAAGGTCGCGTGGTTGCGCTCGCTGGTGACCAGGCTCACATCCACCTGTGGGTTGGCTTCGTGAAAGCGATGCAGACGTGGCATCAGCCAATAGGCAGCGAAGGCGAAGTCAGTCGCCACTTGCAACACTTCGTGCTGGTCCTGCTCTGTGATCGCGCCCAGGCCCGTATCAATGCTCTGCAACCCGGCCTGAACATGTTCGAACAGCAGCATGCCCGCGTCCGTCAGTTCGATGCCACGGTAGATGCGATCAAACAGGCGCACCGCCAGTTGTTCTTCCAGGCGCTTGATCTGCTGGCTGACAGCCGGCTGGGTGGTGCCCAGCTCCATGGCCGCCGCGGTGAAGCTGCGATGACGGGCGGCGGCTTCAAAGGCCCGCAACAGATCCAGCGACAGGTTACCCAGGGCTTTATACATAAGCGGTACTTATCCTAGACATTGCTTTTCATGGGCTTTACCACGGTTTCCATGGCCTGCATGCTCAATCGCATAAACACTGACTATGGAATGCCGAGAGACCATGAAGCGCAAGAACATTCTTTTCATCATGGCCGATCAAATGGCCGCGCCGTTGCTTCCGTTCTACGGTCCTTCGCCGATCAAACTGCCCAACCTGAGCCGCCTCGCCGCCCAGGGCGTGGTGTTCGACGCTGCATACTGCAACAGCCCGCTGTGCGCGCCGTCGCGCTTTACCCTGGTCAGCGGCCAGTTGCCGAGCAAGATCGGCGCCTACGACAACGCGGCGGATTTCCCCGCCGACGTCCCGACTTACGCCCACTACCTGCGCCGCCTCGGCTATCGCACGGCGCTGTCGGGCAAGATGCATTTCTGCGGGCCCGACCAGTTGCACGGCTATGAAGAGCGCCTCACCAGCGATATCTACCCCGCCGACTACGGCTGGGCGGTGAACTGGGATGAGCCCGACGTGCGCCCTACCTGGTATCACAATATGTCGTCGGTGCTGCAAGCCGGCCCGTGTGTGCGTACCAACCAGCTGGATTTCGACGAAGAGGTGGTGTTCAAGGCCCAGCAGTACCTGTTCGACCATATTCGCGAGGACGGCGACCAGCCGTTCTGCCTCACGGTGTCCATGACCCACCCCCACGACCCGTACACCATTCCCAAACCGTTCTGGGATCTGTACGACGGCAGTGACATCCCTATGCCTACAACCCCGGCCCAGACCGAGCTGGACCCCCATTCCCAGCGCCTGCTCAAGGTCTACGACCTGTGGGACAAACCGCTGCCTGTGGATAAGATCCGCGATGCACGGCGCGCCTACTTCGGTGCCTGCAGCTACATCGACAGCAATGTCGGCAAACTCCTGCAAACCCTGCAGGACACTGGCCTGGCCGAGGACACCATCATTGTGTTCTCCGGCGACCACGGCGACATGCTCGGCGAGCGTGGGCTCTGGTACAAAATGCACTGGTTTGAAATGGCCGCGCGGGTCCCGCTGCTGGTCTGTGCGCCGGGGCAATTCCAGGCCGGGCGGGTGAGTGCGGCGGTGTCCACTGCCGACCTGTTGCCGACCCTGGTGGAGCTGGCCGGCGGTGAACTCGACGCCAACCTGCCCCTGGATGGCCGCTCGCTGGTCCCGCACTTGCGAGGGCAGGGCGGGCATGACGAGGTGTTCGGCGAATACATGGCCGAAGGCACCATCGGCCCACTGATGATGATTCGCCGGGGCGCCTACAAATTCATCTACAGCGAGGACGATCCTTGCCTGCTGTTCGATGTACACAACGACCCCCGTGAGCAGGAAGAACTCAGCCAGTCGCCGGCCCACCGTGCGCTGTTCGACGCCTTCCTGGTCGAGGCGCGAGCCAAATGGGACATGCCCGCGATCCACCAGCAAGTGCTCGCCAGCCAGCGCCGCCGGCGCCTGGTATACGAGGCGCTGACGCTGGGCAAACTCAAGAGCTGGGATCACCAGCCGCTGGTAGACGCCAGCCAGCAGTACATGCGCAACCATATCGACCTCGACGATCTGGAGCGCAAGGCACGTTATCCACAACCCTGCCAAAACCAATAAATCCAGTGAGGGGAAGGCCATGCAAAAGTTATCCACAGCCGTGAGTGCCGTACTGTTATTGAGTGCTAGCCAGGTGTACGCCGACGCCCGTTGCGAGACGGTAAAAATGGCCGACCCCGGCTGGAGCGACATTGCCGCCACCAACGCCATCACTGGTTTTTTACTGAGCGGCATGGGTTACAAGGCCAAGGTCGATACCCTGGCGGTGCCGATCACCTTTGGCGGGCTCAAGGACGGCCAGGTGGATGTGTTTATGGGGAACTGGATGCCGGCGCAGCAGGGCTTCTACGACAAGTTCGTGGCCAATGGCGACGTGGTGCAACTGGCGAAAAACCTCGAGGGCACCGAGTTCACCCTCGCGGTGCCGGACTATGTGTGGGAGGCCGGCGTGCGTGACTTTGCCGACCTGAATAAATTCGCCGACAAGTTCGACAAGAAGATCTACGGCATCGGCTCCGGCGCGCCGGCCAACCTGTCGCTGCAAGAGATCATCAAGAAAAACGACTTCGACCTCGGCCAGTGGAAGCTGATCGAATCCAGTGAGCAGGCGATGCTCGCCGAGGTGTCCAGGGCGGTGAAGCGCGAGCGTTTCGTCACCTTCCTCGGCTGGACGCCCCACCCGATGAACGTGCAGTTGAAGATGCGCTACCTCAAGGGCGGCGAAAAATACTTCGGCGACACCGGCAGCGTGTACACCCTGACTCGCAAGGGTTATGCACAAGCCTGCCCGAATGTGGCGAAACTGCTGGCCAACCTGACGTTTACCCAGGACATGGAAAACAGCATCATGGCCGAGGTGGCGAACAACAAGGTCAGTAATGCCGACGCGGCGAAGGCATGGATCAAGGCCAATCCGGCGGTGCTGGAGCAGTGGCTGGAGGGGGTCAAAACCCTGGATGGCCAGGAGGCATTGGCGGCGGTCAAGGCCAGGCTTTAACAGGGCCCGCACAAGACAGCGCCCACAGGGCAGTGTTTGTGCTGATACCCTGACTCAAACTTTTTTGACCTGAGCTGCCCAATGCCCCGGCCCCATACACTCTTCCCCTTCCTGCGCTGGCTGCCGCGCCAGACCCGCGCCAGCATTGGCCGGGATGCGCTGGTCGGCCTCAGCGGCGCGGTGCTGGCCTTGCCGCAATCCATCGCCTACGCCCTGATCGCCGGCCTGCCCCCCGAATACGGCTTGTATGCGGCAATCATCCCGGTGCTGATCGCCTGCCTGTGGGGTTCGTCCTGGCATTTGATCTGCGGTCCGACGGCGGCGATTTCCATCGTGCTCTACGCCAGCATCAGCCCGCTGGCGGTGCCGGGCTCGCAGGACTACATCACCCTGATTCTGTTACTGACCTTGCTTGCCGGTGTATTCCAATGGCTATTGGGCATATTGCGCTTTGGTGCGCTGGTCAATTTCGTCTCCCATTCCGTCGTCCTCGGCTTCACCCTCGGCGCGGCAGTGGTCATTGCCCTGGGCCAGTTGCCGAACCTGCTGGGGCTCGACCTGCCCAGCCAGGCCACGGCCATCAACAGCCTGCTGGCGCTGATCGACCACGGCGGCGAGTGGGATCGCCCGTCACTGGCCCTTGGCCTGGGCACCTTGCTGGTGGGCGTGCTGCTTAAATACTGCGTACCGCGCTGGCCGAGCTTGTTGATTGCCCTGGTCCTGGGCAGCCTGGCGACGTGGGTGTGGCCGGCGATGTTCGGGCATGTGGCGCGGGTCAGCTCATTTGTTGGCCAACTGCCGCCGTTCAGCCCGTTGCCGCTGGACCTGGACATGATCCTGCGCCTGCTACCCAGTGCCGTGGCGGTGGGCATGCTGGGGTTGGTGACCAGCCTGTCGATTGCCCGCTCGCTGTCTGCGCGCTCGCAACAACTGCTCGACGCCAATCAGGAAGTACGTGCCCAGGGGTTATCCAATATCGTCGGCGGATTTTTCTCCGGCTACCTGTCGGCCGGTTCCTTCACCCGCTCGGGCCTGAGTTACGAGGCGGGCGCCTGTTCGCCGCTGGCGGGGGTGTTTTCGGCGTTATGGGTGGCACTGTTTGCGCTGTTTGGCGCGGCGTTGATTGCGCATATCCCCATCCCGAGCATGGCCGCCAGCATTCTGCTGATCTGCTGGGGCCTGGTGGACCATCGTGGCATCCGCGCACTGTGGCGGGTCAGCCGTGCCGAGTGTGTGGTGATGGGCCTGACCTGCCTGGCTACCTTGCTGCTGGAGCTGCAAACGGCGATCTATGCCGGGGTGCTGGCATCGTTGTTCTTCTACCTCAAGCGCACCTCGCAGCCACGGGTCCAGCAATGGCGCGATGGGGAAGACGATGTGCTGCGGGTCGGTGGCTCGATCTTCTTTGGCGCCAGCCATTACCTGCAAGTGCGCTTGCAGCGCCTGCAAGGCCAGCGGGTGGTGATCGAGGCGCAGCAGATCAACTTTATCGACTATTCCGGGGTGGAGATGCTGCACCAGGAGGCGCGGCGATTGCGGGGCCTGGGGCGCAGCCTGACGTTGCGCCGGGCGCGGCCGCAAGTGGTGGAGGAGTTGAGGAAGCTGGAGGGGGCCGACAAGTGCCCGATCCTTTTCGAAGACTGACACGGTCAAAAACTGTAGGAGCTGGCTGGCCAGCTCCTACATTAGAATCAGTTAGCCGCCAGTTGTTTGCGCAGTTCAGCCAGCACCGGCGCCGAATCCGGCCGCACCCCGCGCCACAGGTAGAAGGCTTCCGCCGCCTGCTCCACCAGCATGCCCAAGCCATCCATTGCCACCGCCGCACCGTGTTCAGTGGCCCAGCGGCAGAATGCGGTCGGCTCCTTGGCGTACATCATGTCGTAGCAAAAGGTCTTGCCCGGTTCGACCAGGCTGCCGGCAATCGGCGGTACATCGCCTGACAGGCTGGCCGAAGTGGCGTTGATGATCAGGTCCACCGGTTCACTCAGCCAATCGAAACCGCTGGCAGACACCGGCCCCAGGTCATCGAACAGTTCGGCCAGCCGCTCGGCTTTTTCCACGGTGCGGTTGGCGATAACCAGCGAGGCCGGCTGTTGCGCCAGCAGTGGTTCCAGGGCGCCGCGTACCGCGCCGCCGGCACCGAGCAGCAGGATGCGCTTGCCCGCCAGGCTCAGGCCAGCGTTGACGGTCAAGTCGCGCACCAGGCCGGCGCCATCGGTGTTGTCGCCCAACAGACTGCCATCGGCCAGCTTGCTCAGGGTGTTCACCGCGCCTGCGCGCTGCGCACGCTCGGTCAGGGCGTTGGCCAGGCGGTAGGCCTCTTCCTTGAATGGCACGGTGACGTTGGCACCGCGCCCTTGCAGGAAAAATTCACGGGCACAGCCGGTGAAATCCTCGAGCGGCGCCAGCAGCGTGTTGTAGTCCAGCGCCTGGCCGGTCTGCTCGGCAAACAGGCGATGAATCAGCGGCGACTTGCTGTGGCCGATGGGGTTGCCGAACACCACATAACGATCCATCAGCTGGCCGCCTTGGGCGCAGCAAGGCCGAGCCAGTCACGGTCTTGCAGGAAGTAGTCGGTCAGGCGCGCTTCTTCGCTGCCGGCAATAGCCTTCCAGTCATAGCTCCAGCGCACTTGCGGTGGCAGCGACATCAGGATCGACTCGGTACGCCCGCCCGATTGCAGGCCGAACAGCGTGCCACGGTCGTAGACCAGGTTGAATTCCACGTAGCGCCCACGGCGGAATTCCTGGAACTGGCGCTGCTGCTCGGTGTAGGCCATCGCCTGGCGACGCTGGACGATCGGCAGGTAAGCGTCGATGTAGGCGTCGCCAATGGCGCGGATAAAGGCGAAGCAGGTGTCGAAGTCCCACTCGTTCAAGTCATCGAAGAACAGGCCGCCAATGCCCCGGGGCTCGTTGCGGTGCTTGATGTGGAAGTAGCTGTCGCACCAGGCCTTGTAGCGCGGGTACACGTCCGCGCCAAACGGCGCACAGGCCTGCTCGGCCACGCGGTGCCAGTGGATGCAGTCTTCTTCGTTGGCGTAGTAGGGCGTCAGGTCGAAGCCGCCACCGAACCACCACACCGGCTCTTCGCCTTCTTTCTCGGCGATGAAAAATCGCACGTTAGCGTGGGACGTCGGCACATGGGGGTTATGCGGGTGGATCACCAGGGATACGCCGAGGGCCTCAAAACCACGACCGGCGAGCTCCGGGCGGTGGGCACTGGCGGACGGTGGCAGGCCGCTGCCGAACACGTGGGAAAAGTTGACGCCGCCTTTTTCGATCACGCTCCCGTTCTCGATCACCCGCGTGCGGCCACCGCCGCCGGCTGGGCGGGTCCAGGCGTCTTCGATAAAGCGCGTATCGGCCTCGAAGGTTTCCAGGGCGCTGCAAATGCGGTCTTGCAGGTCGAGCAGGTAGGCTTTTACAGCCTCGGTGCGGGTAGTCATGGCATCACCTTGAATCGGGCAAAGCTACGCGAGGCCATTGGGCGTCGGCGGCAAAGGGCGCACAGGATACCACCGCGCCGGGCGCTGCCACAGTTGACGAAGATCAAGCATAAGAGTCCGATAGGAGCCTTTGGCGAAACAGACTTGAGGAGAGAGCAGATGGCCAAACGTATCCAGTTCAGCGCCCATGGCGGCCCCGAAGTACTTGAGTATGTGGACTACACGCCAGCGGAACCAGGCCCACAGCAGGTCCGGGTGCGGAACAAGGCCATTGGCCTGAACTTCATCGACACCTATTACCGCAGCGGCTTGTACGCACCGCCGGCCCTGCCCTCGGGCCTGGGCGCAGAAGGCGCTGGCGTGGTGGATGCGGTGGGCAGCGAAGTCAGCCAGTTCAAGGTCGGCGACCGCGTGGCCTACGGCAGCGGCCCGCTGGGTGCATACAGCGAGCTGCATGTGTTGCCGGCGGCCAACCTGGTGCACCTGCCGGACGCCATCAGCTTCGAGCAAGCCGCCGGCGCCATGCTCAAGGGCCTGACCGTGCAGTACCTGCTGCGCCAGACCTATGAGTTGAAAGGCGGCGAAACCATCCTGTTCCACGCCGCTGCCGGTGGCGTCGGCTCCCTGGCTTGCCAATGGGCCAAGGCCCTGGGCGTGAAGCTGATCGGGACGGTCAGTTCTCCGGAAAAAGCCGCCCTGGCCAAATCCCTCGGCGCCTGGGAAACCATCGACTACAGCCAGGAAAATGTCCCACAGCGGGTGCTGGAACTGACCGACGGCAAGAAGTGCCCGGTGGTGTACGACGGCGTCGGCAAGGACACCTGGCTCGCCTCGCTGGACAGCGTCGCGCCCCGTGGCCTGCTGGTGAGTTTCGGCAATGCGTCGGGCGCGGTGGAGGGGGTGAACCTGGGTATTCTGGCCGCCAAAGGCTCGCTGTATGTCACCCGGCCAACACTGGCGACCTACGCCAATACGCCACAGAACCTGCAGGCCATGGCTGACGATCTGTTTGGCATGATCGAAAGCGGCAAGGTGCGCATTGATATCAACCAGCGGTATTCCCTGGCGGACGCGGCGAAGGCGCAGGTGGAGTTGTCGGGGCGGCGGACGACGGGGTCGACCATTCTGTTGCCATAGGATCTCGGTGGTTTGGCAGACCGCTATCGCGGGCAAGCCCGCTCCCACATTCGAGCGCATTCCCATGCTGGAAATCGGTCGAATGTGGGAGCGAGCTTGCTCGCGATAGCCACGCCTGGGTCTCAGGACGGGCGCCGAACCTCGCCCGTCGCCAGATCCCGAATCAAACTAGGGTTCTTGCGCCCACCCAGGCGCCCACCCAGCACCAGGTCTACCTGCCCCCGGAAATACTGCTCTACCCGGATCCGCGTGCGCGCCGCCGGCCGGCCCTGGGGGTTGGCCGAGGTGGAGATCAGTGGCCCCACCAGCGAACACAAATCCCGCACCAGCGGGTGATCAGTGACCCGCAACGCTACCGTGTCGTGCTTACCGGTAATCCATTCAGGCAGCAGGTCCTGGTGGGGGACCAGCCAGGTGTTGGGCCCCGGCCAGGTACTGGCCATGCGGTCGATCCAGGTGTCCGGGAAGTCTTCGAATAGAAAATCGAATTGCCGGATATTGTCGGCGACCAGGATCAAGCCCTTATCCACCGAGCGGCCCTTGATCGCCAGCAGGCGATCTACCGCTTCTTCGTTCCACGGGTCGCAGCCCAGGCCCCACACAGCCTCGGTCGGATAGGCAATCACCGCGCCAGCGCGAACTTCTCGTGCGGCTTGTTGCACACGCCACCTGTTGACCATTACTCACTCTCCGGACTAAAGCTCTGCGCAGTTTACCGATCTTCGTAACAAAACCTAACTGCGCGCGAGCCAGCGGCCGCTTTCACAGATCACCCGGCCCTCCAGCTCCAGTTCGGTAAGGCTCACCAACACCTGGGACAGGCTTTGCCCGCTGGCAATGGCCAAACTTTCACTGGTCTGGGGCGCCGCGTGCAGCAGCGCCACCAGCGGGTGGGTCACCGCCACCGGCGCGGGCCGCGACAACGCCTGCCAGCCGCGCAACCCTTCAAGAATGTGTTCGATGGTTTCCACCAACACCGCACCGTCACGGATCAACTGATGGCAGCCCCGGGCCCCCGGATGATGAATCGAGCCCGGTATCGCATACACCTCGCGCCCCTGCTCGGCGGCCAGCCGCGCGGTAATCAGCGAGCCGCTGGCCACGCTGGCTTCCACCACCAGCACGCCCAGGGACAGACCACTGATAATGCGGTTGCGTCGTGGGAAGTTTCCAGCCTGGGGGCCGGCGTCCAGCGGAAACTCGGAAACCACCGCGCTGCCCTGGGCAATCATCGCCTCGGCGAGCCGGCGGTGGCGCTGTGGATAAAAATTTTCCAGGCCGGTGCCCAGCACCCCGATAGTCTGCCCCCCGACATCTAATGCCGCCTGGTGGGCCGCCCCATCAATTCCCAGGGCCAACCCACTGGTGATGACAAAACCGGCGCTCGCCAGGTTGCGGGAAAAGGCTGCCGCCGTGTCCATTCCGGGGCGCGAAGCGCGTCGGCTGCCGACCATGGCCAACTGCGGTTTTTCCAGGATCGCGGGCGTGCCGGCCACGAACAACAACGGCGGCGCATCGTCCAGTTCGGCCAGCAAGGCTGGGTAGTCGGGCTGGTCCCACATCAACAAATGCTGGGCCGGGCGCTCTAGCCAGGCCAATGCGGCGCTGGCGCCATCACGCACTTGCGCACTGCGCCGGGCTTCGGCGCAGGCCGCCGGCAACCCCAGGGAGCGCCAGGCACTGGCTGGCGCGCCGATGGCTTTTGAGGCGCAGCCAAAGGCCTCGATCAATGTTTTAAAACGCCTTGGCCCCAACTCCGGCATACGGTGCAAACGCAGGCGGGCTTCGAGCTCGGCAGGGGAAATATCCGGGGTATGAATGACTGACATATGATCATCCTTGATCAGGAACAAGCTGTGGATAACTCTGTTGGTAACTTCTTTAGCAGGCTAATTATTGCAACTGGTTATTGCCGCCCAACCGGGCCGCCTGTTTTGAAGACGAGTAGCGATTTCCTCATGGGGGCAATCTCCTTTATTATGTGGGTTCGCGTGAAATGCCTGGCCTTCGCGGCCTGCGAGCGTTTCACACCGGCCGTGCGGGTGTCCCGACGCCGATTTGCCTTTACCTCACATGTGCAGCAATTACGCTTATGGCTATTTTGAACATCCTCGAATTTCCGGACTCGCGCCTGCGCACTATCGCCAAACCGGTGGCCGTAGTGGACGACAAGGTTCGTCAGTTGGTCGATGACATGTTTGAAACAATGTATGAAGCACCGGGCATCGGCCTCGCCGCGACCCAGGTCAACGTGCACCTGCGCGTGGTGGTCATGGACCTGTCCGAAGACCGCAGCGAACCGAGGGTGTACATCAACCCGGAGTTCGAGCCGTTGACCGACGAGATGGGCGAATACCAGGAAGGCTGCCTGTCGGTGCCGGAGTTCTACGAGAACGTCGAGCGCCCGCTACGCGTCAAGATCAAGGCCCTGGACCGCGATGGCAAACCCTTCGAGCTGATTGCCGAAGGCCTGTTGGCGGTGTGCATCCAGCATGAGTGCGACCACCTCAACGGCAAGCTGTTTGTCGATTACCTGTCCACGCTCAAACGCGACCGGATCAAGAAGAAACTGGAAAAGAAGCATCGCCAGCAAGCTTGATTCCCTTCTTTCAAAGGCTTGCTCCGGCAAGCCTTTTTCTTTTGTGAGACGTTTCCCATGACCGAGCCACTGCGCATCGTTTTTGCCGGCACCCCTGAATTTGCCGCCGAACACCTCAAGGCCCTGCTTGCCAGCCCTTATGAAATCGTCGCGGTGTACACCCAGCCGGATCGCCCGGCCGGCCGTGGGCAAAAACTGATGCCCAGCCCGGTCAAGCAGCTTGCCCTGGAACACGGCATTGTCGTGCTGCAACCGCCAACCCTGCGCAATGCCGAGGCCCAGGCTGAACTGGCCGCGCTGCAGCCGGACCTGCTGGTGGTGGTGGCCTACGGCCTGATCCTCCCCCAGGCGGTGCTGGATATCCCGCGCCTGGGCTGCATCAACAGCCATGCCTCGCTGCTGCCGCGCTGGCGCGGTGCGGCGCCGATCCAGCGCGCGGTGCAAGCCGGTGACGCCGAAAGCGGCGTGACCGTGATGCGCATGGAAGCCGGCCTGGACACCGGGCCGATGCTGCTCAAGGTCACCACGCCCATCACCGCACAGGACACCGGCGGCAGCCTGCACGACCGCCTGGCGGAGATGGGCCCGCCTGCGGTGGTAGAGGCGATTGCCGGTCTCGCTGCTGGCACCTTGCAGGGTGAAGCGCAGGACGACAGCCTCGCCACCTACGCCCACAAGCTGAACAAGGACGAAGCACGCATCGACTGGAGCCGCCCGGCCGTGGAGCTGGAGCGCCTGGTACGCGCCTTCAACCCGTGGCCGATCTGCCACAGCACCCTCAATGGCGAAGCCTTGAAAGTCCTCGCCGCCACCCTGGCCGAAGGCAGCGGCGCCCCCGGTGAAATCATCGGCGCCAGCAAGGAAGGCCTGCTGGTGGCCTGCGGCGAACAGGCACTGTGTCTGACCCGTCTGCAATTGCCCGGTGGCAAGGCGCTGAACTTCAGTGATTTGTTCAACAGCCGTCGTGAGAAATTTGCCCCCGGCATCATCCTCGGAGTGGACGCTTGATGAACCCGCGTTTGGCCGCCGCCAAGGCCCTGGCCGCCGTGCTCAATGGCAAGGCCTCCCTGAACAGCTCGTTGCCGGTGCAACTGGATAAAGTCGAAGACCGTGATCGCGGCTTCACCCAGGACTTGGCCTTTGGCACCGCCCGCTGGCAGCCGCGTCTGTCGGCGCTGGCGGCCAAGCTGCTGCAAAAGCCGTTCAAGGCCGCCGATGCCGACGTCGAGGCGTTGCTGCTGGTGGGGCTGTACCAATTGCTCTACAGCCGGGTGCCGGCCCACGCCGCCATCGGCGAAACCGTAGGCTGCGCCGACAAGCTGAAAAAGCCCTGGGCCAAGGCCTTGCTCAATGCCGTGCTGCGCCGCGCCCAGCGCGAAAGCGAGGGGTTGCTGGCCGAGCTCGAACACGACCCGGTAGTGCGCACTGCGCACCCGCGCTGGCTGCAAAAATCCCTCAAGGCGTTCTGGCCAGAGCAGTGGGAAGCCATCTGCGCTGCCAACAATGCCCACCCGCCAATGATTCTGCGGGTCAATCGTCGCCATCACAGCCGCGATGCCTATCTCCAATTACTGGCAGAGGCCGGCATCAATGCCAGCGCCTGTGTGTACAGCCAGGACGGCATCGTGCTGGAGACCGCAGGCGATGTGCGCAGCCTGCCAGGCTTTGCCGAAGGCTGGATCAGCGTGCAGGACGAAGCCGCGCAACTGGCCGCCGACCTGCTTGACCTGGCGCCGGGCCAACGGGTGCTGGACGCCTGCTGCGCGCCGGGCGGCAAGACCTGCCACATCATGGAAGTCGAGCCCGGCCTGGCCGGCGTCGTCGCCGTCGACCTGGAAGCCAAGCGCCTGGTACGCGTGCGCGAAAACCTTGCGCGCCTGGGCCTGGACGCCGAGCTGATTGCCGCCGATGGACGCGACACCGCCACCTGGTGGGATGGCAAGCCGTTCCAGCGCATCCTGCTGGACGCGCCATGTTCCGCCACCGGCGTGATCCGCCGCCATCCGGATATCAAGCTGACCCGCCAACCCGACGACATCGCCGCCCTGGCTGTGCTGCAAGGCGAGTTGCTGGACGCGTTGTGGCCGACGCTGGAGGTCGGTGGCATCCTGCTCTACGCCACCTGCTCGACGTTGCCGACCGAAAACACCGAAGTGATCAAAGCCTTCCTCGCCCGCACCAGCGGCGCGCGGGAGTTGGACATTGCCACCACCGCCGGCATCAAGCAGCCCCACGGCCGCCAGTTGCTCGCGCAGGAAGGCGGGCACGATGGCTTCTATTACGCCAAGCTGATCAAGATTGCCGCTGCACGCGGCTGAATGATTTTTAAGGGAGTGACCGGATGAAGATCATCATCCTCGGAGCAGGGCAGGTCGGCGGTACGCTGGCCGAGCACCTGGCCAGTGAAGCCAACGACATTACTGTGGTCGACACCGACGCCGAACGCCTGCGTGGCCTGGGTGACCGCCTGGATATCCGCACGGTCCAGGGCCGCGCCTCGTTCCCCACTGTGTTGCGTCAGGCCGGTGCCGACGATGCCGACATGCTGGTGGCGGTGACCAACAGTGACGAGACCAACATGGTCGCCTGCCAGGTCGCTCACACCCTGTTCCACACCCCGACCAAGATCGCCCGGGTGCGTGAAGCGGCCTATCTGACCCGCGCCGGGCTGTTCGACAACGACGCGATTCCGGTGGACGTGCTGATCAGCCCGGAGCAGGTGGTCACCCACTACATCAAGCGCCTGATCGAAATCCCCGGTGCGCTGCAGGTGATCGACTTTGCCGAAGGCAAGGCGCAACTGGTGGCGGTCAAGGCCTACTACGGCGGGCCGCTGGTGGGCCAGCAACTGCGCCAGCTGCGCGAACATATGCCGAATGTGGAAACCCGCGTAGCCGCGATTTTCCGCCGCGACCGGCCGATCCTGCCCCAGGGCGACACGGTGATCGAAGCCGACGACGAAGTCTTCTTCATCGCCGCCAAGGCCAATATCCGTGCCGTGATGAGCGAAATGCGCCGGCTCGACGAGAGCTACAAGCGCATTGTCATCGCCGGCGGCGGGCAGATTGGCGAACGCCTGGCCGAGGCCATCGAAAGCCGCTACCAGGTGAAGATCATCGAGATGAACGCGGCGCGCTGCCGCTACTTGTCCGATACCCTCGACAGCACCGTGGTGCTGCAAGGCAGTGCGTCGGATCGTGACCTGCTGATGGAAGAAAATATCGCCGACGCGGATATCTTCCTGGCCCTGACCAACGATGACGAGGCCAACATCATGTCATCGCTGCTGGCCAAGCGGCTGGGGGCGAAGAAGGTGATGACCATCATCAACAACCCGGCCTATGTGGACCTGATCCAGGGCGGCGACATCGACATTGCCATCAGCCCGCAACTGGCCACCATCGGCACCTTGCTGGCCCACGTGCGGCGCGGCGATATCGTCAGCGTGCACTCATTGCGGCGCGGCGCGGCGGAAGCCATCGAGGCGATTGCCCATGGTGACTCCAAGTCGAGCAAGGTGATCGGCCGGGCGATTCGCGATATCGGCTTGCCACCGGGCACCACCATTGGCGCGATCATCCGCGATGAAGAAGTGATCATCGCCCATGACGACACGGTAATCGCCACGGGTGACCATGTGATTCTGTTCCTGGTGGATAAAAAACATATCCGCGATGTGGAGAAGCTGTTCCACGTGGGGTTGAGCTTTTTCTGATCTGACGGAGAGACCGACATGCTCGAATCCCTGGAAAAAATGCTCGCCAAGGGTGTGGATAACTCGCTGCTGCGCTTTGGCTTGGGCAAGGGTTACCTGGACCTGAAAGACAACGCCAAGGCGGCCGAGCATTTGCAGAGGTGCGTCGGGTTTGACCCGAAGTATTCGGCGGCGTGGAAGCTGCTGGGCAAGGCACACGCTGCGCTGGGCGATACAAGCGCAGCACGCCAGGCATGGGAGCAGGGGATTACAGCGGCCCAGGCCCACGGCGACAAGCAGGCCGAGAAAGAGATGACGGTGTTCCTGAAGAAACTCGACCGCCAAGCCTGAATGGAGATCACAAATGTGGGAGCGGGCTTGCTCGCGAATGCGGTGTATCAGCTACACATTCAGTGACTGAGACTCTGCATTCGCGAGCAAGCCCGCTCCCACATTGGTTTTGCATCGACCTTGAGTCAGTCGCGAATCAGTACCAACGCGCCTCGCCTGGCGGGCGTTTCTTGAAGCGCTTCATGCTCCACATGTACTGGCTCGGGTAGGCGCCGACATAACGCTCCACCACCTTGCTCATCGCCGCGCAGGAGGTGGCCGTGTCGGTGCTGTACATGTCTTCCGGCGCCGCTTCCAGGATCACTTTGTAGCCCGAGCCGTCCGGCAGCCGCAGGGCATGCAGGAACACACCCACCGCCTTATGGCCGGCGAGCATGTTCGGCACGAACTTGCTGGTCAGCGCCTGGGTGGCGAAGAACGGTACGAAAATCCCGGCCGATTCCGCCGGCTCCGGATCTGCAGGAATCCCCACCTGGCCGCCCTTGCGCACTTCCTTGATCACGCTGAGGATGCCTTCCTTGGTCGACGCCGCCACTCGGTTGCCCAGTTGCACGCGTTGCTTGCGCAGCAGGTCATCCACTGCCTTGAGCTTGGGCGGGCGGTAGAAAATGATCGGTTTGCACTGGCTGCAATAGAAGTGGTTCAACACTTCCCAGTTGCCCAGGTGGCTGGTGATGCCGACCACGCCTTTGCCCGAGGCCAAGGCTTGCTGCAGCACTTCCAGGCCTTCGACTTCGCGCACCAGGTCGATGGAGCGCTGGGCCGGCCAGATCCAGGCGCAGGCGCTTTCGGTCAGGGACTTGCCGATATCCATCAGGCTCTGGCCCACCAGGCGCTCACGCTCGGCCGGGTCCATGTCCGGGAAACACTTGGAGAGGTTGATCCGCACCGTGTCGCGGGAGCGGTTGGGGGTTTTCCACATGATCCAGCCAATCGCCGAACCCACGGCTTGCACAGCGCGCCAGGGCAGCAGGGCAAACAATCGCAGAGCGCCTACCAGCAAGGCGCCTTTTAACTTTTCCACAGGTCACTCCTGATCGTGTGTGGTGCGCAAAGCGGCCATTCTAACCGGCGTTGACCAAGTCCGCGTAACGGTCGCAGTCCTGGGTGTGGTCCATGACCATGCCTGAGGCCTGCATGAACGCGTAGCAGATAGTCGGGCCGACGAACGTAAAACCGGCTTTCTTGAGGGCTTTGCTCATGGCTTCGGCCTCTGGCGTAATCGCCGGGACCTGGCTGCGATCCTTGAAATGATTGACCTTGGGCACGCCGCCGACAAACGACCAGAGCAACCCCACCGGATCCTCCAGCGCCAGCCAGGCCGCGGCATTGCGCCGGGTGGCATTGAGTTTCAAGCGGTTGCGCACAATGCCTGGGTCGAGCATCAACTGCTCGATCTCGGCATCGCTCAACTGCGCCAGGCGCTTTGGATCAAAACCGAACAAGACCTTTCGATAATGCTCGCGTTTGCGTAAAACGGTGATCCAGGACAGGCCCGCCTGGAACCCTTCGAGCAAAAGCAACTCGAACAAACCCTGCGCATCGCGCAGCGGCGTTCCCCACTCTTGATCGTGATAAGCCATGTACAGCGGATCTTCAGAACACCAAAAGCAGCGTGGCATAAGGCTCCAGGGAGTGGTGGCGGGGCCGAATCGGGTATACTCCCGCCCTTTAAATCGCAGCCCAAGTAACAGGTGAATTTTGTGAGCCAGCCTACGCCAGCCGTGCGTACCTTCCAAGACTTGATCCTCGCCCTCCAGCAATACTGGGCCGAGCAAGGTTGTGTGGTACTTCAGCCCTACGATATGGAAGTAGGCGCCGGCACTTTCCACACCGCAACATTCCTGCGGGCCATCGGCCCGGAAACCTGGAACGCCGCTTATGTGCAGCCCAGTCGTCGCCCGACTGACGGCCGCTACGGCGAAAACCCCAACCGCCTGCAGCACTACTATCAGTTCCAGGTCGTCCTCAAGCCAAACCCGGACAACTTCCAGGAGCTGTACCTGGGCTCGCTGAAACATGTCGGCCTGGACCCGCTGGTCCACGACATTCGTTTCGTCGAAGACAACTGGGAGTCGCCAACGCTCGGCGCCTGGGGCCTGGGCTGGGAAGTCTGGCTCAACGGCATGGAAGTCACGCAGTTCACTTACTTCCAGCAAGCGGGCGGCATCGAGTGCTACCCGGTGACCGGCGAGATCACTTACGGTCTCGAGCGCCTGGCCATGTACCTACAAGGCGTGGACTCGGTCTACGACCTGGTGTGGGCTGACGGCCCGTTCGGCAAAGTGACCTACGGCGATGTGTTCCACCAGAACGAAGTGGAGCAGTCGACCTACAACTTCGAACACGCCAACGTCGAGAAGCTGTTCGAACTGTTCGACTTCTACGAAAGCGAAGCCAAGCGCCTGATCGAACTGGATCAGCCGCTGCCGTTGCCGAGCTACGAAATGGTCCTGAAGGCATCCCACACCTTCAACCTGCTGGACGCCCGCCGTGCCATCTCGGTAACTGCGCGCCAGCAATACATCCTGCGTGTACGCACCCTGGCGCGTTCCGTCGCCCAAGCCTACCTGCTGGCTCGCGCCAAGCTGGGCTTCCCGATGGCAACCCCGGACCTGCGTGATGAAGTGTTGGCTAAGCTGGAGGCTGCACAATGAGTGCTCAAGATTTCCTGGTTGAACTGGGCACCGAAGAGCTGCCACCCAAGGCCCTGAACACCCTGGCCGATGCATTTTTGGCCGGTATCGAAAAAGGCCTGCAGACTGCCGGCCTGAAGTTTGAAGCCAAGAAGGTCTACGCCGCGCCACGTCGCCTGGCGGTATTGCTGACCGCGCTGGAAACCCAGCAGCCGGACCGCAACATCAACCTCGACGGCCCGCCACGCCAGGCCGCTTTCGATGCCGAAGGCAACCCGACCCAGGCAGCCCTTGGTTTTGCCAAGAAGTGTGGCGTCGAGCTGAGCGAGATCGACCAGAGCGGCCCGAAACTGCGTTTCAGCCAGGTCATCAAGGGCAAGCCAACCGCCAGCCTGTTGCCGACCATCGTTGAAGATTCCCTCAATGACCTGCCGATCCCCAAGCGCATGCGCTGGGGTGCACGCAAGGAAGAATTCGTACGTCCGACCCAATGGTTGGTGATGCTGCTCGGTGATCAAGTCATCGACTGCACTATCCTGGCCCAGAAGGCCGGCCGCGACTCCCGTGGCCACCGCTTCCACCACCCGGAAAACGTGCGCATCACTTCGCCGGCCAACTACCTCAACGACCTGCGTGCAGCCTATGTGCTGGCGGATGCCAACGAGCGTCGCGAGCTGATCAGCAAGCGCACCGAAGAGCTGGCCCGCCTGCAGGAAGGCACGGCCATCGTGCCGCCAAGCCTGCTCGACGAAGTGACCGCGCTGGTTGAATGGCCGGTACCGCTGGTGTGCTCGTTCGAAGAGCGCTTCCTCGATGTGCCGCAAGAAGCCCTGATCACCACCATGCAGGACAACCAGAAGTATTTCTGCCTGCTGGATGTGGACGGCAAGTTGCTGCCGCGCTTTATCACCGTGGCCAACATCGAGAGCAAGGACCCGCAGCAGATCATCGCCGGTAACGAGAAAGTCGTGCGCCCGCGCCTGACTGACGCCGAGTTCTTCTTCAAGCAAGACAAGAAGCAGAAGCTCGAAGACTTCAACCTGCGCCTGCAGAACGTGGTGTTCCAAGAGAAGCTGGGCAGCGTCTACGACAAGGCTGTGCGGGTTTCCAAGCTGGCGGCCTACATCGCGCCACGCATTGGCGGCGACGCCACCCTGGCGGCACGTGCGGGCCTGCTGTGCAAATGCGACCTGGCTACCGAGATGGTCGGCGAGTTCCCGGAAATGCAAGGCGTTGCCGGTTACTACTACGCGCTCAATGACGGCGAGCCTGAAGACGTCGCCCTGGCCCTGAACGAGCAGTACATGCCGCGCGGTGCTGGCGCCGAGCTGCCGACCACCCTGACCGGTGCCGCGGTGGCCATCGCTGACAAGCTGGACACCCTGGTCGGTATCTTCGGCATCGGCATGTTGCCGACCGGCAGCAAAGACCCGTATGCCCTGCGCCGTGCGGCCCTGGGCGTGCTGCGCATCCTGATCGACAAGCAGTTGGACCTCGACCTGACCCAGGCCGTGGTATTTGCCGTCGGCCAGTTTGGTAGCAAGGTCAAGCAAGCCGGCCTGGCCGAGCAAGTGCTGGAGTTCGTATTCGACCGTCTGCGTGCGCGCTATGAAGACGAAGGCGTGGACGTTTCCGTCTACCTGTCGGTACGTGCCCTGCAACCAGGCTCGGCACTGGACTTCGACCAGCGTGTGCAAGCCGTACAAGCGTTCCGCAAGCTGCCGGAAGCCGACGCCCTGGCCGCCGTGAACAAGCGCGTGTCGAACCTGCTGAGCAAGGCCGAAGGCCTGGGCAATGCGGATGTCGACCCTGGCCTGTTTGCCGATGCCAAGGAGTTCTCGCTGAACTCGGCTATCGCCAAGGCAGAAAACGCCGTGAAGCCGCTGATCGCCGAGCGCAACTACGCCGAAGCACTGGCGCGCCTGGCCACCTTGCGTGAGCCGGTGGATGCGTTCTTCGAAGCGGTGATGATCAATGCCGAAGATGCCAGCGTGCGGAAAAACCGCTACGCCATGCTGGCGCGCCTGCGCGGCTTGTTCGTCAATATCGCTGACATTTCGACGCTGAGCTGATCATGTTGAAACTGCTGATTCTCGATCGGGACGGGGTGATCAACTACGACTCCGACGCTTACATCAAGTCGGTGGAGGAGTGGATCCCACTGCCCGGCTCGATCGAGGCCATCGCGCAGTTGAGCAAGGCCGGCTGGACGGTAGCCATTGCTACCAACCAGTCCGGCATTGCCCGCGGCTACTACGACATCGCCACCCTGGACGCCATGCATGCGCGCCTGCGCGCGTTGGTGGCGGAGCAGGGCGGTGAGGTGGGGCTGGTGGTGTACTGCCCCCACGGGCCGGATGAGGGCTGCGATTGCCGCAAACCCAAGCCTGGCATGTTGAAAATCATTTCAGAACATTACAAGGTGCCCCTGGCTGGGATATGGTTCGTCGGGGACAGTCTCGGTGACCTGGAGGCGGCCAAAGCCGTCGACTCTCAGCCAGTTTTGGTAAAGACCGGGAAAGGCGACAAGACCCAGGCGAAAAACCTGCCGGTAGGCACCTTGATTTTTGACGATCTGGCGGCGGTTGCCGCAGAACTTATCAACAACTAGTCGCCCTCGACTTCCTGACCAAGGATTGTTCGGGAGTGCACTTTTAACAGGCGGGCGTTGTCCCGCAACGGTAAATGCTGCCATGTCGATTTTGCAGGCCATCAGAACCTTCTTCTTTTACCTGCTGCTGGGCACCAGTTCGTTTCTCTGGTGCACCCTGAGCTTTTTTATTGCGCCCTTTTTGCCGTTCAAGGCGCGCTATCGCTTTATCAACGTCTATTGGTGCCGCTGTGCGTTGTGGCTGAGCAAGGTGTTTCTGGGCATCCGTTTCGAGGTCAAGGGTGCCGAGAATGTCCCGGACCAGCCCTGCGTGATCCTGTCGAACCACCAGAGCACTTGGGAGACGTTCTTCCTTTCTGCGTATTTCTCGCCCCTGAGCCAGGTGCTCAAGCGTGAGTTGCTGTTCGTGCCGTTCTTTGGCTGGGCCATGGCCATGCTGCGACCGATTGCCATCGACCGCGACAACCCCAAGGCCGCGCTCAAGCATGTGGCGAAGAAGGGTGACGAGCTGCTCAAGGATGGGGTGTGGGTACTGATCTTCCCGGAAGGCACCCGCGTGCCCTTTGGCACTGTAGGCAAGTTCTCCCGAGGCGGTACGGCATTGGCGGTCAACGCCAACCTGCCAGTGCTGCCGATTGCTCACAATGCCGGCAAGTTCTGGCCCAAGGAAGGCTGGGCCAAGCGTAAAGGCACCATCACCGTGGTGATCGGCGAACCGATGTATGCCGAAGGGGAAGGACCGCGTGCAATCGCGGCACTCAATGACCGCGCTGCCGCCTGGAATGAAGCGCAGCAACGGGCCATGGGTTCGCTGCCGCCAGTGCCAGTTGCAGAAGACCAGCCGGTGACCTGACGTTCTGTGGATAACCTGTGTACGGTTTGTTGGCAAAGTGCGTTTTTTAGCTTGTAGGCTTATGATTTTATTACATATTTCTTAAGCTAATAAAACACCGAAAAACGTGCATAAGTTTTTTCGACCGTTGAAGACCGGCCCTCGTGGCCGGTTTTTTATGCACAGCCGTTTGACTCTTCCCACAACGGCAGTCGCAGACTGAAAACCGTGCCTTGACCGACCACACTCTCACAGTCGATCCGGCCGCCATGGCGGTCCACTACCGCCTTGACCATGCTCAGTCCCAACCCCAACCCTTCGCTGCCCTGGGCCGAAACAAACCGCCGGTATTGGCTGAACAGTTCAGGAAGCTCCTCGGCCGCGATACCGGAGCCCTGATCCTGGATGTGACAGGTCAGCCATTGCTCGTTGCGTTCGAGGCGCACCGTCACCGTGGTGCCGGCTGGGCTGTACTTGATCGCATTCTCCATCAGGTTGAACAAGGCACGGGTGAGTAACGATTGATCCGCCAGGACCATTTCCTCACCGGCCGCGTCCAGGTCATGGACCAATTGGATATTTTTCAATTGGGCCAGCAGCACCACCTGGTCAAATGCGTCGAGCACCAGCATGGCAAACAGGCTGGGCTCCAACTGATAACCATCGGACTCGGCCTTGGCCAATTGAACGAACGATTCGGTCAAATTCAATGCGCGTCGCACTTGCTGTTCGATCTGGGTAAATACCAGCGCAACGTCTGAGGCTTCATGGCGCTGCACATCCAGCAACGCGAGGATTGCCGAATGGGGTGCACGCAAGTCGTGGGAGAGAAACCGCAGCAGGGTTTCGCGCTGCTGCTGGGCGTCGCGTTCGATACTCAGGTCGGTCAGGCTCAACAGCCAACCCAGTGCCACATCACCGTCAGCGGGTAACAGCGGGGCCAGTTCCAGGCGCAGGCTGCGTTGCTGAATATCGCGGAACTCGACAATTTCCAGGGCCGACAGCGGCGGGCGTACCTGCCCCTGCAGCGGTGGATAGCCCAATGCCGTCAATTGCTCCAGCAGGTTCTCGGCAATCAGCTCGTTGCCAAACACATCACGGGCGATCCGATTGGCCAGCAGGATCTCTCCCGCGGGATCGGTAATCAGCGTAGCCACGGGCAGGCATTCCAGGCCATCGGCCATAAAGCGCCGGGTATCGCGGGTACGGCTGACGGCTTGCTCCAGGGCCACGATACGCCCCTGCAACACGTCCCCCTTGCTGACAGCGGCACGACGACGCTCCGGCAGCACCTTGGGCTCGCTGTCGAGGCGCGCCAGTTCCCAGCCGAAGTAGGCAAGGATTACGCTCAGGCGGCGCCAGTTCCAGACCAGATAGCCCAGCAGCATGCCGATCAGCGTGGCCGCTGGCGACCACCAGAGCCCCAGGCGCAACATGCCCCAGGAAGCGAGGAGGGCACCTCCCATGCAGCCCAGGGTCAGCCACAGGGCATAACGCGGGCGCAACAACAGCAGGCCCAACAGTAAGGCCACCCACGAGGTGGACAGCAGGGTGGCCAACCAGCCAGGCAAGACGGTAATGCTGCGATCCTGCAGCAGCCCGTTGAGGATATTGGCCTGGATCTCGACGCCCGGTGTGGTGCCGACACTGGCCGAAAGCGGCGTCACATAGCGATCACCCATGCCCGGCGCGGTCGCTCCCACCAGGATGATCCGATCACGCAGCAATTGAGCCGGGACCTCGCCACGCAGAACGCTGACGTACGGCACGCTGGGAAAGCCGTGGTCGGCGGCGATAAACGGAATGCGGATGGCGTTGTCCCGCTGCCAATCGGTTGCATCAGAAGATACTGACAGCCCCGGCATATCCGCAGGCTGGCCAGTCAGCTCGAAGGCCAGCCACGCCAACTGCGGGACCAATTGCCCCGGCGGCCCCTCACGCAAGTAAAGGCTGCGCACAATGCCGTCGCTATCAGCTTCCACGTTGATATGACCGACCCCCCTGGCACAATCACGCAGGGGCTGCACGGGGAGGATTTGCGTGAGGGGTTGCCCCAGGCGCGGCGTGCCTTCGCGAATCAACGGCAGCAGGACATTGCCGGCATTGCAGATGGCCTGGGCCAGGCGTTGATCATTGGCAGGCTCGCGCGCAGGTTCGCTGAAGATTACATCGAGCAGGATCCCGGCGGGTTTGGCGGCACTCAGTCGGTCAATCAGGTCAGCATGCAGGTGGCGCGACCACGGCCATTGGCCAAGCGCCTTGAGACTCATGTCATCAATGGTCACCAGCAGAATGCGTGAGTCCACCGGCAACGGCGTCAGACGCCGCAGGCTGTCATACAGCAGGTTATTGAAGGAAAGCCCAGGGCTCAGGGACAGCAGGGCCGTCATTGGTAGCAGCAGCAGGCTGATCCACAGCCATTCCCGGACCAACCCATTGAACAGGCGTTGGGCCTGGGTCGGCTGACGTTGTTCAGCCCGGCGCCACCACTTCACCGCGTACTACTGCACACGGGTGGCAGGGGGGTAATAGAAGATGTCATAAACGCCTGCCTCTCCTTCCAGTCCTTGTTCATCAAAGGCCGACACGCGCACGTGATAAAACGAGGCCTTGAGTCCAGTGAAGCTCAAGCGCGGTTCACTGGAGAAGTTTTCCTGCTTGATATTCATGAACGTTTTATCGGTGGCCACTTGCGCACGGTAGCGCTGGGCACCCGGTTGCGGGTGCAGGAACAATGTCCAGACCGGCGCATCGCCTTTCTGGCCGTCCTGGCCCATCAGACGCGGGGCGGGCAATAGGTCGATGGTCTTCAACTCGCCCTGCTGCTTGAGCAACACCCCTTGTCGGGCACCGACCTTCAGTTCACCTTCAATCGGGCCCGTCTGCGGTTTTTTCTTGGCCTGTCGGCCCACGGGCAGCGGCTCGGTGCGGCTGGCGGCCACTTGGCCGTTGAGCACCTCTACAACCGATTGCTGATCGTCGTTACGCACACGAAAATGCGTGCCGCGCACGCCGAGCACGCCGACGGGTGTCACGATCTGAAAACGGTCATAGTCGCTGGTACGCTTGAGCACGTAGGCCTCGACCTGGCCTTGTTGCAGGATCACCTGGGGAATCGCCTGTTCTTCCAACAGGTGCAAACGCACCTCCGAGCTGGAAGGCAGGACAATCCGCGAACCATCGCCCAGCAACAGGCTGACAAACGCCGACGGCGAGGTTTTTACGCTTTCCTGTTCATCAATCAGCATGCCTTCTTCCAGCACACTGGGGCGGCCCTTGGCATCCAGCTTCCAGGCTTCACCGTTGAGGTGCTGGACCACTGCCGGCAGCGGCTGTGCCCGGCACATCAGGTTGTCATCAATGTAGGGCGCACGCACAGGTGCAGGCTTGGCCAGAATTTGCGGGCTGTTGATAACCAGCGCCAGGGCCAGGCTTGAGCCCAGCAGGGAAGAAAGGGAATAGTGGCGAGGAAAGAGGGTCATGGCACTCATCAAGGTTCTAGTTCTAAAAGTCCGTCAGACTGTACGTTCAGAAAGCGTCTTGCGGCGGCAGGACCTTGAAGCTTGCCTACGATACCCGATGACGCATCGAACTCGAAAGCCGTAGTAGAAGGGATGAGGCAATAAGAAGGGTGACACATCCCTGTGTCTGCCGGATCGACGATGCCGAACCGGATGTATATCGAAGAAATACTGTCCCTCACATCCCTCCGACAGCAGCCCGTAGCGAACCACGGTCTACAGATAATACGTCCCTGTATCGAGCGCGCTTCCCGCGCACGCCCTCCCTGTGTGTCACTCAGCGAAAGAGAATTTACCTACAAGAGTGGTGCATAGGGCGGTAGCGCAATATTTGTTCAGATTCAGAAGATCCAACGTTGGTCCTGGTCGAGCACACTACCGTGTTGAAAATCCTGAGGGGCGTCCACCTCTCTGAGCCCAGCGTAACCAAGACCGTCTACGGACTCGGCGTACACTGAAGTTTCGTCAAGTGGCGCAGGCTGTGCCGGACTGCACGCATCTACCATTTCCGTCCCAAAACCCGTTGCCGCAACCAGTATCAACATCTTTCCCCACACTCTGACCTTCTGCACGAGACTCACATGCCCCGACAGTGCATAAAACCTGATTGCCATTGATCCTTTTCCTGAGGGGCTTGAGCCGGTATCTTTCCAGCTGGGTACACGATGTTTAACGGCCTTAGGGCTATCTGATATCAGCGTACCGAGAGATGCGAGGGGCATGAGAAACTGGCCATAATTGTTCAGATTCAATGGTGAACCAGTACGCTCTCCTCAACCGTTGCAATACTCTTCAAGAAGAAAGGACCCTGCCATGCGTGTCGCGATACTGGATGACGAACCTGCCGAATTGCGGCGGGTGGAACAGACACTGCGACAAATCCCAAGTGCCTCGGAGCAGCCATGGACGCTGCATTGCTTCGAGCGCGGCGAAGACCTGCTGCGCCAGTTGCGTCGGGAAACCTTCGACCTCTTGGTGCTCGATTGGCAACTGCCGGACCTGAGTGGTATCGCCATCCTGCGCTGGACCCGTGAACACATGGAAGCCCCGCCTCCCGTGATCATGCTCACCAGCCGCGATGCCGAGAGCGATATCGTCCAGGCGTTGAACAGTGGCGCAGATGACTATGTCAGTAAGCCATTTCGGCCAAACGAACTGAAAGCACGGGTGGGTGCCGTGTTGCGTCGTCACGGCCTGCAGAAATCTGCGGCCACTGAAGTGTTGATCTTCAATGACCTGACCTTTGACGATGCCGAACTGACCGTCACCCGCGCCGGCAGTCCCATCAACCTGACCGAACGGGAATACCGCCTGGCACGCTGTCTGTTTGCCAACCTGGCTCGCCCGCTGTCCCGGGAATACCTCTACGAACGCTTCTGGACCCATGAAGAGATGGTGTCTTCACGACCGTTGGATACCCATATCTATCGGCTGCGGAACAAGCTGGGGCTGACGCCAGAGCGGGGTTGGCAGTTGCTGACCATCTATGGATATGGCTACCGGTTGGAGAGCGTAACCGCAGCTACGGCATAGCCGATGTTCCACGTGGAGCATTTTGGAAGCGCCCGAAATCTGGGCAATAAAAAAGGCCAACGTTAAACGTTGGCCTTTTTTGGTTTCGCAATGGCGTTATCAGAAGTCCAGGTTGGACACTGCCAAGGCATTGCTCTCGATGAAGTCACGACGTGGCTCGACCGCATCACCCATCAGGGTGTTGAAGATCTGGTCCGCGCCAATGGCGTCTTCGATGGTCACACGCAGCATGCGACGCTGGGCTGGGTCCATGGTGGTTTCCCACAGCTGATCCGGGTTCATTTCGCCCAGACCTTTGTATCGCTGGATGGTGTGACGCTTAGTGCTTTCTGCCATCAACCAGTCCAGGGCTTCCTTGAACTCTTTGACCTGTTTCTTGCGTTCGCCACGCTGAATATAAGCGCCGTCGTCCAACAGCGTGCTCAACTGCGCGCCGAGGGTAACCACAGTCTTGTAGTCATTGCTGCCGAAGAAATCGCGGTTGAAGGTGACGTAGTTCGACAGGCCGTGGGAGATCAGTTCGACCTCTGGCAGCCAGACATTACGTTCACGGTCTTCACGCAGGCTGGCTTTGTACACCAGGCCCGACTTCTCGACGGTGCGCAGGCGCACTTCGTACTGGGCCAGCCAATCCTGCATGGCTGCGTGATCGCCCAGCTGTTCCAGGCTCACGGCCGGCAGGTAGATGAAGTGCTCGGTCAGCTCCTGAGGGTACAGGCGCGACAAACGCTTGAGGGTCTTCATCACCATGCGGAAGTCGTTTACCAGGCGCTCCAGTGCCCCACCGGAGATGCCCGGGGCTTCGTCGTTCAAGTGCAGGCTGGCGTCTTCCAGGGCCGACTGCGTCATGTACTCTTCCATGGCGTCGTCGTCTTTGATGTATTGCTCTTGCTTGCCCTTTTTCACTTTGTACAACGGCGGCTGAGCGATGTAGATATAGCCACGCTCGATCAGCTCCGGCAACTGACGGAAGAAGAAGGTCAGCAGCAGGGTACGGATGTGCGAACCGTCGACGTCAGCATCGGTCATGATGATGATGTTGTGGTAGCGCAGCTTGTCGATGTTGTACTCGTCGCGACCAATGCCACAGCCCAGGGCGGTGATCAAGGTGCCGACTTCCTGAGAGGAAATCATCTTGTCGAAACGGGCTTTCTCAACGTTGAGGATCTTCCCCTTCAACGGCAGGATGGCCTGAGTGCGACGGTTGCGACCCTGCTTGGCGGAACCGCCAGCAGAGTCACCTTCCACCAGGTACAGTTCGGAAAGGGCAGGGTCCTTCTCCTGGCAGTCTGCCAGTTTGCCCGGCAGGCCAGCGATATCCAGTGCACCTTTACGGCGGGTCATTTCACGGGCTTTACGCGCCGCTTCACGAGCCCGTGCCGCGTCGATCATCTTGCCGACGACCAGCTTGGCTTCGTTGGGGTTTTCCAGCAGGAAGTCGGAGAAGTATTTGCCCATTTCCTGTTCGACGGCGGTCTTCACTTCAGAAGAAACCAGCTTGTCTTTGGTCTGGGAGCTGAACTTCGGATCCGGAACCTTGACCGAAATAATCGCGGTCAGGCCTTCACGGGCATCGTCACCAGTGGTGGCGACTTTGTGCTTCTTCGCCAAGCCTTCAGCTTCGATGTAGGTGTTCAGGTTACGCGTCAGTGCGGAACGGAAACCCACCAGGTGAGTACCGCCATCGCGCTGAGGAATGTTGTTGGTGAAGCACAACAGGTTCTCGTTGAAGCTGTCGTTCCACTGCAGGGCGATTTCCACGCCGATGCCGTCTTCACGCTGGATGTTGAAGTGGAACACCTGGTTGACCGCAGTCTTGTTGGTGTTCAGGTATTCAACGAACGCACGCAGGCCACCTTCGTACTTGAACAGCTCTTCCTTGCCGCTGCGCTCATCCTTGAGGACGATACCCACACCGGAGTTGAGGAAGGACAGTTCACGAATCCGCTTGGCCAGGATGTCCCAGCTGAAGTGGATATTTTTGAACGTGTCAGCCGAGGGCTTGAAGTGAATCTGGGTACCGGTGGTTTCGCTATCACCGACGATTGCCATCGGTGCCTGAGGCACGCCATGCACGTAGGTCTGTTCCCAGATCTTGCCGCTGCGGCGAACGGTGAGGATCAGTTCTTCCGACAGGGCGTTTACCACCGACACACCTACACCGTGCAAACCGCCGGAGACTTTATAGGAGTTGTCGTCAAACTTACCGCCGGCGTGCAGCACGGTCATGATGACCTCTGCTGCCGATACGCCTTCTTCTTTATGCACATCTACCGGAATGCCGCGACCGTTGTCGCGTACGGTGATGGATTCATCCGGATGGATGATGATACTGATGTCGTCGCAATGACCGGCGAGCGCTTCGTCGATGGAGTTGTCGACCACTTCGAACACCATGTGGTGCAGACCGCTACCATCATCGGTGTCGCCAATGTACATACCGGGACGTTTGCGTACGGCATCCAAACCTTTCAGCACTTTAATGCTGGTCGAGTCGTACGTGTTTTCTTCGCTCATGCCTTCACTCCCGATGGTCGTGGGTCTGGGTGATACGGCCTTGTTCCACGTGGAACAAAGCGACTGGCGTTTCCGTCTGCCAGCCTTCCCTCAATAATTCGTGGTCTACACAGGTAATAAATACCTGGCAGCGTAAGTCTTCCAACAAGCGGCATAGCGCGCGGCGGTGTTGCTCATCCAATTCGGACGGCAAGTCATCCACCAGATAAATACACTGACCGCGCCGGGCCTGGCTAACCAAGTGCCCCTGAGCGATACGCAGCGCGCACACCACCAACTTCTGCTGGCCACGGGACAAGATATCCGCGGCATTATGTGCGCCTAACCTAAGGCGCAAATCAGCCCGTTGTGGTCCTGCCTGGGTGTGGCCAATTTGCTGGTCCCGTTGCAAAGAGGTGGCGAGTACTGCACTCAAGTCACGCTCTTTGTCCCAACCACGGTAGTAACTCAGCGTCAGGCCCTCGAGTTCCAACAACTCACTCAAGGTCTGTTCAAAGACTGGTTTCAAGGCTTTGATATAGGTGCGGCGGTATTCATCTATTTCGTCGCTGGCCAGGCACAGTTCACGGTCCCAGGCCGCTTGCGAAGCGGCGTCAAGTGTACCATGCCGCAGCCATGAGTTCCGCTGCCGCAGGGCCTTCTGCAGGCGCTGCCACGTGGCCATGAACCGCGGTTCCACGTGGAACACTCCCCAATCGAGGAACTGCCGGCGGATTTTTGGTGCACCTTCCAGCAAGCGGAAGCTGTCAGGGTTGATCAATTGCAGGGGCAAGATTTCCGCCAGTTGTGCGGCACTGCGCGCATTCTGCCCATCTATACGGATCTGGAACTCCCCTTGACGATCACGGGATATCCCCAGGCTACTATGCCCGCCTTGCGCCAGTTCAACCTGGCCAAACACGGTGCACGCCAATTGTTCGTACTGAATCACGGGTAACAGGCGGGCGCTGCGAAAGGAACGAGCCAGCCCCAGCAAGTGAATGGCTTCCAGCACGCTGGTTTTGCCACTGCCGTTGGCGCCATGGAGGATATTGATGCGGGGGGAGGGGGAGAAGGTCACCGGGTGCAGATTGCGCACCGCGGTGACCGAGACGCGACTGAGGGACATCTAGCTTCTGCTGAGCATGATTACAGGCGCATCGGCATAACAACGTAAGCCGAGTCGTCGTTATCGGATTCTTGCACCAGGGCGCTGCTGTTAGAGTCCGACAGGATCAGACGCACCTGCTCGGTGGTCATCACACCCAGCACGTCCAGCAGGTAGCTCACGTTGAAGCCGATTTCCAGGGAACCGCCGTTGTAGTCGACGCCCACTTCTTCTTCCGCTTCTTCCTGCTCCGGGTTGTTGGCCTGGATTTTCAGCTGGCCGTTGGCCAATTGCAGGCGAATACCCCGGTACTTCTCGTTGGAAAGAATCGCTGTACGGCTGAACGCTTCACGCAGCGCCTGGCGATCACCGATCACCAGCTTGTCGCCACCCTTGGGCAACACGCGCTCGTAGTCCGGGAACTTGCCGTCTACCAGTTTGGAGGTGAAGGTGAACTCGCCCGTGGTGGCACGGATATGGTGCTGGCCCAGGACGATGCTGACGTTACCGTCCGGCTCGGTGAGCAGGCGCGCCAGTTCGAGGATACCTTTGCGCGGCACAATCACCTGGTGGCGGTCCGGCTGGCCGATATCGGCCTTCATCGAACACATTGCCAGGCGGTGACCGTCGGTGGCCACAGCACGGATGATGCCTTCGGAGACTTCCAGCAGCATGCCGTTGAGGTAGTAACGCACGTCCTGCTGGGCCATGGCGAAGCTGGTGCGCTCGATCAAACGGCGCAGGCGGCTTTGCTCCAGGCTGCAGGTCAGCGAACCTGGACCTTCTTCCACCGTCGGGAAGTCATTGGCCGGCAAGGTCGACAGGGTGAAACGACTGCGGCCGGCCTTGACCACCAACTTCTGCTCATCGACCTTGATGTCGATCAGCGCGTCGTTGGGCAGGCTTTTGCAGATATCCATCAGCTTGCGCGCAGGCACGGTGATCTCACCGGGCTCGGCGGGTTCTTCCAGCTGTACACGACCAACCAGTTCGACTTCCAGGTCGGTACCGGTCAACGACAGCTGCTGGCCTTCGACAACCAACAATACGTTGGAAAGTACCGGCAAGGTCTGTCGGCGCTCGACGACGCCTGCGACCAGTTGCAGGGGTTTCAACAGGGCTTCGCGTTGAATGGTGAAATGCATGGTCTAGTCCCTTGCCTTAATAAGCTGCGCTGGTGTTCATCACGTTGTCAGTGTACGCAGCAGGTTCTTGTAGTCCTCGCGAATATCCGCGTCGGATTCCTTAAGTTCGTTGATCTTGCGGCACGCGTGCAAGACCGTGGTGTGGTCGCGACCACCAAACACATCGCCAATTTCCGGCAGGCTGTGGTTGGTCAGCTCCTTGGAGAGCGCCATGGCCACCTGACGGGGACGCGCTACCGAGCGCGAGCGGCGCTTGGACAGCAGGTCGGAAATCTTGATCTTGTAGTACTCGGCCACCGTGCGTTGAATGTTATCCACACTGACCAGCTTGTCTTGTAGCGCCAACAAGTCTTTCAGGGATTCGCGAATCAACTCGATGGTGATGTCGCGACCCATGAAGTGCGAGTGAGCGATGACCCGCTTGAGCGCGCCTTCGAGCTCACGCACGTTGGAGCGAATGCGCTGGGCAATGAAGAACGCCGCGTCGTGAGGCAGATCGACTTTCGCCTGATCGGCTTTCTTCATCAGGATCGCGACCCGGGTTTCCAGTTCCGGCGGCTCTACCGCAACGGTCAGGCCCCAGCCGAAGCGCGATTTGAGGCGCTCTTCCAGACCTTCGATTTCCTTCGGGTACCGGTCACTGGTGAGGATGACCTGCTGGCCACCTTCAAGCAGGGCGTTGAACGTGTGGAAAAACTCTTCCTGGGAACGTTCCTTGCGCGCGAAGAATTGAATGTCATCAATCAGCAGTGCGTCGACGGAGCGGTAGAAGCGTTTGAATTCGTTGATTGCATTGAGTTGCAACGCCTTGACCATGTCGGCCACGAAGCGCTCCGAGTGCAGGTACACGACCTTGGCATTCGGGTTCTTCTTTAATAGGTGGTTACCCACAGCGTGCATCAAGTGCGTCTTACCCAAGCCAACGCCGCCATAAAGGAAGAGCGGGTTGTAACCGTGCTTGGGATTGTCGGCCACCTGCCAGGCCGCAGCGCGGGCCAGCTGGTTGGATTTACCTTCGACGAAGTTTTCAAAGGTAAAGGTGCGGTTCAGGTAGCTGGTGTGCTTGAGCGCGCCTTCGACCTGGACCGTACGCTGTTCGGCGCGTACCGGCGCCTGCTGCGAGCTGGCTCCCGCCATCGGGTCAAAGCTGTCGCGGGACGGCTCTTCACTCATTGGCGCATTTTTTTGCGCCACGGATTTGCTCGGGGCGGGCGCAGCGGGGGCGGGTGCGTGGTTAACCGACGCCGCAGTGGCCTGGGCGTGCGATGCAGCGGCGGCCAGCGGCGCATTAGGCGCGGCGCGAGGGGCGGAGCTGCGTTTGCTGCCTATTAATAAGGAGAGTGCTGGAGCCATGCCGTTGCCGTGTTCGTCGAACAATTCGAGAACGCGGCTCAGGTACTTCTCGTTGACCCAGTCGAGAACAAAACGATTGGGTGCGTAGACACGCAACTCGTCGCCTTCGGCTTCGACCTGTAGTGGACGGATCCAGGTGTTGAATTGCTGGGCAGGCAGCTCATCGCGCAAAAGCTCCACGCACTGCTGCCAAAGTTCCACTGACACGGATATCCCCTAAGTTGAAAGCCGGTGAGGCAAAAACAGCCGCCATTGTAGCGGCGAGCGGTCCACTTATCCACATGTAGCTTGCTCAGAGGCCGCCAAGAATCAATGCCTTAAGCGTAAAAAAGGCGACAAATGGTCTGTGCATAAGCTCTGTGGATAAGCGCCCCTAAGCTCGTTGTACAAGTGGGGGCGAAAGTCTGTGGGTAACTGGCCTGTGGATAACTACCCATTCCACACACAGCTTATCCGACAGCGCAGCACAGGCAGAGCACCGTTTCTCCCCCGTGTTGTCATTCTCTGTACAGCACGTGGAATATGGCCTCAAGGCAGTTATCCACAGAAGATCGCGTCCCTAGCTTTTATAAGCTTTACAGAAAAGCTTTAAATAACTTCCTTCTTTATTTTTATATCTATGGCATTGCTCGTCAAAGTCGAACCGCCCGGAATCGGTCTTGATGCCCTCAGATATCTAATTGAAGGAATAGCTGGTTGGAAATTGACCTAGAGGCTTGCTTTCTCTAGAATCCCCGGTCTCTTAAAACGGGGGCCATTCCGGCCCGTTGTGGACGAACCAGGTAACACGCCATGAAACGTACTTTCCAACCAAGCACCATCAAACGCGCCCGTACCCACGGTTTCCGTGCTCGCATGGCTACCAAGAACGGCCGTGCTGTCCTGTCGCGTCGCCGCGCCAAAGGTCGTGCGCGTCTGGCAGTTTGATAATCCGGTACTGGTGGTGAGTCAGGACTTCAGTCGGGAAAAGCGTCTGCTAACCCCCCGGCACTTCAAGGCAGTCTTTGACTCCCCCACCGGCAAGGTTCCGGGGAAAAATCTCCTGCTCCTTGCGCGTAACAACGATCTGGATCACCCCCGTCTCGGGTTGGTGATCGGCAAGAAGAGCGTAAAGCTCTCCGTTGAGCGCAATCGCCTCAAGCGTCTGATGCGCGAATCGTTTCGCCTCCACCAGGACACTCTGGTTGGTTGGGATATTGTTATCGTCGCGCGCAAAGGCTTGGGGGACGTAGAAAACCCCGAATTGATTCAGCATTTCGGCAAGCTCTGGAAACGTTTGGCTCGCACCAGCAAGCCGACTCCAGCAGTCAGCCCCGAAACTGTAGGGGTAGACAGCACTGATGCGTAAACTGGCCCTCGTTCCGATCCAGTTTTACCGCTATGCCATTAGTCCGCTGATGGCCAGCCACTGTCGTTTCTACCCCAGTTGTTCCTGCTACGCGTATGAAGCCATAGAAAATCATGGCCTTCTGCGCGGTGGCTGGCTGACCTTTCGTCGTTTAGGTCGCTGTCATCCGTGGAATCCCGGTGGTTATGACCCGGTTCCGCCTATCCCTACCTCCCGTTCTTCTTCGATGGCCGAGTAATCATGGATATTAAACGCACGATCCTGATCGTCGCCCTGGCAATCGTGTCCTACGTTATGGTTCTGAAATGGAACCAGGACTATGGCCAGGCTGCCCTGCCGACTCAGAATGTTGCTACCAATCAGTCTGCTCCTGCTATTGCAGATGCACCGTTGGGTAACAATGCTTCCGCCAGTGCCGATGTACCCAGCGCGAATGCCGATACCAGCACCCCTGTAGATAACGCGGTCATCACCAATAAAGACCTCATCCACGTCAAAACGGATGTACTGGACCTGGCGATCGATCCACAGGGTGGCGATATCGCCCAGCTGAAATTGCCACTGTACCCACGTCGCCAAGACCATCCGGATGTTCCTTTCCAGTTGTTCGACAATGGTGGCGAGCGTGTTTATCTGGCACAAAGCGGCCTGACTGGCACTGATGGTCCTGATGCTCGTGCTACCGGTCGTCCGGTTTATTCGACCGAACAGAAGACTTATCAACTGGCTGATGGCCAAAACCAGTTGAACGTCGACCTGAAATTCAGTCACGACGGCGTCAATTACATCAAGCGCTTCAGCTTCACGCGCGGTTTGTACGATCTGAAAGTCACTTACCTGATCGACAACACCAGCGAAAAGGCCTGGACAGGCAACCTGTTTGCCCAGCTCAAGCGTGATGGCAGCTCCGATCCGTCTTCCAGCACAGCCACCGGCACCGCGACTTACCTGGGCGCCGCCCTGTGGACAAGTAACGAGCCGTACAAAAAAGTGTCGATGAAAGACATCGACAAGGGCGCGCTGAAAGAAACAGTACAAGGTGGTTGGGTAGCCTGGCTGCAACACTACTTTGTAACCGCGTGGATCCCGAACAGGGGCGAAGCCAACCTGGTCCAGACCCGCAAGGACAACCAGGGTAACTACATCATTGGTTTCACTGGCCCGGCGTTGACCGTTGCGCCAGGTGCCAAGGCTGAAACCAGCGCCACCTTGTATGCCGGCCCGAAAAGCCAGGCCGTCCTCAAGGAGTTATCCCCAGGTCTGGAACTGACTGTGGATTACGGCATCCTGTGGTTCATTGCCCAGCCAATCTTCTGGTTGCTGCAACATATCCACAGCATCGTCGGTAACTGGGGCTGGTCGATCATCTTCCTGACCATGCTGATCAAGGGGATTTTCTTCCCGCTGTCGGCCGCCAGCTACAAATCGATGGCCCGTATGCGCGCCGTTGCACCGAAACTGGCTGCGTTGAAAGAGCAACATGGCGATGACCGGCAGAAAATGTCGCAAGCCATGATGGAGCTGTACAAGAAAGAGAAGATCAACCCGCTGGGTGGATGCTTGCCGATTCTGGTGCAGATGCCGGTGTTCCTGTCGCTGTACTGGGTACTCCTGGAAAGCGTGGAAATGCGCCAGGCGCCGTTCATGCTGTGGATAACTGACTTGTCGATCAAAGACCCGTTCTTTATCCTGCCGATCATCATGGGCGCGACCATGTTCATCCAGCAGCGTCTGAACCCAACACCTCCGGATCCGATGCAGGCCAAGGTGATGAAAATGATGCCAATCATCTTCACCTTCTTCTTCCTGTGGTTCCCGGCTGGTCTGGTTCTGTACTGGGTGGTCAACAACGTGTTGTCGATCTCTCAACAGTGGTACATCACACGTAAGATCGAAGCGGCTGCCAAAAAAGCCGAGGCGTAACTTACTCTGTGGATAACCACTCAAGACGCCCCCTCGTGGGGCGTTTTGCATTCTGTCACTTTTGTCTGGGAAACCGCTGATGAGCGCTCCTCGTGAAACCATCGCTGCCGTCGCCACCGCTCAGGGCCGGGGCGGTGTCGGTATCGTTCGAATTTCCGGGCCGCTTGCCGGCATTGCCGCTAAAGCGATCAGTGGCCGTGAGCTCAAACCCCGGTATGCGCATTACGGGCCTTTCTTCGGCGAGGATCTTGAGGTACTGGATGAGGGCCTGGCCCTGTATTTCCCGGGCCCAAACTCGTTCACCGGTGAAGATGTGCTGGAACTGCAGGGACATGGCGGGCCTATCGTCCTCGACATGCTGCTACAGCGTTGCCTGCAGTTGGGCTGCCGTCTTGCACGGCCTGGTGAATTCAGCGAGCGCGCGTTTCTCAATGACAAGCTCGACCTGGCCCAGGCCGAGGCGATTGCCGATTTGATCGAGGCCAGTTCTGCACAGGCTGCGCGCAATGCCCTGCGCTCATTGCAGGGGGCGTTTTCCCTGCGTGTGCATAACCTCACCGAGCAATTGATCAGTTTGCGCATCTATGTCGAGGCGGCGATTGATTTTCCGGAAGAAGAAATCGATTTTCTTGCCGATGGCCATGTCCTGGCCATGCTGGACAAAGTGCGGGACGAGTTATCCACAGTTTTGAAGGAGGCCGGGCAGGGCGCACTGCTGCGCGACGGCATGACCGTGGTGATTGCCGGCCGGCCCAACGCTGGCAAGTCCAGCCTGCTCAATGCCCTGGCAGGGCGTGAGGCGGCGATTGTTACCGAGATTGCAGGTACTACCCGGGATATCCTTCGCGAACATATCCACATTGATGGTATGCCACTGCACGTGGTCGATACCGCCGGTTTGCGTGATACCGATGACCAGGTGGAAAAAATCGGTGTGGAACGGGCGCTCAAGGCTATCGGTGAAGCGGATCGGGTGCTGCTGGTGGTGGATGCCACCGCGCCGGAGGCCGTCGATCCTTTTGCCCTGTGGCCAGAATTCCTTGAACAGCGGCCTGATCCGGCCAAAGTCACGCTGATTCGCAACAAGGCGGACCTCACGGGTGAGGCGATTGCCCTGGAGGTCAGCGAAGATGGCCATGTCACCATCAGCCTCAGCGCCAAGTCTGCCGGTGATGGCCTGGAGCTGCTGCGCGATCACCTCAAGGCCTGCATGGGCTACGAACAGACCTCGGAAAGCAGCTTCAGTGCTCGCCGCAGGCATCTGGAAGCCCTGCGCCATGCCAGTGCCGCCCTTGAGCACGGCCGTGCGCAGTTGACCCTGGCAGGGGCAGGAGAGCTTCTGGCCGAGGATTTGCGTCAGGCACAGCAGCTTCTGGGGGAGATTACCGGGGCATTCAGTTCCGATGACCTGCTCGGCAGGATCTTTTCCAGTTTCTGCATCGGTAAATAGCCCTTCGTTGTTCACAGACAGGCCATTCGTGCCTGTCTGTTTTGTCCGTTTCAGGACACTCCCGCGTATTTTCTGACAATAACCTCGCCCCGAGGTGGCCTTGCCGTGGGCGAAATTTACCGCGGCTGAGGCTTTTCTGTGGATTAAGCCCTGTGAATAACCGCCCCTGTGCCCAGTTGATAACAGGGCTCGAAACCTGAGTAAAAACCCCTCTGTGGATAACCACCTGTTTAATCCACAGGCTTAAAGCACTTATCCAAGGGCCTCCTTGCCACCTAACCACAGACTTTTGAATCTCTGTACACATCGTAAATAAAGGGCTGTAGCAATCTATCCACAGAAAGTAGGCTCAGTAGAAATAAACATAAAAACAAAGATTTAATAAATTTCTCTCTTTTAATTTCTATTATCTGTGATTCATCCACAGCTGGTTAAATTTTGTGCAAAGGGTTCTTTAGGAAGGGCTAAGTCCCTATACTTGCCGCCAAAGCTCTAAAACCAGCTCAACCAATCAATTCCTAATTACCTACATAAGCAGGCACGAGGTGCGTGGTGGATTTCCCTTCCCGTTTTGAAGTGATCGTCATCGGCGGCGGTCATGCCGGTACCGAGGCAGCACTGGCGTCAGCCCGCATGGGGGTCAAAACCCTATTGCTGACGCACAACGTGGAAACCCTCGGTGCCATGAGTTGCAACCCCGCCATTGGTGGGATCGGCAAGAGCCACCTGGTCAAGGAAATCGACGCCCTTGGCGGTGTGATGGCCATGGCTACCGATAAAGGTGGTATTCAATTTCGCGTGCTCAACAGCCGCAAAGGCCCGGCCGTGCGTGCTACTCGGGCACAAGCCGACCGCATTTTGTACAAGGCGGCGGTACGCGAAACCCTGGAAAACCAACCCAACCTGTGGATATTTCAACAGGCAGCGGATGATCTGATCGTCGAGCAGGACCAGGTGCGCGGTGTTGTCACCCAGATGGGTCTGCGTTTCTTCGCAGAATCCGTGGTGCTGACCACGGGGACCTTCCTCGGTGGACTTATCCACATCGGAATGCAGAACTATTCCGGTGGTCGCGCCGGTGATCCGCCGTCGATTGCCCTCGCTCATCGCCTTCGCGAACTGCCACTGCGTGTCGGTCGCCTGAAAACCGGGACCCCGCCGCGTATCGACGGGCGTTCTGTGGATTTCTCGGTGATGACCGAACAGGCCGGGGATACGCCTATCCCGGTAATGTCGTTCATGGGTTCCAAGGAGCAGCACCCCAAACAGGTGAGCTGCTGGATTACCCACACCAATGCGCGTACCCACGAAATCATCGCCGCCAACCTCGATCGTTCGCCGATGTATTCCGGGGTGATCGAAGGTATCGGCCCGCGTTACTGCCCGTCGATCGAAGACAAGATCCACCGCTTTGCCGACAAGGAAAGCCACCAGGTCTTCATCGAGCCGGAAGGTTTGACGACCCACGAGCTGTACCCGAACGGGATTTCCACTTCCCTGCCGTTCGACGTGCAAATTCAGATCGTGCAGTCGATTCGCGGCATGGAAAACGCTCATATCGTGCGTCCGGGCTACGCCATCGAGTACGACTACTTTGATCCACGGGACTTGAAATACAGCCTGGAAACCAAGGTGATCGGCGGCCTGTTCTTCGCCGGGCAAATCAACGGCACCACCGGTTACGAAGAAGCCGGCGCCCAGGGTTTGCTGGCCGGGACCAACGCCGCATTGCGCGCCCAGGGCAAAGACAGCTGGTGCCCGCGTCGCGATGAAGCGTACATCGGGGTGTTGGTCGACGACCTGATTACCCTGGGTACTCAGGAACCGTACCGGATGTTCACCTCCCGGGCCGAATATCGCCTGATCCTGCGCGAAGACAACGCCGACCTGCGCCTGACCGAAAAAGGTCGTGAGCTGGGCCTGGTCGATGACGCGCGCTGGGAAGCGTTCTGCAAAAAACGCGAAAGCATCGAACTGGAAGAGCAGCGCCTGAAAAGTACCTGGGTCCGCCCGGGCACGGAGCAGGGCGATGCCATTGCCGAAAAATTCGGCACGCCACTGACCCACGAGTACAACCTGCTGAACCTGCTGTCCCGTCCGGAAATCGACTACGCTGGTCTGGTCAAAGTGACGGGCGGCGGCGCAGAAGATCCTCAGGTAGCCGAGCAGGTCGAAATCAAGACCAAATATGCCGGTTACATTGACCGCCAGCAGGACGAGATCGCTCGTCTGCGCGCCAGTGAAGACACCAAGCTGCCTGTGGATATCGACTACACCGGTATTTCCGGGTTGTCGAAAGAGATTCAAAGCAAGCTGGGGATAACTCGCCCCGAGACCCTGGGCCAGGCCTCCCGTATCCCGGGAGTCACCCCGGCAGCCATTTCGCTGTTGATGATTCATTTGAAAAAACGCGGCGCGGGCCGTCAGTTGGAGCAAAGCGCTTGAGTTCGTTGGTCACCTCGCAACACGCCGAAGAGTTATCCACAGGTGCACGCCAGTTGGGTGTGCACTTGACCGAAACCCAGCACGAATTGCTGTTGGGCTACCTGGCCCTGTTGATCAAGTGGAACAAGGCTTACAACCTCACTGCGGTGCGCGATCCCGATGAAATGGTTTCGCGGCATCTGCTCGACAGCTTGAGCGTGATGCCATTTATCGAGAACGGTCGCTGGCTGGACGTTGGCAGTGGTGGCGGTATGCCAGGCATCCCGTTGGCGATCCTGTTTCCCGAGTCGCAAGTGACCTGCCTGGACAGCAACGGCAAGAAAACCCGTTTCCTGACCCAGGTCAAACTCGAACTCAAGCTGGACAACCTGCAAGTTATCCACAGCCGGGTCGAAGCCTTCACGCCTGAACTGCCCTTCAACGGAATTGTTTCCAGGGCCTTCAGCAGCATGGAGAACTTCAGCAACTGGACCCGCCACCTGGGCGACCTGAACACCCGTTGGCTGGCAATGAAGGGCGTTCATCCAAGCGACGAGCTGTTAGCATTGCCGGCAGACTTCCACCTCGATAGCGAACACGCCTTGGCCGTACCCGGTTGCCAAGGCCAACGCCATCTGCTGATACTGCGCCGCACGGCATGATTGGGAACACAAGCAAGAATGGCTAAGGTATTCGCGATAGCGAACCAGAAAGGTGGCGTGGGTAAAACCACCACCTGCATCAACCTCGCAGCATCCCTGGTCGCTACCAAGCGTCGGGTGCTGTTGATCGACCTCGATCCACAGGGCAACGCCACCATGGGTAGCGGTGTGGATAAACACGGCCTGGAAAACTCGGTCTACGACTTGCTGATAGGCGAGTGCGACCTGGCCCAGGCCATGCACTATTCCGAGCACGGCGGTTATCAGTTGCTGCCGGCCAACCGCGATTTGACCGCGGCGGAAGTGGTGCTGCTGGAAATGCAGATGAAAGAAAGCCGTCTGCGCAGCGCCCTGGCGCCGATCCGCGAGAATTACGATTACATTTTGATCGACTGCCCGCCGTCGCTGTCGATGCTGACGCTCAACGCACTGGTTGCCGCCGATGGGGTGATCATCCCCATGCAGTGCGAGTACTTCGCCCTCGAAGGCTTGAGCGACCTTGTGGATAACATCAAGCGTATCGCTGAGTTGCTCAACCCGAACCTGAAGGTCGAAGGCCTGCTGCGGACCATGTATGACCCGCGCCTGAGCCTGATGAACGATGTGTCGGCGCAGCTCAAGGAACACTTTGGCGACCAGCTTTACGACACAGTGATCCCGCGTAACATCCGCCTGGCCGAAGCGCCAAGCTATGGCATGCCCGCGCTGGCGTACGACAAGTCATCGCGTGGTGCCATTGCCTACCTGGCGCTGGCCGGCGAGATGGTTCGTCGCCAACGTCGCAACTCACGCACCGCTGCAGCCCAGCCAACTTAAGGAATCCCCATGGCCGTCAAGAAACGAGGTCTCGGACGTGGACTGGATGCACTGCTGAGTGGTCCGACTGTCACTTCGCTGGAAGAGCAGGCGGTGCAGGCCGACTCCCGTGAGCTGCAGCACCTGCCCCTGGACCTGATCCAGCGTGGCAAGTACCAGCCGCGCCGGGACATGGACCCGCAGGCGCTGGAGGAGTTGGCGAACTCGATCAAGGCCCAGGGCGTGATGCAGCCGATTGTCGTACGCCCCATTGGCGGCGGTCGGTTTGAAATCATCGCCGGTGAACGCCGCTGGCGCGCCAGCCAGCAGGCCGGCCAGGAAACCATCCCGGCGATGGTGCGCGATGTGCCGGATGAAACGGCCATCGCCATGGCACTGATCGAGAATATCCAGCGTGAGGACCTCAATCCGATCGAGGAAGCCATTGCCCTGCAGCGTTTGCAGCAGGAATTCAAGCTGACCCAGCAGGAAGTGGCCGACGCGGTGGGTAAATCCCGTGTCACGGTTTCCAACCTGCTGCGCCTGATCGCGCTTCCGGAAGTGATCAAGACCATGCTGTCCCATGGTGACCTGGAAATGGGTCATGCCCGTGCTTTGCTCGGGTTGCCGGAAAATCAACAGGTTGAAGGGGCGCGACACGTTGTCGCACGAGGTCTCACCGTTCGTCAGACCGAGGCTCTGGTTCGGCAGTGGCTCAGTGGTAAACCTGCACCGGTCGAACCCACCAAAACTGATCCGGATATCGCGCGCCTGGAGCAGCGCCTGGCCGAGCGGCTGGGCTCTGCGGTGCAAATTCGCCACGGCAAGAAGGGTAAAGGGCAATTGGTTATCGGATATAACTCCCTTGATGAGCTTCAGGGCGTTCTTTCCCACATCCGCTGAAACATTTGCTTATGTAGCGCGCAGTCGGAAATCACTACCTGGCAGTTGAATAGGGGCAGAACCGCCCCTATACTCTGCGCGCATTTTGTCGGCACAAATTATGCCAAGTTATTGATTTCCGGCAGCCGACCATTGAGGAGCAAGAGTGATGGAAACCCGCACGCCAAACACGTTGCCGTTCCATCGCTTGGCCGTTTTTCCGGTTTTATTGGCCCAATTTGTCATTTTGCTGATCGCCGCATTGGCGCTTTGGTACTGGCATGGGGTCGTAGCCGGATATTCAGGACTCTGCGGAGGCCTGATAGCCTTGCTGCCCAATATGTATTTTGCTCACAGGGCCTTTCGGTTTTCCGGCGCCCGGGCAGCCCAGGCTATCGTCCGGTCCTTTTATGCCGGCGAGGCAGGGAAACTGATTTTGACGGCAGTGCTGTTTGCACTGACCTTTGCAGGTGTGAAGCCATTGGCGCCGCTAGCTGTATTCGGCGTCTTCGTGTTGACCCAACTGGTCAGCTGGTTCGCTCCCCTGCTGATGAAAACAAGACTTTCGAAACCTTAGGGCGTTTGAGGCAACCATGGCAGAAACAACCGCTTCGGGCTATATCCAGCACCACTTGCAGAACCTGACCTTCGGTCAGCTTCCCAACGGCGGCTGGGGCTTTGCCCACTCCGCAGCAGAGGCCAAAGAAATGGGCTTCTGGGCTTTCCACCTGGATACTCTGGGCTGGTCGGTCGCATTGGGTCTGATCTTCGTCCTGATTTTCCGCATGGCGGCAAAGAAGGCGACTTCCGGTCAGCCAGGTGCTTTGCAGAACTTCGTTGAAGTATTGGTCGAATTCGTCGATGGCAGCGTGAAAGACAGCTTCCATGGCCGTAGCCCGGTGATTGCACCGCTGGCACTGACCATCTTCGTCTGGGTGTTCCTGATGAACGCCGTCGACCTGATCCCGGTCGACTGGATTCCTCAGTTGGCCATCCTGATCTCCGGCGACCCGCACATCCCATTCCGCGCGGTATCGACCACTGACCCTAACGCTACCCTGGGCATGGCCCTGTCGGTATTCGCGTTGATCATTTTCTACAGCATCAAGATCAAGGGCATCGGCGGCTTCATCGGCGAACTGACCCTGCACCCGTTCGGCAGCAAGAACATCTTCGTTCAAGCCCTGCTGATCCCGGTGAACTTCCTGCTGGAATTTGTCACCCTGATCGCCAAGCCGATTTCCCTGGCTCTGCGACTGTTCGGCAACATGTATGCCGGCGAGCTGGTGTTCATCCTGATCGCTGTGATGTTCGGCAGCGGCCTGCTCTGGCTTAGCGGCCTGGGCATTGTTCTGCAGTGGGCGTGGGCTGTGTTCCACATCCTGATCATCACCCTGCAGGCGTTTATCTTCATGATGCTGACCATCGTCTACCTGTCGATGGCGCACGAAGAGAACCATTAAGACCAGTCTCGACTAGTCTGATGTCCTTCCCGGTGAAACGGGAAGGTGGCCCACCAGGGCTATGAAACGATTTGTTTTACCGCTTTAAAATCTAAAAAACCTAAACCATACGACGTAAAAGTCGGGAGGAAAGATGGAAACTGTAGTTGGTCTAACCGCTATCGCTGTTGCACTGTTGATCGGCCTGGGCGCCCTGGGTACTGCCATTGGTTTCGGCCTGTTGGGCGGCAAGTTCCTGGAAGGCGCCGCGCGTCAGCCAGAAATGGTTCCAATGCTGCAGGTTAAAATGTTCATCGTTGCCGGCCTGCTCGACGCCGTGACCATGATCGGTGTTGGTATCGCTCTGTTCTTCACCTTCGCGAACCCCTTCGTTGGTCAACTCGCCGGTTAATCACTCGTTTTTTCGAGTGATTGGTGTGTTGTGCAACGAACGAGCGAGGTATTGGCGTGAACATTAATGCAACCATTATTGGTCAGTCCTTAGCGTTCTTGATTTTTGTTGTTTTCTGCATGAAGTTCGTATGGCCTCCGGTCATCGCGGCTTTGCACGAACGTCAGAAGAAGATCGCGGATGGACTGGACGCTGCCGCACGAGCAGCTCGCGACCTGGAGTTGGCCCAAGATAAAGCGGGTCAGCAACTGCGCGAAGCGAAGGCTCAGGCAGCTGAAATCATTGAGCAAGCCAAGAAACGCGGTAACCAGATTGTTGAAGAGGCTGTTGAAAAAGCCCGTATCGACGCTGACCGTGTGAAGGTTCAGGCTCAGGCCGAGATCGAACAGGAATTGAACGGTGTCAAAGATGCGCTGCGTGCCCAACTGGGTGCTCTGGCCGTCGGCGGTGCTGAGAAGATCCTGGGTGCCACAATCGATCAAAACGCGCACGCGGAGCTGGTAAACAAACTGGCTGCTGAAATTTAAGCGAGGGCGATCATGGCAGAATTGACCACGTTGGCCCGACCTTACGCTAAGGCAGCCTTCGAGCACGCCCAGGCCCACCAGCAGCTGGCCTCTTGGTCAGCCATGCTCGGCCTGGCTGCAGCAGTGTCGCAAGACGACACCATGCAGCGCGTGCTCAAGGCCCCGCGACTGACGAGCGCAGACAAGGCCGCCACGTTTATTGACGTGTGCGGCGACAAGTTTGATGTGAAAGTGCAGAACTTCATCCACGTCGTTGCCGAAAACGACCGTCTCCCGCTTTTGCCGGAGATTGCCGCTCTGTTCGACCTGTACAAGGCCGAGCAAGAGAAGTCGGTAGACGTTGAAGTGACCAGTGCTTTTGCATTGAACCAAGAACAGCAAGACAAACTCGCCAAGGTTCTCAGTGCACGACTCGACCGGGAAGTGCGCCTGCAAGTTGCGGAAGACCCATCCCTTATTGGGGGTGTTGTCATCCGCGCCGGCGACCTGGTTATCGATGGCTCGATTCGCGGCAAACTCGCGAATCTTGCCGAAGCATTGAAATCTTGAGTTTGAAGGGGCAGCAGAGCAATGCAGCAACTCAATCCTTCCGAAATAAGTGAAATTATCAAGGGCCGCATCGACAAGCTCGATGTGACCTCCCAAGCCCGTAACGAAGGCACTGTCGTCAGCGTATCTGACGGCATCGTGCGGATTCACGGTCTGGCCGACGTAATGTACGGCGAGATGATCGAGTTTCCGGGCGGCGTCTACGGTATGGCCCTCAACCTGGAGCAAGACTCCGTAGGTGCCGTTGTATTGGGCGCGTACACCAGTCTGGCCGAAGGCATGAGCGCCAAGTGCACAGGCCGCATCCTGGAAGTTCCGGTTGGTAAGGAACTGCTGGGTCGCGTTGTCGACGCACTGGGTAACCCTGTTGACGGTAAAGGTCCACTGGGCAACACCGAGACCGACGCGGTCGAGAAAGTTGCTCCAGGCGTGATCTGGCGTAAGTCGGTAGACCAGCCTGTACAGACTGGCTACAAGGCTGTCGATGCCATGATCCCAGTCGGCCGTGGCCAGCGTGAGCTGATCATCGGTGACCGTCAGATCGGTAAGACCGCTCTGGCGATCGACGCGATCATCAACCAGAAAGACAGCGGCATTTTCTGCGTCTACGTAGCGATCGGTCAGAAACAATCGACCATCGCCAACGTGGTTCGCAAGCTGGAAGAAAACGGCGCCCTGGCCAACACAATCATCGTGGCTGCCAGTGCTTCGGAATCTCCTGCGCTGCAATTCCTGGCACCGTACTCCGGTTGCACCATGGGTGAATTCTTCCGCGACCGCGGTGAAGACGCGCTGATCGTTTATGACGATCTGTCCAAGCAAGCAGTGGCTTACCGCCAGATTTCCCTGCTGCTGCGCCGTCCACCAGGCCGTGAAGCCTACCCAGGCGACGTGTTCTATCTCCACTCCCGTCTGCTGGAGCGCGCATCCCGCGTTTCCGAAGAGTACGTAGAGAAGTTCACCAACGGCGCAGTGACCGGCAAAACCGGTTCCCTGACCGCACTGCCGATCATCGAAACCCAGGCTGGCGACGTTTCCGCGTTCGTTCCGACCAACGTGATTTCCATCACCGACGGTCAGATCTTCCTGGAATCGGCCATGTTCAACTCCGGGATTCGTCCTGCTGTGAACGCCGGTGTTTCGGTATCCCGTGTGGGTGGTGCCGCTCAGACCAAGATCATCAAGAAGCTCTCCGGTGGTATCCGTACCGCTCTGGCTCAGTACCGTGAACTGGCGGCATTCGCCCAGTTCGCTTCTGACCTGGACGAAGCGACCCGTAAGCAACTTGAGCATGGTCAGCGCGTTACCGAGCTGATGAAGCAGAAGCAATACGCGCCAATGTCGATCGCTGACATGTCGCTGTCGCTGTATGCCGCTGAGCGTGGGTTCCTGACTGACGTCGAAATCGCCAAGGTCGGCAGCTTTGAACAAGCGCTGATTGCTTACTTCAACCGAGATCATGCCGATTTGATGGCCAAGATCAACGTGAAGGGTGACTTCAATGACGAAATCGACGCTGGCCTGAAAGCCGGTATCGAGAAGTTCAAGGCCACCCAAACCTGGTAAGCCGCAGCGGGAGCCGCAAGGCTCCCGCTTGCTAACCTGATAGGTGTTACATGGCAGGCGCAAAAGAGATTCGCAGTAAGATTGCGAGCATCAAAAGCACGCAAAAAATTACCAGCGCCATGGAGAAAGTGGCGGTCAGCAAAATGCGCAAGGCACAAATGCGCATGTCGGCTAGCCGTCCTTATGCGGAGCGTATCCGCCAGGTAATTGGGCATCTGGCCAACGCCAACCCGGAATACCGCCACCCGTTCATGATCGAGCGCGCCGTCAAGCGTGCAGGTTATGTGGTAGTGAGCAGTGACCGTGGTTTGTGCGGTGGTTTGAATACCAACCTGTTCAAGGCCCTGGTCAAGGACATGGCGGTAAACCGCGAAAACGGCGTCGAGATTGATCTGTGTGTTGTTGGTAGCAAGGGTGCGGCCTTTTTCCGCAACTTCGGCGGTAACGTCGTTGCAGCTATCAGCCACCTGGGTGAAGAGCCGTCGATCAATGACTTGATCGGCAGTGTGAAGGTGATGCTGGATGCATACCTGGAAGGCCGGATCGACCGCCTGTCCGTGGTATCCAACAAGTTCATCAACACCATGACCCAGCAGCCAACCGTGGAGCAATTGATTCCACTGGTGGCGACCCCGGATCAGGAACTCAAGCACCACTGGGACTACCTCTACGAACCAGACGCCAAAGAGCTGCTTGACGGCTTGATGGTGCGCTACGTGGAGTCGCAGGTGTACCAGGCGGTGGTCGAGAACAACGCAGCTGAACAAGCGGCGCGGATGATCGCGATGAAAAACGCTACCGACAACGCCGGTGATCTGATCAGCGATTTGCAGCTGATCTACAACAAGGCGCGTCAGGCTGCGATCACCCAAGAGATCTCGGAAATCGTCGGCGGCGCTGCCGCGGTTTAACGGTTCAAATATTCAGAGGATCCAGCTATGAGTAGCGGACGTATCGTTCAAATCATCGGCGCCGTTATCGACGTGGAATTCCCACGCGACAGCGTACCGAGCATCTACAACGCGCTGAAAGTACAAGGCGCGGAAACTACTCTGGAAGTTCAGCAGCAGCTGGGCGACGGCGTAGTTCGTACCATTGCGATGGGTTCCACCGAAGGCTTGAAGCGCGGTCTGGACGTTGTCGACACTGGCGCTGCCATTTCCGTACCGGTCGGTAAAGCGACCCTGGGCCGGATCATGGACGTACTGGGCAACCCGATTGACGAAGCTGGCCCGATCGATACCGAAGAGCGTTGGGGCATTCACCGTCCAGCACCTTCGTTCGCCGAGCAAGCTGGCGGCAACGACCTGCTGGAAACCGGCATCAAGGTTATCGACCTGGTTTGCCCGTTCGCCAAAGGCGGTAAAGTCGGTCTGTTTGGTGGTGCCGGTGTAGGCAAAACCGTAAACATGATGGAACTGATCCGTAACATCGCCATCGAGCACAGCGGTTATTCCGTGTTCGCCGGTGTGGGTGAGCGTACTCGTGAGGGTAACGACTTCTACCACGAGATGAAGGACTCCAACGTTCTGGACAAAGTGGCACTGGTCTACGGTCAGATGAACGAGCCGCCGGGTAACCGTCTGCGCGTAGCACTGACTGGCCTGACCATGGCCGAGAAGTTCCGTGACGAAGGTAACGACGTTCTGTTGTTCGTCGACAACATCTACCGTTACACCCTGGCCGGTACTGAAGTATCCGCACTGCTGGGCCGTATGCCTTCGGCAGTAGGTTACCAGCCGACCCTGGCTGAAGAGATGGGCGTTCTGCAAGAACGTATCACTTCGACCAAGGAAGGTTCGATCACGTCGATCCAAGCGGTATACGTACCTGCGGATGACTTGACTGACCCGTCGCCAGCGACCACCTTCGCCCACTTGGACGCCACCGTCGTACTATCCCGTGACATCGCTTCCCTGGGTATCTACCCAGCGGTCGATCCACTCGACTCGACTTCGCGCCAGCTGGACCCGAACGTGATCGGCCAGGAGCACTACGACACCGCTCGCGGCGTTCAGTACGTGCTGCAGCGTTACAAAGAGCTGAAGGACATCATTGCGATCCTGGGTATGGACGAACTGTCGGAAACCGACAAGCAGTTGGTATCCCGCGCTCGTAAGATCCAGCGCTTCTTGTCGCAGCCGTTCTTCGTGGCTGAAGTCTTCACCGGTGCCTCGGGTAAATACGTTTCCCTGAAAGACACCATTGCTGGCTTCAAAGGCATCCTCAACGGTGACTACGACCACCTGCCAGAACAAGCGTTCTACATGGTCGGCGGCATCGAAGAAGCGATCGAGAAAGCCAAGAAACTGTAATCCAGGCGCCCGGAAACGGGCGCTCATCAGGTTGAGGCAATCAGATGGCTATGACAGTCCATTGCGATATCGTCAGCGCGGAAGGGGAAATCTTCTCCGGTCTGGTAGAGATGGTAATTGCACACGGCGAGTTGGGTGACCTGGGTATTGCCTTGGGCCACGCACCGCTGATCACCAGCTTGAAGCCCGGTCCGATTACTCTGACCAAGCAGGGCGGGGAAAAGGAGGTGTTCTACATCTCTGGTGGTTTCCTCGAAGTTCAGCCGAACATGGTCAAGGTTCTTGCCGACACCGTGCAACGTGCTGGCGACCTGGATGAAGCCTCCGCTCAGGAAGCCGTCAAGGCTGCCGAGAAGGCTCTGCACGAAAAAGGTGCGGACTTCGACTACAGCGCTGCTGCTGTACGTCTGGCCGAGGCTGCAGCCCAGCTGCGCACGCTCCAGCAGATCCGCAAGAAGTAAGCGGCCAAGCCGTCATGCTTCATGCGCGATTGATTAAAAAGGGTAGCCTCGGCTACCCTTTTTCTTTTTTTGCAAAACACTTCTTTGGTCTGAAGCCGGACCGCCCAGGATTGGTAGCCATTCATGTCTCTTGAAATCGTCATTCTCGCCGCAGGTCAGGGCACCCGCATGCGTTCTTCCCTGCCCAAAGTGCTGCACCCGGTTGCGGGTAACTCCATGCTCGGCCATGTTATCCACAGCGCCCGGCAACTGGAGCCACAGCGTATTCACGTCGTGATTGGCCACGGGGCCGATGCGGTGCGTGAGCGCCTGGCAGCCGACGACTTGAATTTCGTATTGCAGGATAAGCAACTGGGCACTGGTCATGCCACCGCGCAAGCCGTGCCGTTCATCAAGGCCGACACCGTGCTGATCCTCTACGGGGATGTGCCGCTGATCGAAGTGGAAACCCTGCAGCGCCTGCTCAAGCGCGTGGTACCGGGCCAGATGGGCCTGCTCACCGTCGAGCTGGACGACCCGACCGGTTATGGCCGTATCGTGCGCGATGCCGACGGCAACGTCGCAGCCATCGTCGAACATAAAGATGCCAGTGATGCACAACGGGCGATTACTGAAGGCAACACCGGCATCCTTGCGGTACCGGCCGATCGTCTGGCGGACTGGATGGGCCGCCTGTCGAACAACAACGTTCAGGGCGAGTACTACCTGACAGACGTGATTGAAATGGCCGTCAGCGATGGCTTGGTGGTTGCCACCGAGCAGCCCCACGACCCGATGGAAGTGCAGGGCGCCAACGACCGCAAGCAACTGGCAGAACTGGAGCGTCACTACCAACTGCGCGAAGGCCGCCGCCTGATGGCGCAGGGTGTGACACTGCGTGACCCGGCGCGTTTCGACGTACGGGGCGAAGTCACCGTGGGCCGTGACGTGCTGATTGATATCAACGTGATCCTAGAAGGCCGCGTGATCATCGAAGACGACGTGGTGATTGGCCCGAACTGCGTGATCAAGGACAGCACCCTGCGCAAAGGCGTGGTGGTCAAGGCCAACAGCCATATCGACGGTGCGGTGATGGGTGAAGCCAGCGATGCGGGGCCATTTGCGCGGTTGCGCCCGGGCAGCGTGTTGGGCGCCAGGGCCCATGTGGGTAACTTTGTTGAGCTGAAAAACGCACGGATGGGCGACGATGCGAAGGCAGGGCACCTGGCCTACCTCGGCGATGCAGTGATCGGGGCCCGCAGCAACATTGGCGCCGGCGCCATTACCTGCAATTACGACGGTGCCAACAAATATCAGACGACGATTGGTGAAGACGTCTTTATCGGCTCCAATAATTCACTGGTTGCGCCCGTCACCATTGGCGATGGTTCAAACACCGCGGCAGGCTCAACCATCAACCAGGATGTGGATAAGTCGCAATTGGCAGTGGCCCGCGCCCGCCAACGCAACATCGACGGCTGGAAACGCCCAGTCAAAATCAAAAAGACCTGAGTTATCCACAACCTCATTAGCAACGCCATTCCATTGTGGGAGCGGGCTTGCTCGCGAAGACGGAGTGTCAGTCACTGAACGTGTATCTGATGCACCGCTTTCGCGAGCAAGCCCGCTCCCACATTGGATCTATGTTGTTTTCAAAAAAGTGCACCCGCCGCTTGACGATTTCCCGTCAATAGGTTTTGATTGCCTTCGTTATCTTTCGAACCGAAACTTATCATCACCATGTCGAAACGAAATACACCACAACGACGCCACAACATCCTCACCTTGCTCAACGAGCAGGGCGAGGTGAGCGTGGACGAATTGGCCAAACGTTTCGAAACCTCCGAAGTGACCATCCGCAAGGACCTGGCCGCGCTGGAAAGCAACGGCTTGCTGCTGCGTCGCTACGGTGGCGCCATCACCATGCCCCAGGAACTGGTCGGCGATCCTGCCCAACCGATTTCTGTGCATAAGCGCGCCATCGCCCGTGCGGCGGTCAAGCGCTTGCGTGAACACGCACGGATCATTATCGACAGTGGCAGCACCACCGCCGCGATGATCCCGGAGCTGGGCCATCAGCCCGGCCTGGTGGTGATGACCAACTCCCTGCATGTGGCCAGTGCCCTGAGTGAGTTGGAGCATGAGCCGGTGCTGTTGATGACCGGCGGCACCTGGGACCCGCACTCGGACTCGTTCCAGGGGCAGGTCGCCGAACAAGTGCTGCGTTCCTATGACTTCGACCAACTGTTTATAGGCGCTGACGGCATCGACCTGCAGCGCGGTACCACCACCTTCAATGAATTGCTGGGCCTGAGCCGAGTGATGGCCGAAGTCGCCCGTGAAGTGGTGGTGATGGTCGAATCCGACAAGATCGGCCGCAAGATCCCCAACCTGGAACTGCCCTGGAGCAGCGTCCATACCCTTATTACCGATGATCGCCTGCCGCTTGAGGCCCGCGACCAGATTCAAGCCCGCGGCATTACGCTGATTTGCGCGGCAGTCATCTAGGAGAGAAACCATGTGTGGAATTGTAGGCGCAGTCGCTGAACGAAACGTTACCGCCATTTTGCTCGAAGGCCTCAAGCGCCTGGAATACCGCGGCTACGACAGTGCCGGCGTGGCGGTCTTCAGCAACGCGGGCAAGCTGGAGCGCATGCGTCGTCCGGGCAAAGTCAGCGAACTGGAACAGGCCCTGGCCGGTGAGCCCCTGGCGGGCCGTCTGGGCATCGCCCACACCCGCTGGGCGACCCACGGTGCACCGTGCGAGCGCAATGCACACCCACATTTCTCCGGTGATATTGCGGTGGTGCACAACGGCATCATCGAAAACCACGAAGTGCTGCGTGAACAACTCAAGGGCCTGGGCTACGTCTTTACCTCGGACACCGACACCGAAGTCATCGCCCACCTGCTCAACCACAAGCTCAAGGACCACAGTGACCTGACCACCGCCCTCAAGGCCACGGTCAAGGAACTGCATGGCGCCTACGGCCTGGCTGTGATCAGCGCCAGCCAACCGGACCGTGTGGTTGCCGCTCGTAGTGGCAGCCCATTGGTGATTGGTCTGGGCCTGGGGGAGAACTTCCTCGCCTCTGATCAACTGGCCTTGCGTCAGGTCACCGACCGCTTCATGTACCTGGAAGAAGGCGATATCGCCGACATCCGCCGTGAAAGCGTGGCGATCTGGGACGTCGACGGCAACTCCGTCGAGCGCGAAGCTGTGCAGTACCGCGACGGCGCCGAAGCTGCCGACAAGGGTGAGTTCCGCCACTTCATGCTCAAGGAAATCCACGAGCAACCGGCCGTGGTGCAACGCACCCTGGAAGGCCGTCTTGGCGACAAGCAAGTCCTGGTTAACGCCTTCGGCCCGCAAGCCGCCGAGCTGTTCGCCAAAGTGCGCAATGTGCAGATCGTCGCCTGTGGCACCAGCTACCACGCCGGCATGGTCGCCCGTTACTGGCTGGAAGAACTGGCCGGCATCCCGTGCCAGGTCGAAGTAGCCAGTGAGTTCCGCTACCGCAAGGTGGTGGTTCAGCCCGATACCCTGTTCGTCACCATTTCCCAATCCGGCGAGACCGCCGACACCCTGGCGGCCCTGCGCAATGCCAAAGAGCTGGGATACCTGGCGAGCCTGGCGATCTGCAACGTCAGCATCAGCTCCCTGGTGCGTGAGTCCGACCTGACCCTGCTGACCCAGGCCGGCCGCGAAATCGGTGTAGCCTCCACCAAGGCCTTCACCACCCAATTGGTGGGCCTGCTGCTGTTGACCCTGTCCCTTGGCCAGGTGCGCGGCACATTGGCTGCAGGTGTGGAAGCCATCCTGGTAGAAGAACTGCGTCGCCTGCCCACCCGCCTGGGCGAAGCACTGGCCATGGACAGCACCGTAGAGAAAGTCGCCGAACTGTTTGCCGACAAGAACCACACCCTGTTCCTCGGCCGTGGCGCGCAATACCCAGTGGCAATGGAAGGCTCCCTGAAACTCAAGGAAATCTCCTATATCCACGCTGAAGCCTACCCTGCCGGCGAGCTGAAGCACGGCCCATTGGCCCTGGTGGACGACGACATGCCTGTGGTCACCGTGGCGCCGAACAATGAACTGTTGGAAAAGCTCAAGTCCAACCTGCAGGAAGTACGCGCCCGTGGTGGTCAACTGATCGTGTTCGCCGACGAAAAGGCCGGTATGACCAACGGCGAAGGCACCCATGTGATCAACATGCCGCACATCCACGACACCCTGTCGCCGATCCTCTACACCATCCCGCTGCAGTTGCTGTCGTACTACGTGGCGGTGCTCAAGGGCACGGACGTTGACCAGCCGCGTAACTTGGCCAAGTCGGTGACGGTCGAGTAACGTTTAGCGGTCACGAGAAAGGGTTGTGGCTACTAACAATAAAGATTGACACTTAACAATAAAGATTGACACGCCGTAACATAGATTGACACAAGGCCGAAACCCCCGTATTTACGGGGTTTTCCATTTTTTGGCTGAGCCATCGGTCTAGATTCTCCGCTTCGTTCCGCTCCGGGAGTAGGCTAAAGAGGGCTGTACCATGAACAGGTGGTGGGCGATTTTTTCCTATAACTATTTTTCAGGGCGAGGAGAGGCGGTCCCGGCGGACGAAGGAGGTAGCATTGCGCGGTCGTAGGTTTTCGTCTGAGACAGATATTCAGCGGCATATTTCGAATGGATTCGGTAGCGGAGCTGGTGCCAGTTATCTGCCGTGGCTGCGCGTCCAAGACGTGCCTTCCAGAGGACGCTCCCACAAGATCCAAGGTGTGAAGATCGATCGCCTCCATCACTTCTTTTCCGACCTAGAGCGCGCCTATTTTTTGGTATGTGAATTTTCGGAAAATGTTGTGGATATACGCGAGCAGTATCCATTGCTACCGCGAGAAAGTGCTCAAGCAATCGCGAGCTCTATGGGAGTGCGATACCCGAAGTATCCGAAGACAGTGCTTCCTTACGTTATGACCACGGATTTTTTATTAACGATAAAAAAGCCCGATGGCAGCTTTAAATCCGTAGCCAGAACAATTAAATACCGCACTGACCTCGAAGGCAAAAAAGCCAGGAGGACGTTGGAAAAATTTGAGATCGAAAAGCGTTTCTGGACTGGCCAACACGTTGATTGGGCCATTGTCACTGAAGAAATGTTCAGCCCCGATTTGATCAAGAATTTAGGCTTACTCAGGAAGTTCGCTCAACTGCCGCGCGCCTTGGCAGAGCCATCATTACACACAGATTTTCTGGGGCACTTAGCGAGCTGTCGTCCCTACCCGTGGAGTACTGCTGAATCTCTGCGAAAGATTGCCGCACGTTTATTTATCTCCTATCAAGACTCTCGGGCTTTATATCATCACCTGATATGGGCTAAGTCGATCAAGGTAGATTTGGTTGGTACTCCCATTCAAATGACTGCGCCACTACCAACATTTGAAATCATTGAGAAACCAATGAAAATTTCACTGACGGCGGAGGGCCTATCATGAAAGTCCAAGTCAATGATTGTTTCGAACCGCTTACTGAGTTTTCCGTCGTGCCGGGCTTCGTTAGGGTCTTGTACCTCAATGAGCGATACGATGCGGTCGTTTTGATCCAATTAACGGATCCGCCCCGCCAGCCGATTGGTTTAGGCCTGGAGGAGCTTCGCGGATCCGTCATTGCAGGTGATACGAAGCTAGCCAAGGTCGTTACGCCTGAGTTTCTCTTAGTGTTAGAGGATGACTTGGATGAGAAAAAGAAGCGGGAAAGGGATGAAAAGTGGAACATCATCGCACCCCTGATCGACTCAGATTATCCAGGTCAGATATTCGCTCCTGGTGAGATGGGTCAAATGGTCGGCGCTAGAGCTGTTGAGCTCGGTATACAGCGCAAGAGCATCTATCGACTTCTGTACCGTTACTGGATCAATGGCCAAGTTCGAAATGCGCTCTTGAAAAACTATGCGGGCGTCGGAGTTCCTGAGCGCAAGTATGATCCCGCAAAGCCCCCAGGTAGGAAGCCAAGGTATCAAGGTATTGCCGTTTCACCGACCAAGGTTATCGATGCCGTGGATAAGCGCTGTATCCGTATCGGCTACTCGTTATTTGTCGGGGATAAGACTTCTACGATAACCAACGCCTATGTTGAGATGCTCAGGAGGTTCTATACCGCGAAAGACCTGTCGAAAAATCCAGAATCAGGCGGTCGTTTGCTACCCGAATCGGAAATTCCTTCCTTTAGACAGTTCGATTATTGGGGAAAGCAATATTTCGACGAGGTTGAAACTGAACGTGGCCGTAAGGGAATGCGTAAGTGGCTAAAAGATTGCCGCCCCCTTTCTGGAACCGTCCGTGACTGGCTTCGTGGCCCCTGCCATCAGTTTGAGATCGATGCCACCATTGCGGACATTTATCTCGTGAACGGATACTCCAGGCGAATGCTCATTGGACGGCCGGTTGTGTACGTCGTCATTGATAGCTTTTCCGGCATGATCGTCGGTCTCTACATCGGATTAGAGGGCCCGAGTTGGAACGGAGCCAGGCAAGCGCTTTTCAACGCTTTCACTTCGAAGGTTGAGTTTTGCGCTACCAATGGGGTCACAATCGATTCAGGGGAATGGGCCTGTCATCACCTCCCACATCACATCTACGCTGATCGAGGCGAGATGTTGGGGAAAGCAGCTGAGGGTCTTGCCACTGGCCTGAATATCGAGCTGGGAATCGCTCCGCCTTACCGCCCTGACTGGAAGTCGATGGTTGAGAGCCGGTTCGGTATCCTGAACAACCTGACAGGCATCAGGTGGCTTCCTGGTGGTGTAGCTGCTAGGGAGAAGGAACGTGGCGAGCGAGATTACCGACTCGATGCAACGCTGAGCATTAAAGAGTTCACCAAGATTATCATCCAGTGTGTCCTTCACTATAACCGCTTCAACAGGCAGCCCGACAGGCTCACTCAAGAGATGATGAACGACGGTGTCGATCCGACGCCGTCAGGTATCTGGACTTGGGCATTAGAAAATGGTCATGTCGAACCAAACAATCATCCCGACGAGCTGGTCTATCTCCATTTGCTTCCGCGCGAGCAAGCGACGGTGCAAAAGGGTGGTGTGCTATTCCGAGGGATGCACTATGTCTGTGATGTAGCGATCGAGAACAACTGGTTTGCGAAGGCCCGTAGCCGCGGGGTTTGGTCGATAGAGTGTTGGTATGACCCAAATTCCTCAGCACATATCTGGATTCGGGGAGACAACAAACAGTTCATCCGTTGCGATTTGCGTAAGTCTGATAGCAAGTATGCTGGTTATCGATCCGATGAGATTTTCGATCTGCTCGAAGCTTACCGCCAGACTCCACCGACTCATAAACGCGCTGAGTTGGAGAGTCGGATTTCGCTGCTGGAGGAAGTTAATCAAGTCGTCAGCGGTGCGATCGCTGAGCGAAATGATGAGCCAGCGCCTGCGACCAAAGCTGAGATGATTGGAAATATTCGTGAGAATCGCGCCGTTGAGCGCCTCAAGGAGCGTGAGACCGCCCATGTGCCAGAGGGTGTAAGGATTGAATCGCCTGTGCTCAAGACAGAGATCTCCCAAGATCGCTCAGAAAACTTTGCCGGCCCTCGCAGCGCTCAGGTTATCGATATGCTCAAACGCCTGCGCCCAGGACAAAACTCATGAAAGGCGCCCAAGTTTTCGCAAGCTACACGAAGCAGGCGATAGCGGACTACGCGGGAAATCCACTCATCGAAGCGCTGCCACCGATCTTCTCAGAAGAGGTGGCAATGCAACTAATCTCGAACTTCCCCCGTCCTGTTGATCCAGAAGAGCTGACCCTCGACCGATCGACTCGGGTTCACTGCATCGACCGGTTGAGAACGGTGGTCCAGCCTTTGTTGGTCCACATGGATCTGGAGTCCGTATTTTCATTGCTGGTACGACGTGGGTACGTCGGACGCAACCCGACCTCTCCAGACACTGTCAGACATCTTCACTCACTTTCGGGCGCACAGCGCTACCACGATGGATTTAAGTCCACTGCCGAAACGTTCAGTCTGGTTGGCCTTAGTGGCATTGGAAAGTCCACCGCACTCGAAGCCATTTTGAGTCTCTACCCTCAAACGATTCGCCACGAGCGTTATGAAGGAAAGCAGTTCGTTCATACCCAGATCACCTGGCTCAAGCTTGACTGCCCCCGAGATGGTTCGCTGGCAGGCTTCTGTCAGCAATTTTTCTATGCGGTCGGGCGAGCTTTAGGTGATGAGGATTACTACAAGCGGTATAGGGCTCGGAACATCAATGACTCGTTGCAACAAATGGAACAGGTTGCGAGTACATTTTTCATCGGAGCTTTGCTGATCGACGAACTTCAGAACCTGCACCTCGCGAAAACTGGGGGCAAGGACAACATGCTGAATTTCTTCCTCCATCTAGTGAACAACATCGGAATTCCTGTGGTGTTCATCGGGACAAATTCGATGATCAGCCTATTTTCGGACGTCATGCGCAACGCAAGGCGTTGCTGCGGCGTCGGGGTACTCGAATTTAAACGTTTTGAGAAGGACGATGACGAGTGGCGCATGCTTGTTGAAAACCTCTGGAGCTATCAGTGGTACCAGCAGCCGGTCGAACTGACAGAGGATGTGTTTGATGCGCTGTATGAGCATACACAAGGGGTCACCGACTTTTTGGTGAAGCTTTTGGTGCTCAGTCAAAGGTATGCGATCCAGAGTGGTTCGGAATGCGTTACCGCCGAGACAATTGCGTTGGTGAGCAACACCAAGATGCAGATATTGAAGCCAGCTTTGTCCGCTCTGCGAAGCCGAGATCCGAAACGGATGCGGCAGTTCGATGATTTGCTTCCGATTGAAGACCAACTAAGCGACATGATGGCGTTCGATGGTGTGGCTCGGCCGGAGCGACTGGCATTGCTGCGCAGTGTCATCAGTCGCAGCGACAATAGTGCTACCAAACCTAATGTGGCGGCCGTTAACCAAGTCAAATCGCAGTCACCTGCGGCGGTGGCGGTTGAGACCTCAGAGGCACAGGCGCTAAGTGAAAGTGAAGACTCCATTGAGGCGTTGAAGAGCGCCGGTTGGATAAGCAGTGATCTCTTTGAGTTTTCTCCGTTGTATCGGAAGGGGTGAATTAAGGGTGACGAAATGGGGCTCAAATTCCATTTCTTTCCGGCCGTTTTCCACGATGAGACGCTTCACAGCGTTCTCTCAAGATACGCCCGGCTCTGTGGCGTACGTAGTTGCGCAGCAGTTTTCGATGGAGCGCAGTCCGCGAAATGCTTTTCGCAGAACGTTGCTTTTCCATGTCGACTAGCTGAGCTTGTCGAGGCGCTGCCGTGTGATACAGGCTTATCGCTAGCCGCTGTTATAAAGCGCCATACGCAACTGCCCTACTACGAACCTTTTTTGACCCCGCAACAGGTGGACGACGCCAATATCTTGATGGCGGGAAACGGCAAGGGGTTGATGCTAAGGTTGGGGTTAATCGCGAGCCGACTCGAGTTTGCTTCGAGAGTGCGATTTTGCTTCGACTGTGTCCAACAGGACATGGCCTGTGTGGGAGCAGCGTACTGGCACCGTGTGCATCAGCTTCCAGGCGTTTTGATCTGTCCCCACCATGGAACCCCGTTGAGGTTCCTTGATTACCGCTGGTTGAGCAGAAACTCTCGAAGAATGCATTTACCGGACGATGAGGACGTTCAGTCTCACTCCATTTCGCTAGACATCCCTCAAAATCTACAAAGTGCTCTGCAAGAAATAGCGCAGCGTTCGATGCAGGTGCTTGAGACCGATGTTCCGCCATTATGTCCTGATGCGATTCGCTCGGTGTTTCTGGATAGCGCTATTGCCTTGAAAATGGCTTCCGATACTGGTCGGCTGCACTTAGGCATTTTGGCGCGACACATGTCTGCGTTCTTTGAGGCGCTCCCCTCCTCAGGGGAATACTCGATACTGAGCAAGTCGTCTGCGGATATACCGGCGGCCTGGATTGTGAAGCTTTTGCGTAAGCCGAGGGGCACCCATCATCCGCTGAAATTCATCCTGCTGGCCTGTGCGCTCAAGGTCGATATGGAAAGGATACTGCGGCCAAACGGGCCTATTACCGAGTCGCTTAGTCGAACAGCCAATAGCGAAACTCCTGGTGGACGAGCTGCCAACAGATCTCCAACCAATCGCTCAAGCACCAATGAGTATATGAGTGAGGCATCTGAAACGATCTGGACGCTGGCGCTCATGGGGGCTAACGCTAAGACCATAGCGTCAGAAACAAGGAGCTCGGTTACATGCGTCTACCGAATGATACGCGCGATTTCGTATGGACCTGACCTATGGAAAGAGGCGAGGCTTTCGAAACTGCTGGTTGATAGGAGGAACCGATTTGACGGGGAATACAGAGCTCGCCTAGCTCATGAGTGTCGAGATTATGTGTGGCTTCATCGAAACGATCGGCAATGGCTGTCCGAGCTTACACAAGAGCCAGGAAAAGCCCACAGACCGCGCGGACAGCAGGCAGAAAGATTCAAAGACCTCGACCTTGACCTTGCCAACGAAGTGGTTCAATGCGCTGAAATGTTACGAGCGCTTCCAGGTAAACCTGTCCGCATCTCACGGACAAAAATAGGCAGAGAGCTTCATGTGTTATCTAGGTTTGAAAAGCAGCTCAACAAGCTGCCGCACTGTGCGGCTGCACTGGCAGCCGAATGCGAAACCCTTGATGCATTCCATCGGCGGCGCCTGAGCTGGGCCGAGCGGAAGCTAAAACTTGACGGCAAGCCAATCACTCAATCAGCGCTGTATCGAACAGCGTGTCTCAGAAAACTCCAAATATGAGTGAAGGCACCCTGATCCGCGTATGAATATTGCTCTGTAACGCCGTCGGCACAAGCCTCTATATATATGAGCTGTGCGTGGATTCGATGTGTGAATTTTGACGAGGCGTGCAGTGAAAGTATTTATATGTGTGGTGTATTGTATTTTGACTTTGGCGTAAAAACTGCTGTTTTCTAATAAAACAGTTGCTGGCTGTTCGCTACTGTATGGCGTTCATTTTTAAAATCCTTACCCGGGTACACGGTGATATGTGATAAAAGAACACCATCCACAGGACTCGCGTCCTACCAGACCCACGCTAGAAAGTCGGCTACTCATGTCCAGTATTCTGTTTTTCCCAATGTCTATGCCAGACGAGACACTATTATCTCGTATTACGAGATACCATTTTTTGTCCGGAAACAAAACCGAGGCAGAAACTTTCCGTGATCTTTTTGGCGTTGCGCCATTCCAACTATCTATCATACCAAAGCAATTAGAAAACCTTGCTTCTCGATTGCCGGGAGTTAAAGAAGGCAACTTGGCTGAGTTGCTTGAGATTAACACTACGTTCCCAGCCTACAAACCTTTTATAGGATTATCAAAAGAATCCTCTAAGGAATTTGACAAGGTTTTATCTGATGTCGCTCGAGTGCCTAGGAGAGAAGGTACGAGGAATAGCAGAGCTAAAATTTGCTTGGCCTGTGTGCAGGCCGACCTCATAGAGTGTGGCTACGCATATTGGCACCGAGCTCATCATGTACCGGGCGTTACAGCGTGCTGGCGACACGGTGAAGAACTTCTTAAATCTTGCCCTAATTGCTCTCACCCTTTCTATCGTAAAAACCGATTGTTACCGGGGTTGACCGATGATTGTGCTTGCGGGTGGAACGCTGTTAAACCTACGAACCGCTCACTCGCCTCAAATGAAGAGCGCGAGTTTGCAGTTTTTGTAAATGATATTCTGCAACGCAATCTGCCATCGATAGAATATACGGTTTTGGCTGCTTGTTATCGGCGTCAAGCAAAGAAGCAAGGGTTTGTTCATGGGAACCTAATTGGCACAGCTAAATTATTTAGCAGTATTCGTGATAAGTTCAGCGATGAAATTATTTCGAAAATTGATTTGGCATACGCAGCTGGAATTCGAAGTCAATGGATTAGGCTATCGACAACAAGAGGTCAAATTGATATGCCGTTGGCAAGGCATCTTTTAATATCTCTCCATCTTTTTGGATGTGCAGAAAAGTTTGAGAAATGCTTGGCAGAAGAGTCTCTACTTGCTAGCTCGGCAAACCCGACGGTCCGTCTTAAAGAGAAAACTTTGCCAGAACATAAGAAAAAGGCTTATCGAGAAAAAATCTCAATGCTACTTGAAGTGAAGCCAGGCATTGGTATGGACTATCTTTGGGTAAGTGCTTATCAAGTAACCCGTTGGCTCAACGAAAACGATAAGGACTGGTTGTTGAGTAAAATTACAGGGAACTTAATGCAGAAGAGTAGTGTCGAGCCGGTGGTAAATGATGAGGACGAAAAATACGCAACTATTCTTATAGAGGGCGTTGAGAACTTGTACCGCATCACCCAAAAACAGGTGCGAGTAAATATCAGTAACATGCTTGCACTTTTGCCGCGAAAAGTAAGTAGGGAGCGTGCGACTCGTAAGTCTTTCCCATTGCTGTCAGCTCAACTTGAACTTCATCTTGAGTCTCTTTGGCATTTTAGGTTACGGAGATTTATATGGACGATGTCGGAGATCGCGAGGCTTAAGTTACCCCCAAACAACTCCAGCTTGAGATTATTGACAACAGTGCCTCATGTGGCCTGCCAGGCTCTCATAAATCACTTCGAGTGGGATTTAGACAGCATGGTTAAGGACGGCATTAAGGTTGACGTTATGCTTAGAAATACCGGTGTCTCGCGGCAATGGGAAGGGCCACCAGGTTATGATATTCCCATGGGTGGCAATGCATACATGGAGATGATCGCGTCCAATTCAAAGCTCCAGTAGATATTTTTATGGCGTGGCGCAGTTGCTCTGGATCCGGTGATTTTTGTGGCTTATTGCTGGGCGTTGGATGTCATTGTTAATACCGACGCCTATTGCGTATTGATCGGGCATTGGATGTGCACCGATAGCAGCGGTTTACGCATATACGGGATTTATGCCGCAGAAGCAGATATCGCTCACGTACCGCAGACACCGGCATCTATTTTGACGTCGGATTCAAGCATGAGCAATGGCATAAATCAGACCATAGCTAAAGGGCTAAACGTTAGCTTTTGAGCAGATGAGCCAAGTTTTGCGTGCTGTTCATCGGGGTTTAAGTCGGGCGATTTACGGGCAGCTATGCTGACTGGTGTGATTAATCATTCGACTCGATTTATGAAGTGGGTCGGAGGGATGAATGAATCTGGCGGGCCTAGCAGAACTGGTTTCTGGTGGTGAAAAAATACCTGGATGTGAGCTTCCTCATTCAGACGCCGTGGCTCTGATCGGATCTTACTTCCCTGGACGGACCTATTGCCTAGTCGCTGACTGGATAATGGTTGATTTAGTGGTCTCCCCCCGTCAGTTAAAGGTCGTTGTTAGAGGAGGAGTTACTCCTACACTGGTCAACACTTTGTTTGTTCTCCACGATAGCTGAGGACGTTTCCATCGCGCCCGCTGGGTAAGAACCTCATTGGGAGTTTCCTTCACCCACGATTGCCTGTTCGAGACCAAAAATACCGTTTATGTGTTGATGGGACCCGGCCGAAGGGTACAGACGGACCTAGATGTCGCTTTGAGCCTGTACTGAGAGTCACGGACGCGTAATGTGGTATTTATCGACGCTCAATGTTTTGGGCGCCGTCCCACTCAACCATCGCGGTACTGTCTCGGTGCTTACTGAGACATGGCGTTCGTAACAATCGTCCCCAGAACCAGGCCTATAGCGGAGTGGCGACACATGACCATTACCCGGACTATCGTCCAGACAGTCGAGTTCTTGTGTGACCTGTCTTGAGATCAAACCCTCCAAAAATCTGTTCTTCAGTAGGTAAAAGGCCTCCTGCGCATTACCTAGAACCTCGGGTAATCTTTGGGATAGATTCCTTCGAAGAATTGCTTCAAACGAAGGATCTGATCGATCCAGCGTGGGCGGTCCCCGCTCTTCAGCTGTGCTCCAGCGCTGACGGATAAGATTGGAAAAACTTTTCAGACTGAGTCTACGTTAGAGACTATGGTCTGTGACAAGCCTAGATGATGCTGTCCGCGTTTCGACGCTCAGACCCTCGTGCTGATGAATGGCATAGAGTATTATGCTGTATGCATATACAGTTATTGGGTTCGTGCAGCCTTACTGATCACTAGGTGTTGGAGCCCTTAGGTGATATCTGATATCGAGATAAGCCCTGAAGTTTGCTGGGTAAGGTGCTATTTTCAGTGATTCCATATTGATACTATCGGAACGGAATTCGACCTATGATTACGCTGAAAACTGCCATTATTCACAGCTTCAAGAAGCTGGCCAAGACCAGCGTTATCTCCGAGGTGGTCAAGAAGGATGTGGCGCTCGATACTGAAAATCCCGCGTTGCATTTTCTGGTCAATGGTATCCACGGCCTCATCGGCAAAGAAGGCAACAGCGTGGTCTACGGCCAGTTTGCCAATGATGACCGTCAGGGACCGTTTCCAGAGCGCTTCACCGCGTTCGTAGAAGTACAAGATGATGAAGCGCGATTTATCGACTTGACCCACTTGGCAATGGACCAGTTGGTGGAGCAAGCCGGTAATCAAGTCTTATCGACCGGTGGACACATCCTTTGCGCTCAGTACACCGCAGGTGCAACCGACTTTTTCCTGGTCGCCAGCATGAAGGAACGCGGCGGTATACAGCTGGACGAGAACTATGTGCCCAAGGAAATTCAAGAGGTCGATCTCAACAAGGTTCAGCAGGCCGCCAGGATCAATTTAGCGAGTTTCGTGGCCATAAAGGCTATGGCTGCTGCGGCCGCTGCTGCGCCTGAGCAGAATGAAGATGACGCGGAGGATGAAGTGGATTCAACCTACCTGTGCTTCATCAGCCGGGGCCGTGATAGTCAGGCATCCGATTATTTCATCTCTGCACTGGGATGCGCGAAAGGAGTAGCTTCCGGACGCGCTACCAAAAATGCCATTGATAACGTTGCACGGTTTTTTCGCGACAACAAAACGTTAAAAGGCTTTGGTTACAAGGCCAAAGAGGCGGTGATCAAGTATCTGGAGGAGCAGTTGGCCGCAGGCAAATCTGCGCGCTTGGACGCTATCTGCCACGTCGCTGTCGCACACGTACCCGCTGACTTAGTGGATGAAATTGTTGGGCTGAAAGACTATTTGAATAGCGAGAAACATAAGGTGCCAGACGACTTTACGGTCAATGCGAAATCGCTGAAAGAGAAGACCCGTATCAAGGGGGACGCGGCTAACTGGTCGTTGCAATTCGAGCGTGGAGCGTTAGGTAAGGATCCGGCCGCAGACGTTTATTATGATGAGGGACGGAAAAAGTTGACGCTGTCCAATCTGACTGCCGAACTGGTTGGTGTGATCGAGAAAGAACTGCTGGCCAGGGTCGGCTAAGAATGTTTTCTAATGTGGTAGCTCTCTACCGCGCCATTGGAGCGCCCACCATTGAGGACGGAGTCATCCGCTATGAGGGGATGCCAACGCCCGACATTATCGGTGCGTTGCGAATGTGCGATGGCCTGCCCGCAGCCTATGGCAAGTTCGAGCATTGCTCTGAAGAAGCAGACTCTCTCGATATTGAGTTTCGCTTGCCATCGAACGAGTCTGGCCGGTTCTACGCGAACCTAGGCGAGTTTGTCGCTCGCAATGGCTCATTGGGCAAGGGGCAATTCCCGAGCAACGTATACATTGTTGAGCTCTGTTGGGCAGATAGCGATGACATCGAGCCTCCGGCGATTAAGGCGCTCAGGCGCGTCTGCCGGCTCATCGAGCTGCTTGCACTGCTAGCGATCGGTGTCGACAAAGACAGCAGCCAAGATGGTTTTAATCTGTTCTTTGCCTTGCCTCCCGATGGGGCTAAGCCTCCGAGAACTTTTCTGTTACCTACCCAGGTTGACGTCAAGGTCCTTGACTATGAGCTCAATCACCTGAGCTTGTTGGAAGAAATACTTGGACTTGCCCCTACCAGACCGGACACCAACTCCCCGTTAAATTGATGCTGCTGCCAAACGCCTAAACTCTCTCGGCGACCGATATTTCAAGGCGCTGTGCGGATGCTGCTCGTTGTAATGCTCGAAGGCAATCGTCAGATTGCGCAGCGCGGTTTCTCGATTCGGTTTGGGCATGTGCGCCACGTAATCACGCTTGATCGTCTTCACAAAGCTCTCTGCCATGCCGTTACTTTGCGGGCTGCGTACCGGTGTGGTCACCGGCTGCAAGCCGATCTGGCGAGCAAACAGACGCGTCTGCTCGGCGATATAAGCCGAGCCGTTATCGCTCAACCACTGCACCGGCGTGCTCGGTAGTTGATCCCCAAATCGCTTCTCCACGCTTTCCAACATCAAGTCTCGGATGTCGTCACCGCTGTAGCCCGTCGGGCTGGCGACCCAGCCGATGGCTTCGCGGTCACAGCAGTCCAGGGCAAAAGTCACGCTCAACTTCGCACCGTCGTCGCAGCGAAACTCGAAGCCGTCCGAGCACCAGCGCGTATCGCTGGTAGTAACGGCAATTCGGCCTTCATGCCGGCGCTGCACGCCAGGCTGCTTGATGCGGCGTTCTAACAGCAGATTGTGATCGCGCATGACGCGGTAAACCCGCTTCACATTGATCGGAGCCAGTGACTGAACTTCACGCTCGCGGCGCAGCAACCCCCAAACACGGCGGTAGCCATAGCTCGGTAACTCGCTGACCTGCTCCTTAATCTCGGCGACCAACTCCGTATCGTTCACGAGCCGACGTCGCCGTACTTTAGGCGATACCGATTGCTTGATCCGAACCGTTAATTGCGAGCGCGACACACCGAGACATTCGCTGACCAGTTTCACTGGTCGTCCCCCGGCAACAAGGGTGAGTGCGCAATCCATTTTCGCGACCGGGCGATCTCCACGGCCTCTTTTAGGACTTCGGCTTCCATCGTCTTCTTGCCCAGCATCCGCTGCAATTCTCGGATCTGCTTGAGCGCATCGCTCAGTTCCGACGCCGGTACAACGGCCTCGCCCGCACTGACCGCCGATAGACTTCCGTCCTGATACAGCTTGCGCCAAAGAAACAGCTGGTTGGCGTTGATGCCGTTGCGTCGGGCCACCACGGACACACTTTGTCCCGGTTCAAGGCTCTCGCGAACCATGGCCAGCTTCTGGTCGGTGCTCCAGCGGCGTCGGCGCTCCTGGCCGAGCAGCTCGCCACCCTTATCATTGCTGTTAGTCATAAACATACCCGTTTGCCTATCCCTTATCGTAAGGGGGAAACGGTGTCCTGTCTTTCATGGGGCTCGTTCAATACTCAATCGAAAAAACGAAAATAAGGCACACCTCTCCGAACGAAAATTAATGATTCGGATGGCGGTGGCTAGCGTCATCGAGAAGTTTGAGAGCGAGCCCAATCTGTTCTTGGTGATCGTGCGGGAGTGGCGGGAGGTCCTCGCCACATACCGCGCTAATCTGCAAACCTACGTCTATAGCTTCTCGTTTGAGCGGGCCCGGCGGGAGGTGGCCCAAGCTGAAATCGACTATGGCACGAAGCTTAGCGGGGTGCTGGGCGACATCGCCGGCAAGATGCTCGCCCTGCCGATATCGCTAGCGGGTTTGGTCGTGCTGGAGAAAACAACCTCAAGATTCGAAGGTTTTATCCTTGTCCTTGGGTTGGCAGCGGTTTCTGTGGTTCTGCTTGCAATCCTTCACAACCAAATGCTGCAAACGGAGCGCCTCCTACACAGCTTCAATGTCATTTTCGATGATTTCAAGGACAAGATAAAAACATATCCCCCGAAACTTCAGGGGCTGCTCAGGATCACCATCGATCAAGTCGACAAGCAAGGCCTAACCCTCACCAGGACCTTTCGGTTGCTGAAGGGGTTGTCCCTGCTTCCAATCGTCGGTGCTTTGCTGCTAGCCGCGATAAAATACCGGGACGATTTCTTATGGCTGTTAAAGGCTATCCTAGCGATGGTATTTTCGGTACTCAACGTAGCCCCTAATATTCTCAGCCTATAAGGCTTTTGTAACACGTTCCTCGTCTCATCTTACTGCGCTCAAACCACTCATCCATATGGAGCAGTCCAAGCAGCTGTCCATAATATAGATGAGATGTATCTTTAATAAAAAATACTTGGGTATTTCGTGAGAAACTCGAGTTGATCTTTAATGCTTATCTGACATATTCAGCCTACTCCGCCAATAAGTTAAAATTCTAATAGTCGAGCTCACCAGTGCTGAGGGACACCTTACGCATATGTAATATTCGCGGCAGCTTTCTGAAAGGCATCACTGGTTATCCTCTAGTCAGAAGTAAGTGAACACTAGGAGAAAATCATGAAATTCATGAAATCACTAAAAGCTTTTTTTGCCGTTTCCATCTTGACCTTGTCTTCTTTGGCCATGGCTGAAGGCGGTGGTGACCGTGTTTATGGTCGAATGATGCAAGAGAACCAGAAGGCGATGGAACAGTACGCCTTAGAAAATGGAAAGACGACACCTGAAGTTGTTCATTATGAATATGGAATGAACCTCGATGTCCAGAAGGTAATCAGTACCACTCAAGCCAATAAAACCTGTGGCGTAGCTCCTTCGCGCATGACCTATGAAGATTCGGCGGGCAAGCTCAACACCCTGGAATACAAGGTTATGGGTACTAACTGCCCTCACGGAAGCTAGTTAGCGTTGGCCCTAGCTGCGCCAGTTTGTTCGGTATGTTTTGAGCCTGCTTACTGTTCGCTGACATAGAAGTAATTTTCAGGTCACGCTGGAGTTATCTATTGTATGAAATTATGTCTGCCGGCACGTAGGAGAAATCCTCACGTGCTGGTGGCTTTTTATAATTATAAAAAATATTTCATAAAGAAACTCTGCCAAGCTAAAGCCTGGAGTGTTAAATGAACAATAAAAGCATTTATGGTCTTTCTCTAATTGCCCTTGGCATGAGCATGGGGCAAGTTGCAGTAGCTGTGGAGCAAAAGCCTGAAGGGTTCATTGAGGGGAGCACCTTTAGTATTCTCAATCGGAATCTCTATCTCAATCGTGATTATCGAAAGGGCCAGTCAAGCCCCACGGGCAATGGTTACTCAGCCGAATGGGCTCATGGCATCATTGGCCGATTCGAATCAGGCTTTACTCAAGGTACCGTAGGCTTCGGCATTGATGCGTTTGCAATGGAAGGCCTCAAGCTCGATTCAGGTGATGGTCGCTCGGGAGCCCGAAGCTCAGTCGATGTCTTGCCGCACAATAGCAAAGGCCAACCTGAAGACTCCTACTCAAAAGTAGGCGGGGCCGCAAAAGTGCGTTTCCTGGATACAGTCGTCAAGGTAGGCGACGTATTTCCATCGACGCCTGTCGTTGCCTATGGGGATTCCCGACTTCTCCCGGAGAGTTTCCGTGGTGCAACGTTCACTAATACCAGCATCAAAGGCCTGACCCTTCAGGGGGGCCGGCTGCATGCGATGAGCCAACCCAATTCCAGTAGCATGCGTGACGGCTTTTCAACTTTTTACGCCGGTGCAGTAGATGCTCCATGGATCGCTTATCTAGGGGGCGATTACACGGTCAATGAGCACGTAGGTGTGAGTCTTTACACCAGCCAATTCAAGGATGTGTGGAACCAATACTACGCGGGCACCACATTGAGCTATCCACTCTCAGAAAGCGTATCGCTAATCGGCGGCTTTAATTAATACCGAGCGGTTGATGAGGGTAAAAAACTTCTGGGAAGCTTCGATAACAACATCTGGAGCGGCAAGACCGGGGTCAAATTCGGAGCGCACGCCGTGACCGTTGGTTACCAGCGCAATAATGGTAACGACGACTTTGACTACCTTCGCCAGTCCGACTCAATTTTCTTGGATAACTCTATCCAATACAGCGATTTCAACTCACCGAAAGAGCAATCCTTGCAGCTGCGCTACGATCTAGATATGCAGGCTTTCGGCATCCCCGGTCTCAGCTTCATGACCCGCTACGCTAAGGGCTGGGATGCGGACTATTCCAACGCGAACAGCGTGTACATGCGTCGCGGCGCGGATGGTGCCCCATTGCAGGACCAAAAGCGTTGGGAGCGAGACATAGAGGCCAAATACGTCATCCAGTCAGGCTCTCTGAAGGACATGTCTTTGCGTGTTCGCCAAGCAACGACACGAGCTACCGATTTCGAATCTGATTTGGACGAAGTCAGACTGATTGTCGAATACCCATTGCAACTGCTTTAACGGACGCTAGCCATCGGCATCAGGTGTCCAATTGCCAAATACACCCCCGTCTCTTTGTTTCTCCTTTGGTTTAGAGACGGCTTAGGCGCCCTAGTGGCGCCTTTTTTTGTGGATTGACATAAATGTTGGTATGACCCGGCAGTTATTACAATGCTGATACAGCCCCTCATGCGCTCTCGCACAATCTATTGCATAAACAGGTTCTGCACGAGCAGGTGGTGTTGCTAACTGTGGCGTCTGAAGACAGCTGCGCGTACCAGATGATCGGCGGTTTGAGGTCTAGGCTTATGACGAATAATTTTTCCGGGTTAACCCGCACTTTGGTCTTATCGGGGAGCCTGACCTAGCCGTAGCCTTGAGTTTCTTACACTTGAATGAGCTGGATTTCTGCACGAAGCAATCCACCTACTTCCTTAGCCGCGAGACGGATATCCCGATCAAGCGTATCGGAATGGCTCGTCGGCGAGAAAGCTTGTTCACTTTTTTACTGAAGCACGTCAACAGCAACCTCAAATACTTCCATTTGCCGCTGACCGAGTGGTCGAACTGGGTGCGCAGGTTGAGATATAGAAGCAAACAAGGCCGCAAATGCGGCCATGTTTTATTCAGGGTGTTACTCGTGTGAGTGTCCGTGCTCAGCGGTCTTGGATGTTGTTCCTTTCTCACCGCCACCGCATGCGGTCATCAGGCCAATAAAGCAAATCAGGAGCATCGAACGAATCAGCGTTGCTGGGGTTTTCATGGAATGACTCTTCAAAAAATGGATGAGATAAATGGTCTTTATCTAGGTTGATCGCTGCATTTTCGGCAATAGAACAGCCATCGCTGCTTCGGATTACTGTTTGACGCTCAAGTAATCGCCGGCCGTTCTCAGTGAGATGGTCACGTCGCTATTGCTGCGGTTACGCCAAAACCAACCATGGGTGCCGTCAAAAATGGCGGTGAATTCACCTTTGTCACTTTTGACTTGCTTGCCCTTGGTATAGCTGTGGAAGTAACCCTTTTCACCGTTGTAAGGCTCGCCATGGGTGTCGTAATTCACAGGCCCACCAGCCGCTGTCCATTCATAGCTGACCGTCTTGCCCTTCAGCACTTTCAGTTTGATTTCTGTCCCTTCACCTGGCTTGAGCGTGACGCTCATTTGATTTGTCTTCAGAGCTGGGGGAGGTGTCGCCACTGGCGGAGTAACAGGTGTCGCAACAGGTTCAGCCTGTGCAACCTGCGAAGCTGGAGCTGGAGCTAAAGTTGCTGGTTGAGGTGGTGCTGCATCCGCCAAAGCCTCCTGGGCCAGGATGATCTTCAGTTCGCCCATTTGGGTCAGCCCCAGTGCTCGGCCCACACCCGTTGGATCAACGGCATATTCCGAAGGCATGACAACGGTCACCAGCAGGACGACCGCAGTCAACAGTGCAATGACAGTCGAACGCACCAGTTTGCGAGTGCTGGGCAATTCATTAACAGTTGGAAGCGGAGTATTGAACATGGTCAGAATTCCTTACGCAGAGACAAACAGGCCGGTGATCTGGTAACCCATCAGCAGGAAACCGGCACTCATCATGGCGACGTTGGCGGCGTAGGCGTGGCGCCAGAAACCGCCGGTGCGCCGCCAATACCCCATCAAAATGAGAATCGCGCTAAGGGCCAGCAATTGGCCGATCTCAACACCTACGTTGAAGGCGATCAGGTTCGGAATCAGGCCATCAGACGAGATCTCGTACTCCTGAATCTTCGTTGCCAGCCCAAAACCGTGGAGTAGTCCGAAGATCAACGTGGCCACCTTGGTGTTGGGTTGGAAACCGAACCAGCGCTGGAATGCACCCAGGTTATCGAGCGCCTTGTACACCACCGAGAAACCGATGATGGCGTCGATGATGTAGGAGCTGATGCTGATCTCGGTCAGTACGCCAAGCAGCAGCGTGACCGAGTGGCCTACAGCGAACAGCGTGACGTAGAGCCCCACGTCTTTCAGGCGGTAGAGGAAGAAGATCACCCCGAACAGAAACAGCAGGTGGTCGTAGCCTGTCATCATGTGTTTGGCTCCCATGTAGATGAAGGGCAGCAACAAGACGCCGGAACTTTCCTGGATGAAGCCCTTGTCTCCTTCCGCGACGGCGTGAGCCATCGCCTCGGGCATCCCGAGGAAAAGTGCAGTGACAAGTAAAAAAAACAGCAGTAGCGGGCGGTGCGATGGCGCAGTGAATGCGACAACGCCGCTCATCGAGTGCGAATGCATAGATCAATCCTACGTTGCAGGGATCAAAGGCCGCGGTGCGGCCATGGTCAGGATGCGAACGAAGGACGGGGTGGACGCTCGATCAAGAAAATCGGCGGACGAGGAACGGAATATCGGCGTGCATCAACTCGTATGGACAGCTTCGGCTGTGCAGCCAAACTCAACGCGGACGTGAGCTGTGGCGTTTCGTGCTGATGGTCAGGGGTCAACGGCGAGTGGTAGTGATCCGAGTAGCTCGCGCTCGACATCTCTGCCTGCTGCTCATTGGAGTGATGGGCATCTTGCGCAATCTCCCAGGCTGGCTGTTTCGATGTCACCGACAACGTATAGGTATGCCCGGCCCAAGCCACAAACATGGCCAGAGCAAGTGCGATTACCACCGTCATTGTCAGTGTTCTACTGAACATAGTGTTCGGCTTTCAACTCGTTTTGTGGGGCTTTGATGCGTTTGACCGCATCCCCCTAGGGGGGATAGGATGCCAGCCTAATTCATTGAGGCCTGAGGCTCAAGTCATGAGTGAGCAAGAACACGAACACAGCCATGCGCATACCCACCAAAGTCATGAAGCAATCATCAAGCGGCTCAAGCGGGCGGACGGCCATTTACGCGGCATCATCACCATGATCGAAGAGGGTCGTCAGTGCGTGGACATCGCCCAGCAGCTGCATGCTGTTGAAAAAGCGGTGTGCCAAGCGAAGCGCACGCTCATCCAGGATCACATTGATCACTGCCTGGAGGACACCGTCTCGGCGTTGAACAATGGCGAGCGCGCACCACTGGAAGCCTTCAAGCAAATCACCAAGTACCTTTAGGTCTGACATGCCCAACTTCGCTGAACTCTTGCAGCAGGTGGTTCACACGCCTGGCTGTATTTTCCGAGCGCTATTCTGCTCGGTGCCTTACATGGCCTGGAGCCGGGCCATTCAAAAACCATGATGGCGGCCTTCATCGTGGCTATCCGTGGCTCGGTCAAACAGGCCGTTTTGTTGGGCTTGGCCGCGACGCTTTCGCACACCGCAGTGGTGTGGTTGGTTGCAATCGGCGGAATGTACCTGGGCAAAGGTCTGGATGCTCAAACCACAGAACCTTACTTCCAGCTCGCGTCCTCCGCGCTGATCATTGTGATTGCGCTCTGGATGTTGTGGCGTACCTGGCGTGGTGAGCAGATGTTCAAGTTCGAGCAAGGTGATGATCACCACCACGACGAGCATGACCATGGTCATCATGATGAGACCCACCGAATCGATACCAGCCATGGCCGTGTTGAGCTGTCAATCTTCGAAGAAGGCATGCCACCGCACTGGCGCCTGAAGACATTGACCGGACACGCCTGGGCAGCCTCAGATGTTCGCCTGATGACTACCCGTCCGGACGGCAGCACTCAATCGTTCTCTTTCGTCGAGCGCGAAGGCTTCCTGGAGTCGGCAGTCGATATCCCGGAGCCTCATGAGTTCAGTGCCCGCTTGAGTCTGGGCCATGCGGGTCATTCCCATGATTATGACCTAGAATACCAAGAGCATGATCACGGGCACGCGCATTCCGAACTGGAAGGCCTGGAGTTGTCGATTGATGGCTATCAGGATGCGCATGAGCGCGCCCATGCCAACGATATCCGCAAGCGCTTTACCAACCGTGAGGTCACCACGGGACAGATCATTATGTTCGGCTTGACGGGGGGGCTCATTCCTTGCCCTGCGGCCATCACCGTTCTACTGCTCTGCCTTCAGATCAAAGAAGTCGCCTTGGGTGGCGTGCTCGTCCTGTGCTTCAGCATTGGTCTGGCGCTCACACTGGTTACCGTCGGTGCAGCAGCCGCTATTGGCGCCAAGCAGGCCTCGAATCGCTGGCCTTGGATGGGCGCCGTTGCGCGTCGTGCACCTTACCTGTCCAGCGTGTTGATCATCGGTGTTGGTCTGTACGTCGGCTTTCATGGCTGGATCGGCCTGAACGCATGAGGCGACGTCCGAGTGTTTGAACTCACCAGCTACGTTGGTCTGTTCCTGGCGGCATTCGGTGCCGCCACGTTACTGCCAATGCAATCTGAAGCTGTGCTGGTCGGGATGCTGCTTTCCGACCAGTACGTCGTTTCTACGCTTTTGGCGGTCGCCACCTTCGGCAACGTGCTCGGATCGGCGCTGAACTGGATTCTAGGTCGCTCTATTGAGCGATTGCGCCACAAGCGCTGGTTCCCGGTGAGCGAGAGCAAGCTTGAAAAGGCCCGGAACTCCTACCTGCGCTACGGGCGCTGGTCGTTGCTGCTGAGCTGGGTGCCGATCATTGGCGATCCGCTGACAGTCGTCGCCGGAGTCATGCGCGAGCCACTTTGGAGTTTTCTGCTGATTGTCACCCTGGCCAAGGGCGTGCGTTATCTCGTGCTGACCGCCGTCACACTGGGGTGGGTATGACGACTGCTCATACAGCCCAGAATTCCTTACTCAAGAGCCGAAGCAGTAGTCTGGATCTGATCAAGTGGCTGGCGATGCTGACCATGGTTATCGATCACTTACGCTTGGTGTGGCCGGAGATGAGTAATCTGTTCATTCTGGGGCGGCTGTCTTTTCCGCTGTTCTGTCTCGCCATTGCGGCCAACGTGGCGCGCTCCAAACCGGGTGAGTGGCTGACTGCTGCGAACGGACGCTACCTCGCCTTGATGCTGTTGTTCGCCGCCATTTCAGAAGTGCCTTATCGCTACATCAGCACCTCGGGATCATTCAACGTGTTGGTTACCCTGGCGTTAGGGCTGGTGATTGCCTGGGGGTGGCAACATCGCACTTTGTTGAGCGGCGCTATGGCGTTGATGGCCGCTGCAGTTGCCTACGTGCTGGATGATCCTCTGATGTACGGCTTCTACGGTGCACTTGTTCCAGCGGCTGTCTTAGTAGCAATAAAGAACCCAGGTGTTCTTTGGCTGCTGCCAGCGGCTCTATGCCTGTTGAGCAATACCCGCAGTAGCATCGTAACCAGGGCGTTGGACTTGGAAATCTATTCAATGCTGGCTTTGAGCACCGCATTCGCGGCCCCCTTGATCGGACTTTGGCTTCTGCGTCAGACCTTCTCCTTCAAGATCTGGCCGGTCGGGCAATGGGGCTACTGGTTCTATCCGGGGCACCTTGCCGCTCTGCAAGCCCTACGGCTCCTAGTCTGAATGTCCGACAGCTAGCCTTAGCAAATCTTAGGAACTTACAATCATTTGTTGGGCCATCGGCGATGTTGATCATCGATCACGTATGGATGTTCGTGATCCGCACCTTCCTGGCCGTCGACGTGCGTGTGATCGCCCGGCAGATTCTCATGGGTGTGCTTGATAGAGTCTTGGTCATGAGCTGGACGCCAGATCACGATGCTGACCACCAGCGCACTACCTGCCACGACAGCGAGCCCAACAAACGACGCAGTGAGGCTGATGTTCGCACCCAACCATCCCGCCAATGGGTAGGTAATCAACCAGCAAGCATGGGATAGCGCAAATTGGGCGGCAAACAACGCTGGGCGATCTTCGGCATGTGCCGAGCGACGCAACAGTCGACCGCTCGGGGTTTGAGCCAAGGAGTAGCCCACCCCAAGCACCACCCACAGCGGTAGCAGGAAGTTATAGGTGGTTAGGTTGATGCCAACTGCTAAGCCTGCGACCAATACTCCTCCACCAAACAACATGGCCGTTCGGTCTTTGATATTTTTCAACAGTCGAGGCAAGACCAGGGCCGCCACCATGGAACCGCCACCAAACGCGGCCAGCGCCAATGCCGTAGAACTCTGCGGCAGAGCGAAGCGCGACTGCACCAGCACCACCGTATTGACGATGACCATAGCACTGGCGGCCGCAACCGTAAGATTGAGAGCCAACAGCCCTCGCAAGCGAGGTGTGGCCAGAAATATGCGCATGCCACGGGTGGTTCGTTCGTAGATGCTGCGTCGTGGTATCTGCTTCGCCTTAGGCAGCAGCACTGTGGCGACTAGGGCCGCTGAGGCAAGGAACCCAATGACCGTGCCGGCGAACAGGCTATGGAAGCTGATCACCGTCAACAGTGCAGCGGCAAGCATCGGGCTCGCGACACTTTCAAGATCATAGGCCAGACGTGATAGCGACAAGGCACGGGTGTAGTCGTCTTCATCCACCAGTATGTCTGGAATGGTCGCCTGGAACGTCGGAGTGAACGCTGCCGAAGCGGACTGAAGGACGAAAATCAGCACGTAGATTTGCCAGACTTCCGTCACAAACGGAAGAGCCAGTGCGACCAGTGCTCGCACCAGATCCAGAGAGACCAGCATTGCCCGGCGGGGTAAACGCTCTGCAAAAGCGGCTGCGATTGGCGCAACGCCAATGTAGGCCGTCATTTTGATCGCCAACGCCGTACCGAGCACAGCGCCCGCATTGGCACCTGCAAGGTCGAACGCTAATAGGCCTAATGCAACAGTGGCAAGACCCGTCCCAATGAGCGCAATCACTTGAGCCAAGAAGAGGTGGCGGTAGGTACGGTTGGCTAGGATTTTCAGCATGAAATATCTCAAATAGCGAAGTGCGTAACCATGTGGTTACCGAACTTTCCACGAAGAGACGCAATCAGCTGGTTTCGTCTCTGTTGATTGCTGCATCCTCCCAGGGGGGATGTGGTTCGATCCTAAACCATAGACCTAGGCAGCTCAAGAGATAGGCGCTACGCCATCTATCGAATTATTGAAGTGCCGGGCCGCCCATACGGCTTGTATTGGTACTGCGCGGCGAGGCGACGTGCTGAATGTTTCGAATGCAGCATTCAGATGCTGCAACGCTGCTGGTCGGATGGATTCCCTCCCTGGGTTGTATGGCCAATTGGAACGTGTGATTATATTGTTCTAATAGGTAGGGGGGGTATGGTATGAGTCACATGAGATCAAGCAAAGACAATCTTCTTAAGCGCGTAAAGCGAATCGCTGGGCAAGTCCAGGCGATTGAGCGAGCACTCGACTCTGATGATGACTGCTCGAAAACCCTGCTTTTGGTCGCTTCTGCCCGTGGCGCTATCAATGGGCTGATGGATGAAATTATCGAAGACCACGCTCGTGAACACGTCGCGAATCCGACACTCAGCAATGACGAAAGAGCGAAAGGTGTCGACGAGCTGCTCGAAGCCATTCGCCGCTATTCCAAATAGGATTTGCCCAGATGAGTAATTCGTACGCCGAGTATTCCCACGACCATATGTTCCTTGGGAAATCACATGAAGAAAACGCCAAGCGAACCTTGTGGGTGGTGGCCCTGACCGTCGTAATGATGGTTGCTGAAATCACCGCAGGTTATCTCACTGGCTCAATGGCGTTGCTTGCCGATGGTTTTCACATGGCAACGCATGCAGGAGCACTCGGCATAGCCGCAGCTGCTTACGCTTACGCTAAAAGACATGCCTCAAGTGCTCGCTACAGTTTTGGAACTGGCAAGGTGGGAGACTTGGGTGGCTTCGCTTCTGCTCTGATTTTGGGACTGGTTTCCTTGGGAATTGCTGGAGAGTCGCTGTTTCGTCTCTTTCAACCGACTCAAGTGCAATTCGGGACAGCGACTCTAATCGCGATTGTCGGACTAGCAGTGAATGTGGTGAGCGCGCTTTTGCTGTCTGGCGGTCATGATCATCACCATGGGCATGACCACGATCACGATGAATCTCACCATGCGCATGGCCACGACAATAATTTGCGCTCTGCTTACGTTCACGTCATTGCAGATGCACTGACATCAGTTCTGGCCATCGCAGCCCTTCTTGCTGGTCGATACCTTGGTTGGGTATGGCTCGACCCTGCAATGGGGATTGTGGGTGCCGTTGTGATTGCACGCTGGGCTTGGTCGTTGATGCGGGTGACTTCGGGTGTATTGCTCGACCAGACAGATGATCATGTCGCTGAAGAGATTCGTGAACTGGTTGAGCGACCGGGAGATGCTTCGATCATTGATCTTCATGTCTGGCAGGTTGGGCCGCAAGCCCGCGCCGCGATTGTGAGTGTTCTGGGCAGCCCAGCAGTCAATGCAGAAAACATACGAGAACGGCTTGCGACGGTTCATGAGATCACTCATCTGACAGTTGAGTACCGCACGAAGTTGGGCGCTGACGCACCCGATCAGATCGCCGTTCTGGCTTAGCAATGAAACCGCAGCACGCATAAGTTCGACGAGGAATTGAACAATGGCAAAGGACATCGAAAATCCCTGTATTTCTGTTTGCCAGCTGAACAGCGAACTGTGCGTTAGCTGCGGTCGCACCAAGGAAGACATCAGAAAATGGAAACGAATGAAGCGTCCAGAAAAAATGGCCGCTGTACAACGCGCGACCCTGCGTCTGAAGAGCCTTCAAAAAAAGAACTCTTAAGCCACCGTCATTTACGTTTTCTACTGTTTCAGCCGAGACAGATGTCCTGATTCGGGAAGGTACGCTGAGGGTGCAACGCCATCTCCGAACTTAACACTATCGCGATCAACTGCGCAGTGCTTGTCAGCATGCGGAGGATGGGGTCATCTCAAATTCTTATTGAGGACTGCGGTTCGGGGTTATCTGATTAGGCACAAGCATGCCTTTACGACGGCTGTTGATCGTCTTTAGCCATGGCTTGAGAATGAAATCGAAGGAGCATGTCCCGCTGCATGGTCATGAACGCTGACCATGCTGTGACGGGAGGGATGGGGTGGGATTAGTTTTGAGGGTACTCAGCAATGACCTGATCTGTGCCAGCTTTGGTCAGGCCGATTATCTGGTAGGCCTCATGCACTCCGTCGACTTCCATTCCTGGAGAACCAGGTGGCATGCCAGGAGCAGCGATCCCGAGAAGGTCGTCGCGTTTACTCATCGCAATTATTTGCTCAGCTGGCACGTGGCCTTCAACAAACTTCCCGTTGATCATCGCGGTGTGACAAGACGAGAGTCGTGGAGCGACACCCAGATCTAGTTTGAGAGCACTCATGTTGGTTTCTTCATGATCGATGACGGTGAAGCCATTGGCCTCAAGATGCTGAATCCATTTTTTGCAACATCCGCAGTTTGCATCACGATGCACATCGATGGTGAGGGCCTGCGCCGCTTGAGCCGTTGAGCCAATGAACAGCGCGGCGAATGTTGCGATACGCAGAAATCGACTTGAAAGTCGGAAGCTACCTGTCATGAATATTTCCTTTTCCCTCGGAGACGGCGAGATGTTCCATGAAGCAATAGAACCCCACTCAAGCGTTTATGCCGCTGCAAAGGTTACATTGAAGGATCTACTTTAGAGTCGGGGAGCCAACTCCCCGATCATTTGAATCCGTAGGGCTAGTGCTCAAATCGCTCAGAACCACATCCGAATACCAGCTACAAATCGGGCCTCGTTTGTTTTTTCCCCTTCATCGCTGGCCAGGTCAGCCGTTTTACCGTATGAGCGATTCCAGCTAACACCAATGTAGGGTGCGAATTGACGAGTAATTTCGTAGCGCAACCGCAGGCCTAGTTCGGTGTTGGCCAATCCAGATCCTATGCCGCGCTGAGGATCATTTTTCCCGTACAAGTTTACTTCGGCGGTCGGCTGCAAGATCAGGCGATTGGTCAACAGGATGTCGTAATCGCCTTCAAATCGAGCAGCGGTTTGACCGTTCTCACCAATATAAGCAGTCGCTTCAGCTTCAAAGTTATAGAGGGCCATGCCCTGAATACCGAGCGCTCCCCAGGTTTGAGGTGACCCGGGTTTGAAATCTTGTCGAATACCGGTGACGACATCCCACCATGGACCGATGGCGTGTCCCCACAGAGCCTGAAGTTCAGCGTTTTCGGTTACGCCATTTGTACGTTCACCTTCCGAACGCAACCAGAGGCGGTCGACGTCACCGCCGATCCACCCTTTTGCATCCCAAGCCAGCGCACTGCCGTTGTCAGCGTCTTGGTACTCAAATTTATCCAGGAGGATGAACGAGTTAATTTTTTTATCGTGCACACCATGGCCTGGTACGTCTGGAAAAGCGGCGGCCCGGTCAGCGTCGGTAAGTACGGGGATCGGGGTTCGGCTTGTGGTAGTCGCCCCTCCATCCATGCTTTGCATACCGTCCATTTGCCCGTTATCCATGCTCATCTTGCTGTGATCCATCGCGGCATCTTTCGCTTTGGCTGGTTTGGATTTTTGTGCAGTTGAAGGCTTTGCGTCCGCACTTGATGGCATCGCCATCGACGGATCCATCTCTTCAGCGGCTTGAGCCATAAAAAAGAATGCTGGACCGGTGGAGACTGCAAGTGCCATCAGCGTTGGGCGTAAAAACTTACTGGTCATGATCTCAATCTGCCTTTTTGGTTTTTTGGTCATGATCCATCGACTCATGGCTCATCTTGCTATGGTCCATTGACCCGTGATCTAGCTTCGAATCGTTTGCCGCTGCTGGCTTGTCCGTTGCTGTAGCAGGAACAGTGGTTGAATGATCGCTGCCATTTTCCTCTGCCAGCACCGTGGACGAGAGTCCACTCAGCAGGACAGCGGCAAAGAGGCAACCCACGAGGGAATTACGATTTAGGTATGTGCTCACAGATCGTCTCCTTTACTCATCAACCCGTACTTCACGGAACATGCCCATTTCCATATGGAAAAGCAGATGGCAGTGATATGCCCAGCGGCCTAAGGCATCAGCGGTGACTCGATAGCTGCGTTTGGTACCTGGTGGCATATCAATCGTGTGCTTGCGCACCATGAACTTGCCGTTCTCATCCTCGAGGTCACTCCACATGCCGTGAAGGTGGATGGGGTGGGTCATCATGGTGTCGTTCACCAAGGTGATGCGCAGACGCTCGCCATACTTCAGGCGCAGCGGTTCGGCGTCAGAGAATTTGATGCCGTTGAACGACCACGAAAACTTCTCCATGTGACCGGTCAGGTGAAGCTCGATGGTACGATTTGGCTCGCGGCCGTCAGGATCTTGGAAAGTGCTTTTCAAGTCGGAGTAAGTGAGCACTCGACGACCATTGTTCCGCAAGCCTATGCCAGGATCGTTCAGCTTTGGCGTTGGACTCATGGCTTGCATGTCAACCAAGGGATTGTTGGTTTCAGAGGCTGGGTGAGTCTGCATTTCTCCACCCATACCGCCCATGCCAGCCATCCCTGACATATCGCCACTGCCCATTCCTGCCATCTTGCTGTGGTCCATGCCAGCCATGTTGGACATGTCGCCTTTGTCCATGCCAGCCATCTTGCTGTGGTCCATGCCAGCCATGTTAGTCATGTCACCGCTGTCCATGCCGGTCATCCCGGTCATGTCACCTTGGTTCATCCCTGCCATCTTGCTGTGATCCATGCCGGCCATGTCGCCGCCGCCCATTCCACCCGAGCTGCCATGGTCCATACCAGCCATACCGCCCATCCCCATGTCATCCATAGTTACTATAGGACGTGGGTCAATCGCAGGTATCGGTGCCTTTAGGCCGTCACGCACTGCAAGTGTTCCGCTGGCGTAACCTGTGCGATCCATAGACTGAGCGAAGATGGTGTAAGCCTCATCAGTAGCAGTCTCCACAATAACGTCATATGTTTCAGCTACCGCAATACGAAACTCGTCGACGCTCACCGGCTTGACATGTTGACCGTCTGCGGCAACCACGGTCATCTTCAACCCAGGAATGCGGACGTCGAAATAGCTCATGGCGGAGCCGTTGATAAAGCGCAGACGGAGTTTCTCACCCGGTTTGAAAATACCAGTCCAGTTACCGTTGGGTGCCTGGCCATTCATGAGATAGGTATAGGTATCCGCGCTGACATCGCCGAGGTCAGTAGGACTCATGTTCATCTCAGCCCACATCTTTCGATCTGCTACCGTCGAAGACCAACCTTTGCTGCTGACATCGTCTATGAAGTCTCCGACGGTGCGCTTGTGATGGTTGTAATAGCCCGATTGTTTCTTGAGCTTCGCCATAACGCGACTGGGATCTTCGTCGGTCCAGTCAGTCAACATCACCACGTAGTCGCGATCGTATTGAAACGGTTCAGGTTCTTTCGAATCGATGACGATTGGACCGTAAACGCCTGCCTGCTCCTGCAAACCCGAGTGGCTGTGATACCAGTAGGTTCCGTTCTGATGAAGCTTGAATTTGTATTCGTACATGCCATCGGGTGCGATGCCATGGAAGCTCAAGCCAGGCACACCGTCCATGTTGGCGGGTAGGATGATCCCGTGCCAATGGATTGATGTGTCTTGGTCTAGACGGTTTTTTACACGCAGAGTGACGGTCTCCCCCTCACGCCAACGCAGCAAAGGTCCGGGCAATGATCCGTTGATGGTCATAGCTGTGCGAGGCGAGCCTGTGATGTTTACAGGGCTTTCACCAATAAACAGATCAAATTCGTTACCGGAGAGTACGCTCGGCATACCAGGACTTGTCACCGCCCATACAGGAGTGCGCCAAAGGCCAAGGCCGCCGAGAATGCCACCAGCGGCCAAGCCTTTCACGAATGTCCGCCTAGAGGTTTTGGAGTGCATGCCGTTATGTCCAATCAGTCAAAAGGGAAGCCGCGCGAAACAACAAATGAATTGTCTGGATGAGACTCACTCACCGTTACAAAAGACGAACTCAAACGGTAAGCGAGCTCAGAAGTTGCCACATTTAAACCACCACAGTGATTACATTTCTGTCAGCTTGTGAGCGTAGCTCAAATATTTAGCAATTTTTGTGGTCCATCGCCCTGGCTTTGCTTTCCGCGACAGGAGGCTGGGCATTTTTCGTTTGGGCTACTTGGTACGATTCCATCGAGTTACTCCTGGCCGCTTCCATACGTTCGAAAGTGCGGTCACCTCCGCCTTCAGCCATAGCAAAAGAAGATACGGTCAGAGCAGCGATGACGAACAAGGTTTTGATAGGGTTCAATAGGGTTCATTTGGGTTTCCTCTGATAGATGGTAGCCCCTGAATCCACAACAAAGTTGATGCTCAGGGAAGAGCTTAAGGCTCAATAAGACTATAAGACTGATTCCCTGTCAGGCAGCTTAGGCCAATATTACAGTTGTGTCAGGTTCCGATATTTCTCTTGAGGTGCGATGTACTTAATCCGTATGGTCTATCCACTGTCGGAGTTCGCTGAAACCAATCTCCTAAAATTTAGCCGTTCGGTGTTCTGTGCTTTCGGTCACTTTCACAGGGCTTGACGTTTTTTGAATTTGCACCGGAGTTATAAGTCGACTTAGACGCACCACATTCAACACATAAGTGTTTGATATAGGTGAAAATTGGAAATAGTAGCGTAACGGAAGGTGGCCGCTTGTGAGCATTAATTTTGAAAAAGCGCTTGGCTCCGCCGAAAGAGCGTTAGTTTATCGCAGCCAAAGAGCCGAGGTACTTAGCAATAATATCGCTAACGCCGATACTCCTAACTTTAAGGCTAGAGATTTGGAGTTTTCTGCTGTGCTCGCCAGCCAGACAACACGAGGCTTGAATTCTCCATTCTCTTTGAAAACAACAAACATAAAACATATTGCCATTAACGAATCAGCAAGTGATGGTCAACGTGATGCTTTGTTTTACAGCACGCCTTACCAACCTTCAATTGATCAAAATACTGTGGATGCACAGCTTGAAGTTGCAAAGTTTACTGAGAACGAAATTCATTTTGAAAGCGCTTTTAATAGATTGAACGGAGCATTTAAGGGGCTGCTTAAAGCTCTGCGAGGTGATTAGTAAAATTTACCCAACAATGAAATCAGCGCCTTAAGCGCTGATTTGCGATGGGAAACCGAGTGATTCGACAGCTTTACGAACTTGCTCTGGGTTTTCGCTACTTTCAACGCTTACCTTACCTGCCGCGCGATCCACGGAAACTTTAGCCTCGCTGTCCAACGATTGAATCGCTTTAGTGATTTTGCTGACGCAGCTACCGCAACCAATGCCTGATACGTTTAAGACGAACATGGTTATTCCTCTTGTGCTGAGCGGTCTCTTTTCACCGCGATGACAGCATCAACGTTGACACCGCGGTAAGGTCAAGAGTTATGTTTTGTGGGGTGCGAGCAACGGTTTCGCTCAAGCTATATGGGTATTCCTCAGTCTCAAAGCATTGAAAACTACAGACGCAGAACTGACGCTCATGGCTAACGCAGCGATCATTGGCGACAGTAGGTGCCCCGTCAGCGGATAGAGTAGGCCTGCGGCCAAGGGAATACCCATTGAGTTGTAAAGGAAGGCGAAACCCAAGTTTTGCCGCATGTTTTTTACTGTCGCAACCGAAAGTGCCCGTGCCCGTAGAATCCCCATCAGGTCGCCTTTTACCAGCGTGAGCTGAGCGCTATTCATCGCGACATCAGTCCCTGTACCCATGGCAATGCCCACATCTGCACGCGCCAAGGCCGGTGCGTCGTTGATACCGTCGCCGGCCATGGCAACCTTTCGACCGTATCGCTGGAGGTCCGCCACCAGGCGCTCTTTGTCCTGAGGTTTAACTTCTCCATGAACCTCTTCAATACCCATCTCCTTGGCGACAGCACGTGCGGTGGTGAGCCCGTCTCCGGTGGCCATGATGATTTTTACGTTATCAGCTTTAAGCTTGGTGACTGCTTCTTTGGAGGTCGGTTTTATCGGATCTGAGACCGCCAGTAATCCTGCCAGAACCCCGTCAACTGCTAGATAGATGATGCTGATGCCTTCAAGGCGCAACAACTCTGCACGGTACTGTAAGACCTTAGTGCTTACACCGGCAGCGTCCATCAGTGCTGTGTTGCCCAGCTGTACCTTCTTGCCATCAACAAGGCCACTGACTCCAATCCCAGACCCGGACTCAAACGATTCAGGCTTGGTGAGCGCGATATTTTCAGTTCGGGCGTGATCGACGATGGCGTGCGCCAAAGGATGTTCGCTGCCTTGATCAAGGCTAGCGGCCAGTTGAAGAACATCGTGTGGGTTGAAATCTGGTGTGGCCTCCACACTGTGAAATACCGGCCGTCCCTCTGTCAGGGTCCCCGTTTTATCGACAATCAGCGTGTCGATCTTGCAAAGGTTTTCAATAGCACTGGCGTCCCTGAACAGCACACCCATACTGGCCGCTTTACCCGTCGAAACCATGATCGACATGGGCGTTGCGAGACCAAGTGCACAGGGGCAAGCGATGATAAGTACGGCGACAGCGTTGATCAGGCCGAAGACCCAGCTGGGTTCCGGGCCGAATAGTCCCCAGCCTAAGAATGTCAGCAACGCAATCGCGATAACCCCCATCACAAAGTAGCCGGCGATCGAGTCGGCCATTCTTTGCATTGGCGCTTTGGAGCGTTGGGCTAGAGCAACCATTTGCACTATCTGCGATAGCATGGTGTCGGCGCCGACCTTTTGCGCCTCCATCACCAAGCTCCCGTGAGTATTAAGCGTGGCGCCGATCAAACTATCCCCTGGTCTTTTCATTACCGGCACAGGTTCACCAGTGAGCATGGACTCATCCACCGCACTTTCTCCCTCGAGCACAGAGCCATCAACTGGCACCTTTTCACCAGGTCTGACCCGCAAATGGTCGCCCAAGTGAACATGGGTAAGAGGAATGTCTTCCTCCTGACCATCGGCGTTGATCTTGCGTGCAGTTTTGGGAGATAGGCCTAGAAGGGACTTAATGGCGGCGGAGGTTTGTGACCGTGCTTTTAGCTCAAGAATCTGCCCAAGCAAGGTGAGCGAGATGATGACTGCAGCGGCTTCGAAGTAAACGCCGATGCGTCCATCTTGCATGAAGGTGGTGGGAAAACTTTGGGGAAAGAGGGTTGCTGCGACGCTGTAAAGATAAGCTGCGGAAGTACCCAAACCTATCAGAGTCCACATATTTGGACTGCGATTTCTAACAGATGCTATGCCCCTTACAAAAAAGGGCCACCCTGCCCATAAGGTGACCGGTGTCGCAAGAGCAAACTCGATCCAGTTTTGAACCGAGCCATGGAAGAGTTGTAATGAATGGCCCGCCATGGCTAGAACGGTCACTATCACGGTTAAAGGCAGAGACCACCAAAAGCGGCGCGCGAAATCACGGAGCTCGGTTTTGTCATCGTCATCTAGCGCCGGAATGACAGGTTCTAATGTCATGCCACATTTTGGGCAATTGCCGGGCCCTGGCTGTTTTATTTCCGGGTGCATCGGGCAGGTAAATTCAGTGGCTACTTGGAGCGCGGGCTCTGTAGCCGCGATGCTGGGTTCAGTGCTGGGATGAATACCGCTGTAGTGCTCTGGAGCTGCCCGAAATTTCTCTTGGCATTTCTGGCTGCAAAACTGATAAATCTGTCCCTGATAAGACTCGCCAAATTTACTTGGAGGCGTAATCGTCATGCCGCACACCGGGTCACGTAGATCAGCGTCAGGGGGCGAGGCTGCGTGGGTAGGACCGTGATCGTGGTGGCTCGGTTTATTGGGCATAGCTATTTCTCTTCCTTGTTGGCTTGCGCCTGATTGCCATGGTCATGTGCGCCATGTCCATGCCCAAAAAAATGCATCAATGGACAGATCAACAGAATGAGATAGGGCAAGTATGGATAGACGTGGCTGAAATGCTCCCGCACCACGTAGAAGGCGCCGATCACAATGAACATAATCAGCACAACGCCTGTTTTGCGCGTCCAAAATGGGGTGGTGATGCTTCCAGCCGGATGCTGATGGTTATTCATGATCTAGACCCCAGCGTGTGAGCGAATTGCTCTGATGTCTGCCTCAGAGCGTAGCCAACTCTTGAGGAGACGCGGGTTTAGCGGTCAGTTCAGGCTCACTTCAGGTCAAATTGACCGACCATCCCAGACTGGTAATGACCTGGCACGTTGCAGGCAAATTGAAGTCCAGTTGTATTGTTGAAGGTCCAGATCAATTCCTTTGTTGCTCCTGGCTCGATCAGCATGCTGTTCGGGTCGTTGTGTTCCATTCCAACCATCTTCATCCCTCCCATGCTGTGACCCATGCTGCCCGTCATTTTCCCTGACCCGGTGGGTGTAAGCGTTCCATTCTGGAACATGCTCGCCATTTCTTTTTGGTGCGCCGCATGAGCGGCGGCTTGGCCGATATTGAATTCGTGCAGCAGTGCGCCCTTATTACGAAGGACAAAACGAATAGTCTCACCAGGCTTCACATCGATGTTTTTAGGCATGAAGAAAATATCACCCATCTCCACATCTACCGTACGGGTCACCGCAGAAGCGACGCCAGGCTGGCCGATGTCCTCTTTGCCATGACCTACGTCTGCCATGGCCGTCGCACCGAAGAATAAGGTGATCGCCGCAATAACTGGGGTAACGAGCTTAGCTTTCATGATGACCTCAAGAGCAAATGGAAAACACTAGCTATGCTAAACGGATAGAGCTGCCAGCTAACTGACGTGAACACTACATTTCTGTCAGTTTCCAAGAGTAGTACGGCGCGCATATGACGCCGTACCAACCGAGCGGATCAAACAGCCCATCGGAGGTACCCGGTTACTGATGGTTCTCAGAAAGCATCAGTTTGTGTTCGCGCTGCATTTGGTTCAAAACGTCATCAACCATAGCGTCGTGCTTTTCCATCCAGGAAAGATGTTCCTGAGGCGACATTGATGCTTTTGGGTGATCCTGATGGAGTTGGTTCATGATTTCGCCCAGCAGTTTCATATGCTCGGCCATGTGTACATGGCGCTCTCCCTCTGGGGCTTTTTCAGCTTGCACCAAGGTCGCTTCTGCTTTGTCGCGTAGGCTTTCCATACGCTCCGCAATCCGATCTGCGCCACCTTCAGCCAAAGCAGACGCTGAGATGAGTATCGAACCCACAAAGAAAAGGATTTTTAGATGATTCATGAGGAAGCTCCTTTTTGATCTGTTTTCCGGCTCCCCCAAGGTTTCATGCGGAGGCGTCGGTCGAGTACTAGGGAGTACCCATGCTCGAACCCTAGACAGCACTCGCTGACATCTACCTGAAGCCAATATTACTTTTCTGTCAGTTGCTGGTTGGCAGAAGCATTTCCTTGCAGACTCATCATCACAATCATTCGAGAGCCACCCCCATGAGACTTCTGGTTGCGGAAGACGAACCCAAAATAGGCATTTATTTGCAGCAAGGTCTTGCTGAGGCAGGGTTCAATGTTGATCGCTTTACCAATGGTAAGGAGGCGCTTCAACACGCGTTGAGCGAGGCTTATGACCTGCTGATTCTCGATGTGATGATGCCTGGGCTGGACGGATGGGAAGTACTTCAGAAGGTGCGGGCATCCGGAAAAAATGTCCCCGTGCTTTTTCTCACGGCGCGAGACCGCGTCGAGGATCGCGTCAAAGGACTTGAGCTGGGGGCAGACGATTACCTCATAAAACCCTTCGCTTTTTCTGAATTGCTTGCCCGCGTCAGAACGCTGCTGCGAAGAGGGAGTACAGCCCCCTCCCAAACTCATATGAAATTGGCTGATCTTGAGGTTGACCTGCTCAAGCGCAGGGTTGTCCGTGGAGGCAAACGTATATATCTCACGGCCAAAGAGTTTGCGTTACTCGAATTGCTGCTCCGTCGTCGAGGTGAGGTGCTGCCTAAGTCGCTTATCGCTTCCCAGGTGTGGGACATGAACTTCGACAGCGATACGAACGTCATCGAGGTCGCCGTAAGGCGGCTCAGAGCAAAGATTGATGATGATTTTGAGGTCAAGCTTATCCACACCTCCCGAGGCATGGGCTACATGCTAGATGCGCCGGATTCTGGGACGGGGCTGGAATGAAGCGAATGTCTCTGACTACCCGCATGAGCCTGATGTTCATGCTAGCTGTAACGGCGGTGCTCACCGTCGCTGGACTCAGTTTTAACAGCCTTAGCCGGCATCATTTCAAAATGCTAGATCAGCAGGCGCTAAACGAGAAGCTACACTCGACCCAAAGAATTTTGACGGGATTGAGTAGCATTGACCAGTTCAGTGATGTTAAGCCTGAGTTGGAGGCGCTGCTGGGTGCTCACCGAGATTTGATAGCCCTGATCTTCGATGGTCACGGCAAGACCCTTTTTGCTGATCCAGGTCCAATCGATATTCCTGAAGACTTTCGCACGACCTCAAACAACAACGTTTGGGAGTGGCGTGATGATGAGCAAACGTTCCGGGGAATAACGGCGCAGGCGATTGTGACTGGACAAGAAAAACCGCTGACCGTTATGTTGATCTTTGACGTTACGCAACATATGGCGTTCTTTGAGACGCTTGAACGCTGGTTTTTGATAGGGTTGTTTATAAGCGCGCTGGTCAGTGCGGCGCTGGGCTGGATGGTCGCGAGCAGTGGACTAAGACCTATTCGCCAGGTTACTCAAGTCGCTGCGTCAATGTCTGCTAAATCGCTCAAAGAACGGATTCCTTTAGCGGCCGTGCCTAAAGAGCTTCAGCAGATGGTGCTTTCTTTCAATGCAATGTTATCTAGACTTGACGATGCATTTGTTCGCTTATCAAACTTCTCTGCGGACATTGCTCACGAACTACGAACACCAGTCAGCAATTTGATGACACACACCGAAGTGGTGCTTTCTCGAAAAAGGAATATTGAAGATTACGAAGACAACTTGTATTCGAATCTTGATGACCTGAAGCGTATGGGGCGGATGATCGATGACATGCTTTTTCTAGCGAAATCAGATAATGGTCTGATTACTCATGAAAACAAACCGATAGACTTGGTAGCGCTAGTAGAAAAATTACTCGAGTACTACCGCTTGTTGGCTGATGAGCAAGGCATCGACCTTAAGGTGACAGGGAGGGGCAGCGTCCGAGGTGACGTTCTTATGCTCGACAGGGCTATCTCTAATCTGCTCTCGAATGCCCTCCGGTACACCCCCGCAGGGAAATGTATCAGCGTCGATATAAGGCAGGAAGGGACGTCAATCTCTGTCTCCGTGGAAAACCCTGGAGAACCTATCGCTCCTGAGCACCTTGAAAAACTGTTTGATCGATTTTATCGAGTGGACCCCGCTCGTAGAGAAGGAAACCCAAGTAATGCGGGGCTAGGCTTATCAATCACTCGATCCATTATCGAGTCGCATGGCGGCAAGATATGGTGCACGTCGTCAGATGGAAAAACAGCCTTTCATATACAGCTCCCATGTGCGAGTGCAGAAAATGCCTAATCAACGACACCATATACACCCGAGCAGCTATGTGGTCTTGCGAACGGTTTTCACGGTGTGAACGTCGCAAAACGGAAGCCCGTTTTAACCATTTTTTCAAGAAATTCAGCGTCCCAAAGCAGGTCCAAGCTGACTGAAATGTAATCGAATAGTTTGCGTTCGTGTGGCATCGTGTACTTGCGCTGTGACGTTGGAATTCTTGTGATTATTCCTGTCCAGCCCGCCCTAGAACACGGAATTTGCTAGGTAGCTCGCCAGTGTTTTTAATAAGCGTAAAAGTAATAACTAGATACTCATCAAAAACCTAGAATCAACAGCTTTTGCTGTGAGGAGTCTTGCATGTCATTCCTTAAAACCACCACCGTAGCTGTAGCACTGACAGCGGGTTTGATTTTGAGTGCAGTTGCTCAAGCACATCCAAAGCTGCTTTCTTCTACTCCAGCAGAAGGGTCGGATGTTGCTGCTCCTGCGAAAATTGAACTGCAATTTTCTGAGAATCTAACGACTCAGTTTTCCGGTGCTAAGCTGATCATGACCGATATGCCTGGCATGCCTAACTCCCCAATGGGCGTTAAAGCAGCCGTTGCAGGCGGTGGAGATCCTAAGACGATGGTTATTACGCCTGCATCGCCATTGACCACAGGTACTTATAAAGTTGAGTGGCGTGCCGTCTCGTCTGACACTCATCCAATCACCGGCAATTTTTCTTTCAAAGTGAAATGATTCATGAGCGACTCAATAAATATAGCTGTTCGCTTTGCTCTATATTTTGATCTGATGCTGTTATTTGGACTGGCAATATTTGGTCTTTATAGCCTGAGGGGAAAAGAGAGAGTATCGGGAGCGGTTTTAAATTTTGAGTCGCTTCTTTACAGTACATCTGTTTTAGGTGTAGCTCTGTCTCTAGCAGCCATGTTGTTGCTTGCGAAAGCTATGAGTGGTGTGTCGGGCTTCATGGAGCTACATCACCATATTTTTCAAATGGTTCTCATGGGGACTGACGTCGGTTTGACCTGGATGGTCCGGATAGTGGCGTTGCTGACGGCTGTTCTCGGCGTTGCTCTGAGCAAGCGCTTTCCGACACTCAGTCTTTGGATTGTCACTGTATGTGGCGCCATTGCGCTAGCGACGCTGGCATGGACAGGGCATGGTGCGATGGACGAAGGGAGCCGTCGTTACTGGCATTTTACTAGCGACATCTTCCATCTCTTGGCCGCAGGCGGTTGGTTGGGTGCGTTGGCAGCATTTGCACTGCTGCTGCGTTTAAAATCGCTGAAAGGTGATCAGGAAGTACGAGTTCTTGCTCGGGTACTGACAGGGTTTGAATCGGCCGGCGCGGTGATTGTAGTGATCATCAGTATAACGGGCGTGGTGAATTATCTATTTATCGTAGGACCGAGCCTCGATGAGGTGATGCTCAGCACTTATGGCCAGTTGCTATTTTTGAAAATCCTGCTATTTGCAGGGATGATCGTATTAGCCACGCTTAACCGTTTTCATCTAAGCCCCTTATTGGAGCGATCAGTTCGCAATGGCGAATACGCTGTCGCGGTGAATGCCTTGCGCCGTAGCATGAAACTTGAGTTTTCAATGGCGGTCATCATTATCTGTCTTGTCGCATGGTTAGGTACTTTAAGCCCTGTCATGGAAATGAGCGCAGCATAGACGTTGGTAACAGCCAATACAGGAGTCTTAAGGGTGAATTGTAAGGGCCATTTGCACCGTCTACACTTTAGCCCATGAAACGCTATGTGCGGTGTTGCCTGATTTTCCTAATTAGCTTGGCGCTTCCCCTTAGCGGGATGGCGGGTGTTCAGGCATCGACTGAACCATGCCCGATGAAAACCATGGGTATAGCGATGATGGATGGTATGGGTCAAGACTGCTGCCACGACATGAAAAGTACCGCTGAGCATGGCAAACCTTGTAAGTCGGGCCAGGAATGCAAAACGGGCGGCATGCTGCAAGTCTCGATCATCAAGCCTCCTATTACCTTGTCCAGTCCAATCGTTCTGCCCTTCTCCAGCCATTTCCCACTCGTACAAACCCCTTCTGGGTTATGGCGACCTCCCCGTACTTGATTCCTGTACCACACTGAGCCTCATTCCGCGTTAGCGGGATGGCATATCTGCGCGCATGTCTTATGAAGCGCGCGGTGGATCATCACAGGAATCGTGAACATGAACTCCAACTGCTTTTGCACAGGTTGGTCCCTCGTGGCCGGCCTGGCGGCAAGCGTACTGGCATTGCCGAGCCTTGCTGGTGCATTGACACTCGATGAAGCGCTGCGGCTGGCCGAAAACAATGCACCGTCGTTGACCGCACAAGACGCCAAAATTCAAGCAGCCACCAGTGCGGCCATTCCCGCCGGCGAACTACCCGATCCCAAGCTACTGCTGGGCTTGCAGAACTACCCCATTGGTGGTGCCGACAGATGGAGCATCGACCAGGACTTCATGACCATGCAAGTGGTCGGGATCAGACAGGAGATGCCCAACAGCGATAAGCGCAAAGCACGTATCGAGGTCGCGGATGCGGCTGTTGATCGAGCGTCCGCTGAGCGTCGAGTGGCGCGTCTGAACGTCCGACAGTCCACGGCATTGGCCTGGATCAGTAGCTACTCGGTTGAGCGTAAAGATGCGATGTTCCAGGACTTCTACAAAGAAAACCGTCTTCTGACCGATACCGTCAGATCTCAGATTGCGGGTGGCCGCGCCCAACCCGCCGATGCGGTGACACCTAAACAGGAAGCTGCCCAACTGGCGGAGCAGCAGGATGATTTAGTTCGCCAACGTGCACAGGCCCGGGCGGCCCTCAAGCGCTGGATTGGCCCAGCTGCCAATGACAAACCGGCGGGCAGCTTGCCTGATTGGCCCATTGAAACCTCTGGATACTCCCATAAGCTGCAACATCACCCTGAATTGGCGGCGTATGTGCCGATGACCCGTGAAGCACAAGCCAAGATCCGTGAAGCTGAGGCGGAAAAGCAATCTGACTGGAGCTGGGAATTCGACTATCAGCATCGAGGCAAACAATTCGGTGACATGGTTAGCGTCCAGTTTTCATGGGATCTCCCGCTGTTTCCTGACTCTCGGCAAAACCCCAAAATTGCGGCAAAGCACGCCGAACTCAACCAACTTGAAGCTGAGCGGGAAGCTCTGTCGCGCGAGCATACCCAGCAACTGGAGGATGAGTTGGCCGACTACGAGCGACTCAATCGTGCAGTCACCCGTAATCAGGAAAGCTTGTTGCCGCTGGCTAAAGAAAAGGTTGAACTCACCATGGCTAGCTACCGTTCCGGCAAAGGTGATTTGAACTCGGTTGTGGCCGCCCGACGCGAACTCATCGAAGCCCGTCTCAAGCAGATTGACGTTGAAGAGCAACGTGCTCTCACCAGCGCTCGCTTGTATTTCTCTTACGGGGAGCCCGCTCAATGAATTTCAAAGTATGGAAAGGGACTTTAGTTGTCGGCATCTCGATTGCCTTGGGTGTTGCCGGAGGTTACTGGTTAGCCCAACCGCGAATGAGCGAAGTAGCTGGTGTCGAGCCGGATCAGGAAGCCAAAGCCTCTCCCGATCGAAAGGTTCTGTATTGGTATGACCCCATGTACCCACAACAGAAATTCGATAAACCGGGTAAGTCACCCTTCATGGACATGCAGATGATCCCCCAATACGCAGATACCAAGGGGGACAGCGGCGGCATTCGAATTGATCCAAGCCTGACTCAGAACCTTGGTGTGCGACTGGCTAGTGTCAGTCGAGGGGTATTTGCCTCGACACTGAACGTGGTAGGTGTTCTGGCCTTCAACGAACGGGACGTTGCAGTCATTCAGGCCCGTACGGCGGGTTTTGTCGAGCGCGTGTACGCCCATGCACCTGGTGATGTGCTGAAAGTGAATGCAGCCTTGGCAGATATCTTGGTGCCGGATTGGGCAGCTGCTCAAGAGGAATTTCTCGCCCTCAAGCGTAGTGGCGATGCTGACTTGCTGACAGCGGCCCGCCAGCGATTGAGGCTCACCGGAATGCCAACTAAGTTAATTGCTCAAGTTGAGCGCAGTGGCAAAGTTCAACCGAACCTGACTCTGACCAGCCCTATTGGTGGTGTGCTTCAAGAGCTGAGTGTGCGTGAAGGTATGACGGTGGCCGCAGGCGAGACGCTCGCGCGTGTTAATGGTTTGAGCAGTGTCTGGCTGGCCGTGGCGGTACCAGAGTCGGAGGCTGGGTCAATCGTCGTAGGGCAAGCAGCCGAAGCGCGTTTGTCCGCGCTCCCTGGAGTTGTGCTCAAGGGCGTCGTCAGTGCGATTCTTCCGGAAACCAGTTCGGACAGTCGCACACTTCGCGTTCGAGTTGAGTTACCCAATCCGGATGGCCGACTCAGGCCAGGTTTGACCGCGCAGGTAAGTCTCAATCGTTCGACGGAGCAAAGTGTTTTGTGGGTGCCGAGCGAGGCCGTCATTCGTACCGGTCGACGTACGTTGGTCATGCTCTCTGAAGACGCTGGTCGATATCGCCCGGTGGAGGTGCAGTTAGGCCAAGATAACGATGGCAAAACGCTGATATTGAAAGGCTTGGAAGAGGGGCAAAAAGTGGTGACTTCTGGCCAGTTCCTTCTCGACTCGGAGGCCAGTCTCAAGGGCGTTGTCGCAAGCTCACTGGACGTTTCGCCATCTACTGTAACCGCAGGCGCTTTGCATGAGGCCGATGGTCAGATCGTTGAGATCAACGACAAAGAAGTCACGCTCGCCCACGGTCCCTTCAGAACATTGGGTATGTCAGGCATGACGATGACTTTCCCTCTCGCCGCTCCAGCTCTGATGAAGGGTCTTAAAACGGGCGACAAGGTTCGGATCGCTGTCAGCCAGACGGAAGATGGTCTGCGAGTTGAGCGTCTGGAACGCTTTGGGAGCCAGCCATGATCGCGGCCCTTATTCGCTGGTCGGTGGCTAACCGCTTTCTTGTGTTGCTGGCGACGCTGTTTGTCACGGCATGGGGGATCTGGGCGGTTCAAAGTACGCCCATTGACGCATTGCCAGACCTGTCGGATGTTCAGGTAATTATCCGTACACCATATCCAGGCCAAGCCCCACAGATCGTAGAAAACCAGGTCACCTATCCATTGGCAACCACTATGCTCTCTGTGCCTGGTGCCAAGACTGTGCGCGGTTATTCCTTCTTTGGCGACAGTTTCGTTTACGTACTATTCGAAGACGGAACTGACTTGTACTGGGCCCGCTCGCGCGTATTGGAATATCTGAGCCAGATACAAAGCCGGCTTCCGGCCAGTGCCAAGCCCGCATTAGGACCTGATGCCACTGGGGTTGGCTGGATTTTCCAGTACGCCCTGGTAGACCGAAGCGGCGGGCATGACTTGGCGCAGTTACGTGCCTTGCAGGACTGGTTCCTCAAATTCGAGCTTAAGACCCTACCGAACGTTGCGGAAGTGGCCACGGTGGGTGGCATGGTAAAGCAGTACCAGGTGCAGCTTGATCCGGTGAAGTTGGCCAGCTTGGGGATCACGCAGTCTGAAGTGACCGAGGCGATCGGCAAGGCCAATCAGGAAACTGGTGGGGCGGTGCTGGAGATGGCGGAGACCGAGTTTATTGTGCGGGCTTCCGGGTACTTGAAGACCCTCAATGACTTTCGTGCTATCCCACTCAAACTGGGCACGGGTGGTGTGCCGGTCACTCTGGGCGATGTTGCCACGATTCAGATGGGGCCTGAGATGCGTCGAGGCATCACCGAACTCGATGGCGAAGGTGAGACCGTCGGCGGCGTGGTAATTCTGCGCAGCGGTAAGAATGCTCGAGAAACCATTGCGGCGGTCAAGACCAAACTCGACGAGCTGAAAAGCAGTCTGCCGGCGGGGGTAGAAATCGTCACCACCTACGACCGCAGCAAGTTGATTGATCGTGCCGTGGAAAACCTCAGCCACAAGCTGATCGAAGAGTTCATCGTCGTCGCGTTGGTCTGCGGAATCTTTCTCTGGCACCTGCGTTCATCTCTGGTGGCAATCATCTCCCTGCCGGTTGGGGTGCTGATCGCCTTCATCGTAATGCGCTATCAGGGTATCAACGCCAACATCATGTCCCTTGGCGGGATTGCCATCGCCATCGGCGCCATGGTCGACGCTGCCGTGGTGATGATTGAAAACGCCCACAAGAAGGTCGAGGCTTGGCACGTGGCTAATCCTGGGGAGGAACTGAAAGGTGAACGTCATTGGCACGTGATGACTGAAGCGGCTGCCGAGGTAGGACCCGCATTGTTCTTCTGTCTGCTGATCATCACCCTGTCGTTCATTCCGGTGTTCACGCTGGAGGCTCAGGAAGGACGTCTATTCGGTCCATTGGCGTTCACCAAAACCTACGCTATGGCCGCAGCGGCTGGACTGTCGGTAACTCTAGTTCCGGTGTTGATGGGGTATTGGATTCGCGGACGAATTCCTAATGAGCAACAGAATCCGCTAAATCGCTGGTTGATCCGGATCTACGAGCCCGCTCTGGACGCCGTATTACGTCGACCTAAAGTAACGCTGCTGGTTGCATTGCTAGTCTTTGTCAGCGCGTTGTGGCCGATCTCTCGTCTGGGTGGTGAGTTTCTTCCCCCGTTGGACGAAGGGGACCTGCTCTATATGCCGTCAGCTCTGCCTGGATTATCGGCGCAGAAGGCCGCGCAACTGCTTCAGCAGACTGACCGTCTAATAAAGACAGTTCCAGAGGTCGAACACGTTTTCGGAAAAGCCGGCCGCGCTGAAACCGCGACTGACCCGGCACCGTTGGAAATGTTCGAGACCACCATTCAATTCAAACCACGCGAGCAGTGGCGCCCAGGCATGACCCAGGAAAAGCTCGTTGAGGAGCTAGAACAAGTGGTGCGTGTCCCAGGATTAACCAACATCTGGATACCGCCTATTCGTAACCGTATCGACATGCTGGCCACCGGCATAAAAAGCCCGATTGGCGTGAAGGTTGCCGGTACCAACCTGACGGAGATCGATGCCGTCACCCAAGCCATCGAGCGTGTTGCCAAGGACGTCTCAGGTGTCAGTTCAGCGTTAGCCGAACGACTGACCGGTGGCCGCTATATTGATGTAGATATCGATCGCAAAGCTGCGGCACGCTATGGGTTAAATATTGCCGATGTGCAATCAATCGTGGCCGGCGCAATCGGCGGTGAAAACGTCGGGGAGACGATTGAAGGGTTGGCTCGTTTCCCAATTAACGTACGTTACCCTCGTGAGTGGCGGGATTCGCTCGGCGCTTTGGAGCAGTTGCCGATCTACACCCCGCTAGGCAGCCAGATCACCCTTGGCACCGTGGCGAAGATCAAGGTCAACGACGGGCCGCCAATGCTCAAGAGTGAGAACGCACGGCCTTCAGGCTGGGTGTACATCGATGTGCGTGGCCGGGACATTGCCTCCGTAGTCGCCGATCTACGCCGGGTCGTCAGTGAGCAGGTCAAGTTGCAGCCCGGCATGAGCCTGAGCTACTCAGGTCAGTTCGAGTTTCTCGAAAGGGCCAACGCACGACTCAAACTGGTGGTGCCTGCCACGCTGTTGATCATCTTCGTGTTGCTCTACCTGACATTTGCACGCCTTGATGAGGCTTTGCTGATTATGGCCACGCTGCCATTCGCTCTCACGGGCGGGGCATGGTTTCTCTATCTGTTGGGATTCAACCTGTCGGTTGCCACCGGGGTCGGCTTTATCGCCTTGGCCGGTGTTTCTGCCGAATTTGGCGTGATCATGCTGCTCTACCTGAAAAATGCATGGACCGAGCGTCAAGACCTCGGTGACAACACAGAACGCGGGTTGATGGCCGCGATTTGTGAAGGCGCTGTCCAGCGCGTTCGACCTAAGGCTATGACCGTGGCAGTGGTTATCGCTGGTTTGTTACCTATACTTTTGGGAGGCGGTTCCGGTAGCGAGGTTATGAGCCGCATTGCCGCCCCGATGATTGGCGGTATGGTTACGGCACCCTTGCTATCGCTGTTTGTGATCCCGGCGGCCTATCACCTCATGCGTCGTCGACACTTGTCCGTTGAGCCTGGCAAGCACTGACGCGTAAAAACGCATACGAAAGGGGCTGCGCTTGCAGCCTCGTTTGAGCTGCACAGCTCGTTTTCATCAGTCTTACATGCGCTGTGGTCAGTGCCATTACCCACCAGCACTTGCCAGAAAACGAACGCCGCCACCACCGCCTTTCGATGAGCCAAAAAAGCATCCTGCTAAAAGGCGACTCAGCATTCGTCACCCTCAGATCTCTCTTGAAATCGGGACGAATGACCCTAATATGATCTTATCTTGCCATCATCGTTTTCAATCATGGATGTTTTTCGGGGGTCGGTCGAAATGGCAGAAAAAGAAGACGCTAAGCCCGCGAGCGGGCGCTTTAACACGAATGATGAGACGAAGCGGATCGTATGGACACAGACCGCTGGTCATTGTGAACTGTGCGGTACGGATCTAACGTTCGACTATCGTGCCGGCAAGCCAATGAAATGGGGCGAAGTGGCGCATATCTTACCCGCCAGTCCCAAGGGGCCTCGGGGACGCGCGGATCATGATGCTGAGGCGCACACTAACGATACTGCTAACCTGATGCTCCTGTGCCCAGGCTGTCATGACAAAATTGATCGTGACGCAGATGGCTACCCTGAAAATGATCTGAGCGGTTTGCACCAAGCGTACCTTGAACGCATCCGACTCGCCGCAACGACCCCCGATGGTGGCAGAGCCATTCCTCTCATCGTCCAGAGTCAGCACTTTCAGACGATCAACGATATCCCCGTTCGCGATCTGTTGGCTGCGATGTCCGCCGAGGGATTAACCGCCTTCGATCAAGGCATCAAAATCGCCTTCGCTGCGCCCGGACCACGTGGCAGGGACACTACCTATTGGCAGAACGTCAAAGACAGCGTCCAGTATGAGCTGGAGCAGCAACTCAAACGTCGCGGCGGCACTTATGGCGATTCGCCCGCGCTAGCAGTAGTCGGCTTGGCCGACATTCCGGCCTTGATGATGTTGGGCCAGAGTATCGGCGACCGTTCCAAACGCTTGATCTTCTCTTTTCATCGCGAGCATCTTTTGCGCTGGCCCGATCAGTCTGCTGAGCCGCCTAGTTTTCTGTTTACGCCTCCACCCAACGGCGATGGCCCACTGGCGTTGGTGCTCTCCATTTCTGCGCAAGTTCCAGTACGCGACGTGACCGACGCTCTACCCGGTGCACGTATTGCAGAGCTGTCGATCCCAGAACCAAGCTACGCGATGGTACAGAACCGTCGGGTGATTCATGCTTTTCGCGACGCACTTCAAATACGACTGAGCCAGCTTGAGGCTCTGACTCCTGACCCCATCCACGTCTTCGCCGCCATTCCTGCGGCATTGGCCATCGAGTTTGGCGCGTTGCTCACAACACAGCATCAACATACATACCTGATCTTCGATCGGGACAAAGAAAACCAAGATCGGTTTACGCAAACACTGCAATTGGGTCCCGTGGCCCAGGAGGCTATGTAATGCTTTTGAGCAACGAACAGACCAAGCGCAGCAGTTGGGAATATTTTCTGCTTCGCGCCGCGAGGGAGATCTCGCTGTCGGAAGCGCAGTACGAAAAAATCAATGACCGCTACTCCCAACTGGAAAAAATCCTCTCGGCTTCCGACAATCCGTTGCTCGCTGAGGCTCATATTTTCGTTCAGGGCTCAATGCGGCTGAAAACGACCATTAAGCCAATTCCCGGGGCGCCTGCGGATCTGGACACCATTGATGCGGACGCGATTATCTGGCTCCCTCACGCTCAAGGCGCTGGTGCGAAGGAAGTTCTAGAGGCGATTGAGCAGCGTTTTAGGGAAGGCTCCCGCGTTCAGGAAGAAGTTAAGCAACTACGTCGTGGTATTCGAATCGTTTATGCAGACGAAAATCCAGGTTTCCACATCGATGTCACACCTGCCCGGGCGATCAACGGAAATGGCGAAGCAAACGGCGAGGGTAAGCTTGAGGTTCCGGATCGAGTCACAGGATGGAAAGCGAGCAGCCCTATTCCTTACTCGAATTGGTTGCAGGTCGCTTCCGCCCAGGAAATCTCTCTGGAAAGCTTAGTGGTTGCCAAAAGCCAGCGGATGCTTGATGCCGCGACCCAAGATCCTTTGCCGCATTATCAGGATTACATCGATCAAGATCCCCTGCGTGCGACCATTAAGCTGCTCAAGCGGCATCGCGATGAATGGGCCATCAAGACAAGGAGCGCTGATACTCGCCCAATATCTGCGGTCATCACCACTCTAGCCACGCACGCATACCTGGATGTCGTAAAGGAGTCGCAGTCGAAGCCTCTGGCACCGCTCGATGCAATTTTGGAAATCGTTCGCAGAATGCCGCAGCACATCGCGCATAGAGGTAGCGACTGCTATGTCTGCAACCCTGCCGATAACGGCGAAAACTTTGCAGAGAAGTGGAATCGACCGGGCGAGGGGCAAGGCTACCGTCAGGCATTCGCCAAGTGGCATGCGGACGCCAGTGCATCTGTGTCATTAGGTTTGGAAAGTTTTGAATCCAATGACTCCTTTGCCGAGGCAGTGAAAAAGAACTTCGGTATTGCGCCGGCGTTCATCACGGCAGTGAACAATGAAATCCCTGCGAATTGGACGATGCCCGGTCGACCGGATGGCACTACTCGAAACTCTGCTTCGATGGGTTCGCTCTTCGGAGGGGCCAGCGGTGGCGGAACCTCTCAGTCGAGCGTAAAGCCAGTTGGACGCCTTGGCTGATCCTATTAAGACACCATTGCAGCGCGGAATCGCCGCACTGCGTAACACCCTAGGTCAGGATGCTGCCGATGCATTGCTCCAGCCCGCACCCATGCGGGCTGACGAAGCGGCGTGCTTTCACTTCCCCTTGCCCACCGATTACACGGGGCAGGAGCGGCGACTGCGTATAGGTTTCCCCTCCAACTTTCCCCGCGGGCTCTTGCGGCTGAACGTCGAACCCTCTCCATGGCTGGTTTGGCCGCATGCCACTAAGTCGGGGCTTTGCCTTCATGGCTTTCAGGAACGCCCCATCATGGGCTCCCCGGAGGTCGTGGTAGAGGACAGCCTTGCTCGCTTGGCCCAGATCGTTTCGTTGTCCAAGATGGGATCAAACCAGGCAACACGCGATATCGAATTTCAGAATGAGATCACTACCTACTGGTCGTTTCAGCACGGGCAGTCATTCCAGAACCTCTTACTGTTGGATCGACCTCAGGCTGCCTCGCAGTTGTTTGCGCTCAGCGATCCGCGCCGAGCTGTGCCATCCGGTCAGGAAACGGTTTGGTTAGCATCGAATGTAGCTGCACTCAAAGGGCATTACCGACGGGTCGTCGGGCGCTCTGCTGTCATTCGTGCGGCCGAAACTCCCGGTTTTTACGTCAAGCTTCAGACTTATCCGGATATCCGCACCCCGGATCCAGAAGATTTATTGCTGTGGCTAAAGCCACACCTTCAACCAGACGATGCCGAGCAATTGCTGGCATGGTTTGAGCTGCATGGAACGTTGGCGAGTCGATGGATTGTTCTGGAGCTTCCAGGAGGCGCAGATGCTCCAACATATTGTCTCAATGTGCGTTCGCTCGGTGTACAGCAGGAGCGGGGGGCAAAGTTTGGCTTGCGTACAGCTCGCCGGCGGCCAGCTATCGCAAATGCTCATCCTCCGGCGCTCGTCCGAGCAACTGCCCTGGATGTGCTTGATCGAGCGTCTATCCTGTCCCGCGATATAAGCGGCACTGCACAGCACCTTGAAAATGCTCGAGTCGTTTGTGTTGGCGTTGGCTCATTAGGCAGTACGGTGGCAATACAATTGGCACGATCCGGTGTCGGCCACCTTACCCTCATCGATCCTGACACTTTGGTGTCAGCCAATCTGGGGAGGCACGTTCTGGGAGCGGATAGCCTAGGGAGGCTGAAAGCCTCAGCGTTGAGGGACAAGATTCTGTTAGATCTTCCGACGACAGAATGCACCGCTTATTCGACTTTTGCCGAAGTAGTGATGAGTAGCAAACCAGAAGTGTTCGATAACGCAGATCTGGTGGTGATCACGACAGCAGACTGGCAGTCGGAGGTCACTGTATGGCGAACCAAATCCAGCGGCGCTCCTTGGGGGCTTTTACAAGCCTGGAGCGAACCGTATACCCAGGTCGGCCATGCTCTATTCGCACCAGGCGGCACCTTTGATGGCCGTCAGTTGTTCACGGACGTCGGCGATTTTTTGCATAGATTTACAGAGTGGCCGGGAGGCGGTGTTGTTCCACTGCCCGCGTGTGGCGAGAGCTTTATCCCAGGCGGCTCGCTGGGAATGACCAATATCGCCTCTATGGTGTCGCACACGGCCTTACGCGCATTGACCGGCAAGATCGCCACTGCATCTTGGGTCAGCAGCATTTATAGGCCTGAAGATGTGCTGAGCCTAGGAGGCCAATACCATGGGCCCAAACTGCCAGAGGGGACGCAGCAAATCCTACTCGAACGCGGATGGCCGGAAGATAAGGACGAAATGGTATGACGGATATCGCATGGCGCTGGCGATGGCCGGAGGTGGACTCCGAGCTATTGGTGTCCCAGGCGGTCGCGGACATCTTGGATAGTCATCGGCAGGGCCTTTTTGGCGTGGAGCGAGGTGGACAGTTATTCGTCAACCCTGTTGATCCGAAAGGTTTGCTGCTGGCCTTGGCCACGTTGCCTCATCGCGCCGATCGGTCAGGCTGGTCTTGGCTAGAGTTGGATGCGGCGCGGTGCCGTCAGGAGATCCAGGCTGCCAACGAACAAGGGTTACGCCTGGTGGGCTATTGGCATACGCATCCCCAATCCGTTCCGGTGATCTCTCCGGCAGACATCGGTAGTTTCTCCAAATTTGCTGCACGTTACACGCAGGATCTGCCGCACCCAATAGCCATTATTGTCGGCAAGTCCGAAAAACCAGAAGGTATCAAGGCGTGGTCGTTCAGGGACGGCAGATATGTTGAGGCAACCTGGGTCAGATGAACTTCAAGTCAGTGCGGTGGAAGGCAGGTCAGCGTTTATAGTTACCCGCTAGCATTAGGGCGAAGAGCTCTGCCTGAAAGCGGGCATCATCCAATGCGTTATGGTTCGGTTCGCTGAGTGGCTTCAGCGCAGCGGTCATTTTGGATGATTTTGTTTCCTTCCAGCTGCAACCTACAGCGCCCATAAAGTAGGCCTTCATGTCGATAGCGGTAAAACCAAAGGGGTTGGTTTCCAGGTATTTGTGGAAGTAGTAATTGACGAATGACCAGTCAAACGGTGCATTGAGTCCTACGAAAATGACCTTTTGCCCCGTTTGGCAGGACGATCTCAGCCACTGATCAAATGTCAGCATCGCCTGTTGCGGAGCGAGACCCTCGCGCTCCAGCTTCTCCAGACTCAGCCCCGATACTGCCAGCGCTTCGGGGTCGTGTTTCGGACTGTCAGGCCGTAGTTCAAGATATATGGACGTTTCAGGTTGGGCTACAAGACAAGCTCCAATGGAAAGCAGACTGTAATCGCCTGGTATAGGCCCAGAAGTCTCGACGTCGACGGAAACATAAAGCTCATTAGGGTGCATGTCATATCCTTTCGTGTAGTTAACTGATCACGCTCAGGCTCTTAGCCATGTGAAGGTGGAAAGGCAGGTATATCCATTGCCCCATTTTTTGCTGTTTCACTCGCTATCCGGCGTTCGAGCAGCGGCAGTGCCTGTCTACCAGCGGATTGCGCGTTCCTTTGGTCAGCTCTGGGCCCAACCATGATGATGTGTGTCATTCTCTGATGGCGGATGAGGGCCGGACGATCATGAGTGAAACTGAGCGTTGGATAGTAAAATCCCAGAAAACTGAGGACGGAACTGGCGACATCATCATTGATCTGCCTCAAGAGTTGCTTGACCAAATGAGGTTAGGTGTTGGGGACGACTTGGAGCTAACGGTATTGAATGGCACATTAGTCCTGACGCCCGTCCGCAACGCAACATCAGTGCGGCCCATGTTTGCTGGCGTCCTGCGTCAGGATGCCAGTCATGCTTACCGCATGCGTCTGGAGACGCTTCTTCATATTTCTGTCAATGCTTCGGATCTGGACATTCACGACATGATAGTAGCTGGCTTCTCGGCCAGCCTGATCAAAATGCTTTGTGATGATGGAACCCTCAGCGACGAAGAACGCGACAGAATCATTCAACCCAAAACGCTCAAAACAAAACTGTCAGCCAATCAGCTTTTAACGTCGCATGAGAGCGATCGCCTGTTCCGTTTTGCACATATTACCGCTATGGCCGAGGTGGTCTTCGGTGACAAAGGGAAGGCCAAACATTGGCTTTCCAAACCCAAAGCCCGTTTTTTAGGAGAAAGCCCATTGGCGATGGTCACTACAACCTTTGGCACACATCTAGTCGAAGAAATGCTGATTCAAGTGTCTGAGGGCATGTCATTTTGATTCAGTCGCAGCCAAACGGACTCTACCGCTCCTTGAGTAACATGGATTTCATGCACCAATACCGGCGTCGCATAGCCGAATACGGCATGCACGGGCATCCATGAAGCACTAGGTTTCACCCGCATCGGCACCTACCGCTAGGTAGGGTTCACGCACGGCAATGGTATAGCTGTGTACTGGCGCAAACCACTTTATCCGGTGACAACTCGATAGAAATCATCCCGTTCAGTGAGATGAAGGGAGAAGACGGAACAGCCATGAGATCACCCTGCTGCTATCCGTCGGCATCGGAACCTGGTGATCCGCTGGGAGCTAAGCTGAATGATGCTTCTCGTTCGAATCGGTTTTTTGGATCGGCAGGAGGTACAAATGAATTTGGCAGATTATGTTTCAGTGCTTTCTGCAGGCGAGAAAATAGACGGATGCCAACTCGCCCCCTCAGATGCAGTGGCTTTCGCCAGTCTGCATTTTCCTTCCCGTGCCTATTGTCTTGTTGCTGATTGGGCAATATTGGATCTCGACATTACAACACGTCAGCGAAAAGCCATTACGGATAGACAGCTAATTCCTGCTCTCGTTTACGCTTTGACCGTTATCCAAGACAGTAAAGGCCGCTTCCCGCCTGGTGATTGGGTCCGATCAACGCTGGGTGTTTCCTTCACCAATGACTGCTTATTTCGAACAAAAAACACAGTGTATGTGCTGATGGGGACCGGTCGAAGGTTGCGCACGGATTTAGACATCGCACTGAGCCTGTGTTGAAAAAAGACTATTTCCGCACAGGTGATTGACCGGTCGCGCTCACATGGTGTTTCGGCATAAATGATTGCTCTCGCTGTTGTGTCAAACTATGTTGTTACCAATCGAGCCCCGTATTTGAAGTGCGACCCGTCTGTGTCAGTCTATGTTGCTGTTGTGTGGCCCCCGGATCATCCTACAGGCCCCGATTTACGAGAGGGGCTGTGTCAAACTATGTTGTTGGTAACCAGGGTTGAAGCTACGAGATAAAGTCTGTCGGAATGAAATAAAGTTTGTCGCTGGCGCCTCCTGCCCCCCGGTTGAGCAGCCAGCGACGCTTTCCTGCTTGCCTCCTTGCTCTCGACGCCGCTCTAGGTTTTATCGAAAAAATGATCTTAGCTATTCAGCCTGAGGAGACTGTGCGTTCCTTTATGGAAAAACTCCTCGCCCAAATGCAGGGGGGAATTAGTTGCTATGGCTTGAACAAGATGCTTAATAGGCATACTAACTACCCGTTAAAGGAGGTTTTTAAGAGTGTTCAAGATGTCTCCTACTATAGGGTTGAATACATAGGTCATTCGAGGTGCTACGACTTAAATAGAACCCCAACAGGTTTTGTCCTGTTTGTGTTGCCGAAGATATTGAACGCTTAGGGTTTTCCTTCTGGCGACGTGCTCACTGTTGTGAGACTGAAAGTCTGCGCTGATCACGGGAAAAGTTGCTACGAAGTTGCTAGCGCCAATCAGCCGTTCAGGGGGATGTCTCAGCGGCTTTGGCGTAAAGCACGATGACCACACTTCGCCAGACGATGTTCCGGCCACAGGATTTCCAACATGGAGAAACTCCGTGGCCGGCTCGCTTACGCTTACTTGGAAACCGTGCCGGCGGTAATGGCAGGTGCAGCGCTGCGTCGCAAAATCAGGACACCACCTATTGCAGCCAAGGTCGAACCTATCAATACACCGACTTTTACCTCGTCAATCAGGTGAGCTGATCCAGCAAACGCAAGGTTTCCGATGAATAGACTCATGGTGAAGCCGATGCCACACAAGAGCGCAACGCCGTAAAGCTGTGCCCAATTGCTGCCTTCCGGCAGCTTGGCCAAGCCCATACGAATGGCCAGAGCAGCCAATAGGAAAATACCAATCTGCTTGCCCACCAACAAGCCGAGCGCTACACCCAGCGGAACCGGATCGACTAGGTTTTCCATAGAAATACCGGCAAGTGAAACACCCGCATTGGCGAAGCCAAAAATCGGCACCACAGCGAAAGCTACCCACATGTGCAGCTTTTCTTCCAGGAACAGCAGTGGAGACCGGACTTCCTCTTCAGGCTTACCCATTGGGATGCACAGCGCTACAGCGACACCCGCAAGGGTGGCATGCACCCCCGATTGCAGCACGAAGAACCACAGCACACCACCGACCAGCAAATAGGGGAACAATCGTCTGACGCCCCATCGATTCATTGCGATCAGAATGACCAAGGTTGCGAGCGATGCCAGCAACATCGGCATGGAAAGACCAGTGGTGTAGAAAAAGGCGATGATGACCACAGCCCCCAGGTCGTCAATGATCGCCAAGGCAGCGAGAAAAACCTTCAGTGAAGTCGGGACTCGCTTACCCAGCAGCGACAAGACGCCCAGGGCGAATGCGATGTCGGTAGCGGCTGGTATAGCCCAGCCTTTCAAGGTCTCAGAATTACCCCAGTTGATTGCGATGTAGATCAATGCAGGCACAACCATGCCGCCTAAAGCACCAAATCCTGGCAACGCACGCTGGCCCCAAGTGGAGAGCCCGCCTGCCAGTACCTCTCTTTTGATCTCGAGTCCGACCATCAGGAAGAAGATCGCCATCAGGCCATCATTGACCCAATGCTCGACAGACATGCCCAACCAGACACTGTGCAAGGCTGCAAAATAACCTTGCGAGAGAGGCGAGTTGGCCACAATTAGTGCCGCGAGTGCTGCGCCCATCAGTACAAGACCGCCAGCGGATTCCGACGATAGGAAGCGAGCCAGAATTGCGGCAGCTCTAGGGGTTTCGGCTTTAGCTTGATGATTGGTCATCAACATCCTTTGGATCATTTAAAAAGGTAATATATTAACACTTGGCCCGCGCACGCGGGGCGGGGTCTAAACAGCATGAAACAGTTGATGCTGAAGGGCTTAGTTAGCGAGCACTCCTCAACGCAAGCCTCTGAAATAGGGCTTACGCCCAAGCATCCGAAACGATATCAATGCCGTCACTGACTCAATCCACCGTCCCTCTTTCGAATAACTCGATGAGTCGTCCCCCCGCTTGATACCATCCAGCACACTTATATGACGATTTAATGTCTGGAAGGCCTTTGCGTGAATGTTATCCATCGCTGGTTAAGACAACCCCGTGCACGCCTGATCGCCTTGATCGGGTTGGTTCTGATCGTGCCTTTGTGCCTGCGTGCGGCTCTGGGTTGGTCGAATCCACTTGGTTATCTTTCAGATCTGGGAATTGCGAGCCTGCTGATAGTACTCCTGCATCGCCGTCCTTGGTGGTTAGCGCTTCCTGTGTTGCTGGTATGGGGACTTATTACTCTGGCGACTGCCGAACTGGTCAGCGCGGTCGGTAGACTCCCAAACTCCTCTGACCTGCACTACCTGGTCGACCCTCAGTTTTTGGAAAACTCTACAGGTGGTGGTTTCGCCCAGCCTTGGCTGGCCGCCACTCTGATTGTTGGACTGGTAATTTGGCTGATCACGCAGTACCTGGGACGCTTGTCTCCCGCTCCGGGTTTACCACGAAGCGCGTGGGCAGCACCGCTACTGCTATTGATCGCCCATTGGGGTGTGCAGCACCTGTACCCCTCAGAAGAAGACCAGTGGCGCTTGTTCAACCTCCCACATCAGTTAATGGCCGCGAGCGTTGGCGCTGTTCAGGCAAGCGCGGAAGAGTGGCTGGAAGGTGAGGCTGTCGATGAACTACCGAAAATGGCGGGGCTCACTGAACTCGATCTGGACGGACAGAAACTGCTCGCGACACCGGGGCGTGCGCGCAATGTGTTGATCATCGCACTGGAAGGTATTCCCGGCGCCTACGTCGGCGTCAACCGCAAAGCCCTACACAGCAGCTATCAAGAAAACCTCATGCCGAATCTCAGTCGTTGGGCAGAGCGCGGCATGAATACGCCGGATTATGTACTGCATAGCCATCAAACCATTCGTGGTCTGTACGCAATGCTTTGTGGGGATTACGACAAGCTGGACAACGGAACGCCTAAAGGCGTTGAGATGTTGACCCAGAACGAACGGAACCAGGCGTGCCTCCCTGCCCAATTGCACAAGAACGGATTCGCCACGCACTACCTTCAGGGCGCGGGCCTGCGCTTCATGGCCAAAGACAAGATCATGCCGCACATTGGCTTCGGTGCGACCCATGGCCTGGAATGGTTCACCAACAGCAACTACCTGGAGTTCCCTTGGGGCAAGGACGACAAGGCCTTCTTTGAAGGGGCGCTGGACTACGTCGGCCAACTGAAAAAGCAGAAAAAGCCGTGGATGCTGACCCTGCTGACCGTTGGCACCCACCAACCCTATTCGGCCCCTGAAGACTACCTTGAGCGCTACGACACACCCAAGGAGGCCGCCGTCGGGTATCTGGATGATGCTCTCGGGCAATTCCTCAGCGGCCTGGAACGTCAGGGCATCTTGAAAGACACCCTGGTGGTGATTACCTCGGACGAATCCCACGGTATCGATGGAGTGCGCCTGGCTTCCTCTTGGGGCTTCAACCTGATGTTAGCGCCCGAGCAGGATCAGTTGCCTGGGGTAAAGTCTGGAGTCTACGGGCATGTCGATCTGAGTGCTTCGATACTCGACTACTTCGCCTTACCCGTCCCTTCAGCCTTAAGCGGTCGTTCCCTGTTTCGTGACTATGAAACAGGCCGCGAGATCATGTCGTTCACCAACGGCAAGCTGCGCTATCACGATGGCCAAGGCACGTTGACCGAGTGTGACTTTCAACAGCGCTGCCGGAATTACAACAGTGCAGGGTTCATTGCCGATCACGCTACCCTTGCCGGACAGTACGGCGGCAAACGAGCACGAGAAATCACAGCAAGAGCCTTGGCGCTGGATCATTCGCTGATCCGGACACCGTTGAACCAGCATTACCAATTCGGCAGTCCCGCCATCATCCCGCTTCAGGCACAGATCAAGGATGACTGGGCCGACAACCTGATCGGTGCTCAGTATCTGGAAATGCCCAAGGGCTCACAAACACGCGTGCGTCTGACCGTGCGCTCTTTAGATCCCCGGCAGGATGCCTACATCCTGCTGAAAGCCAAGGAGTTGGAGCAGGATGTGCCACTGGGGCTGCCAGCAGAAATGGTCGTCACTGCCGATCAGCCGTTGGAGATGGACTTCAGTTTCGATAATCCGCAGCCGCGTAAGGCGTTCTCGTTCCATCTGTTGGGCTATGGGCTAGGTGCCGTTGAAGTGAGTGACTTCAGCGTGATTACCGAGTTGCTAGAAGCTCCGGAGGCGCTGGAAGAGTCCCAGGTTGATAACGTAGCTAAATCAAGTTAGGGCGTTATGCATAATTAAGATTAAGTTGAGCGCATTAATATGCCGGGTTTAACAAAGCAACACAGGAGTGTTGCAAAAACTGCATGCTATATACTGAATAAACAGAGGTTTATTAAAAGTCAGCAGTAGTATTTATGCCTCCCCGTTTTTGCTTTGCGCAGTATTCGGTTGCCTGCACCATTGGATGAAAATCTAGAAAATTAAATTTTTCACCAAAACATTTTGTCACATTAATTGCTATTGATAATTTGATCTGCATCAGTAATTGCCAACCGGTTGATTGCGTTACATCTATAGTTCCTGTCAGCTGGACGGAACTATAGGATGTAAGACCGAAAAATAATGTTTTCAGTCTTATATTCCCACGCTCGCTCATGATCACCTCAGCCCGTCTCACTTGAGCTGTGCACACAGGAGATACTCATTGATGAAGCAGGTGGTCGACGCATCAACGGAGCAAACACCAATCCCTCCGCATTCCGTGGCCTGGCACTCCCTACCTGCAGAGCAGGTGACAAACCTGCTTGAGGTCAATGAGCATGTCGGGCTGGAGGCCGCCGAAGTTCAAGCGCGGCTTGCCCGCACGGGTTTCAATCGTTTGCCAGAAGCCGCACGGCGACCCGCGTGGCTGCGATTCATGCTGCAATTTCACAACATTCTGATTTATGTGCTTCTAGGATCCGCTGCGATTACCGCGATGCTGCAGCATCTGTGGGACACGGTGGTGATTCTTGCAGTGGTTATTGCAAACGCAATCATAGGTTATGTCCAAGAGGGTAAAGCGGAAAAGGCCATGGACGCTATCCGGCAGATGCTGGCGCCGCACGCCGCCGTGATTCGTGCGAGTCAACGTTTGAGTGTTGTAGGCGAGGAGTTAGTACCGGGCGACATTGTATTGCTGGAGGCCGGAGACAAAGTACCTGCTGATCTACGCCTGCTGCACGTGAATAGACTGCAAATCCAAGAAGCAATTCTCACCGGTGAATCCGTACCGGTAGAGAAACACACCGAACCAGTGGGTGTTGAAGCCGCTCTGGGTGATCGTACCTGCATGGCGTTCAGTGGCACGCTCGTGACTTGCGGCCAAGCAACCGGGGTTGTAATTGCTACCGCAGCAGCAGCTGAAATAGGACGCATCAGTACGCTGCTTGCTGGAGTTGAAACGCTGACCACGCCGCTGGTGCAGCAAATGAATATATTTGCACGTTGGCTGACGATCTTGATCTTGTTAGTCGGCGGCCTTCTGCTCGTGTTCGGCCATTATGTCGGGCACTACGAGTTCACAGAGATCTTCATGGTCGTGGTGGGGATGTCGGTAGCGGCGATACCTGAAGGACTGCCCGCCGTCCTTACCATCACGCTGGCTGTCGGCGTTCGTGCAATGGCTCGCCGCAACGCTATCGTGCGTCGCCTGCCGGCCATCGAAACACTCGGCTCGGTATCCGTTATCTGCACTGACAAAACCGGCACACTGACCCGCAACGAAATGATGGTCGCAACGGTCGTCACGAGCGATCTGCTCTTCACGGTTGATGGTGCAGGTTATCAGCCAGCGGGAAGCATCAGTCTTGCCGATCAGTTAATCGACATATCATCTCACCCCGCGCTCTCAGAATTGGGGCGAGCAGCAGGTCTTTGCAACGATGCCTCGCTGCGCCTGCATGAGGATGTATGGACGGTGGAGGGGGATCCGATGGAGGGGGCCTTGCTGGCGTTTTCCGGAAAAGCTGGAATCGATAGCGATGAAGATCATCGTACCTGGCCACGAACCGATGCCATTCCGTTTGACGCGAAACACCGCTTTATGGCGACCCTCCATCACAATCATGATCGCCATGCCTCTATCTATGTAAAAGGCGCGCCGGAGCAAATACTGGCCATGAGCACGCAGCAGTTCGTAACCGCCGGCGTGACGGAGCCCCTCAACGCGGACTACTGGTACGAACAGGCGAACACTATCGCCGCAAAAGGGCAGCGTGTATTGGCGTTTGCCGCTAGATCAGTTCAGCCAGAGCACACCGTGTTGGAGTTTGGGGACGTGCAAGGGAAGCTAACCTTGTTGGGTATGGTCGGGTTAATTGATCCGCCGAGACCCGAGACGATAGAGGCCGTTCAACAATGCCAGGCGGCGGGCATTGTCGTAAAAATGATCACTGGCGATCATGGCGGCACCGCCGCCGCAATCGGTCGGCAGATTGGCTTGCAAAATCCCGACAATGTGCTGACTGGTATAGACCTGGACTCCATGAACGATGCAGCGCTCAAGGAGGCGGTGAAGAACGTCAATATCTTTGCACGTACCAGCCCTGAACATAAACTCAGGTTGGTCATGCTGCTGCAATCGAATGGCATGACCGTGGCAATGACCGGCGATGGCGTCAACGACGCACCCGCGTTGAAGCGTGCCGATGCGGGTATTGCCATGGGGGGGAAGGGCAGTGAAGCCGCCAAGGAAGCTGCAGACCTGGTGCTGGCCGACGACAACTTCGCATCCATCGTGGCGGCAGTGCGCGAAGGGCGGACAGTCTACGACAACATCAAAAAAGTGTTGAGCTGGACGCTGCCTACCAACGCGGGCGAGACCATGACCATCATCGTGGCCCTGCTGCTCGGCCTTACACTGCCGGTCACGGCGATACAGATTCTGTGGATCAATCTGATTACCGCCGTGACACTTGGCATCGCACTGGCGTTCGAGCCTACCGAAGAAAACACAATGCGCAGACCGCCCCGTTCGCGCAAAGAGCCTCTGATAAGCGGTGCATTGGTTTGGCATATGGTACTTGTTTCAATTCTGTTCCTCTGCGGCGTTTACGGCATTTTTTCTTATGCGCTCGACCGTGGCTACTCCGTGGAGTTGGCCCGTACCATGGCGGTGAATACGTTAGTCGTGATGGAAATATTCCATCTGTTCTTCATTCGTAATCTCTACAGCACATCGCTTACCTGGAGGGGCATTCGTGGCACCAAGGTCGTGTGGATGACCGTCGCAGTGGTGACCTTGGCTCAGTTCGGCATCACCTACGCGCCACCGCTGCAAAAGGTGTTTGCCACAGAAGCGATCCCCTTCCTGGATGGCCTACTTATCATCGGGGTTGGTGTTGCGCTCTTTGCGATCATCGAGATTGAAAAACAGATTCGAATCCGCCTGTCCGAGTAGAACTGATTGCAAGCTGGCAATCCCCAAACGACAAGCATCTTCATGCCACTGAAAGAGGATTTAGAAAATGCATAAAATACTTGTAGCTGTCGATGGTTCCGAGCATTCGGAGCGCGCGGTGCGTTACCTTATTGGGTTGATCCAAGAGGGCGGATTGCTGGGCGGAAGTGTTGAGGTGCATCTGCTGAATGTGCAGCCACTTTTACCAACGCGAATTGCACACGACATGAGTGCGGATGAGATTGATCGTTACTACGGTGATAAAAGTGCTGAGGACTCACAAAACGCTGGGGTGCTTCTGAAGCAGGAAGGGATTGCATTTACACTTCATACCCTACAAGGCGATGCAGCAAGCCAAATCGTGGGGTGCTCCCACTCTTTAGGATGTGACAGCATCATCCTAGGCTCACATGGCAACGGCTTTCTTGCAGGGATTTTTCTGGGCTCTGTTGCGGCAAAGGTGATTCAGCTCTCAGATATACCAATCACCTTAGTCAAATAGGAGATCGTCAAATGCTTGATAGCGCGACCCCATAAGTGGGTGATCCAAGGTGGATGTTCTGGAAAGGCTTTGATTGAGTTGAGTCGTGCGCAACATAAGCCATCGACTTTTCCATGCGTGTGGTTCCCTCGACATTTGATGTTCCGAGCGACTGAGAAGCAAATCACGTGCTCCTCAGTTCCTACTCCCGGCTGATGAATTCAATCTGGAGTGAAACCTGGTTGGGGGTATACGCAGCTACTGACTTGCGAATTTCTTCCCGCGCCTCATCTGCGCTTCCCCACAGGCCGCAAAAAACGAGGGCCTCCTGCGACAGTTTGAATTCTCTAATTTCAAGGGCATGGTTTCAGGATTGAAAACTGTCCCGCTTGGGGCCCCTCGGGGCTCCAAACGACGTCCTTCTCTCCTTACAGCTCCTAGCAAAAGGTGCAATTACAGGTGGAAGTGGCCCGCCGCCTCGGGCTGGTAAAGCACTTTCCTGATTTCAATCCGACGGGTCCGATCAGAAATTCGCCAGTCGATGGCGTCCCCCTCCTGATAGCCCAGGATGGCGGCGCCGATGTCGGAATACACGGAGTGCTTCCCTGCGGTGCTGTCCGCGTCTTCAGGGTAGACCAAGGCCACTTCGATCTCTTCTTCGTCCAGTTGCAGCAAGGCTCTAGAGTTCATCGTGACGACATTGCACGCCACCTGCTGCGGCTTGACGACAATGGCTCGTTCAAGCTCATGTTCGAGTTCAACAACGGTCGGGCCTTGCTCGAGCGCGATTAGGCTTTCGAGCCTGGCCTTGTCGATTTCCGTAATGTAGATCCTGGTGGCGTCGCCAGCGGCACCTTCGCGCAAGAACTGGAGATAGCGCCCCGCCGTCATGGAAAATGACTTCAATGTCGGCGTTTCGCCTTCAAGCAGAAAGCCGCTGCGTAGAAAGGCGTTCAGCGAGCGCGCGTTGTCCGGGTGGATCTTGGCGATGAGCTTCTTGGCCCGCATGTCGAGGAAGGCCAGTTTCATGCCTTCGCGAATCGTGCGGGCGCCAAGGTTCTGGCCCCATTTATCGCTGTCTCCGATGACCAGGACTATCTCGCAATCTGAGCCGGTCTTGATCAGACGGACAAAGCCCACCGGGGCGTCATGTCGGTCATAGGCCATGAAGAATCGGCCGCCCTGGTTGAATAGATGGGTCAGGATCGGCGATTGAGTCCGATCGATGACTTGCTCGATGGAGCGGGAGACATGACGCGAATCGCTCAGATAGCAGGTGACGCGTTCATCCTCCAACCAATCCATCAGCGTCAGCGCGTGCGCCCGAGTAATTTCAGGGCACAGCGAAATGAAAGGCTTGTTCATCTTCATCACACTTACTTGTAAAGGATGGAAGCCCGTCATGGCTTTGGCCATGACGGCTCTTTGGGCAACCGACCATGTTAAGACATAACGCGGGTAATGCCGAACCCTGCTCCTTGGTCCGACCCAGAGGCTCGCCGCAAGCGGTTCCATCAAATGTACGTGGATGTCGTGTGATTACTGGGTGCAGCTGTTTTGCGGTTCCTCTATACGACGCGGTAGGCCCCGAAATACGGGCACTCTTCGCGACAGTTTTAGCTCTCTTTGGGAGCGTCGTTAGCCTTTGGATCGGTGTGACTCAGGTCCACCAATACCGCACCAAATGAAAGAAAATCGGCGCCGCAAAACACACCGAATCCAACCGATCCAGCATCCCGCCGTGTCCTTCGATCATATGCCCCCAGTCCTTCACCCCTCGGTCGCGCTTGATCGCCGACATCACAATCCCGCCGGCAAAGCCCAGCAGGTTGATCAGCAGCGCAATCAGGAATGACTGCCAGGGGTTGAACGGGGTGGTCCACCACAGTGCGGCGCCGATCAGGGAGGACAGCAGGATCCCGCCGACAAAGCCTTCCACGGTCTTCGACGGTGACAGGTTGGGCGCGATTTTGTGTTTGCCGAACAGTTTGCCGCACACGTACTGCAACACGTCCGAGAGCTGCACCACGATCACCAGGTAGGCGATCAGCAGCAGGTTGCGGCCCTCGTAGCCGACGATGTCGAGGGTCAGCAGGGCGGGTACGAAGGAGACGCAGAACACCGCGATCATCAGCCCCCACTGTACTTTCGATGCGCGCTCCAGGAAGTGCGTGCTGTCGCCGCCCAGCGAGGCAAGGATGGGCAGCAGGAGGAACACGTAGACCGGAATAAAGATCGAGAACAGGCCGTACCAGTCAAAGTAGATCAGCAGGTATTGCAGGGGCAGCGCCAGGTAGAACGCGGCGACCAGTGCGGGGTAGTCGCTGCGGCGGGTGGGCGTGAGGGTGAGGAATTCGCGCAGGGCGTAGAACGACACGGCGTAGAACAGCAGGATTACCGCACCGGTGCCGAGCCAGAAGGCGACGCCGATCACCACCACCATCACCCACCAGGCATTGATGCGGGCGTTGAGGTTGTCGATCACCGCATTGGGTGTGCCACGGGTGCGCAGCTTGAGGATCAGGCCGATCAGCGAGGCGAGCACCAGGATCATGCCGATGCCGCCGAACAACATCAGGGTTTGGCTATCCATGTCAGGAATGCTCCGGGGCGAGGGCGAGCAGGGCGTCGCGGCTGCGGGCAAGAAACAGGGCCTTGTCTTCACCGTCTGCAAGCTGCAGCGGTGCGCCAAAGCTGGTGGTGCACAACAGCGGCAGCGGCAGCACACGGCCCTTGGGCATCACGCGGTTGAGGTTGGCGATCCACACGGGGATCAGTTGCGCCTGTGGGTAACTTTTTGCCAGGTGATACAGGCCGCTCTTGAAGGGCAGCAGGCCATCCTCCAGGTTGCGCGTGCCTTCGGGGAAAATGATCAGCGAATCGCCGTGCTCCAGGGCTTCGAGCATCGGTTGCAACGGGTTATCCACAGGGTCTTTGCGTTCGCGGTCGATCAGCACGCCGTTGAATACCCGGTTGATGATGTAGCGGCGCAGTGCGCTCTTGTTCCAGTAGTCGGTGCCGGCCACCGGGCGCGTGGCCTTGCGCAGGTTCTGCGGCAACGACGCCCACAGCAGCACGAAGTCGCCGTGGCTGCTGTGGTTGGCAAAGTAGATGCGCTGCACGGGTTCTGGGGCGCAGCCCAGCCACAGGCTGCGGGCGCCGGTCACTGTGCGGGCCATGGAGGTAATCAGGGTCGCGACCAGGGGTTCGAACATAAGGATTCCTTATCCGGCGAAGGGCAGCCACGGGCTGGCCAGGATGACGGCCAATGTCAGTAACACTTGCGCGCCCAGCAGGTAGGCCTGTTTGCGCAGCAATTTGAGGGCGCCACGCCGGCGTTCGGTCCAGGGCCGGCTTGCGCGGTTGGCGGGTTGCAGGCCCAGGGTTTGCAGAGTCTGGTCCAGCTCGCCGGTGCGTTCTATGTCCTTGGCCATCAGCGCAAACAGGTCGGCGTCGAAGGCCACCCGTAGCGCCCAGTACTTTTGCAGCAGCCCGAGGACAATCATCCACAGGCTGAGCAACAGGCAGATCGGCGTGATACTGACCATCAACAATTGCGCCAGGCCAAACAGTACCCCGAGCAGGGTCAGGCCTGTGGATAACTGATCCAGCGAACGGCCGCGGCGCAGCAGGCTGGCGACTACCTGGAGTTGCATATCAGCGGGCATAGGGCAGTGCTCCCAAGGCTTGGCGGTGATCGGCATGCAGGACCACATCCGATCGTGCTGTACGAATAATAGCCAGTGCCTCGTCCACCGTGGCCGCCCGTCCGCTGTGCAGCAGCCAGGCCGCCACGGCGCTGGCGCTGCGGGAATAGCCGAGGGCACAGCACACCAGCAACGGGCCGTGCTCGCGCAAGCGCTCGATGGCTTGGGCCGCCTCCAGGCACTGTGCCGGTGTGGGTGCGGTCAGGTCGAGGACGGGCAGGGCATGGTAAGCGCGGCCCTGTGGATAAACAGGCAGTTCGGCACACAGATCGACCACCGCATTGAAAGAACTCAGCTGCGCTGGCGTCGGAATTCGCCCCAACCATACGTTATCCACAACCCGGTCAGGCTGCGGATGCTTGCGCGTCCACAGCCGCGAATTGAGCCACGCCGCCGCGAGATAAGGCGCATACAGCCAGCGTGCTGCCGGGCTGAGGCGGCCATCTGCGCGTTTCTGAAAGCCTGCGGCGCCCAGCAGCCAGTAGTTGAGCGCCACCAGCAACACCGCGACGGCAGGCCACAGCAGCCATAGCCAGGCACCGCCCCCGGTAAAGGCCACTATCGTCAGCACCAGGGCGCCCATGGCGTAGCGCAACCCCAGGCGCCAACGTTTCGGGTCTTTGGCCGGCCGCGCATGCAACAGTGGGCTGGGTTGATCCACCGGCCATAGCCACACACACAGCCAGCCGGCCAGGGCGCCTGTGGGTAAGTCTATAAAGTGGTGTTGGTAAGTGGTCAGCACCGAAATGCCAATCAGCGCGAACCAGCCATGCACCAGCCAGCGCCACAGGCCTTGGCTATGCCGCTGGTACATCACCCACAGGATCACCAGCAAAGCGATATGCAGCGAGGGTGCCTGGTTGAACGGTTTGTCGAACCCGGCCAGTACCGCAAACAGCCAGCCGAACACGCCGTCCATTTCCGGGCGCTCAAAGGTGAAGCGCAGCGGCCATAGCAGGAAGCAGCTCACGGCAATCACCTGCGCACTGAGCAGACGCAGGGCATGTTGCTTGAGCTCATGGCGGCTGTTAGGCAGCAGCAGGGAGAAGCCGTAGAGCAGGTCGATCGACCAGTAGGGCACGATGGTCCAGGCCCAGAACGGCATATGGGTTTCCCAGCCGAATACCAGGGTGCCCACGTCGCTGCGCTGGCTGGTGACCCAGGTGGCTAAGCCGTAGGTGCTGAAAAACAGCGGCGCCAACAGCAGCAGCCAGAGCAGGGCTGGTTTGAAGAGACCTGGTTCGCGCATGGTCAGATCTTCTGCGCCAGCGACACGCTGAAGATGCCCCACTCATCCACACGCTGGGTGATCTTGCGAAAGCCCGCGGCTTCCACCAGTTGATCCATTTCCGCCTGGCTGCGACGGCGCATCACCCAGGCCTGGCCCTGGCGATGGCTGGTCAGGGCGCGGGCGATCAGTTCCAGTTGCGGGTGCCACGGTTGGCCGGTGTACACCAGGTATCCGCCGGGCTCCACGGCTTCGGCCAGCCCTGCCAGGGAACCACCGACCATGGCGTTATCGGCAAACAGTTCGTACAGCCCGGACACCACTGCCAGTGTCGGCGTGGGCGCCAGTGCGGCGAGGTCGGCCCGGTCAAAGGCATCGCCTTTGACGAACTGCGCAATCTCCCCCAGGCCTTTCTCGCGGATCAGCGCGCCACCGTCGCGCACGTTGATATCGCTGTAGTCGCGCAACAGGATTGACTCAGGCAGCGGCGAAACGCCCTGCAAGGCTTCCAGAATGTACCGACCATGCCCTGCGGCAATGTCGACGATACGCACTTCGCGCCCGTCGTCGCGCAGCTTGGCCATGGCCAGGCGCAACAACTCTTCAACATGCAGTTTGCGCTGGCGAATCCCGCGCCAGCCGATGGAGTTCAGGTAGTTGGTATCAATCATCCGCCCCAGCGCGCCCTTGCCGGTGGGGGTATTGCGGTACACGTAGTCCAGGGTACTGCCCGAGTCGAAGCCGGTGTCGAAGCCCAGCTTCACGCCCTCGGACAGCTTGCGGCCCAGGCCCATGCTGGCGCGGGTCATGCGCCAGTACAGGTCGCGCAGGGAGTTGTGCGGCAGCGGCGCGGCGAGGGATTCGGATTCGGCGCAGGTCGCGCCGATTTTGTCGGCGTCCAGCAGGCTGGCGCGGTCCAGCGGGTGCGCGAAGTTTTGCAGGATAAAACGCCTGGCGCTGGCCAGTGCCACGGCGCGGTCACGTTCGCCGAGGGTGTCGTGGAAAAAGCCGGGCAGGATGTGCAGTTCCTTTTTCAGGCTGCCAAGCCGCTCGAAGAACTGTTGCTGGGGTTTGCGGTGCACCACAAAGTCCGAGCCGGAGATCAGCAGTTGGGTCGGCACCTGGATCGCCTGGGCATCGGCGACCACGCGGTCGGCCGCTTCGTACAGGCCCAACAGCACATTTACCGAGATCGCCTTGGTGATCAGTGGGTCTGTGTCATAGGACGCGACACGCTCGGGGTCATGGCTGAGGAACTTGGCCTTGACGTAGCTGTTGACGAAAAAATTGCCGCGAAAGCGCCGCATCAGCGCCAGGCCCGGGCGAGCGAAGGGCACGTAGAGCTTGACCTTGAACGCCGGGGAGGCGAGCACCAGGGCCCTGATATTCGGGGCGTAGTCGTGGACCCAGGTGGCGGCAATCACTGCGCCTACGCTCTGGGCGATCACTGCAAGGTTTTCTGGCGCGATGCCATAGGTGGCGCCGATATGGTCGCAGAAGGTCTGCACGTCCCGCGCGCTGGTGGCAAAGCTCGGGCTGTCGCCACGCTCGCCGGGGGACTGGCCATGGCCACGGGCGTCCCAGGCGAAGAAATCGAACTGTGGCAGGTCCAACTCGTCCACCAGGTGCGCAATGCGCCCGGAATGCTCGTGGCCACGATGGAACAGCAGGATCGCCTGGCGTGGCTCAGGCCCGGTGGCACTGGTCGCGGGCCAATGCCGATAGAAAAGCTCTACGCCGTCATGGGTACTGAAGGTGTGCTGTTGCTGTTCGCGCATCGCAAGATCCTTATGCCGTCGGAGAGATGTCGGATTGTTCTTTGAGGCCCTGGCGCACACGGTTGACCAGGGTGTAGGCGAGCAATGCCGCCACCAGCCACATCACCCCGTCGACCCAGCCGGCGCCGAGCCAGCCCAGGGCCACGCCGGTGGCGAGTACGCCAAGGACAAACGCCCGATCACTCTTGCCCATGGGCCCGTCGTAGCGGCGCGAGGCACCGACCATCGGCCCGAGTACGCCGGCGTATTCGCTGAACACCGCCAGCAGCGTCACCAGCAACACCGGCGCCAGGCTGACCCCGGGGAGCAGGGCAAATGGCAGGATCAGCGCGCTGTCGGCGATCACGTCGCACAGTTCATTGAGGTAGGCGCCCAGGCGTGATTGCTGGCCGAATTCCCGGGCGAGCATGCCGTCGATGGCATTGAGGGCCATGCGCAGGATCATCCACAGCGGGATCAGTACGAACACCCAGGCGTGCTGGGCGAACCCCGCGATCAGCAGGCCGACGAGCAACGACACGATCCCGGCCAGCACGGTGATCTGGTTGGCGGTGGTGCCGTTGTCATACAGGCGCTGCACCAGGGGCCGCAGCAGGTTTTGAAAACGCGGTTTGAGCTGATAGATCGAAATCATGAGGGTGACGCTTCCTTGTCCGTGATCCCACGAAAAATCTGCTGTGAGTGTGACGATAAATCGCGGTGCGCACTAGTGATGGCTCCTACAACGGTTCAGGAAATCAGGAAAATTTTCACGGCGCTGTAACGCCCCTGCGGCACCTCACTCTAGTGCTGTGTCGGGACTGGACAAACCGTTCAGCCGACCCCCTACAGACCCATGAGGAATACCACAATGAACTTCAAGAACGCTGTTTCCGGTGCTGCCCTGGCCATTGCTGCCGCCACGATGTTTGCCGGTGTCGCGACCCAGGCGCAGGCCGCCGATGAGGCGAACGTGCATTGCTACGGCGTGACCTCCTGCAAAGGCATGAACGACTGCAAGACCGCTGAAAACGCCTGCAAAGGCCAGGCTGTCTGCAAGGGCCATGGCTTCAAGGCAATGACCAAGGCCGCTTGCGATGCGGCTGGCGGCAAAGTCGGCGAGTAACCGCGAATACGTGATCCCGCAGCGGTGTGCACGTCGCTGCGGACACTTTCCAGGAGTTCGTCATGTCGGTATCGGTTCCTTGCCTGGGCTACGGCCTGGGGCTACGCAGTCATTACTATCAACACATCATCGAGCAGTCGCCGGAGGTGGACTGGTTCGAAATCGTCTCCGAGAATTATCTGGTCCAGGGCGGCAAGGCCCTGTACTACCTGGACGCCATCGCCGAGCGTTATCCGCTGGTGATGCATGGGGTGTCCCTGTCCATTGGCGGCCCCCATGCCCTCGATAGGGACTACCTCAAGCAACTCAAGCAATTGGCCGACCGGGTCAAGCCGGCATGGGTCTCCGATCACCTGTGCTGGAGCCGGGGCAACGCCCATCAACTGCATGACTTGTTGCCGCTGCCCTACACCGAAGAAAGTCTCTACCACGTCGCCACCCGTGTGCGGCAGGTACAGGCGGTGCTGGAGCGGCCGCTGGTATTGGAAAATGTCTCCAGCTATGTGCGATCCAAGGCCGATGAATTCACCGAGTGGGAATTTCTCAGCGCCTTGAGCCACCTCAGCGGTTGCGAGCTGCTGTTGGACGTCAACAACGTGTATGTCAGTTCGCGCAACCATGGCTTCGACGCCTGGACCTTTATCCGCAACCTGCCGCCGCAGAGCATCCGCCAACTGCATTTGGCCGGGCATATGGACTACGGCGACTACGTGGTCGATACCCATGACCATCCGGTGTGTGATCCGGTGTGGCAGCTGTTTCAACAGACACTGGAACACCTGGGGCCAGTGGCGACGTTGCTGGAGCGCGATGACCATTTCCCGCCGTTTGCCGAGCTGCTCGACGAGTTGGGCAAGGCCCGTGAGTTGGGGGCGGATGCCTTGGCCCGGAGGTCGCTATGCGCCTGACCGACTGGCAACTGGCGTTTGAACGGCATTTATTGGCAGACGCCGACGACACTGGCTTTGCCGGCACCTTGATCGGTGGCCCGACACTGGATGTCGACACCGGCCTGGCGATCTACCACAACGCCTATCGGGCCCGTTTGCTGGAAGTGATGCAGGGGGATTTCCCGGCGGTGTGGCATTGGCTGGGGGACGACGAGTTTGCCGGGCTGGTGGTGGCCTATGTGCAGTGCTATCCATCCACGCATTTCAGCCTGCGCTGGCTGGGGCAACGGTTTGCAGACTTTATCGACGAGCATCTGGTCGCCGAACAAGCCGCCCCCCTGGTGGAGCTGGCGCGCCTGGAATGGGCCTTTACCCTGGCGTTTGATGCGCCTGCGGGCCAACCCCTGACTCTTGAAGACATGGCCCGGCTGGCGCCCGAGGCCTGGCCGTTATTGCAGGTTGAGTGGACGCCGGCGGTGCAGCAAGTGCTGTGTCGCTTCAACAGCCTGCAGATCTGGCGTGCGGTCAAGGCGCAGGCTGGGTTTCCCGGTAGCCAGGCGTTGCCGCTGGCCGAGGTGTGCCTGATCTGGCGTCACCAACAGGTGTGCCGTTACCGGAGCCTGGAGCCTGCCGAGGCGTACGCCCTGGCCGGGATGGCCGACAGCGGGTGGAGTTTTTCAGAACTGTGCGCGGAATTGGCAGTCACTTATCAAGAGGGCGCGCCGCTGCAAGCTGTCACGTGGTTGAAACAGTGGGTTGAGGACGGTTTGCTGCAACGTCGGGCACCATAAAAGGGCGTTATCGAACCGATAGCCTGCTACTTTTTGTGGATGGTCTACCCTCATTTCGGACGTCTGAAACAAGGGGGGACTACTCATGCTCGCGCAACTTCCACCGGCCTTACAGAATCTTCAGCTACCGCTGCGTCTGCGACTCTGGGATGGCCATGAATTCAACCTGGGCCCGGAGCCCAGCGTTACCATCGTGGTCAAGGATCCGGTGATGGTGACGCAACTGACCCACCCCACGCTCGATTCCCTGGGCGCTGCTTTCGTTGAAGGCAAGCTGGAGCTGGAAGGCTCGATCAGCGATGTAATCCGGGTGTGTGACGAATTGAGCCACGCCCTGCTCGAGGAGGACGAGCACGCCGGCCCGGTGCGTTCGATTCACGACAAGGCTACGGATGCGGCCGCGATTTCCTACCACTATGACCTGTCGAACGAGTTCTACCAGCTCTGGCTGGACCGCGACATGGCCTATTCCTGCGGTTACTTCGAGACCGGCAGCGAATCCCTCGACCAAGCCCAACAAGACAAATTCCGCCACCTGTGCCGCAAGCTACGCCTGCAGCCTGGGGAGTACCTGCTGGATGTCGGTTGTGGCTGGGGCGGGTTGGCGCGGTATGCGGCCCGCGAGTTCGGGGTCAAGGTGTTCGGCATCACCCTGAGCAAGGAACAATTGGCACTGGCCAAGGAGCGGGTAATCGCTGAGGGCCTGGAAGACCTGGTTGAGTTGAAATTGCTCGACTACCGTGACCTGCCCCAGGACGGGCGGTTCGACAAAGTCGTCAGCGTCGGCATGTTCGAGCACGTCGGCCACGCCAACCTGGCGCAGTACTGCCAGACCCTGTTCGGCGCCGTGCGTGAAGGGGGGCTGGTGCTCAACCATGGCATCACCGCCAAACATACCGATGGCCGCCCGGTGGGGCGCGGTGCCGGCGAGTTTATCGAGCGTTACGTGTTCCCCAATGGTGAGCTGCCGCACCTGGTGATGATCAGCGCCGAAATCAGCGAAGTCGGCCTGGAAGTGGTCGACGTGGAAAGCCTGCGCCTGCATTACGCACGCACCCTCGACCACTGGAGCGAACGCCTGGAAGACAACCTGGAGGCGGCGGCAAAAATGGTCCCGGCCCAGGCACTGCGTATCTGGCGCCTGTACCTGGCGGGTTGCGCCTATGCGTTTGCGCGTGGGTGGATCAACCTGCACCAGATCCTGGCGGTCAAGCCCCATGCCGATGGCAGCCATGAGTTGCCGTGGACGCGGGAAGATCTCTACCGCTGAGCCAACCGATGGCTGAGTGTGGGAGCTGGCAAGCCAGCTCCCACCTTCTGTCCGGCGCAATTTATAAGATAGGGGAAATCAGCCGCGCCACGCGCATGCCCAGTTGCTGCAGGCGGCGGGTCTGCTGGCTTTCTTCCTGGCTGGTTTCGTGGGCCTGGGCGAAGTCATCCAGCAGCATGTGTTCCACCTCGCTGGCGAAGGCTTCGTCGACTGTCAGCAACATCACTTCGAAGTTGAGGCGGAACGAACGGTTGTCCAGGTTCGCACTGCCGATGGCGCTGATTTCCCGATCTACCAGCACCACTTTCTGATGCAAAAAACCCGGTTTGTAGCGGAACACCCGGACCCCGGCGCGCACCGCTTCAATCGCGTACAGGCTGGAGGCGGCATACACAATGCGATGGTCGGGGCGTGACGGCAGCAGCAAGCGCACGTCCACGCCACGCAACACCGCCAGGCGCAGCGCGGCGAATACCGCCTCATCGGGGATGAAATACGGGCTGGTGATCCACACCCGCTCAGTCGCCGCATGAATGGCTTCGACGAAAAACAGCGAACAGGTTTCATACGGGTCCGCCGGACCGCTGGCCAGCAATTGGCAGAGCACGCCGTCATCGGCATAGGTATCGGGCAGGATCAGCGGCGGCAGTTCGCGCGCGGCCCAGAACCAGTCTTCGGCAAACGATTCTTGCAGGCACGCCACCACGGGGCCGCTGACTTGCACATGGGTGTCGCGCCAGGGGGCGAGCGGCGGCTTCTTGCCCATGTATTCGTCGCCGACGTTATGCCCGCCGACAAAACCGGTCAGGCCATCGACCACGACAATCTTGCGGTGGTTGCGGAAATTCACCTGAAAGCGATTGAGCCAGCCGCTGCGGGTGGCAAACGCCTTGATCTGCACCCCGGCATCGCGTAGCGATTGCACATAGCGGTGGGGCAGGGAGTGGCTGCCGATGCGGTCATACAGCACGTAGATGGCTACACCTTCGGCGGCCTTGGCCCTGAGCAGTGCATGCAATTGGCGCCCCAGTTCATCGTCATGAATGATGAAGAACTGCACCAACACGGCAGTCTTGGCGGCGCGGATGGCGTCGAAGATGGCGCTGAAGGTGGCATCGCCATTGACCAGCAAACGCACCTGGTTGTTCGCCAGACACGGCATGCGTCCCAGCTTGGGCATGGCGCGCAGGGAGGCGTAGGCCAGGGAGTTACGCGCAGCCAGGGCTTCTTCGACCCAAGGGCGCCAGTTCAACTCAGTGATTGCCTTGTGCATTTCCTGGTTGGCCTGGCGCCGCGCCTGGATATAGGCGTCGAAGCTGCTGCGGCCAAAGATCAGGTAGGGGATCAGCGTCAGGTACGGCATGAACATCAGCGACAGTGCCCAGGCGATTGAGCCTTGGGCGGTACGCACGGTGAGCACCGCGTGCAGGGCAGCCAGCGAGCCGAGAAAATGCAGGGTTGCGATGAAGTAGCCAAGCAAGTGCGGGCCGAAGAAATCCATGGGCAACGGTACTCCTGACAATCCAATGCGTAACAGACCATGTTCGGCGGCGATTGTCGCTATTTTATTGAGCATGCAACGCCGACCACTTTACGACGTCTAACGCCGACAATTACCCAGGAGTTACCCGATGAATGCTCGTCTGCTTGGTTTGGCCATGGTTGTTGGTTTGACGCTGCCGGTGGCAGCGCAGGCGCAGATGTTGGCGCCGGGCTTGTGGGAATTGACCACCAGCAATATGAAAGTCGATAACCAGAATCTGCCGGACTTGTCGTTGATCCTCGGTCAACTGAAGCAACAGATGACCCCGGAACAACGCGCAATGCTGGAAAAACAAGGCATCACCATGGCTGGCAAGGGCGTGCAGGTCTGCCTGACCCCGGCCCAGGTGGCCTCTGATTCCATCCCGCTGACCGACCCGCAATCGGGTTGCAAGCAAGAGGTCACAGACAAGACCGGCAACCAGTGGAAATTCCGCTTCAGTTGCCCGAAAGCCCAGGGCACTGGCGTGGCCACGTTCCAGAGCCAGAAGGCGTTCACCACCACGGTCAACGGTACTTTCAATGCCACTGGCGTGCAGCAGAACGGCAGCCTCGACACCCATGCACAGTGGCTGGGCAACGACTGTGGCACGGTCAAACCCCGGGCCTGAACGGCTCCTGGGTTTTAGCGCAGAAAATGCAGGGGCAGCCCCTGGCAACTGTCGATCACCTGCCCCTGGTGCCAGGCCACATGGCCTGACACCAGAGTAGTGCTGACGCTATGGCGAAAGCTGCGCTCGGCAAAGGGTGTCCAGCCGCAGCGGGCGAGGATCGGTTGGCTGCTCACCGGTTTGCCTTCGGGCTCGGGTTTGATCAGCACCAGGTCGGCCCAGTAGCCCTCGCGCAGGTACCCCCGGTCGGGAATGGCGAACAGGTCGGCAACGCGATGACTGGTTTTCGCTACCAATGTGGTCAGGGGCAACAGGCCGTCCGCCATCAACGCCGGTAGCGCATGTTGCACCAGGGGTAACCCCGCTGGTGCCTCGCGGTATGGCCGCTGTTTTTGCTCCCAAGTATGAGGTGCGTGGTCGGTGCCGATCACATCCAGGCGATTGCTCAGCAGTGCCAGGCGCAGGGCATTGCGGTCGGCCCGGGTTTTGATCGCCGGGTTGCATTTGATCTGGTGGCCGAGGCGGGCGTAGTCGCGGTCGTCGAACAGCAAGTGGTGCACGCACACTTCTGCCGTGATGCGTTTTTCTGCCAGCGGTTTATCTTCAAATAACGACAGTTCCCGGGCGCTGGTCAGGTGCAGCACATGCAAGCGCGTGCCGTGGCGGCGCGCCAGCTCCACGGCCAGGGATGAGGAGCGATAGCAGGCTTCGGCGTCGCGAATCAGCGGGTGGGCGACGGCGGGGATCGCCTCGCCAAACCGGTTTCGCAAGCGTTGTTCATTGGCCTGGATGCTCGGCGTGTGCTCGCAATGGGCGAGGAGAATGGTCGGCACCTCTGCAAATAAACGCTCCAGGACGCGTGGATCATCCACCAGCATATTGCCGGTGGAGGCGCCCATAAACACTTTGACCCCGGCGACCTGCCGCGGATCAAGGGCAGCCACGGTGTCGAGGTTGTCGTTGCTGACACCAAAGTGAAACCCGTAATTGGCTACCGAGTGCAGTGCGGCGCGGCGTTTTTTGTCGGCCAGAGCTTCCAGGGTCAAGGTCGCGGGCTGGGTGTTGGGCATATCCATGAAACTGGTAATGCCCCCGGCCACTGCGGCGCGGGACTCGCTGTAAAAACTGCCTTTGTCCGGCGCGCCAGGTTCGCGGAAATGCACTTGGTCGTCGATCATGCCCGGCAGCAGCCATTGGCCTTGGGCATCAATCTCAATCTCGGCCGTTTGCCCCTGGATGCTGCCGGCGATTTTTTCGATACGGCCGTTGGCGACCAGCACGTCGGCATCGAATTCCTGGCCTTCATTCACCAGGCGGGCGTTGCGGATCAGCAAGCGGCTCATGTTTAGAACTCGTTTTGCAGGGCTTTGTAGCCGCGCACCAGGTCGACATTGGTACGCGCCACGTCTTCGGAAAACTCCGATGCGCTGACGCTCACGGGCGGGAACTGCGACAGGTCGGTGTTGGGGCCGATGCGCGTGGTGGACGGCACATAGAACGCGGCGGGCAAGTCGCGGCCATCGACCACCGAGTTATGCCGCACCACGCAGCCATCACCGACCACACAGTTGAACAGCACACTGTTGAAGCCGATAAACACCCGGTCGCCGACAGTGCAGGGGCCGTGGACAATCGAGCGATGGGCGATGGAGCTGAACTCGCCGATAGTCACCGCCGCACCGGATTTGGAGTGGATCACCACGCCGTCCTGGATATTGGAATTGGCGCCGATGGTGATCGGGTCCATGTCGCCGGTGGCGTCGACTTCGTCGGCGCGGATCACCGCATAGGGGCCGACAAATACGTTCTCGCCGATGATCACCTTGCCGCAGATGATCGCGGTTTTATCGACGTAGGCCGACTCGGCAATGACCGGCAGATCGCCGGAAGGATTCTTGCGGATCATGCTTTAGGTTCCTTGAGAGGCGCGGTGATGATGTGCAGTTGATCGTTTTCGATAGCGTTGTAAAAACAGGTGGGTCGGCCGGTGTGACAGGCAGGACCTTGTTGGTCGACGATCAGCAACACGGCATCGCCGTCGCAATCCAGGCGTGCTTCGATCAACTGCTGCTGGTGGCCAGAGCTTTCGCCTTTGCGCCACAACTGCTGGCGCGAGCGTGACCAGTAGCAGACCTGGCCGCTGGCGAGGGTCTCGTCGAGGGCCTGGCGGTTCATCCAGGCCAGCATCAACACTGCGCCGCTGCCGTGTTGCTGGGCGATGGCGGCGATCAGGCCGTCACTGTTCCACGGCAGGGCATCCAATACGGGGGCCAGGGGAAAACGGCTACCCACGGCTGCCGCTTCCAGGTCGAGCATCGTCAGTTTCATGGGGTGCCCGAGGTGCCTCTCGTCCAATGGCTTTCGGCCACGGCGTCATGGGCGTGCAGGCTTTCGGCGTGGATGACTTTGAGTTGAATGGCTTGCACCGCATCCGAGCGTTTCAGTGCCAGGTTCAGGCGGCGCGCGGCGTCTTCGCAAAACATGAGGTTCTGGCCGTTGGCGAGGGCGAACGCCTGTTCATCGGCGCGCTTTACAGCGGTTTGTACGGCGGTGCCGAGGGCTGCTTCGGCCTGGTCGATCAAGGCTGTCAGGGGCAAGACTTGGACGTCGGGTTGCAGATGGACCTGCAACAGCGCACTGCTGCGTTGGCTATGGGGCGTGGCGACGATGCCATTGGCGCTGCCAAGCCAGGCCAGTACATCTTCGTGTTGCAACGACTTGTTGCCGAAGTGATCAACAAATTGCTGTTGAATCAACTGCCTGGCGAGGGCCGCAGAGCATGGGCAGGTGGAAGAGTAGGTCACGTCAATTTTTAGTTCCACGTGGAACATCTGTTTTTCCAGACGCGCTTCGATGGTCACCGGGTAAGTCTTCCAGCCCGATAGCGGGCTGACCAACGCCGGGCGTTTGAGCAGCAAATCGGTGTGAATCCGCAGGTAGGCGCTGCTCGATAACCCTTCATGGCTATCGAGAAATCGCTGCAACACCTGACGCAGCAGCGCCGGTTGCAGGTCTTGTTGCTCGAGCATTTCCAACGCCAGGTACAGGCGCGACATATGAATGCCCCGCGCCTCGCCGTCATCCAGGCTCACGCCGGCATCGGCCTTGGCACTCAAACGTTGGCCGTCGATCAGGATGGGAAGAGCAATGCCGCACATACCCACCCAGTCGAGGGGCAAGGCTTGGCGAGAAGCCTGCGCGGCGATATCGGGCAGAGTCAGCGCATTCATGAGCAGGTCCATCGTTGGAGATAATCTGACATGTTATAGTATAACAATTAGATCGACGATGATTTTTCTACGACCGCTCTAGCACCCGCTGATACGGCTGCAGGTGAACTTGGCGCTGGAGCCTCCGGAACTGGAGAACCGGTTGATCGTGGTCCAGCCCACACGCCGTGTGTAGCCGACCCACGCCTCACCGTCTGAGGCCAGACCGGTAAAGAACGTCAATTGGCCGTAGCGGCTATTGGTCTGCGCCCAGTAACGCTTGCCGATCACCTCGAATCCGCGCAAATACGTGGTGTTGCCTGCGGTCGCGACACTGTAGGCATTGCCCTGGGAATCGACACAGGCCAGCAGGGTGGCGCTGCGGGTGCACGTGGCCAGGGGGCTGGCTACTTGGGCGCCGGCCTGGGTCGCTACCAGCAGCAACACACCGCATAACAGGGATTTCATCGCGTTTCTCGGGGCCTGGAGGCGTTCAAGGATTGCGCCCTTCGTCGTGACGGGCAAGAGGGGATTAGCTTATTTGCATTGTTATACTATAACATCAAAATACAGCCTGACCCGTGAACCGACCTGATGACTGAACAAGACCTGCTCGCTCAACCACCTGCTGATTATATGAATGAGGCCCAGCAGGCCTTTTTCCGCGAGCTGTTGTTGGCTCAGCGCTATGACCTGCAAGCGCGCATCGAAGCCGAGTTCATCGTGCTGCGCGAGCAGGAACCCCATAGCGATCCCGCCGATATCGGTAGCGCCGAAGAACAGCGCCAATGGCAACTGCGTCTGCTGGAGCGGGAAAAGAAGCTGCTGGACAAGATCGACGAGGCCCTTGAGCACCTCGCCCGTGGTGAGTACGGCTGGTGCCGTGAGACAGGCGAGCCGATTGGCCTCAAGCGTCTGTTGCTGCGGCCCACGGCCACCCTGTGTATTGAAGCCAAAGAACGTGAAGAGCTGCGCGAACGCCATCAACGGGCGATTTGACCGGCCAACCTGATGAGGAACACCCGATGACCGACCGTCTACCCGTAACCGTGCTGTCCGGCTTTCTCGGCGCCGGTAAAAGCACGCTGCTCAATTACGTCCTGCGCAACCGCGAAAACCTGCGAGTGGCGGTGATCGTCAACGATATGAGCGAAATCAACATTGATGGCGCTGCGGTGCAGCGCGACGTCAGCCTCAATCGCGCCGAAGAAAAACTGGTGGAAATGAGCAACGGCTGCATCTGCTGCACTTTGCGCGAAGACTTGCTCGTTGAGGTCGGAAAGCTCGCCAGGGAGGGTCGGTTCGACTACCTGCTGATCGAATCCACTGGCATTTCCGAACCGCTGCCCGTGGCAGAAACCTTCACCTTTCGCGATGAAAACGGTCAGAGCCTGGCCGACATTGCGCGTCTGGACACCATGGTCACCGTGGTCGACGGCATGAACTTCCTGCTCGACTACCAAGCCGCCGACAGCCTGGCGTCACGGGGCGAAACCCTGGGTGAAGATGATGAGCGTTCCATCACCGACCTGTTGATCGAGCAGATCGAGTTTGCCGACGTCATCCTTATCAGCAAGATCGACCTGATCAGCAGCCACGAACGTGAAGAACTGGTGGCCATCCTTGAACGCCTGAATGCCCAGGCGCGCATCATTCCCATGGTCATGGGCGAAGTGCCGCTGGCCGAGATCCTCAATACCGGGCGTTTTGACTTCGAGCGCGCGGCCCAGGCGCCGGGCTGGCTGCAGGAACTGCGTGGCGAACATGTGCCGGAGACTGAAGAATACGGCATCGCCTCCACGGCCTATCGGGCGCGCCGGCCATTCCATCCCCAGCGTTTTTTCGACTTTATCGACCGCCCGTGGGTCAACGGCAGGCTGCTGCGCTCCAAGGGATTTTTCTGGCTGGCCAGCAAACATCGCGACGCCGGCAGTTGGTCCCAGGCCGGTGGCTTGATGCGCCATGGTTTTGCTGGTCGCTGGTGGCGCTTTGTGCCCAAGAGCCAATGGCCCGAGGACCAGCAAAGCGTCGCGGCGATCATGGAGAACTGGCAACTGAGCACCGGCGATTGCCGCCAGGAACTGGTGTTTATCGGGCAGAACATCGACTTCGTGCGCCTGCGCGCGGAGTTGGACGCGTGCCTGCTGACCGACGATGAAATGGCCCAGGGCGTCGAAGGTTGGCGCCTGCTGGTCGATCCTTTTGGCCCTTGGTATGAGGAGGCAGCCGCCTGATGTTGGCCCCTGTGATTCAACTGCGCCCGGTGATTCGCCAGACCCGTGGTGAAACCCCGTTGGCGCTCGCCGATATCCTCGATAACGGGGTGAACCTGGCGCTGTGGCAGCGTCAGTTGCCGCTGCATATCGCCGAGTTTGGTGCGTTGCTGGTCTCGCTGAACGAGCCGCTGGCAGAATCGCTGGTGGTTGAGTTGGACAGTGAAGATGCTGAGCCCAACTTGCAGGGCTTGGCCGCAGGTTGTCGTGACCTTGAGGGCTACGACGGGTTTATCGCCGATGTGGCATGGCTGGTCAGCGCCTTTGCCTGCCTGCTGGGCGCCAAGCGTATTGGCGTGCGGTTAAGGCTGTTGGACAAGGCCATGTGCCCGCGTTTTCACGTCGATCATGTGCCCGTGCGCTTGATCACCACCTATGCCGGTATCGGCAGCCAATGGTTGCGCGAAGGGGTGATGGACCGACGTCAGTTGAGTCAGGCGGACGCGGAGCCCACCGAGCGCATCGAACAAATCCACTGCGGTGAAGTCGCCCTGCTCAAAGGCGAAAAGTGGCGTGGCAATGAAGGCTACGGCTTGATTCATCGTTCGCCGGCGCTGGCCGCCAATGAACGACGGCTGATTCTGACGCTGGATTGGCTGGCATAACCGGGTAGGATCAATCGTCTCTACACGGCCTGAATAATGTCCACGATGCTGCAGAATATTCCCACGCATGTGATTGCCGGCCCCTTGGGGGCTGGCAAGACCAGCTTGATCAAGCACCTGTTCACCCAGCGCCCGGCCAATGAGCGTTGGGCGGTGTTGATCAATGAGTTCGGGCAGATTGGCCTGGATGCTGCGCTGCTGACCCTGGATGACGACGGTATTGCCATCGGCGAAGTGGCCGGTGGCTGTTTGTGCTGTGTGAATGGTGCGCCATTCCAGATAGGGCTAGGTCGCCTGCTGCGTAAGGCCAAGCCGGACCGCCTGTTTATCGAACCCTCAGGGTTGGGGCACCCGGCGCAATTGCTGGCGCAGTTGCGCCAGGCGCCCTGGCAAACCGTGCTGGCCGTCCAGCCTTGTGTGCTGGTCCTGGATGCCCAGGCACTGGCGGCAGGCAGACCGTTGCCCGACGCGCAACGCGAGGCATTGGCCAGTGCCGGGTTGCTGGTGCTGAACAAGGAAGAAGGGCTGGATGCCGCGCAACGCAGCGTTATCGAAAACACATTACCAGCCTGCGAGGTTTACTGGACTCGACAGGCGCAACTGCCATTGGTCCGCCTGCCAGGGTTCGGCGCACAGGCCGGAGCGCCTGTGGATAACGTTGAAGTGCCCAAGGGGTTGACGCAAATCCCGGCAATCTGGAGCGATCCGTGCGTGCCGATTTGCCTGCACCAGGCGCAGGAAGGCGGCTGGAGCATCGGTTGGCGCTGGCACCCGAGCCAGCAGTTCGATCCCGCGTTGCTGCGGCAATGGTTGCAGGGCCTGGACTGGCGCCGTGCCAAATTGGTTATCCACAGCGCAGATGGTTGGGTTTCGGCCAACGCTGTGGATAACACCATGCTCACTTGGCAGCCCAGCGAATGGCGCCGGGACTCACGCATCGAGCTGATCTTCAGTGAAGAGAAGGACGTGGCAGAACTGCAAAAGGCCCTGGCCGCTTGCCGTCAGTGACGGCTCTTGCCGTGCTCCTGACGCCACTGGCTCAGTTCAATCACTTCGGCGCTGGGCGGCGGGGTCTTTATTTCAAACGGGTAGGGCGCCAGTTCGATCTGCGCACTGTGGGCCCCAAACTGGGTGATGGTGCCAGGGTGGCGGGCCTCACCGGTCACGGTGAACTCAAAGTTGTAGACCCGCGCCAAACGCCGGCGGCCGCTGGCGTCCTTGACGAAGCCGATGCGTTTCAAGGCCACGGCGCCGTCGAGCAATTCGATGTCGAGCTTGGCGCAATGCTGTTTGACCCTCTCCAGCGCACGCTCGCGCAAGCCGTGGTTGTGCCACACCCAGGCGGCAGCCGCCGCCACTAGCATCAGCACAAAGATATTTCCCAGGGTCAGCATGCGATTTGCTCCAACAAAGTAAGGCCAGCTTAACTGTGTCTCCGGTCTGTCGTACAGGATGCTTTTAGTCGCATACTGCGCGGCCAGAATTCAACGGTTTTACGGAAGTTTCCTGCATGAAACGCACACCTCATCTGCTTGCGATCCAGTCCCATGTGGTCTTCGGCCATGCCGGCAACAGCGCCGCCGTATTTCCCATGCAGCGAGTGGGGGTGAATGTCTGGCCGCTCAACACCGTGCAGTTCTCCAACCATACCCAGTATGGCCACTGGGCGGGAGAAGTGTTGGCGCCGCAGCAAATTCCGGCGCTGGTGGAGGGGATTGCGGCGATTGGCGAACTGGGCAACTGCGATGCGGTGCTGTCCGGCTACCTGGGCAGCGCCGCCCAGGGGCGGGCGATCCTGAGCGGTGTGGCGCGGATCAAGGCGATCAACCCCAGGGCCCTGTACCTGTGCGACCCAGTGATGGGCCATCCGGAAAAAGGCTGCATCGTACCCCAGGAAGTCAGTGATTTTTTGCTGGACGAAGCGGTGGCCATGGCCGACTTTCTGTGCCCCAACCAACTGGAGCTGGACAGCTTTTGCGGGCGTAAACCGCAGTCGCTGTTCGATTGCCTGGGTATGGCGCGTGCCCTGCTGGCGCGTGGGCCCAAAGCGGTGCTGGTCAAGCACCTGGACTACCCGGGCAAGCTGGCGGACGGTTTCGAAATGCTGCTGGTGACGGCCGAAGGCAGCTGGCACCTGCGCCGGCCGCTGCTGGCATTTGCGCGCCAGCCGGTGGGGGTGGGCGACCTGACATCGGGCCTGTTCCTGGCGCGGGTGCTGCTGGGCGACAGCCTGCTGGCCGCGTTCGAGTTCACGGCGTCGGCTGTGCATGAAGTGCTGCTGGAAACCCAGGCATGCGCCAGTTACGAGTTGGAATTGGTACGGGCCCAGGACCGCATCGCCCATCCGCGCGTGCGCTTTGAAGCCACGCCGATCAGTCTGTAACACCCAAAATCCCCCTGTAGGAACTGGCAAGCCAGCCCCTACAGGGGGATTGTGTTTTACAGCGCGTCGGCTTTGATTTCCTGGTAGCGCTTCTCCAGCTCCTGGCGAATCTGCCGGCGCTGTTTGCCCTGGATAAACCGGCGCTTGTCTTCACTGTTCTGTGGCTGCAACGCTGGCACGGCGGCCGGTTTACGGGCGTCGTCGACGGCAACCATGGTGAAGAAGCAACTGTTGGTATGGCGCACCGAGCGCTCGCGGATGTTCTCGGTGACCACCTTGATCCCCACTTCCATCGACGTGTTGCCGGTGTAGTTGACCGAAGCCAGAAATGTCACCAGTTCGCCCACATGGATCGGCTCACGAAAAATCACCTGGTCCACCGACAGTGTGACGACATAGCGGCCGGCATAACGGCTGGCGCAGGCGTAGGCCACTTCGTCGAGGTACTTGAGCAGGGTACCGCCGTGGACATTGCCTGAGAAATTGGCCATGTCAGGGGTCATCAATACCGTCATCGACAGCTGGGCGTTTCCGGGTTCCATAGCACACTCACGGTTGTAGGCATTGGTTGGGGGGGGCACCTCTGCGGATGCTCGAATCATTACAGCGCCATCCCTAACGGGACGCCGGGACGGGGCTTGCCGTCACGCCCAGGGCGATCTGTTTCCATATATTGCACCGGCTTTCTGCCGCAAGTCGCGGTGTTACCCTTGAAAAGCCCATTTCAAGGGCATTTCTTACGAATAAGGCAGACTTTTCCTTCCGCATATTGCGCGCCGTTGTGGCGGCTGCCTGGAATTCGGGACAGTGCCAGTACCCTCAAGGAGCCCCTCGCCATGCACGCCATCAGTTTTATCCAGGACTTGGCCGTGATCATGCTCGTGGCAGGGGTGGTGACCATCCTGTTCCATCGCTTCAAGCAGCCGGTCGTCCTGGGGTACATCGTCGCCGGCTTTATCATCGGCCCGCACACCCCGCCTTTCGGCCTGATCCACGACGAAGACACCATCAAGACCCTGGCCGAGCTGGGGGTGATTTTCCTGATGTTCTGCCTGGGCCTGGAGTTCAGCCTACGCAAGCTGTTCAAGGTCGGCGCCACGGCGTTTATCGCGGCCTTCCTGGAAATCATCCTGATGATCTGGATTGGCTATGAAATTGGCCAATGGTTCGACTGGAACACCATGGATTCACTGTTCCTCGGTGCGATCCTGGCGATTTCCTCGACCACCATCATCGTCAAGGCGCTCAACGACCTGAAGATGAAAAACCAGCGCTTTGCCCAACTGATCTTTGGCGTGCTGATCGTCGAGGACATCCTGGGCATCGGCATCATCGCCTTGTTATCGAGCATCGCCGTCAGCGGCACGGTCAGCTCCGGCGAGGTATTTTCCACGGTCGGCAAGCTCTCACTGTTCATGATCGTGGCCCTGGTGATTGGCATTTTGCTGGTGCCACGCCTGCTGGCCTACGTGGCCAAGTTTGAAAGCAACGAGATGCTGCTGATCACCGTCCTGGGCCTGTGTTTTGGCTTCTGCCTGCTGGTGGTCAAGCTGGAGTACAGCATGGTGCTGGGCGCCTTCCTGATCGGTGCGATCATGGCCGAGTCCCGGCAATTGCTGAAAATAGAACGCCTGATCGAGCCGGTTCGCGACATGTTCAGTGCCATCTTCTTCGTTGCCATTGGCTTGATGATCGACCCGCAGATCCTGCTGCAATATGCGTGGCCGATTGCGGTGATTACTGTGGCCGTGGTGCTGGGCAAGATGCTGTCCTGTGGCCTTGGCGCGTTTATCGCCGGTAATGACGGCCGCACCTCGTTGCGGGTGGGCATGGGCCTGTCACAGATCGGCGAATTTTCTTTCATCATTGCGGCGCTGGGGATGACCTTGCAGGTCACCAGCGACTTTCTCTACCCGGTGGCGGTGGCCGTTTCCGCCATCACTACGTTGCTCACGCCATACCTTATTCGTGGCGCCGACCCATTGTCCTTGAAGATCGCGGCTGTGATGCCACAGCGTCTGAGCCGGGTGTTTGGCATGTATGGCGAATGGCTGCGCAGCATTTCGCCCCAGGGCGAAGGCGCGATGCTGGCGTCGATGATCCGCAAGATCATCTTGCAGGTAGGGGTAAACCTGGCGCTGGTGGTGGCGATCTTCTTTACCGGCAGCTTCTTCGCCGCGCGCATTGGAGGGTATCTGGAAGGCTGGATCAGTGATCCGAGCTGGCAGAAGGCATTGATCTGGGGTGGTGCGTTGCTACTGTCGCTGCCGTTTCTGATTGCCGCATATCGCAAGCTCAAGGCGCTGTCGATGCTGCTGGCGGAAATGAGCGTGAAGCCGGAAATGGCTGGGCGCCATACCCAACGTGTACGGCGGGTGATTGCCGAACTGATCCCGATTCTCTCGCTGCTGGTGATCTTCCTGCTATTGGCGGCCTTGTCGGCCAGTATTTTGCCGACCAACAAGTTGCTGGTATTGATTGCGGTGGTGACGGCCGCAGTGGCTGCCGTGCTCTGGCGCTGGTTCATCCGCATCCATACGCGCATGCAAGTGGCCTTGCTGGAAACCCTGGATAATCACAAGGACACGCCGGAGCATTGAGCGTATGTGGCGAGGGGGCTTTGCACACCGCCCCCTTGTCACTGGTTTTGGCTCAGCTTTCCAGCCACACGTCCCGCGCCCAGTGCCACACCGATTCCCATGACTCTTCGGTTACCAGTTCTTCTTCGCCGGACCACAAGACCACCGTGCCGTCTTCTTCGACGCAGTAGTAGTCGTCGCCATCCTGGCAAATCGGGATCAGTTCGCGAGGCACGCCGATATCCCAGGCATTGGCGGCGACTTCCGGCAGGTAAGTGTGGGACTGGGGGTCGGTGATGGTCACCGGTTCCAGGCTGCCATACACCACATCGCTGACGGTCAGCAGGAATTCCTTGAACACAAACGGGATGTTGATAAACAGCTGTTCTTCGACTTCCACCAACTGGTCTTCGTCGGGCAGTTCCAGAGGAACCGGTACCGGTTCGTTGGCTTCACGCAATTGTTCGATAACTTCTTCCACGGCCGGGATCCTCATGCTAAATGGCGCGGTTTATAGGGGCGTTTTATACAGTAGCTCGCTATAAGTGCAACCGCGAAATAGAAAACCCGGGGTTATTGGTTAAAACTGCTTTTCCAGCTTTAGGCTGATGCTGTTTTTATCGTAGGAATAAAGCCAGTCGACATTGCTGACGACCTTGTTGTACTTGACCGTCAGACTGGGCACCACATCCATCACCGCCAGGCGTGGGGCGCGCAGGATAAAGGTGTAGCCCTGTTCATCGTCGTTGCGTCGCTCATCGACAATGGCGCTGTAGGCATCGTATTGGCGCTGGCGGTATGAGGCGAACAGCACAGCGCTGACGCCCACCTCGAAATCCTTGGCGACGCCCAGTCGCACACCTTTTTGCAGGTAAGCCTGGGTGCTGTCCCGGGCGTTGCGCTGGCTCAGGTCCACGCCGCCGAACAACGTCCAGCGCTGGGGCAGGGCCTGCCACAGAGTGGCGTAGAAAGAACTGATGCCGCCGTCGAGGTTGCTATTGATTTCGTGTTTGTAGGCCATGTCCTTGTATTCGCCTTCCAGCTTGAACATCCGCGTGGCTGACAGCGTGTGAATCCATTCGCCGCGCAGCCCCCAGGCGCTGTACATGGCGTTGTCGGCGATGGTGTTGAATTCATAGGATGGCCCGAGGGCGTACTGGTTTTTCGCATCGTGATAGCTGTAGCCGGCGTTGTTGATAATTGTGCTTTCGTTGTACTTGCTCTCCTTTTCATACGCCTGGCCGTACAACAGCGAGCGCATGAACACCCCGTGATGGCCGCTAAGGGCGATGCGCTTGTTGAGCGTTGCCTCGTAATCGGTGCCGTGGGCAGACACTGCCTTGGGCAGCGAGCGTTGGACCAGAATGGTTTCTTCGGCAGTGACATAGCGATACGTCACTGTGCTTTCGGGGGACTGGTTGAGATTTTTGCCCCAGGTCGGGCCGATGGCGAAGGAGCCTTGCCAGTCTTCACGGTGATCCAGGGCCTGCTTGAAACTGTCGACGGTCTTGCCCAGGCCCATGGCCTGCGCGTCGGAGGGGCTGAGGCCACTACTGATCTGCTGGAATACGGCGTTGGACTCGCCATCCTTGCGGTTTTCGAACAGCACCCGCGCCAGCTCCAGGCGGCCCGGCAGGAAGTCGGACTGTATCGCCAGCAATTGGCGGTAATAATCTTCGGCTTGCTCCAGGTCGCCATCGGCGCGGGCCAGGCCACCCTTGGCATAGGCGGTGAGCATCGGGTCGTGGCCGGGCAGGGCGGTGTAGCGTTTGAGGTAGTCCCTGGCTTGGGACCAGTTCTGGCGCGAGATCGACACATACACTGCACGGCCCAACTCATCCAGGGTGTTGCCAACGGTGTAGTCCTGACCGTCGATGTTCAAGAGTGGCGCGGCACCGTCGCTGGGCATTTCATCTTTGAGCAACTCGCGCTCTTGCTGATTGGCGCGGTACTCGATGGTCTGGTTCAGGCGCAGGCTGGTGTCCTGGTCGGCAGCAAATACCGTAGGGGTTATGAACAGCAGTAGGAAAAAGGGCAAAACGTGTAGCGTGAGGGATCGCTTGCAGTAGGGCTGGGGCATTACCGGGCTCTCGGGATCGCTTCAAAACGCCCAAAGCGAGTGCCTGGGGGCAGGCACTTGCTTAGGTGGTGCTACAACAGGTTCAACCGACGATTACTTGGCGACACCACCGAAGGCGGTGTCGTAGTTGCGATCGGAGAACTTAGCGATACCGGCCAGCGACGCGGTGGAGCCTGCGCCGAAGAAGCTGCCTTGGGTGGTGCCGGTTGACAGGCTTGCGTTACTCACGGCGTCACGGGCTCGTGCAGTACCGGCGAAGCTGGCATCGGCAGTGTTGATGTTGGCCGACAACTGGACTTTCAGGGCGCTGTTGCTCAACGAGCCGGTCAGGGTTGGTGCCGCTGTACCGAAGGAAGCGGTCAGGTCGCCGGACAGCACGTTAGCGCCGGAGTAATTGTTAATGCCCTGTACCGCATAGGTCACGTTGGCAGTTGGCAGTACGCGGCCAGTGGTGTCGCCGGAGTAGTACACAACACGGGTTGGGTCATTGTTGGCGCCGGTTTGCGACCACTCGCCGTAGTACACCTGTTGGTTGGCGACTTGTTTGAAGTCAAAGTTGCCCAGTGTGGAGTGGGAAGCCGGCATCATCGCGGTAGTAATGGTGGATACACCATTTGCGTCGTTGGCAGCCATGCCTTTCAAGCCGCTGAAGGCAACTTTTGTACCGTTGTAAAACGCTTTTACGCCAATGGCAGGCTGACCCGCCGAGCCAGGGTGGTTCGTAGAGCCGGTGCCACTGGAACCGTCAACAACGATGGTGCCATCGTAACTTTGACCAGAAGAAGTGGCTGCTTGAGCAACGCCAGCCAGACCCAGAAGTGCCACTGCCAATACTGTGTGTTTGAAAGATTTCATTTCATCATCCATTGAGTGATTTAAATTAAGTCAACACGTCAAGCATTTGCCGATTGCTTCTTTAGCCTCCCATGGCACACCTCGCAAGTTGGAACGTAGTGATAAAACGATTTCAATAGAAACTTATGTTCATTTAACAACCCCGCCGAAAGCGGTGTCGTAATCACGATTCGTAAATTTGGCGATACCGGCCAGCGATGCATTGGTGCCGGCACCGAAGAAGCTCCCCTTGGTGATGTATACGTTGGACATTTAATTCAGGCGTTACTGTCTCTGGTTTGCTGAGCCTTGAAATTTAAAAAGTGGTAGTAAATGCAAGTTTTAATGTGCGGCCGGGTGCGGGCATGGCCGAACGCGTCATCGGGTCGATATAGTAGAGGTTGCTCAAGTTAGTGCCCGTCAGCTCGATGGAGGCATCATCGGTCAACTTGTAGTTTACATAAGCATCATAAGTGACGATTTTGTCCCATGACATGGGCGTGTTGATGTAGTAACTGACCATGGCGCTGTTTGGGTAATTGCTGTTGAACTTGCTCTCGTGCTGACGGTAATAAATCGCGCGGCCACCGATCTCTAGTTTACGGTCGAGGAAACGTGCACCCAATCCAAGGTTGGCTGACCACTCGGGCTGAGACATGCTCACCAAGTAACCGCCCACAAAGCCATCATCCACGCAGTCAGGGGTACTGCCATCGGTGCTGATGGATAGGGCTGAATCTTCATCACAGACTTTATTTTTCAGGACATGGGCGAGGCTGAAATCGGTGAAAAAGCGCCCGCTATCGTAGCGACCTTGAAACTCCACGCCGGAGGTCATCTGTTTTTCCAGGTTACTGAAGCGCAGTTGGGGGCTGCGTTCAATCACGTTCTTCGTGGTGTTGTTGTAATAGGTCAATTTGACGTCGGCGCTCTCACTACCACCCCACCCGGCAAGGTTATGAATGTAAGCGACTTCGTAGTTATAGGCGTGCTCCGGCTCAAGTCCCCAAGGGTTTGTAGACGACGAGAATCCTATGGTGCTTTCAAACATGCTTGGGTAGCGGATGGCTTCACTGTAGCGAAGATAAACTCGACCATTTTCCGAGGTGTAAAAGGTCACTGATAAATTTGGCACCCAGCCGCTGTCTTTCTGATGTTTGGCACTGATATCTTTTTGCTCGGTAATATAATTGTCGTCTGCCGTGCACTGAATAATATTTTCCCCAGCGTTCACACCATTAATACACGGATTGTTATCGCGTGAATAACGACCTTTTCCATCATGTGCCCAGTTAACAAGGTGTTTGGTATCTTGAATACGCTTCGTATCTCGTTTGATCCGTTCTACATCCTCTAAACGCTCTTCATCCGTCATACCGAAGCCATCCCAAAACTGGCTCTCGTACGCTATTTTTTCATCAATCAATACTTTCAATTCGTGGTCTGTCAGCGTTTTTTGAGTGACGTAAGACACTCGCCGACCGGTTGGTACGTCTTGCGTTATTGTCCCTGTCTTGTCTTGGTCGCCTTTGAGATAGTCATCAAATGCCCAATACGATGAATAACGCATCCCGGCGTTGAATCGGGCAAATGTGACGGGTCTCCAATCGAAGTTGAAGTTGTACTCTTTTTCCACCCGGCGTCCGGCGCGGGGATACATGCGCAATGTGTCGCCGATGATGGGGTCTTGATAGTTATCGTTCGAGCCCAGCTTTTCATGTTGGTAGCTGCCGCCGAGGGTCAGGTCGAGGCTGTCGAGCAGCTTGAGTTTGTTGCTTGCAGTCAAACCGACGCGGTCATGCTGGGCATTGGCTACGGCCGTGTTCCGGTACACTCGATCATCTTCGGTGGTCTGATTGGGTACACCGCCGCTGCTGTAAGTATCGCTGCGGGTATTGGTTGCCCAGAGGTTGGAATAGAAGTCCACCCATGGGTTGCCCTCAGGCTTGAGATTGTATTCCAGGTTGTAGGCTTTGCTTTGTACATGACTCAAGGGCCACTGCGGTACGCCGTAAGTGGCTGCGTCATAGAGGTCCTGGGGCCTGAAGAACGAGATGCGCGATGGCATGATTTCGCCATATAGCGCATCCGTATCGCGGTAGCCGAACTCCAGGGATTGGCCTTCATCGATCTTGAGTTTGGCCTTGCCCAGCCAGGACTCCATCTTGCTGGAAGTGTTGGGTACCTCATCGCCCGGCTTGTAGATATTTGCCAGGTTGGGGATGTAGTCAAATTGGCCGTTGATCTGTTTACCGGTGGAGTAAAAGTCGGTCTTGTTCTTGCCTGCGTAGTGGTTGCCCTTTTCCCGGAAGGCGTAGGCCGCCAACAGTTCGAATTTCTCCTGACGTGTGCCCAAGGCTAAACGATAGGCAGAATCATCGCTGGACAGGAGTTTGTTGTTACTGCTCGTGCGCGGATGTTTGTACAGCGAAGGATCGTAGTAAGAGTGGAGGGGAATGTGCTGATAGTCGGGACTGCGCGTCTGCCCGGTCAGCAGCGTCGGCAGCTTGGGCGACACCGAATTGTTGCTGCCTTCGATCTTGAGTTCGCCACCGAACGCCTGGTCTTCCTTGAGTATGTCGTCGACGTTCAGGGTGCTGGCTACCACTGCCCCCCCGACGCCGCTGTAGACGTTACGCTCCAGGTTCGGGCCCTTGAGCACCTTGATGCTGCCGATCAAGTTGGGGTCGATGTAATTACGGTTGTTGGCGCCCATGTAGCCGCGATAAGCGGTGATTGCCTGCTCGGTGCCGTCGATGGTCACCGGCACGCGGCCGGGGCCCTGGATGCCGCGGATGTTTGGGTCCAGTGCGCCGCTGTTGCGCGAGTCGCCGCTGTACACGTTGAGCATGCCCTTGAACATATCGGCGGGGGCCGCGCCTTTGTAGCGTTCGATCTGCTCCTTGCCGGCATACACCGAGGAGATGTCCTGGTCGTAGATATCGTTGTAGCCCTTCTCGTCCCGGGACTGCTTGCCTTCCATGCCCATGATGTACGTCGGATGCAGGTCGCCGGCCTGGATGCCCGCCGAGTTCGGCATCGATTGCACTTGGATGATCGGGCGTTCGGCAGAGCCGGTGAGGCTGTAGCTGACCCCTTGGTTGGCCAGCAGCGTTTGCAGTGCGGCATCCAGGGAGAGGCGACCCTTGACTGGGTTACCGTAGCTTTTGGTGAGGTCGTTACTGCCCAGGTAGAGCTCGACACCGGCTTGACGCGCCAACAGCACCAAGGCTTCGTCCAGCGCCAGGGTGGGTACGTTGAACGTGTATAGGTCAGTGGCCGGGGCGTGGTTTGCACTGGCGGCTGGTGCCGCCAGCACCGCGCTGATGGTCGCGGCATCGGCGACCAGCGCAATGACGGCCAACTGGATCCCCAGGCTCAGCCGGGTACGTTTTGTTCCCTGGCGTTTTTTGTTGTTCTCTTGCGTCTGCAAAACCGGCCTCACTAAAGTAAATAAGATTTATTCACATGTAGTAGAAACGGCCCAGCTGCAAAAACGCGATAGATCGTTATGATCTATGTATGTAGTTTTTTATCCGATTTAGAAACTTACGCTGCCTGAGGTTACTCAGTAGATCAGCGTCAGCCCTGGCAGGTCGACCATGCGCCCGTGGACTTGCGCCACCAGGTGTTCAAGCGCGTCGTCCAGGTTATCCAGGCGCATCACCGCGCTGACCCGGGCGTTGCGCAGCGCCTCGCCCTTGACCAGCACCAGCCCGGGTCGGTAACGGTTGATGCGGGCGGCGACATCGGCAAGGGACTCGCGCTGGAATACCAGCCGGCCTTCCTGCCAACTGGCCAGTTCCTCGGGGTTGGTGTTCAGCGGCACCAGGCCCGTTTTGGGGCTGAAGCGCAGGCTGTTACCCTGCTCCAGCAGCGCGGAGCCGGCGGCCTCATCGCGCCCGTGCGGGGTCAGGTTGACCTCGACCCGGTGTTGCAGCACACCCACCCAGCCTTCGCGATCCTTGCCCACACCGACCAGATAACGCGTGCCTCGCGCGGTGATATCGGCCCCGGGCGCTTGTACGGTGAAGGGCCGCCGCTCCTGTTCATTCATTGGCGCAGGGGTGAAGACCGCCTCGCCCTGGCTCAGGCGCACCCGCCGGGTCTGATCGTCGTAGACCAGGCTCAGGATACTGTGGCTACCCAATTCCACCTGGCTGCCATCGGCCAGGGTGATCTGGCGCACTTCGCCAAAACCGGTGTGATAGTCGCTGTTCAGGGCTTGTAGCCAGAAGGGTGGGGCCAGCAGCATCCAGCAGCCCAACACCAGTGCAGCCACGGCGCTGCCGCCGACCACCGGCATGCGCAACCAGGCAGACCGCGGCGGGCGCTGGGGTTTTACATAACCGGGGCGTTGCTTGAGCTGGGCGGTAGCCTGCCATGCACGATTGGCGCGCTCGGCGGCGGCGGCGTGCAACGGGTCGGCGGCCAGCCAGCGCTGAAAAGCCTCGAGTTCACGTGCCGAAAGCTGTCCTTGGCGATGGCGCATCACCCAGTCGGCAGCTTTGCGCTCTACCGGGTCGATAGTCTGTGGGGAGGCGTTCACGGTTCGGTCTATTTACCTTTTGGCTCTTTGTCGTACACAAGGCTCAGCCCTCTTGGCCCGGCTCAAGCGCCCGGCCAATCCTGGCCAGGGCCATGGCCATGTGTTTTTGTACAGAGCTTGTGGATATCCGTAAATAGCGCGCGGTCTCTTTGTGCGTCATGCCCTCCACCCGGCACAGCATGAACACATCGCGGGTACGCGGTGGCATGCGCTCCAGCAGGCTTTCCAGGTGCTCCAGTTCCAACGCGCCGAGGGCCTGTTCTTCAGGGCAACTGGTTTCGTCGACCAGGGTGGCGAAGAAGGCGCTGGGGTCGTTGTCGTAACGCTTTTCACCATAGCGGCGGTGATGGTCGATCATCAGGTTGTGCGCTACCCGAAACAGATAGGACGGCGCGCACAGCACGCGCTCCAGGCTCTCCAACTGGGCGATGCGCAGGAAAGTGTCCTGCACCAGGTCCGAGGCCAGGCTTGGGGAGCACTTTTTGCGCAACAGATAGCGATGCAACGCGGGTGCATGTTGAGTGAACAGTTTTTCCAGCACGGCGGCACTTTCCTATGCTCGGGCAGAACCGGGGAGGGTGAGTATAATGAGAGTCGTTCTCATTAATCCAGCAAAACCCCATGCCGACTTTTCCACAGGCAAAAAAACACCCCGGCTGTGCAGGCTTCTTAAAGCACTGCACAAGACCGGGGTGTTCGTTACAGCAGGCTGTAGGCCTTTGCGGATCAGCCGTTCTGGCGGATACCGGCTACCAGCCATGGCTGGTTTTCGCCCTGTGGACGTTCCATGTTCCAGCTTTCGCTGAACACTTCGCCCTGGTCGAAGCGCGAGGTCTTCGACACACCGCTGAAGGTCAGGGTGGCGATGGTCTTGTCGGCGCGGTCATCCACACCTTCCAGTTGTACGCGCAGGTCGTCGATATAGGTCGACTGGAAAGCGTCGCCCAACTCGGCACGTTCGCGCTTGAGGAACTCCAGCAGTTGCGGGGTCACGAACTCGGCGATCTTGTCCATTTCGTTGGCGTCCCAGTGTTGCTGCAGGGACTGGAAGTGGTTGCGGGCCGCTTCGACGAAACGCTCTTCGTTGAACCAGGCTGGCGCATTGATCACCGGACGGGCGGCAGCAGCCGGTGCCGCCGAGCCGCCGAAGATCGAACCCATGGCAGGCTTTTGCTCGAACACTTCACGCTGCATCGGCGCGCCGGCTGGAGCCAGGTGCTCCTGCTGCTTGCGGCGACGGGCGGCGATAAAGCGGAAGATCACAAAGGCGATGACGGCCATGATCAGGATGTCGAAGATCTGCATGCCCTGGAAGCCGCCGCCCATGAACATGGAAGCGAGCAGGCCACCGGCAGCGATACCGGCCAGAGGGCCCAACCAGCGCGAAGCACCGCCGGCCTTGGCAGCAGCGCCTGCGGCACCGGCTGCACCTGCGGTGGCAGCCGCTCCGCCCATGCCGCCAGCGGCTGGGGCCATTTGGCTGGTCTGGTGGCTCGGCGCTGCGCCGGAGCTTTTACCGCCACCGAAGCGTTTGGCGTTGGCGTCGAGGCTCATCGTCAGGCCGATGCACAACGCCATGGCGATGCTAAGAAAACGTTTCATAAAGGGAATTCCCATTTGTGGATTGCACGCGCGCCATGTTGCACAGGTGTAGAGGCAGTGGCTAGCGGCATAATGTTTCGGGCTTTTGCGTAAGACCTATTCGGAATGGTCTGTAGGACTAATTACAGATATTGGCCCGTACGTGTGAAAAACAAGGGCAAGGCGACCCATTACACTGAGGTAGAGCGTCCGGTCGTTCCCACGCAGAGCGTGGGAACGCTCAGTCAGACCGCTTCGAGCTTGGCGTAACCCATCATCAACCACTTGCTGCCTTCGGCGAAGTTCACCTGCACTCGGGCCTGGGCCCCGGCGCCTTCGAAGTTGAGGATCACCCCTTCGCCAAAGATCGCATGCCTGACCTGCTGGCCAAGGCTGAACGGGGTCTCGGGAATTTCCGAACCGGCAAACATGCTGCTGGAGTTCTGCTGCTGGCCGCCGCCAAACGGCCGGCTTACGCTATTGGACAAGCGCACTTCCTGAATCAGCCCTTTCGGCACTTCCCGTACGAAACGCGAGACCTTGTTGTAGGTTTCGCTGCCATACAGGCGCCGTGTCTCGGCGTAGGTCATCACCAGGTTCTGCATCGCCCGGGTGATACCCACGTAGGCCAGGCGGCGTTCTTCCTCAAGGCGGCCGGGCTCTTCCAGGCTCATCTTGTGCGGGAACAGGCCTTCTTCCATGCCCACCAGGAACACGTAGGGGAATTCCAGGCCCTTGGCACTGTGCAGGGTCATCAACTGCACGCTGTCTTCGTGCTCGTCGGCCTGGGTATCGCCCGCTTCCAGGGAGGCATGGCCGAGGAACGCCGCCAATGGCGACAGGTCGGCATCTTCCTCACTGTTCTCGAACGCCCGGGCGGCGCTGACCAGTTCCTCAAGGTTTTCTACCCGGGCCTGGCCTTTCTCGCCTTTTTCCGCTTCGTGATAAGCGATCAGGCCGGACTGTTCGATCACGGTCTGGGTCATCAGGTGCAGCGGCATTTCCAGGCACTTGGCGGCGAGGCTGTCGATCAACTCGACAAACCCACCCAAAGCCCCGGCAGCGCGGCCGGTCAGGCCTTTATTGGCGATCAGCAGGCGCATGGCCTCCCACATCGACACATCGCTGTGACGCGCATGCTCGCGGATCGCCTCGACGGTTTTCTCGCCGATGCCCCGTGCCGGTACGTTGATCACCCGCTCCAGCGCTGCATCGTTGCCGCGGCCTTCCAGCAAACGCAGGTAGGCCATGGCGTTCTTGATTTCCGCACGCTCGAAGAAGCGTTGGCCGCCATAGATGCGATACGGGATGCGCTCGCGCAGCAAGGCTTCTTCCAACACCCGCGATTGGGCGTTGGAACGGTACAAAATAGCGATATCGCTGCGGGCCAGCCCGGTTTTCAGGGCGCTTTCAATGGTTTCGACCACATAGCGCGCTTCGTCGTGCTCGTTGAAGGCGGCGTAGAGGTTGATCGCCTCGCCTTCGCCGCCATCGGTCCACAACTCCTTGCCCAGGCGCCCGGTGTTATTGGCGATCAAGGCGTTGGCGGCCTTGAGGATCCCGGCGGTGGAGCGATAGTTCTGCTCCAGGCGAATAGTCTCGGCGTCGGGGAAGTCGTCGGAGTACTGGTAGATGTTCTCGATTTTCGCGCCGCGCCAGCCGTAGATCGACTGGTCGTCGTCGCCCACCACCATCAGGCTGTCGCCGCCCTTGGCCAGCAGGCGCAACCAGGCGTACTGCACGGCGTTGGTGTCCTGGAACTCGTCCACCAGGATGTGCCGGAAGCGCTTCTGGTAGTGCGCGAGCAAACCGGGGTTGTCGCGCCACAGGTCGAGGGCGCGCAGTAGCAGTTCGGAGAAGTCGATGACGCCGGCACGCTGGCAGGCCACTTCATAGGCTTCATAAATGCTGCGCATGGTGGCCAGGAACAGGTCGCCACTGGCCTGGATATGTTGCGGGCGCAGGCCTTCGTCTTTCTGGCCGTTGATAAACCACTGGGCCTGGCGGACCGGCCAGCGTTGTTCATCCAGGCCCAACTCGCGGATTACCCGCTTGACCAGGCGTTGCTGGTCATCGCTGTCGAGAATCTGGAAGGTCTGGGCCAGGCCTGCCTCCTGCCAGTGGGCCCGCAACAGGCGGTGCGCCAGGCCGTGGAAGGTGCCGACCCACATCCCGGCCGGGCTGATGCCCATCAACTGCTCAATGCGGTGGCGCATCTCGGCAGCGGCCTTGTTGGTGAAGGTCACCGACAGGATCGAATGCGGGGATGCGTTCTCGACCTGGATCAACCAGGCGATACGGTGCACCAGCACGCGGGTTTTACCGGAGCCAGCACCGGCCAGGACCAACTGACGGCCAACGGGGGCTGCTACGGCCTGGCGTTGGGCATCGTTGAGGGAGTTCAGCAAAAGGGAGAGATCATCGCGCATCGGCGCATTCTAGGGTGCCGGGGGAAGGGGGGCAAATCCCATTGCCGGGTGGTCGCTACAAAAAAACCGCCGGCGCTGTTCAATCGGTAAATATTCCAGCCACGGTGATGACTGGTAAGTCATCGTCTGTAGCCCGCGCCCTGTCTTGTTCAGCCCCTCTGGGTCCATGGTTTGCGGGGGTTTATTCGCGGATTTTTATGATCCAGAGCAGTTTGGTCTGCCCGTCTGCTTGTGTATGCTCCGTCGACGTTTCGGGCTCACCATTATAAGAACACTGCCTATGACCCTCAGCACTGACTTGCCCGGCCCTTCTGTCGCGCCGGAGCAGGTTATCCGCAAGCACTACGCCATGGAGATGGCGGTCGAGCGCACGCGTCTGTTGTACCAGGGGTCGTTGCTGCCCACGTTATTGATGCTGATTAACGGTCTGGTCTGCGCCTGGTTGCTCTGGAGCCCGCAGCGTTATGTGCTGGTCGGCAGTTGGCTGGTGTGGTTGCTGGCCCTGGTGGCGATGCGCGTGATCCAGGTAGCGGCCTTCGACAGCGCCTTGCCCAGCCGACAGGCTCAGCCGGTCTGGCGGCGGATGTTCATGCTCGGTTCGGCGGCCAGTGGCCTGACCCTGGCGAGTGCGGCCATTGCCCTGGTGCCCTTGGATAGCTTCGTGCAGCAGGCCTGGGTCTTTGGCCTGATTGGCGCGGCCACTTTATCGGCCAGCGTGGCTTACGCCGTGAGTTTGCCGGCGTTTTTGTCGTTTGCCTTGCCCTGCCTGGTGCCCACCATCCTCTATCTATTCTGCAGCGGCGAACCGCAACTGCAGGGTTGGAGTTACCTGGGCCTGATCCTGCTGGCATCCCTGAGCCTGGTGGCATGGCAGGTCAACCGCCTGATCCAGCGCGGTTTGCTGCGGCGCTTCCAGAACCAGGCCCTGATCGAGCACTTGCAACAGGCGCGTCAGCGTAGCGAGCAGTTGAATCAGGACCTGGTGCGCGAGGTCGAGCAGCGCCGCCAGATCGAGCAGGAACTGCGCGAGGCCCAGGTCGGCCTGCAACAGCGCGTCGAACAGCGTGGCCAGCAATTGGACGCCGCCAGCCTGGCCCTGAGCAAAAGCGAGGCGCGCCTGGCCATGGCGTTGCAGGCCAGTGAGCTGGGATTGTGGGACTGGAACCTGCAAACCGATGAAGTCCACCACACCCAACTCAAGGAGTTGTTCGGCCTGGAGCCGGAATACGTCACGGCGATGCTGCGCGACCTCAAGCCACGCCTGCACCCGGACGACTTGCCGCTGCTCAAGTACGCGCTGGTGGAGCACTTGAAAGGGCGCAGCGAGGACTATCAGGTGGAGTACCGCGTGCGCCATGGCGACGGGCGCTGGGTGTGGATCGAGGACCGCGGGCGCGCCGTAGAGCGCACCGCCAGCGGGCGCGTGACGCGCATGCTCGGTACCCGGCGCGATATCAGCGCCGGCAAGGCGGTGGAAGAGCAGTTACGGCTGGCGTCCACGGTGTTCGAGGCGGCCAGCGAAGGCATCGTGATCCTGGACCCGGAGTACGTGTTGATTGCGATCAACCAAGCCTTCAGCCGTGTCACCGGCTTTGATATCGACGACATGCTGGGGCGCAATGTCGTGGAGTTGCCGTGCAGCCGCGACGCTCGCCGGCACTTCCCGGTGATTCGCCAGGCCCTGTTGAACCACGGCAGTTGGCAGGGTGAACTGGTAGAGGCGCGCAAGAACGGCGAGCTGTACCCGCAATGGCTGCAATTGAGCGTGGTGCGCGATGTTCGGGGAAATGTCAGTCATATCGTGGGCTTCTTCGCCGATTTGTCCGCCCGCCGCGAGTCCGAGGAGCGCATGCGCTACCTCACCCATTACGACGAACTGACGGGCCTGGCCAACCGCTCGCTGTTCCGCGAGCGCCTTCGTGAGGCCCATCAACGGGTGCGTCAAGGCGGCCGCAGCCTGGCGTTGCTGCATATCAACCTGGACCGCTTCAAGCTGCTCAATGACAGCCTGGGCCACGAAATTGCCGACCAATTGCTGCAAAAAATGGCCAGGCGCCTGATCAATGCCTTGCCGGAAGCCGACACCATTGCGCGACTGTCTGGCGACGAATTCGCGGTGTTGTTCGACGCCTATGGCAGCCTGTCGAGCCTGGCGCGGGTGGCCACCCGACTCTTGGCCAAACTGCGGGTGCCGGTGGCGGTGGAGGGGCATGAGTTGGTGGTCAGCGCTTCAATCGGTGTCAGCCTGTTACCGGATAACGCGCGGGAAATTTCCGCATTGGTCAGCCAGTCAAACATGGCCATGCAACACGCCAAGCATCTGGGCGGCAATAACTTCCAGTTCTATACCGACAGCTTGCAGGCCAGCACCCTTGAGCGTTTGCAGCTGGAAAACCAGTTGCGCAAAGCCATTGATGAGCGCCAGTTGAAGGTGTTCTACCAACCCAAGCTGTGCCTGGCCACCGGCAAGATGAACGCCGCCGAGGCGCTGGTGCGCTGGGACCATCCGCAGTGGGGCAGCGTGCCGCCGGGTGATTTTATCGGGCTGGCGGAAGAGACCGGGTTGATCGTGCCATTGGGCGAGTTTGTGTTGCGCCAGGCCTGCTGGCAGGCCTGTGAATGGCAGCGCCAGGGCCTGGCGCCGATCCGCGTGTCGGTCAACCTGTCGGTGCACCAGTTGCGCCAGGGCAAGTTGGTCAGCCTGGTACGCCAGGTGCTGGACGAAACCGGGTTGGCCCCGCAGTACCTGGAGTTGGAGCTGACTGAAAGTCAGTTGCTCGACAGTGTCGAGCACATCATCGCCACCTTCCAGCAACTGCGCGATCTGGGGGTGAAGCTGGCCATCGACGACTTTGGCACCGGCTATTCGTCCCTCAGTTATCTCAAGCGCATCCCGGTGGATTACGTGAAGATCGACCAGACCTTTATCCGCGGCCTGGGCCAGGGGCGTGAAGACTTGGCGATTACCCGGGCCATCATCGCCATGGCCCATGGGTTGTCGCTCAAGGTGGTGGCCGAAGGTGTGGAAGATCAGCAGCAGCTGGATTTCCTGCGCGCCGAAAACTGCGATGAGGTGCAGGGCTATTTGATCAGCCGGCCGATCGAGGCCGAAGGACTGGCGGATTTGTTACGGAAAAATGCAGATTTTCCTGACGGCTAGCCAGGCGCCATCGGGTGCTACATCGCATTTGCCCGCTGATTCAGGGGGCAGTAGGGCGATTTAGTGATGCATCGAGCGGGCAAATCAGCAATTCTTGTAGTATAACTACAAGCTTGCTACATCCCTGGCGTCTGCCAATAACAAGAGTCCTGCCCTTTGAACCTGTTGCAACATATCGCCCAGTCGCGCCACCTGTTACGCAAATCGGAACTCAAGGTTGCCGATCACGTGCTGCTTGACCCTGCGGCCGTGATGCACAGTTCCATGGCTGACCTTGCCCACAGCGTGGGGATCAGCGAGCCGACCATCGTGCGCTTCTGCCGCGCCATCGGTTGCTCGGGGTTCCAGGACTTGAAGCTGAAACTGGCCCAGAGCCTGGCGGCCGGTGCCAGCTTCGGGCAGTTCGCGATTCATGAAGACGACTCCGTCGCCGACTACAGCCTGAAAATTTTCGACACCACCCTGCACACCCTGATGGAAGTGCGGGAGAAGCTCGACCCGATCGAGCTGCAAAAAGCCGTGACTGCCATGTCCCAGGCCCAGCGCGTGGAGTTCTATGGCTTTGGTGCGTCGGGTGCGGTGGCGGCGGATGCCCAGCACAAGTTCTTCCGTCTGCTGCTGACGGCGGCGGCCTACAGCGACCCGCATATGCAGGCGATGTCGGCGGTGACGTTGAAACCCACCGATGTGGCGATCTGTATTTCCCAGTCGGGCCGCTCCAAGGACTTGCTGATCACCGCCAACCTGGTGCGTGAAAGCGGCGCCTCACTGATCACCTTGTGCCCGAGCCAGACGCCATTGGCGGAGCTGTCCACGGTCAACCTGGCGATTGATGTGCACGAAGACACCGAGATCTACACCCCGCTGACCTCGCGGATTGCCCACCTGGTGGTGATCGACGTGCTGGCGATGGGCGTGGCCATGGCCCGTGGCCCGAGCCTGGTCAACCACCTCAAGAGCGTCAAGCGCAGCTTGCGCAGCCTGCGGCTGTCGCCCAAGTCCGTCAAAGCCCTCGACGACTGACCCAAGGTGGCACTCGGTCAACTGTGAGAGCAGGCAAGCCAGCTCCCACAGATTTGCTCGGTGTTGCACCGGCAAGATTCATCGTCCTGTAACCCGCGTGCCGCCAAACCGTCATCCCCCGCGCCCATCCTGAACTCCCCGTACTCGCATTGGGAGACTCGAAATGGCCCGGCACTACGAAGACAGCACCAGCACCGTCAAAACCCGTCGTCAGCAGGAAGACCAGCGCCGCATGGCGTTCCGTCGTGCAATTGAAGACCGTTGTGACCAGCGTCAACTGCTGCAGAGCATCAGCGACTATCCGGAGCTGCACTGGCAGGCGCCCGCGGCTGCCCAGCGAAGCGTTCAGCCAGCACGCTGATCTGCACCCGCTCGTTGCGGATAAAGCCCAGGAACGCATGGGCCACCGGTGACAGGCGCTTGGCCTTGGCCTGCACCAGGCACCAGCTGCGGTACAGCGGCAGCTCTTCCACCGGCAACTCCTTGAGCCCGCCGGTGGCCAGCTCCAGGTTCAGGGCGTGGCGCGTCAGCAGCGCCACGCCCAACCCCGCCACGACGCACTCGCGCTGTGCCTCGGCCGAGGCCACTTCCACCGTCTGGGTGAAGTGCACGCGCTTTTCCTTGAAGTACTCCTCGCAGGCCAGGCGCGTCCCGGAGCCCGGCTCGCGCAACAGCAAGGTGTAGGGTTCCAGATCCTGCAGGCGCAATGGGCCTTGCAGGTTCAGTGGGTGGTCCGGCGGGGCCACCGCGACAATCGGGTTGTTGAGAAAGGGCAAAAATTCCAGGCCCATGTCCTGCGGCACCATGGACATGATCACCAGGTCGTCACGGTTGTCCGACAGCCGGCGGATCACCTGGGCGCGGTTGACCACCGTGAGGTGCAACTGCACCTCGGGATGCTGGCGCTTGAAGGCGGCGAACAAGTGCGGCACGAAGTATTTGGCACTGGACTCCACCGCCAGCTTCAATTGCCCCTGCAGCGAGCCCTGCATGTCCGAGAGCTGCATATCAAGGTTTTCCAGGCGCCCGAAGATGTCCCGGCTGGCCCGCTGCAGGGCTTCGGCGGCTTCGGTCATGTAGAGCTTTTTGCCCACATAGTCGAACAACGGCTGGCCGACCAGCTCTTCGAGCTGGCGAATCTGTAGGCTGACGGCGGGTTGTGTAAGGGACATTTCCTCGGCAGCGCGGCTGTAGGAGCGCAAATCGCAGACTTCATTGAAGATCTGCAATTGACGTAATGTCATACGCATCAGTGACTTACGCATAATTCAAAGCTGCTCGCAGGGGGCTGTGGGGTCAACTATAAGTCTTTACTTATACACAACCCAATAATTATTGATTTTTGTTAATCCCTAAGTGCGCATAGTGTGTGTCTGGCGACTGACCTGAAACATTTAGTCACGCGCCGACCTGGTCTAGCAGGTCGAAGAACGCAGCAATCGGCTCAAGGGAATTTCCAAGTGATAACAAAGATCCTGATCGCCAACCGTGGTGAGATTGCCGTCCGCATTGTGCGGGCCTGTGCCGAAATGGGTATTCGTTCGGTGGCGGTGTATTCCGACGCTGACCGGCACGCCTTGCACGTCAAGCGCGCCGATGAGGCCCACAGCATTGGTGCCGAGCCCCTGGCCGGTTACCTGAACCCGCGCAAGCTGGTGAACCTGGCTGTGGAAACCGGCTGCGACGCGTTGCACCCTGGCTACGGCTTCCTCTCGGAAAACGCCGAACTGGCGGACATTTGCGCCGAACGTGGAATCAAATTCATTGGTCCATCGGCCGAAGTCATTCGCCGCATGGGCGACAAGACCGAAGCGCGCCGCAGCATGATCAAGGCCGGCGTGCCGGTGACGCCGGGCACTGAAGGCAACGTCGCCGACATCGCCGAGGCGCTGACCGAAGGTGACCGCATTGGTTACCCGGTGATGCTCAAGGCCACCTCCGGTGGTGGCGGTCGCGGCATTCGTCGCTGCAACAGCCGTGAAGAACTCGAACAAGCCTTCCCCCGCGTCATCTCCGAGGCCACCAAAGCGTTTGGTTCGGCGGAAGTGTTCCTGGAAAAATGCATCGTCAATCCCAAGCACATCGAGGCGCAGATCCTCGGCGACAGCTTTGGCAACGTGGTGCATCTGTTCGAACGTGATTGCTCGATCCAGCGTCGTAACCAGAAACTCATCGAAATCGCCCCCAGCCCCCAACTGACCCCCGAACAGCGTGCCTACATCGGCGACCTGTCGGTGCGTGCGGCCAAGGCCGTGGGCTATGAGAACGCCGGCACCGTGGAGTTCCTGCTCGCCGAGGGCGAGGTGTACTTCATGGAGATGAACACCCGGGTGCAGGTGGAACACACCATCACCGAAGAAATTACCGGCATTGATATCGTTCGCGAGCAGATCCGCATCGCGTCCGGCCTGCCGCTGTCGGTAAAACAGGAAGATATCCAGCACCGTGGCTTTGCGTTGCAGTTCCGTATCAACGCCGAAGACCCGAAGAACAACTTCCTCCCAAGCTTCGGCAAGATCACCCGTTACTACGCCCCCGGCGGCCCCGGCGTGCGTACCGACACGGCAATCTACACCGGCTACACCATCCCACCGTTCTACGACTCCATGTGCCTGAAACTGGTGGTATGGGCGTTGACCTGGGAAGAAGCCATGGACCGCGGCCTGCGTGCCCTGGACGACATGCGCCTGCAAGGCGTGAAGACCACCGCCGCCTACTACCAGGAAATCCTGCGCAACCCGGAATTCCGCAGCGGCCAGTTCAACACCAGTTTTGTGGAAAGCCATCCTGAGCTGACCAACTACTCGATCAAGCGCAAACCCGAAGAGCTGGCCCTGGCCATCGCCGCCGCCATCGCCGCCCACGCAGGCCTGTGAGGAATATAACAATGAGCAAGAAGATCTTCGTTACCGACACCATCCTGCGCGACGCCCACCAATCGTTGCTGGCTACCCGCATGCGCACCGACGACATGCTGCCGATCTGCGACAAGCTCGACAAAGTCGGCTACTGGTCCCTGGAAGTCTGGGGCGGCGCGACCTTCGACGCTTGCGTACGCTTCTTGAAAGAAGACCCGTGGGAACGCCTGCGCAAACTGCGCGCCGCGTTGCCCAACACGCGCCTGCAAATGCTGCTGCGTGGGCAGAACCTGCTGGGCTACCGCCATTACAGCGACGACGTGGTCAAAGCCTTCGTGGCAAAGGCAGCGGTAAATGGCATCGACGTGTTCCGTATCTTCGACGCCATGAACGACGTGCGTAACCTGCGCGTGGCCATCGAAGCGGTAAAGGCGGCCGGCAAACACGCCCAGGGCACCATCGCCTACACCACCAGCCCGGTGCACACCATCGAGGCGTTCGTGGCCCAGGCCAAGCAGTTGGAGTCCATGGGGTGCGACTCCATTGCGATCAAGGACATGGCCGGCCTGCTGACCCCGTATGCCACCGGCGAACTGGTCAAGGCGCTGAAGGCCGAGCAGAGCCTGCCGATCTTTATCCACTCCCATGACACCGCCGGTTTGGCCGCGATGTGCCAACTCAAGGCTATCGAAAACGGTGCCGACCATATCGACACCGCCATCTCCAGCTTCGCCTGGGGCACCAGCCACCCGGGTACCGAGTCGATGGTCGCCGCCCTCAAAGGCAGCGAATTCGACACTGGCCTCGACCTGGAGCTGTTGCAGGAGATCGGTCTGTACTTCTATGCCGTGCGCAAGAAGTACCACCAGTTCGAAAGTGAATTCACCGCCGTCGACACCCGCGTGCAAGTCAACCAGGTGCCGGGCGGGATGATTTCCAACCTGGCCAACCAGCTCAAAGAGCAGGGCGCCCTCAACCGCATGAGCGAAGTGCTGGCGGAGATCCCGCGGGTACGTGAAGACCTCGGCTTCCCGCCGCTGGTCACGCCAACCTCGCAAATCGTCGGCACCCAGGCGTTCTTCAACGTGCTGGCCGGCGAGCGCTACAAGACCATCACCAACGAAGTGAAGCTGTACCTGCAAGGCGGCTACGGCAAGGCGCCGGGCACGGTGAACGAGAAGTTGCGTCGCCAGGCCATCGGCAGCGAAGACGTGATCGACGTGCGCCCAGCCGACCTGCTCAAGCCGGAAATGACCAAGCTGCGTGGCGAAATCGGCGCGTTGGCCAAGTCCGAAGAAGACGTGCTGACCTACGCGATGTTCCCGGACATCGGCCGCAAGTTCCTTGAAGAGCGCGACGCCGGCACCCTGGCCCCAGAAGTATTGCTGCCGATCCCGGAAGCCGGCGGCGTGGCCCGTGCTGGCGGTGAAGGTGTGCCGACCGAGTTCGTGATCGACGTGCACGGCGAAAGCTACCGCGTGGATATCACCGGTGTTGGCGTCAAGGCCGAAGGCAAGCGTCACTTCTACCTGTCCATCGACGGCATGCCGGAAGAAGTGGTGTTCGAACCGCTCAACGAATTCGTCGGCGGCGGCACCAGCAAGCGCAAGCAGGCCAGCGAGCCGGGCCATGTGAGCACGGCGATGCCGGGCAATATCGTGGATGTGCTGGTCAAGGAAGGCGACGTGGTCAAGGCCGGCCAGGCTGTGCTGATCACCGAAGCGATGAAGATGGAGACGGAAGTGCAGGCGGCCATCGCCGGCAAAGTCACCGCCGTTCACGTAGCCAAGGGCGACCGGGTCAACCCGGGTGAAATCCTGATCGAAATCGAAGGCTGATCCCCAGCCTTCGAGACTACCGCTTAATCCTCGGGGGGGCATGTGCCCCCTTTTTTTTCGTCTGCAAACCGTGCGAAATCAGAACGTCAGGGTCCATTGGCCCATCACGGCCTGGTTGCTGCTGCGCGCGCCAAAATCGCCGGTGTAGGTCAGGCCCACGCTCTGGGTGGTTGATACGCCCAGCCCCAGCCCGGCTTGCAGGGCCATGCTATTGCGGTCCAGGGCAGTGCCCTCGATGGTGAAATCGCTGTTGAACACCGACCTGTCCACCCAGGCCGAGGACTGGCGCACGCGGTTGCCGACATCGCCATACAGGTGTTTCCAGCGGGCGCTGAAATGGGGTTTGAGGGGCATCTGGTTGTCCAGGGTATAGAGGCTGGTCATGCGCAGGCCGAAGGTGCTGCTCAGGTTCTGCTGGGTCTGCTCGCCGACACTCAGGGCGCTGAGGCCGCCTTTTTCCTTGAAGCGCTCGCGCTGGTAGCGCTGATAACCGATGCCCGCGAACGGTTCGACGGTAAAACTGCCGTGGTCCGCGCGATAGCCCATTTCGCTGAAAACCGTCTGGCTTTGCGCGGTGTACTTGCCCTTGAGTTGTTCGCGATGGTCGATGAAATCAAAATCCACGCTGCGCTTGTTCAACCCGGCGTGGTTGCTGTGGATCGCCCCCAGGCGCAAGGCCAGCGGCCCATCCTGGCGCACCGCGTAAGCCCCCAGGTGCCAGCTGTCGAGCGCGGCCTTGAAGCGTTTGGCGCTCAGGTCACTGGTCGTCTTGGCCCCCATCACACCCATGCGCCAGGCGGGGTCCACGGCCCAATCGGCGCCCAGCACCACGCCCTGGTTACGCTGTTGCAAATCGCCACCGCCGTGCTGGCCGTCCAGGCTGCCGGCGTTGCCCAGGCCCTGTAGCCAGACACGACCGTTGGCATCGCCGCTCACGTCGCTCATGGCCGCCAGCAAACTGCTCTGCAGTGGCTTCAGGCTGTTCTGGGTGGCGCTGCCTAGGTTGGCGTTCTGGCTGGCAGCCAGTTGCTCCAGCACCGCGCCGATTCTTCCAGGGGCCAGGTTGCCCATATAGCGGGCGTCATCTGCAATCAGATACTTTTCTCGCGCGCTCAGGTCGCCCGACTCCAGCAACGCATCCACCGCACGGTCCAGCACCTGGGCCACAGCCCGGCCATTGCCGGTGGTGGCGTAGTCAATGAAATAAAAAGGACTGGCCGGTTCAGGTTCGCTGGGCGGCGACCCCATATCCCCGCGTGCAGCGGCCAGTTGAATGCTCAACGCACTCAGCGCGAAAGTGATGACAAGGGCGAGTCGTTTGGATGTGCAGGGCATAGGTCCGAACCTCTGAGATGTGAGGCGGGAAATTTAGCGAGGCGCTGGAGGGATAACTGTCAGGGTAAGCGTTTGCGGTTTGCGGGAGAGATCTTCAGTGCCAGGTGAATAAAGGCGTAAGGGTTGTGGCCTGGAGGAATGTGTATTTTATTGGATACACGCGCCTTGTTGATCGAGAGTGTGGAGCAGGGCCTGGCCGAAGGCACCCTGCAGCTCGGCGAAGCCGTGCGCCGGCTGCGCGTGGAGGTCACCGGCCTGCACCAGGGCCAGTTCGCCAGGATGTGCAGGATTTCCCTGCGCACCCTGGTGCATATCGAGCACGGCGAGGGCAATCAGATGCTCAAGTCGTTGAACGCGGTGTTCCGGCCGTTCGGCTTGCAGATGGGCTTGGTCAAGGTTCGGCGTCCGTTGAGCTGAACGTCAGCCCCGGCATTCAGTCAGGGTTTTCGCCTGTCCATCGGCCGTCTGGTTAGCCTCCCCAAGCCAGGCCTCAAACCCGGCGCCGACCTTCGGCCATTCTCCATCGAGGATCGAGTACCACGCCGTGTCGCGGTTCTGCCCCTTGACCACCATATGCTGGCGGAACACCCCTTCAAAACTGAACCCCAGGCGCTCGGCTGCGTATTTGGAGCGGGCGTTACCGTTGTTGCACTTCCATTCCAGGCGCCGGTAGCCCAGCTCAAACGCGTGCCGGGCCAGCAGATACACGGCCTCGGTGCTTTTCGGTGAGCGCTGCATTGGGGCGCCGAAGGTGACGTGGCCGATTTCGATGCGGCCCTGGGCCGGGACGATCGACATCAGGCTAAGGATGCCCTGCACGTCGCCGCTGGCGCGGTCGATCACGCTGAAAAAGTACGGATCGCTATTGGCCGCGTGGTTGTTTAGCCACGCATCAAAAGCGGCGCGCTCGGTAAACGGGCCGTAGGGCAAATAGTCCCACAGCTTGGGGTCGGCACCGGGGCCCTGGAGGGCTTGCCACAGGCTATCGGTGTGGCGGGCCGGGTCGAGTTTTTCCAGGCGGATAAAGCGCCCTTCGATCAGTTGGGCGGTGGGCGCCGGGGCGCCTTTCCAGTCTGCGAGTGAGGTCGACATGCTGTGCTCCTTAAAGGCCTTTGCGAAACTGGATAAAGCCGGGACGTTCGGCGATGCGTTCGTATAACGCAATCGCAGTGGCATTGGTCTCATGGGTCAACCAGTGGACCTTGCAGCACCCCTCGGCCTTGGCGGTGGTGTAGACGAATTCGATCAATTTGCGACCAACTCCGGCACCGCGCTGGGTGGCGTCCACGAACAGGTCTTGCAAGTAACAGGAGCTTTCGATGCTCCAGTTGGAGCGGTGATAGATGAAGTTGACCATACCCACCGCCTTGCCGTCCTGCCAGGCCAGGGCCGAATGGGTCGGCTCGTTGCGGTCGAGCAGGCGTTGCCAGGTGCTGGTGCTGACGGCGTCCGGCAACTGCGTGTCGTAGAAGCGCAGGTAGGCCTGCCACAGTGGCAACCAGGCAGCGTGGTCGGCGGCTTGCACCCGGCGGATGTCGATCTGGCTCATGAAGGCTCCTTGGGAATGAATCGGGCGAGGGTTTGGTCACGCACGTCAAAGCTTGCGGCCAGCCCTTCGCGTACGCCGGCGATATCCGCCGCGCTGCGGTTCTGGCTGAGCTTGCGCTTGCCTTGCAGGCGCTGGATCGGCAGGGCGAACCCGACGATGGCCTTGAGCATGCCGTCGATGTAGTCCGCCGGGGCATCGCTGACTTTCCACGGTTGGGCGCGCCCGTTTTCGTGGCGGTCGGTCAGGGCGCTGACCAGTGTGAGCAGGCGCTCGGCATCGGTGAACACCTCGGCCTGGCCATAGGCGTGGACCGCCAGGTAATTCCAGGTGGGCACCACTTTGCCGTGTTCGGCCTTGGCCGGATAAAACCCTGGGCTGACATAGGCCTCGGCACCGGCAAAAATCACCAGGGCCTCGCTGCCGTTCTGCAGGTCTTGCCACTGGCGATTGGCCTTGGCCAGATGGCCGTAGAGGGTGCCATTGGGTCCTTCATCGGGGTTGAGCAGCAGCGGCAAATGGCTGGCCTGCAGGCCGTGCTCGCCAAAGGTCACCAACTGCGCCAGGCGCGTGTGCCGGATCAGTTGCTGCAGTTCGGGCAAATCGTCGAGGGCAAAGGCGCGAGGCGTGTACATAAATATTTTCCTTGGCGAATGCCTGCATCCTAGGCAGGCTAATGGTCTGTTGTAAGAGCCATCTCAGGCCAATTTCATAGGTCCAATATGTCGCCCATGTCATTCAACCCTGCGGGTATTGAGCTGGATCGCCGTCAGGGCCTGACACGCCAGCTGTACGAGGCCCTGCGCCAGCGGGTGCTGGATGGGCGGCTGGCCAGTGGGACCCGGCTGCCCGCCAGCCGGGATCTGGCGGCGGCGTTGTCGATTTCCCGCAACAGCGTGGTGCGGGCCTACGATCAGTTGTATGCCGAAGGCTTTATCGAAGGACGGGTGGGCGATGGGACCTATGTGGCGCAATTGCCCACCACCGACCCGGGCACAAAAAAATTATCCACAAAAGTGTCCACAGGGTTATCAACAGGCTTATCCCCAGCCTTATCCACAAAACCCGCAAATATAACTGGGAATTTATCCAGTGAAGTTATCCACAGTCCCGCTCTGGGTCGTCTGGAAAACAACCATTTACCGCTGCCACCCAGTGGCCCTCCACGGGCTTTTCGTGTCGGTGTACCGGCCTTCGATCTGTTCCCGTTTGACGTCTGGGCCAAGCTGAATGCGGCTTTTTGGCGCAAGCCTGACCTGCAACAACTGTGTTACGGCAACCCGGCGGGGGATGAGCGATTGCGTGGGCTGATCGCGGCTTACTTGCGCAGCTCGCGAGGCATGCAATGCACCGCTGAGCAAATTGTGATCACCAGCGGCGCGCAACAGGCAATCAGCCTTTGTGCACAGCTACTGGTGGGCCCTGGGGATAGCGTGGCAATTGAAAATCCCGGCTACCGGGCGGCAGGGCATGCGTTTGCCAATGCCGGGGCAAAACTCCAGGGCGTGGAGGTGGACGCAGAGGGCATCGACTGCACGGCATTGAACGCGCTCAACGATTGCCGCCTAGCCTATGTCACGCCTTCCCACCAGTACCCGACGGGGGTGGTCATGAGCCTGGCCCGGCGCCTGGAGTTGCTGGCCTGGGCCGAGCGCACGGGCGGCTGGATCATCGAGGATGACTACGACGGTGAGTACCGTTACAGCGGCGCGCCCCTGGCACCGCTGGCGGCCCTGGATCGCAGTGATCGGGTGCTCTATGTGGGGACTTTCGGCAAAGTCGCATTCCCGGCGTTGCGCCTGGGTTATCTGGTGCTGCCGCCGGGCTTGGTGAGCGCCTTCACCCAGCGGCGCGCCGTGGACGTGCGGCATTCGGAGGTCAGTACCCAGGCGGTGATGGCCGAGTTCATGGCAGCGGGGCACTTCCAGCGGCACATCCGGCGCATGCGCCGCGCCGCCTTGAGTCGTCGCAATGTCTTGCTGGCCGGTTGGCCCGACGACGTGCCTGGCGTGGGTAGCCTGCCCGGTGTCGCGGCAGGCTTGCACCTCACGGTACGGGTGCAAAGCCTGGCCCGTGAGGCGCAGTTAGTCGCCCAGGCCCTGGCAGCGGATGTAGAAATCAACGCCCTGAGCAGCTATTGGCTGCCCGACACCCACTCGGCACCGGCCCAGCGCGCCGGCCTGGTGCTGGGGTTTGCCGCCGTGCCCGAAGCGGCTATCGCCCAGGCCCTGGCGCGGCTGCGCAAGGCCTGGCGGGTGGGATGATCTGGGCGCGCGATCGCTTTCGGTGAGGTGGCGCCGGGGCTGGAGAGGGTGCTCCCCGGCCATGATTGCTCAGGTCCCGGACTTGATCTTGGTCCAGGCGCGGGTCCTGGCGCGTTCGGCGTCACGGGCCAGCGGCTTGAGGGTGTAGAGCGTGGCCATCGCCGCCTCGGTCGGGTACAGGTTAGGGTTGTTGCGGATCGCCGGGTCCACCAGCCCGGTTGCGTCCTTGTTCGGGTTGGGATAGCCGACAAAGTCGCTGATGGGCGCAATGACCTGGGGTTGCAGCAGGTAATTGATAAAGGTGTAGGCGTCCTGCGGGTTTTTCGCGCCCTTGGGAATGGCCAGCATATCGAACCAGATCGGCGCGCCCTCTTTGGGCAGGCGCATGTCGACAATCACCCCGTTCTTGGCTTCCCTGGCGCGGTTGGCCGCCTGGGAGAAACTGCCGGAGTAGCCGACGGCCACGCAAATGTCACCGTTGGCGATATCGGCCATGTACTTGGAGGAGTGGAAGTAGGTGATGGAGGGGCGGATCTTCATCAGCAACGCTTCGGCTTTTACATAGTCCTTGGGGTTGCTGCTGTTGGGGTCCAGGCCCAGGTGCTGCAGGGCCAGGGGCAGGATTTCCGATGGCGAATCCAGCAGCGCGACCCCGCATTGCTTGAGCTTGCTGATGTTCTCGGGCTTGAAGATCAAGTCCCAGCTGTCCACCGGCGCGTCGGCCCCCAGCACGGCCTTGACCTTGTCCGGGTTAAAGCCAATCAGGATGGTGCCGTACATATAGGGCACGGCGAATTTATTGCCCGGGTCGTTGGCTTCAATCAACTGCATCAGCTTGGGATCGAGGTGGTTCCAGTTCGGCAACTGGCTGCGGTCCAGGGGTTGGAACACCCCGGCCTCGACCTGCTTGGCCAGGAACACGTTGGACGGCACTACCACGTCGTAGCCGGAGTTGCCGGTCAGCAGCTTGGCCTCCAGGGCCTCGTTGGTGTCGAAGATGTCGTAGATCAGTTTGATCGCCGGGTTCTGGGCCTTGAAGTCGTCCAGGGCCTTGGGGGTGATGTAGTCGAACCAGTTATAGACCCGCAGGGTTTTTTCTTCGGCGTGGGCGGCGGTGCTCAGCACGGCGGCACAGAGCACAAGCGACTTGAGCATGTTCATTGGGCAGCCCCCTCAAAACCTTCGAGAACGTTGACGGCATTGATGCCGATTTCTTCCACCGCATAGCCGCCTTCCATCACAAACAGCGTCGGCTTGCCCAGGCGAGCGATACGCGCACCCATGGCCAGGTAGTCCGGGCTGTCGAGCTTGAACTGCGAGATGGGGTCGTCCTTGAATGTGTCGACGCCCAGGGACACGACGATGATGTCCGCGCCATAGCCTTCGATGGCCTGGCAGGCCTGGTCCAGTGCGGCGCTCCAGGTGTCCCAGGCGGAACCGGCCGGCAGTGGGTAGTTGAAGTTGAAGCCTTCACCGGCACCGTCGCCCAGCTCATCGGCGTAGCCGAGGAAAAACGGAAACTCTGCCTCCGGATGCCCGTGGATCGAAGTGAACAGCACGTCACTGCGCTCATAGAAAATCGACTGGGTGCCGTTGCCGTGGTGGTAATCGACATCGAGGATCGCGACCTTTTTGTGGCCCTGATCGAGAAAGGCCTGGGCGGCGATGGCGGCGTTATTGAGGTAGCAATAACCGCCCATCAAGTCACTGGCGGCATGATGCCCCGGCGGGCGGCACAGGGCGAAGGCACTGTGGGCACCGTTTTGGATCGCGTGTTGTGCGGTCAGCGCGACCTGCGCTGCGCTGTAGGCGGCTTGCCAGGTGCCGGCGGTGATCGGCGCACCGCCATCGAAGCTGTAATAGCCCAGTTGACCATGCAGGCTGGTGGGCAATACGCGGCGCAGGGTGCGGGCGGGCCAGGTGTAGGGCAGCAGGTCACCGTCCTGGCCGAAGGCCGTCCAGCGTTGCCATGCCCCTTTGAAAAACTCCAGGTAGTCGCGGCTGTGAATACGTTGCAGCGGCGCCAGGCCAAAGTCCTGCGGCGCTTGCACCGGGCCCAGTTCACGGTCCTTGACCCGTTGCAGCACATGGTCGGCGCGCGAAGGCATTTCGAAGCAGGGCATCAACTGGCCGTCCATCAATTCGCAACGGCCATGGTGCAGGTGGTGATCGTCCGAGTAGATCGTCAGCATTTTTATTGTTCTCCGCAGGCAGGTTGGGATGCCTTGCAGTGTTGCGGTGTACGCAGGTTTGGAGAACGGCAGGAGCGGCCAAAAGGGGATAAATATGGCCAAATTGTCTGTCCGAAATTCGCCCCTACATGGGGCGTCATGCTCGAAATTGACTCGGCGCTACACCGCTCCAGCGTACAAAGGCATGCCGGAAGCTCGCGGTCTCACTGAAACCCAACTGCTCGGCGATGCGGTAGATCGGCCACTGGTCTTGCGCCAACAGTTGCTTGGCGCGCTCAAAGCGCAGTTCGTCCAGCAGTTCCTGGTAGCTGCAGCCCAGGTCATGCAGGTGCCGGCGCAGGGTGCGGGGTGAACAGTTCATCTGCTGGGCCAGGCCATCCAGCCCGGGGGCGGCGTGCAGTTGCGCCGCGAGCAACTGGCGCACTCGCCCCAGCCAGGCCTCGCGCCCGGTGAATTCGGTGTTCTGTTTGCGGCAGCGCTCGGCCATCGCCCGATGGGTCACCGTGTCGGCCAGGGGCAACGGTTGGGCGAGCCAGCGTTGGTCAAAGGCGAACGCATTGGCAGTGGCCTGGAATTGCAGCGGGCAGTCGAAACACTCGGCGTAGCGCGCCTGATAATCCGGCGCGGCATGCTCAAAGCGCGCACCCAGCAGCGGCAGCGGGTGGCCGAGCAAGTCGTCGCAGATTACCTTCAGCGATCCCAGGCACAGCTCCACATTGAAGGCGGTCAGTGCCGGGCTTTCGCGGTAATCGCTGGCGGTGAACCAGATACGCTCACCGTCTTGCTCCAGGCTCAGCTCGAACAGTGTTCCCAACAGCGCCGGATAACGTAGGGCCAGGCGCAAAGCGTCACCGAAAGTGGCACTGGTGAGCAGCGCATAGCCGAGCATGCCGTAGGCCGATACGTGCATCCGTCGCCCCACGATCAGCCCGATATCACGCTGCAAGGCCACGGCATTGGCGCACACCTGCATTTCCTGGTGCGTGGCGATGCGTGTGTCGGCGCGGCTCAAGTCCGCCGCACAGATGCCACTGCCGGCCAGCAGCGCTTCGGCGGGCAAGCCTTCGGCCTTGAAGGTGCTGAGCACCAGGGAAACGGCATTGAGGGTGGTGAGGTGGGAGTGCAGCATGGGAACTTCCAGCCAGGGGATGGCTGGAAGTGGAGCAAGTTATATGCCGCTCAGCTCAGTTCACCGCACAGGTCCAGTTCGACCAGACGCCGTACTGCGTCGTTGGGCAGCCCGGCGCCGAGCAGGGCTTGCAGCTTGCCGAACACGGCTTCGCGGGTCATGCCGCCACCGGACAACACGCCGACCCCACGCAAGCGGCTGCCCGCTTCATACACGTCCAGTTCCACGCCACCTTCATGGCATTGGGTGATTGCGACCACCACCACGTCCCGATCCAGCGCGCGCTGCAGGCTGGCGAGGAACGCCGTGTTATCGCTGGGCCCGGTGCCGCTGCCAAAGCATTCGAGCACCAGCGCCTGGATGCCGCTGGCGACCAGGGCGTCCAGTTGCCCGGCATCAATGCCCGGCACCAGCGGCAACACACCGACATTGGCCAGGGCCTTGGGCTGGCGGTAGTCCAGGGCGGCGGGCAGGGCCTGGGCCTTGGCCACGCCACCGTTGCGCTGCAGTGCAGCAAAGGGATGGCGGCCAAAACTGCGGATTTTCGCGCAGCGGGTCGGCGCCATCAGTGCGCCGTGGAAGTACAGGTGCACACCGGGCGCGAGGCCTTCGCCCAACGCTGTCAGGGCGCCGCTGACGTTTTCCCAGGCATCGCTGTCAGGCACGCCGGCCGGCAGCATTGAACCGGTGAACACCACGGGCGCCGGTAGGCCCAGCAGCTGGAAACTCATGGCTGCCGCGCTGTAGGCCAGGGTGTCGGTGCCGTGCAAAATCAGCACGCCATCGCAGCCCTCGTCCACAGCCTCGACCACGGCGCTGCGCAGGCGTTGCCAGTAGGCGGGCGTCATATTGGCGCTGTCGATCAGCGGCGACATTTCCCGAAAGCGCCAGGCTGGCGCAGGCAGGTGGGCAAGCTGTTCGCGCATGCGCGCTTCAAAGCCCGAAGCGGGCGCCAGGCCGTTGGCGCTGGCCTGCATGCCGATGGTGCCGCCGGTGTAGAGCACCATGATGGTGTTAGCTTTGGACATCGAAGAATCTCCTGAACGAAAAACGCCGCCGGGCCCAGAGCATGCCCAAGGCCGGGCGGCGTGTCATCTATCTAGGCTCAGCGTTGCACTTGGGCGTTCAGTTCAGCAGTCGCTTGAACCGTTGGCTCCGGCTGCACCGGGTTGGCCGGCCAGGCCTTGCGGTCCAGGTCCAGGTCAGGGAACTGGCTGGAATCGAACACCGGGGTCTTGACGCCCGCCGCGCGCTGGCTGTCGTAGTCGTTGAGGATGCGCATAGCGATCTTGAACAGGAACGCCAGGGCGAACAGGTTGACGAACGCCAGCATGGTCATGGTGATGTCGGCGAAGGCGAACACGGTGCTCAGGTTCTCGATCGAACCCCAGAAGATCAGCACCAGCACCAGCGCGCGATAACCGATCAGCACCTTGCGGTTGTTGCCCACCAAAAAGCGCAGGTTGCTCTCGCCCAGGTAGTAGTTGTACATGATCGAGGTGAACACGAACAACGCCAGGGCCACCGAGATAAACATCCGGCCCCAGTCACCGACCACCGCCGCCAGGGAGTTCTGGGTCAGGGCAATGCCGTCGCCTTCAAAGCCTGGGGTGTAGAAGCCCGAGAGCAGGATCAGCAGGGCGGTGCAGGTGCAGATGATGAAGGTGTCGAGGAACACGCTGAACGCTTGCACCACACCTTGGGCGACCGGGTGTTCCACCGAGGCCACGGCTGCCACGTTGGGCGCGCTGCCCAGGCCCGCTTCGTTGGCAAACACGCCGCGCTTCACACCCATGATGATCGCGCTGCCCACCAGGCCGCCGAAGGCCTGGTCCAGGCCAAAGGCGCTCTTGACGATGGTCGCGAGCATGGCCGGTACCTGGTCGAATTGCAGCACGATCACGTAGACCGTCACGGCGATATAGACCAGGGTCTTGACCGGTACCAGCAGGTCGGCAATCGAGGCAATGCGCTTGATCCCGCCGATAAACACCAGGCCCAGCAACACCGCCAGCGCCAGGCCGGTGTAGGTGGTGTCGAAGCCAAAGGCGTTGTTCAGCGAGTGGGTCACGGCATGGGCTTGCAGGCCATTGAAGGCGAACCCGAAGGTCACCAGCAGCAGAAACGCCATGACCATCCCCAGCCAGCGTTTTTGCAGGCCGTGCTGGATGTAATAGGCCGGGCCGCCACGGTAGGTGCCTTCGGCGTCGGTACGTTTGTAGAGCTGGCCCAGGGAGCACTCGATAAAGCTCGAAGACATGCCCACCAGCGCGGTGACCCACATCCAGAACACTGCGCCCGGGCCGCCCAGGGTCACGGCAATGCCGACCCCGGCGATGTTACCGGCACCCACCCGCCCGGCCAGGCTGAGCATCAGCGCCTGGAACGAACTGAGTTGGCCGGCACTGCTTTTCAGGCTGTCGCGAAACACCGCGAACATATGAAAGAAGTGACGAAACTGAACGAAACGCGAGCGGATCGTGAAGTAACCACCGAGCCCGACAATGAGCACGATCAGTACTTTTCCTGAGAGGAAGTCGTTGATGACTTCTAGCATGGAGTATTCCTCGCTGTTTTCTGTAAAGGCAAAAGCCGGACGGCTCGACTCCACACCATTTCGCAGACAGCACGATAGGTGGGGCGAGGGCTCGTCCCGGTTCCATGTCGCGGGTTGTTATTAGTTCGGCGTTCGCATGCGGCTGACGATCGTGCATGCGAAGAGGGGCGGCACTATACCTAGGTGTGCGCCAGCCGTCTGCAAGCAGCGCAATTGAGCGAGGAATGGTCGAGCGTCACACTGACCTAATGTGGGAGCTGTTGAGCTTTGGTGAGGCTGCGATGGGCATGAGTCTCTACGCGACTTGCTCTTTTTTGGTTGTTGGGTATGAGTACATATCCGTTGCTGCGGTCATGGCGGCTATTGGTTCCGCTCTTACAGCGGGTCACTTTTGGAAAAGAGCCCCAAAAGTAACCAAAAGGGCTCCTGCCCCACCACTCGGCACCTCGCCTAGGCTCGGTGTGCCCGTCATCCGACATTGATTTGGGGGGCCGCCGCGATGGGCCATCCCTGGCCCAGCGCGGCTAAACCGGCGTCCTGCCGGTTTACCCCCCAAATCAAAATCGGATGACGGCCAGCGTGGTTTAACGGGGCGCCTCAGATCAAAAGCAAAGCGAGACGGCCTGACAGCCGACCTGATCGTCTAGGCGTACGCTTATACCTGTGGGAGCTGGCTTGCCTGCGATGGTGGTGTATCAGTCGATAAATGTATTGGCTGATGTACCGCCATCGCAGGCAAGCCAGCTCCCACAGGGAATGCAGCTTCGCGCTCTGGCTTTGCTGTTGCTGTGGCTCTGCTTTTGATCTGGCTTTTGATCTTGATCTAAGGCGCCCCGTTAAACCACGATGGCCGCAGGCAGGTATTGCGCAGTGGGCACCCCGGCATGGATGCCGGGGTAGCCGCGACACGGCCATGGATGGCCGATCGCGGCGGGCCCACGGAGCAATGCCTGACTGCGGGCATGCCGAGCCTAGGCGAGGCACCGAGTGGTGGGGCAAGAGCCCTTTTGGTTACTTTTGGGGCTCTTTTCCAAAAGTGACCCGCTGTAAGAGCGGAACCAATAGCCGCCGTAACCGCAAAAACGGATATGTACACGAACCCAAGAAGCACCAGAGAAAAGAGTTATGTAAAAACTCATGCCTATCGCAACCTCGCCAAAGCTCAACAGCTCCCACCTTTGATTTTTGTTGCCTGGTTAGAAGTAGTAACCAATATTCACGTTGGTGCGGTAATACCACTCGTTGCTGCCCACCGAGCTGGTATTGGTAAAGCCGCTGCCATTCTCGGCCCCGCCATAGGGGTTGGCGTTGCGCGCCCAGGTAAAGTCGACCCAGGCCATCACCGGCATCGCCAGGAACTGCGCGCCCACGGTGAACATCTGCGAATCATCCCAGGCGCTCTTGTCTTTCATCATCCGGCTGTAGTCGGTGTACAACTTGACCTTCTTCAACTGCCCCAGCGTCGGCGTGTAGACGTCATAGCCGAGGTTGATCGAGGCGAGGGTGGCCTTGGATGCGATCAGGTACGCGGGGGTCAGGCCGTTGCCACCCATCAGCACCGAGTCCTTGCTGACGCCGGTGGGGTTTTCAGGGTCGTATTCGTAGCGGATGGCCTGGCTGGTAACGGTCCACAGCCCCTTGTTGATGATGGCGTGTACACCGGCGGCCCAGTAGTCGCCGTCGTCCCGGGTGGTGGCGTTGTACAGCTGGGCGGTGGCCAGCGAGGCGCCGATCTCGGTTTTCCAGCCATCGCTGTTGAAGGTCCGTGCTACGCGGGCGTTGAGTTGGTTGCGCTTCTCGTTGTCCTGGCGCGATTGGATCGCGGCAATCGCATTGTCCTTCAGGTCGGCGTAACGCCCGACTTCAGGCGAGTAGCGAAGGTCGCTGGGCAACATGCGCGGGAAGAAACCCAGTTGCACGTCCCAGTCCTGGTCCTTGTAGCTGTACTTGAGGCCGGTGCCGGCACTTGAGGCATAGCCCATGAAAAACGGCAGGTGGTAGCTCCAGCCAAATTGCGGATACGGCTCCAGGCCAAACGGCTTGAACGGCGCTCCCAGTTGCACGTTGGAGTTGGCATTGAGCCGATAGCCGACGAAACCACGGTCGATGGAGCGCTTGCCGTCGTCCTGGAACCAGTAGCCGATATCGCTGTAGAGGCTCTTGTAGGTGGCCTGCACGTCCAGGCGGAACGTGTCGAAGAGGAAGCGGCCATTGTTCTCGGTGGTGTCCCAATGCTCGTCGCGATAGTTGGTACGCAGCGCACCACCGATATCCAGGCTGGCGTCGCCGGCCTCACTGCGCCAGGCAATATGCGGGAATGGTTTATTGGCGGCGTTGGCCCGCACCGGTTCGGAAGGGATGGGTTCTGCGGCGAAACTGCTGAAACTGGCAAACATCAATCCTGCACACAAGACACGCTTCATAGAGACCTCTCTACCGGGTAATCGGCAACACTCGTCCGCTTGCCTTTAAAGGCAACTAAGGAGGGAGCGGGTCTTACCGGGTTTAAGTGTTGGTTATTATTGTTTTATCGGCGAAACGCCGTTTAATCAGTGAATGCACAGGGGTAGAGCAGGAAGTGTGCCAGGCGGCGTATTTACTGGGGTTTTATAAAAACCTGCTTGAAAACAATTGTTTATATGGGAAACAAAGCGCTTTGTATAACCCATGAAACAACCTGTAAGTGCGGTAACAAAGTTGCTCGGGATAGGTGCGTCTTTATTGCACGCTGCCAATGAAACGGGCAATTTTGTGTTTTACGGGTGAATAATAAGTTGCCTACTTATTTACTCGATAGATCGTCTGCCTGACATCGTGGCGAGGGGACAAGCCCCCTCGCCACAACAGCCCCACCACCGAGCCTATGCAGACTAAAGGTCCAGCACCAAGCGCCGGCTCTTGCAGCCCGAAACGCACACCATCATCGACGTGTTCGCCGCACGCTCGGCCTTGGTCAGTACCCCGTCGCGGTGGTCGATCTCGCCTTCCACCACCCGCGTTTCACAGGAGCCGCACACCCCCTCGCGGCAGCTGTGGTCAATGTCGCAACCGGCTTCAAGCAGCACATCCAGCAAACTCAAACCGGGCTCCACCGACAGCGTCTTGCCGGACTTTTTCAGCTCCACGCTATAGCGGCTCTGGGCATCTTCGCTGGGCGGCAGTTCGGCGGCGGTAAAGCGCTCGATATGCGCATGGGGATAACCCAGGCGCTCACAGGTGCCCTCGAACGCATCCAGCATCGGCGTCGGCCCGCAGCAGTAGAAGTGCGTATCTGCCGGCTGGCCAGCGAGGTAGGCGGCGAGGTCCGGCGGCACGCCTTTCTCGTCGTTGAAGTGGTACACCACCCGCGCATCCAGGCCGTTCAAGGCTTCCACCAATGCCGCTTCCTGGCGCGAGCGCGCGCAATAGATCAGCTCGGCGGATTTTCCCTGGGCCAGCAACTGGCGGAACATGCAGTAGATCGGGGTAATGCCGATGCCACCGGCCACCAGCACACTGTGGCTGGCGCTCAGGTCCAGCGCGAAGTTGTTGCGCGGCGCCGAGATCGACAGCGGCATGCCGACCCGCAGTTGGCTGTGCACATATTCCGAGCCGCCGCGGCTGTTGCGGTCACGCAGGATGCCCACGGTGTAGCGCCCCTGGTCGCTGGGGGAGTTGAGCAGCGAGTAGCTGCGCACCAGGCCGTTGGCCAGGTGCAGGTCGATGTGCGAGCCGGCCTCGAACGGCGGGAACACGGTATCGCCCAACGGCCGAAACTCCACGCTGATGATGCCTTCGGCTTCATAGCGCAGGGTATGCACGCGGGCATTGAGCAGGGAGGGCTTAGACATCATTCACCTCTGTGACGGTACGCAGGTCGACATCGAGCTGGGCACTGGCCTCGATCTCGACCCGTAGTTCAGGAAACACCAGTGCGTTGACGGCCACCAGGGTGGACGTGGGAAACACGGCCTGCCCGGCGAAAAAATCCCGTCGGGCGCGGCCCACTTGGTCTTTGTCGGCGATATCAGTGAGGTACACCGTCAGCCGGTAGATATTGCCCACGTGCCCGCCGGCCGCCGTCACCAGCGCCTGGATCTTGCCCAGCACCACCAGGGTCTGGGCGTAGCAATCCAGGGGGGCCTCGCGGCTGGCGGGGTGCGCGGTCATCCCCGACATCACCACTTCGCGGCCGATCAGCAGCGCATTCGACCAACTGGCCCCGGCGGGCGCCACCACGACCGCGTTCATGGCAGTTGCTTCGCGTCGATCAGTTCAAGCTGGGCCTTGGCCGCGTTTTTCAGGTAACGGCGCATGCGCACCACGCCCAGGTCGTGCTGGTAGAGGTTTTCGCGCTGGTTGGCGTCCGGCTCCATGAATTCCAGCAGCACCCGATCCTGCTCCAGCACGGCCCAGTGCCGCGCTTCCAGGCGGTTCTTGTAAAGGAAGCGCCAGGTGTCGCGCTGCCAGCCGGTCAGCGGTCGGCAGCGCCAGTGGAACACCGCCGAGAGCGCGCGGCTGCTCGGCGTGTAGCTGCCGATAATGGTGAAGTTGCCGCCCGGGCCGCCGGTTTTCGGGTAGGGGATTTCCAGGCGCAGCCAATGGCAGCCGTTGTCCATGAACTCGGTCCAGTCGAAGTTCACCCCGCGCTGGCCTTCCTTCTCGAAGAAGAACCCGTTGTCGGTGTCGCGGGTGACGAACTTGGCGGTGGCTTCGCCTTCACTCATCGAGTGCGACATCTTGTGCAGGTAGGTGCCGTGCATCGGGTCCATGACGTTGTCGATCACGTAGCGGTAGTCGCCTTTCCACTCGGTGTAGCAGACGAAGCTGCTCCACTCCGGCGAGGTCAGTTGCTCGGGCAGCACCAGTTCCGGCGGGGTCTCTAAATGCGCGTCGGTGGCATTGAACAAAAAGATCGCGCCTGCCGCTTCGCGGGTATGGAACATGCGGGTCGGGCGGCTGCCTTCGAGTTTGCAGCCGGGGCTGCCGGGCACCTTGGTCACGGTGCCGTCACAGCGCACTTCGACGCCGTGATACGGGCATTGCAGGCGATCACCCAGCACCGGGCCCTGGGACAGCGGCGCGCCGCGATGGGGGCAATGGTCTTCGAGGGCGTGTACGCGGCCATCGTTGTCGCGCCACAGGGCGATCTTGTAGCCGAGGCGGCGCACCGACACCGGCTTCTCCCCCAACAGGTCCGAAGGCAACACCGGGAACCAGAGGTCTTTGAGGCCATTGGCCAGATGGTTTTCAACAGGGTCGACGGTCAATTGCATAGTCATTGTTCTATTCCTTCTGCCGGGTCATTCGCCCAGCCGGGCCATCAGGGTTTGATAGGCATCTGCCGTCCACTCGCCGCTGGTCAGCGGGCAGGGCGGGCCGGCCAGGTTGAGGTGGGCGAGCAGCGCCGGCAGCTCGGTCACGCCGTTGCCGAAGGCGCGTTCGATGGAGTCGCCCAGCAGCTCTTCAAACTGGGTATTGGGCCGTTTGCGCGCCTGATGGGGCTCGAGGAAGCGTTCGGTAGTGCTCATGTCATTGACCTCCGTTGCGTACCCGTTCGCGGATGGTTTCGCGCACGGGGATAAAGTCGTATGTCGGGAAAACTTCAGTGCTGAACACGCCCCACGCCGAGCGCTCAAGCTCGACGTTAAGGGCTGGCAGCAGGCTCGGCGGCAAGCGCAGGGTGACGATCTGGCCCAGGCCCATGGCCACGGTCCAGCTCACCAACTCCACGCCCTGCGGTGGAAAACGCTCCCACCAATCCTGCTGCTTCATATGCCGCTGAATGTCTTCCAGGTTCTTCGATTGGTCGTGCTTGAGCAGCACGGTCACCAGCAAGCTGTCGCTCATGTTCAGGCCGCGCTTTGGGTGGGGATGGTCCAGGCGTCGTAGCCATAGACCCAATCGGCGTTGCCGCCGTCCTTGAGCCACTGGTTGCCCCGCGAGCCGATCTGGATCTGGCTGGTGCGTTCCAGGCGCGCCTGCTGATAGCCCTGCAAGGCCGCGGCGACCTGGGACGGGCTGTCGAGGTCTTGCAGGTAACGGGCGAGCACCACCGCATCCTCGATGGCCTGGCCGGCACCCTGGGCCATGAACGGCATCATCGGGTGGCAGGCATCGCCCAGCAGGGTGATCGGGCCCTTGGACCAGAACGGCAGCGGGTCGCGCTCATACAGCGCGGTCTTGAGCACATCGCTGCACGCATCCAGCAGGGCGCGGGCGTCGGGGTGGAACGCCTGATAGTGGCTGCGCAGCTCGTCGGCATCGCCAGCGCTGGTCCACGATTCTTCGTGCCAGCTGTCCTGGGCGGTGGTGGCGAAGATAAAAATATCTTTGCCCTGGTTGAGCGGGAACGTAACGATCTGGCTCTGCGGGTTGGGGCCCCACCACTTGGTAAAGGCCTGGATATTCGGCACATGGGCCACCAACTCGGCCGGCACCACCGCGCGGTACGCCACCACCCCGGTAAAGCGCGGGTGCTCTTCGCCAAACAGCGCGTTGCGCACCACCGAGTGGATGCCGTCGGCGCCGATCAGCACATCGCAGCGGTGCTGGCTGCCGTCCTTGAAGTGCAGGCAGATGCCGTCGTCAGTGTGCTCAACCCGCTCGGCGCGCTTGGCGAATTGCACCTGCTCCAACGGGAACACTTCGGCCAGGGCCGCCAGCAGGTCGGCGCGGTGGATGGTCAGTTGCGGGGCGCCGTACTTCTGCTCGGCGGCGTCGGACATTTCCAGGCGTGAAGTCTCTTCGCCGCTGTCCCACATCCGGCTGATGCGATGGGTCGGCCGGGCGGCCGGGATGCGCACGGCGGCGCCAATCCCCAGGCCATCCAGCGCACGTACCGCGTTGGGGGTGAGGTTGATGTCGGCGCCGACCCGCAAAAAGGCCTTGGACTGTTCAAACACGGTGACCTGGTGACCGGCGCGGTGCAGGGCGATGGCGGCGGTCAGGCCGCCGATACCGGCACCGGCGATAGCAATATTCAGGGAAGGCATGGGCGACTCCTGCTCAGGATTTGGGTTTGTCGGTGAGGAACTTGCCTTGCGGCGCCTCGACGTGTTGTTGGCGCCGGGTATTGCCGTCGATACCGCCGGCAATTGCCCATTCGGCGAACACCGTGGGGCCCGGCTCAAAGGTGCGTGGCTGCCATTCGCCGGTCAGTTGATCTTCGTCGGCGTAGTACTCCACCAGCGCGCCGGCGGGGTTCTTGAAGTACCAGAAAAACGCCGAAGACACCGGGTGACGCCCAGGGCCGATCTCGGTCGGCCAGCCGCTGCGGGACACGTGCATGCCACCGCCAAACACCTCGTGCACATCGCGCACGGTAAAGGCCACATGGTTCAGTCCCGCCCGTGGCGCCGGCAGTTGCAGCATGAACAGGTCGTGGTGGCCACCTTCCTCGGCGGTGCGCAAAAAGGCCCCGCGATCCGGATAGCGGTCCGAGGCCTGGAAGCCGAAACGCTCGTGGTAGAAGGCTTCGCAGGCGTTCACGTCCTTGACGAAAAACACCACGTGACCGACTTCAATCGGCGTGGCGCGCTCGTAGATCGGCGCCGCCTTGTTGATCCGGCCCTTGGTCTGCCAGGTGTTGTGGCCGCTGCACTCGATCTCCAGCTCGCGCTTACGCGTGACTTGCAGGCGGATCGCTAGGCCGTTGGGGTCGGTGCAGCCGATGCGCCCGTTGCCCTCGATAAACCCCGGGTCGTTGGCGATGCGTTCGGCGTACAGCGCAAGGTCCGTCGCGTCGGCCACGCCCCACACCACTTCGCGCACGGTGGAGCCGGCCTCGATGGCGGGCGGCAGGCCGGGTTTGTTCAGGTCGGCGAGCACTACGCGGCAGCCATTGAGGGTCTCGAAGATCACCTCATCGGGTTGCGTGCTGACCTGGGTCAGGCCCCAGTCGCTGAAAAAACGCACGCAGGTGTCGAGGTCCTCGACGCCATAGGTGACTTCATCAATACCTAAAACGCTCATCACGCTACCTCGTGTGGCACACCGGCCCAGGCCAGTGGCTGTTGGTTCATGCCCCAGTAGAGGCTCTTCTGTTCCATGTATTGCAGGATCCCCAGGCGGCCTTTTTCGCGGCCCAGGCCGCTGTCGCGCCAACCGCCGAACGGTGTGGAAATCGAGAACTGTTTGTAGGTGTTGATCCACACCGTGCCGGCCTGCAAGCGCCGGCCCAGGGCCCAGCCGCGCTTGTAGTCGCGGGTCCAGATGCCTGCCGCGAGGGCGTACAGGCTGTCGTTGGCCTGCTCCAGCAATTGCTCTTCGTCGTCGAAGGGCATGGCCACCAGCACCGGGCCGAAGATTTCTTCCTGGCATACCTGTTGTTGGTTGTGCAGGCCCTCAAGAATGGTCGGCGCGTAGAAGTAGCCCTGGTCATACAGACCACCGCTGGGGCGCTGCCCGCCCAGGCGCAGGCGCCCGCCTTCGGCCAGGCCAAGGGCGACGTAACGTTCCACCGATTCACGATGGCCGGCGCTGATCAACGGGCCCATCTGCGTGTTTTCGTCGGCCGGGTCGCCCATGCGCAGGTTCGCGGCGGCGGCCACCAGGCGTTGCATAAAGGGCTCGTACAGGGCGCGCGCGACAAACAGCCGCGAGCCGGCAATACAGGCCTCGCCCGAGGAGCTGAAAATGCCGTAGAGCACGCCCGCCACCGCGTGGTCGAGGTCGGCGTCATCAAGGACGATGGTCGGCGACTTGCCGCCCAGCTCCAAAGACACCGGCATCATCTTGTCGGCGGCGATATGGGCGATGTGCTTGCCAGTGCGGGTGCCGCCGGTGAACGACACGCGCTTGACCAGCGGGTGGCGGGTCAGGGCGTCGCCCAGCAGCGAGCCCTTGCCGGGCAGCACGCTGATCAGGCCCTTGGGCAGGCCGGCCTCTTCGCACAGACTGGCCAGGCGCAGGGCCAGCAGCGGGGTGATTTCCGCCGGTTTGATCACCACCGCATTGCCCGCCGCCAGGGCTGGCGCGACCTTCTGCGCCTCGCTGGCAATCGGTGAGTTCCACGGGGTGATCGCGGCGACCACGCCCATCGGCTCATACACGCTCATGCTGACGAAATCACCGCGCGACGGGGTGATGGTTTCTTCCAGGGTTTCGCAGGCGGCGGCGAAGAACTGGAAAGTGCCGGCCGCACTGGCCACCAGCGCACGGGTTTCATTGATCGGCTTGCCGTTGTCCTGGCGTTGCAGCTGCGCCAGTTCCTCACTGTGCAGGCGGATCAGCTCGGCGATGCGGTACAGCACACCGGCCCGCTCATGGGGTTTGCGCTGGGCCCAGCCGCTGTGCAGGAAGGCCTGGTGCGCGCCCTGGATGGCGTCTTCCACATCCTGCAAATCGGCAGCGTTAAGCCAGGCCACGGCCTCGCCAGTGGCCGGGTAGCGGCTGGCGTAGCGCTCGCCACGGCCCAGGCGCCAGTGGCCGGCGATGCAGATCGGTAAAGTCTGTTCGAGGGTCATCGACGGGCTCCTAAATTGAGATGGCATGGGCGTGGTTGCCCAAGGCACGGACCACGCTGTACACGGTCAGCGCCGAGGTCTTGGGGTTGGCCAAAAGCGGCTTGCCGCGCAGGCTCAACTCGAAACGGCCAAAGGCGCCACGGGCTTCGAAGTGGTGGACGTTTTCGTCGCTGTGGGGGTCGGCGATCAGCGTGACGTGGGTGCGATCCAGGCCCAGCCCGGCCAGGGATAGGGTGGCCGCAACGTTGGCGTTTTTCGGGTACAGCCGCGCGGCCTCACGGGCACTGCCCTGGAAGATCACCGTGGCTTCGCGGATGCTGTCCAGGTCGCAAGCCTGCTCGCCGGGAGTGTTCTTCCAGGCGCGGGCTGGCTTGCGCCCGGTGTAGTTGACCGAGTCCAGGCCGCCGACCTTGGCCGCCGACAACGCATCAATACCGCCAATCGCCCCGGGCAGCAGCTCGATGCGGGTCTTGCCGCGCTCGGCGGCGGCCTCCAGGCGTTCCACCAGGCCCACTTCGGACAAGGCGCCGACCGACACAATCAGGCAGGCAATCCCACGCTCCAGGGCCGGCAGCACATGCTCTTCGATGGCGCGGTGGCCGGCGCACTCCACCAGCAAATCCGGGCGCGTATCGGCCGGCAAGGCGGTCAGCACCTGCGGCGGTTGTTTGAAACTGGCCAGGCGCTGGCGCACCAGGGCTTCGGAGCCCTCGGAAGCGATGACGTAATCCACGCACAACTGCGGATCGTTCTCCAGCAGCTCCAGCACGCCGACGCCAATGGCGCCGCAGCCGATCATGGTGATATGCAACATGCGACGATCCTCAGGCGGTGGCCTTCTGGGCTTTGGTTTCGCTGTTGGGCGGGCCGGCGAACTGGGTGGCGAAGTTGCCCACGCTGAGCATGTCCACTTCCAGCAGGAACGGGCCGGGCTGGCTCAAGGCGCTGTCGACCACCTTGCCGAAATCCTTGAGGTCGGTGACCAGGCCATGGCGCAGGCCCATGGATTCGGCGAGCTTGGTGTAGTCCGGGGTGTGCAGGTCGACATAGCAATGCCGGCTGCCGTAGACCGCGTCCTGGATATTGCGGATCACCCCGTAGCGCTGGTCGTTCATCAGCAGAATCACCAGGTTGGCGCGCTCCTGGACCAGGGTCGCCAGCTCACCCAGGTTGAGGATGAAACCGCCATCGCCCGCCAGGGCAAACACCTTGCGCTCGGGCGCGGTTTCAGCGGCTGCCACCGCGGCACCGATGCCCATCGCCAGGCCCTGGCCAATACCGCCGCCCAAGGCGTGAACCCCGGCGCGTGGGTGGTACAGGTTGAGCAGGCGGTTGCCCCAGATGCTGTTGGACAGGGTCACATCGCGCACCCAGGAGAAGTTGCGCCCGGTGCTGGCCTGCAATTGCTCGACCATCGCCGAGTACGGGCCCAGGTCCGCCACCAGTTGGCTGCGCGACTGTTCACGCACGGCCTTGAGTTCGGCGAGGAACTGCGGGTCGGTGTGCAGGCGGCCTTCCAGGCGGTCAGCCAACCCTTCCAGGGCCAGGGCCGCGTCGCCGCAGATAAACAGTTCGCTGGCATAGCTGCGGCCTTCGATGGCCGGGTTGGCGTCGATGCGCAGCGTGTTCTGCGGCAGCTTGAGCGCGTACTTGAAGGTCTCATTGCTGCGCAGGCGCGACCCGGCGATCAGCAGTGCATCGCAGGTTTGCAGGAACTGCTCGACCCGCTTGTTCTGCGAAAAGGCCCCCAGGCAACGTTCGTCGTCTTCGTTAACCACGCCGCGACCCTGGGTCGAGGTGATCACCCCCACGCCCATCGCCAGCAGGCGCTTGACCTGCGCCCCGGCATGCCGCGCGCCGCCACCGAGCCAGAGCATCGGGCGTTTGGCACTGGCCAGGCGCGCGGCCACCAGGTCGAGGGCTTCCGGTGCCGGCACAGCGACCGGGATCGGCAGTGGCGACAGGTCGGTGGGCATTGGGATAAAGGCCGACTGGATGTCGATCGGGATCTCGACGCTGACCGGGCCGGTGGGCGCGGTGAGGGCGGTCTGCACCGCGAGCTTCAGGGTGCTGATGGCGGTCTCGACGCTGCGCACGCGGAAGGCGGCCTTGGACACGGCCTTGAGCATGTTCAACTGGTCGCGAGCTTCGTGGATATACGCCAGTTCCTGGTCCAGGTACGGCGTCTCGATCTGCCCGGTGATGTGCAGCACCGGGGTGCCGGCAGTCTGCGCTTCAACCATGGCCCCAGCCGCATTGCCGGCGGCAGTGCCGGTGGAGGTCAGGCACACGCCCAGGCCACCGGTGGTGCGGGCATAGGCGTCGGCCATGTTGGCGGCGCCGGCTTCACCCCGGGCCATGACAAAGCGGATATTGCCGCGCACGGCGAAGGCATCGAGGATCGGCATGTTGTGGATCGAGATCACGCCAAACGCGGCCTTGACGTCGCATTGTTCGAGAAAGGCGGTGATGGCAGCGCCCACGGTGACAGTGTTTTCATTACGCATGGCGGGACAGGCCTCCAGAGACATCGATATGGCTGCCTGTGGTGTAAGCCGACAGAGGCGAGGCCAGAAACAGGATCGCGCGGGCCGCTTCAATCGGCAGGCCCAGGCGCCCCAGGGGAATATGTTTTTGTTGGGCCAGGCGGGCGGTCCATTGCGCCCAGTCGAGGTCGCGTTCTTCACGCGCTTCGAAGCGGCGGCGCCATTGCCCGGACTCCACCAGGCCAATCAGGATGCCGTTGACGCGGATGCCTTGCGGGGCGAATTCGGTGGCCATCGAGCGCACCAGGTTCTTGATCCCGGCGCGGGCAGCGGAGGTGGCGACCATGTGCGGTTCCGGCTGGCTGGCCAGCAGTGAGTTGACGCAGACAATCGCGGCGTCGGCCTGGCTTTGCAGCTGCGGCGTGAAGGCGCGGACCGGGTTGATCACCGAAAAAAACTTCAGGTGCAGCTCTTCGGTCCAGGCGCTGTCGGTGGTGTCGGCAAAGGTCGAGACCCGGCCTTGCCCGGCGTTGTTGATCAGCACGCTGGCGGCGCCCAGCGCGGCCAGGCTGGCGCTGGCAAAGGCGTAGACCGATTCGCCATCGAGCACATCGCACACCTGGGCCAGCAGTTGGCCTTGCGGGAAACGTTGGCGCAGGTCGCTTTCGGCACGGCGCAGGCGTTCTGCATCGCGGCCGCAAAACGCAACGCCCGCACCGGCTTCCAGCAGCAGTTCGACGCATGCCAGGCCTATGCCCGAGGAGCCTCCGGTGACGATTGCGGTGCGGCCCTGCAATGAATAAAGGCTCATCTCAATCTCTCATCAAGGCAGTGACGCGGGGCTGCCCGCTGTGGGCGCCGCCGTTGTAGTTGAGCAGGCGCGACAGCTCGTCGGCGCTGCGCCGCACTTGGTTCAGCAGCTCTTCAAAATTCACATGACCGATCTGCGTGGTCGGGATGGTCACGCCGAGGGCGGCCACGATGTCGCCGCTCTGGTCGCGCACGGGCGCGGCCACTGTGGAAATCGCCGATTCAAAGAACCCTTCGCCGCTGACAAAGCCGCGCTGGCGGTCGGCCTGGAGCATGTCGAACAGCTCCATCACGGTTTTCGGGGTGCAGTGGGAGTGCTGTTCCAGGTGCTCCTCGGGGTACAGCTCGCGCAGTTCGGCCAGTGACAGGTCTTCGAGGAGGATGCGCCCCAGCACCGTGGCATGGGCCGGCAGGCGGGTGCCGACGTTGACCGCGTTGGAGAACACCGAAGGCGGCGACACCTTGGCCACGTACACGATGGAACGCCCGTCGCGCACCACCAGGTTGCTCGGGTAGTTAACCCGGTCGCACAAACGCGCCAGCAGTGGCTGGCCGAGTTCGGTCAGCTCCAGCGACGCCAGGTACTCGAAGCCCAGGCGCAGCACCGACATGCCCAGGCGGTACTCGTTGCCGCTGCGGGTGACGAAGCCCATGGTTTCCAGGGTGGTCAGCAAGCGGAAAATCGTCGAGCGCGGCAGCGCCAGGCGCCGCGCCAGTTCCGGCGCGGTCAGGGTCCGGTTGCGCCGGCTGAACTCGCAGAGCAGCAACAAGCCGCGCTCCAGGCCCGGCACGATGTATTTGTCCTGAGCATCCTTCAGCAGATCTGAGTCGTTCATAGGGTTCTACCTGTCAGGGATTGTTTGAGGGCGTAGGCCAGGCGACCGGCAACCACTCGCGGTTGTTCGATGGGGCTGGCATGGCCTGCGTCGGCGATCAGGTTGAAGCTGGCACCCAGGGCCTTGGCCACGCCCAGGCAGGTGTCGGGTGGGGTGATGCTGTCGGCTTCGCCGCAATGCACCTCGCAGGGCATTGCAGGTTGGCCGTGGCGCAGCAAGTCGTCGCCGCACAGCAATTCGATGGCCTGGCGATAGCCCAGCGGGTTCAGGCGGGCCATGTTCCAGTGCACCCAGGCCAACGCTTGGGGCTGGGCACTGGGCGAGAGCATGTGGGCGCTGCGCTGCTTGGCCAGCCCGGCGATGCCCAGGCGTTGCAGGTTGTCCAGGCGTTGCTGGCGCACTTGCTGGCGCTGCGCGTTGCGCTCGGACGCGCCATAGCCACGAGCGGGGCTGATCAGTACCAGGCGGCTCACGCGTCTGGCCTGGGCACTGCGGGCCAAGGCCAGGGCGGTCAGTGCGCCCAGGGAATGGCCGACCAGCACGCACTCGTCCACCTCCAGCGCATCGAGCATCTGCACCAGGCGCGCGGCGTATTGCTCGGCCTTGGGTACTTGCGACTCCAGGGGCTGGAGTCGCCATAGCCGGGCGCGTCCCAGGCGATGACCCGCGCCTGGGCCGCCAGATGTTGTGCCACCTGCAGCCAGGACGCCGCGCCGGAGCCGATGCCGTGCAGCAACACCACTGCCGGTCCCGTGCCGCATACCCGCAGGGCCTGCTGACCACCTGCTGACGCGACCCGTTGCTGGGGGAAGTCGCGCTGCAGTTGGGCTTGCAGGTCGGCCGTCGGCGCGGCGTGCGTGAGTCCTGGCAACATGGGCTTACCCGCGCTTGATCGAGGCCAGAGGGTGCTCTGGCGGATAGGTCGGGGTGATCGGTTTTTTCGCGCCGAGCATCACGCACATCAGCGCGTCTTCATCGCCGATGTTGATTTCTTCGCGGTACACGCCGGGCGGCACGGAAATCACGTCGCGGTCGGTGAGGATGGTCTCGAAGCGCTCGCCGTCCTTTTCCAGCACCACCTTGAGTTTGCCGCGCAGCACGAAAAACACTTCTTCGACGTCAATGTGCAGGTGCGGCGGGCCTTCATGGCCGGCCGGGATGACCATGGTGGAAAAGGTGAAGTGCTCCGACGGGATGGTGTTCATGTCGGTGCTGATGCCAGTGCCGCCCGTGCCGATGTAGCGCATTTGCGCGCGGCGGAACTTGGGGTCGTAGTCAGCCTGGAACTTCAGGGCATCCCAGTCGTACTTGCGCGTCTCGTAACGGGCGATGCGCGTGCTCATCCAGCTTTCCAGGCTGGCGCCGGCAGGGCGGTCCCAGCTTTTCGGGGTGTCGTTTTGGGCAGATAGATCAGTCATGACAGTCTCCAGATCAAGGCATGACGAACCCGCCGTTGACCGGCAGGGTTTGTCCAGTGATAAAACGGGCAAGGTCGGACAGCGCGAACAGCACGGCGCCGCTGACGTCTTCGGGCAATTGTGGGCGTTGCAGGGCCCGTTGGTCGTTGTACAAACGGTGGCGCGCCTCGGGCACGTAGGCGGTGGCTTCCACCAGCACCAGGCCGGGGGCGATGGCGTTGACGGTGATGTTGTCGCTGCCCAGCTCCCGCGCCAGGCTGCGGGTCATGGCGATGATCGCGCCCTTGCTGGCGACATAGGCCAACAGGTTCGGCGCGCCCCACAGCGGAGTGTCCGAGGCCAGGTTGACGATGGCGCCCTGGCCGCTGGCGCGCAGGGCCGGCAGGCAGGCGGTGGTCATCAGCCAGGTGCCGCGCACGTTGACCTGCATCACCTGGTCCCAGGTGTCGATGCTCAATGCTTCGCAGCCCTTGCCGCCGGAGTTGGTGATCGAGGCGTTGTTCACCAAGCCATCGAGGCCGCCCAGCAGGCTGATCGTCGCGTCGACACAGGCCTGGATCGACGCGGGTTGGGCCAGGTCGACGGTGACGGCCTGCACATCCAGGCCCAGCGCCTGCAACTCACCGGCGGCCTGCTGCACACGTTCGTGCAGTACATCGGCAATCACCACTCGGGCACCGGCCTGGCCGATGGCCTGGGCAAAGGCATAGCCCAGGCCACGGGCGCCACCGGTGACCAGCACGCGACGGCCTGCAAGCAAAAGGTCATGGCGGCTCATCATTGGGTGCTCAACATGGCTTTGGGCATGTAGTGCAGGACGCGTTTTTCCGCCCACACCACTGCGCCGTAGGCGATCACCCCAATCAGGGTCAGCGCGACAATGGCGACGAACACCCCGGCTGTGTTGCCCTGGCCCTCGGCGTCCACCAGCAAAAAGCCCAGGCCCTGGTTGCCGCCCACCAGTTCACCGACGGTGACGCCGATCACGGCCAGGGTCGAGGCAATGCGCAGGCCGGAAAACAGTGCGGCCATGGCCGAGGGGAACTCCACCAGGCGGAAGATCTGCCAGCGGTTGGCGTTCATGGTGCGTACCAGGTTGATCATGTCCGGGTCGACGGTGCGGATTGCCGAGAGCACGTTGATCATCACCGGGAAAAACACGATCAGGATCGCGATCAGAATCTTCGGGTAGATGGTGTAGCCCAGCCACATCACGAACAGCGGCGCGAAGGCGACTTTCGGCGCTATCTGCAAGGCCAGGATGTACGGCGACAACATGGCTTCGGCAGCCGGCGACAGGCCCAGCGAGACGCCGATCACCACCCCTAGCAGGGCGCCGAGGGCGAAGCCGACAACGATCTCCAGCGCGGTGATCAGGGTGTGTTGCAGCAGGCCGCCGGTCTGCCACATCACCAGGCCTTCCTGGGCCACGCGGCTGAGTTTGGGCATGACGAACTCGGGCATGCCGAGCAGGCCGGGGCCCCATTGCCAGAGGACCAGGAACAGGATCAGCAGCGCGACGCTACCGAGCACGGAGTTATTGTTTTTCATCGTGTACGTACCTCAATGTCCCGGTGGTTCACTGTGCGGCGACCGGGCTGTCGACGAACTGGTTGGTGAAGAGGTCTTCAAGCGGGGTCGCCTGGGTGACGATGCCTTCGCTGACATAGAACTGCAGGACCTTGTCCAGGTGCTGCGGATCGATGTGCCCGAGCACGGCCTGCTTGGCGTAGACGTGTTCGACGTAGAGCTTGAAGATCTTCTCCAGCGAGTCCTCCTTGCCGGCATACGCCGGTACCGCCTTGGCGAAGGTCACGGCAGCGGCGCGCGGGTCCTGGATGATGTCGCGCATGCCTTGCAGGGTGCCCTGGACCACGCCACGCACGAGCTTGGGCTGGTTCTTGATGGCGTCGTCGGAAGCGAGAATCGCCTGGGCCATGCTTTCGAAGATCTGGTCCTGGGGGATCAACTTGATCTGCACCCCGGCTTCCTCGGCATTGATCACCCAGTCCGGCACCCCGGCCATGGCCTGGGCCTTGTTGGCGGAGAACAACTGCCAGACGCCGGCGGGGCCGGCGGCCTGGATGTTCACGTCGTTCTTGCCCAGCCCGGCTTTGCGCAGCGAAGCAAGCAGGGCGTAGTAGGTGGTGTCGGAGTACGACATCACCGTCATGGTCTTGCCCTTGAGGTCGCTGATGCGGTTGATGTTGTCCTTGGCGTTGGTGGCGATCATCGTCACGCCGCCATCGCCCAGCACCGCCACGGCGCGTACCGGGATGCCATTGGCCCGCACCACGATAGGCGTGTCACCGATGGCCCCGCCGATCAACGCGTTACCGGCGCCGATCTGCTTGGCCACGTCCACGCCACCTTTGGCGGCGATGAACGTCAGGTCCAGGTCCTGGGCCGTGTAGTAGCCCTTTTCCTTGGCGATGATCCACGGTGCGAACGCGGGCGAGTTGGGCGGCGCCGGCAGCAGGTAGGTGACCTTGGTCGGCTGCGCCTGGGCGGCACAGGCCACACCGAGGCCCAGGCTGAGGGCGCAAAGACGTTGAAACAGAGACTTGAGCATGGGGACTCCGGAATCGGTTGGGCGCCGCAAGGGCGGTGATCAGTGCAGTTCGGTGTCGGCACCGACCTGGAGCAACTCCATCAGGCGGCCTACCAGCGGGCCGATTTCCGGCAGCTTGCGGCGCTCCAGGGGGTTGTCGCGAAACGGCAGGTCGATGCTGATTTCTTCGATGATCGTGCCGGGGCGGGCGCTCATGACCAGCAAGCGGTCGGACATGGCGATGCCTTCGATCAGGTCGTGGGTGATGAACAGCGCGGTTTTCTTCTCGTCGAAGAGCATCCGTGCCATGTCCTGTTGCAGGATCATCTTGGTCTGGGCATCGAGGGCCGAGAACGGCTCGTCGAGGAACAGCACCTGCGGGTCGATGGCCAGGGTGCGGGCCAGGGCGGCGCGCTGGCGCATGCCACCGGAGAGCTGGAACGGGTAGTGATCGGCGTAGCCATTGAGGTGGCAGCGGTCGAGCAGGTCCAGGGCCACCTTCTGCCGGGTGGCGGCAGGCACGCCCTGGATTTCCAGGCCCAGTTCGACGTTGCGGCGGATGCTGCGCCAGGGCATCAGCAGGTCCTTCTGCAGCATGAACGCGACCTGCGGCACCGGCCCGGTGACCGGCTCGCCACCGACGAACACTTCACCTTCGCTGGGGCGGTACAGGCCCGAGCCCATGTTCAGGATGGTGCTCTTGCCGCAACCGGAAGGGCCGATGATCGACACCACTTCACCCCGGCGAATCTTGAAGTTCACCTCGCGAATGGCGAAGGGCGCGTCCGCTTTACCCTTGGCCGGGAAACATTTACCGACATTGCGAAATTCAATTTCAGTCGGCTCCAGCTCTTCCCTGAGAGCTTGGTTATTCCATTGGGGCGTCACGGCGTACATCTCTTTCACAGCCATCAGGAAGGTACTCTGGTCTGTTTTATAGGTGATACGCCGTTTAGTGCATGAACAATGCCAGGGGTTTATTTCCTACAGGTTTTTAGTAAATGTCCTTTTATATGAATGACTTGGGGTTAAGTAATTGAAAGTTTGACGTTTCATATATGAAACGTTGGTTCTTATATGGCACGAATTTGCACACTGTTCGGGCATGTAATGGGAAGTTGCGAGAGGTCGGTGCTTTTTCAGGTAACGCGGGGAAGTTAATAAACGGCTTATTTGTTTTATATATAAAACGCAGTTGCGCGCTTCTATATAGGTGTTAGTGGGAGCGAGCCAACTCGCTCAGGGGGCAGGCGTTAAAAAAGCAAAAAAAAAGGGCCTGAAGATCGAAATCTTCAAGCCCTCAAAAGGGTGAGAGGTGTCTAGTCCCTCAACCTGGTGAGCGGTGCTACATGCGTTCAGGCCTTCAAAGGCACCAGACGCGGGGCAATCATGTTTTCCGGGCGCAGGATGTCGTCGAGCATGGCGTCGTCGAGCAAGCCTTCTTCGCGCACCAGTTCCAGCACGCCACGGCCGCTTTCAAGGGCGATACGGGCGATGCGGGTGGCGTTTTCATAGCCGATGTACGGGTTCAGCGCGGTGACCAGGCCGATGGAGTGCTCCACCAGTTCGCGGCAGCGTGCTTCGTTGGCGGTGATGCCGACGATGCAGTGTTCGCGCAGCATGTCCATGGCGCGTTGCAGCAGGCGGATCGAGTCGAAGATCTTGAAAGCGATCAGCGGCTCCATCACGTTCAGTTGCAGTTGGCCGCCTTCGGCCGCCATGGTCAGGGCCAGGTCGTTACCGATGACCTGGAAGGCCACCTGGTTCACGGCTTCCGGGATGACCGGGTTGACCTTGCCGGGCATGATCGAGCTGCCTGGCTGACGCGCTGGCAGATTGATCTCGTTGATCCCGGTACGTGGGCCGCTGGACAGCAGGCGCAGGTCGTTGCAGATCTTCGACAGCTTCACCGCGGTACGCTTGAGCATGCCGGAGAACAGCACGAACGCGCCCATGTCGGAGGTGGCTTCGATCAGGTCGGCCGCCGGTACCAGCGGCTGGCCGCTGATGGTGGCCAGGCGTTGCACGGCCAGGGCCTGGTAGCGCGGGTCGGCGTTGATGCCGGTACCGATGGCGGTGCCGCCCAGGTTGACTTCGGTCAGCAGCTCCGGAGCCAGGGTCTTGAGGCGTGCCAGGTCTTCACCCAGGGTCGTGGCGAAGGCGCGGAACTCCTGGCCGAGGGTCATCGGCACGGCGTCTTGCAGTTGGGTGCGGCCCATTTTCAGAACGTGGCCGAACTCGACACCTTTGGCGGCGAACGCCTGGATCAGGCTGTCGAGGCTGGCCAGCAGCGCGTCATGGCCCAACAGCAGACCCAGGCGGATCGCGGTCGGATAGGCGTCGTTGGTCGACTGCGCCATGTTCACGTCGTTGTTGGGGTGCAGGTATTGGTATTCGCCCTTGTTGTGGCCCATGGCCTCCAACGCGATGTTGGCGATGACTTCGTTGGCATTCATGTTGGTTGAAGTGCCAGCGCCGCCTTGAATCATGTCCACCACGAACTCTTCGTGGAAGTCGCCGCGGATCAGGCGGGCACAGGCTTCGCTGATGGCAGCGTGCTTGGCTTCGCTGAGCTGGCCCAACTCGCGGTTGGCATCAGCGGCGGCTTGCTTGACCATTGCCAGACCGACCACCAATTTCGGGTAATGCGAAATCGGAACGCCGGAGAGACGGAAGTTGTTCACCGCTCGCAGGGTCTGGATGCCGTAGTACGCTTGGGCAGGTACTTCGAGTACGCCAAGCAGGTCTTTTTCTGTACGGAATGATGCAGCAGAGGACATGACGGAAATCATCTCGATATGGACCCGGGCTAGGCCGGAACGCTGTGAATGCTAGGCTTGTGGAAATTTTTGGGCCAATGCTATTAAGCGCTGGCCTATGCACAAACGGCATAATGTTGATGTGACCCGGTTATCATGGCGGGCGTGTGTGCCAAAATGGTGCATGCCCTGGAGAATCAGATGAACCTTGAAAGCAAATGGCTGGAAGACTTTAGCGCCCTGGCGGCCACGCGCAGCTTCTCCCAGGCGGCGGAGCGGCGCTTTGTCACCCAGCCGGCCTTCAGTCGACGCATCCGCAGCCTTGAGGCGGCCCTGGGACTGACCCTGGTCAACCGCTCGCGCACGCCCGTCGAGCTGACGGCGGCGGGGCAGTTGTTTTTGGTCACGGCGCGCACGGTGGTCGAGCAACTGGGTGAAGTGCTGCGGCATTTGCATCACCTTGAAGGCGGCCAGGGCGAAGTCATGCAAGTGGCGGCAGCGCACTCCCTGGCGCTGGGTTTTTTCCCACGCTGGATCGCGCAATTGCGCAACGAAGGGCTGAACATCGCCACGCGCCTGGTGGCCACCAACGTCGGCGATGCGGTGCATGCCCTGCGCGAAGGCGGCTGCGACCTGATGTTGGCGTTCTACGACCCGGACGCAGCCATGCAAATGGATCCGGAGATTTTCCCGTCACTGCACTTGGGCAACACTGAAATGCTCCCGGTGTGCGCCGCCGATGCCGATGGCAAGCCGTTGTTCGACCTGGAAGGCGAGGGCAGTGTGCCGCTGCTGGCCTACAGCGCCGGGGCGTTCCTCGGCCGTTCGGTGAACCTGCTGTTGCGCCAGCGCGCGCTGCGCTTTACCACGGTGTATGAAACCGCCATGGCCGACAGCCTGAAAAGCATGGCCCTGGAAGGGTTGGGGATTGCCTGGGTGCCACAGTTGAGCGTGCGCGCCGAACTGGCCCGGGGCGAGCTGGTGGTGTGTGGCGGGCCGCAGTGGCATGTGCCGCTGGAGATTCGCCTGTATCGCTGTGCGTTGGTGCGCAAGGCGAACGTGCGATTGCTGTGGCGCAAGCTGGAAGGTGGGGCGGCGCAGAATAGCTGAGCCCAACACAAACTCAATAAGCACTAGATAGAGAGTTGTGTAGATACCTATGCTGCGATAGCGGTGTATCAGCCGACATTGCAGGCAAGCCAGCTCCCAGAGTATTTCGGGGTGTTTTCGCTGACTCTAAAGTCAATAAAACCGCAGGTTTGAAGCGTAAGACAGATGGTCGGCACAGGGGCTGTTTATCTGCATTATTACGGTATACTGCGCGGCCTTCGGCCGGTCCAACCGGCCTTAATTCGTACAACAAGCCACGCCGGATTTCCCGCGTGGCTTGTTGTTTTTTGACGCGCCTGCGGGCGCCCAGAGAGAAGAGGCACGACGATGAGTGCATTGGTTGGCGTGATCATGGGCTCCAAGTCCGATTGGTCCACCCTTAGCCACACCGCCGATATGCTGGAAAAACTCGGCATTCCGTTTGAAGTGAAGGTGGTTTCCGCCCACCGCACGCCGGACTTGCTGTTCCAGTATGCCGATGAAGCAGAATCCCGTGGCATCGAGGTGATTATCGCCGGTGCCGGTGGCGCAGCCCACCTGCCGGGCATGTGTGCGGCCAAGACCCACTTGCCGGTGCTCGGCGTGCCGGTGCAGTCGTCGATGCTCTCGGGTGTGGATTCGCTGCTGTCCATCGTGCAGATGCCCGCCGGGATTCCGGTGGCCACCCTGGCGATTGGCAAGGCCGGCGCGATCAACGCGGCATTGCTGTCGGCCAGTATCCTGGGCGCCAAGCATCCACAGTTCCACGCGGCCCTGAAGAAATTCCGCGCCGAACAGACTGACAGCGTCCTGGACAATCCAGACCCACGCATCGCCTGAGGTTGTTGATTGATGAAAATCGGTGTAATCGGTGGCGGCCAACTGGGTCGCATGCTGGCCTTGGCGGGTACGCCGCTGGGGATGAACTTCGCGTTTCTTGATCCGGCGCCGGACGCCTGTGCGGCGGCCCTGGGCGAACACCTGCGGGCGGACTACAGCGACCCGGACCACTTGCGCCAATTGGCCGATGAAGTCGATCTGGTGACCTTCGAATTCGAAAGCGTGCCAGCCGAAACCGTGGCGTTTCTGTCGCAATTCGTCCCGGTGTACCCGAGCGCTGAAGCGCTACGCATCGCCCGTGACCGCTGGTTCGAAAAGAGCATGTTCAAGGACTTGGGCATTCCGACTCCGGCCTTCGCCGACATCCAGTCCCAGGCGGACCTGGATGCGGCGGTCGCCAGCATCGGCCTGCCGGCGGTGCTGAAAACCCGCACCCTGGGTTATGACGGCAAGGGCCAGAAAGTCCTGCGTACCGAAGCCGATGTGGTCGGCACGTTCGCCGAACTGGGCAGCGTCGCCTGCCTGCTGGAAGGCTTCGTGCCGTTCACCGGCGAAGTCTCGCTGGTGGCCGTGCGCGCCCGTGATGGCGAAACGCGCTTCTACCCGTTGGTGCACAACACCCACGACAGCGGCATCCTCAAGCTGTCCGTGGCCAGCACCGACCACCCGTTGCAGGCCCTGGCCGAAGACTATTCCAGCCGAGTGCTCAAGCAACTGGATTATGTCGGCGTGATGGCATTCGAGTTCTTTGAAGTCGACGGTGGCCTCAAGGCCAACGAAATTGCCCCGCGCGTGCATAACTCCGGGCACTGGACCACCGAAGGTGCCGAGTGCAGCCAGTTCGAAAACCACCTGCGGGCGGTAGCGGGCTTGCCACTGGGTTCCACGGCCAAGGTGGGCGAGAGCGCGATGCTCAACTTCATTGGCGTGGTGCCGCCGGTAGAGCAGGTCATTGCGATTGATGACTGCCACCTGCATCACTACGGCAAGGCGTTCAAGGCCGGGCGCAAGGTCGGCCACGCCAATCTGCGTTGCAAGGACCGCGCGACACTCGACGCGCAGATCGCCAAGGTCCAGGCGCTGATCGCCGCGCAATAACCCACGGGCTGGCGGGAACCATTGGTGACCGCCATCCTCTGATTGCAGGACGCCAAAGTCTGACTAGGCTTCAGCTAACTTTCATTCAGAGGGAAATGCCATGGGTATCATTGGGACCATCTTTATCGGTTTGATCGTCGGCCTGCTGGCGCGTTTCCTGAAACCAGGCGACGACAGTATGGGCTGGATCATGACCATCCTGCTGGGTATCGCCGGCTCCCTGGCGGCGACCTATGGCGGTCAGGCCCTGGGTATCTACCAGGCAGGTCAGGGTGCAGGTTTCATTGGCGCGCTGGTGGGTGCCATTGTGTTGCTGGTGATCTACGGTCTGCTGAAAAAGAAGTAATTTAGCGACAAGCCCTCTGCGCTGCGCAGGCGCAGAGGGCTAGAATGCCGGCACTGTTCTTATTTGCCGAGCCCCTTCATGCGCCGCCTTCTGTTGACTGTCCTTTTGCTGGGTTCAAGCCTGGCCCACGCCGCTGAGCTTACGGAAACCGACTGGCTGGAACTGATGCCCGAGTCGGACCAGAAGGCTCTCGAACAAATGCCGGATATCGACCACAACTCCCCAGAAGCCCTGGGCACCTTTACCGAAAAGGGTGGCCTGAAACAGAGCAAGGGCTTGCCGGCGGTGATGTATTCGACCAAGACCGTGGCCGCCATGAACGGCAAGCACATCCGTCTTGGCGGTTATCCGGTGCCATTGGAAACCGATGCCAAGGGCCGCAGCACCCTGTTTTTCCTGGTGCCTTACCCGGGCGCCTGCATTCACGTACCGCCGCCGCCGCCCAATCAACTGGTGCTGGTGCGCTATCCCAAAGGCTTGAAGCTGGACGATATCTACACGCCGTTGTGGGTCACTGGCACGTTGAAGGTGGAGACGGTCAACAACGACCTGGCGGATGCAGCGTATGCGCTGGATGCGGGGGGGGTGCGGGTGGTGCAGGAATCGGACCTGTAACCGGCGCCAAAAATCCCCTTGTGGGAGCAAGCCTGCTCCCACATTCGATTGGGTTTACAGGGGCAGGCTGGCGATGCTCACACCCATGGTGTGACTAGCACCCGGTGCCAATGCCACCACATCGTCCAGCACGTTCGCCGTCTCGATGCACAGCATGCCCTGCCAGCCATCGTCGGCCATATCATCGAAAGCCTTGGCCCGTTCGGTCCAAGGGTTCCAGATCACGGTCGATTTGGACCCTTCGCTGGTGAGCTGGATCCGGCGTTGCCAGTCTTGATCGACGATGTTCAATTGAGCTGGAGTATCGAGGTAGATACGATCGGTCTCTGCAGCGAAGTGCAGTGCGCCGGCCTGTTGCTTGGTCACCCAGCCGTCGGCGGTATCGATATAGTCCAATCCGTCCAGGCCTTCGACCTGCACCTTGCGCACGTCGCTGACTGCGAAGTAGCTGTGCAGCGCCTGGCTGATGGTCACGGTGTCGGTGCCACGGTTGTGGCTGGTCAGGCGGATATGCAGTTGCTCGTCGAGCAGGATGCTCATTTTCAGATCGACCTGATGCGGCCAATCCGGGAAGCCGCCAGCAGGTGCCGGCAATACCAGCTCAACCCGATTGTCTTCGACGCCGGCCAAGGTCCAGATGGCCGTGCGCGCGAAACCATGGGCGCCGGCCGGCTGATCACTCTGGCGCATCGCCTTGACGCTTTGCGGGTTGCGGTCAAACACACCAAACCACGGCCAGCACACCGGCACACCCGTACGGATACCTTTGCCAGCCTTGAATACGGCCTGGTCGTTGGGCCAGATCACCGGCTTGGCGCCCGCGGGCTGGTAGCTGAAGATGTGCGCGCCTTGTTGGGCCACCAGCACTTCGGCGCCGTTGTGGCGGATGCGCCAGCAGTCCAGCTCATCCATTTTCACGGTTTCAAGGTGGGGCGTAGGCATACAAGGCTCTCTTAGTGACAGGCAATGGGGCAATGGACCGCCAAACCGCCGCGAGGTTTAACGCGCCCGCGACGGAACCGAGCGAGTGCGACCGCTGCCATCAATGGCGACGAACACAAACACCGCCTCGGTGACTTTGCGCCATTCGCTGGACAGCGGGTCATCGCTCCACACTTCGACCATCATCTGGATCGAGCTGCGGCCGATTTCCAGGGCCTGGGTGTAGAAGGACAGCTGCGCGCCCACTGCCACCGGAACCAGGAAGGCCATGCGGTCAATGGCGACGGTAGCCACGCGACCACCGGCGACCTTGCTGGCCATTGCCGTGCCAGCCAGGTCCATCTGCGCCACCAGCCAGCCGCCGAAAATATCGCCGAAACCGTTGGTTTCACGGGGGAGTGCGGTGATTTGCAGGGCGAGATCGCCTTGCGGGATAGGATCTTCTTGTTCGAGTTCGATCATGCCGGGGGTGCCTCTGACCCGTGACTCTTGGACTATGTAATCGGTGAATAGCCGTCTTGGAAAAACGATTCAGCCCCGAACATACTACGTTCGTCACGTTTTTCGAAAGGCGCCTGAAGGGAAACTCTGCGAAATCGGCTGGCCGGTGCCAACGACGTTTTCGCGCAACTTCCACGGATATGCCGGTGCAAGGTGGGCAGTATATCGGTCGATAGCCTGCGCGACGACCGTCCGGCCCTGATTTTGTACATCTATCTGCACGGCTTTACAGGCGTCAAGGAAATGGCCAAAACAGTCATGCAACTTGAGGGGTTTGACCATTGTGCCTTTTGAACTCTGCGCTCCAGTATTTGCTGGCGTTTTCGGTCCCCGATAATAATTCGAAGAGGGAATAGGCGGGCCTTGCAAGGTGGTGACTTTGCGAGTCGACGCCAGTCGCTGTGCAGGTGTTTAGACTGTGCTTTTGCGGGCAATTTGTTATCTTGCCGGACCTGCCAGGCCAAACCAGCACTGTTGCGGATTCCTGATCTGACCTAATAAGAGAAGCCTTGCCATGACCACAGTGCCTTCAAGCATTGCGCCGCCCGCACGACCGCTGAACCGCAACGACTACAAAACCCTGTCGCTGTCCGCCCTGGGGGGCGCGCTGGAGTTCTACGACTTCATCATCTTCGTGTTCTTCGCCACTGTGGTCGGGAAACTGTTTTTCCCCGCCGACATGCCCGAATGGCTGCGCCTGATGCAGACCTTCGGCATCTTCGCCGCCGGCTACCTGGCGCGGCCGCTGGGCGGGATCATCATGGCGCACTTCGGTGACCTGCTGGGGCGCAAGAAGATGTTCACCCTGAGCATCTTCATGATGGCGGTGCCGACCCTGATCATGGGTCTGTTGCCGACCTACGCGCAGATCGGCCTGTGGGCCCCGATCCTGTTGTTGCTGATGCGCGTGATCCAGGGCGCGGCGATTGGTGGAGAAGTGCCGGGCGCGTGGGTTTTTGTTTCTGAACATGTACCGCCACGCCATATCGGCTATGCCTGCGGCACCCTGACCAGCGGCCTGACCGCCGGGATCCTCCTGGGTTCGCTGGTGGCCACCGCGATCAACACGATCTACACCCCGGAGCAAGTGTCGGACTACGCCTGGCGGATCCCGTTCCTGTTGGGCGGTGTGTTCGGCCTGTTCTCGGTGTACCTGCGCCGCTGGCTGCACGAAACCCCGATCTTCGCCGAAATGCAGCAGCGCAAGACCCTGGCCGCCGAGCTGCCATTGCGTGCGGTCCTGCGTGACCACCGTGGCGCCATCGTGCTGTCGATGCTGCTGACCTGGCTGCTGTCGGCCGGCATTGTCGTTGTGATCCTGATGACCCCGACCGTGCTGCAGACCATCTACCACTTCAGCCCGACAGTCTCGTTGCAGGCCAACAGCCTGGCGATCGTCACCCTGAGCCTGGGCTGCATCCTCTCCGGCGCACTGGCTGACCGCTTCGGCGCCGGGCGCGTGCTGATCGCCGGTTGCGCGTTGCTGCTCGCGACCTCGTGGACGCTGTATCACAGCCTGCTGGACCACCCAAACTGGTTGTTCCCGCTGTACACCCTTACCGGCCTGTTCGTCGGCGTGGTCGGCGTGGTGCCCTACGTGATGGTCAAGGCCTTCCCACCGGTGGTGCGCTTCAGCGGCCTGTCGTTTTCCTACAACGTTGCCTACGCGGTGTTCGGTGGTCTGACGCCGTTGGTGGTGTCGCTGCTGATGAAAGAAAGCCCGATGGGCCCGGCGTACTACGTCGCCGTGATCTGCACGATGGGGATGCTGGTGGGTGCCTACCTGTGGAAACGCGGGCGGTAAACGCCTCGGGCTTACTGATGCACATGGATGTGCTGATCAAAACTCAGGAAGGTTCGGACGCCAGGTAGACAGTCGGGCTTGGCATTCTGATACGGGCAAGCGAGAGCCTCCCGCTAACATGGTGTCTAGCGCCGTCGCTGCGTCGCCAGAGCTGATGACTTGATGCTCGACCATAAGGTCGAGTAGCCACAGTGCACCATGTACTTGCAGCCCGTCCTGGATAGCCTGGCGACGGAGCTTCCCATCTCCTGTGAGCAGTGGTCTTCCGGTTATCTGTGCCAGCAGGTAGCAGGAGACGTCAGCCAAGGCGCTGTTGTTGTGTGCAATTTTGAGCGCCCAGAGTTTTTGTACACCTCGCTCGTCAAATGACTCGACCACCAGCCCTTGGGCGAGCAGTTCATCATGAGCGAAGTCCTCGAGTTCGTGCATGACGAAATCAGTGCAGCAGAGCGTGAAAGGTAGCCTGAACATATGCTCCAGCAATCCCGCGTTTCTGAAATCAATCCAGATATTGGTATCGCTGATATAGATCAGGCTCATGCACTCTCCAGTGAGCCCAGAAAATTGGGGTCTAGAGCCTTCACTGGGCGACGCAGTAACTCAGCTGCCCGTGACTTGGTGATCAAGCCCTCCGCCAGGCCCCAGAACACCAGCGATTCGAAACGCTGAGGCGGCTTGCACGGCAACTGCTCGGGTTCTGCCTTGCGCCAGCCATTGCTGCTGAACTGAATGGTCAGGGATTTGTAGCCACTTTCTCCCAGCAGATTGAGGTCCTTCAACCGACGGAGCGCCGCATGCATCGAGAGTCCATACTGGCGTTTGGCAATCAAGAGTTCGCGAGGGTGGACGCGTGAGCGTTGATGGCTCCCGAAATCTCCGGTGACACTTTTGGCTGGATAAAGAAAAGCCCCCGCGAAGCGGTGACAGCAGTGTTCTTTATCGCGTTCGGACATCTCATCGGGTAGCTGCATCACCCAGTGTCCCAACTCATGAGCGGCGGTAAAGCGAATGCGCTCGCCTGGTCTTTGGGCGTTCAGAGCTATCAGCACATGTTCGCCATCATGGGTGGCGGCACAGGCTCCCTCGAAATCATCCGGGCCGTTGAGCATCACCACTTTGATACCGTGCTCCTCAAGTTGCTCAGTCAGATGGGCGATTGGGTCTGCGCCGATGCCCCAATATTTGCGCAGCTCCTCGGCCGCCCATTCGGCCTCCTCTATAGAGGTAACGGACAACATCTGTGGCGGCGTTCTGGCGGTCTGGATATCCAGCGGATCGAAGCACTCCTCTAGGGCTATGTATCGCTCCAGGTGTTCACGAACCTGTTCCTCGACCTGTACCTGGCGGTATTGAGGCATCTTCGCCAGCTTGCGGAACTCCAGCGGCGCAAGTGGCAGGGCTTCAGGGCGGAAAAAATACTCCGGGCTCACCTCCAGCGCCCTGGCCAATTGCAGAAGACGCTGGGAGTTCGGAGTACTCAAGCCTTTTTCATACTTGCTCAGGCCTTGCTTGGTGATGTCGCCGAGACTGAGTGCCAGTGCTTCCAGCGACATACCACGCAACAACCTTGCGCGGCGAATTCGGTCATTGATCATGTGAGGTCTCCTTAGGTTGACAAGACTATGCTTTGCTTATTTTTTGTCAACCTAAGGGGGCCTCTGGTTACGTCGTGTCATTGGCAGCGACGTGCGGAGGTTAGTCAGTGCGGTTCCTAGAGGAAACCCTAAAGATCTGTCGGAAAATTCCGGGCGACCTTTCGCTCAATACTGGCCTTTCATCTAATTGTCATATTCCAGACATAGAGTGTTCACACGGCCTACCGATACTTGGCCCCGATCCAACTATCCCTATCTGCTAGGAGTAAGGCATGAAACTGAAGCGTTTGATGGCGGCAATGACTTTTGTCGCTGCTGGCGTTGCGACTGCCCACGCGGTGGCCGCTGGTGTTGACCCGGCAATTCCGGCTTATACCAAAACCACTGGTGTATCGGGCAACTTGTCCAGCGTCGGTTCCGACACCCTGGCCAACCTGATGACCCTGTGGGCCGAGAACTACAAAAAAGAATACCCGAACGTCAACATCCAGATTCAAGCCGCCGGTTCTTCCACCGCGCCGCCTGCACTCACCGAAGGCACCGCTAACCTGGGCCCGATGAGCCGCAAGATGAAGGACAACGAACTGCAGGCTTTCGAGCAGAAGTACGGCTACAAGCCGACTGCTATCCCGGTGGCCGTGGACGCCCTGGCTGTGTTCGTACACAAGGACAACCCGATCAAGCACCTGACCATGGCCCAGGTTGACGCCGTGTTCTCGTCGACTCGTCTGTGCGGTGCCAAGGCTGACGTCAAGACCTGGGGCGACCTGGGTGTGACCGGTGACCTGGCCAACAAGCCGGTGCAACTGTTCGGTCGTAACTCGGTATCCGGCACCTACGGCTACTTCAAGGAAGAAGCCCTGTGCAAAGGTGACTACAAGCCCAATGTCAACGAACAGCCAGGTTCGGCTTCGGTCGTGCAGTCCATCAGCTCCTCGCTGAACGGCATCGGTTACTCGGGCATCGGCTACAAGACCGCCAGCGTGAAAACCGTGGCCCTGGCCAAGAAAGAAGGCGGCGAGTTCGTCGAAGACACCGAAGAGAACACCCTGAACGGCAAGTACCCGCTGTCGCGCTTCCTCTACGTGTACATCAACAAAGCCCCGAACAAGCCTCTGGCCCCGCTGGAAGCCGAGTTCGTGAAACTGGTTCTGTCCAAACAGGGCCAGGAAGTTGTAGTCAAAGACGGCTACATCCCACTGCCAGCCAAAGTTGCCGCCAAGGCATTGGCTGAGCTGGGTCTGCAAGAAGGCAAATAAGCCTGTACTACCTGGTGTAGATGCATGCTCTTGTGTGGGAGCGGGCTTGCCCGCTCCCACAACAAGCCGGCCTACACCCCTAATTTTTCGGTCCGCTGCCAGCCCTGCTACGCGGCGGATTTCTTGCGTCACTGCATTGTCATCTTTCTGTCATACAGGATCGCTAGGGTGTGCGCATGAATGATCTGGCCAATTCCACCATGACGACGACTTCTCCTCCCAAGCGCATTGACTTCAATACGCCTGAGCTGCAACGCAAGCGCCGCATCCGCGCGCTCAAGGACCGCCTGACCCGTTGGTACGTGCTGGTCGGCGGTCTCGCCGTCCTCGGCGCTATCACCCTGATTTTCTTCTTCCTGGCCTACGTGGTCGGGCCGCTGTTCCAGGGTGCCAGCCTGACCAAGGACGAGGCCCTGACGCCTGCCTGGATGCAGGATGCCGGCAAGCCGTTGCTGATCTCGCTGGAAGAACAGAACCAGGTCGCCATGCGGGTTTCCGACAAGGGCCAGGCATTGTTCTTCACTGTCGACACCGGCGCTGAGCTCAAACGGGTCGACCTGGCCCTGCCGGCCGGCGCCAGTGTGGTGTCCATCGGTGAAGACCAGCCGGGCAGCCCGCTGGTGATCCTCGGTCTGTCCAACGGCCAGTCCCTGGTGTTCCGCCACACTTATAAAGTGTCCTACCCGGACGGTAAGAAGACCATTTCGCCGGAAATCGAATACCCCTACGGCGAAGCGCCGATGGTGCTCGATGAGGCCGGTCGTCCGCTGGAGCATGTGGCCCTCAACGCCACCGAGACCTCGCTGGTCATTGCCGGCTCCTCTGGCTCGCACCTGAACGTGCTGTCGGTGAGCCGCGAAGAAAACATGATGACCGGCGAAGTGGTCAGCGAGCAGAAGCGCATCGACTTGCCGCAAATGACTGAGCCTGTGAAAGCGATCTTCGTCGATCCGCGCCAGCAATGGCTGTATGTGATCAACGGTCGCGCCCTGGCCGATGTGTTCAGCCTGCGCGACAACAGCCTCAACGGTCGATACAAGTTGTTGGAAGATGGCAGCGCCGAAATCACCGCCAGCACCCAGCTGGTGGGCGGTATCTCGCTGATCGTCGGCGACTCCAAGGGCGGCCTGGCCCAGTGGTTCATGGCCCGCGACCCGGATGGCGAGCAACACCTCAAGCAGATCCGCACGTTCCAGATGGGCAGCACACCGGTGGTGGAAATCACCGCTGAAGAGCGTCGCAAAGGCTTTACCGCCCTGGATGCCTCCGGCAACTTCGGTGTGTTCCACAGCACCGCGCATCGCACCCTGCTGGTGGACCCGGTGGTAGAAGGCCAAGGCATCTTCGGCATGTCGCCACGGGCCAACCGCGTGCTCGTCGAAGCCGGCGGCAAGCTGCAGCCGTTGTCCCTCGACAACCCGCACCCGGAAGTGTCCTGGAGCGCGTTGTGGAGCAAGGTCTGGTACGAAAACTACGACGAACCTAAATACGTCTGGCAATCGACCGCCGCCAACAGCGACTTCGAACCCAAGATGAGCCTCGCGCCGCTGACCTTCGGTACGCTAAAGGCCGCGTTCTACGCCATGTTGCTGGCTGCACCACTGGCCATTGCCGCGGCGATCTACACCGCCTACTTCATGGCCCCGAGCCTGCGCCGCAAGGTCAAGCCGGTGATCGAGCTGATGGAAGCGATGCCGACGGTGATCCTCGGCTTCTTCGCCGGCCTGTTCCTGGCGCCGTATGTCGAAGGGCACCTGCCGGGGATTTTCAGCCTGCTGATGTTGTTGCCGATTGGCATCCTGGTGGCGGGTTTTGCTTTCAGTCGCCTGCCTGAGTCGATCCGCCTGCGTGTTCCCGATGGCTGGGAAAGTGCGATGTTGATCCCGGTGATCCTGTTTGTGGGCTGGCTCTCGTTGTACATGAGCCCGTACCTGGAAACCTGGTTCTTCGGTGGCGACATGCGCATGTGGATCTCCCACGACCTTGGCATCACCTACGACCAGCGCAACGCCCTGGTTGTCGGCCTGGCCATGGGTTTTGCGGTGATCCCGAACATCTACTCCATCGCCGAAGACGCCGTGTTCAGCGTACCGCGCGGCCTGACCCTGGGTTCCCTGGCCCTGGGCGCCACGCCTTGGCAGACCATGACCCGCGTCGTATTGCTGACCGCCAGCCCGGGGATTTTCTCGGCGCTGATGATCGGCATGGGCCGTGCGGTGGGTGAAACCATGATCGTGCTGATGGCCACGGGTAACACCCCGGTCATGGAGATGAACCTGTTCGAAGGCCTGCGAACGCTCGCAGCCAACGTCGCGGTGGAAATGCCCGAGTCGGAAGTGGGCGGCAGTCACTACCGGGTGCTGTTCCTCTCGGCGCTGGTACTGCTGTTGTTTACCTTCGTCATGAACACCCTCGCCGAGCTGATCCGTCAGCGTCTGCGCAAGAAATACTCGTCGCTTTAAGAAAGGTAGAAGTCTGTGAAACAGAACTCCCTGAATGGATGGTTCAAGAGCGGCGCCCCCGGCGTCTGGATCAGCGGTGGCGCGGTGGCCATCGCGGTCATCATGACCATTGGTTTGCTGGCTGTGATTGCCGTGCGCGGCTTGGGTCACTTCTGGCCGGCTGACCTGATCCAGGCCAACTACGGCGTGCCGGGCCAGGCCAACCACATCGTCATCGGCGAAGTGGTACAGAAAGAACAAGTGCCGCGCGAGCGCCTGAAAAGCGCTGGCCTGCCGGTGCCGGACGAAGGTCCGGAGTTCATGACCCGCGAGCTGATCAAGGTCGGCAACCGTGACTTGAACGGCAATGACTTCACCTGGATCGTCGGCGAGTGGCTGACCAACCAGACCACGCCTGCCGAGTTGATGGCCATCGAGCGTCGTGAGTGGGGTAACTTCTACGGCACCCTGGTCAACGTCAAGCAGGATGGCAAAGTCATCGCCGAAGGCGAGGCTGCGTGGCCAGAGCTGCAGGCGCGGGTTGAGCGGGTGAACAAGCTGGCTGCCGATCTCAAGACCCTTGAGAAGAGTGACATCGGCGCGATCAACGCCGGCCTCGAGCGCATCCGCCTGCAAGGTCGCAAGCTGGAACTGAACGGCAAGCTCGACGCCACCGCCCAGGCCGATATGGATGCCGATCGCGCCGAGCTGAATGCCCGTTACCAGGCTGTTGAAGCGCGCCTGGCCGACCTGCACGCCCAGTTCAACCGCGACAGCCTCACGGCCCGCGATGCCAACGGCAAAGAGCTGGAAATCAATATTGGCCACGTGGTGCACGCCTACCAGCCGAACGCCATGGGCACCCTGACCAAGATGGGTTTCTATGTCAGTAAGGTCTGGGAGTTCCTCAGCGATGACCCACGGGAAGCCAACACCGAAGGCGGGATTTTCCCGGCGATCTTCGGCACCGTGATGATGACCCTGATCATGGCGATGATCGTGACCCCATTCGGCGTGCTGGCGGCGGTCTACCTGCGTGAATACGCCAAGCAGAACGCCTTGACCCGCATTATCCGTATCGCGGTGAACAACCTGGCGGGCGTCCCGGCGATTGTCTACGGCGTGTTCGGCCTGGGCTTCTTCGTCTACGTGCTGGGTGGCTCGGTGGACCGCCTGTTCTTCCCCGAAGCCCTGCCGGCACCGACCTTCGGTACGCCGGGCCTGTTGTGGGCTTCGCTGACCCTGGCGCTGCTGGCGGTACCGGTGGTGATCGTGGCCACTGAGGAAGGCCTGGCGCGAATCCCACGCACCGTGCGTGAGGGTTCCCTGGCACTGGGTGCAACCAAGGCGGAGACCCTGTGGAAAATCGTCCTGCCCATGGCCAGCCCGGCGATGATGACCGGCATGATCCTCGCTGTGGCCCGCGCCGCGGGTGAAGTCGCACCGCTGATGTTGGTGGGTGTGGTCAAGCTGGCGCCGTCGCTGCCGCTGGACGGCAATTACCCGTACCTGCACCTGGACCAGAAGATCATGCACCTGGGCTTCCATATCTACGACGTCGGCTTCCAGAGCCCCAACGTCGAAGCGGCCCGCCCGCTGGTGTACGCCACCGCGTTCCTGCTGGTGCTGGTGATCGCCACGCTGAACCTGTCGGCGGTATGGATTCGTAACCACCTGCGCGAAAAATACAAGGCGCTGGATAGCTGATTGAATTGAACGCGGACCTAATGTGGGAGCGGGCTTGCTCGCGAATGCGGTGTCTCAGTAATAGATTGGTTGACTGACCTGACGCTTTCGCGAGTAAGCCCGCTCCCACAGGGAACCGAGTTGGAAACAGATTTGAGGTAAACCGCAAGGCCCACTATGAAGCCGCGGTTCAACGAAACGAATTGGTAGCACAGGGAGCATCCCATGCAACATGAAACCCATTCCCACGGCATCAACATGTCAGCCCTGGGTCGCGACAAGCAGAGCCTGAGCCTGGCCGAAGAAACCGTGGCCATCGAAGTTCCGGGCCTGAGCCTGTACTACGGTGAGAAGCAAGCGCTGTTCGACGTCAGCATGAACATCCCCAAGCAGCGCGTGACCGCCTTTATCGGCCCGTCGGGCTGCGGCAAGTCCACGCTGTTGCGCACCTTCAACCGCATGAACGACCTGGTGGACGGTTGCCGTGTGGAGGGCGCGATCAACCTCTACGGCAGCAACATCTACCGCAAGGGCGAAGATGTGGCCGAGCTGCGTCGCCGGGTGGGCATGGTGTTCCAGAAGCCCAACCCGTTCCCCAAGACCATCTACGAAAACGTGGTCTATGGCCTGCGCATCCAGGGCATCAACAAAAAGCGCATCCTCGACGAAGCAGTGGAGTGGGCCCTCAAGGGCGCGGCGCTGTGGGATGAGGTCAAGGACCGCCTGCACGAATCGGCCCTCGGCCTGTCCGGCGGCCAGCAGCAGCGTCTGGTGATTGCCCGGACCATCGCCGTGGAGCCGGAAGTACTGCTGCTCGACGAACCGTGCTCGGCACTCGATCCGATCTCGACGCTGAAAGTCGAAGAGCTGATCTACGAGCTCAAGTCCAAGTTCACCATCGTCATCGTGACCCACAACATGCAACAGGCGGCACGGGTTTCCGATTACACCGCGTTCATGTACATGGGCAAACTGGTGGAATTCGGCGATACCGATACCCTGTTCACCAATCCGGCGAAGAAGCAGACCGAAGACTACATCACCGGTCGTTACGGCTAGGAAGCTGTGGTTCTGATTGCACTGACGCTGCGGTTCTCCGCACCTTACCGGACGCTCCAAGGACGCCAACATGATTAGCAAAGAAGGCCTTACCCACCACATCTCCGCGCAGTTCAACGCCGAGCTTGAGGAAGTGCGCAGCCACCTCCTGGCCATGGGCGGGCTGGTGGAGAAGCAAGTCAACGACGCGGTCACCGCGCTGATCGAGGCCGACTCGGGCCTGGCCCAGCAAGTGCGCGAGATCGACGACCAGATCAACCAGATGGAGCGCAACATTGACGAGGAATGCCTGCGCATCCTCGCCCGTCGCCAGCCGGCGGCGTCCGACCTGCGTTTGATCATCAGCATTTCCAAGTCGGTGATCGACCTCGAGCGTATCGGCGACGAAGCCACCAAAATCGCCCGTCGCGCTATCCAGTTGTGCGAAGAAGGTGAAGCGCCACGCGGTTACGTCGAAGTGCGCCACATCGGTGACCAGGTGCGCAACATGGTGCGCGACGCGCTGGATGCCTTTGCGCGCTTTGACGCCGACCTGGCATTGTCCGTGGCCCAGTACGACAAGATTATCGACCGCGAGTACAAGACCGCCCTGCGTGAGCTGGCGACCTACATGATGGAAGACCCGCGCTCTATCTCGCGGGTGTTGAGCATCATCTGGGTGCTGCGTTCCCTGGAGCGGATCGGCGACCACGCGCGCAATATCTCGGAATTGGTGATTTATCTGGTGCGCGGCACCGACGTACGGCACATGGGCCTCAAGCGCATGAAAGCCGAAGTTGAAGGCACAGCCGATCAAATCCCTAATGTTCCGGCCGAATCTGACGATAAGTAAGATTGCCCGAGAAATAAACGCCCGACCTCTGGTCGGGCGTTTGCGTTTGTGGCGTATGAGTTTTGCGCTGCGGGCGGCTGTAAAGTCCCGGCGTGACTGACGAGTTTTTGGCAAAATGCCATCAGTTAAGCGTTTTGCTTGCCGGGGTTTTGAGAGGATGAAGGGTCGATGAGTAAAGTCAGTGTATTGGTGGTGGATGACGCCTCGTTTATTCGCGACCTGGTGAAGAAGTGCCTGCGTAACTACTTCCCCGGTATCAAGATTGAAGATGCGGTGAACGGCAAAAAGGCCCAGGCCATCCTGATGCGCGAAACCTTCGACATGGTGCTGTGCGACTGGGAAATGCCGGAAATGTCTGGCCTGGAACTGTTGACCTGGTGCCGTGAGCAGCCTCAGCTCAAGTCCATGCCGTTTGTCATGGTCACCAGCCGCGGCGACAAGGAAAACGTGGTCCAGGCCATCCAGGCCGGCGTCTCCGGTTATGTCAGCAAGCCGTTCACCAACGAGCAATTGCTGAACAAGGTCAAGCAGGCCCTGAACAAGATCGGCCGCCTCGACGCCTTGCTGGCCAGCGCGCCGACCAAGATGAACTCGGCCTTTGGCAACGACTCCCTCAGCGCCCTGACCGGCGGCAAGCCCGAAGCGGTCAAGCCGGCCCCGGTGGCTGCGCCGAGCAAAGGTTTGCTCAACAGCCCGGCAGTGCAGCCCACCGCCGCCCCCTCGGCCGCCAGCGGTCGCGGCCAGGGCCAACTGCGCCTGTCCAGTGGCACCCAGCAATGTGTGATCAAGGGCCTGAGCATCAAGGAGGCGCTGCTGGTGGTACGCCGGGGCGACGTCCTGCCACAAGTGCTGGAAAGCGCGGTGCTCGACCTTGAACAAGGCGAGAACGCCGAAACCGCACGCCTCAACGGCTACCTGCACGCCATCGTCGCCTACGAGCCGCGCCCTGACAGCGACTGGCTGCAACTGACCTTCCGCTTTATCGACCAGGACGCGCAGAAGCTCGACTACATCTCCCGGCTGATTGCCCGGGGCACCGCGCAGAAGCATTTTGTGCCGGGTGCCTGAAGCAAAACCTCGATCACCTGTGGGCGCTGGCTTGCCAGCGATCTCGGTCTGTCTGTCGCTGCATCAGTGACAGGCAAGCCGACTCCTACAGGGGTCGTTAGTCCACACAACATTGTCATGAATCCTTGCTAGCCTGCCGTTCAGTCATACCCGGCAGGTTTATCCGATGCTTGTGCGTTTAATGTTGTTTTGTGGCCTGTGCGCGGTCGCTTCATCGACCCTGGCCATGACCCTCTATCGTTCCACCGATGCCCGTGGCGTGGTGTTTTTCAGCGACCAGAAGACTCCTGGCGCCCAGGCGTTTGTCTTCCAGGAGCGCCGTGTGGCGTCGGTAAAGCGCCAGGCGCTTGATCCCCAGCCGCCACGTCACCTGCGGCCCGCCCAGTTCCAGCGTTACGCCTTGCCCTGGCGTGGCGGTCCGTTCCGCCTGACCCAGGGCCCTGGGGGCACGTTCAGTCACTCTGACGTCAAGAGTCGCTACGCCATGGATATCGCCATGCCTGAGGGCACGCCGATCATCGCTGCGCGGGGCGGCTTGGTGGTGAAGACCGAGAACAACCAAGCCGGGCGCGGCAGTGACCCTTCGGGCAACTTCGTGCGGGTGTTGCACGATGACGGCACCCAGGGCGTGTATCTGCACCTCAAGCAAGGGTCGGTCAGCGTCAGGGACGGGCAGCGCGTGGGGGTGGGCAGCCTGCTGGGGCTATCGGGCAATACCGGCAACAGCAGCGGGCCACACCTGCATTTTGTGGTGCAGCGCGATACGGGGGCGGGGTGGGTGTCGATTCCGTATGAGTTCACGCAGCCGGTACAGGCCTTGCCCAACTTTGCGTCGGGGTTGTAGGAGCCGGCAAGCCGACTCCTACAGGGGTTCAGTCGAGCATCAGGACCTTGGCCAGCACGATTTTCGGGCCTTTCATCTTCTTGATGATGATCCGCAGGCCTTCCACTTCCAGCACTTCTTCCTCTTCCGGCACCCGGTTGAGGGTGTCGTAGATCAGGCCGGCGAGGGTTTCGGCTTCGATGTGGTCCAGGTCGATACCCAGTAGGCGCTCGATCTTGAACAGCGGCGTGTCACCACGCACCAGCAGCTTGCCCGGCTGGTAGGCGAGAATGCCGCGCTCGGCCTTGCGGTGTTCGTCCTGGATATCGCCCACCAGCACTTCCAGCACGTCTTCCATGGTCAGGTAGCCGATGATGTTGCCGTCGGCTTCTTCTACCAGGGCAAAGTGCGCGCCGCCCTTGCGGAACTGCTCGAGCAGTTGCGACAGCGGCATGTGCCGGGATACGCGCTCCAGTGGGCGGGTCAGTTCGGCCAGGTTGAACGACTCGGGAATATGGTCCAGGGCCGCCAGTTCCAGCAGCAGGTCCTTGATGTGCAGCAGGCCGACAAACTCACCCCGCACCGGGTCGTACACCGGGTAGCGGCTGAATTTGTGGCGGCGGAACAGTGCAAGGATTTCCTTGAGCGGCGCGTTGAAGTCCAGGGTCACCAGGTCTTCCCGCGAGTTGGCCCAGTCCACCACTTCCAGCTCGCCCATTTCCACGGCCGAGGCCAGCACGCGCATGCCTTGGTCGCTCGGGTCCTGGCCACGGCTGGAGTGCAGGATCAGCTTGAGCTCTTCACGGCTGTAGTGGTGCTCGTGGTGCGGGCCGGGCTCGCCCTGGCCGGCGATGCGCAGGATCGCGTTGGCGCTGGCGTTGAGCAGGTAGATCGCCGGGTACATGGCCCAGTAGAACAGGTACAGCGGCACCGCCGTCCACAACGACAGCAACTCGGGTTTGCGAATGGCCCAGGACTTGGGCGCCAGCTCACCGACCACGATGTGCAAGTAGGAAATCACGAAGAAGGCAGCGAAGAACGACACACCCTTGATCACTTCGGCCGATTCGACGCCCATGGCGCCCAGCATCGGCTCCAGAATGTGCGCGAAGGCCGGCTCACCGACCCAGCCCAGGCCCAGGGAGGCAAGGGTGATACCCAGCTGGCAGGCCGACAGGTAGGCGTCGAGCTGGCTGTGTACGGTGCGCAGGATCTGCCCGCGCCAGCCATTGGTGTGGGCGATCGCCTCGACACGGGTGGCGCGCAGTTTGACCATGGCAAATTCCGCCGCAACGAAGAAACCGTTGAGCAGTACCAGGATCAGTGCAAAAAGAATCATGCCGAAATCGGCGAAGAGTGTCGCGAGGGTGATACCAGGGGAAGGGTCCATGATGGGGTTTTGCGGGTTCCGTGTATTCAAAAAGGGGTGAGGGCTGTGCCTCAAGGGCGGGCACAAGTCAGGCAATGTAGCGGCTGAAGGGGCGCTTGCCTAGTGGCGGCTGCCGGGTGGATCCGTGAATGCCTGCTGCAGCGGGCTTATGCGGGAGCTGGCTTGCCTGCGATGCAGGCGCCTGGGGCTTACAGAAGCACCCAGGAGATGCTATGGCAGGCAAGCCCGGTCCCACCGGCGGTGGGGGGTATTTTCAGATTAATCCTTCACCGCGATTGTTTGCGCATGGGTGACCTGGGTCGGCGCGAAGTGGCAGGTAAAGGTACTGCCGTGGCCCAGCACACTGCTGATTTCCAGGCGGGCCCGATGACGCAGCAACACATGCTTGACGATCGCCAGGCCCAGCCCGGTGCCGCCGGTGTTGGAGTTACGGCTGGAGTCGACGCGGTAGAAACGCTCGGTCAGGCGTGGCAAGTGCTTGCTGTCGATACCAATCCCCGAATCCTGCACGCTCAGGTGCGCCCCTTGGTGATCGGCCCACCAGCGGATGCGGATCGTGCCTTTGTCCTGGGTGTACTTCACGGCGTTGAACACCAGGTTGGAAAAGGCGCTGCGCAACTCGCCCTCGCTGCCCTTGAGCAGCACCGACGGGTCGGCTTCCAGGGTAATGATCTGGCCGCGCTCGCCGGACAAGGCCTGGGCATCGTTCTTGATGGTCTGCAGCAGGCCCTGTACGGCCACGGGGTGGTTGTCCGAGGGGTAGTCGGTGGCTTCCAGCTTGGCCAGCAGCAGCAGGTCGTTGAGCAGGGTCTGCATGCGTGAGCCTTGTTGCTGCATTTGCTGCAAGGCACGGCTCCAGCGCGGGTTGACCTCTTCGACGTTGTCCAGCAGCGTCTCCAGGTAGCCACAGATCACGGTCAGGGGCGTACGCAATTCGTGGGAGACGTTGGCGACGAAATCCTTGCGCATCTGTTCCAACTGATGGATGCGGGTGACGTCGCGCACCAGCATCAAATGCTCGTTGTTGCCGTAGCGCGTGAGGTACAGCTGGATGCGCACCCGGTCGTTGGTGGGCGAGGGGATTTCCAGGGCTTCCTCATAGTTTTCCTGCTCGAAGTATTCCTTGAAGCGCGGATGGCGTACCAGGTTGGTCACCGGCTGGCCGCTGTCCTGAGGCGTCTTCAGGCCCAGCAGGGTCTCGGCGGCGCGGTTCCACCATTCCAGGTTGCCGTCGCTGTCGAGCATGATCACCGCGTCCTTGAGCGCGGCAGTCGACTCCTGGACCCGGTCGATCACCGCCTGCAGGCGGCCACGTACCCGCTGATCGCGGCGTTGCAGGTGGTAGATGCTGTCAAACACCTCGCCCCACAGGCCGTAGCCGTCGGGTGGTGCCTCGTCGGGTTTGTGCTGGCGCAGCCATTCGTGCAGGCGCAGCAATTGCTTGAGGGTCCAGCCCAGGTAAAGGCCCAGGCCAATGGCCAGGCTCCAGCCGTAGTAGCCGCTGATCAGGCCCACCAACAGGCAGCCGGTGACCAGCAAGAGCATGTGGCGGATCAGGGTGCCATGCCAGTTTTGATTCACTTGAACATGCGTCCTTGTCGGCTGTTAAGTCTGAGTGGGGCTGGCTCAGCCCTTGGTGGAAAACCGATAACCGGTACCGCGCACGGTTTGTACCAGGTTCTCGTAGGCATCGCCCAAGGCTTTGCGCAGGCGGCGGATATGCACGTCCACGGTGCGTTCCTCGACATACACATTGCCGCCCCACACCTGATCGAGCAATTGCCCGCGGGTGTAGGCGCGCTCCTGGTGGGTCATGAAGAACTGCAACAGGCGGTATTCGGTGGGGCCCATCTCGGCAGGTTTGCCGTCGATGGTCACGCGGTGGCTGATCGGGTCCAGCAGCAGGCCACCGACTTCAATCGGTGCCTCGCCATCGGTCGGGCCGGCGCGGCGCAGCACGGCCTTCAGGCGGGCAACCAGTTCCCGTGGGGAAAATGGCTTGGTGATGTAGTCGTCGGCGCCGACTTCCAGGCCCTGGATCTTGTTGTCCTCTTCGCCCTTGGCGGTGAGCATGATGATCGGGATATCCCCGGTCAGCTCATCGCGCTTGAGGCGCCGAGCCAATTCGATGCCGGAGGTGCCGGGCAGCATCCAGTCCAGCAGGATCAGGTCCGGCTTGCGGTCGACGATAATGGCGTGGGCCTGCTGGGAGTTCTCTGCCTCCAGGCAGTCATAGCCGGCCATTTCCAACGCAACGGCGATCATTTCGCGAATGGGCGCTTCGTCGTCAACGATCAGAATGCTCCTGCCAACCATGCTAAGTCCTCTTGTCATTTAACTGTCTTGCGCCGCATTAGATAACGGAATTATTGCAGTCGTGTGACAGTATTTTACTGGCCTGCGCAATAGGCGTGGTCCTGAACTACGCTTTGAGTCCGAATCCTGACAACCGCAAAAGGAAGGTTCCGATGAATCAACGTACTTTTTCCTGGAAAGCCCTGCTGGTCACGGCGGCGTTGACCCTGCCGACACTGGCTTTCGCGGCAGAGCCCGCCATGACTAAAGACGGGATGTTGGTGGATCACAAGGAGATGACCCTCTACACCTTCGCCAAGGATGCCGACGGCAAGTCCATGTGCAATGACAAGTGCGCGACCAACTGGCCGCCGTTGAAGGCCGAGTCCACCGATAAACCGATGGGCAAGTGGACCGTGATCACCCGTGACGACAACACCAGCCAGTGGGCCTATGGCGGCAAGCCGCTGTACACCTTCATCATGGACAAAAAAGCTGGCGACGCGACCGGCGACGGCAAAATGGACGGGGCCTGGAAGATCGCCAAACCCTAAGCCATTACTGTGGCATGCGGGCTCCTCGTGATGAGGGTGTGGCCCGCTCGCCACGGTTATCGCAGGGCGTAGTCAGCGACAATCCCGAGGAAGATCGCCAACCCCGCCCAATGGTTGTGCAAAAATGCCTTGAAGCACTTCATCCGGTCCCGATCCCGGGTGTACCAGAACTCCCAGGCAAAACACCCTGCTGCCGCCAGCAACCCCAGGTGGAACCAACCGCCCAGCTCGAAGCGTGAGCCCGCCAGCAGCAGACAGAGCAGCGCCAAACCCTGCAGGGTGAGGATGATCATCCGGTCGGCATCGCCAAACAGGATCGCGGTGGATTTGACGCCGATTTTCAAATCATCATCGCGGTCAGTCATCGCGTAATAGGTGTCGTAGGCCACCGTCCACAGCAGGTTGGCGATATACAGCAACCACGCAATGGCCGGCAGGCTGCCGGTCTCGGCGGTAAACGCCATGGGCATGCCCCAGGAAAACGCCGCGCCCAGCACCACTTGCGGGTAATAGGTGTAGCGCTTCATGAACGGGTAGCTGACCGCCAGCGCCAGGCCGCCCAGGGACAGCCAGATGGTCGCGGCGTTGGTCAGCAGCACCAGCACAAAGCTGATGCTCATCAATACGGCAAAAAACACCAGGGCTTCTTTCGAGCTGATCTTGCCGCTCGCCAACGGGCGTTGCGCGGTGCGCTTCACGTGGCCGTCGACCTTGCGGTCAGCCCAGTCATTGATGACGCAACCCCCGGCTCGGGTCAGCGCGACGCCGAGCACGAAGATCACGATATTGCTCAACGAAGGCGAGCCCTCGCCGGCAATCCACAACGCCCAGAGGGTGGGCCAAAGCAGCAGATAGATGCCGATGGGCTTGTCCATCCGCGTCAGTTGCACGAAGTCCCAGGCCCGTGGGTTCAGGCGGTTCAGGGATTGGAGCAGGCGCTGGTACATCAGCCATTCTCCGCAGATTGCTGCACCGCTTGCCACAGGCTCGGCAGGAACACTTCCGCCACCAACACGCTCAACGCCCCGCGATCAAAACGCGAGCGCCGCGCCCATAAGCCACTGGCCTGATCTGCCTTCGGCAGCCAGGCGCGTGGGTAATGGCAGACTTCGATGGCCTGGCGGCTGAAGGCCCGGTCACAGAACAGCAGCTCACCCAGGGAGCGGCTGCCCAACTCATCCATATGCAAGCCATCGCCCTGCAAGGCACTGCGCGCTGCAACGCTGCGGGCGAAGACCCAGGCCTGGCCGTGACCGCGCAAATACACCTCGCGCACCCAGCCAATACTGGCGGCGGCTAGGTCGAGGGCGGCGCATTCGTCGTCTCGCAGGGGCTGCCAGCCTTCGTACAATGGCGTGACACTGAAGCCGTCGTTGGACAGGTGCGTCAGGCGGCGGGTCAGCGAGCCCTCATCGAACAGCCAGTCGAGGGCAGGAGGCGTGGGCAGGGGGTGCAGAAGGCTCTGGTTCAGCCATTGGCAAGCATCGGGAACGGCAATCGAATGCGGCACGGGGAGTCATTATTGGCAGTTAATGAGGCGCCGAGCTTACCATGCTCACCCGGATTTTTGCCGGGTTGCGCCAGGACATTGGGTCGAACGTGCTTGCATCTGGGCGCCCCGATCAGTACAAAACGCCCTGAGCCGCACAGCAATGCTGGATCTATCGACTGTCGGCCAGTACGCCTGGACCCTGAGGAAGTAAGTAATGAAGAAGTGGCAATGTGTAGTCTGTGGCCTGATCTACAACGAAGCGGACGGATGGCCGGATGACGGGATCGCCCCCGGCACCCTGTGGCAGGACGTCCCGGAAGACTGGCTGTGCCCGGACTGCGGCGTCGGCAAAATGGATTTCGAAATGATCGAAATCGGTTGATTCGCTGAATTTAAGAAACGTACTACAAGGAGAATGGAATGAGCGCACCTGTCGTGATCATCGGTACGGGCTTGGCCGGTTACAACCTGGCTCGGGAGTTTCGTAAACTCGACAGCGAAACTCCGTTGTTGCTGATCACCGCGGATGACGGGCGTTCCTACTCCAAACCCATGCTCTCCACCGGCTTTGGCAAAAACAAGGACGCCGATGGCCTGAGCATGGCGACCCCTGGCGCGATGGCCGAGCAACTCAAGGCCGAAGTGCGCACCCATACCCGCATCAGCGGCATCGACCCTGGCCACAAGCGCCTGTGGATCGGCGAGGAGGCGGTGGTCTACCGCGACCTGATCCTGGCCTGGGGCGCCCAGACGGTACAGGTACCGGTCGAGGGCGATGCCGCTGATCTGATTTTCCCGATCAACGACCTGGAAGACTACGCGCGCTTTCGCCACGCCGCTGCCGGCAAGCGCCGTGTGCTGCTGTTGGGCGCGGGCCTGATCGGCTGTGAGTTTGCCAACGACTTGATCCTGGGCGGCTACACCATCGACCTGGTGGCACCGTGCGAGCAAGTCATGCCGACCCTGCTGCACCCGGCCGCGGCCGCAGCAGTACAGGCCGGGCTGGAAGGCCTGGGCGCACGCTTCCACCTGGGGCCGGTGCTCAACCGCCTGCAACGCACGGTGGACGGCCTGGAAGCCCATCTGTCCGATGGCACGGTGATCGAATGCGACCTGGTGGTCTCCGCCATTGGCTTGCGCCCACGGGTGGACCTGGCGGCTGCGGCCGGCCTGCAAATCAACCGTGGAATCATGGTCGACCGCCACCTCAAGACCTCCCACGCCAATATCTACGCCCTGGGCGACTGCGCCGAGGTCGATGGCCTGAACCTGCTGTACGTCATGCCCCTGATGAGCTGCGCCCGCGCCCTGGCCCAGACCCTGGCGGGCAACGCCACGGCGGTCAACTACGGGCCGATGCCCGTCACGGTGAAAACCCCGGCGTGCCCACTGGTAGTCTCGCCGCCACCACGGGGCCTTGAAGGCGTGTGGAGCGTCGAAGGGCAGGGCGGTGACATCAAGGCCTTGTGCCGCGATGCCAGCGGGCGCCTGCTGGGTTACGCGCTGACGGGCACTGCGGTCATGGAAAAACTGGCCCTAAATAAGGAACTTCCGCCTCTGCTGGCGTAAATGCTGGTCGTTCTGTCGGAATAAGCACCTTTTTCCCCCTAGAAAGGTCGCCGCGAGACTGGCGCAGGCACCAATGGCATGCCATTCTCACTCCCGTCTGCCGCAGAGTAGAGCCTGCGGCGCCTTGGCGCTGCTCCAGCAGAGAGCAGCACGGACATAACAACAAAAAACCGTCAAAGAGGCTTCACCTATGCGTAAACCAGAACTCGCAGCCGCCATTGCAGAAAAAGCAGACCTGACCAAAGAACAGGCCAACCGCGTCCTCAACGCCGTTCTTGAAGAAATCACTGGCGCCTTGCACCGCAAGGACAGCGTCACCCTGGTTGGTTTCGGCACCTTCCTGCAGCGCCACCGCGGCGCCCGCACCGGCAAAAACCCGCAAACCGGCGAGCCGGTGAAAATCAAGGCGAGCAACACCGTAGCGTTCAAACCGGGCAAGTCGCTTAAAGACAGCGTCAACCCGTAAGCACGGCACCGTCTCGAAGGGAGGCGGGGAGGTATGAAAAATGGGCACGCCGACTGGGTTGGGTGCCCATTTTTATTTGCTCTTGAACAGCAACTGCATGCTGTACGCTGCCTTGTTTACACGTTCAAGTGCAATGTTTCTATCAGCTCGCAAGTCTTCCGGTAAATCAAAGTGCCCCATGCATTCGTTTTCCCCGATGGCTTCTCGTAGATGAGTAATTACGCGAAAAACAACATGGTCCCTTCGCCAACAGAGGGACTGCTCTATCCCCGAAAGTTGTTCTGCGGTCGCTGGATGGCTGGTACCACCCATCCAGATTCGCCTTTATAAAGGCAAATTGGATTTTGTCGTAATGGGAGCTGGGTTTTTTATACCCCGGATCACTGAAAAGTATCTTCCAGCGTGGAATACCCGAAGAGCGCAGGCTGCAGAATATCGGCCTGAATAATCGGCGCGACGTGTCTACTATCCTCGATAGAGGCAGGGATCTTTGTACAAAAATGGGCGAACACCTCGATCAAATGGCCGAGCACTGGTGGTATGAGCTCAATGTAGCGTGCGATCACGAAGCCCGGTTCATCGTTTGCATTGAGGGCCGGAAAGTAAAATAAATCGCCGGGCTTAGGTGCTGTCAGATCCGTCATGAATTGGGTTAGTCGCAATAAATAAAAACATTCAGTTTTTTGCTATAAGCACTTTGAAGGAACTTGACTAGATCTTTCAATTCGCTGGAGTTTAAGTTTTTTAACTTTGTCGCTTTTTCGATTTCAGTCACTAAAGGTAGAATTTCGCCGAATAGAATACTTGTGTCGGCGTAATAATCAGAAAATTTGTGCGTCTTTGGGAAATCTTTTCTTGGTGCTGATGCGCCCATAAGAGCGCCATGGGTAGATTCACTCAAGCAAAAAACTGGAGTGTTCTCATTAATGTCTTTCTGATTTTCTGCTGCCATAAAGTCAAGGGGCATAAAAATTTCCGTGTTGGACGGGACGAATATCACAGCACTTTATCAAATGAGGATCGTGATCTGTCAGGTTATCTCTAAATATCTTAAATAAATATTTAAGCTTTTTCCTGTGCCCGGCGGAATAATTGAGAATTTTAAGGGGCAGCGCTCAAGGAGTAAAAAGGTTAATGCGGGAGTTTCTTTGAATTGGCATTTGTAATTTACGAATTAAATGATAAGAATAAGTGATTCTGTCGTTTGTTTTTGAGCGTTCGTGATGTTTTTTGTATGAGTTGTTATTTTTCTGTTAGGTCTGAATTTATTATGGTCATACCTATCCTCGGGATAGCGTAAACCAAATAAGCAGTCAATTACTGTATCGACATTTTTTCCATAGTCCTCAGGGAACCCGATTTTTTCAGCAAGAGCTACGTACAGTTGATCCACGCCTTCTATTTTAGAAAAGTCCAGTTCAATAATCTCTTTTATATTCACAAATTTCACCTGCCAAGGTTGATTTCTATGAATGAAATCATGGGGATTGGAGTGTAATGGACTTTAAATAAAATAGTCCCGTTTTCCCCTTTGGTAAGTTTGCTCGCTTACTATCAGCTGGCCACTTTGCTCTTAAAAAGGCAAGGTGTTTTTGATGGCTGAAAGTTTCTCCACTATGGCACCTCTGCTGATTAAGTGACTCAATGCTTCATCGAGACTCGGAAATGTCAGTATTTCTTCGTTTTCATCATCTTCAATGACTTCCATTTGGGACTCGTCTATTGAGAAAAAATAGGTGTAATACAGATTGTTCTGTTTTTTTATGGCGTATTGAAATAGAAATGAGGCCCCATCTATTTCACGTCTTTCCTCGTAGCCTCGGCGTTTCCCAGCGTTGAGTGCCTCTATGAGATTGTTCATACTCTAACCTGTAATATCAATGCGGACCATTGTGCCATCGGCGCGCTTAATGTTGACGTGCGGTAGTTCACCGTGGCCTGTACCTTTCGGATCGTCGTGGCCATAAACACGACCTGTTTCTTTATTAATGGGGTAATCTTTTCTGTATCGTACTTTTCCATCTCTCTTTTTGAATTGGTCCATCTTGTTTTTCTTTCTTATACCTTGGGCGTCTTGCGATCCTATGCCTCTGACTTTTTGGCTGTTTGGAAATGCTTCTTTCAATAACTCGTTCGCTTCTTTTTTAGTTTTCACTTTTACGACGGTTTTTTGAGGGCCGTTACGCAGGGCGTCCACTTTCTTGGCGCAGGCTGCCAGGCCCAAGGGGTCTGACCACATGAATGGGTTGGGTGAGTAGGCATAGGTGTTTAGACCTCCCGCCAACCCAATCGGATCCGGCGTAGTAAACCGCCCCACATCCGGATCATAAAACCTGAACGTATTGAAATGCAGCCCCGTCTCCCGATCCAGGTACTGCCCCTGGAACCTCAGGTTCTGCTCTTCAATAAAGTAAGGCTCCCGCACCTCCTCCACGGTATTGCCCCACACCCGATAAGTCGCCTGCCACAGGGTGTGCCCATCAGCCTCGGTCAGTTGCTCCGGCAAGCCATTGAGGTCGTTGTGGTAATAGCGATTTTTTTGCAGCGCCCCGATGCCATCGACGCGGGCCAGGGGTTGGTAGCCTTCGTCTTCATAGAGGTAAAGGCTGGTCTGGCTGTGCTTTTGCTCCTGTAACAGGCGTAAACCGTCCCACATGAACTGGGTTTCGCCCAGTGGATAGCCATTGCTGTCATGTTCGGTTTTTCCGATGCGTCGGCCCAGCGGGTCGTAGGCCATGCGCACCACGCTGCCGCCTTCATTGCGCACTTCAATCAGCCGGCTTTCGGCGTCGTAGGCAAAGTATTGTACGCCACGGGCGCCGCTGCGTTTTTCGATCATCCGGCCAAACGCATCGTAGCGATAACGCTTGTCTTGATAAGTCAGCAGCTTGTTATGCACCACCAGCCCGGCGCCTGCCTGTGGGCCGTCCAGCAGATTGGCGGCGGCGTCGTAGGCGAAGGTTTCGCGCTGGCCGTGCAGGCTGTCTTGGCTTGCGATAATCCGGCCGGTGGCGTCGTAGTGCAGCAACTGGCGATGTTGAGCCGCGGGTTGATGGTCGAGTTTGCCGATCAGGTTGTCGGCGGGGTCGTACTCGAACTGCTTTTGCGCAGCTGCGGGCATCAACGATGGCTGGCTGTTAAGGCGGCGTTGGCGTGAGCGCAATCGACCGCTACGGTCGTATTCGCTGCGGGTGCTGATCTGGCCTTGGGTGCGCAGGACTTCGCGGTGCAGGCGGTCGCGCTCAAAGTCACTGATGAGTTGGCCGTCGAGGTTGATCTGGTGCAGATGGCCGCTGCCGTAGTACAGGCGGTTGAGCCAGCGGCCGTCCGGCAGTTGGCTCTGGATCAGGTTGCCGAGTTCATCGTAGTGGTGCTGCAGTTCGCCGGCCGAGCTGCGTTCGGTGAGCAATTGGCCAACCGCATCATAGGCAAAGCTCAAGGCTTGGGCATTGCCCTGCAGGTCGGTGAAGGACACGTCCGTAAGCTGGTCCAATGGATCGTAGGTGTAGTCGGTACGGCCATCTTCGGTGGTTTTGGCAATCAATCGGCCAACCGCATCGCGTTCCAGTCGATGCACGATGGGGGCGGGCGGCGTCTCGGGGACCACGGCCATGCCTGTGCCGTAAGGTGCCGCCAGGGCGGTCATGGTGGTGACGTTGTCCAGGCGGTCGTAGCTGTAGCGCTTGGCGCTGCCGTCGAGATCTTGCTGCTCCGTCAACCGATCCCCATCATCCCAGGCAAACCGATAACGTTCGCCGTTCTCGTTGATCAGCGCCTGCAGCCGACCAAAGCTGTCATACCCGAACTGCACCTGCCGGCCATGGGCGTCGGTGCGTTGGCGCACCTGGCCGCGACGGTTGTGTTGATAGTGTGTGGTGTGGCCGGCCGGGTCGGTGTAAGCCGTCAGTTGGCCGCTGATATCTCGCTGGTACTTCTCGCGACGACCGTCGGGTAATTGGCTGCTGAGCAGGCGGCCTTGGGCGTCATAGTGGAATTGGGTACGTTCGCCGAGGGCGTCGGTGATGACTTGCAAAAAGCCCTGTTCGTTGTAGCTGAACCGTGTCGGGTAACCCGAGCAGTCGATGTGCTCGAGCAGTTGCCCGAGCGGGTTCCAGCGCAGTTTTTTGCTTTTGCCCGTGGCGTCGATGATCTCGACGACTTGGCCATGGGCGTCATAGCGATAACGGGTGACATGGCCCAGCGGGTCAATGGCGACGGTGCAGTTGCCGCGCTGATCATAGCGGTAGCGCCAGCTGTTGCCGGCGGCGTCGGTTTGCACCAACGGCAGGGCCCAGTGCTCGAGCCATAACGTCGAGTCGCTGCGCCCCAGTGGGTCGGTTTCGCCGATGAGGTTGCCGGCCTCGTCGTAGCTGTATTCATAGCGGCCGCCCTGAGGGTCGGTGGCGTTGAGCAATTGACGCTCGTCGTTCCATTCGAACAGCCAGGTCTGGCCGAGGTTGTCACTGTAGCGGGTGATCTGGTGCTGGCTGTTCCAGTGCCGGGTGCTGACACGCTGCAAGCTGTCGGTAATGCGTGTGGTGCCGGCCAGCAGGTCATAGTCGAACCGGTAAGCATCGCCTTCATTGGTCCAGTGCTTGACCACCCGCCATTCCTGGCCATCCATCAGGGCCCACTCGTAAAAGCAGTGCAAGCCGGTGGGCAACTGGTGTTCCACCATGCGCTGCCCGGTGTTGTAGGCGAAGCGCCGTTGCACCTGGCCGCTGGCATCGCGTACCTCGGCCAGGTTGCCGATGGCGTCGTAACCATAGCTGACGAGCACTTCTCGGCGTTGATCGGGGTACACGCGCTCGATGCGGGTTACGTGGAGCGGGTCGCGGATCAGTTCGACCTGCACCAGGTCGAAGGTGTCGCGCAGCCGCACCAGGCTTCCGGCCTCGTCATAATCAAGGTAGATGCGGTTGTCGTTGCGGTCACCCAGTTGGCTCAGGCGCAATCGCGACGGGTTTGCCGGGGTGGCTTCGAACAGGCGATACACACCATCGTCGCTTTCAATCAGTAACGGCCCATCGCGGTGGCGCCGTACAGCAAGCCCTTCACCGGCACTGAACACCGCGCCGCCCAGTGGGATGGTGCCCATGTCGATGGGCCGGCCCTGTTCGTCGGTGTAGAGCAGGGTGTCGCCGCCTTCGGGGTGGGGCAGCACGTCGACGCACACTTCGTAGGGCACGCTCCAACCGGCGCCAAACAAGCTGCCTTGGCGTTCGTCGCGGCTGTTGTAGACGCGCTGCCAGTCAATCGGCAACAGGCCGGGCAGGACGAAATCCAGATCATCATCGCCGCCGAGCACCTTGGCCCCGGTGGCCGCATGTACCGGGTTCGACGAGCCCATGGCCGCGTTGGCCGCAGCACCCATGGCACTGCTGACGGCCATCGACACCGCCCCGCCAACCAGCATGCACGGCAATTTGCTGAAGAACTTGCCCTTGCCCCCCTTGAGCATCAGCAGCACTGTCACGGCCAGCCCGACCCCCGGGGTCTTGCCGCTGCGAATCTCGCGCACCACCACCGAACCGCCGCCGATGGTGACGTCGGAGGAGATCAGCCCGGAGGACACCACTTTCGCATCGCAGGTGCTGCGGTCACCACTGCGTACCGCGGGCTGACCGTTGATGGTCACCTTGGCCGAGCCTTCGGCCATGAACTGTGGCGGCATCGGTGGGTGCTTCATGCAAAGCACTAGGTCTTCGGGCTTGGTCTCTGTGCCTGGCGCAGGTGAAGCCACGGTGGGGCGCCACATCTGTGAGAAGAACTCGCCTGCCATGTCCAGGTAACTGGCTTCGGCTTCAGGCGCTTCTTCCGGCGCCTGCATTTCCAGCTCGGTGCCGGCCGGTGCCACATGGGAAACAACCGCCCCAGCGGCACGGGCCGAGGGGATGTTATTGGTAAACGTGTCGAAGGAACCGGTGAGGATATTGGCCTGCACCGTCGGTGGGAACAGCGCGTTGCCGATGCCCTCGCATAAATTGCTCAGGCCCTTGTCGGCCCCGCTCTTGCTCATCGCAAGCCCCACGACCACGCCCACGACCGCGCCGAGGAGGAAGCACCCCAGCCCGCCCGTGACAACCGTGATCCCGGTGGCGGCGACTACTGCAGCGGTGGCCAGCGCCGTAATCGCGATGTTCGCCGCCACCTCCAGCACGCCGCCGAGAATGTCGGCCATCATCGACGTGTGGTCCATGGCATCGCCCATTCGGGCGGCCCATAACGCGTCAGACATAGACTGCTCTGCTGAGCCAGTCGGTGTTTAGCAGGTTACCTTCCATAGTCACAGGATCCTTGTGTTTTAAGGCATACAGGTCAATGCGGTCCTCAGGCGCTTGATCAGGATAGGATCGCCCAGACAATCCAATGGCTTTGACGGCGTAGCGGCTATAGCGAATATAAAATGTTGTAGAACTCGGTTGGGCTATCGTTTATCGAGGAAAGATCGTGATCTGTCAGGATATTCCTGAAGCATTCTTTTTTGACAGACATTCGGCGAGAGACGATTGCTTGCACCAGTTTTTCGAACACGGCTTTATCACGGGTATGCTTTTTAAGTCTCAGTATTTCTTGAGGTTTGTTTTTAATAATATAAAAGGCGTAATTCATCAGGATGATGTTGGAAACAAAAAGATTATGTGTGGATTGAAGTGGGGTTACCGTATCAACGATAGCGTCAAATAACGTTTTCCTGTCGTTAGCGTAAGCATGCAGAAATACATCTGGATACATGAACTCGCTGTAGCAATCATTAAAGCGGAAACGATAATTCGTATCGTTGGGCTTTGTCAGTAGTGTAACGATACTTTTTTGGTAGTCTTTTAAGACGCTAAAAAGTACATTTTCTTTTCGGTCGTCGGCCTTGATTGCCTGATAAATAAGGTCAATAACATCCAGTAGGGGGGTTGGCCCTAAAATATCTGCATTTATTATCAGTTTATTGTTTTCGATGCTGAAACGCTTATAAATTTCGTCTTCAATGCTCAGCTCGAAAAGCAGGAATTTGAGTATGTGGTTTCTGAATTTTTCATTCGCATCGATCTGATTGTTTTTCAAAGTGATCAATTGAATTGTATAGAAGAAGATAAAGTAGTCTTTATTGGTCCGTTGACGGTTGTCTATTTCAAGTAAATAACCGAAGCGTGACAGGACTGACAGGAGGGCATAACAGTCCGGTTCTGTGAAACCGAGCTTCGACATGGCTTTTTCGAAGGTACTGATGGAAAACAGGTCATGCCAGCGGCTCACATAAAGCGTAGTCCCGTTGAGCTTTCTGGCGGCGACAGAGAGTAGAGAAGGCTCATCTTCTTGGTAAAAAACATCACCGAACGCTGTCGGGCATGGCCGGATGTTCAGGAAATTTTCAAGCTTGTATGAAAGGAGATTGAACAGGTCCATTTTCCGCTATCCGCATGTCTTCCACTTTCCGTTCGGGCCTTTTTTCTCGACTCGAAAGGAGGTAATGGTTTTATTGAATTTGTCGAGCAACCGGTTACCGATTCCTTTTGCCTTGGGTTCATTCGTTTTTGACAGCACGCCATCATTCAGCCCTGTCTCTTTATAGTCAACGTCAGAAATATCCTTATGATTGTTGAGCATGCTGACCCCTTCATTGTTGACTGTGGCCACTACCCGATACTGTAATTTTTCGGGGTTGGCTCTAAATAAATCTGCCCCCTTATTTTTGTCCCCTTATTTTTCACCTAGTATAAGCTGCGCACAAAAAATCTCAGTGAAGACTTCCAAGTGGGAGTGTTGATTTTTTCAAAATAAAGTTTTAGATCGGTTGTGCTTTCCTTTACATAAAAAATATCTGATAGTTGTTGCGTTTGTCGACCTAGATGATCAAATAAATAGAATGTTAAAATACTGGATTTTTGTGTTTTTGGGTTGTTTATTTTCCAGGTTATCTGGTCGTCACTTGTCTGAAATATATCAGTGGCGCTAACCGGGTTTGATATTTCCCAGCCGGCCTGTTCCAAGGCCTCTTTCAATTCAACCATACGTGCCCGAGTCACTATAAACTCTCCCAGAATCCCTTTTGAGGCGTCACACCGCTACGGCTAAGGCCATGAGTGATATCCGCTTTATTCATACTGGCCCCCCCCTTCTGCCAAGTATCTATAGAGAGTATTTGACCCTTTTTATCAGTAATGGTCACGCTATAAGCGTCCTCTCCTGTTTTCCGGACGTGGTATCGCGCATCCGGTGCTTTGCCTCCTCCTTTAAGGGCTTTCCCGTGGGTGATATTTTTTATACCGCGTTTGAGATACTGCGTAGGTGACAGATTGGAGTGGCGACGAGCATGGTCTTTCAGGCCCGAATCATTCTTTTTGAAGGAACGCCTACTCTTCCACGACGCCCCGCAGGATTTTAATCCCAGGGGATCGATCCAACCTAAGGTGTTGGGCGCATATTGATAGCTGTTGATTCCTCCCGCTAGATCAATCGGATCTGGCGTAATAAACCGCCCCACATCCGGATCATAAAACCTGAACGTATTAAAATGCAGCCCCGTCTCCCGGTCCAGATACTGCCCCTGAAACCGCAGGTTCTGCTCTTCAATGTAGTAGGGCTCGCGCACCTCCTCGACTGTGTTGCCCCACACCCGATAAGTCGCTCGCCATACATCATGCCCGTCGGCCTCGGTCAACTGCTCCGGCAAGCCGTTCAGGTCGTTGTGGTAATAACGAATTTTTTGCAGCGGTCCGGCACCGTCGACGCGGGCCAGGGGTTGGTAGCCTTCATCTTCATAGACGTACAGGCTGGACTGGCTGTGTTTATGCTCCTGCAATAAACGCAGCCCGTCCCACATGAACCGGGTTTCGCCCAGTGGATACCCATCACTGCCATGTTCGGTTTTCTCAACCCGCCGTCCCAGCGGGTCATACGCCATCCTGACCACACTGTCGTTTTCATTGCGCACTTCAACCAGTCGACTTTCCGCGTCATACGCAAACCGCTGCACACCACGCTTGGCGCTGCGCTTTTCGATCATCCGCCCAAACGCATCGTAGCGATAACGCTTGTCTTGATAAGTCAGCAGCTTGTTATGCACCACGAGCCCGGCGCCTGCCTGTGGGCCGTCCAGCAGATTGGCGGCGGCGTCGTAGGCGAAGGTTTCGCGCTGGCCGTGCAGGCTGTCTTGGCTTGCGATAATCCGGCCGGTGGCGTCGTAGTGCAGCAACTGGCGATGTTGAGCCGCGGGTTGCTGGTCGAGTTTGCCGACCAGGTTGTCGGCGGGGTCGTACTCGAACTGCTTTTGCGCAGATGCGGGCATCAACGATGGCTGGCTGTTAAGGCGGCGTTGGCGTGAGCGCAATCGACCGCTACGGTCGTATTCGCTTCGGGTGCTGAGCTGGCCTTGGGTGCGCAGTACTTCGCGGTGCAGGCGGTCGCGCTCGAAGTCGCTGATGACCTGGCCGTCGAGGTTGATTTGATGCAGGTGGCCGCTGCCGTAGTACAGGCGGTTGAGCCAGCGGCCGTCCGGCAGTTGGGTCTGGATCAGGTTGCCGAGTTCGTCGTAATGGTGTTGCAGGTTGCCACTGGTACTCTGTTCGCCAAGCAACTGGCCGACAGCGTCGTAGGCGAAAGCCAAGGCTTGGGTTTTGCCCTGCAAGTCGGTGAAGGTGACGGCTGTGAGCTGATCGACTGCATCGTAGCTGTAGTCGGTGCGGCCATCGTCGGTGGTTTTGGCGACCAGTCGGCCGACCGCATCGCGCTCCAGTCGGTGAACGATGGGCGCCGGCAGCGTCTCCGGGACCACCGCCAGGCCATTGCCGTAAGGCGCTGGAATCGCAGTCACCGCCGTGATGTTGTCGAGTAAGTCGTAGTCGTAGCGCTTGGCGCTGCCATCGAGGTCTTGCTGTTCAGTCAGCCGATCCCCTGCGTCCCACGCAAACCGATAGCTTTCACCGTTCTCATTGACCAGCGCTTGCAGCCGCCCGTAGCTGTCATAGCCGAACTGCACCTGCCGGCCATGGGCGTCTGTGCGCTGGCGCACCTGGCCACGCCGGTTGTTTTGATAGAGCGTGGTGTGCCCGGCGGGGTCGGTATAGCCCACCAACTGCCCACTGGCATCGCGCTGGTATTGCTCGGTGCGGCCATCCGGCAATTGGCTGCTGAGCAAGCGCCCCTGTGCGTCATAACTGAACTGCGTGCGTTCACCGAGGGCATCGGTGATGACCTGCAAATAGCCCCGCTCGTCGTAGCTGAAACGCGTCGGGTAGCCCGAGCAGTCGATATGCTCGACTAACTGCCCAAACGGGTTCCAGCGCAGCTTTTTGCTTTTTCCGGTGGCGTCGATGATCTCGACGACTTGGCCGTGTGCGTCATAGCGGTAACGGGTGATATAGCCCAGCGGATCGGTCTCGGCGATGCAGTTGCCGCGCTGATCATAGCGATACTGCCAGCTGTTGTCGGCAGCGTCGGTTTCCACCAGCGGCAGCGCCCAGTGTTCCAGCCACAAGGTGGAATCGCTGCGGCCCAACGGGTCGGTCTCGCCGATCAGGTTGCCGCTCTCGTCGTAGCTGTAGGCATAACGCCCACCCTGTGGATCGGTGGCGTTGAGTAATTGGCGCTCATCGTTCCATTCGAACAGCCAGGTCTGGCCGAGGTTGTCGCTGTACTGAATGATCTGGTGCTGAGTGTTCCAGTGACGGATGCTGACGCGCTGCAAGCCATCGGTGATGCGTGTGGTGCCGGCTTGCAGGTCATAGTCGAATTGGTAGGTGTCGCCCTCATCGGTCCAGTGCCGCACCACTCGCCACTCCAGGCCTTCAATCAACGCCCAGTCATAGAAGCAGCGCAATCCTGTCGGCAACTGGTGCTCGACCATACGGCGCCCGGAATCATAGGCAAAACGCCGTTGTACCTGGCCGGTTGCGTCGCGCACCTGCGTCAGGTTATCCGCAGCGTCATAGTCATAGCTGACCAGCACTTCACGGCGTTGATCCGGGTACAAGCGTTCGATGTGGGTCAGATGGCCTTGATCACGGATCAGCTCAACCTGCACGAGATCAAACGTATCGCGCAGACGAACCAGGCATCCGGCATCGTCGTAGTCGAGATGGATGCGGTTGTCATTGCGATCACCGAGCTGGCTCAGGCGCAATCGCGACGGATTTGCTGGTGCAGGTTCGAACAGGCGGTAAACGCCGTCATCGCTTTCTATCAGCAAATGCCCATTGAGGTGTCGCCGCACCGCCAGCCCTTCACCGGCGCTGAACACCGCGGCGCCCAAGGCAATCGAGCCCATGTCGATAGGCCGGCCCTGTTCATCGGTGTAGACAAGCGTATCGCCGCCTTCGGGGTGGGGCAGCACGTCGACGCACACTTCGTAGGGCACGCTCCAACCGGCGCCAAACAAGCTGCCTTGGCGTTCGTCGCGGCTGTTGTAGACGCGTTGCCAGTCAATCGGCAACAGGCCGGGCAGGACGAAATCCAGATCGTCATCGCCGCCGAGCACCTTGGCCCCGGTGGCCGCATGTACCGGGTTCGACGAGCCCATGGCCGCGTTGGCCGCAGCACCCATGGCACTGCTGACGGCCATCGACACCGCCCCGCCAACCAGCATGCACGGCAATTTGCTGAAGAACTTGCCCTTGCCCCCCTTGAGCATCAGCAGCACTGTCACGGCCAGCCCGACCCCCGGGGTCTTGCCGCTGCGAATCTCGCGCACCACCACCGAACCGCCGCCGATGGTGACGTCGGAGGAGATCAGCCCGGAGGACACCACTTTCGCATCGCAGGTGCTGCGGTCACCACTGCGTACCGCGGGCTGACCGTTGATGGTCACCTTGGCCGAGCCTTCGGCCATGAACTGTGGCGGCATCGGTGGGTGCTTCATGCAAAGCACTAGGTCTTCGGGCTTGGTCTCTGTGCCTGGCGCAGGTGAAGCCACGGTGGGGCGCCACATCTGTGAGAAGAACTCGCCTGCCATGTCCAGGTAACTGGCTTCGGCTTCAGGCGCTTCTTCCGGCGCCTGCATTTCCAGCTCGGTGCCGGCCGGTGCCACATGGGAAACAACCGCCCCAGCGGCACGGGCCGAGGGGATGTTATTGGTAAACGTGTCGAAGGAACCGGTGAGGATATTGGCCTGCACCGTCGGTGGGAACAGCGCGTTGCCGATGCCCTCGCATAAATTGCTCAGGCCCTTGTCGGCCCCGCTCTTGCTCATCGCAAGCCCCACGACCACGCCCACGACCGCGCCGAGGAGGAAGCACCCCAGCCCGCCCGTGACAACCGTGATCCCGGTGGCGGCGACTACTGCAGCGGTGGCCAGCGCCGTAATCGCGATGTTCGCCGCCACCTCCAGCACGCCGCCGAGAATGTCGGCCATCATCGACGTGTGGTCCATGGCATCGCCCATTCGGGCGGCCCATAACGCGTCAGACATGCAGGATGCCCATCACGCAGGCACGTCGAACGACAACGAGTTTTTGATGATCGCCCAATGCGCCGCCTCGGCATCACCAAGCTTGTCGGCCTTCACATAACTCAAGGCAAGCATCTTGCGCGTCCCCGGCAACACCAGGGCCAACTGGTACTGGAACACCTTGTCGTTGCCCTTGTTGAACTGGCTGCACAGCTCGATCCCTTCGACCTCCTGGGCGGCGCCCAGGCGTACCGGCACGCTGGGCAGGCAGCGCAGGTCCTGCACCTGTTTTTCCAGGCGCTTGAGCTGGTCGTCGAAGTTGCTGTGCAAGGTTTCGCCTTCCGCCAGCAAGCTGCGGCTGACGATCAGCGAAGTCCCCAGTTCCGGGAACTTGAGGATATTGATCGTCGCGTCCTGCAGCTCGCCGGCGGGCAGTTGAAACTGGAATTCGTTGATGCGGTACGTCATGGCAAACAGGTCTCGTCAGGAGCTTTTAGGCGCGGGGAACGCGGCTTTGATATTGGCGTCGATGCTGGTTTTTATGCCTTGGCCATCCGGTGTGGCGCCAGGCCCGCCGCCGTTGTTGAGGTGCAGCACGCCGCCGGTGTTGAATTCGGCGTCGCCGCTGGCGTAGAAGCTGATTTGCACGCCAGTGAGGTTGATCTGCCCGCTGGCGTTCAACTCGAGGATGCTTTCCCCGCACACCAGGCGCAGGTTTTCGCCGACCTCGATGACATAGCTCTGGCTGATGCTGTCGGTCTTCTTCTGGCCAACGGAGAGCACGTCTTCCTGCTTGACGATGCGCAGGCGGTTATTGCCAATGGTCACCGTCTCGTTATGCCCAATGCTCTTGTTGCGGTCATGCCCCACCGAGTGGCTTTCATCCACCTCCACCACGATGTCCTGATTGCGCTCGGCATGGATGTACAGCTGCTCCAGGCCCTTCTTGTCCTCCATGCGGATTTCATTGAAGTTCGCCGGGCTGCCGCCCTTGCTGGAGCGGCTTTTCATCCCGCTCTGGGTGGCGTTTTCCGGCAGGTCGTAGGGCACCGTCTGTTCGGCGTTGTACACCCGCCCGGTAATGATCGGCCGGTCCGGGTCGCCCTCAAGGAAGCTCACAATCACTTCCTGGCCGATGCGCGGGATCTGCATCGAACCCCAGTTTTTGCCGGCCCAGGATTGCGACACGCGAATCCAGCAGGAGCTGTTTTCGTTGGACTGATCGTGGCGGTCCCAATAGAAATGCACCTTTACCCGGCCATACTGGTCGGTCCAGATTTCCTCGCCCTTGGGCCCGACCACCAGTGCGGTCTGCGGGCCTTTGACGATGGGCCGGTGGGTGTTGGCCAGCGGGCGGAAGCTCTGTTGAGCGTCGATGCAGGTCAGGCTGCTGTCGAACTGCGCCGACGCCGCGCCGCCTCCGGATTCCAGGCGCTCCTGGGTGATGTAGTAGCGCGCGCCGAGGATCAGGTACTCGCGGTTCTGGTCGCGGCGGCTGAAGCCGGTGAGGCTGAACAGATGGCCGGAGCCCAGGCCCCGGGCGTTGCCGCTGAACTCCACTTGTTCGTGCAGGGTTTGCAGGGCTTCGATACGGGTGCGTGCGTAGTGTTCGCCGTCTTCGCTTTTGACGTAGGTGCCGGGGTAGTCGTACAGCGGATAGTCGCCAGCGGTGTGCGGGCGCGGCATGGCCGAGCGCACGTCGATGCTGGCGCTGGGGCGCTGAAAGTCGTAGTCGTTGAGCTCAAGGGAACCGGGCTGGACTTGCTGCACCAGGTGCCAGTTGTGCATATGGTCGCGTTCGCGCTGCTGCTCGTCCTTGGGGTAGTAGGGCACCGAGGTGTAGCCGGGCACCGTGGCGTGGGCGCCATAGGCGTCGGCCAGCACCAGCACGTGGCGGTCCTGCTCGTGACGGAAGAAGTAGTAGATGCCTTCCTGTTCCATCAGGCGGCTGACGAAATCGAAGCTGGTCTCGCGGTACTGCACGCAGTATTCCCACTCGCGATACGGCCGGCTCAGGGCATCTTCGAAGTCGGAAAAGCCCAGGTCGCGGAACACCTGCTTGATGATCTGCGGGATGCTCAGGTTCTGGAAAATCCGGCAGTCGGAGGTGCGGCTCAGCAGCCATAACCACGGGCGCAGGGTCACCTGGTAACTGGCGAACTGGCCCTGGTCGATGTTCTGGCTGCAGCGTGCGACGAGCCCATGGAAATACCGCTCGCCGCCATCCGCCAGTTGCAGGCTGACGCTCATCGGCTTGCCCAGCAACTGGTTGAGATCGATATTGGCGTCCAGCGAGTTCAGTTGCAGCTCGTAGCTGAACAGCCGCCCCAACTCTTCGTCACCGCCCATTTCATTGAGCAGCAGCACATCCGGCCCCAGGGGGCTGGTGATCTTGGCCAGGCGTGAGGCTTGGTTGAAAAGCATCGGTTGTCCCGTAAGTGTCTTAATAACTGAAGAAACCGAATCCGATGTGGGAGCGGGCTTGCTCGCGAATGCGGTGTATCAGTTGATACATCCGGCGACTGACTCACCGTATTCGCGAGCAAGCCCGCTCCCACATTTGGATTGCACTTCGTCAGGTTATTCGGTGTCGCTGAAGGTGTAGTGCAATTCGTTATCCCGCGTGCCGATCCGCACCCCCGCCAGTGCCTTACCTTCGAGCATGCGCGTGAGGAACTCGCGGCTCATGTCCGGCAGCAGGCTGTTGGTGAGGATGGTGTCGATCATCCGCCCGCCGCTTTCGGTTTCGGTGCAGCGCGAGACGATCAGGTCGATCACCGCGTCGTCGTAGTCGAACGCGACTTTGTGGGTGTTCTCTACACGCTTCTTGATGCGGTCCAGTTGCAGGCGGGTGATCGCCTTGAGCATCACGTCGCTGAGTGGGTAATACGGAATCGTCACCAGGCGCCCGAGCAGGGCCGGCGGGAAGATTTCCAGTAGTGGCTGGCGCAGGGCCTTGGCGATGTCCTCCGGGTCGGGCACGTTTGCCGGGTCTTTGCAGACGTGGGAAATCAGCTCGGTGCCGGCGTTGGTGGTCAGCAGGATCAAGGTGTTCTTGAAGTCGATCACCCGGCCTTCGCCGTCCTCCATCACGCCCTTGTCGAAGACCTGGAAGAAAATCTCATGCACGTCCGGGTGAGCCTTTTCCACTTCGTCCAGCAGCACCACGCTGTAGGGTTTGCGCCGCACGGCTTCGGTCAGCACGCCGCCTTCGCCATAACCGATATAGCCCGGTGGCGCACCTTTGAGGGTCGACACGGTATGGGCTTCCTGGAACTCGCTCATGTTGATGGTGATCACGTTCTGCTCGCCGCCGTACATGGCTTCGGCCAGGGCCAGGGCGGTTTCGGTCTTGCCCACGCCGGAGGTGCCGGCCAGCATGAACACGCCAATCGGCTTGCTCGGGTTGTCGAGGCCGGCGCGGGAGGTCTGGATGCGCTTGGCGATCATCTGCAACGCGTGGTCCTGGCCGATGATGCGTTTCTTCAGGTGCTGGTCGAGGTTGAGCACCGTCTCCAGTTCATTGCGCGCCATACGGCCCACCGGGATGCCGGTCCAGTCGGCAACCACCGAGGCCACGGCCTGGTAATCCACGGTCGGCAGGATCAGCGGGGTTTCGCCTTGCAGGGCGCTGAGGCGCTGTTGCAGGTCCACCAGTTGTGCGCGCAACTCGTCGTTGCCGCTGTCGACAGCGCCAGCCTTCTCGCGCAGGGTCGCCCGGGTGGCGAGCAGCTCGTCCACCAGGGTTTTCTCGTCGGCCCAGCGGCTTTCCAGCGTTGCCAGGCGCTCGCGCTCGGCGCTCAGCAAGGCTTCGCTATTGCTCTGGCGTGCACCAATGGCGATGCCGATCGCATGCTCACGGGCGATGATTTGCAGCTCGGTTTCCAGGGCTTCGATACGGCGGCGACTGTCGTCCACCTCGGCCGGCACTGCGTGGAGGCTGATGGCGACGCGGGCGCAGGCGGTGTCCAGCAGGCTCACCGATTTATCCGGCAACTGGCGTGCCGGGATATAGCGGTGGGACAGCTTCACCGAGGCTTCCAGGGCTTCATCGAGGATCTGCACCTGGTGGTGTTTTTCCATGGTCGAGGCCACGCCGCGCATCATCAGCAGCGCCTTGTCTTCCGACGGCTCGGCCACTTGCACTACCTGGAAGCGGCGGGTCAGGGCCGGGTCTTTCTCGATGTGCTTCTTGTACTCGGCCCAGGTGGTGGCCGCCACCGTGCGCAAGGTGCCACGGGCCAGGGCCGGCTTGAGCAGGTTGGCTGCATCACCGGTGCCGGCGGCGCCACCGGCACCGACCAGGGTGTGGGCTTCGTCGATAAACAGGATGATCGGTTTTGGCGAGGCCTGGACGTCTTCGATGACCTGGCGCAGGCGCTGTTCGAATTCGCCTTTCATGCTGGCGCCAGCTTGCAGCAGGCCCACATCCAGGCTGCGCAGTTCTACGTCCTTCAACGCCGGCGGCACGTCGCCGGCGACGATGCGCAGGGCAAAACCTTCGACCACCGCCGTCTTGCCCACCCCGGCCTCACCGGTGAGGATCGGGTTGTTCTGGCGTCGACGCATCAGGATATCCACCAGTTGCCGAATTTCTTCGTCACGCCCCACGATCGGGTCGAGCTTGCCGCTGCGCGCCTGCTCGGTGAGGTCAACGGTGAAACGCTTGAGAGCTTCCTGCTTGCCCATGGCACTCGGCGCCATGGCGCCGCTGGCTTCGCCCGGCACGGCACCGGCGTTGAAACCGTCACTGGCGCTCAGGGCGTTTTCCGGCGAATCACCGACATATTCATCAAAGCGCTCGCTCAGGGCCTCGGCCTTGATCTTGTCGAACTCCCCCGACAAACCCAGCAGCGCATGCCGCAGGCTCGGCGTCTTCAGAATGCCCAGCACCAGGTAGCCGGTACGCACCTGGCTTTCGCCAAACATCAGGCTGCCGTACACCCAGCCGCGCTCTACTGCTTCTTCCACGTGGGACGACAGGTCGGTGATCGAGGTCGAGCCACGGGGCAGGCGGTCCAGGGCTTCGGTGAGGTCGCGGGCCAGGCGCGCCGGCTCGACGTTGAACTGGCGGATGATGCGATGCAGGTCCGAGTCCTGCAGTTGCAGCAACTGGTGAAACCAGTGGGCCAGCTCCACGTAGGGGTTACCGCGCAATTTGCAGAACACCGTGGCGGCTTCGATGGCCTTGTAGGCCACGCTGTTGAGTTTGCCGAACAGTGCGGCGCGACTGATTTCACCCATGCTCTGAATTCCTTGAGGTGGTGGCCTGATCGGCGTAATGCCGGGCCAGGATTAGGTCGTTGGCGTCGTGCCCGGGTTGGCCGAGCCACGTGTTGAAGCCCAGGCGGAACTGGCCGTTGAGTTGCAGCGCCGGGACTTCGGGTTGTTGCAGAACCAGGTTCAAGTCCCAGTCCAGTTCATGGCCCAGGTATTCGGCAACCCAGGCCACAAGCTCGTTGAACGGCTGGCTGCCGGGCAACATGCCCATGTAGTCGTCCAGCATGAGCGGGCCCAGGCGGATGCGAAATTTATGCTGGCGGTCCCACACATGGCTGCCCAGGCAGAAGTCCACGCCCAACTGATTGGCGCTGACGCTGACCCGGCTGCGCTCTGGCAGCTCCAGCCATTGGCCGACGTACTCTTCAATCTCCACCGGCAGGCCGAAATACTCGCCGAGAATCGCCTTCAGGCCGTCCGGGTAGCGGGTTTGTGCCGAGAGGTGGCCGCTGTAATGCAGCTTTGCGGTGTCGGGGATCAGGCCCTGGTCGAGCAGGCTGGGCATGCCCCGGCCACTCAAGGCGGCGAGGCGTGCGGACCAGTAATCATCGTCGGGCCGATCATGGCTGACGGTCGGCCGCGCTTCGGCCCAGGCCCGGTAGAACAGGGTCAGCAGGCGGTGGTGGAACACATCAAGGAAGCGCTTGCTGGTGCTGTCGGCGTTGTTGCGCTGGCGTTCGCGCACGTATTCGGTGATGTGCAGCGGCAGCGGACCATTGGGGCCGCCGAGGCCAAAAAGAACTGCTCCAGGCGCGCAGGCGTGCCGTCGGCGCCGGGCGCTACCGACGCCAGGGTGGCCGGGGCGAAGGTGCAATCGGCCTGTTGTCCGAGGCGCAACGGGTCATCGGCCAGGCGCAGGGAATGGCCCAGGCGCGGCAAGTCTGGCGATTCGCACTCGATACGGCGCAGCGCCTGGAAGAAGTCATATTCCCAGGGCTCCTGGTGCATCGCCTCCAGGGTACTCACAGGGTCGGACGACGTCCGGGCTTGGCTTTCCATCGCATGATCTCGCCGCGTTCGGTGGTACGGATCACCGTCTCGGTAAAACTGTTGATCGACACATAACGCGCCAGGAACCGTTCCAGTACCGCACCGAGCAGGAACACGCCGGTGCCGCGAAACGCGTTTTCATCAAATTCCAGGGTGATCTCCAGGCCACGACCAAACACGATCGGGCCGGGCATCGGCAGGCGGCGGGTCACCGCTTTGCTGCTGACCTCGCGCAGGCCTTCGATCTGCAGTTGCAGGGCGGCGTCGTTGCTGTCGCCATACAGGCGCAGCAGTTCACGCAACGCGGCGGCGCCCTGGCCCTCGCTGAGGGACAGGTAGTTGAGCGACAACTGGCTGATCAGCCGCCAGGCCTTGGCATCATGGGCGTGGCTGGCGCGCGGACGGCTGGGTCCGGCGACGCAGCGCACGGCCAGCACCGGGGCGCTGTCGGACAGGGTGAAGTCAGTCTTGCCGTTGCCCACACTCATGAACAGCGGCAGGTCGCGGTTGGTGCACAGCGCGGTCACGCCCAGTTGGCGCAGGTCGTGGCGGTAGGGCGCCTGCTGACTGTCGACCAGGCTGACAAAGGTCTCGCTGCCCACATACGTGGAGCGCGGGCCATTGCGCCGCTGGTCGCTGGATAGCACGCGCGGCTCGCGGCGCACGCTGTAATAACTCTGGTCGCGGCCGTAGCGCGACGGATCGCGCACGGCGTAGAACGGCAAAAAGGCTTGTTCCGGCCCGGTGCCATGGCCGGTGATGCCGCTCAGGGAGTGAATCTCGAAGTCCATGGGCCGGGTGCGGTCGGCAATCACATGGTGCTCGTTGACCCGTTCGGACAGGTGAATCCGGTCCACGCGCTTGGGGAACAGGTTGATCGCCGGGGTGCAGAACGGCACGAATTGCGCGGCCCCCACACTGCCTTCCAGGCTCGGGTCGTGGCGGTCGAACAGCACGATCAACTCCAACTCCTGGCCATCGCAGCGTCGTACCGCGCGGCTCAGTTCAGCGAACTCGACGAACAGGTAGCGATGGGGCAGGGCGAAGTATTCCTGCAACAGGCGATAACCCTGGAACGCCCGCGATACCACTGGCATCGCCGCCTCGGCGTCGTCGAACCCGCGCGGACGCAGTGCGTCCTGTGGCAGACGCTCCACCCAGTCACCGCCGGGCTGGCGCGCAAACACCGCGCAAACATTGCCGAGCAACTGCTCGTAGAGGCGGAACGGTTGCTCATCGGCGCCGCTCAGGTACAGCGGCAGGCTGTCCAGGGCCAGGCTGTTGAAGGGCAGCTCGGCGCCGGTACGCAAGGTCAGGCGCAAACCGGCCTTGGCCTTGGGTTCGCTGGCGGCCAGGCGCCCGAGCACGGCGGACGGGTTGCCGAAGTAATCGGCCTGGCTGACCTGCAACGGCCACAGCATCACTGGGTGCGCGGTGCGGTACTCGCAGCAGGTCTGGGTTTCGCGGCCCAGGGCGGCACGCAATACGGTGTCGCGAGGCAGTGGAAAGCCGCTGGCCAGGGAGCCCTCATCGGGATCGGCCTGCAGCTGCACCACGGTCATCGACGGGGTCGGCGCCAGGTAGTGCGGGTAGGCGATTTCCAGCAGATTGTGGGTGAAGGTCGGGTACTCGGCATCGAGCTTGAGCTGCACCCGGGCGGTGAGATAAGCGAAGCCTTCGAGCAAACGCTCGACGTACGGGTCGGCGCAGTCCATGCCGGACAGGGTCAGCCGGCTGGCGATCTTCGGGTATTCCTTGGCGAACTCCGCAGCGCTCTCGCGCACATGGTGCAGTTCCTGGTTGTACAGCTCCAGCAGGCGCGGGTTCATGGGCGTCTCCGCTGGTCGGCATTGACCACGCGTACATGGCCGGACTCCAGGTCCAGGTCGGTCTGCAGCAGCAGGCGCAAGGGCACCGGCTGCGCCCACAGGTCGCCTTCGATCTCGAAACTCAGGGCGTTGTGATTCATCTCGCCATGGGCCACGCGCGCCTTGACCCGCAGGGTGTGGCGCAGGATGCGCGGCTCGAAGGTGGCAATCGCCTGGTAGATCAGGGCTTCCAGAGCATTGATATCGACACTCGATGCACTGTTGCCCGCCAGCGCCGGCAGGCCGTAATTAATCACCGACGTCCCCGCCGGGGTGTGCAACGTGGCATCGGCGCTGAGCAGCGACGTGGTATTGAGCAGCCACGCCAGGTCCCGCAGCACCGAGGCTTTGAGCTGGGTCAGGGACAGCACGCGCTTGTCCGCGCTTTCCTTGGGATTGCTCGGCTCGTCGTCGGTCAACCGGTCCAACAGGGACGGTTGCAGGCGGTCGCGGGTGGCGATTTCGGTTACCACGTAAAAAATGCCACGAAGTTTTTCTGGTCCATAGCACCAAGCAAACAATGACCGCTTTCGGCAACCATAGACGCCTCCAAGCGACCCTCAATATGTCTGATGGCCTGATACTGAGAGCGACACTCCTGGCTCGGTGCAGGTTCTGGTGCAAAGTGCTGCACAATGATGATCTGTGCATTGTTAAAACTCTCGACCCTTGGTTGGCCATTGCGGTCGATGCTCAGATGGCAAGGCCAAGGCATATCCAGAGTCAACAGGCTCTGGTCGGGCTTACGCAATGCACAGCGTTGTGCATGACTTTCCAAGGTCAGTCGTTGACCTCCAACCACCACCTCGGGGTTGGATTGGGTGGCGTCGATTTGTTCAGCTTGCTCCGCACAGGCATTCAGGCTCAACAGCACGCTCATTGACAGTATGCATTGCAGGGTGCGTGTGATCATTTCAACTCCCAGAACCAGACCTGTCGGGATCGGTGCGCCTGGTCGGCAAAGTCACCCGTTACTGAGCCTCGGTTCCATAGGTCAATATGGTCGCCGGTACGTGCTTCCAGAGATTGTCCCATCCGGGCAAAACAATCTTTGAAGAAAATAATCCCGGTTTTTTGGTAAAGCGTACGACGGTCCTCGGCGCTGCCCGTAAGAATGGTTGGGCGACCGAGATGATGACGCCACAGCCAGTTAGCCAATGACTCCGCGCCTCGGGCGTGGTCATGCGCGCACTTGGGTTCGCTATAGGTCGATTTGTTTACCTTGATGGTTTTTTCGGCGTTAAGCGTGATGCTCATACGGATGGCGCATTGATTGTCCCAAGGGCCGTCGCAGGGTGTTGGCGTTGTGGGGTAGTTTGCCCACAAATTAATAAACGAAGGTTTGGCCATGACTCAGACACCGAAAAGAGGAAGGTCGAAATTCGAGCAAGCACCAAAATCCCCCGGCGTGTGGCGCCGGGGGGCTTCGTATCAACGCTTGGTGTTGGAACGGATATTCCAGCCGAACTTGATCGGGCCGCCGTCCTTGGTGCCGTCGGCTTTCTGCGGCTGGTAGTCGACCATCACCTGGGCAAAGTTCAGGGTGACGTTTTCGGTCAGGCGATCATCGCTGCCCGAACCGCCGGTGCTCAGGGAGGTGATCAGTACTTCTTCGAGGTTGATGATCATGTACTCGACCTGGCTTTCGCCGCCGGCCTTGCGCACGGTCAGCTTGACCTTGTCGATGTGCTTGCCGCTGGCGCAATGCATCATCAGGTTAGGCGAAGCCTTGTCCACGTACTTGGTCAGCGACAGGTCCTGGATATTCACCTTACCCGCACCGCCGCCACTGCCAACGTGCATGTTGCCGGACTGGGCCATGCCCCAGCTCCAGTTCAGCACGTCGATTTCGTCCTTGTGGGCCTTGTCCATGGACTCGCCCTTGATGTCGCCGATCTTGATGAAAATATCAACAGCCATGTTTTCTCCCTGTGTGGCACGGGCCACTTGATTTGGTGATCGTTCCCACGCTCTGCGTGGTAACGCATCCTGTGACGCTCTGCGTCACCGGGACGCCGAGCATCCCGGGCGGCATTCCCACGCGGAGCGTGGGAACGAGCGAATGACTTACGCGCTTTTTGCCGAAGGCAGTTTCGATACCAGGCGCAGCGACACGGTCAGCCCTTCGAGCTGGTAGTGCGGACGCAGGTAGAACTTGGAGTTGTAGTACCCCGGGTTGCCTTCGACGTCTTCCACGATCACTTCCGCCGCAGCCAATGGGTGCTGGGCCTTGGTGGTTTCGGTGGAGTGCGCCGGATCGCCGTCGACGTAGTTGAGGATCCAGTCCTGCAACCAGCGCTGCATCTCGTCCTTCTCTTTGAAGGAACCGATCTTGTCGCGCACGATGCACTTCAGGTAGTGGGCGAAACGGCAGGTGGCGAACAGGTACGGCAGGCGCGCGGCCAGGTTGGCGTTGGCGGTGGCGTCCGGGTCGTCGTATTCGGCCGGTTTCTGCAACGACTGGGCGCCGATGAACGCGGCGAAGTCGGTGTTTTTCTTGTGCAGCAGTGGCATGAAACCGTTCTTCGCCAGCTCTGCTTCACGGCGGTCGCTGATGGCGATTTCGGTCGGGCACTTCATGTCCACACCACCGTCATCGGTGGGGAAGGTGTGGGCCGGCAGGTTTTCCACTTCGCCGCCAGATTCCACGCCACGGATGCGCGAGCACCAGCCGTAGTGCTTGAACGAACGGTTGATGTTCACCGCCATCGCGTACGCGGCGTTGGCCCAGGTGTACTTCGAGCTGTCGGCGCCGTCGGTGTTTTCTTCGAAGGCGAAGGCTTCCACCGGGTCAGTCTTGGCGCCATACGGCAGGCGTGCCAGGAAACGCGGCATGGTCAGGCCGATGTAGCGCGAGTCTTCCGATTCGCGCAGCGAGCGCCAGCCGGCGTATTCCGGGGTGGTGAAGATCTTGGTCAGGTCACGCGGGTTCGACAGTTCCTGCCACGAGCCCATGCCCATCACGGTCGGCGATGCAGCTGCGATGAACGGTGAGTGCATCGCGGCGCAGACTTTCGACAGCTCGCCCAACAGTTCCACGTCAGGTGGCGACTGGTCGAAGTAGTAATCGCCCACCAGGCAACCGTAAGGTTCGCCGCCGAACTGGCCGTATTCTTCTTCGTACATCTTCTTGAAGATCGGGCTCTGGTCCCACGCGGTGCCCTTGAATTTCTTCAGGGTCTTGTGCAGGTCAGTCTTGGAGATATTGAGCACGCGAATCTTCAGCTGCTCGTCGCTCTCGGTGTTGTTGACCAGGTAGTGCAGGCCACGCCAGGCGCTTTCCAGCTGCTGGAAATCCGGGTGATGAATCACCTGGTTGACCTGGGCGGTGAGCTTGGCGTCGATGGCGGCGATGATCGACTCGATCGACTTGATCGCGTCGTTGGAGACCAGGTCGGTTTGCGCCAGGGCCTGCTCGGCCAGGGTGCGCACGGCCGTCTCGACGGCTTCGCGGGCACGCTCGGTCTTGGGCTTGAATTCTTGCAGCAACAGCGAGGCGAACTCACTGGTCTCTTCGGTGGCGCCCAGGTTCTGTGCGCCTTCGCGGGCGGTATTCTCGCTCATGATTACTGGTCCCCAGCAGGTTTTGGCGCGCTCGCAAGGGCCTGCAGCAGTGCCGGGTCCTTGATCGCCTTCATGATGATTTCTTCAGCGCCAGTCTTGCCGTCCATGTAGGTCAGCAGGTTGGCCAGCTGGGTACGCGCTTCGAGCAGTTTGTTCAGCGAGTCGACCTTGCGCGCCACGGCAGCCGGGCTGAAGTCGTCCATGCTTTCAAAGGTGATGTCCAGGCTCAGGTTGCCTTCGCCGGTCAGCTCGTTGGGTACGTGGAAGGCTACGCGCGGCTGCATGGCCTTGAGGCGTGAGTCGAAGTTGTCGACGTCCACTTCAAGGAACTTGCGATCAGCGACCGGCGCCAGAGGCTCGGCGGGCTTGCCGGCGAGGTCGGCCATCACACCCATCACGAAGGGCAGTTGGACCTTTTTCTCGGCGCCGTAAAGCTCGACGTCGTACTCGATCTGCACTCGAGGCGCGCGGTTGCGCGCGATGAATTTCTGAGAACTTTGCTTCGCCACGTTGCTGCTCCTGGTCGCTTGAGCGACGGTGTTGTTACTGCTCAGTCGGGCGGCTTACTCGCCGTCCGGGCCGCGCAGGTTTTCAAATTGGGACATGCCGTCGGGAATCAGATTGCGCACGATGGTCGCGAAATCGGCGTGCACCAGATTTTTCGCCCGGTTCAACAGCACCGGCAACGGGCTGGAAGGCTCGTGCCGGGTGTAGTACGCAAGGATTCGGTCCAGGTCGCGCAGCACCTCATCGCGGCTGGCGATGTCGCCAGTATTGCGGGGTGCGGCAGGGGCGGCGGCGTGTTCGACCGAGGCGTGGCTGTCGTCACTGACAACTTCGGGTTCACGGCTGTCGCCGCTCTGCGCAGCGAACTGGCTGAAAATCTGCAGGGCCTGCTTGAGCAGGTGTTTCAGCGCGCCGAGGTCTACGCCCTGGGCGGAACCGACTTGCTCGCTGACGTGTTTTTCAATGGTTTCACAGGCCGCACGGGCCTCGACGAGGGCTGCGTGGGTGGCTTGCAGCTGCTCTGGATCACTGTCGAGGAAGGCTCCGGCCAGTTGCTCGGTACCAAGGGTTTCGCCGGGGAAACTTTGCAGGCCGCTGGCGTTCAGGGCGCCACGCAGGCTCACGGGGCCAAACGCCCGCGAGCGCGTGAGGACACTTTCGCGCAGCAGGCGGATGTTCGTGTCGCAGGTCATTCCCGCGAGGGCGTTGATGCGTACGGTGGGGTCGTTGTGGTCATCGGCATCCAGGCGTGGATGCAGATCGGCCCAGTACTGCTGGAGCAGTTCACTGATCAGGGTCAGGACGCTGGCCAGCCCGCCAACACCTTGCAGGGCGAGGGAGCTTTGCAGCAAAAAATGAGTGATGCGCAGGTCTTTGCTGCGCTGCAGCAAGTCCAGGCACTGTTGCTGGATGCTGCGCCAGTCTGGCGGCTCGGCGGGCAAAATGGCGTCGCCCATGCTGCGCTCAGGTTGACCCTGGGCAGCACGTTCCAAGTGCAGGAAATCCGCGTCATATTCCAAGTCTTCGCCACACGGCGAAGTCGCGGAAACAGCGGTGAGCAGCAGCGGCACATCCACCAAATTCGATCTCCATATCGGCCCTTTAGTCTTGGGCAATTCATGCGTTAGTTGCGCGGCTAGTTGCGCAATTTATCGGCATGTTTTCCTGGTCAGGTCAGCGCACTGATTTCAGTGTGCCACTACTCATCTTCAAGAAGTTGTGCATTTTTGGTGTAGTAGTTATGCGTTGTCAAGGTAAGCTATTCGTCCTGTGTGACAGATGTGCGGTGTTTAACAACCTGTGCGACCTATGAGTCAAAATAGGAATTCCCTGACGCTTTTTGTCACATTGACTGGTTAAAATCGGCGATCATGCTGATAAGCCAGCCTTTTTGGCGTGGTTTAAAGGATTTGCCAGGGCGCGCTTGGGAAGGTATTTCCCTTAGGCCGCCCGCGCGTGAGGTACAGCAAGGAGGCAAGATGTCACTGTGTTTGACTATTACTAGTTATCACAAGATCACCCCAGGTCAATGTCCGGAAAAGTCCATGGATAATGGAGTGATGGCAATTGGCCGCTCCAGTGAAAACGACTGGATATTGCCTGATCCAGAACGTTTGGTCTCCGCGCAACATTGCGTTATTCAATACAAAGATGGTCGTTACTATCTAACCGATAACAGTACTAATGGTGTGGAATTGGTTAACGCCGGCATTCGTTTGCGCCGGGGAAACAGTGAGCCATTACAAGACGGTGAATTGATCCGCATCGGCGACTACGAGATCCAGGCACGGATTGATTCCGGGGTGAAGGTGACCGACAGCCAGCCTTTCGGCACTGACGGCTCCAACAGTTTCGAAGCCCTCATGGGGCGCCAGGGTGCCGGTGTGGTCACGCCGCTGCCGACCCCGGTGATCGCCCCACAGTTCCAGGGTGCGTCGTCAATGGACACGCTACCGGACCTGTTTGATTTCCTCACGCCGACGGCCGTACCGCCGCCCACCCAGCCTGACCATGTACCGGCTGAGCAGCATGATTTCCGCCCGCCCGTGGCGGTTACCGTGCCCGCCCCCGAGCAGCCGTTGCACTCAGGGTCGGTGATTCCAGAAGACTGGGATCTGTTTGGCGAAACACCTACGCCGTCGATCAGCCCGCCACCACCTGTCATCGCGCCGCCTGAGCCGCCCCTCGCGCCCCCTGTGCTCGAGCCTGCGCGCCCTGTGGCAGACGCCAACCAGCCCGATTTGCTGCAAGCCTTCCTGCGTGGTGCCGGTCTCGATCAACTGCGCCTGGACAAGGCCCAGGCCGAGGCGCAGATGGAAAGCATCGGCCGCAGCTACCGGCTGATGGTCGAAGGCTTGATCGACGTACTGCGCGCACGCAGCAGCCTCAAGGGCGAGTTCCGCATGCAGCAGACGACGATCCAGCCGGTGGAAAACAATCCGTTGAAATTCGCCCCGAATGCCGACGAAGCGTTACTGCTGCTGCTACGCCACGGCAACCAAGCGTTTATGGCGCCGGACCTGGCCGTGCGCGACAGTTTCGACGACCTGCGCGCGCACCAACTGGCGGTGATGGCCGGTGTCGAAGCGGCCATCAAGCATCTGTTGACGCGCTTCGAGCCGGCCCAATTGGAAGAGCGCATGGGCAAGCCCGGCGGGCTGTCGAGCCTGTTCAACGGTTCGCGCCAGGCCCAGTACTGGCAACAGTTCACTGAGCTCTACAACAGTATTTCCCGTGAGGCCCAGGAGGATTTCCAGGACCTGTTCGGCCGTGAATTCAGCCGGGCCTATGAAGCACACAGCGCACGACAGCGGCGCTGAAACCGGAACAACGGACAGCCACATACGTCATTGAGGACGCAGGATGATTTTCAGGTTTTTACTCGCAGCCGCCAGCGTGTTGCTGCTGACGGCCTGTGCCAAGGATGCCGCGCCGCCCCAGGCGCCAGAGGCACAAATCGACACCACCCGTGTCGAGTTGCACTTCCATGCCATCGCTGGGCTCAACCCCGGCACCACGGGCCAGCCAGCCCCGGTACGGGTGCGGATTTTCGAGCTGAAAAACGCCGCTGCCTTCAGCCGTGCCGACTATTTCGCCCTGGCAGATCGCGCCCAGCCGACCCTCGGTTTGGACCTGCTGGACCAGGATGAAGTGGTGGTCCAGCCCGGCCAGCAATTGAGCATCCAGCGCGACCTCGATCCGGCCACCCGGCAGATCGGCCTGCTGGTGGGCTATCGCGAGCTGGACCGCGCGCAATGGCGCACGGTGCTCAGCGTGCCACCCCGCCAGGCCAGCGAATACCAGATCAGCCTTGATGTGCGCGCCGTACGTGCGCACCTCAGCGTTTCCCCATCCAGCCCTGCCCAATAAGAAGCAATCGGAGCCCCCATGTCCTGGAACAATCGCGTGGTCTGGTCGGAAGGCATGTTCATCGGAACGCAGCACTTCCAGCAGCATGACCGTTACCTGGAAAACCTGATTGATGCCCGCAGCCGCCCGCTGTCGGCCGGCGCCTGGGGGTTTTCCGAACTGCTGATCGACCAGGGCCTGCTGGCCCAGGGCAAGCTGGCCATTGTCTCGGCCCGTGGCCTGTTGCCCGATGGCACGCCGTTCAATATCCCCCAGGATGACCTGGCGCCGAGCCCGCTGAACATCGACGACAACCTGCGTGACGGCCTGGTGTACCTGGCCTTGCCCCTCAAGCGTGCCGGTGCCCGCGATACGGTCGACGAAGGCGAGCCCCTGGGCGCTGCGCGTTACCTGAGCCAGGTGCGCGAGGTGCGGGATGACAACGCACCCTTCGAGAACCGCGCACCGGTGGCCGTCGGCTCCCGTGCCTTGCGCTTGCTGACCGCCGCCGATGGCATCAGCGACTACGCCGCCATCGGCCTGGTGCGCATCAAGGAAAAACGCGCCGACCGCGCCCTGGTGCTGGATGACAGCTACATCCCGCCGGTGCTCGATGTGGCCGCGAGCAAGCCGCTGACGGCGTTTCGCAGCGAACTGCTGGGCCTGTTGCACCAGCGCGGCGAAGCCCTGGCCGGGCGGGTGGTGGCCTCGGGTGCCGGTGGCGCCTCGGAGATTGCCGACTTCATGCTGCTGCAACTGGTCAATCGCGCCCAGCCGCTGATCCAGCACCTGAGCCAGTCGAGCCCGCTGCACCCAGAGCGTTTGTTCAGTGAACTGGTAAGCCTGGCCGGCGAGTTCTCGACCTTCTCCACCTCGGGGCGGCGCCCCGAGGAATACCCGCGCTACCAGCATGACGACCTGGCCCTCAGCTTCGCCCCGGTGATGCAGGCCCTGCGCGAGGCGCTGTCGATGCTGATCGACAGCAAGGCCACGCCTATCCCGATTGTCGAAAAAGCCTATGGCGTGCATGTGGCGATGCTGGCGGACAAAACCCTGATCGACAGCGCCAGCTTCATCCTTGTGGTGCGTGCCGATGTCCCGGGCGAAACCCTGCGTGCGCGCTTCGGCCAGCAGAGCAAGGTCGGCTCGGTGGAGCACATCCGCGACCTGGTCAACCTGCAACTGCCGGGCATCGGCCTGCTGCCGTTGCCGGTGGCGCCACGGCAAATCCCTTACCACGCGGGCTCCACCTACTACGAGCTGGATCGCGGCAGTGAGCATTGGCAGCAACTGATTCACTCCGGCGGCTTCGCCTTCCATATCGCCGGGCAGTTCCCGGGCTTGAACCTGGCCTTCTGGGCGATCCGAGGATAATCCGCGATGCATCCCAATGATGACGACCGCACCCAGTTCATGCCGCGTCCGGGTGGCCGAGCGCCGGAGCCTGCCCGCGCAGAACCAGCGCCTTTGTCGATGCCGGCGGCGCCGATCCTCACCGGCAAAAGCCAGGGCCTCAACCCGCTGGAAAGCGCCGCCGGCCCCTTGCTGGCACTGCTGACGCGCCTGCGCAATACCATCGCCCATCCCGCACCCTCAAGCCTGCGCGCGCAGTTGCTGGCCTACCTGCGCCAGTTCGAAGAACGCGCCGAGGCGGCCGGCGTGGCCCGCAACGAAGTGCTGTTGGCCCGCTACGCGCTGTGCACCGCCCTCGATGAAGCGGTGCTGAGCACGCCTTGGGGCAGCGCCAGTGACTGGGGCAAGCAGAGCCTGCTGATCACCGTGCACAACGAAGCCTGGGGCGGCGAAAAGGTCTTCCAACTGCTGGACCACTGCCTGCAAAGCCCGCGCGAACGCCTGTATCTGCTGGAGCTGTTGTACCTGTGCATGTGCCTGGGTTTCGAAGGCCGCTACCGGGTAATGAACGACGGCCGCAGCCAGCTCGAAGCCCTGCGCGAACGCACGGCGGCGGCGATTCGCAGTGCCCGTGGCGAGCATGAGCGCGAGCTGTCGCCCCATTGGCGCGGCGTGACCGTGGCCCGCGATCGCCTGGCGCAATTCATGCCGCCGTGGATCGCCGTGGCCATCGGCCTGGCTTTGCTGCTGGCCCTACTGTTTGGCTTGCGCCTGAAACTGGCGTCGGATGCCGAGCCGGTGTTCAAGAACATCCATGCATTGGGGGAAATCCCGGTGCAGGCCATCGACCGCCCGGTGGCGCAGCCGAAAATCATCGAGCGCCCACGCCTGGCGGGCTTTCTGGTGGAGGACATCAAGGCGGGCCGGGTCGCGGTGGAAGATGCCGTCGACCGCTCCGTGGTGACGATCCGTGGCGATGAACTGTTCGCCTCGGCCAGCTCCAGCATTGTCGATGACTACCAACCCCTGATGCTGCGCATCGCCGATGCCATCCGCAAGGTCAAGGGCCAGGTGCGGGTGACCGGGCACAGCGACAATCGGCCGATTGCCACCCTGCGCTTCCCGTCCAACTGGGCCTTGTCCGAGGCGCGGGCCAAGTCGGTGCTGGAAATCCTCGCGGCCAAGACCGGCCAGGGCGAGCGCTTCAGCGCCGAGGGTCGCAGCGACACCGAGCCGGTGGCGACCAACGCCACAGCCGAAGGCCGTGCCCGCAATCGTCGGGTTGAAATCACCGTATTGGCGGAGGGCGTCGAGTGAAGGCGTTTTTCAGTTTCATGATTCGCTGGGTGATCCCCGTGCTGGGCCTGATTGCCCTGGGCCTGATCATCTGGTTTGTCGGGCCGTTGCTCGACGTGCTGGTGCCGGAAGGCCGGCGCTGGGCCTTGATCATCCTGGTCTTCGCGGTGTGGATTGCCTACCGCGTGTTTCGCATCATCCAGGCGCGCCGTCAGGCCGCCGAAGTGATGCGCAGCCTGGCCGCCGAAACCCCGGCCGACCCCAACAGTGTCGCCACTGCCGAAGAGTTGGCCACCCTGCGCCAACGCATGGACGAAGCCCTCGCGCTGTTGAAAAAGGCCAAGTTGGGCGGTGACGAACGGCGCAACCTCTATGAGTTGCCGTGGTACGTGATCATCGGCCCGCCGGGCTCAGGCAAGACCACCGCGCTGGTCAACTCCGGGTTGCACTTCCCCCTGGCTGCCCAGTTGGGTGCCGGTGCGGTGCGCGGCGTGGGCGGTACACGTAACTGCGATTGGTGGTTTACCGATCAAGCGGTGCTGCTGGACACCGCCGGGCGCTACACCACCCAGGACAGCAACTCCACGGTGGATAAAGCCGCCTGGCTGGGCTTCCTCGACCTGCTGAAAAAGCAGCGCGCCCGCCGCCCGATTGATGGCGCTTTTATCGCCATCAGCCTGTCGGACCTGCTGCTGGGCACTGACGCCGAGCGTGCCGCCCACGCTGCCGCAATCCGCCTGCGCATCCAGGAGTTGTACACCCAGTTGGGCGTGCGTTTCCCGATTTACCTGATGCTCACCAAGCTCGATCTGGTGCCGGGTTTCATGGAGTTTTTCGACAACCTGAGCAAGGAAGATCGCGCCCAGGTGTGGGGCATGACCTTTGCCCTGGACGACGGCAAGCACAGCGACAGCCCCCTGGCCCATCTGCAAAGCGAATTCGCCGGCCTGGAGCAGCGCCTCAACGAGCGCCTGGTGGAACGCCTGCAACAGGAGCGCGACCCGGCGCGGCGCGACCTGATCTATGGCTTCCCGCAGCAATTCGGTGCGCTGAAGGATTGCCTGCAAAGCTTCCTCGAGGGCGTGTTCAAGCCCAATGCCTTTGAAGAGCGCGTGCTGCTGCGCGGCGTCTATTTCACCAGCGGCACCCAGGAAGGCAGCCCGATTGACCGACTGATCGGCGCCATGGCCCAGAGCATGAACCTCGACCGTCAGCACCTGGCGCGCCAGAGCGGTACTGGGCGCAGCTACTTCATCGAGAAACTGTTCAGCGCCGTGGCCTTTGCCGAGCGTGGCCTGGTGGGGGTCAACCCGAAGGTCGAGCGCCGCCGCAAATGGGTCGCCCGTGGCGTGCTCGCCGCGACGGTTGCGCTGGTGCTGGTGGTCAGCAGCCTGTGGTGGCTGAGTTATCGCGCCAACCAGGCGTATATCGCCCAGGTTGACCACAAGGTCGCGCCACTGGGCCAGGCCGTGCAGAGCCTGAGCCCGGCACAGCGTGATGTGCTGGCGGTGTTGCCGCTGCTCAACGCGGTTAAGAACCTGGCGGGCGATTCGCCAAGCTGGTCCGAGGGCCTGGGCCTGTATCAGGGCGACATGCTCGAAGCCGAATCTGCCAGTGTCTACCGCAAGCTGCTGATCGCGGTGTTCGCCCCGCGCCTGGTGACGCGCATCGAAGAGCAACTGCACGGTGGTGGCAGTTCCGATTTCCTCTACGAAGGCTTGAAGGCCTACCTGATGCTGGCGGACAGCGAGCATTACGACCCGGACTTTATCAAGGCCTGGATCGCCCTGGACTGGGACCGCAACCTGCCGCGCGACCTGCCCGCCGATCAGCGCCAGGCCCTCAGCGCTCACCTGCAGGCGCTGTTCGACCGCCATCCGCCGAATGCGCGCCTCGACCCACGGCTGATCGACGACTTGCGCCGACAACTGCAACAACTGCCGGTGGCCCAGCGTGTGTACGACCGCGTCAAGCGCCAGAAACTGCCCGACGGCGTGACCGACTTCCGCATCAACGAAGCCGCTGGGCGGGATGCTGCGCTGGTGTTCAGCCGCAAAAGTGGCAAGCCGCTGGGCGAGCCGTTGAGTGGCTTGTTTACCGCCAAGGGCTATCGCCAGGGCTTTTTGCTGACCAGCCTGAATCAGGCCGGGACCCTGGCCGAAGAGCAATGGATGTTGGGCCAGGCGCCGGCAGATCAACAGAATGTGGCGAGCCTTGCCGCCGACGTGCGACGCCTGTACTTCCAGGATTATCAGCGCCAATGGGACGCCTTGCTGGCGGATATCGACTTTGTGCCCATCACCAGCGTGGCCCAGGCGGCGGACGTGTTGCGGGTGATCTCCGGCCCGACCTCGCCGCTGAAAAAGCTGCTGGTGGCGGTGGCCAAGGAAACCGACCTGCAAGCTGAAGAGCGCCAATTGGCGGCCAAGGGCGTGCCGGTGGAAGGTGGCGTCGACAAGCTCAAGGAGCGCCTCGGCAGCCTGCTCGGCGAGGCCCAACCGACGGCCAGTGCACCGGCCCTCACGGAAGACCCGGTGACCGCGCACTTTGCCGAACTCAACAGCATCGTCGCCAAGAACGAAGGCGAGCCGGCGGCCATCGACGGCCTGCTGGCGGATATGAATGCGCTGTATGTGCAGGTCAGCGCCATGGTCGGCGCCAGTGGCGATGCCTTGCTCGGCGAAGCCAAGAACCAGGCCGCAGCGGCCGCCACCCGGGTCAGCCTGAATGCCGAACGCCAGCCGCCGCTGGTACAGGGCATGGTCAAGTCGGTGGTCAACTCCACCACCAACAGCATGATGGGCGGGGTGCGCAATCAACTGAACGCGGCCTGGGTCAGTGAAGTGGTGAATGTGTATCGCCAGTCCCTGGCCGGGCGCTACCCGATGTCCCCCGGCAGTGCTCGGGACGCCACCCTGGACGACTTCGGCCAGTTCTTCGGGGTGGGCGGGGTGATGGACAACTACTTCCGCAAATACCTGCAACCCTACGTCGATACCTCCGCGCAGACCTGGCGCTGGCAGCCGGGGGCGGCGCAGAAGCTCGGCATCGCGCCGGGCGTGCTGCAAACCTTCCAGCGCGCGGCGACTATTCGGGATGCGTTCTTTCGCGCGGGGGGCACGCAGCCCATCGTGCGTTTCGAGCTCAAGCCGGTGGCGATGGACGCGACCATCACCCAGTTCCTGCTTGACCTGGACGGCCAGCAACTGAGCTACGACCACGGCCCGAGCCGGCCGGTGGCGATGCAATGGCCGAATCCCGGCAGCAGTGGAGGGGTGCGTATCTCGATCATGCCGCCATCGGCCAGCGGTCGCTCCGGCGTCACCCTGGATGGCCCATGGGCGTGGTTCCGCCTGTTAGAGCAATCGGAGCTTTCTGCCGGCAATTCGCCGGACCGCTTCAACCTGCGTCTGCGGGTCGACGGCGCGAGCATCGCCTATGAATTGCGTGCCAACAGCGCTTTCAACCCGTTCAAGAGCCGTGTGCTCAGTGGCTTCAGCCTGCCGGAGCGGTTATGACCACCCTGGGGTTCTACGGCAAGTTGGCCAGTCGCGGGGACTTTGTCAGCCGTGCCTTGCCCCAGAGCTTTATCGGCCCCTGGGACAGTTGGCTGGCTGCCGGTTTGCTCGCCAGCCAGCACAGCCTGGGCGACAACTGGCTCAACGCGTACCTGGTCAGCCCGCTGTGGCGTTTCGTGCTGGCGCCGGGGGTGTGCGGGCCGGATGCGGCGGCGGGTGTCGTGATGCCGAGCATTGATCGGGTCGGGCGGTATTTCCCGCTGGCGGTGGTCGCCTTGTTGGATCACGACACCAATCCGGCGTCCCTGGTGGGTGGCCCGGATGCCTGGTTCGAACAGATCGAGGAGCTGCTGCTCAGCACCTTGCAGCCCGGCGCCACGTTCGAAGGGTTTAACCACGGCGTTGACCGCCTGGGCTTGCCGGCCAGTGAACCGCGTGCCCTGGACAGTCGCTTCGCCAGCCTGCAACGGGTCGCCGCCACCGTGCCCCATGGGCGCATGACCGCCCTTGCCGAACAGGCCTGCGAAGGCGCCAGCCTGTGGTGGGGGCGTGGTTCGCAACGTATTTCCCCCGGTTTATTACGGTGCCAGGGTTTGCCTGCTGCCGGCGATTTTGCGCAATTTCTGCTCGGACAAGAAGGTGTGGTGTAGATGGGGTCGACGTACAAATCCGCGAGCAAAAGCCATGTGGGCATGGTGCGCCAGGTCAATGAAGACGCGTGCCTGGACCTCCCGGAAAACCGCCTGTGGGTGGTGGCCGACGGCATGGGCGGGCACGCGGCCGGCGACTATGTCAGCAGCCTGATCGTCGACAGCCTGCGCGGCCTGCCCGTGGGGCGGTCCCTGGACGAATATACGGCGGCGCTGCGCACCGAGCTGACCCGGGTCAACGCGGCCGTACGTGAAGAAACCGCCAACCGTGGCGTGACCATGATGGGCAGCACCGTGGTGGTGTTGGCCGCACGCGGCCTGCGCGGTGTGTGCCTGTGGGCCGGCGACAGCCGCTTGTATCGCCTGCGCGATGGCGAGTTGGAACGCATCTCCCGCGACCACAGCTACGTGCAGGACCTGCAGGACAGCGGCCTGCTCAGCGAAGCCGATGCGCGGGTGCATCCGCGGGCCAATATCGTCACCCGCGCCATTGGTGTGGAGGCGCAATTGGAGCTGTCGGTGGTCGACCTGTTGATCGCCCCCGGTGACAGCTACCTGCTGTGCAGCGATGGCCTGAACAAGACCGTCGAAGACCACGAAATCCGTGACGTGCTGAGCCATGCCGAGCCTGACGAAATCGCCCGCAGCCTGGTGCACCTGGGCCTCAATCGCGGTGCGCCCGACAACATCACCACCCTCGTCGTGAAGGTGTCGCCATGACCCTGATCATCCCCGGCTACGACATCGACGGCGAAATCGGCGAAGGCGCCATGGCCAGCGTGTACCTGGCGACCCAGCGGTCGCTGGAGCGCAAGGTGGCGTTGAAAGTCATGGCCGCCGCGCTGGCTGCCGACCCGAGTTTCTGCGAGCGTTTCCTGCGCGAGGGCAAGACCCTGGCGCGGCTGTCGCACCCGCACACCGTGACCATTCACGACATCGGCAATGTCGGCGAGCTGTATTACATGGCCATGGAATACCTGCCCAATGGCACGCTCAAGGAGCGCATCGCCGCCGGCCTGACGCCGGAGCAGGGGCTGGTGTATATCCGCCAGATCGCCTCGGCCCTGGGTTACGCCCACGCCCAGGGTTTGGTGCACCGCGACGTCAAGCCGGCGAACATCCTGTTTCGTGCCGATGGCACGGCGGTGCTGTCGGACTTCGGGATCGCCAAGTCCCTGGATGACCGCACCCAGTTCACCCAGGCCGGGTTTGCCGTGGGCACCCCCAGCTACATGAGCCCGGAGCAGGCGCGGGGCCAGGAAATCGACGGCCGCGCCGACCTGTATGCCCTCGGGGTGGTGCTCTACGAAATCCTCGTCGGCAAGCTGCCTTACAACGGCACCGATGCACTCTCCACCGCCCTGGCGCACCTGACCGAGCCCTTGCCGGAACTGCCGCTGCACCATGGCCGTTATCAAGAAGTGCTGAAAAAACTCCTGGCCAAGGATCCGGCGCAGCGTTTCCCGGATGCCGCCGCGCTGCTGCTGGCTCTGGATCGGTTGCCCCTGGAGGCGCCGAAAGAAGCCTTGGAGGCGACCTTGATTCGCCCCGCCGTGATGTCGGCCGGTCAGGATCTGGCCGGGTTGACCCCGGTGTCCATCGAAATTCCCAATGCCGCGCCGCAACCGCAACCGGTGCGCCAGCCGGTGGTGAGCCCCACGCAGCATCGCGCGGAGTCCGCGCAGCGGCGTGGCCCGGTCCTGGCATTGGCCGCCGTGGCCGTGGCGGTCGCGCTGGCCATCGGTGGAGCCAGTTACTGGTGGCTGAGTGACGACGCCCCTGCGCCGCCGCCTGCTGCGGTCGTGCCCGCTACGGCGGCTGCGGTTAAACCGCTGGCCGCTGATAGCGACGGCGGCCAGCGCCCCTTGCTGATGGCCGGCAAGAAAACCCTGTTCCAGCGCGTCCTGAGCAAGCCCGGCGCCAAGCTCTCCAGCGAGGCGGGCGGCGCACCGGGTAAGGCCTTGCCCGCGTTCTCGGTGCTTTATGTGTACCAGCGCAAAGATGTCGACGGCAGCCCATGGCTGCGCATTGGCGCCGCCACCGATGGGCGCAGTGACGGTTGGTTGCCGGCCGCGCAAGTCAGCGACTGGAAGCAGAGCCTGGTGCTCAAGTTCACTGAGCGTTCGGGGCGGGCACCGGTGATGTTCCTGCGCCAGCCTGGCGAGGTGGAAAAACTCCTGGCTGACCCGGCCGCCGCGAAAAACCTGCTGCTCAAGGCGCAGAAAAACCCTGAGGACAATCAACAGGTCCTGGCCCTGGAGCCCACAGCCAGTGCCGTGCCGCAGAACCAGTTCTACCTGTTGCCGATCTTCGATGCCAAAGAGAGCTTCGACGAGAATGGCCAGCCGGTGCAGTTGCTCAATGTGGCGTCCATCGACCCCGGCACTGCCGCCGCCAAGCCGGCCACCCCGCTGATCAATGCGAATGCCGATGCGTTCCGCACCGCCGTGGTGCTGGTGGTGGATACCACGGTGTCGATGCAGCCGTATATCGACCAGGTGCGCGACGTGGTCCATGAACTGCAAACCCGCATTGCCGAGCGCGGCGAGTTGGACAGCGTCAGCTTTGGCATGGTTGGCTTTCGCAGCAGCGTGAAGAAAACCCCGGGCCTGGAGTACGTGGCCAAGACCCTGATCACCCTCGACCAGGGCCGCGACCCCCAGCGTTTTCTGGATATGGCGCGGCAGGTCAAAGCCTCCACCGTCTCCAGCCACTCGTTCAATGAAGATGCGTTTGCCGGGGTGATGCAGGCGGTGGAAGGCATGGATTGGTCCGGCTATGGCGGGCGCCTGATCCTGCTGGTGACCGATGCCGGGGCCCTGCGCAAGAACGACCCGTTTGCCGCGACCCAGATGAACGAAGCCGAAGTGCGCCAGGCGGCGCTGGGCAAGCAGATCAAGATCTATGCCCTGCACCTGCGCACCGACGCCGGCAAGAAAACCCATGGCGGCGCCGAATCCCAGTACCGCATCCTGACCGCCGACGCCAACCCACGGATCGGCGATCTGTACACGGCAGTGCCGGGCGGTGATGTGCGCAAGCTGGGCGAGCGGGTCGATGAGATCGGCACGGTGTTCGCCAACCTGGTGCATCAGGTACGCAGCAATACCCCGCAGCCGGTGCCGTTGCTCAGCAGTGCGCCGAGCCTGGCGGATAAATCCGCCGCCGTCGGCTATGCCATGCACATGGACTTCCTCGGCCACAAAGGCGCGAGCCAGGCGCCGCAACTGGTCAACGCCTGGACCGCCGACCGCGACCTGACCAACCCGGCCCTGCCGGCGTTCCAGGTCTGCGTGATGCTGACCAAACTGCAGCTCAACGATTTGCAGCAATCGCTGAAATTGATCGTCGATGCGGCACGCAAGACCCAGACTTCGCCCAGGGATTTCTTCCAGGAAATCGCCAGCGCCTCGGCCTACATGAGCCGCGACCCGCAGGCCCTGCGCAAGGGTGGCAACCTCGCCGACGGCGGCATTCTGGGTGAATACCTGGAAGGTCTGCCGTACCGCAGCAAGTCGCTGAACATGACCCAGGACCTGTGGCTGTCATTGAGCGTGGCCGAACAGGAAGACTTTATCGACGAGCTGGATTCGAAGATCCGCCTCTATGAAACCTTCCATAACGACGTGGCCAATTGGGTCCGTTTCGGTGATGCCGAACCGGGCGATGCGTTGTACCGCGTGCCACTGTCGACGCTGCCTTGATGCTGAACCTGAGCGCGGTGCACAAGAACCGGGGCCTCGGTAGCCAGCGCTATAGCCTGGTGATTCCGGCACTGCACCTGGGTGCAGGTGAACAGCTGGCGATTGTCGGGCCGAGCGGTTGCGGCAAAAGCACCTTGCTCGATCTGCTGGCGTTGGTCCTGGCACCTGATCAGGTGGGCCGTTTTGAATTCAACCAGTTGGATATCGGCGGGCTGTGGCGGGCCAATCAGCAATCCACGTTGGCCGGGTTGCGCAGCCGGCATCTCGGTTATGTGCTGCAAACCGGTGGCCTGCTGGGCTTTCTCGATGTGCGCAGCAATATTGCCCTGTCCCGGCAGCTGTTGGGCCTGAAGGACGATGGCAGCGTGGCGCGGCTGGCTGCGCAGTTGCAAATCAGCGACCAGTTGGCCAAGAAGCCTGGCGCGTTGTCGGTGGGTCAGCGCCAGCGCGTCAGTTGCGCCCGCGCCCTGGCCCATGCCCCGCAATTGGTGCTGGCCGATGAGCCGACCGCGTCCCTGGATCCGCTCAATGCCGAGCGCGTGATGCAGGCGCTGCTGACCCAGGCCCGTGAGCACCGCGCCGCCTGCGTGATCGCCACCCATGACGAGCCCCTGGCCCGCGCCAGTGGCTTGCAGGTGCGGCGCATCAGTTGCCAGCGCGACAGCGACGGTGGCGTCACGGCGACTCTCGGGGAGGCGTGTTGATGCGTATCCCTCTGTTGGCTTCCCTCGCTTGGCAGGATTACCGCAACGATGGCTGGCTGTCGGCCTGTTCGGTGCTGGCGCTGGTGGCGGTGATCGCGCCGTTGCTGGTGTTGTTCGGCCTGAAATTCGGGCTGGTCAGCAGCTTGACCGAGCGCTTGGAGAATGACCCGGCGACCCGCGAAATCATCCCGTTGGGCGGGGGGCGGTTCAGTCGCGCCTTTGTCGAGCAACTTGGTCAGCGCAGCGATGTGGCGTTTGCCATCCCGCGTACGCGGCAGATTGCGGCCACGGCCCAGGTGGGCACGTTGACCCTGGAGATGCTGCCCACCGCGCCGGGTGATCCATTGCTGGGCGGTTTGCCTATCCCGGCGGGCCTGGAGCAGATCGTGCTGAGCCACACCGCCGCCGAGAAGCTGGCGGCGCGGCCGGGAGATTGGCTGCAAACCCGCTTTGCGCGGCAAGTGGCCGGGCGCGTCGAGGCCCGGGATGCACGGTTGCAGGTGGTGGCAGTGCTGCCCCTGGAGGCGTTTGCGCGGGACGGTTTGTTTGCCGACTTGAGCCTGCTGGAAGCGGCGGAAGACTACCGCGATGGCCGTGCGGTGTCGGCGCTGGGCTGGGAGGGTGACGCGGTGGGCGTGAGCGAGCAGCGGGTGTATCCGGCGTTTCGTTTATATGCACGCAGCCTTACCGATGTTGAGCCGCTACGGCTGTATTTCGCCGCGCAGAACCTGTTGGTCTCGACCCAGGCGCTGAGCATCGCCCAGGTGCAGTCGCTGAGTCGCAACTTGGCGATTGTGTTCTGGATCATCGCCGGCCTGGCCTTGGCGGGGGCATTTGCGGCGATTTTCGCCGGGGCGTTGGCCGCTGTCGTGCGCAAGCGCCGGGAGTTATCGGTGTTGCGCCTGTTGGGGGTTTCCACGGGCGCGCTGTTGTTGTTCGTGACGCTGCAGGCGCTCTACAGCGCGGGGTTGGCCGCTGTGCTCAGCGCCGGGCTGTATGGCCTGGCCGAGGCGGGTTTGAATCAATTATTCGTGCAGGTGCCGGGCGAATACGCCAGCCACCTGTTGGCGCGGCATTACGCCCTGGCCCTGGTCGCGGTGCTCGGCGTCAGCGCCGTGGCGGCCGTGTGTGGGGGGTGGCGGGTGGCGCGTATCCAGGCTTCTGAGGGCATCAGAGATGTATAAGTTATTGGGCGCCGCCATGGCGCTGAGCCTGGCCACTGTGGCCTGGGCCGACGAGGCAAGCGATAAGCTCGACAACCCCAAGCCGTTGGCCGATGACGTCAGCCTGCCGCTGCCGTGTGAGGGCAACATGGTGTTCCGCTACGCCTATGTCCTGGCCCAGGGCACCCTGGACGACCGAGAGGTCAGCCTCGGCTACCCGTTCAGCGAAGGCGAGGCGGGCTACAAGCAGTCGTTTATCTCGGGTTATCGCCGCGACTTTATCAACGGTCAATTCACCCTCAAGGATTTGCCCAAGGGCTGGAACAAGGTCATCGCGCCACTGATGCCCAAGACCGATGCCAAGACCCCGCTCAAGCCGATGCTCTACTTTATCGGCAAGTACGAAGTCACCGCGCGCCAGTACGCCCAGGTCATGTCCCAGGCGCAGTCCCTGGCCAGTGGTGAGCCGGCGCCAGCGTGCGAGGTGCCTGAGGGCATGGCCGGGCGCTTGCCCAAGGTCAAGCTGTCGCGCTTTGAAGCCGAGCGTTTCTCGGCGGTCTACAGCGCCTGGTTGATGAAATATCACCGCGACTTGCTGCCGGTCAGTGGCCGCGGTGCTTCGGCGCAAGATGGCGGCCTGGGGTTTGTGCGGCTGCCCACCGAGGTGGAATGGGAGTTCGCCGCGCGCGGCGGCCAGGCAGTGAGCCGCCAGGATCTGGAAGGCCGCTTGTTCCCCCGGCGTATCGAGGGCAGCGACAGCGACGGCCCGCTGGGCGATTGGGCGGTGTTCAACCAGGTCGCCGGCGGCACCGGCCAGGCGGCGCGGCTGATGCCTATCGGTACCAAGTTACCGAACCCCATCGGCATGTTCGATGTGATCGGCAACGCCGCGGAGATGGTCCAGGAGTCGTTCCAGCTGGTTCACGCCGGGCGCCGCCAGGGCACCTACGGCGGCTTTATCGTCAAGGGCGGCAACTACCTTGAAGGCGAGGGCACGCTGTTCAGCGGCATGCGCCGCGAATACCCGCTGTTCGGCGCCGATGGCACGGAGCAAAGCAACGAGACCACGGGCTTCAGGGTGGCGATTGGCGCGCTGTCGGCACCGCGCTCACGCTACAACGAACTGTTCGCGCAGTGGCAGAAAGAGGGGCGCCTGGCCGCGCTGACCGACGCTATCGACGACGCCCAGGACCCGACCAAGCGCCTGGACAGCATCATCGCCGCCAGCGTCGACCCACGGCTGCAGGCCGAGCTGGGGCTGGTCAACGAAGAGCTCAAGCGCAACGTGTCGCTGATCGCCCAGCAGCGCGAGGAGGCGGCTGGCAACCTGATCCAGTCTGCCGCCCTGGTGGCCGAGACCATCAATAACTACAACATCCGCCTGATCAATCTGCAGAAGAGTCGCCAGCAGTCCCTGGACGCCAAGGACGAGGCCAGCGCGCAGTTGTTCGCCACGGCCATCGCCAATGGCCGCAGCGCGCTCGACGGCGCAGTGGCGATCTATATCGACAACCTGGCCACCGGCACGCGCTACACCGATGCGGTGATCCAGGCGCAGTTTCAACGGATCCAGCAAGAGTTGGAGCGCAAGCCGGTACTGGGCAAAAGCCTGGTGACACGCGCGACGTTATTCGTTCGCCATGTCGGCAACTATCGCAAACAACAGCGAGCCGACCCGGCAACGATTTTGAAGGAATTGCTCGCAGCGAGCGGTCAGCGGTCTTGACCGTTGGTTGTATAGCGAGCTTGGAAGGGACTCAGGCGGCATGGGCCGTGCTGGGCAAGACAAACTTAAAAGAGAACACACCTATGCTTTTTTCCCGTAAGGCGGTTTCCAAGCGTTACTTGCTGCTGATCGCGGCTGGCTTCAGCACCGTGCTGACCGGTTGCGCCACGTCGCCGGCCTCCAAGGTCGCGTCGAGCACCAAGGTCGAGTACTACCCCAGCTGCTACGAGCCGGTGCAGCACCTGCGCGCTACTGATTCGGACATGACCAAGTCGGTCGTCACCGGCGCCGCCCTCGGCGCGGCCGGTGGTGCGCTGTTGGGCGCCCTGACCGGCGATTCGGACAAGCGTGGCCGCAATGCCGCCATTGGCGCGGCGGGCGGAGCCCTGGCGGGCGGCGCGGCGGGTTACTACACCGAGCGCCAGAAGCAGATCAGCGATGACAACCAGCGCATCGCGTCCTACGCCACGGACTTCAACAAAAGCGCTTCCGATATCGACCGTAGCACCGCGTACGCCAAGGCGTCCCAACAGTGCTACCAGAGCGCGTTCACCAAGCTGGTGGCTGACCGCAAGGCCAAGACCGTCAATGACATCGAAGGCCGCAAGCGCCTGGCAGAAATCGTCGCCGGTCTGAAGGAATCCAACGACCTGATCGTTGCGGTCAACGGCAAGGCCAGCGAAGACCTGAACAACTACACCCAGGCCTACGAGAAAGACCTGCAACAGGTGGGTGTGCAGCGCAATGACGTGGTGACCGTGGCCACGGCCGATACCGCCCCGGCGGCGGTGCCGGCGAAAAAAGGCAAGTCGACCGGCAAGGTCGTGACCAAGCGTCCGCCACTGCCCAAGGTGCCGACCGAAGCGGTGAGCACCGAGCGAAGCATCCAGACCGCCAAGGTCAAGCAGACTGAAAGCAAGCAAGTGGCCAGCGCCGGTAAAGCACAGATCGAAGGCACCTGCCGCGATCCGAACCTGGCCGACTGGGCACCGGTGCCTTGCCCTAACGTTTAAGCCAAGTTGTTGCTATAAGCGGTAAACGCCAGCCGATCTCCTGCTAACGCGGGAGATCGGTAGCGTTCCGCGCACAAATCGTTAAACTGCTGCGGCCACCCAATAATTACACTGAGGCCGTGTGCATGAAATTTCGTTTTCTTCTGTGGGTGCTGGGCCTGATGATGGCCAAAGCCAGCCGCAACAACCCTGCGTTCCAGCAGCAGTTGGGTGACAAGGATCTGGCATTCCAGCTGCAGACCCTTGACGGCAAGGTTGCCCGTCACTTCATCGTCAAAGACCAGCGCATCACCAGCCGCTCGGGTGTCCACCCGGAGCCGGCATTTGCCATCGCGTTTAAAGACGCCGCCTACGGCTTCGCCACGATGCAGGCGAAGAACAAGCAACTGGCGTTCATGACGGGGATTCAGGACAAGTCGATCCAGATCAAGGGCAACCCGGCCCTGGTGATGTGGTTCCAGGGCTTGACCAAGTATCTGAAGCCGAAGAAAAAGAAGGCCTGAGAGACCGGGTTGGATTCATCGCAGGCAAGCCAGCTCCCCACATATTGAGTGCATTCCAACGTTGGAACCCGGTCAACTGTGGGAGCTGGCGTGCCTGCGATAGCGGTACAACAGGCGCCGGCTTCAGCCCTGGCTGAACTGCGACGCCAGTTCGCGCAACAACACCTCGGCATCCAACACCTTGCTCACCACCTCCTCGGCCTTGTCGCGGCTCAGGCCCAGGCGCTCCAGCAGTTCGTCCGGAATCTCGGCCTCAGGCCCGGAGCCAATCCCACGCCCGCGCAGCAAGCGCACGGCCAGGCATACCAGGTTCGGGTATTCGGCATATTGGCCGTCGTAGCTCGGGTCATGCTGGAAGCGCAGGGCCGTGGACAGCTCTTGCGGCATATCCCAGTAACGCATCAGCCAGGCGCCGATCTGCTCGCGGCTGATGCCCAGCAAGTGCTGCTCGACATAGCTGTGGCACAGGTGCGGGTTGACCTCCAGGTGCCTGCAGATCAGCGAGAAGTGCGGCGGGAAGACATGGGCCAGCAACAGGTAGCCAAAGTTGTGCAGCAGGCCCGCCAGGTAGGTCAGGCCGGCTTCCGGGCGCTGGGCGCGGGGCATGGCGCGGGTCAGGCCCTCGATCACTGCGGCGGTGTAGATCGACTGGTGCCAGTAGGGCGTGGCCTGTTGCGGATGGTCCTTGGGCAGGCTCAAGGTCTTGCCCAGCGCCAGGCCCAGGGCCAGGTTGATCACCAGGTCGAAGCCCAGCACACGCACAATTGCGTCCTCTACCGAACGGATCTTGCCCGGTGAGGCGTAGTACGGCGAGGCCGCCCAGCTCACTACTTGCGCGGCCAGGGCCGGGTCGGTCTCGACCACGCCGGTGATGTCGTCGATGGTTGCGTTGGGATCGACCCGCAGCTTGATGATCTTCTGCGCGGTATCGGCCAGCGGTGGAATTTCAATGGTGGCTTCCAGGCGTTGCTGGATGCGGCGCGCGGTAAACGCCTGCATCGCCTGGGTAATTTCGTCGCGGTCGTCGTTGGGACGGTCGAAGTTGGGCAGGATGCGGCTCAGGGGTTCGCCGAAGTTGGCGGCACTGGCTTTGTTCAGCAGGCGCTTGAAGTCGTCGCTGGCGATTTCCAGCAGCACGGTGGCTTCGCCCGAGTGCACCAGCAGGGTCGGCTCGCGCAGGAGGCTTTCTTCGTACAGGCAAGGCGAGCTGGTCAGCGGCGGCAGGCCGGGCAGTAAGCTCAGGCTGTGTTTGCCGAGCATGCGATCCAGGCGCTCCGGCGCGACAGCGGTCAGGTTGCGGCCGGTCAGTTCGGTGAGGCGATTGAGATCCAGCAACTGGCTCTGGGGAAACAGCACCATCAGGGCGCCCACCGCGTCATCGAGCAGTACCGCTTGAACCTTTCGGGCCGGGTTCAGGCCGGGGTGGTCGGTGACTTCCGTGTAGTTGACGGCGAGTTTTGCGAGCAAGTCCCGAATGACCGGGGGTGCGGTCGGCGGGGCTGTGGCGTGGGCAACTTCTGACATGGCCGGATCCAATTTCCTACATTTGCTTGGAGTATAACCAGCTTGGTCCGGCGGGGGGTGTCTAACTGCGGTTTGTGATGGTGTCGGCTATTGGCGGGCTGTCAGACCTGGCCGTATTGCTGGCCGTGGCGCAGCCAGCGATCCAGCAGCGGGCTGACGTGGTGCGGCCAGCGCTCCAGCAGGGCCTGGGCTGCATCGCGCACGGCAGGTAGCAGGTCGGCATCGCGCATCAGGTCGGCCACCTTGAATTGCAGCAGGCCGGTCTGGCGGGTGCCGAGCATTTCGCCGGGGCCGCGCAGTTCCAGGTCTTTTTCGGCGATCACGAAGCCATCGTTGGTCTCGCGCATGATCCCCAGGCGCTGGCGACCAATCTGCGACAGCGGCGGATGGTAGAGCAGCACGCAGTGGCTGGCGGCGCTGCCCCGGCCGACTCGGCCGCGCAGCTGGTGTAACTGTGCCAGGCCCAGGCGTTCGGGGTTTTCGATGATCATCAGGCTGGCGTTGGGCACGTCCACGCCGACTTCGATCACCGTGGTGGCCACCAGCAATTGCAGGTTGCCGGCCTTGAACTCGGCCATCACCGCGGCTTTTTCCGCAGGCTTCATGCGCCCGTGAATCAGCCCGACCTTGAGCTCGCCCAAGGCGCTGGTGAGGTCTTCATAGGTGGTTTCAGCGGCCTGGCAGGTCAGCTCTTCGGACTCTTCGATCAGCGTGCATACCCAATACGCCTGGCGCCCTTCGGCACAGGCGCCGCGCACCCGTTCGATCACTTCGACCCGTCGGGTGTCGGTGACCAGGACCGTGTTGACCGGCGTTCGGCCCGGCGGCAGCTCGTCGAGGATCGAGGTGTCGAGGTCGGCGTAGGCACTCATGGCCAGCGTGCGCGGGATCGGCGTGGCGGTCATGATCAACTGGTGCGGGTTCATCCGCCCGCCCACGCCCTTTTCGCGCAGGGCCAGGCGTTGTTGCACGCCGAAACGGTGCTGTTCGTCGATGATCACCAGGGCCAGGTTCTTGAATTTAACTTCGTCCTGGAACAGCGCGTGGGTACCCACCACCATCGGTGCGCCGGCGGCGATCTGTTCCAGGGCGGCCGTGCGGTTCTTGCCCTTGAGCTTGCCCGCCAGCCACGCCACTTCCAGGCCCAGGGGTTCGAGCCAGCGCTTGAAGGTGATGAAGTGCTGCTCGGCGAGGATCTCGGTCGGTGCCATCAGGGCCACCTGATAACCGGCCTCCAGGGCCTGCAGCGCGGCCAGGGCGGCGACCACGGTCTTGCCGGCGCCAACATCGCCCTGGATCAGGCGCAGCATTGGTTCTTTCTGGCTCAGGTCGTAGGCGATTTCATTGCCTACGCGTTGCTGCGCGCCAGTCGGTGCAAAGCCCAGGTTGGCCAGGTACTGCGCGGGCAGGCGCGTGGCCTTGGGCATCGCCGGCGCCCGCAGGGAGCGCATGCTTTCGCGCAGGCGCTGCTGGGACAGTTGGTGGGTCAGCAACTCTTCAAAGGCCAGGCGATGCTGGGCCCAGTGATGACCCAGGGCCAACTCATCGACATCGGCATCGGCCGGCGGGTGATGCAGGTAGCGAATCGCGTCGGCCAGGGGCGCCAACTGGTAGTCGCGGGCCAGCTCTTGCGGCAGCCAGTCGGGCAGGCTTTGGGGGCCGAGCAGGGTCAGGGTCTGCATGCACAGCTGGCGCAGGCGCTGTTGCGTCAGGCCTTCGGTGAGCGGGTAGATGGGGGTGAGAGTGGTGTCTACCGGCGGGGGTTCGTCGCCGGTAATGGCGCGGTATTCCGGGTGGTAGATTTCCAGGCCCGACGCGCCCGGCCGCGCTTCACCGTAGCAGCGCACACGGGTGCCGCGCTTGAGGCCTTCTTTTTGCGCGTTGCTGAAATGGTAGAAGCGCAGGCTCAGGCCGCCGGTACCGTCCTGCAGGCGCACCACCAGGCTGCGGCGCTTGCCCATCACCACATCGGCACCGCTGACGGTGCCTTCGACCACGGCATCCTGCCCAGGGCGCAGATGGCCGATGGGCACTACGCGGGTGCGGTCCTGGTAACGCAGGGGCAGGTGAAACAACACGTCCTGGAGGTTCTCCAGGCCGACCTTGGCCAGTTTCTCGGCCATGGCTTCACCGACACCCTTGAGTGCCGTCACCGACACCTGCGACAGCTCAGTCATACACGTACTTAGTTCGCGGCAGGCGGCTTGGCCACCGAGCACAGGCGGATCGAGTCGGCGAGGATATCAATCGCTTTCGGGCGCGGGAAACTGGCGCGCCAGGCAATCGCCACGGTACGGAACGGCACGGGCGGGGTGAGCGGACGCACTTCAATCACGCCGGCCGCGTAGTGGTGGCTGTCGACGGCCGACAGCGGCAGGATCGAGATGCCCAGGCCGGACGCCACCATATGGCGAATGGTCTCCAGGGAGCTGGACTCCACGGTGGTGTGCTTGGCGCCGTCGTTGCCCTTGGTCAGGGTCGGGCAGGCTTCCAGCACCTGGTCGCGGAAGCAATGGCCTTCACCGAGCAGCAGCAGGCTCTTGTCGTTGAGCAGGCTGGCGTCAATCGTGTCTTTTTGCGTCCACGGGTGCGAGGCCGGCATCAATACATAGAACGGCTCGTCGTAGAGCGGCAATGTCAGCACGTCGGCTTCGTTGAAAGGCAGGGCGATGATGATCGCGTCCAACTCACCGTTGCGCAGTTTGTCGCGCAGCACGTGGGTGAAGTTTTCTTCGATATACAGCGGCATCTGCGGCGCGACGCGGTGCAGTTGCGGGATCAGGTGCGGGAACAGGTACGGGCCGACGGTATAGATCGCGCCGACTTTCAGCGGGGCGGTCAGTTGGTTCTTGCCGGCCTGGGCCAGCTCACGAATGCTCTGGGCCTGCTCCAGCACCTTCTGCGCCTGGGCAACAATGCCTTCGCCAACCGGGGTGAGGCGCACGGCGCTTTTGCTGCGCTCGAAAATCAGCACACCGAGTTCGTCTTCAAGCTTTTTCACGCCCACCGACAGCGTCGGTTGGCTGACATGGCAACGTTCGGCTGCATGGCCGAAGTGTTGCTCTTGGGCGAGGGTCACGATGTAGCGTAATTCTGTAAGAGTCATAGCGGGCGTCCATGAGGTTGCGGGCCAAGCATACCGGCTGCAAACGATAGACGCACGTTATCAGAGCTTGATTGGGGATTGAGCGGTTTGTGCGGGGGATTTTGCTTAATGGCGTTGGCCGTTTTGTGTGGGGGTGGGCTTGTTCGCGATGGCGGTGTGTCAGTCACTGTGGATGTTGACTGTTACACCGTCATCGCGGGCAAGCCCGCTCCCACACAAACCCGCTCCCCCAGGGGTTAGCGGCGGCGCTTCTCGATGTTGTAGACAAACGGCGCAACGATTTCGATGCTGCCGTTGGTCAACATCTCGGCCGGAGGCTTGGGCAGCGGTTGGGCGCGACGGATCATCTCCAGGGTAGCGCGGTCCAGGTCGGCGTTGCCGGAGCGGCCCACCAGCTCATAGGACAGCACCTTGCCTTCGGCATCCACCACGAACCGCAAGCGGTTCAAGCCTTCCTTGCCACGGGCCTGGGCGCCTGGCGGGTACTTCTTGTACTTCGCCAGGTGACCGAGCAGCGTGCTTTGCCAGGTGGCCTTGGCCGCGATCTGTGCCGGCGAAGGGCCGGGTTGCGGCTGCGCGGATTTCTCCGAAGGCGCGTTGTTCTGAGGGGTTTCGCTCGGCGGATCCTCGGAGGGTTTCTCCTTGGGCTGCTCGACCTTTTTCTCAGGCTTGGGCGGCTGCGGCTTAGGCTTTGGCTTGACCGGCTTGGGCACGGAAATCGTGGGCTTGGGTGCCTCGGCCAGTTTCGGCAAGGGCAACTCTTCCACCGGTGCCGGCGGTTGCGGTGGCGTCACCACCTTCGGCGGGGCCGGAGGGGGTGGGGCTGGCATCGGCGCCAGGTCGATGACCATGGCAGCCGGTGGCAACTGCACCATCTGTGGCGCCGACCACTGGAGCGCGAGGATGATCGCGACGGCGTGGACGCCCAGCACGACGGCGAGGCTGGTGCCATAACGCGTCAGTTTGTGGCGCGTCGTGATCATTTCTTGGCTGCCGTCTCAAGTCCGACCAGACCGACCTTGAGGTAGCCGGCTGCCCGCAGGGCATCCATCACGCTCATCAGGTCGCCGTAGTCCACGCCCTTGTCGGCCTGGAAGAAGATCGTCGTGTCTTTCTTGCCCTGGGTCCGGGCGTCGAGCACCGCACCGAGGGTTTCGGGTTTGACTTCGTCTTCGCCCAGGAACAGACGCTGGTCAGCCTTGACGCTGAGGAACACCGGTTTCTCCGGCCGGGGCGCGGGTTTCGCGCTGGAGGCGGGGAGGTCGACCTTGATATCCACCGTGGCCAAGGGGGCTGCCACCATGAAGATGATCAGCAGCACCAGCATCACGTCGATAAACGGCGTGACGTTGATTTCGTGGTTCTCGACGAGCTCGTCGTCGCCTTGATTCAAATGCAGGCCCATGGCCGATTACCCCACTTTCACCATGTGCGGTTGCGAGCTGCGCTCGGTAGGCAGGTGATCGAGGTCGCGGCTGACCAGCAACAGGACTTCTGCCGAAGCGTCCGACACCTGGGCCTTGTAGCCGGCGATCGAACGGGCGAATACGTTGTAGATCACCACCGCCGGAATTGCGGCGACCAGGCCCAGGGCAGTTGCCAGCAGGGCTTCGGCGATGCCGGGGGCAACGACGGCGAGGTTGGTTGTCTGGGTCTTGGCGATGCCGATGAAGCTGTTCATGATGCCCCACACGGTACCGAACAGACCGACGAACGGCGCGGTGGAACCGATGGTCGCCAGCACGCCGGTGCCGTTGCTCATGTTGCGACCGCAGGCTGCCACCAGGCGCTCCAGGCGGAAGCTCACGCGTTCCTTGATGCCTTCCTTTTCGCGGGTGTTGGCCGACAGACGCATTTCTTCCAGTGCGTCGTGTACCAGCAGGTGCGCCAGGGTGCCCTTGATGGCCGCGCTTTCGCTGGCTTCTTTAAGGGTGGTGGCTTTTTTCAGGTTGGCGATTTCCGTGCGCAGGCGGCGTTTGGCGCCCAGCAGCTCGAAGCCTTTGGCAATCCAGATGGTCCAGGTGATGATCGAGGCGATGGCCAGGCCGATCATCACGATCTTCACGATGATGTCAGCGTTCTGATACATGCCCCAAGGCGACAGGTCGTGAGCCATGCCCAGGGTGTTGTCTTCTTCCAGAACCACGCCGGTTTCATCTTGCGGGGCTACGCCTTCGGCGGCAGCCGGGTCGGTGGCCGCAGGAGCGACAGCTGGAGCACCGGGTGCTGCGGCATTTTGCTCTGGTGCGGGGGCCGCGGCCGGGGCTGGCGCAGTAGCGGCAGGCGGAGTGGCCGGTGCCGTGGCATCGGCGAGCGCGGCGGTCGGTGCCAGCAGGACGCTGAACAGCAACGCAGTTATCGCGCGCCAGACGCGGGACGGGCTGTGAGGCTTGGTTGGCGAAGCGGGGAGGTTATTGCGTGTCATGCTGGCCGGACCTGATAGAAAAAATAAGGGCTTGCCCTGCCAGACCGCATAAAGGGTCGAGGACAAATGGGCGGTTATTATTGCAAGTAATTCTTGTTAACAGAAGTAATACAGTATCTTTATTTGTGCTTTTTCTGGCCGCTGGTCACCTGCGAGGGCTAATCTAGACCTTTGAGAACGGAGTTTTGTGATGTCTGCGCCTTCTGTGGTGATCGCCGGTTGTGGTGATGTAGGTAGTCGGCTGGCTAGTCAATTGCTGGCTGCCGGATGGGAGGTGCATGGCCTGCGGCGTAATGTCTCGCGCCTGCCCGAAGGGGTGATCGGGATTGCCGGCGACCTGTTCAAAAAGGATTGTCCCGACACCTGGCCGATCGGCGGTGTGGACTACCTGGTGTACTGCGCAGCCGCCACCGACCATGACGAAGCGGGCTATCGCAAGGCCTATGTCGAAGGCTTGCAGCATGTGCTGGAATGGCTTGACGACTATGGCCAGCAGCCCAAGCAGCTTGTGTTTGTGTCCAGCAGCAGTGTCTATGGGCAGCAAAATGGCGAATGGGTCGATGAGGCGTCGCCTACCCAGGCCCTTGGCTATTCCGGGCAGGTGATGCTGGAAGCCGAGCAAGTGGCATTCGACAGCGGCATCCCGGCCACGACTGTGCGCTTGACCGGTATCTACGGGCCGGGGCGTGAATGGTTGTTGAGCCAGGTGCGCCAGGGCTATCGCGTGGCGGTGGAGCCGCCTTTGTACGGCAACCGGATACATGTTGATGATGCGGCAGGGTTGTTGGCGTTTCTGCTGCAACATGTAGAGCAGGGCGGTTCGTTGGACAAGGTCTATATCGGCGTCGACGACGCGCCGGCGCCGCTGGCTGAGGTTGTGGGCTGGCTGCGTGAGTACCTTGGGGTGACCGAGTGGGCCGAAGGCGCCAGCGTGCGGCGCGCGGGCAGCAAGCAGTGCAGCAATGCGCGGGCCAAGGCGCTGGGCTGGACGCCAACCTATCCGAGTTATCGCGAAGGCTACGCCGCTATCCTCAAAGGCTGACTTTTCTTGCTAGGCACCGGCTTGTGTGGGAGCTGGCTTGTCGGATCGCTATGACAGCATCACCTCGGTGTCACTGACACACCGAGGTGCCTGCATCGCGGGCAAGCCCGGCTCCCACGCAAGCCCGCTCCCACATTGAGGTTACTGTTTTTCCAGCAACCACTGGCGTGGCCCGGGGGTAAACGAAGGGACTTCGTCGGCCTGGGAGGTATTGATCGCCTGGAAAATCTCCAACTGCTTGTCATTGCGACTGAAGATCCACGGGTTGCCCTGGCCACCTTGTTGCAGCCAGATGCTGTCGTAGCCACCGCTCATGGAGGCGCAGTCGCCCGCCAGGCACAGTGAGTACTGCTCGGCGCCCGGCAGCCCGCTTACTTGGCCGTTGGCCTGGAACTGCACGGTGGCGCCCAGGCCGCTGCCGCTGGTGATTTTCCAGCTGCCGCCCATATAGGCCGAGTACAGCGCCCGTTCGAAGTTGGCACCCAGGGGCGCGCCTTCGGGGGCAGGGTCCTTGGGGCGGTCAAACAGCTGTTCGGGCTCGTTGTCGTTGGCCACTTGCAGCAGCTGTTTGCCCTTGCGCTTGAGTTCGGTGGTCGAGCTACCGTAGAAATCAACGTTCCAGGTGCCGGACTTTTCCCCGGCCAGGGTGCCTTCGGGGCGTTCAAAGCCATTGAAGTAGCGTGCTTGGTTGGCCTTGGTGTTGACCTCCCATTCGAGGTTCGGACCGTAGGCTTGCAGGGCTTCGCGCAAAGGGCCGCCCTTGGACGCCGCATCAATGGCGACCTGGTTGATCCAGGTGCCGCTCACATCCCGGGTGGCAGGATTGCTGGCACAGCCGCCAAGGAACAGGGCGAGCAGCGTGGAGGCAACGAGCGCTTTGCGCATTATGAAATCCTTTTAAAACGAAGTCGGCGCAACCCTGTGGGTTGCGCCGAATGTATTACTCGATGACCAGAATCGCGTCCATCTCAACCTGGGAGCCCTTGGGAAGGGCGGCAACGCCAATGGCGGCGCGGGCTGGGTAGGGTTGTTCGAAGTACTTGCCCATGATCTCGTTGACCTTGGCGAAGTGGCTCAGGTCGGTGAGGAAGATGTTCAGCTTGACGATGTCCTTGAACGAACCGCCTGCGGCTTCGGCTACCGACTTGAGGTTTTCGAAGACTTGTACGGTCTGGGCTTCGAAGCCTTCAACCAGTTCCATGGTCTTTGGGTCCAGAGGGATCTGGCCGGACATGTAGACGGTGTTGCCCGCCTTGATCGCCTGGGAATAAGTACCGATGGCAGCAGGTGCCTTGTCGCTGGTGATAACAGTCTTGGTCATAAATGACTCCTTGTAATGTCCGGGCTATAGGGGGAGGCGTTATGCGCGCATGCGAGTGATGCGGATAACCCCAGTCAGGGCACGCAGTTTCTTGATCACGCGGGCCAGGTGTACACGGTCGTGCACGCTGACCACCAGTTGGACCACGCTGATGCGACCATCACGTTCGTCCATGCTGATTTTTTCGATATTGCCGTCGGCGGCGTTGACGCTACTGGCCAGCAAGGCGATCAGGCCGCGCTGATGCTCCAGCTCGACCCGCAGCTCGACGTTGAATTCGCCGGTCACATCCTTGGCCCAGGACAGCTGGATGCATTTTTCCGGGTTGTGGCGTATTTCGCTGATATTGCGGCAGTTGTCCAGGTGCACGACCATGCCTTTGCCGGCGGACAGGTGGCCGACAATCGGGTCGCCCGGGATCGGTGTGCAGCATTTGGCGTAGCTCAGCACCAGGCCTTCGGTGCCGCGAATGGCCAGCGGGCCTTCGGGGCTCGGCAGTTGCTCGCCCTCGCCGAGCAGGCGGCGGGCGACCACGTAGGCCATGCGATTGCCCAGGCCGATGTCTTCGAGCAAGTCCTCGATGGCTTCCTGACGGTACTCGTGGAGGATCGCCTGCACGCGCTCGGCGGGGATCTTCTCCAAGGAACTGTCGAAACCGTTGAGCACCTTGTTCAGCAGGCGTTCGCCCAGGCTGATGGACTCGGAGCGACGTTGCAGCTTCAGGGCGTGGCGGATATGGGTGCGGGCCTTGCCGGTGACTACGAAGTTGAGCCAGGCCGGGTTCGGCCGGGCCCCCGGCGCGCTGACGATCTCCACGGTGGAGCCGCTTTGCAGCGGTTCCGACAGCGGGGCCAGGCGGCGGTTGATCCGGCAGGCGATGCAACTGTTGCCGACGTCGGTGTGCACTGCGTAGGCAAAGTCGACCGCCGTGGAGCCCTTGGGCAGCTCCATGATCCGGCCTTTTGGCGTGAACACGTAGACCTCGTCCGGGAACAGGTCGATCTTCACGCTTTCGATGAATTCCAGGGAGTTGCCGGCACGTTGCTGCATTTCCAGCACGCCCTTGACCCACTGGCGGGCGCGGGCATGGGTGCCTTTGGGCTGCTCGTCGCCGCTGGATTTGTACAGCCAATGGGCGGCGATGCCGTTGTTGGCCATCTCTTCCATTTCCCGGGTGCGGATCTGGATCTCGATCGGCACCCCATGCATACCGAACAGCGTGGTATGCAGCGACTGATAGCCGTTGGCTTTGGGGATGGCGATGTAGTCCTTGAAGCGGCCTGGCAGGGGTTTGTACAAATTATGTACAGCGCCCAGCACGCGGTAGCAGGTATCGACCTTGTCGACGATGATCCGGAACGCATACACGTCCATGATCTCGTTGAAGGCCCGGCACTTGCCGCGCATCTTCTTGTAGATGCCGTAGATATGCTTCTGCCGCCCGCTGACTTCGCCTTCAATCTCGTCGATTGCCAGGCAGTGGCTCAGGGACTCTTCGATCTTGTTGACGATTTCCTTGCGATTGCCCCGGGCGCGCTTGACCGCCTGGTAGATGCGCGCCGAGCGCATCGGGTGCATCGCCTTGAAACCCAGGTCTTCGAATTCGATACGAATGGCATGCATGCCCAGCCGGTTGGCGATGGGCGCGTAGATTTCCAGGGTTTCCTTGGCAATGCGCCGGCGTTTCTCACCGGACAGCACTTCCAGCGTGCGCATGTTGTGCAGCCGGTCGGCCAGCTTGACCAGGATCACCCGGATGTCCCGGGCCATGGCCATGGCCATCTTCTGGAAGTTTTCCGCCTGGGCCTCGGCCTTGGTCTCGAAGTTCATCTGGGTCAGCTTGCTGACTCCGTCGACCAGGTCGGCCACGGTTTCGCCAAATTGCGCACTGAGCGCTTCCTTGGCAATGCCGGTGTCTTCGATCACGTCATGCAGCATCGCAGCCATCAGGCTCTGATGGTCCATGTGCATGTCGGCAAGAATATTGGCCACCGCAAGAGGATGGGTGACGTACGCCTCGCCGCTGCGGCGGCGTTGGCCGTCGTGGGCTTGTTCGGCGTAGAAATACGCTCGGCGGACCAGGTTGACCTGGTCGGTGCCGAGGTAGGTCGATAAGCGATCGGCGAGGGCGTCTATGCTCGGCAAAGTGTTAACTCCTGCCGAATGCTGTGACCCCGCGCCGTGCTACGTCGACCAGGCATAGGCTTAGACGGCCTCGTTGGACTCGTCCTCGAACGCTGCAAACAGCGGTTCGTCTTCAACGATTTCAGCGCTGGCAATGTATTCATAGCTCATCACGCCGGCAGCGATTTCGCGCAGGGCCATCACGGTAGGCTTGTCATTTTCCCAATTGAGCAGTGGCTCTTTGCCGCCAGTGGCCAATTGACGGGCACGCTTGGTAGAGAGCATGACCAGCTCAAAGCGGTTATCCACGTGTTCTAGGCAGTCTTCAACGGTTACGCGGGCCATGGTATTCCTCGGAGCGAATGCAAGATGCGCGCTGCCCGGTTGGGCGAGCGGACTCAACAGTTTAAAAAATCACCAGCGTTTAGGGAAGCGCTGATTTTCTGCAGGCCCCGGCAAACACGCTACAAGTGCCAATGTAAGGCCCTTGCAGCGGTTTTGGGAAGAGCCATTCAACCGAGCAGTTCGGCCAACAATTTGCCAAAACGCTGCTGTTGGCGTTTTTGCTGGAGCTGATTGGCGCGGAAAATCGCCTTCAAGTCGTCCAGGGCGTGGGAAAAATCGTCGTTGATGATCAGGTAGTCGTAGTCCACATAGTGGCTCATTTCACTGACGGCTTCGCGCATACGGCCGTCGATGACCTGATCGCTGTCCTGGCCGCGATTGGTCAGGCGCTGTTGCAAGGCCTCCAGGGACGGCGGGAGGATAAAGATCGAGCGCGCCTTGGGCATCAATTGGCGCACCTGTTCGGCGCCCTGCCAGTCGATTTCCAGGATCAGGTCGTGGCCTTCGTCCAGGGTCTGCTGCAAGTGGCTCTGGGACGTGCCATAGAGGTTGCCGAACACCTCGGCGCGCTCCAGGAAGTCACCGTGTTCGATCATCTTCACGAATTCGCTGCGTTCGACGAAGTGATAGTTCACGCCGTTCACTTCACCCGGGCGCATGGCGCGAGTGGTGTGGGAGACCGATACGCGGATCTCCGGGTTGGTGTCGGTCAGGGCCTTGACCAGGCTGCTTTTGCCCGCGCCCGAGGGGGCGGAAATGATGTACAGGGTGCCGGTGCTGTGGGTCATGGGAGTTGCCTTACTCAATATTCTGTACTTGTTCGCGCATTTGCTCGATCAACACTTTGAGGTTGACCGCAGCCGTGGTGCTGCGCGGATCGAAGGCTTTGGAGCCCAGTGTATTGGCTTCGCGGTTGAGTTCCTGCATCAGGAAGTCCAGGCGCCGACCGGCGGCACCGGCCGACTTGAGCACGCGGCGCACTTCCAGGATATGGGTGCTCAGGCGGTCGAGTTCTTCGGCGACGTCGCTTTTTTGTGCGAGCAGGACCATTTCCTGTTCCAGGCGCACCGGGTCGAGGTCGGCCTTCATGTCGGTGAAGCGGTCGAGGACTTTCTGACGCTGGGTGGCCAGCATCTGCGGCACCAGTTCGCGCAGGGTCACGACGTCGGCCTCGATGGCCGTCAGGCGTTCGTTGATCAGGCGGGCCAGCTCGGCGCCTTCACGCTCGCGGCCGGCTTTAAGCTCCTTGAGGCCCTGGTTGAACAGGGCCAGGGCTTCGGCGTTCAGCGCTTGCGGGTCAGTGGCGTCGGCCACCAGCACCCCAGGCCAGGCCAACACTTCCAGGGGGTTCAGGGCCGCTGGCTGTTTGATCAGGCTGGCGATGGTCTCGGCGGCGGCGACCAGTTGCGCGGCGCGCTCGCGGTCAACCTGCAGCGGCTTGCCGGTGGTTTCCTCGGTAAAGCGCAGGGTGCATTCCAGTTTGCCGCGGGAGATGCCGGCACGCAGGGCTTCGCGCACTGCGCCTTCAAGGTCGCGGAAGGATTCGGGCAGGCGCAGGTGCGGCTCCAGGTAGCGGCTGTTGACCGAGCGCAATTCCCAGCTCAGGGTGCCCTGGACGCCGGCTTTTTCGACGCGGGCAAAGGCAGTCATGCTGTGCACCATGGAGGTACCTCGCGATGCAGTCCCGCAAACGGGCGGGCTGGTGGGTAGATTGAAGCCGACTGGCTGCGAAGGCGCAGGATTGTAGCGCAACGGGGCGGGCGCCCCCAAATGCGGGCTGTGACAAAGGGTGCCAGGGGTTGTCCATTCGTTACCGAATTTATTAGCAGTGCCGAGAAGCGGCCTGCGGCTCTATAATGCTCGGCAGTTTTTCGTCCTCTGTACAGGTATCCCCTATGAAACGTCCAAGTGGTCGCGCTGCCGATCAGCTCCGCTCGATCCGCATCACCCGCAACTACACCAAACACGCCGAGGGATCTGTACTGGTCGAGTTTGGCGATACCAAGGTCATCTGCACCGTCAGCGTCGAGAATGGCGTGCCGCGTTTCCTCAAGGGGCAGGGCCAGGGTTGGTTGACCGCAGAGTACGGCATGTTGCCGCGCGCCACCGGCGAGCGTAACCAGCGTGAAGCCAGCCGTGGCAAGCAGGGCGGTCGTACCCTGGAAATCCAGCGTCTGATCGGCCGTTCCCTGCGCGCTGCGCTGGACATGTCTAAACTGGGCGATGTAACCCTGTACGTCGACTGCGACGTGATCCAGGCCGACGGCGGCACCCGCACCGCCTCCATCACTGGCGCCATGGTGGCCCTGGTCGACGCGCTGAAAGTGATCAAGAAGCGCGGCGGCCTGAAAGGCGGCGACCCGCTCAAGCAGATGATTGCCGCCGTATCGGTGGGCATGTACCAGGGCGAGCCGGTGCTGGACCTGGACTACCTGGAAGACTCGGCTGCCGAGACCGACCTGAACGTGGTCATGACCAGCACCGGTGGGTTCATCGAAGTGCAGGGCACCGCCGAAGGCGCGCCATTCCAGCCGGCAGACCTGAACGCCATGCTGGCCCTGGCCCAGAAAGGCATGAGCGAAATCTTCGAACTGCAGAACGCCGCACTGGCTGACTGAAACCGGCCTCAAGGAGCAACGCGATGAGTGACAACCAGCTTCCCGTGTCAGCCCAGAACAAGGAAGTGCGCCAATGGGCGATGCTCTGTCACTTCGCGGCGTTCCTGGGCCTGGTGTTCCCCTTTGGTAGCGTGTTGGGGCCATTGATCCTGTGGCAGGTGAAGAAGGACATGGACCCGCTGATCGACGACCAGGGCAAGGAAGCGCTGAACTTCCAGCTGACCGTGGCCATCGCCTGGCTGGTCTGCTTTGTCCTGGGGTTCGTGGTGATCGGCTTCCTGTTGATGGTGGTGCTGGTAATTGCCGCACTGATCTTGACCATCATTGGCGGGATCAAGGCCAACAAAGGCATTGCCTACCGTTACCCGCTCACCTGGCGATTGATCAAATAATGATCGCCCACAAAAAAACCGACAGCGATGTCGGTTTTTTTGTACCTGGATATTGACCTCAGATGGTCAAGGTCCAGTCGTAGTCCACGATCAACGGCGCATGTTGCGAGAAGCGCGGTTGACGCGGCAGACGTGCGCTGCGGACAAACCGGCGCAGGCCGGGGGTCAGCAACTGGTAGTCAAAGCGCCAGCCCAGATTAAGCATCTCGGCCTGTTCGTTGTCCGGCCACCAGCTGTACTGGTCGCCTTCGCGGCTGACTTCACGCAGGGCATCTACATACCCCATGTTGCCGACAATCTCGTCCATCCAGGCCCGTTCCGGCGCCAGGAAGCCCGGGGATTGCTGGCTGTCGCGCCAGTTCTTGATATCCAGCTTCTGTTGCGCCACGTACAACGAGCCACAATAAATGTACTCGCGGCGTTTGCGTCGCTGTTTATCCAGATAACGGGCGAAATCGTCCATTAGCTTGAACTTCTGGTTCAAGTCTTCATCGCCGTTCATCCCCGAAGGGAGCAGCAAGGTAGCAATACTGACTTTGTCGAAATCGGCTTGCAGGTAGCGCCCGTAGCGATCGGCTGTCTCGAAGCCGAGGCCGCTGATGACCGCCTTGGGTTGCAACCGTGAGTACAGAGCCACGCCACCTTGGGCAGGGACTTCGGCATCACAGGCATAAAGGAAGTAGCCATCCAGTTGGAAGGCTGGGTCGTCCAGTTCAAAGGCGGAGGCGCGGGTGTCCTGCAGGCAGATGACGTCGGCATTCTGGGCTTGCAGCCAACTGAGCAAACCACGCTCGACTGCAGCCTGAATACCATTAACGTTCACACTGATGATCCGCATAAATGGCCCCAAAAATCGCGTGCGTGTATGATACACGCCGTCTACCTATTTAGCTAAATCCGTGGTATCTGAGGCTTTTTTCATGCAGGCGTATCAACGCGATTTCATTCGTTTTGCCATCGATCGCGGGGTTTTGCGCTTCGGTGAGTTCACCCTCAAGTCCGGGCGCACCAGCCCATACTTCTTCAATGCCGGCCTGTTCAACTCGGGTTCTGCCCTGGCGCAACTGGGGCGTTTCTACGCCGCCGCCATCGTTGAAAGCGGTATTGCCTTCGACGTGCTGTTTGGCCCGGCCTACAAAGGTATTCCGTTGGCCGCCGCAACCGCAGTGGCCCTGGCTGAACATCACGACCGCGATCTGCCGTGGTGCTTCAACCGCAAGGAAGCCAAGGCCCACGGTGAGGGCGGCAGCCTGGTCGGCGCGCCGCTGACCGGCGATGTGCTGATCATCGACGACGTGATCACTGCCGGTACCGCGATTCGTGAAGTGATGCAGATCATTGCGTCCCAGGACGGCGCCAAGGCTGCGGGCGTGCTGATCGCGTTGAACCGCCAGGAACGCGGCAACGGTGAGTTGTCGGCGATCCAGGAAGTGGAACGTGACTTCGGGATTCCCGTGGTGAGCATCGTGTCGCTGAACCAGGTATTGCAGTTCCTGGAAGACGACCCGCAGCTCAAGCAGCACCTGCCGGCAGTGCGTGCGTACCGCGAGCAGTTTGGCGTCTGACACAGGGGATACCCACCCTGTTGCAGATTGGCCACAAAAAAGCCCCCGTTCAATCCAGTTGAACGGGGGCTTTTTGTTTCAGCGCTTACGGACGCTTGCGATTGCTGATCAGCGTACCCATGCCCGTATCAGTGAAGATCTCCAGCAGCACCGCATTGGGCACCCGGCCGTCGATGATCAGCGAGCTGCCTACGCCACCCTGCACCGCTTCCAGTGCGCAGCGGATCTTCGGCAGCATGCCGCCGTAGATGGTGCCGTCGGCGATCAGATCGTCGACTTGCTGGGTAGTCAGGCCGGTCAGAACCTTGCCTTCCTTGTCCATCAGGCCGGCGATATTGGTCAGCAGCATCAGCTTCTCGGCCTTGAGTGCCTCGGCCACCTTGCCCGCCACCAGGTCGGCGTTGATGTTGTAGGACTCGCCATTGGCCCCCACGCCAATCGGCGCGATCACTGGGATGAAGTCGCCCTTGACCAGCAGGTTGAGCAAATCGGTGTTGATGCCGATCACTTCGCCCACCTGGCCGATGTCGATGATTTCCGGCTGGGTCATCTCCGGAGTCTTGCGGGTCACGGTAAGTTTCTTCGCACGGATCAGCTCGGCGTCCTTGCCGGTCAGGCCGATGGCGCTGCCGCCGTGACGGTTGATCAGGTTGACGATGTCTTTGTTCACCTGGCCGCCCAGGACCATCTCCACCACGTCCATGGTCTGCGCATCGGTAACACGCATGCCGTCGATGAAATGACTCTCGATGGACAGGCGCTTGAGCAGGTCACCGATTTGCGGGCCGCCGCCGTGCACCACCACCGGGTTGATCCCGACGGCTTTCATCAGCACGATGTCACGGGCAAAGCCGGTTTTCAGCTCGTCGCTTTCCATGGCATTGCCGCCGTACTTGATCACCAGCGTCTTGCCGACGTAGCGTCGAATGTAAGGCAACGCTTCGGAAAGGACCTTGGCGGTGTTGGCGGCGGCTTCGCGTTCGAGGGTCATTCAGGGCTCCGGGGCAAATAATCAGAACGGTAGTTGGAGATCAGGGGCAACACGTTTCAACTGGGCGTGGAACACGTCCTTGATGCGCTGCAACTCGGCCTCGGTATCCGCCTCGAAACGCAGGACCAGCACCGGAGTGGTGTTGGACGCGCGAACCAGGCCCCAGCCTTCGGCATAATCGACTCGCACACCATCAATGGTGGTCAGGTTGGCGCCTGCACCCCATTGCGCATCGTGCAATGCGTCAATGATGCTGAATTTGCTCTCTTCGGTCACATGGATATTGATTTCCGGCGTAGAAATATCGTTCGGGAAGGTCTCGAACAGGTCTTCGGCGCTGGATTTTTCCTTGCTGAGGATCTCCAGCAGGCGGGCGGCGCTGTAAATGCCGTCGTCAAAACCGAACCAGCGCTCCTTGAAGAACACATGGCCGCTCATTTCGCCGGCCAGCAGGGCGCCGGTTTCTTTCATTTTCTTTTTGATCAACGAGTGACCGGTCTTCCACATCAGTGGGCGGCCGCCGTATTCCTTGATCAACGGCGTCAGGCGCCGGGTGCATTTGACGTCGAAGATGATCTCGGCACCGGGGTTGCGCGCCACTACGTCGCGGGCGAACAGCATCAGCAGGCGGTCGGGGAACACGATGCTGCCGGTGTTGGTCACCACGCCTACGCGGTCGCCGTCGCCATCGAAGGCCAGGCCGACATCGGCGCCCACTTCTGCGACCTTGGCGATCAGGTCCACCAGATTTTCAGGCTTGCCCGGGTCCGGGTGATGGTTGGGGAAATTGCCGTCGACTTCGCAGAACAGCGGGATCACTTCGCAGTTCAAGGCTTCGAGCAGTTGCGGGGCGATCACGCCGGCCGCGCCGTTGCCGCAGTCCACCACGACTTTCAGGCGCCGCTCGAGCTTGACGTCACGGGTGATTTCGTCCGAGTAGCGCTGGAGGATATCGACCTTGGTGATGCTGCCCTTACCGCTGGTCAGGTCATTGGTCTTGAGGCGAGTGTGCAGGGCCTGGATCTGTTCGTTGGCCAGGGTATCGCCGGCAATCACGATCTTGAAGCCGTTGTAGTCCGATGGGTTGTGGCTGCCAGTGAGCATCACGCCGGATTTGCCGGCCAGCACGTTGGCGGCGTAGTACAGCGCCGGGGTCGGCACCAGGCCAACGTCGCTGACATGGCAGCCGCTGTCGGCCAGGCCCTGGATCAGGCGCTCCACCAGCTCGGGGCCGGACAGGCGACCGTCACGTCCCACAGAGACGTTGGGCTCGCCCTGGGCCAGGCTTTGCGAGCCGATGGCGCGGCCGATCCAGTAGGCGGTTTCGGCGGTCAGGGTTTTCGGGACGACACCACGGATGTCGTAGGCGCGGAAAATGCTGTCGGGAAACGTCGGTGCGACTGGGGCTGCGTTGCTCATCACTGGGGAAACTCCATCGATACGGGGCGGACATGCCGGAGTGTGGCGACCGGCAGGCTCAAACTGAAGGGTAAGACGGCGTTTTTGCCCTAGAGTTCGTGGTGCGAAAATGCCACTGGGGCATGTCGGACACAGAGTCCGGCATGCCTGAGCGTAGTCAGTGGCTACCGGAATGCCCGAAGCCGCCCGCGCCACGCTGGGTTTCGTCGAACTCGGTGACCAGTTCGAAATGTGCCTGCACCACCGGCACCAGGACCAGTTGAGCAATGCGCTCGCCGACGGCGATGTTGAAGGCGGTCTGGCCACGGTTCCAGCACGAGACCATCAATTCGCCCTGGTAGTCCGAGTCGATCAAGCCCACCAGGTTGCCCAGCACGATCCCGTGTTTGTGACCCAGGCCGGAGCGCGGCAGGATCAAGGCGGCCAGACCGGGGTCGCCGACGTAGATCGACAGGCCGGTGGGGATCAGCAGGGTCTGGCCCGGCTCAAGGACGGTGTCTTGCTTGAGCATGGCGCGCAGGTCCAGGCCGGCGGAGCCTGGTGTGGCATAGGCCGGCAGTGGGAAGTCGGTGCCGAGGCGGGGGTCGAGGATCTTGGCTTGCAAAGCGTGCATGGACATTAAACCTGGTTCAGCCGTTGGGCGATAAAAGAGATCAGTTGGCGGGCAATCTTGCCCTTGCTGGTCTGGGCGAAAAGGGTGGCGTGCAGCTCGCGATCAATCACGCTGCAGGCGTTTTCCTCGCTGTTGAAGCCGATGCTCGGGTTGGCGACGTCATTGGCAACGATCAGGTCGAGGTTTTTGTCTTTCAGTTTGCGTGCGGCGTAGTCCAGCAGGTTTTCGGTTTCGGCAGCGAAACCGACGCTGAACGGACGATCCGCGCGGGTGGCGATGGTGGCCAAAATGTCCGGGTTGCGCACCATTTGCAGGAGCAGGCCGTCGCCGCTTGTAGGGTCTTTCTTGAGTTTTTGTGGGGCAACCACTTCCGGGCGGTAGTCTGCGACCGCTGCCGACGCGATAAACACATCGCAGGGAATCGCCGCCTCACAGGCCGCGAGCATGTCGCGGGCGCTGACTACGTCGATGCGGGTGACCCGGTCCGGGGTCGGCAGATGCACCGGGCCGGTGATCAGAGTCACGCGTGCGCCTGCCTCAACCGCCGCTTCTGCCAGGGCAAAGCCCATTTTTCCTGAGCTATGGTTGGTGATGTAGCGCACCGGGTCGATGTTTTCCTGGGTCGGGCCGGCGGTAATCAGTACGTGCTTACCGGTCAGGGCTAGATGCTGGAAGCACTCGGCGGCACACAGCGCCAGGTCCGTGGCTTCGAGCATGCGCCCCAGGCCGACGTCGCCACAGGCCTGGCTGCCGGAGGCCGGGCCGAAGACCTTGAGGCCACGGCTTTGCAGGAGTTGGGTGTTGGCCTGGGTGGCCGGGTCGCGCCACATGGCCTGGTTCATTGCCGGGGCGATGGCGACGGTGGCGTCGGTGGCCAGCACCAGCGTGGTCAGCAGGTCGTCGGCAATGCCTTGGGCGAGGCGCGCGATGAGGTCAGCAGTGGCGGGTGCGATCAGCACCAGGTCGGCCCATTTGGCCAGTTCGATATGGCCCATGGCGGCTTCGGCTGCCGGGTCCAGCAGGTCCAGGTGCACCGGGTGGCCGGACAGAGCCTGCATGGTCAGCGGGGTAATGAACTCACTGCCGCCACGTGTCATGACCACGCGCACTTCGGCGCCCTGGTCCAGGAGCCTGCGAACCAACTCTGCGCTCTTGTAGGCGGCAATACCGCCGCCGACGCCGAGAACGATGCGTTTCCGATACAGACGCTGCATTGGTTTGCCTTTCCAGTTCAGTGATGGCGTTGCGATCCCCCCTCCCCAGGTGAAATCGCGCGCAAAAAAGAGCGGCTAAGATAACACAGCGTCCGCCATGCAACAGCGGCGCACATGCACACGGAGGTGCCATGAGTATTCGCAATTGGCCTGCGGCGGAGCGCCCGCGGGAGAAGCTTTTGGAGTTGGGGGCGGCGAGTCTCTCGGATGCCGAGTTGCTGGCGATTTTCCTGCGTACCGGCGTCTCGGGTAAAAGCGCGGTGGACTTGGCGCGCCATCTGCTGGGGCAATTTGGCAGCCTGCGTTCGTTGCTGGAGGCCCGCCAAACCGTCTTCATCCAGCATCTGGGCCTGGGGCCGGCTAAGTTCGCCCAGTTGCAGGCGGTGCTGGAAATGGGCCGGCGCCATCTGGCCGAGCATGTGCGCAATGAGTCGGTACTGGAAAGCCCGGTTGCCGTGCGTGACTACCTCAAGGCGCTGCTGCGCCATGAGCCCCACGAAATATTCGGCTGCCTGTTTCTTGATTCAAGGCACCGGGTGCTGGGCTTCGAAGCGCTGTTCCAGGGCACCATAGACAATGCCATGGTGTACCCGCGACAGGTGGTCAAGCGCGCCCTGGACTACAACGCAGCGGCGTTGATCCTGTGCCACAACCACCCCTCCGGGAATGCCGAGCCCAGCATTGCTGATCGAAAACTGACCAAGCATCTGCAAAAGGCCCTCGATCTGGTGGACGTGCGGGTACTGGATCACATCATTATCGGCGACGGTGACCCGCTGTCGATGGCCGAATACGGTTGGCTGTAACGCAGTTGCTTGTAGGGGCCGGCTTGCCGGCTCCTACAACGGCCGGGTCAGGGCTTTACGCTGACCTTGGAGAAATCCTGGCGCCCAAACGGGCTGACCTGATACCCCTCGACATTTTTACGGGTCAGGGCAAAGGCCGTCGGATGAGCCAGTGGCAACCACAGCGCCTGCTGCTGGATCTGCGCCTGTGCCTGTTGATACAGCTTGCTGCGCACGCCTTGCTCATTGGTGGTCTTGCCGGCACTGATCAGCTTGTCCAGTGCCGGGTCGCAGTAACGGGCAAAGTTGGTGCCGGATTTTACCGCCGCGCAGGAAAATTGCGGGGTCAGGAAGTTATCCGGGTCGCCGTTGTCCCCGGCCCAGCCCATAAACAGCAGGTCGTGCTCGCCAGCCTTGGCGCGGCGGATCAGCTCGCCCCATTCGATCACGCGGATCTCGGCCTGGATGCCGACCTTGGCCAGGTCCGCCTGCAGCAGTTGTGCGCCCAGGCTTGGGTTGGGGTTGAGCAGGCTGCCCGAGGGCCGGGTCCAAAGGGTGGTCTTGAAGCCGTCACTCAGCCCGGCGCGGGCCAGCAGGGCCTTGGCCTTGGCGATGTCCTGTGGATAACCCGGCAATTCCTTGGCAAAACCCCAGGTATTGGGCGGGTAGGGGCCGGTGGCGGCTTCGGCGGTGCCTTCAAACACGGCCTTGAGGTAGCTGGCCTTGTCGAAGGCCAGGTTGATCGCCTGGCGCACTTCTGGCTTGTCCAACGGTGGGTGCTGGCTGTTGATGGCCACAAACGCGGTCATGAAGGCTGCGGTCTTTTCCACCTTGAGCGCCGCATCCTTTTGCGCCTCGCCGATATCCAGGGGCTTGGGTGACAAGGCGATCTGGCACTCATCCCGGCGCAGTTTCTGCAGGCGTACGTTGGCGTCCGGGGTGATGGCAAAGATCAAGTTATCCACAGCAGGCTTGCCGGCGAAGTAATCCGGGTTGGCTTTGTAGCGAATCGCTGCATCTTTCTGGAAACGCCCGAAAACAAAGGGGCCGGTGCCGATGGGTTGGCTATTGAGCTTTTCCGGGGTGCCGGCCTTGAGCAACTTGTCGGCGTATTCGGCCGGGTAGATCGAGGCAAAGCCCATGCTCAGCGCGGCGAGGAACGTGGAGTCGGCGTGATCCAGGGTAAAGCGCACGGTCAGCGGATCCAGGGCGTCGATCTTTTTGATCAGCGCCGGCAGTTGCAAGGACTGGGCGTGGGGGAAGCCGCTCTGGGCGATCTGGTGCCAGGGATTGGCCGGGTCGAGCATGCGCTCGAAGCTGAAACGTACATCTTCGGCGGTAAGGCTGCGGCTTGGGCTGAAATACGCAGTGCGGTGGAATTTGACGCCGGGGTGCAATTTAAAGGTGTAGGTCAGGCCGTCCGGCGAGACTTCCCAGCTGTCGGCCAGGCTCGGCACCAGCTTGCCGCTCGTGGCGTCGTAGTCCACCAGGCGGTTCATCAGCACATCCGCCGAGGCGTTGGTGGTGGTCAGCGAGTTGTACTGCACCACATCGAACCCTTCGGGGCTGGCCTCGGTGCAGACGCTCAACGTGGAGGCCGCCTGGGCCAGCGGGGCGAGGAAGAGCGGGGCGAGTAGAAGTGGCAGGGCAGCGAGGCGCATGGTCGGTTTCCTTTGCAGATCGGAGGCCCATCTGCGAGTGCAGTCTGGAAAAGGCCTACCGTAGTGGCCTGATTCACAAATGACTAGCCCATTTTTGCCTGTGCATTTAGGACAAATACTGTTTTGATGGCGCTTCAGGTCATTTTGCCCGGGGCCTTGGCCTACAAACAGCGGCGATAAATCATTCGGTGCGACGAGCGGTCCGGCGGCACGGCGGCCCACCCTGGCAGCGCTTGAGAGCTGCTTGGGCGAGATTTACAGCGGGAAAAACACACCGGCTGTTGTTGCACTGGGGTCTTTCTGGTATAAAGCAGCGCTCTTTTCTAGGGGCCCGGTTCCTTCACTGTAGGTGTAGCCGGTAAGACCCTTAAAGAAACGCGGCGCCTGGCGCCAAATGACTGAGAGATTAAGCGGCCAACCCATGCCGGGTTGGGCATGTGGTTTTAGAGGGCTGAGGCATGTCGAGAGTCTGTCAAGTTACCGGTAAGGGTCCGGTGACTGGGAATAACATTTCCCACGCAAACAACAAAACCCGTCGTCGTTTCCTGCCAAACCTGCAGCATCACCGCTTCTGGGTTGAAGAAGAGAAACGTTTTGTCCGTCTGCGCGTATCTGCCAAAGGCATGCGCATCATCGACAAGCGTGGCATCACTGTCGTGCTCGCTGAACTGCGCCGCGACGGCAAAATCTAAGGAGCTAAATCATGCGTGAATTGATTCGAATGATCTCTAGCGCCGGTACTGGTCACTTCTACACTACCGACAAGAACAAGCGTACTACCCCGGACAAGCTCGAAAAGAAAATGTTCGACCCGCGCGTTCGCAAGCACGTGATCTACAAAGAAGGCAAAATCAAGTAATTGGTTTTCTTTCTTGTGAAAAAAACCCGCATCTCACGATGCGGGTTTTTTTTGCCTTTTGAAAAGTCGCGGTCGACCGATCAGGCTTTTTCTTCGAACACCACGTAGATCTTGCGGCACGGCTCCAGCACTTCCCAGGTGCCACTGAAGCCGGCCGGGATCACGAAGCGGTCACCGGCGCGCAAGGTCTTGGCGTTGCCTTCGGCATCGCGTAGCACCGAAACCCCCTGCACGATCTCGCAGTACTCGTGCTCGGTGTAGTTCACCGTCCATTGCCCGACTTCACCCTCCCAGACCCCGGCGTTCATCTGGCCGCACGGGCTGTTGTAGTGGTTGAAGAGCGTCTGCTCGGGGTCGCCCTTGAGGATTTTTTCTGTGGCGGGGCGGTAGCGTTCGGCGGCGGTGTTCGCCTGGCTGAAATCGACGACATCCTGAATGTTCATGCACGTATCCCGTCTAGGCCTGGGGTTGGAGAGCCAAAGTCTATGTTTATTAAAATGAACATCGCAAGGGCGTTTGCGGCCGTTATGTCAAATATATTGAAACATCCCTTGCGGCTGGTTTAGGGTGGCGGGTGCCTCGGACCGAATAGCTGGCTGGCCGGGCAAGCATTTGGAAGGGAGCGGTTATAACGCCGGGCCCTTATATTTAATAAGAGGAGGACACTCGCATGACCACCCTGACCCGTGCCGACTGGGAACAACGCGCCAAGGATCTGAAGATCGAAGGCCGCGCCTATATCAATGGCGAGTACACCGCCGCAGTTTCCGGCGACACGTTCGAATGCCTCAGCCCAGTCGATGGCCGCCTGCTGACCACGGTTGCCAGTTGTGACGTCGCCGACGCCCAGCGCGCCGTGGAAAACGCCCGCGCCACTTTCAACTCCGGTGCATGGTCTCGCCTGGCCCCGGCCAAGCGCAAAGCCACCATGATCCGTTTCGCCGCGCTGCTCAAGGCCAACGCCGAAGAGCTGGCCCTGCTCGAAACCCTGGACATGGGCAAGCCCATCGGCGATTCCCTGGGCATCGACATCCCTGGCGCGGCGCAAGCCCTGAGCTGGAGTGGCGAGGCCATCGACAAGATTTACGACGAAGTCGCCGCCACCCCCCATGACCAACTGGGCCTGGTGACCCGCGAGCCCGTCGGCGTAGTGGCGGCCATCGTGCCGTGGAACTTCCCGCTGATGATGGCCTGCTGGAAGCTGGGGCCGGCGCTGTCCACCGGCAACTCGGTCGTGCTCAAGCCTTCGGAAAAATCGCCGCTGACCGCCATCCGCATCGCTGCCCTGGCCGTTGAAGCGGGTATCCCCAAGGGTGTGCTCAACGTGCTGCCGGGTTATGGCCACACTGTCGGCAAGGCCCTGGCGCTGCATATGGACGTCGATACCCTGGTGTTCACCGGTTCGACCAAGATCGCCAAGCAACTGATGATCTACTCCGGCGAATCGAACATGAAACGCGTCTGGCTGGAAGCTGGCGGCAAGAGCCCGAACATCGTGTTTGCCGATGCCCCGGACCTGCAAGCCGCTGCCGAATCCGCGGCTGGCGCCATTGCTTTCAACCAGGGCGAAGTCTGCACTGCCGGCTCGCGCCTGCTGGTGGAGCGTTCGATCAAGGACAAATTCCTGCCAATGGTGATCGAGGCCCTCAAGGGCTGGAAGCCGGGCAACCCGCTGGACCCGGCTACCAACGTCGGCGCGCTGGTGGATACCCAGCAGATGAACACCGTGCTGTCGTACATCGAAGCCGGGCACGCCGATGGCGCCAAGCTGGTGGCCGGTGGCAAGCGCACCCTGCAGGAAACTGGCGGTACCTACGTCGAACCGACGATTTTCGACGGTGTGACCAACGCCATGAAGATTGCCCAGGAAGAGATCTTTGGCCCTGTGCTGTCGGTGCTGACGTTCGACAGCGCGGAAGAAGCCGTGGCGATTGCCAACGACACGCCTTATGGCCTGGCCGCTGCGGTCTGGACTTCGGATATCTCCAAGGCGCACCTGACCGCCAAGGCCCTGCGCGCCGGTAGCGTGTGGGTCAACCAGTACGATGGCGGCGACATGACTGCGCCATTTGGCGGGTTCAAGCAGTCGGGCAACGGTCGCGACAAGTCGCTGCACGCGTTCGACAAGTACACCGAGCTGAAGGCGACCTGGATCAAGCTGTAAACCCGGACTCCGGGCCCCAGCTGCAGTAGATCCACATGTGGGAGCGGGCTTGCCCGCGATAGCGGTATATCAGTCACTCATGAGTTGGCTGGTACTCCCTCATCGCGGGCAAGCCCGCTCCCACAGTATTTTGCGTGATCTGGAAATAACCCACAGGAGCGTGGCAATGCGTTGGGCGACTTACTTCGCCGTCCTGGCCTCGGTACTCAGCGTCGGCCTCGCCCTGGGCGTGAGCATGCCGCTGGTGTCCCTGCGCCTGGAAAGCTGGGGCTATGGCAACTTTGCCATCGGCATCATGGCGGCGATGCCGGCGTTCGGTGTGCTGTTGGGCGCCAAGGTCTCCAGCCGCCTGGCTTCCTGGTTGGGCACGGCGAACCTGATGCGTCTGTGCCTGTGGGCTGGGGCGATTTCCATCGGTTTGCTGGCGGTACTGCCCAGCTATCCGGTGTGGCTGGTGCTGCGGTTGATGATCGGGGTGATCCTGACCATCGTGTTTATCCTCGGCGAAAGCTGGATCAATCAACTGGTGGTGGAGCAGTGGCGTGGCCGGCTGGTGGCGCTGTATGGCTGTACCTACGCCTTGAGCCAGCTGTCGGGGCCGTTGTTGCTCGGCGTACTGGGGACCGATCATGACTATGGCTTCTGGGTCGGCGTCGGCCTGCTGATCATTGCGCCGTTCCTGCTGTTGGGGCGCAGCGGGGCGCCGACGGCGGAGGCCTTCAGCGTGACCTTTGGCGATTTGTGGGGTTTTTGCCGGGGCCTGCCGGCGATTGCCTGGGCGGTGGCGTTGTTTGCCGCGTTCGAGGCGATGATTCTGACGCTGCTGCCGGTGTATTGCCTGCAGCAGGGTTTTACCGCTGAGGTGGCGCTGGCGATGGTCAGCACCGTGGTGGTCGGCGATGCCTTGCTGCAATTGCCGATTGGCGCGCTGGCTGATTACCTGCCCAGGCGTACCCTGTTTCTGGGGTGCGCGGTGTTGTTGCTGCTGTCGAGCCTGGCCATTGCGCCGCTGCTCGATACCTGGCTGATCTGGCCGATCTGGGTGCTGTTCGGTGCCAGCGCCGGGGGCTTGTTCACCTTGTCGTTGATCCTGATCGGCGAGCGCTACCGTGACGATGCGTTGGTGCGGGCCAATGCCCATATTGCGCAGTTGTGGGGGATTGGTTGCCTGATCGGCCCACTGGTGGCGGGCGCGGGCAGCCAGTGGATCAGCGGGCATGCGTTGCCATTGTTAATGGCGGCGGGGGCCTTGGGGCTGGTGATTCTGTTGTTGCGCCAAGGGGCGTTTGGCGCCGAGCAGCCGGCCTGACCTGGAAGTGCTCCCAGATTGGATTTTGGTGGTGCTTAGAGCATGCGCTCCAGGCCCACAGTGGTGGCAAACCAGGCATTGAAGCGGCGCCACCAACTGCCCGGCTCGCGGGTCAGGGTGTGCAACTGGCCGTTGTCTTCTGTCACCCATACCACCTGGCCATCCTGCAGCTTCGCCTCATAACTCAAGGCCGGCGCCATCCCTTGCAGGGCCAGGTTGCGTACATGCTCGGCCAGCTCGGGGCTGTCCACCAGCACGCCAACCTCGGTGTTCCACAGCACCGAACGCGGGTCGAAATTGAATGAGCCGATAAACGACTTCTGCCGATCAAAGATCATCGCCTTGCTGTGCAGGCTGGAGTCCGAGCCATGCAGCGCGCGGCTGCCCAGCAGGTGCGGGCCACTGCCGCCGCCGTCGCCCGGTTGGCGGCGCAGTTCGTACAGTTTCACCCCGTGCTCCAACAGTGCCTTGCGATAGGGCGCATAGCCGCCATGCACTGCCGGTACGTCGGTGGCCTCCAGAGCGTTGGTCAGCAGACGCACGTCGACACCGGCGTCCGCGCGGCCGGTCAGGTACACCAGGCCCGGCTGACCGGGGACGAAGTAGGCCGAAATCATCATCAGTTCACTGTGCACGCCTTCCAGCTCCGGCCCCAGTTGGGTGGTGAGCAACAGTTGCGGGTCAGGATCGGCCTTGGCCAGCACCTTGCTCGGCGCATCCCACAGCGCCTGGTTCCATGCCCAGATCAGCTCCCGGCGCCAGATGTCCATGCGGGGCTGGGTCTGGTAGGTGCGCAGGCGGTTGTACAGGGCATGGTTTTGCTGGCGCGACTCGGCCAGGGAGTTCTCCAGAAGCCCCCGCGCCGTGGCCAGGTCGCGGGAGGACGGGGCGCTGGAGATGAAGTCGGCAATGGGTTTGCTCAGCGCACTGTTCCAGTACTGGTCAAAGCTGTGGCCCAGTTGCTCGGCCACGGGCCCGATGCTGAGCATGTCGATATCGGTGAAGTTCAGGTTGGGCTCGGCATCGAAATACTCATCCCCCAGGTTGCGCCCGCCGACAATCGCCACGCTGTTGTCCGCCAGCCACAGCTTGTTGTGCATGCGCCGGTGCTGCAGCGACAGGTTGAACAGCCGGCCCATGGCCCGTGTCACGCCGGTGCTGCGCCCCAGGTGCAAGGGGTTGAACAGGCGAATCTGGATCTGCGGGTGCGCGGCCAGGGTGGCGATGATCTGGTCCAGGCCGTCGCTGGTGGTGTCATCTAGGAGGATGCGCACCCGCACGCCACGGTCGGCCGCCGTGAGTAACTCGGCCACCAGCATGCGCGTGCTGATGCCGTCATGGACGATGTAGTACTGCAAGTCGAGGCTGGTCTGGGCATTGCGGATCAATTCGGCGCGAGCCATGAACGCTTCGCTGCTGTTGGGCAGCAGGCGGAACCCGGAGCGGCCCTGGTAGGGCGCGGCCTGGGCCTGGATCGAGCGACCAAAGGCGGACTGCGTCGCCGGCAGCGCCTCGCTGGCCACCCTGGGCACATCCGGGGTGGCGCAACCGCCCAGGCCCAGGAACCCCAGCAAAAAAAACGCTAACAGCCGTTGGCTCATCAAGGCGACAGGTTCCGAATCAGGGCGTTGGTGGGCATATGACGGTGATTGCTGGCAAAAGGTCAGTCCACCCGCTGTTCGGCTTCGGCGAGCATTTTGATCGCCGTTGCCCCGACCTTGCGCACCGCCTCTTCAATCGGGGGGGTTGGCTTGGCAGCGTAGTTCATCCGCAGGCAGTTACGGTATTTGCCCGAGGCCGAGAAGATGCTGCCCACGGCAATCTGTACGCCTTGCTCGACCAGGGCCCGGTTGAGCTTGAGGGTGTCGAAACCTTCGGGCAACTCCACCCACAGCATAAAGCTGCCCTGTGGCCGGCTGGCGCGGGTGCCGGCCGGGAAATAGCGGCTGACCCAATCGAGCATCAGGTCGCGATTGCGCTGGTATTGGCTGCGCATCCGCCGCAAATGCGGCTCGAAGTGCCCGTTCTTGAGGAACTCGGCAATGGCGATCTGCGGCTGGGTGGCGGTGGAGCCGGTGCTGATGTATTTCATGTGCAGCACCCGCTCCAGATAGCGGCCCGGCGCTACCCAACCGATCCGCAGACCGGGGGCCAGGGTTTTGGAGAAGGAACTGCAGAGTAGGACGCGGCCATCTTCGTCGAAGGATTTGATGGTGCGTGGTCGCGGGTAGCTGTAGGCCAGCTCGCCATACACATCGTCTTCGATAATCGCCACGTCAAAGCGCTGGGCCAGGGTCAGCAGCGCCCGTTTGCGTGCCTCGGGCATGATGTAGCCCAGGGGGTTGTTGCAGTTGGGGGTCAACTGGATGACTTTGATCGGCCATTGCTCCAGGGCCAGTTCCAGGGCTTCCAGGCTGATGCCGGTGAGCGGGTCGGTGGGGATTTCCAGGGCTTTCATGCCCAGGCCCTTGAGGGTCTGCATGGCGCCGTGGAAGCTTGGCGAGTCGACGGCGACGATATCGCCGGGCTCGCAAATGGCACGGATGCTGGAGGACAGTGCCTCATGGCAGCCGGTAGTGATCACGATGTCCTGGGCGTCGAGTTGACAGCCGGAATCCAATGACAGACGGGCTATTTGTTCACGCAGCTCCATACAGCCGTAGATATTGTCGTAGTACAGGCCTGGCAGATCCTGGCGGCGGCTGACCCGGGCCAGGCTGCGCAGCAGGGGTTTGAGGGTCGGTGACAGGACATCCGGCATGCCACGGCCCATCTGTATGACATCTTTGCGCGGCACCGCGCGGATCAGTTCCAGCACCTGGTCCCACTGGGAAATCTCCACCGGGCGCTGGGCCGGCCGACCCACGGCAGGCAGCGCGGGCAGTTCGCGACCGACGGGCACGAAGTAGCCGGATTTCGGCTTTGGCGTCGCCAGGCCGTTGTCTTCGAGCATTCGGTAAGCCTGTTGCACGGTGCTCAGGCTGACCCCGTGTTCCACACTCAAGGCACGCACCGAGGGCAGGCGATCGCCGGGGCGATAGAAGCCCTGTTCGATACGGGTGCCCAGCAGTTCGGCGAGGTTGACGTAGAGGGTCATTGCGGTCACTCCCAGGGGACCAGTACAGATGCAAGGAAAATACAGGATTCAGCCCGTGGTTGGGAGTATCTGTATGGATTTAATAAAAGTTGGTTGAATCTGTAATGGTTTTGCCGTGCCGTCCATTCTAGTCACTCATGGCAACAGGCAAATGAGGGGCAGGACAATGAATGGCTTGAGCGATGTGCGGCTGGCACTACACAGTCAGGAACTGGAAGCAGGGCAGGAGCGCGGGCTGACCGGGCTGGCGCCGGGTAATCCGAGCCGTTGGGAACTGTTCTGGCGCCGTCGCCACACGCGCCAGGCCTTGCTGGACCTGACCCCGGAGCAACTGCGCGATATCGGCTTGAGTACTGAACAAGCGCGCCGGGAAGGCTTGAAGCCGTTCTGGCGCGGTTGAGTCAGAGCAGTTCTTTCAGGCGGTGCCAGAGCATGCCCAGGGCCAGCAGCGGTGAGCGCAAGTGCTTGCCGCCAGGGAAGGTGATGTGTGGCACCTGGGCAAACAGATCGAAGCGCCCACTCTGCTGGCCGCTGATGGCTTCGGCCAACAGTTTGCCGGCCAGGTGGGTGGCGTTCAGGCCATGGCCGGCGTAGGCCTGGGCAAAGTACACATTGGGCTGGTCGGCCAGCCGGCCAATCTGCGGCAGGCGGTTGGCGCCGATGCCGATCATGCCGCCCCATTGATAGTCGATCTTCGCTTCGGCCAATTGCGGGAAGACCTTGAGCATCTTCGGCCGCATATAGGCGCCAATGTCCTGGGGATCGCGTCCGGAATAGTGGCAAGCACCGCCAAACAGCAGGCGCCGGTCGGCCGATAAACGGAAGTAGTCCACCGTGACCCGCTGATCACACACCGCCATGTTTTGCGGCAGTAACTCGGCGGCCTGGGTTGGGCTCAAGGGTTCGGTGGCAATGATGTAGCTGCCGGCGGGCAGCACCTTGCCGCTCAGGTGAGGGTTGAGGCCATTGAGGTAGGCATTGCAGCCCAGCACCAGAGTCTTGGCGCGCACACTGCCGTGGGCGGTGTGGACTTTGACTTCAGGGCCGTAGTCGATGCGCAGGGCTTCGGACTGCTCGAACAGCCTCACGCCCAGTTGCTGCGCGGCGCCCGCTTCGCCAAGGGCCAGGTTCAGCGGGTGCAGGTGGCCGGAGCCCATGTCGATCATGCCGCCCACGTAACGGTCGGAGCCGATCACGCTGCGCATTTCCCCGGCTTGCAGCAGGCGCAGTTCATGTCGATAGCCCAGGTCGTGCAGCTCTTCGGCGTCGGCGGCCAGGCCCTGCAAGTCGCGGGGCTTGTTGGCCAGGTCGCAGTAGCCCCAGGTCAGGTCGCAATCAATCTGGAAGCGCTCGACCCGCTGGCGCACGATTTCCACGGCTTCCAGGCCCATCAGCTTCATCTGCCGCACGCCTTCGCTGCCGACCACATTGGCAAACTGATCGAGGCCATGGCCGACGCCGCGAATCAACTGCCCGCCGTTGCGCCCGCTGGCGCCCCAGGCGATCTTGCGTGCCTCCAGCAGCACCACGCTAAAGCCCCGTTCAGCCAGCTCCAGCGCGGTGTTCAGCCCGGAAAACCCGCCGCCGACCACGCACACATCGGCGACCACTTCGCCCGCCAATGCCTGGTAATCGGGTTGCGCCAGGCTGCTGGCGGCGTAGTAGGAAGCGGTGTGCCGGGCGCTGGCGGTCATGGGGAGCATCCGTGTTTGGAAAATTTGACGCAGGATACAGCGGTCGGGTGAAGCTGTCTCACTCGGGGCTTTTAGGGCAAAATCCACGCCTATTCGCCGTTCGGTATGGGTTTCGATGAGTTGCAACAGCCAGAAAGTCAACGCGCTGCGCCGGCAGATCCCCTCGTTCGAGTGTGTGCCGGGTTGCCATGATTGCTGTGGGCCGGTGACTACATCCACCGAGGAAATGTCGCGCCTGCCGCGCAAGACTGCGGCCGAGCAGGAAGCGGCCATGGATGAGCTGAACTGTGTGCACCTGGGGCCCAACGGTTGCACGGTGTACGACGAGCGCCCGTTGATCTGTAGGTTGTTTGGTACCACGCCCAGCCTGCCATGCCCCAACAATCGAGGCCCGGTGGAGCTGATTCACCCGCGGGTGGAGAAGCAGATTCACGAGTACATGGCGACGACGCGGCAGGTGCTGGTCTGACAGATGTACCCGGTCAAAAGGTGGGAGCTGGCTTGCCTGCGATGACGGTGTAGCGCCCACAGGGTCAATCCGGGATCGGCAGGTTCAGGCTCTCCTTCACCTCTTCCATCACGATATAGCTCTTGGACTCGCGCACATGGGGCAGCTTGAGCAGGATATCGCCCAGCAGTTTGCGGTACGACGCCATCTCGGAAATCCGCGCCTTCACCAGATAGTCGAAATCCCCCGAGACCAGGTGGCACTCCAGCACATGGGGCAGTTTCAGCACGGCACGTCGGAATTCTTCGAAGGTATCGCCGGATTTGTAGTCGAGGCTGATCTCGACAAACACCAGCAGGCTACCCTTCAAGTGCTGCGGATTGAGGCGGGCGTTGTAGCCCATGATGATCCCCTCGCGCTCCAGGCGCCGGACCCGTTCGGTGCACGGCGTGGTCGACAGTCCTACCTTCTCCCCTAGCTCGGTAAACGAAATCCGCCCGTCGGCCTGCAGGATGCGCAGGATGTTGCGGTCGATCTTGTCCAGCTCCCGCTTGGTCTGGGTATTGGTCCGCATAGGGGATGCTCCTCCGTGAAAAGGGTTTTTGCCGAGAATTGTCGCCAAATATAGGCACTTATATAGTGAAATGCACTGGTCATTGCTTTTTATACTGCTCACATCTTTGTGCCGAACAACAAACGTCAGCGGTCAAGCCGTGATGAGGATATAAAAATGCGGGTTTTGGTCTTGGGTAGCGGTGTCATTGGTGTGGCCAGTGCCTACTATTTGGCGCGTGCCGGTTTTGAGGTGGTCGTGGTCGACCGCCAGCCGGCCGTTGCAATGGAGACCAGCTTCGCCAACGCCGGCCAGGTCTCGCCCGGCTATGCATCGCCGTGGGCCGCGCCGGGTGTGCCGCTCAAGGCCATCAAGTGGTTGCTGCAGCGCCATGCGCCGCTGGCGATCAAGGCCACGGCCGATATCGACCAATACCTGTGGATGGCGCAGATGCTGCGCAACTGCACGGCCAACCGTTATGCCGTGAACAAAGAGCGCATGGTGCGCCTGTCCGAGTACAGCCGCGACTGCCTCGATGAGCTGCGCGCCGAAACCGGCATTGCCTACGAAGGGCGCAGCCTGGGGACTACCCAATTGTTCCGCACCCAGGCGCAACTGGATGGCGCGGCCAAGGATATCGCCGTGCTGAAAGAGTCCGGCGTGCCGTTCGAGCTGCTTGACCGCGCCGGCATTGCCCGCGTCGAGCCGGCCCTGGCCAGCGTCACGGATATCCTCGCCGGTGCCTTGCGCCTGCCCAATGACCAGACCGGCGACTGCCAGATGTTCACCACCCGCCTGGCCGACATGTGCAAGCAGTTGGGGGTGGAATTCCGTTTTGAGCAGGACATTCAACGCCTGGACCACGCCGGTGATCGCATCAACGGCGTGTGGATCGACGGCAAGCTGGAAACCGCCGACCGCTACGTGCTGGCCCTGGGCAGTTACTCGCCGCAGTTGCTCAAGCCACTGGGGATCAAGGCGCCGGTGTATCCGCTCAAGGGTTACTCCCTGACCGTGCCGATCACCAACCCGGCGATGGCCCCGACTTCGACTATTCTCGACGAAACCTACAAGGTTGCGATCACCCGTTTCGACAACCGCATCCGCGTCGGTGGCATGGCTGAAATAGCCGGTTTTGACCTGTCGCTGAACCCGCGCCGGCGCGAAACCCTGGAGATGATCGTCAACGACCTTTATCCTCAGGGCGGTGATTTGAGCGAAGCGACGTTCTGGACCGGCCTGCGCCCGACCACCCCGGACGGTACGCCGATCGTCGGCGCCACGCCTTTCAAAAACCTGTTCTTGAATACTGGCCACGGCACCCTCGGCTGGACCATGGCCTGTGGCTCTGGTCGCCTGCTGGCGGACCTGATGGCGAAGAAAACCCCGCAGATCAGTGCCGCTGGCCTTGATATTTCCCGTTACGGCAACCCTCAGGAGTCCACAAAACATGTCAATCCAGCGCCAGCTCACCAATGAGCGCATGAGCCAGATCGTTGTCCACAGCGGTACCGTGTATCTGGCAGGGCAAGTCGGCGACGACATGAGTGCCGGGATTGAACAGCAGACTCGTGAAACCCTGGCCAATATCGAGCGTTTGCTGGATTTGGCCGGTACCGATAAAACCAAGTTGCTGTCGGTGACGATCTACCTCAAAGACATCGACGCCGACTTTGCCGGCATGAACGCGGTTTGGGACAAGTGGCTGCCAAAAGGCGCGGCCCCGGCCCGTGCCACGGTCGAGTCGAAACTGTGTGAGCCAGAAATCCTGGTCGAGCTGTCTGTCGTGGCCGCTCTGCCTTAAACGATCCCTCTTGCGGTGCCGGCGCTATTGGCCGGTACCGGTTTTTTCTTCCCACCGCCGCCTAGAAGCCTGCCGCCATGCGTCCTGCCCGTGCCCTGATCGACCTACAAGCCCTGCGCCACAACTACCAATTGGCCCGCGAACTGACCGGGGCCAAGGCCCTTGCCGTGATCAAGGCCGACGCCTATGGCCATGGTGCCGTGCGCGTGGCCCAGGCCCTGGAAGACCAGGCCGACGGTTTTGCCGTGGCCTGTATCGAGGAGGCGCTGGAGCTGCGCGCCGCCGCAATTCGTGGGCCGATGTTGTTGCTCGAAGGGTTCTTCGAGGCCGACGAACTGCCGCTGATCATTGAGCATGACTTGTGGTGCGTGGTGCATTCGCTGTGGCAACTGGAGGCGATTGAACAGGCGCGCCTGAGCAAGCCGCTGACGGTGTGGTTGAAGCTGGATTCGGGCATGCACCGGGTTGGTTTGCATCCCAAGGATTATCACGACGCCTACCAGCGCCTGCTGGCCAGTGGCAAAGTGGCCAAGATCGTGTTGATGAGCCACTTCGCTCGCGCCGATGAACTGGACTGCACAAGCAGCGATGAGCAGGTCGCGGTATTCGATGCGGCGCGCCAGGGCCTGGCGGCCCAGGTCAGCCTGCGCAACTCGCCGTCGGTAATGGGTTGGCCGGGCGTCTCCAGTGATTGGGTGCGGCCCGGCATCATGCTCTACGGCGCAACGCCCTTTGGCGAAGACCAGGCGGTTGCCGCGCGTTTGCAGCCGGTGATGACCCTGGAATCGAAAGTCATCTGCGTGCGCGAACTGCCGGCGGGCGAGCCCGTGGGTTATGGCGCACGGTTCGTGACGCCCAAGCCGATGCGTATCGGCGTGGTTGCCATGGGCTATGCCGATGGTTATCCGCGCCACGCGCCGACCGGTACGCCGGTGCTGGTCGCCGGCCAGCGCAGCCAGTTGCTGGGGCGGGTGTCGATGGACATGCTGTGTGTCGACCTGACCGATGTGCCCGAGGCCGGCCTGGGCTCGACCGTCGAGTTGTGGGGCAAAAACATCCTCGCCAGCGATGTGGCGACCGCCGCTGACACCATTCCCTACCAGATTTTTTGCAACCTGCGCCGAGTGCCACGGCTCTATTCCGGCGCCTAGCTGCCGGACGCCGAAGACGTCCAGCGGGATTCAGACCAAAGTGTTGTAAATACTGAACGCTGTCGCCATGATAACGCTCAATTACAACAAAGCCTGAATCCTAGGAGGCTCCTGCATTGGACGTCGGCGAACGACTGCAATCCATCCGTAAACTGAAAGGTCTTTCCCAGCGTGAACTCGCCAAACGTGCGGGCGTCACCAACAGCACCATTTCGATGATCGAGAAAAACAGTGTCAGCCCTTCCATCAGCTCCTTGCGCAAGGTGCTGGGCGGCATCCCCATGTCGATGGTCGAATTCTTTTCCGAGGAGATCCTCCAGGAAAAACCGACCCAGATCGTCTATAAAGCCAATGAGCTGATCGACATTTCCGATGGTGCGGTGACCATGAAGCTGGTGGGCCGTGCGCATCCCAGCCGGGCGATTGCGTTTCTCAACGAAATCTACCCGCCAGGCGCCGATACGGGCGAGGAAATGCTGACCCATGATGGCGAGGAAACCGGGATTCTGTTGGAAGGTCGTCTGGAATTGGTCGTGGGCGTCGAAACTTTTGTGCTCGAAGCCGGCGATAGCTACTACTTTGAAAGCACCAAGCCGCACCGTTTTCGCAATCCGTTCGATGTGCCGGCGCGACTAATCAGCGCAGCCACACCCGCGAACTTTTAACCGAAGAGGCGCCCTGCCTACCTTGCAGAGGTGCCCGTAGTTGTATTTCGCCATACTGAATCCCCCCTTGGATAATAGGGTTGTTTCAGTGAGGCGGCCTAACCGTTATACTTTCGCCGCCTGCGAAACCGTGGCCGCAGGCGTGAATAGCCACCATGAGGGTGAACGCGTGAACCTAATTATGAAAATGCTGGCTGTACCAGCAACCGTACTGGCCCTTTGGGCTGCCAGCGCTCAAGCTGCGACCAATGATGATATTGCCAAGCGTCTTGAACCCGTCGGGAAGGTCTGTATTCAGGGCGAAGAATGCAAGGGGATGGAAGTCGCTGTGACAGCAGGCGGCGGCGCGAAAACGCCGGACGAGATCATCGCCAAACACTGTACTGCTTGCCACAGCACTGGCCTGTTGGGCGCACCGAAAATCGGTGACACTGCTGCCTGGAAAGAGCGCGCCGACCACCAGGGCGGCCTTGATGGCATCCTGGCCAAGGCCATCACCGGTATCAACGCCATGCCGCCTAAAGGAACCTGCGCCGATTGCTCGGATGCTGACCTCAAGGGTGCGATCGAGAAGATGTCTGGTTTGAAATAAACCGATCTTCGCCAAAAAGCCGCTGACCAGCGGCTTTTTTGTGGGCGCAATTTGGCGGCCAAGGCTGTTCATTGCAGCAAAGACCCGGCAAGCTCGGTCCAACCCCTAATCATGGAATGTCAGGAGGGTCGGATGGTGCAGTTGTGTTCAATCGAGCAAGCGGTCGATGACGTACTGGAGCGCTTGCCTGCGCATATCCACATGGGTATGCCGCTGGGCCTGGGCAAGGCGAATCTGTTTGCCAATGCCTTGTACCGGCGCATCGCCAAGCTGCCTGAGCGGGCGCTGACGATTTACACCGCGCTGAGCCTGGGTCGCCCGCCGTTGGGCGATGGCTTGCAGAAGCGTTTTCTGGAGCCGTTTATCGAGCGGGTGTTCGGCGATTATCCTGAGCTGGACTTCCTCGCCGCCCTGCGCAAGGACAGCCTGCCGGCCAATATTCACGTGCAGCAGTTTTTTATGCAGCCCGGCAGCCTGCTGCATAGCACCTCGGCCCAGCAGGATTACGTCAGCAGCAACTACAGCCATGCCGCCCGCGATATCAACGCTGCCGGCCTGAACCTGATCGCGCAGTTGGTGGCCAGCAGCAGTGAGCACCCGGATCGCCTGAGCCTGAGCTGCAACCCCGATATCACCCTCGACCTGTTACCGATGATCGCCAAGCGCCGCGCGGCAGGCGAGACCATCCTGGTGGTGGGCCAGGTGCATGATGATTTGCCCTACATGCCCGGTGATGCCGAGCTGGGCATGGATCAGTTCGACTTCCTGATCGACGAAAAAGACCGCACCACGCTGTTTTCCACGCCGAACATGCCAGTGGGTTTGCAGGACCACTTCATTGGTTTGCACGCCAGTACCCTGGTACGCGATGGCGGCACCCTGCAGATCGGTATCGGTTCGATGGGCGACGCCCTGACTGCCGCATTGCTGGCGCGTCAGGCCGATAACGAAGGCTACCGGCAGTTGCTCACCGACCTGGATGTGTACCAATGGGCGCCGCTGATCAGCCGCGAGGGCGGGGTCGAGCCGTTTGCCCGGGGCCTCTATGGCTGCAGCGAAATGTTCGTCAATGGCCTGCTGGTGCTGGCCGACGCCGGCATTGTGCGGCGCAAGGTGTACCCCGATGTGGCGACGCAGCAGCAGGCCAATGCGGGTCTGCTGGACGACGCGGCACAACCGGATGGCGTGTCGATCCACGGTGGCTTCTTCCTCGGCCCCCGCAGTTTTTACCAGCGCTTGCAGGAAATGACCCACGCCAAGCGCCTGGAATTCAACATGACCCGCATCAGCTATATCAACGAGCTGTACGGGCAGGAAGAACTCAAGCGTTTACAGCGCCTGGATGCGCGGTTTATCAACAGCGCCATCATGGTCACGTTGCTGGGCGCCGGTGTTGCCGACCAACTGGAAGACGGCCGCGTGCTCAGTGGCGTGGGTGGGCAATACAACTTTGTGGCCCAGGGCCATGCGCTGGAGGGCGCGCGCTCGATCCTGATCCTGCGCAGCTGGCGTGAAGCGGGCGGTGATGTCAGCTCCAATATCGTCTGGGAATATGGCCATTGCACGATTCCCCGGCACCTGCGCGATATTGTCATCACTGAATACGGCATCGCCGACCTGCGTGGCCAGACCGACGCCAAGGTGATCGAGGCGCTGCTCAATATCACCGACTCACGCTTCCAGGCGGGCTTGATCGAGCAGGCGCAAAAAGCCGGCAAGTTGCCCAAGGACTTTCAGCTCGACCCGCGCTTCGCCGACAACACGCCGGAGCGTTTGCAGGCGGTGCAGGCACGGCATTCAAGGCTGTTCCCGGAGTACCCGCTGGGCAGTGACTTCACCGATGAAGAACGGGATTTGTTGCGCGCGTTGAACTGGCTCAAGAGCAAATTCAAGCTGACGGAGATTCTGGAGTTGGGCAAAGCGGCGCTGGATGCGCCTGAGCCTGAGGCGTTTCCCGAGCACTTGGTGCGGATGCGCCTGGATAACCCGGAGGGGTTTAAAGAGGATTTGTATCAGCGCCTATTGCTTGCTGGCCTTAAGGCCACCGCACACTAACGGCCACCACAAACCAAATGTGGGAGCGGGCGTGCTCGCGATAGCAATGGATCAGCCACTCGTGAGTTGACTGACAGACCGCTATCGCGAGCAAGCCCGCTCCCACATTTTTAAGCGTGCCCGCTCAGGATTAATCGATGAAGGTCACGACGCCACCGGCCAGGGACTTGACCCGCGCCAGCGACTCAACCCGGTAACCCTGGGCATCCAGCTCAGCACGCCCACCCTGGAACGACTTCTCGATCACAATCCCCAGGCCCGCCACGGTGGCGCCGGCCTGTTTGATGATCGAAATCAGCGCCTGGGACGCCTTGCCGTTGGCCAGGAAGTCGTCGATCACCAGCACGCGGTCGCTGCTGGTCAGGTGGCGTGGGGAGATTGCCACGGTGCTTTCGACTTTCTTGGTGAAGGAATACACCGTCGCCGACAGCAGGTTTTCCGTCAGGGTCAGGGACTGCTGCTTGCGGGCGAAGATCACCGGTACGCCCAGGTTCAGGCCGGTCATGATCGCTGGCGCGATGCCTGAGGCTTCGATGGTGACGATCTTGGTGATCCCCGAATCCTTGAACAGCGCGGCGAATTCGTCGCCGATCAGTTTCATCAGCGCCGGGTCGATCTGATGGTTCAGAAAGGCGTCGACCTTGAGTACCTGGTCGGAAAGCACGATGCCTTCTTCGCGAATTTTCTTGTGCAGTGCTTCCACAAAAGCTTCCTCTGGTGGCGCAAGGGGCGCCGAAAGTAGATTAAAAAGTAGTCGATTCTAGCGCTTTAGCATCGCGCGTATATCCGCCAGGGCGGTGTTGCCGCGTACCGCCTTGACTTCAGTTGGGGTGTCGTCGTTGCCTTCCCAGGCCAGGTCGTCCGGTGGTAGCTCATCGAGGAACCGGCTTGGGGCGCAGTCGATGATTTCGCCGTATTGCTTGCGCTTGGCCGCAAAGGTGAAGGCCAGGGTCTGACGTGCGCGGGTAATGCCCACGTAGGCCAGGCGCCGTTCTTCCTCGATGGTGTCGGCTTCGATACTGGAGCGGTGTGGGAGGATTTCCTCTTCCATGCCCATGATGAACACGTAGGGGAATTCCAGGCCCTTGGACGCATGCAAGGTCATCATTTGCACACCTTCGGCGCCGTCTTCCTCTTCCTGCTGGCGCTCGAGCATGTCGCGCAGCACCAGCTTGCCGATGGCGTCTTCGACGGTCATTTCGCCGTCTTCGTCTTTTTCCAGGGTGTTCTTCAGCGCCTCGATCAGAAACCAGACGTTGCCCATGCGGTAGTCCGCGGCCTTGTCGCTGGAGCTGTTGGTGCGCAGCCAGTTTTCATAGTCGATATCCATGACCATGCTGCGCAGGGCGCTGATCGGGTCTTCGCCGGCGCATTGCTCGCGCACCCTGTCCATAAAACGCTTGAAGCGCGACAGGCGATCGGTGAAGCGCGTGTCCAGGTGTTCGCCCAGGCCGATTTCGTCGGTGGCGGCGTACATCGAGATCTTGCGTTCGGTGGCGTAGTTACCGAGTTTTTCCAGGGTGGTGGAGCCGATTTCCCGGCGCGGCACGTTGATCACGCGCAGGAAGGCGTTGTCGTCATCCGGGTTCACGATCAGCCGGAAGTAGGCCATCAGATCCTTTACTTCCTGGCGTCCGAAAAAGCTGTTGCCGCCGGACAGACGATACGGCACCTGATGGTGCTGCAACTTCAGCTCGATCAGCTTGGCCTGGTAGTTGCCGCGATAGAGGATCGCAAAGTCGCTGTAGGGCCGGTCGGTGCGCAGGTGCAGGCTGAGGATTTCCACGGCCACGCGTTCGGCTTCGGCGTCTTCGTTGCGGCAGCGGATCACGCGAATCTCATCGCCGTGGCCCATCTCGCTCCACAGCTGTTTTTCGAATTCGTGGGGGTTGTTCGAGATCAGCACGTTGGCGCAACGCAGGATGCGGCTGGTGGAGCGGTAGTTCTGCTCCAGCATCACCACTTTCAGGGACGGGTAGTCGTCCTTGAGCAGCATCAGGTTTTCCGGGCGCGCACCGCGCCAGGCGTAGATCGACTGGTCATCGTCGCCGACCACGGTGAACTGGTTGCGCGTGCCGATCAGCAGTTTCACCAGCAGGTATTGGCTGGCGTTGGTGTCCTGGTATTCGTCCACCAGCAGGTAGCGCACCTTGTTCTGCCACTTTTCGAGGATATCGGCGTGTTCCTGGAACAGCTTCACTGGCAGCAGGATCAGGTCGTCGAAGTCCACCGCGTTGAACGCCTTGAGCGTGCGTTGGTAGTGGGTGTAGACGATGGCGGCAGTCTGTTCCTTGGGGTTGCGCGCGTTTTCCAGGGCCTCGGGCGGCAGGATCAGGTCGTTTTTCCACGAGCCGATCATGTTCTTGATCTCGTCGACCCCGTCGTCGCCCGCGTATTCCTTCTGCATGATGTCGGTCATCAGGGCCTTGACGTCGGTCTCGTCGAAGATCGAGAAGCCCGGCTTGTAGCCCAGCCGCACATGCTCCTTGCGGATGATGTTCAGCCCCAGGTTGTGGAAGGTACACACAGTGAGGCCACGGCCTTCGCCACCCTTGAGCAGGGTGCCGACGCGCTCTTTCATTTCCCGCGCCGCCTTGTTGGTAAAGGTCATGGCGACGATGTACTGGGCACGGATGCCGCAGTTCTGGATCAGGTGCGCGATCTTGCGGGTGATCACGCTGGTCTTGCCGGAGCCAGCACCGGCGAGCACCAATAGAGGGCCGCCGACGTAGTTCACGGCTTCTTGCTGCCGGGGATTGAGTCGGGACAT